>CAVQEM010000001.1:0-10126 GCA_963711485.1 uncultured Actinomycetes bacterium
CAGGCCACAGGCAGGCGCGCAAAGCGGCGGGCGCAAACGACCCGGCACAGAAGTTAGTTTGTGTTAAACAATTACCTCATTGCTACCCGATTCAACCCAGGAGCCGGCTCGTGCCGCCCGCTTCACCCCGCAACAAGTGGATCGCCCAGACCCGCGCCAGCAGTAGCCGCGGGCCGGTACGGCGTTGCCTACGGTCTGCGGCGCATGCGATCGATACCATTGCTGGTGTGGAGATGCAGGCGTTCGAGACGGTTGACCAGGCCGCCGGCGACGCTATCGCCATGCTCCAGGAAGGCGAGCCGCTGAGCAGGCTCTGGCGCTACGTCTTCGTCCAGATGCTTGACGACTACACCAGCGTCCTGCGCCACGCAGGAGTCCCGGCCGCCGCGCGGATGTGGGCAAGCGCCCCCCGGAGCACCGGAGACATCCGCGTCGATGCCGCGTTCGCGGCCATGGCCGAGTACCTGGCCCGCCGGGACGGATGGGAGGTTCCGTCCTGGGCCCGGCTGCCCGGACGTGAGGCGTGGCCCTGGTGGTTCGTCACCGACCTGCGCGGCCTCCACCCGCGCGCCCTGGTCGAGTCGCCGTCTTCGTTCCGCCGCCGCGGCGTCTTCATCACCAGCGGGGCACTTGACCGCGCATGAGCACCGGCCTCGGGCGGGAGGACATCCGCGCGCTTCTCGATGACCTGTCGGCGGAACTGGCTGCCCGCGGGGCGAGAGCCGAGCTTTTCCTCGTCGGAGGCGCTGCCCTGGCCGTGGCGTATGACGCCATGAGGGCGACCAGGGACCTCGACGCGGTGTTCGTCCCTGCCGGCATAGTCCGGCAAGCGGCGGCAGCGGTAGCGGAACACCGGGGACTCACCGAGGACTGGCTGAACGACGCGGTGAAAGGATTCCTGCCCGGCCCCGACCCGGACGCGCAGCGCTTTTACTCAAGTGACTCGCTGATCGTCGACGTCGCGTCCCCGAGGTACCTGCTCGCGATGAAGCTGTTCGCGGCCCGCGCCGAGATCGACGCCGACGACATCATCCTGCTCTACCGCCAGCTCGGGTTCACCACGGTGGAAGAGGGTCTTGACCTGGTTGAGCAGGCCTATCCAGGACGGCCGATCCCGGCGAAGGTGAGATTCCTCCTCACCGAAATCGTGGACTCAATGCATCAATAAAGTCCGCCGCGAGCAAGGCACCGCGGACCTGATGTGCGTATGACGATAGCCCTACGTGCCGACATCACCATAGGTTCAAGCAGCACCCCGCTGGAAGGTGCCCGCCAGCTACGACCAGCTCGAGGCCCGGGTCCGCAGCACCCTGCTCGCCGCCCTTCTCCCGGACGGATAGATGATGGGGGAATGCCAGCTACCCCCAATACCTACCTGCACGGTCATCACGACAGCGTGCTGCGGTCGCACCGGTGGCGGACCGCTGAGAACTCAGCCGGGTACCTGCTGGCGCGACTGCCGGCCGACGCGCGCGTGCTCGACATCGGCTGCGGACCGGGCACGATCACCGTCGACCTGGCCGCCCGGGTTCCTGACGGCCAGGTGACCGGCATCGACGCGGCCGCCGACGTGCTGGGGCTGGCGCGGCAAGAGGCGGACCGGCGGGGCCAAACCAACGTCCGGTTCGAGGTCGGAGACGTCTACGACCTGGGCTTCGACGACGGTTCGTTCGACGTGGTGCACGCGCACCAGGTGCTGCAGCATCTGTCTGATCCGGTCGCGGCGCTGACCGAGATGCGGCGGGTGTGCCGACCAGGAGGGCTGGTCGCCGCGCGCGACGGGGATTACGGCGGATTCTTCTGGTTCCCCGGCGACCCCGGGCTGACCGAATGGCAGGCGCTGTACCGCGACGTGGCAAGGGCGCTCGGCGGCGAGCCGGACGCGGGCCGGCGCCTGCTGTCCTGGGCGGCAGGCCGGCTTCGCCGCGATCGAGGCCTCGGCCAGCGCCTGGTGTTACACCGGAGCTGCGGACCGGTCGTGGTGGGGTAACTCGTGGGCCGAACGGCTGACCGAGTCGCCGTTCGGTGACCGGGCCGTCGAGCACGGCCTGGCCACGAGGCAGGACCTGGCGCGGCTGGCCGAGGCCTGGCGGCGGTGGGCGGCCAGCGAGGACGGCTGGTTCCTCATCCCGCACGGCGAGATCCTCTGCGACGTGCCCGCCTAGACCTCAGGTGTCCCGGCGCGTGATGAGGACCGCGGCCACGGCCAGCGCGGCGGCCGGCCAGCCCAGCAGGACCAGCAGGGACAGCCCCGGGGCGAACAGGTTCGCCGCCGGGTGCAGGGCCGTCACCTGGCGGGCGGCCTCCAGCAGCGTGAACCGGCCGAGGCGGCCGCTCCAGGGGGGCGGGAGCAGGGCCAGGATGCCCGGCAGCAGGATCACGGCGATCGTCGCGGCGATCCCGCCCGCGGTGTGCCGGATGATCGAGCCGAGCGCCAGGCCGAGCATGGTGCACACGCACAGCAGGATTCCGGCCGCCAGCACCGCCCCGGGCACGCCGGGCCGGGACAGCGACACGCCCTGGTGATGACCGGCCAGGACGGCCTGGACGAGGAAGAACGAGCTGAAGGCGACCAGCTCGCCGGCGCCGAGCGTCACCGTCCCGAGGACGACCGCCTTGGCGGCGAGCACCGCGCGGCGGCGCGGCGCCGCGGTGAACGTCGTCCGGATCAGCCCGGTGCTGTACTCGGCGCTGAACGCAAGCACGCCCATGACGCTGACCGCGATCACCGCGTACTCCAGGCTGACGACCTCGGGCAGCAGCGGGTCGGGCCGCGACCCGCCGGAGGCGGGGGCGTGCGCGAAGGCCACCGCGACCACGGCGCTGACCGCGATCGGGGTGACGACCGCGACCAGCAGCGACCAGAAGGACGATCGGACCGAACGGAACTTGGTCCACTCCGAGGCCACCAGGTCCAGCGCCCGGATGGCCAGCGGCGGCGGTGGCGTGCTCGCGGACCGGGCGGCGCGCGTATCGGTGGCGCTCATCGGGCTCATCAGGCTGTGGTCCGTTCGCCGCGGTAGTCGGTGCTCTCCCCGGTGAGGTCCAGGTAGGCGTCCTCCAGCGAGGCCTGTTGGGGCACCAGGGCATGCAGCGCGATGCCGTGCCCGGCGGCCAGGTCGCCGATGGCGGCGGCGTCCAGGCCGGTCACGACCAGCGCGCCGTCGTCCTGCCGGGTGACCGTGGCGCCCCGCGCCGCGAGCAGCCCGGCGAGTTCGGCCGCCCGCGGCGAGCGCAGCAGCACGTCCCCGCGGCCGCTCGAGTCGATCAGAGCGGCGGTGGGCAGGTCGGCGAGCAGCTTGCCGCGCCCGATGATGATCAGGTGGTCGGCGGTCAGCGCCATCTCGCTCATCAGGTGGCTGGAGACCAGGACGGTGCGGCCCTGGGCGGCCAGCTCTTTGAAGAACCCGCGGATCCAGCGGATGCCCTCCGGGTCCAGGCCGTTGACCGGCTCGTCGAACATCAGCACCGGGGGGTCGCCGAGCAGCGCCGCGGCGATGCCGAGCCGCTGCTTCATGCCGAGCGAGAAGCCCTTGACCCGGCGGTCCGCGACCGCCTCGAGCCCGGTCAGCCGGAGCAGCTCGGTGATCCGCGGCCGCCCGATCCCGTTGCTCCGCGCGACGGAAACCAGGTGCATCCGGGCGGTCCGGCCGCCGTGCAGCGCGGTCGCCTCGAGCAGCGCACCGACCTCGCGCAGCGGCCTGATCAGCGCGTCGTAGCGGCGGCCGCCGACCAGGGCCGGGCCGGAGGTCGGCGCGGCCAGGCCCAGGATGATCCGCATGGTGGTGGTCTTCCCGATTACTGGGCTGAGGCATTCATATCGTCTAAACTGGATATATACAGGAAGGTAACGGACGGGAAGGCACACCGATGCGAGACGAACGCGAGAACGCCGCCTACGCCCGCAAGTCGCTGGACAGGGCGGGCACGGAGGCGGGGGTCGAGTCCCAGCACCAGGACAACGACGAGTTCGCTGAGGAGCTGGGCTTCACGATCAGCCGCTACTACACCGACAACGACCTGTCGGCCTACAGCGGGGTGGAACGGCCGGAGTTCGACCGGCTGATGGACGACATCGCGGCGGGCACGATCGGGACGCTGATCATCTGGCACGCGAACCGGTTCCTGCGCAACACCGACGACGTGAACGCGTTCATCCGGCTGGCCCGCGCCCGGCAGGTCAGGGTGTTCTCCACCACCAAGGGGGCGGAGTACCGGCTGGACAAGGCGGCGGGGCGCAAGGAACTGCGCAACGACATCACCGAGGCCGAGTACGAAAGCGACCACCGGGGGGAGCGGGTCGCGCTGGCCCGCAAGCGGCAGGCCCGGCAGGGGGCCTACGGCGGCGGGGTCCGCCCGTACGGGTGGGGCGTGGACTCGGGCCGGGTGCGGTCGGTGTGCGTGAACCCGAAGGCCCCGCCGATGGAACGGGTCTATGAGGACCGGCCGGTGCTGGACATGACCCGCCACAGCCCGGCCGAGGCGGCGGAGATCCGCCGGTGGGCCGATGACCTGCTGTCCGGGGTGTCGATGAACCACCTGCTGCGGGACCTGGCCGCGCGGGGCGTGGCCACGGTCGCGATGACCGATGACCGGGTGGTGCGCCGCAACGGCAAGGCCGCTGAGCACGGCGGGTGGAACTCCCGCACGGTGCGGCAGATCCTCACCCACCCGCGCACCTCGGGGCACGCGGTCTACAAGGGGGAGATCGTCACCCGCAACGCCTATGCGCCGATCCTGCCCGACGACGTACGCGAGGCGCTGATCACCTTGTTCTCCGACCCGGCGCGGAAGACCTCCCCGGGGAACACGCCGAAGTGGCTGGGGTCGCTGATCTACCGGTGCGGCAAGTGCGACGACGGGACCACGATGACGGTGCGGCGGAACAAGTCCGGCACCCCGGTGTACCGGTGCCGCAGGACCGGGCACTGCTGCTGGCCGGCCGAGCGGACCGATAAGTATGTGGAGAACGTGATCGTGGCCCGGCTGTCCCGCGAGGATGTGGCCGGGCTGATCCCGCACGAGGCCGAGGTGGACGTGGCCGCGCTGCGTGATGAGCTGGTGGTGTGCGATAACCGCAAGCGCGGCGCGGCGCAGGTGTTCGCGCGGGGCGGGATCGATGAGGCGCAGCTGGAGACGATCACCGCCGAGCTGGACCACCGGATGACCGAGATCCGCGCCGAGCTGAACGCGGCCACCTCGCACAGCCCGCTGTCCGCGTTCGCGGTGACCGACGACGCCCGCCGCACCTGGGATGAGCTGGCCATCGGCCGCAAGCGGGAAATCGTCCGCATCCTGCTGACCGTCACCCTCCCGCCGCTGGGACGAGGGCACGCCTTCAACCGCGACCTGATCCAGATATCCGGCAGCACCCCGGCCGCACGGGCGGCCTGACACCCGGCGACCGCACGCAGGCAGATGCCCCCGCCGGCCGTGGCCGGCGGGGGCATCGCGCTGAGAGGGGGTTGTGTCAGCGCTTGCGTGGGTCAGGCTGCCCGGTTGCGGGGCGGGCGCAGCAGCCGGGCCAGGCGGTCGCGCTGCCGGTCGGTCAGCGGGGGCAGGGCATCGGCCACCTCCCTCACCCACTGGTCCATGTCGTCGTCATCGTCGCGGGGCGAGTCGTCGTCGGGTGACGGCTCAGGCGGTTGCGGTCGGGCTGTCCGGCGCGTGGGGCGTTCACCTCCTCTCCGTACTCGGCGTGGTGACCGGGGCTGGTCTGCGGGGGTCATGGTTTTACCCATGAGCCGGGTCCGCTGCGCCGGGGTGGATTTCGCGTGTGCCGGGGGAGGGACGGTGCCATCTGTCCGGCCGCCTGACCTGCGGCGGCACCGCGCGGCGGGTGGCCCGGCCCGAAGACACCTGGCAGGTACCCCGGCAGGCTGCCCGGCAGCGGTACCCGCTGCCCGCTCACCAGGTCCCCTCTTCCCCGGCTACGCTCGCCGTGTCGTCGTCGTAGTCATCGCCGGCGGCGCGGCGCAGGGCCTGCTCGCGTTCGGCGGCCTCGCGGCGCTCGCGTGCCCGCTGCTCCCGGTAGTCCTGCCACGGGTCGGGCAGCGCGGCGTCCAGGCCGGCCAGCCGCACCTGGCGTCCCGTCCCCGGCAGGGGGAGCCACACCGGCCCGGCCGGGCTGGTGACGCGCGGGTCGAGCGCCGTGGTGGCGATCCGCAGGCCGGCGGCCTCCCGGGTCGCGGCCAGCGCGCGGCGGGCGGCCTGCTCGCGGCGCGGGGAGCCGAAGCAGAACAGCAGCAGCGGCGCGGGCAGCCCGCCATCGGCCAGCACGGAGGCCAGCCGCGCGTACCCGTCCAGCTTCCCGGCCAGCCGGGCCAGATCCTCACTGCCGGTGTCGTATTCCAGCAGAAACGACACCTGGTGGCCGTGCTCGGCCCAGGTGCCTGCCCCGTCCGGGTGCGCCAGCCCGTCCCAGGTACCCGGCGCGACCAGCAGCCCGCCGAGTGCGTGCGCGGCGGCGTCGGTCTCGTTCAGCCACTCGCGCAGCTCCCCGCCGCCGTGCCGGGCATCGGCGGCGAGGGCGATGAAGAACTGGTTCCGGCCGGTCATGTGGCCCAGCCGCGGGGAGCGTTCCAGGCCGAGCTGCCGGTCGGCGCGGGCCTGCGGCGCCCACTTCTTCTCGTCCCGGTCCTCGGCCCCCAGCAGCGCGGCACCGACCGAGCCGAGCACGTAATGCCACGGCGCGGACCCGGTGGGCGGGTGCGGCCGGAACCGGCGCAGCAGCCCGATGCGGACCAGCACGCTGAGCCGGTGCCGGGCGGTCGTCAGGTTCGCGAACCCGACCGCGGTGAGCTGGTCGGTGGTCAGCACCCGGTGCTCGCCGACCAGCCGCACCAGGTAGCGGTCGCGCTCGGTCAGGTGCGCGGGTGCCTCCAGTAGGGCGGCCTCGTCCTTGCTGGCTGCCCCCGTCCCGGCCCCGCGCGGATGAGAATGTGATGCTGTTGTCATCAGTCGCGGTTCACCCCCTCAGGTATATTTCGCCGCTGACCTGCGCATCCGGCCCCGCCAGGGCGGGCAGGCGGGTCGGCAGGCCAAGACTGCCTGGGCATCTGCCGGGTAACCGTCCGGCCAGCCTGCCGGGGCGAACACCAGCTCTCAGCCGATGTCATGTCTGTCGTCTCCTCTCCTCACGTTGGCTTGCAGGCCCGCGCGGGCCGGGCGGGAGCGCCGCCCCGGCGCAGGCCGGTGCCGCCTGCCCCGGATCGGTTCACAGGCAGGCGGATATCTTCCGGGAACGGTCGGGCACTCCGTGCCTGAGCTGCGCTGTCAGCCGTGTGCCTGCTGGCTGTCACCCGCGTGTCAGGCGCGTGCCGGGCGGGCGGTTGCTCGTACTGCCACCACGTCGGCCCGTGACCGCATAAAGAGACCGGGCTAGCGCGTGCGCCGGCGTCTCCTCCCCGGCACCAGGTCCGCCCGGTGTCCGGAGCCCGCCATGCCGCACGCCGCCCCGCTACGGGGTCCATACGCCAGCCATCGGCCACGCGCGCCGCCCCCAGGCCGGCGAATCAGCTCTGCCGTGCCGCGCCAGGCGTCGCGCGCATCTTCCATGGACGCTCCGCACGCCGGGCCGTGTCAAGGCACCGGTACCCCCAGCGGAACCCTAGGTAAGGAAACTGTCACCAGAAAGTAAGTAGACACGCCGGGGGCCGCACGGCGGGCTGGCTGCCCTGGCCAGATTGCCCCGGGGGTTTGCCGGGCACCGGGCCGCCCGGACGGCCATCATTACGACAGTGGACGTAACGGCCGCCAGGCGGATCATCCGCGAGCAGGACGAAGCGGTGCGGGCCTTGCTCGGCCCGCTGCTGGCTGACGTGGGCCACCAGGCCCTGGCCATCGCCGATACGACGCTCACCCCGCAAGGGTGGTGGTGGTCACCGCACGACGTGCTCCGGGAGGCGTGGCGGCAGATGTCCGCGCTGGACCGGCGGTGGTCGGGGCTGACCAGGGAATTGCCCGGAGTCCCGGAGTCCCGGCTGTGCCGGCTCACCGCGATCGATACCTACTTCCGCGACGACAGCTCCGCGATCCCGCCCGCCCGCCACCATGTCCACGAGGTCCGTAAACGCCTGATCTGGCAGGCCGAGACGCTGATCGAGGATGCATGGATTCCCGACCGCGTCATCACCGCTCCCGGCGACTCCCGCCCGCCCCGGCACGGGCACCTGAAGGAAGGGATGCTCGCCCGACTGGTCGCCGAAGACCTCGCCGCCCGGATCGACGCCGGCCGTGCGCTGGCGGCATCAGTGACGCGCCGGGAGCAGATCTGCCCTGCCGCGCCGGACTGGGTGGATCATGTGAACGAGGTGCTGGCCGGCCTGGAGCCGGAGATCAGGATCAGCTCCGACGTCTTCTTCGGCCTGGGAGCCTGCCAGAGCCCTCTGGTCCCCGCCGCCGGCGCTGTCGCCTTGTGCCGGGCCTACCTGGCCCTGGCCCTGGCCTACCTGGAAGAGGTGCAAGAACGAATGCCGGACTATGCGGAGGCATCCGGGCAGGCAGTACCAGAGCCCGCGGTGTCGCTGACCTTCAGCGGGGGGACGTTCTACGGCGGCCAGTTCGCCGCGCAGATCACCAACATCGACTCGGTGATCGCAGGTGCGCTCCGCGACGGCGGCCCGGACACGGCTGACGCGCTGACCGCGCTCAAGCAGGCAATACTGGCACAGCACGGGCTAGACGACGAACAGCGCGGGGATCTTCTCGACGGCGTCGGGTCTCTCGCCCAGGCCGCCCAGGCTCCCCCGGACAAGCGGGACCGCGCAGCGGTCAGGTCCGTGCTTGCCGCGCTCAAGGTCGCGGCACTGGCCGGCGGGGAACTCAGCCAGGCCATGGACTCCTGGGGGTCGGTCCTGCACCGGCTGCTGTCCTGAAACACCCGCCGGCACAGCCCCCCGGCCGCCACCAGGGTGACCGGCCCGCAGCGTAACGGCTACACTCGTTTCAGCCAGGCTACCGGGCGGCCCGGCCTGGCTCTATGCTTCTGGGTGTGGAAGCAGCGGAGGCGGCAGGCGGCCTGGACGGCACCCGCGTGGTGGAGCTGCCCGCCGAGATCGACCACGACAGCGCCGACCAGGTGCACGCCGCGCTGACCGGTGCCCTCACGCCGGGCGTAACGGTGCTGGTCGCGGACATGACCGCCACCACGTACTGCACCCTGGAAGGCGTCCGCGCGCTGCTGCGCGCCCACCGCGCCGCCCAGGCGGCCGGGGCGCACTTGCGGCTCGCGGCGGTCGCGCCCGCCGTGGCGCGCATCCTGGAGATCACCGGCACCAGCAAGCTGCTGAGCACGTACCCCGGCCTGGACGCGGCACCGGACGGCCAGGCCGCCCCGGCACCGGGATAACCTGCGCGGACACGCCGCACGTGCCCGAATCGTTACGTGTTGTGCGCGTCCTGGCCGGTATCGTGATCATCATGCGGCGGTGCCGCGCCACGCGGTACCTCCCCCAAGAGCTGCGGCCTGGCCGCTCCGCTCGCGGGCACCCCCCCACCCCGGCCTGCGAGAAGCTGGAGCCGGGCGGCACCGCCGCATCACCCCAGGGTCCCGGACAGTGACCGGCGGCCCGCTGGCCCGCCGCACTTCTCCCCGGGAGCGACCGCGCGGGAGCGGGCTGGCGGCAGACCGGGCTGGCCTGCCGCCCGGGACCCGACAGCATCCACGCTCTGCTCGCCCCGGATTGTCAAGTCGGCCGCCGGCTCCGCCCCCGACCTACCCCGCGCGGGCCTGCGAGCGTTCCCGGTGAGCCCGGACCCGGCAGACGCTGCCGCAGTACACGGCATCAGCGCGGCCCGCGACCGGGCCGCCGCAGCCGGGGCACACCCGGGGCGCGATGCCGTCTCGCAACGCCTCTAGCCGTTTGCGGTGCCGCCGGATCGACGCCTCGGCCTCGCGCAGACGCCCGATCCACCAGCCCAGGTTGTCATCACCCGCGAGCTTGGCGAGTTCGGAGTCCGGCCAGAACCCGGCCGGGAAGCCCTGGGAAAGGACAAGCTCGGTCATGCGCCTGGCCGGGTCGTGTTTCAGCGTGCGGGAAGCCATGAAACGAATCTACCTGTTACGGAACCGGGGCCTCACGGGTGGCGGTGCTACGGCTGGAGCCGTAACACCTCGCGGGCCGTC
>CAVQEM010000002.1:0-10257 GCA_963711485.1 uncultured Actinomycetes bacterium
GCGGGAGTAGGCCGGGCTAGCCGTTAGAGATGGTGTGTCGCGAGCCGCGGGCCACCCCGCCGCCGGTTACCCGCGGCGGCCCGCATGGCGGGGACGGTCTCGGCGGTGACGAGCCCGCGCTCGGCGGTGAGCTCGTCCGCGATGAGGAAGGCCGCGGCGATCCGCTCGGGGCTGTCGATCACGATGGTGACCGCGGGCACGTGGCGGCCCATCTGGAGGACCCGGTCGCCGTGCGGCGGGTGGTCGCCGTGGAACCCCCAGATCCCGCGCAGCGTGGTGGCGCCGCTGATCCCCGCCGAGCGCAGCCGCCGGACGAGGGCACGGTGCACGGGCTGGCCGCCGTGCTGGGCCGCTTCGGAGCCGAACACCATGAGCTTGCGCCACAGCGCCATGCCGTGCTCGTCGCCTGGCAGCGGGGCGGGCGGGGCCAGGAGCAGCCCGTCACGCTTGCACACCTGGACCCGTTCCAGGGTGGCGAGCGGGTGGTGGAGCAGGGCCTCCAGTTCGGGCAGGACCCGGCCGATCTGCCCGCCAGAGCCCACCGCGATGACCATCATGGGCACCTCGGCGTTGCGGCTGAAGAACCTGGCCCGTTCCCGGCGGCCACGGGCCGTGCCGTCCACGCCGAGAAGCGCGGTCGCCCCGGCGACGCCGCGGCGGTGCAGCAGGTCACAGACGGCCACGAAGGCGGGGACCCGGCCGACGCGTTCCTGGCGGCCGAGGTAGACGGTGAGCTTGGTCTCCGCGGCCGGGTCCCGGGGGACGGTGGCGAGAGCGCCGCCGGTCAGCAGCCGCGCCCGTTCCAGGGTGACCAGCCCGGCAGGGTTCAGTTCCAGGGTCGGGCCGAGCACCGATTCGATCCGCGGACGGGTGTCGACCGCGATCGCGGTGAGCGGCAGGTCCTCCGACAGGGTCAGCGATTGGTCGGTGCGGAGATGGTGCTTGAGCCCGAACCCCTCGGTGCCCCGCAGCAGGATGCTCGCGGCGATCTCATGCTGCCCGTACAGGTCGATCAGGGCATCCGCGACGAACCGGCCGCCGATCCGGTGACGCTCACTGAAGTAGCTGGTCAGCTTCACGGCGTCTGCACTCACTGTGCCTCCTCCGGCGTTGTCCCCTCCGGCGCTGGCCCCTCCGGCGTTCACAGGTGCGCTCCGATCAGCCGGCCCAGCGCGGCGGCGGCCACCCCGAGGACCAGGCTGACGATCACGTTCGCCGCCGCCTTGCGGTACTGGCGTTCCTCGGTCAGCCGGTCGGTCTCGAACATCCACGTCGAGAACGTCGTGTACGAGCCGACCGCGGCCGTGCCCGCCAGCAGCGCCTGGTCATGGTCCAGGGCCAGCCCGGTGAGAAACCCGAGGATCATCGCGCCGGACACGTTGATGGCGAGAGTGCCGAACGGGAAGTCACGGCCCGCAGCCGACGCCACCAGGCCGTCGGCCAGGAAGCGGACCACCGACCCGGCCCCGCCGATGAGGATCACCCCCGCCCAGATGAGCATCGTCATGGCGGCCTCATCTGCAGCACCCGGACCCGCCGGACGAGCGCGGTGGCCAGGTAGATCGCGGCGAAGCCGGCCGCCACGCTGGCCGCCGCGTAGCCGAGGGCCAGTCCCCAGGCATGTGCGCCGATCATGTTCAGGATCTCCACCTGCATGGTGGAGAACGTGGACAGGCCGCCGCACAGCCCGGTGCCGAGCAGCGGCCGGCGGTAGCTGGACAACGGCAGCCGCTCCTGGAGGCGGGTGACGAAGTAGCCGAGCAGGAACGCCGCCACGACGTTGACCACGAACGTGGGCCACGGCCACGCCGTCGCCGGGTGCGGGAACGCCTCGGCCAGCACCGCGCGCAGCAGGGTGCCGAGCGCGCCGCCCGCGAAGATGGCCGCGACCTCCTGGCGGTCGATCCGCGGCAGGTTCCGCCGGGCGCCCCCCGCCGGAGCCTGGTCCGGGGCGACCGCCAGACGGGCAGCAGGAGACTCCGCCCGGTCCGGGCCGGGAGACTCGGCCGGGTCCGGGCCGGGAGACTCGGCCGGGTCCGGGCGGGGAGACTTCGCCGGGTCCGGGCCGGGTGGGCCGCCGGGGCCGGCCGTCAGGTCAGGCAACGCGTAGGGCCTCCGGTGCGCAGCGGTGTGAGCAGAAGCCAAACAGCCGGAGCGGTCCGGGAGGCCACGACCTCCGCGTCAGGGCATCATCTGACGATCACCAGGGTAGTAGGCCTGGCTCCCCGCGACCCGGGCGAGGGGTTGCGGTCCTGGCCGCGAGGTCAGGTCTGGGCACTGACCTGCTCGACGGCGTTGGCGATGGCCTCGCTCTCCGCCGGGACGGCCGCCCCCGCGACCAGGACGGTCGGGGTGGCTTCGACCCCGGCGGCCAGGGCGCGTGCGGTGACGTACGGCGGCCAGTCCAGGTACGGCCGCTCGGACACGCAGGAGGCAAAGGCCGGGCCCAGCCCGGCGGACTCGCCGATGGCGACGAGTTGCCCGTCGGTCAGCCCGGCGCCGCCTTCGGGAGGCTGGTTCACGAACAGGGCGTGCGCGTAGTCCACGAACCGGTCCTGGTCCGCGGCACAGCCGGACGACGCGGCGGCGCGGGTCGAATAGTGCGTCGTCGAGGCCTGGTCGAGGAAGTTCATCGGATGGTAGGCGAGGCTGATCTGGTGCCTGGACACCATCGCGGCCAGCGCCGTCCCCGACGACAGTTCGAAGCGCTGGCAGAACGGGCACTGGAAGTCGATGTAGACGTCCACCCGGACCGGGCCGTCCCCGACGACGACCCCGTCGCCGTCGGGCGTGGCGGTCGAGGGGACACGGGTCGGCCTGGGCGGTGCTGCGCTCACTGGGCCCTCCGGCATGATCGGCGGTCTGGCAGTCCTCCCAGGATCACACAGTCAGCCCGGTGCGCCGCTCACCACCGGTCACATTGATCATGGTCCGCGCTGTCCGGAACGGTGCGCCGTCAGCCGCCGCCGTCAGCGCCGTCAGCAGCCGTCGTAATCGGTCCAGTTCGAGGCGCCCCCGGCGGCGATGGCGTTGTCGAAGATCTGGTCCTGGTACGCAGCGCCGGCCACGCCGTACTCGCTGGCCGCACCGCCGTACTTCTCCCAGGTGCCCAGCTGGAACTGGTAGGCCCCGCCGCCGTTACCCGGTCCCCAGGCGTAGCTGCCGCCCTCTTCGGCGTTGCGGATGCAGTCCCCGAGCGAGGAGTGGGCGGCATCCGTGCTGCTACTGGGGCTGCTGGAGGCAGGTGTGGCGCTGGCGGCCGGCTGGGCCGCGGCCTGCTGCTGGGCGGCGGCCTGCTTGGCGGCCTGCTTGGCCGCAGCAGCCTTGGCCGCGGCCTGCTTGGCCGCCAGCCGGGCCGCGGCCAGCTGGGCGAGGTACTTGCGCCGGATGGTCCGGACGGCCTCGCGGGCGGTCCGGGAGGCGACCTCATGGTGCTCGTTGATCAACATGTCGTCGCTGGTGAGGCTCGACGCGGCATGCGTCACCGACATCGCCCCGTGGGGGCTGGTGGATGCCGCGGAGCCGGCCGGCCCGCCCGACAAGAACACGAAAGCCGCGGCGACGCCTGCGAGCGTGGCTGCGGCCAATGCTGGTACGCCGACCCGGAGGACGGGTTTCCTGGACGTTTTGGGCCTGGAATGACGGGGTGCTGGAGACATCGCACTCCTGTCCGCGAGGCTTCGCGTTCACCCAGCGAGCTGGCGTCAGCGAAGAAAGCCGACGTCAAGTGGCATGAGGAACACCTGTCTAGCGGGAACTTACTGGGACCTGAACGCCAGCGCAGGAAAATCCGGAAATACACCTTTTTGACCAGATCGCGGCGGTGACCGTCGGCGGGCCATGCTCCACGCCTGACGCCGTGGTCCTGGGCAAGATCGGGTCCACGGTGGTCACCTGAGCGACGGCCATCGCGAGTGATCAGTCTCACACGGCCCGGGCAGGTTGACTGATTAGACCGATCTGTCTATTGTTCTTTGAACAGACCTGTCTACTCAATCGACATGAGGGGCTGATCATGACTGAGCACGGCGGCACGGTTCGCGGCACGAGTGCCGCGGCCGGCCCGCGAACGGCCGAGCCTCCCTGGGGGCTGACCGGGCGGCCGGCGCTGCTCCTGCTGGCGTCGCTGATCGTGGCGCTGCTCGCCGCGTCCGCCGCCCCGACGCCGCTGTACGCGGTCTACCAGGCGCGCTGGGGCTTCACCCCGATCGCCACCACGGTGGTGTTCGGCGTCTACGCGGTGGCGGTGCTCGCCTCCCTGCTGACCCTGGGCAAGCTCTCCGACCACATCGGGCGGCGTCCTGTGCTGCTGGCCGCGCTGGCGGTGCAGGTCGCCTCGCTGGCCGTGTTCGCCACCGCTGGCAGCCTGGCGGCCCTGCTGCTCGCGAGGGTCGTGCAGGGGCTGGCGACTGGTGCGGCGCTCGGCGCGATCGGCGCCGGCCTGCTGGACGTGGACCGTGAGCGCGGCACCTTCGCCAACGCGGTCGCCCCGGGCATGGGCACCGGGTCGGGTGTGCTGCTGTCCGCCCTGGCGGTGCGCTACCTGCCCGCCCCCACGCACCTGATCTACCTGGCCCTGATGGCCGTGTTCGTGCTCCAGGCCACGGGCGTGGCCCTGCTGCGCGAGACGGTGAGCCGGAAGCCGGGAGCGGCCGCCTCGCTGCGGCCGGAGATCCGGCTGCCGCGCACGCTGCGCGGCCCCGTGCTGACCGCCGCCCCGGTGCTGTTCGCGGTGTGGGCGCTCGCCGGGCTGTACGGTGCGCTGGGTCCCGCGCTGGTGCACTCCCTGACTGGGTCCATGGACGTGGTGCTGGGCGGGCTGAGCTTGTTCGTGCTCACCGCGGCCGCCGTCACCGCCATCATCGTGCTGCGCCGCGCGGGTGCCCGCACGGTGATGCTCACGGGGATCCTCACCCTGATCACAGGGGTGGCCGTGACCATGCTTGGCCTGGGCATCAAGTCCACGCCCGTGTTCTTCGCGGGCACGGCGATCAGCGGGGCCGGGTTCGGCAGCGGCTTCCAGGGCGGCATCCGGACCGTTGTGCCCCGGGCCGCGGCGCACGAGCGCGCCGGCGTCCTGTCCCTGCTCTACCTCGTGTCCTACCTCGGCCTGGGCCTGCCTGCCGTGGCCGCCGGATTCGTCATCGTGCACGGGGCCGGGCTGACCGGCACCGCCCTGTACTACGGCGGCGCGGTCATCCTGCTCGCCGCGCTCGCCCTCCCCGGCCTGCTCCGCACCCGGACCCGCGGCGCCACCGGCCGCGCCATCACCGAACCCGCCCGCACCGGCTGCGCCGCGGCGACCCGCGGCGCAGCCTGGGCCGCGCCGACGCGTTCCCGTGAGCACCCAGGGCGATACACTAGACAGAGCTGTCTAAGGGAGATGAGCCACATGGCTGTGAAGGACGCGGCCAGACCGTCAGCGCGTGAGCGCCTGCTGGCCGCCGCCAACGAGCTGTTCTACGCGGAAGGCGTGCACACGGTCGGCATCGACCGTGTCATCGAGCACGCCGGCGTGGCCAAGGGCTCGCTGTACAACACCTTTGGCAGCAAGGACGAGCTGATCCGCGCCTACCTGGAAGCACGGCACACGGGCCTCGTCCGCCGGATCACCGCGGCGCTGGAGCGCTACGACACCCCGCGCGAACGGCTGCTGGGCGTGTTCGAAGCCCAGCGCGACCTGTTCAGCGAACCGGGGTACCGCGGCTGCGCCTTCGTCCGCGCCAGCGCAGAATCTCATCCCGGCGACCTGGTCGAGCAGGCGGCCGCGGCGTACCGCGGCTGGGTACGCGGGCTGTTCACCAGCCTCGCCGAGGAGGCCGGCGTCCCGGACCCGCAGGCCCTGGCCCGCCAGCTGCACCTGCTCTACGACGGAAGCGGGGTGTCCGCCCGCATGGACCACGACCCGGCCGCGGCCACCGCGGCCCGCTCCGCCGCGGCGGTCCTGCTCAACGCGGCCCTGGCCAGCGCGGGGCCCGGAGCCGGAGGCGCGGCGGCCGCCTCACGCTAGCCCAACGCCAGCCCAACAACGCCAGCCCAACAACGCCAGCCCAACGCCAGCCCAACGCTAGTCAGGCAGGACGGCCAGGTGTAGCCGCCGCAGCCGCCCGGGGTCGGCGATGACCTCGATGGCGGTGATCCGGCGGCCGGGGCTGACCGTCAGCACCAGCACGACCTGCAGGCGGCCCGCGGGCGCGAACACGATGCCCACGGAACCGTTCACCAGGGCCAGGCTGGAATGGCCGGCCCGCACGGAGGATGCGAGCGCGCCGCGGGAGACCGCGTCCGCGCCCCGGAGTAGCACCGGCCGGCCGGACGGGACAGCCGCGGCGTCGGCGGCCAGCGTGACGTCGGAGTCCAGCAGCGCGATGAGGGCCGAGAGGTCGCCGCCGCGCGATGCGGCGAGAAACGCGGTCGTCACGTCCCGCTGACGGGCCAGGTCGGCGGCCCGGTCCGGGCTGGGCGCGCCGCGGACCCGGCGCCGGGCCCGGCTGGCGAGCTGCCGCGCGGCCTCGGGCGAGCGCCCGAGCACCGACGCCACCTCGGTGAACGGCATAGCGAACATGTCGTGCAGCACGAACGCGAGCCGCTCGGCGGGAGTGAGCGCGTCGAGCACGACCAGCAGGGCCAGGCCGACCGAGTCCGCGAGGACGGCCTCGTCCTCCGGGTCACGGGGGAAGCCGGTGCCGGTGGCTCCTGTCGCCGCGCCGGCCGCCTCTTCGGTGCCGGGCCACGCGCCGCCGAGCGGTTCCTCGTGCCGGCGTGACCGGAGCATGTTGAGGGATACCCGGGCCACGACCGTCGTCAGCCAGCCGCCAAGGTTCTCCACCTGGCTGGTGTCCGCGCCGGTCAGCCGCAGCCAGCTGTCCTGGACCGCGTCGTCGGCGTCGCTCGCCGACCCGAGCAGCCGGTACGCCACCGCCCGCAGGTGACCACGGCGCTCCTCGAAGGCGGCGGTCAGCCAGTCACTGTCGGTCATCTGTCACGTTCCTTCGATGCTGGGTCCCACTACACTGACACCCGGCCCCCGGCGAACGTGACACTCGGGGGAACGGCCGACGTGACACTCGGGGAACGGCGGTTATCCCGGCGCGCGGAGGCGGCCCTGGCCGGCGGCGCAGCGGAGGTTCCCGATAAAGCCTCTCGCCGGAGGCCCGGGGTTCATCTCGTGGCTGCCTGCCCGGCCAAGGATGAGAGCTGATCAAGGAGTGCAGGCTGATTGCGTCAACCGGAGAGCCCAGCGACGTGGTACATATCTCCGCTCATTGCGACCACTCGAAAGCCGCGGGACCAGTCACCTACGAAAGTTACCTGGATACGCTGTCCGGCAGCGCGGAGTATGCCGAGTTTGATATCCGCAAGACGGCCGACAATGTCCTGGTGGTCTATCACGATCGCCGAGCCGGACGCGGTGGCCCGCTGGTGGCGGAGCTGGAGTACGACGAGCTCTGCGACCGGCTGCACTATGTGGTTCCCCGGGTGGACGAGGTGATGGCTCTGCTGGCGGGCCGTCTTATCGGGCATCTCGACCTGAAAGAGGTCGGCTACGAGCCGGAAGTTGTCGCGCTGGCCTCCTCGGTCCTGGGCCCGGGCAATTTCGTGGTCACAACCCTGGAAGATGCCTCGGTGGCCACGGTCAAGCGGATCTTCCCGCGGGTCCGCACCGCCCTGTCGCTGGGTCGCAGCCTTCAGGAGGTGCCGCGACGGCGCTGGGCGGCGGTCCGCCGCAGCGAGTTGTTTCCCCTGGCCCGGATCCGGGCCTGCGGCGCCGACTGGGTGGCGGTGAATCACCGGCTCGCACGGCTGGGCGTGACGAGGGCATGTCATCGGAACGGTATCGGCGTCATGGTGTGGACCGTGGACCACGACCTGCTGATCGACCAGTTCCTCCTGGACCAGCGGATCGATGTCCTTATCACCAACCGCCCGGGCCACGCGGCGCGCCGCCGGTCTGAGCTGCGGCCGGGCGCAGGCGATCCGCTCGGGGAGTCAGCGGAGATCGCCGGGTGGGCCCAGGACCTCAGGGACCCGGGGCCGGCGGCCGGGGGGGATGCCAGTCGGCGGCGAGCATGCCGAGGATGACCAGATCGGCGAATCGCCCGTTGACCCAGGCCGCGCGGCGCAGGCTGCCTTCCTCCACAAATCCGGCCCGGGTCGCCACCGCGATCATGGCGGCGTTGTCGGCCAGCGTCTCAGCCTGGAGCCGCTGGAGCCCGAGAATGGCGAAGCCGTAACCGCAGAGCACCCGGACCGCGTCCGTCCCCAGGCCGCGGCCACGGAACCCTGGCCGCAGGGAGATCCCCAGGTGAGCCGAGCGGTTATGCAGGTCGATGTCCCACACCAGCGCATCACCGGCCAGTTCGCCACTGGCCAGGTGCACGACCGAGAAGGCGGCAGCGTCCTCAGCCGGGTCTTTCACCTGGAGCGGGGAGTAGGCCGCGCCGGCCGGGATCGGCCGCCAGGGGCGCGAATCGGACCGGACCCTGGTCGCCACATCGTCATACAGCTCGGCGTGCAGGATCGGGACATCTCCGTCCTCCCGGGCCCGCAACCCGGCTACTTCTCCGCGCAGCATGCGACGTTCCTACAGGAGGCGGCGCCGGGGGAGCAACCTGAATCGGGCGGGGGGCTGGCTCAGCGCGTACCCTCGGTGGTCATGAGCCCCGACGGGCCGCCGCTGGCGGCCGCGGTGTCCGGGCTGGTGCGGAGTGACCCGCACGGCCCTGGCATCGTCCGTGCCCGGAGCGGGGATGGCTTCCGGTATCTCGACCCGTCGGGCGCAGAGATCACGGACGAGGAGACGCGGCAGCGCATCCGGGCGCTCAGGATCCCGCCGGCCTGGGAGAACGTCTGGATCTCGCCGGACCCGCTGGGCCACATCCAGGCCACCGGCGTGGACAGCCAGGGACGGCTGCAGTACCTCTACCACCCGAGGTGGCGGCAGCAGCGGGACGCCCAGAAGTTCGCGCACATGCTCCGGTTCGCCAGCGCGCTGCCTCACCTGCGGGACGCGGCCCAGCAGGACCTGAGGCGCCGGGGCCTGAAACGTGACCGGGTCGTCGCCGGCGTGGTCCGGCTGATCGACCTCGGCCTGTTCCGCATCGGCGGGGAGAGGTACGCCGAACTGGACCATCACTACGGCGTCACGACCCTCGAGAAGCGGCACGTGCGGCTCACCCGCGGCGGCGTCCTGTTCGACTACGTCGCCAAGTGGGGCAAGGAGCGGACCCTCTGCGTCACCGACCGGGTGGTTCAGCCCACCGTCCGGGCCCTGGCCCAGAGCGACAACGGCTACGAGGCGCTGTTCTGCTACACCCGCGACGACGACTGGCACCGCCTCCGCTCCCCCGAGGTGGCCGACTACATAGCCACCCGCTCGGGCGGTCACTTCACGGCCAAGGAATTCCGGACCTGGAACGCCACCGTCCTGATGGCGCTGGTGCTGGCGAACGCCGGGCCCTCGGCGACCCGGGCCAGCCGTCAGCGCGTGATCGCGGCCAGCGTCCGCGAGGTGGCGCGGGCGCTCGGGGACACCCCGGCGGTCGCCCGATCGTCCTACATCGATCCCAGGCTGATCGACCGCTACCAGGCGGAGGGACAGCTATCCGGGATCCCCGCGCTGCCGGCCGCGCTCCCGGCTCCGGCCGAGGCCGAGGCCGCGATCGCCGCGCTGCTGGCGTCCTGCGGCGACGGAATCGTGGACAAGCCCCGCCCCCCACGGCTCTTACCTGGCGGACAGCGCCAGAATCGTCCACTGTAGTGGGATGGCGAACGACCCCAGCCCCACCTCAGGCGGCCTGCCCGGACCGGGTTCGGCGGAGCCCGGTCTTGCCCGCAGTTTCGGGTGGTCGGACATGTTCGTCCGGCCTGACGAGGATCCGCGGGCCGACGGCGGCTTCAGCGGCGAGCGGGCGACACTGACCGGCTACCTGCGCGACTACCGCCTGACCATCGAGCTGAAGTGCTCAGGCCTGGACGCCGCGGGCATGGCCTGCCGGTCCGTGGCCCCCTCGAACATGTCGCTGCTCGGGCTGGTCCGCCATCTCGCCGACGTTGAGCGGCGCTGGTTCCGGCAGGTCCTTGATGCCCAGGACATCCCGTTCCTGTACCGGCGGGAGGAGGATCGCGACGCCGCGTTCAACGAGGCCGTCGGCGACCCCGCGGAGGTGGCCTCCGCGTGGGCGGCCTGGAGGAACGAGGTGGCCTTCGCCGAGCAGTTCGTTGAGCAGGCACCCGACCTCGAAGTGACCGGGACCT
>CAVQEM010000003.1:0-15634 GCA_963711485.1 uncultured Actinomycetes bacterium
CGGCTGCGGGTCTCCCACTCATCCCAGTACTCCGTTCCGGAAGGTGCCAGTCGCCGGGGCCCGCCGGTCCCGGGTTGCTGTGGTGGCCAGGGGGACTCCTGTGCTCATCCGGCCTGTGCTCATCCGGCCTGTGCTCATCCGGCCTGTGCTCATCCGGCCTGTGCTCATCCGCGCTGTGCCACGAGGGGGCTGTCACGCTGGGCGCTGGCCAGGGCGTCCATGGCCGGCAGGGCGGCGGCCAGCGCCGCCTGATCATCCGGGCTCAGCCGGGCCAGCAACCCGGCGATCCGCTCGGCCCGCACCGCGCGGCGGCCAGCCAGCATCGCCCGGCCCTGGGCCGTGATCCTGACCTGCACCACCCGCCCGTCCGCGGGATCAGCGACGCGTTCCACCAGACCCGCGTCCTGCAGCCGGGCCACCAGCTGGGTCATGGCCGGCTGGGCGACCCCTTCCCGGGCCGCGAGCGCGGTCAGCCGGCGGGGCCCGCTCCGCTCCAGGGTGGCTAGCGTCGCCGCCGCGGTGAGCGACAGCCCGCTCGGCGGGCTGAGCCAGCGGAACAGCCCGATCAGCCGCTCCAGGCCGGCCGCCACCCCGGCCGCCAGGGCCCGCTCCGCCGGATCGGGCGACGGCAGGTCCCCCGACGCCAGCTCGCGTCGGACCAGCTCATCGGGCTCGAGATCACTGGACCCCAGGTCGCCGCGCGGGGCTGGCCCGGGCCGGTCCCCGGGTGAATGCATAAGATATTTATATCACTCGCTTATGTATCTGTTGACGCGAGGATCGGGGCGCACGAGAACGGCCGCACCGGCCCCGGAACACGGGCTGTCCCGGGCGGGCAGGCTGCCCGGGACAGGGCTGTGGCACCGGCACCGATCGGTGTTCGTTGCGGAGAAGTTGGCTTTTGACTTGTGCCGGCCGGGCCCTGGAGTCCGGGCTACCTGGTCAGAGGAGCTCGAGGATGGTGGCGTTCGCCTGGCCGCCGCCCTCGCAGATGGCCTGCAGGCCGTAGCGGATCCCGTCGTCGCGCATGCGGTGCACGAGCGTGGTCATCACCCGCGCGCCCGACCCGCCCAGCGGGTGGCCCAGGGCGATCGCCCCTCCGTTGTGGTTCACCGCCTTGGGGTCGGCCCCCAGCTCGGCCAGCCAGGCCAGCGGGACTGGCGCGAACGCCTCGCTGACCTCGAAGGCGCCGATCTCGTCCAGGCTCAGCCCGCTGCGGGCCAGGGCCTTCCGGGTGGCCGGGATGATCGCGGTCAGCATGATCACCGGGTCGTCGCCGGCCAGCACGGCCGTATGGACCCGGGCGATCGGGGTCAGCCCGAGCTCGCGGGCCTTGTCGGAGGTCGTCATCAGCAGCGCGGCCGAGCCGTCCGAGATCTGCGAGGAGTTGCCGGCGGTGATCACGCCGCCCTCCGGCTTGAACACCGTCTTCAGCCCGGCCAGCACGTCCACCGTGGTGCCGCGGCGGATCCCCTCGTCCGCGCTGATCAGTTCGCCCTTCTCGTTGGTCACCGGCACGATCTGGCCGTCGAACCGGCCGGCGTCCTGGGCGGCAGCCGCCTTCTCGTGCGAGCCGGCCGAGTACTCGTCAATCTGAGTCCGGGAGAAGCCCAGCGCTCGGCGACCATCTCGGCGCCGAGGCCCTGGTTGGGGAGCACGCCGCCGTAGCGCTCCATGAACTCCGGGCCGAACGGGTTGGCGCCCTGGATAGAGGAGCCCATCGGCACCCGGGACATGGACTCGACCCCGCCGGCCACGACCATGTCGTACTGGCCGGCGATCAGGCCTGGCCGCCGCGAAGTGCACGGACTGCTGGGACGAGCCGCACTGGCGGTCCACGGTCACCCCGGTCACGGTCTCCGGCCAGCCTGCGGCCAGCACCGCGTTCCGGGCGATGTCGAAGGTCTGCTCGCCCACCTGGCTGACGCAGCCCCAGATCACGTCGTCCACCAGGGCGGGGTCGAGCCCGGATCGGCTGGCCAGGGCCTTCAGCATGTGGGCCGACAGCGATACCGGGTGCACCCCGGACAGCCCGCCGTTCCGCTTCCCGACCGGCGTCCGGATGGCCTCCACGATCACCGCATCACGCACGCTGCACTCCTCCTCGACCGGCCCGCTCGTGACGGCACCGGGTCTCCGCCGGCCCTCGCCGGTTGCGCCCATGCTTCGCGCATGGTGCGCCTATGCCTTCCGTCACGACGGTATCCCAGCGGCCGGAAGGAAAAGCAGGCAGCTCAGCCCGGCCGCCGTGACGCGCCAGGACCGGCCCTCACGGCCGGGCGGCTGGGCGGTACCGGTCAGCTTGTGGTGCGCGGGCCGCTGCGCATGAGCCGGCGCAGCACGCGGGCGAGCAGGGGAATGGCAGCCCACAGGGCAAACGCCCAGTCTCCCGCGACGAAGACAACGGGAATCGAGACCAGGAAGGCGATGATGACGCTGAGGCTGGCCGCGTGGTCCGGGTGCCTGGCCGACTCGGGTGCGCCCGGGCGCAGCAGGTTCCCGCGGGCGATCTCCCGGCTCATCAGCAGCAGGCAGACCGAGGCGACGGCCTGGATCAGGGCGTACAGGGTGAAGCGGACGGCGAACGCGCCGTTGCCCGAGAGCATCCGGGTCGCGAAGGGGGTCAGGATCATCATCAGGAGCCAGCCCATGTTCAGCACGCTGACGGTGCGGTTGACCCTGTTCACGTACCGGAAGATCTGGCGGTGCACCACCCAGTGGTTCCCGATGACCACGAAGCTGATCAGGAAGGGGTAGTAATCGTTCCAGTCGCGGGCTAGCACGTGCAGGAGCTGGCTGTTGGTCATGCTGTCGAATCCGCGCGGTACCGGGAGGGCCAGCGCCAGCAGCGTGATCGCGATCGCGACCACGGCGTCGGAGAAGAAGATGACCCGCTCGGCCGCGTTGGTTTCGACCTGGGGATCGTCGATCCTGGCCCCGCCCGGCGGGGCACTGGCCGGCGGGGCCCCGCCCGCAGGGGCACTGGCCGGCGCGGCGCTGGCCGGCGGGGCCCCGCCGCAGGGGCGCTGGCCGGCGGGGGGCCGGCGGCTGGCGGGGGGACGGCGGAGGTGCCGTGGGGACGGCCGTCCTGCGACTCCTCAGACGGACCGATCACAACAGCTGCTCCCGGTCCGCGGCGAACGCCGCGGCAGCTCGGACAAGAAATCGACGGCCACATCTTGGCAGCTACCCGGACAGGCCGTGCGGTGAACATGGCGACAGCCCACGCCAGCCGGACCACGCGTCGGGAGGCACGGCCCGCCTGGAGGTCGCGACAGGAGCGACGATCATGAACCGCGGGTCACGGCACGACAGGGCGGTGAACCCGGGCCTGGATGGCCCGACGGGACCATCGCCGGTCCCGGGCCGTCCCGCATCAGGCAGCGGCTCGATGCGATCCCGCCCGCATCGTGGGCGGTCGTCATGGGCTCCGGTATCGTCTCCATCGATTTCCACTCTGACCAGCAGCCGGTGCTCTCGGCGATCATGCTCTGGTTCACCGCGGGCGTCTGGCTGGTGCTGGCCGTCGTGCTGGGAGCACGGCTGGTGTACCAGTGTGACCGTCTCGCGCACGAGGCCAGCTCACCCCGGGATCGCCGACTTCGGGCACGTGTGGATATGGGTCGCCTTCGCCGCCAGCCTGCTCGCGCTCGCCGGGCTGCTGCGTCACGGCTGGCCGGTACTGCGTGGCCCGCACCGCCCGGCCGCTGGTTAGGGTCGGCGTCATGGACCCGTCCGTGCCCGGCTCCGCGGTCGCCGCCCTGGGCGAGGACCTGTTCTTGCTGTCGATCCGGCCGCGCGACGGGAAGCTCGTAACCAGGAGGCGGATCGATTCCGCGCTGATGGCATCCGAGCTGGTGCGGCTCGCGGCCGCCGGCCGGGCCACCATCGCTGAGGGCCGGATCGTCGCCCGCGACCGGAACGCCACCGGGGACGCGGAGCTGGACGCCGCGCTGCTCAGCCTGGCTGGGGCCCCCTTCCCGCCGCGGCCGGAGACGTGGGTGGGCCTCCCCCGGCGCGGGATCCGGGCTGCTTACGCCGCCCGGCTGATTTCGGCCGGCGTGCTTCACCTGCACCCCAGCCGGGCCCTCGGTACCCCCCGTTACCAGGTCACCGACCCGGCGCGGATGGCGACGGCCCGGTCGCGGCTGGATGCCGTGACGCAATCCTCCGGGACGCCTGCTGGCGGGCGGGCGGCTGACGGGCCGGCGGTCACGGGAGCGGCGGTCACGGGGACGGCGGTCACGGCAACGGGGATCACGGGGAGGGCGGTCATGCGGGCGCGGGCGGCGGCGGCCATCACTGAGGCGACCGCGAGCGCATCTCGACGGCCTGTTTCGGGATAGACGCAGGTGAAAGCGGAGCGGCGCATACCGTGGAACCATGACGCCCCTTCTCCGATCCGCCGCATCCTGGTAGGCGAGGGCTATGTGCCGCTTGTTCGGGCTGCACGCCGGCACGCAGGACGTGGCGGCCACGTTCTGGCTCATCGACGCGCCGGACAGCCTGGACGCGCAAAGCCACCACAACCCCGACGGCGCGGGAGTTGGGACGTTCGGGCCCGCGGGCGAACCGGAGGTCAGCAAGCAGCCCATCGCGGCCTGGGAGGATGCGCAGTTCGCCACCGCAGCCCAGGACCTGCGCGGCACCACGTTCGTGGCGCACGTCCGCTACGCCAGCACCGGCGCGCACACCATGGCCAACACCCACCCGTTCCTGCAGGACGGCCGGCTGTTCGCGCACAACGGCGTGGTGCAGGGCCTCGGCGAGATGGACCGGCAACTGGCCGGCCTGGGCGCTTCGGGGCTGGTGGCGGCGAGACCGACAGCGAGCGGGTCTTCGCGCTGATCACCGCGGAGACCCGGCGCCACGGTGGGGACGTCAGCGCGGGCCTGACCGAGGCGGTCGGCTGGATCAGCGCCCGGCTGCCCGTGTACGCGCTCAATCTGGTGCTGGTCACCGCGACGGACTTGTGGGCGCTGCGCTACCCGGCGACCCATGAGCTGTACGTGCTGGACCGCCCGCCCGGCGGAGGCGCCGCTGGCCAGGCCCTCGACGCGGCCAGCCAGCGGATCCACGCCCGGTCCGAGCACCTGGCGCATCAGCCGTCAGTGATCATCGCCAGCGAGCGGATGGATGACGATCCCGGCTGGCGGCTGCTGGACCCGGGCGAACTGCTGCACGTCAGTGCCACGCTGGAGATCGACGCCGCGGCGCCGTTCCCGCCGGAACCGGCGCACCTGCTCCAGGCCTCAGACCTCGACCCGGCGGCGGCGGCCTCCCAGCACGAGCAGGCCGCGCCCAGCTGACCTGGACGCGGCCCCGCCACGGCCCCGCCACGGCCCCGACGCGGCCCCACGGCACCCGTGGGCATCCCCCGCGCATCCCCGCGTGCTGCTCAGCGAAGTGAGCGCGCGACCTCCCCCAGGCGGTCCAGGGCCTCTTGCATGCCGTCTTCCATGCCGGAGTTGATGTGCGCGTCGCGATGCTCCTGGCTGGAGTGCTGCACGAGTATCGACATCGTCGTGCGCCCGTCCGCCTCGGCGAACGTGATGGTGCTCAGCGCCTCGGCGTCCGGCATGCCCTCGAAAACCTCGGTCGAGACGATCCGCTCGGCCGGCACGATCTCCAGGTACTCGCCGTGGAAGGCGACCTCGAAGCCGGCGTTCGCCTTCATCACGAAGCGCCAGGTGCCGCCGGCCCGCAGGTCGATGTCGGCGCTGGTCACCTCGCCCCGGTCCCCGCTCCACCAGCGCCGGACCAGCTCAGGTGTGGTCCAGGCCCGGTAGACCAGGCGTGCGGGAGCGTCGAACTCCCGGGTGATCAGGATCTGCGTGTCCTCCGGCAGCGTCACCACTGCCCGGCGGCTACTCGCCACGTTCATTCTCCCCGTCTCTCCTCTGCCTTGAGTTCTTCCAGCACGGTGTCCAGCTGGTCGAAGCGCCGCGACCAGGCCTGCTCGTAGGACCTCACCCAGTCGTGGATCGGCTTCAGCGGCCCGGCGTTGAGCCGGTACACCCGCTGGCGCCCGTCCCCGCGCACCTCCACCAGGCCGACCTCCCTCAGGACCCGCAGGTGCTTGGACACCAGCGGCTGGGCCAGCCCGAGCTGCGCCACGAGGTCGTTCACCGGCCGTTCCCCGCCGGCCAGCAGATCGAGGATCTCCCGCCGCCGGGGTTCGGCCACCGCGTTGAACGCATCTGCCGTGGTTGCTGCCCGTGCCATGAGGCAATCATATTCCTATATGGGAATGCGTCAAGGTGCGTTCTGATCCAGGGTCTTCTCGAACCAGTGGTGGGCGTAGGGCTCGTCGCTGAACGCGTCCACCTCGCGGTAGCCGGACGCCCGGTACAGGCTGACCGCCTCGGCCAGGGTGCCGTTGGTCTCCAGCCGCAGCACGGTGACCCCGCGGTCGGCGGCGCGCGCCTCCAGCTCGGCCAGCAGCCTCCGGCCGATCCCGAGCCCCCGCACGCCCGGGTCGACCCACATCCGCTTGACCTCGGCGGGTGCGTCCCCGTGAAATTTGAGCCCGCCGCAGCCGACCGCCTCCGAATGCAGGGTCGCGACCAGGAAGAGCCCCGCGGGCAGGATCATGTCCTGATCCGCGGCCGGGAGGCTCCGGTCCGGGTCGAAGCCGGTGTCAAACCGGCGCCCCAGCTCATCGATGTAGGCCTGGACGCAGGTACGGGCGGCCGGGTCGGCGGGATGGCGCACGTCGACCTTGACCGCCGACGCGGTCAGGAGCCGCTCGACCTCGGCCATCGCGCCGGCCAGCCGGTTCCGCTGGGACGCGCTGAGCGGGCGGACGATCGACGCGGCCGCCTCGTCCGCGCGCCGGTCAAGTTCGGCCCGCTCGGCGAGGCCGCGGCGGGTGAGCCGGGCCGTGCGCACCCGGCCGTCCGTCCCGCTGCCGTCCACGGCGACCAGCCCGTCCGCCTCCAGCGCCCGGAGCAGCCGGCTCAGGTACCCCGAGTCCAGGTCCAGCCGGGCCCGCAGCGACCGGACGTCAGCGCCGTCCGGGCCGATCTCCCACAGCAGGCGGGCCTGCCCGAGCGGGCGGGCCCGGGCGAGGAACTCGTCGTCGAGCGCGCCGACCCGCTGGGTGACGGTCCGGTTGAACCGCCGGACCTGGCGGATCAGGGCAGCGTCCATTCTCTGACCTTAGTCAGAGAATCCGGCGCGGCAAGGTGACTGGCCAGGTGCGGTAGCTGAGGGCCCGGCCGCTCGGCGCAGCGCCGTGGCTACGGGCCCGGGGGCCGGTCCTGGCGCAGCACCTCGATCAGCGCGGAGTCGTCGTGGTGGCCCAGGCCCCGCTGGTGACCCTGCTCGTACAGCCGCCGTGCGGCCTCGGCCAGCGGCGCGGATGCGCCGGAGTGCTCCGCCGCCGCGCTGACCAGCCCCATGTCCTTCACGAAGATGTCCAGCGCGCTGCGCGGCGAGCTGAACTCCCCGGCGATCATCCGGGCGCCCCGGTCCTCGAACATGAACGACGCCGCGGCGCCGTCGCGCAGCACCCGCCAGCACTCCCCTGGGTCCAGGCCCAGCGACTCCGCGAACGCGAGCGCCTCGGCCGCAGCCGCGATGTGCACCCCGCACAGCAACTGGTTGACCAGCTTCATCCGCTGGCCGTCGCCCGGGGCGCCGCCGACCACGGGGGCGCTCCGGGCCAGCGCGTCGAGCAGCGGCCGGGCCCGGCCGACCGCGCCGTCCGCGCCCGACACCATGATCAGCAGGTCGCCGCCGGCCGCGCGCTGCACCCCGCCCGAGACCGGCGCGTTGACCACGGTGACCCCGATGCCGCCGAGACGGCCGGCGACCTCCGCCACGACCTCCGGGCCGACCGTGGCCATGAGGACCACGACCGCGGGGGGCGCCAGCGCGCCGGCCGCGCCGCCCGGCCCGAACAGCACCTTGTCCACCTGGTCCGGCGTGGCGACCATGATCACGACGATCTCGGCGTCCCAGACCGCCCCGGTGATGCTGTCCGCGGCCCCGACGCCGGCGGCATCCAGCGCAGCGGCCCGCCCCGGGACGATGTCGTACGCCGCGACCGTGTGCCCCGCGCGGGCCAGGCAGGCCGCCATCGGCGCACCCATCGCGCCCAGCCCGAGCCAGCCGACCCGCATCAGGAAACCTCCTGCTCGCCGTTGAGGATCGCGACCACCTGGGCCAGCGTGCCGTCGCCGCCGACGTTCCCGGCGAAGACCACGTACGGCATCCCGACCGCCTCCGGCGCCGCGTCGAGCGGCCGGAACACCGAGATCGTCCCCGGGAACAGCTGGCCGGCCACCTCGGCGCGGCGGATGCCCAGCCCGTGCAGCATCACGTCGTGGGAGGTGATGCCGCCCTTGGCCACCACCCAGGCGGGCCGGGCAGCCAGCGCATCGCGGACGATCCGGGACAGCGCCGCGGACACCGTGCGGGCGATCATGAGGCCGTCCGCCGCGTCCCGCCCCGCGACGACGTCGCGGCTGGTGTACAGCAGGACGTCGGAGTGGGCCAGCGCCGCGGTGACCCGCCGCGCGGTGCTGGCCACCACCGGGGCGGCGGCCACGTCCGGCCCGCGGGCCAGCACCGCGGGCACATCCAGCTCGATGTCCGTGGTGGCGGCGCGGGCCCGGAGCGCGGCGACCTGCCGGCTGGTCTGCCCGACGTGCGAGCCGACCACGACCAGGCCATGCCCGCCGCGCCGCCCGTCCCCCCAGATCTGCGCGCCCCGAAGGGCCTGGGCCCCAGCCCGCTGAGCGCCCGCACGAACGACGGCCCGGTGCGGAACAGGAACGACTGGCCCTCGCGCTCGGCGTCCAGCACGCTGCGGGCCACCGTATCCAGGTCGGAGTACTCGGTGGCGTTGACCACGACCCACGCCCCGCCCGCCGCGCCGGCCAGCACCTCGCGGACCCGGGCCGGCCCGCCGAGCCGGATATCCGCCAGGCTGACGCTGCGCACCTCTTCCGGCCGGATCGTCCCCCCGCTTTTCTCCGCAACGAAAACCGTCAGGTCCGATGCGCCGTACCCGAACGCACGGTCCCGGGCGAACTCGGTCTCACCCACCGGGACCAGCCCGGCCCGCGTGGCGGCCCAGTGGATATCGGCCGCGGTCACCCGGCCTGCTTCGAGGAACGCGGGAACCAGGAGCACGCCGTCGTAGCCGCGTCCGACCATGTCGCGGCGGACCGCCTGCAGCGCGGCCACCTCCGCCATCACGTGCCCGCGAAGCGTCGAGTCGCTCCGGCTGATCAGCTGGATCCGGGTGCCGCGCCGTCCCGCCACGGTGATCAGGCCGCGGGCGGCCCGGGTGGTCACGTCCGCAGCGGCAGGCCCGTCCAGGCTGCGGGAGTTGGTGAGCACGAAGCAGGTGGCGGCCGGGCCGGCCAGCGCCGCCGCGTAGGCGTCCTCGTCCAGCACGGTCACGACCTGGACGTCGTGCACGGCCTGCGAGCCGGTCGGGTCGTCGTCGAGGACGCCCAGGAGCAGGTCACCGGCCGCCCGGACGGCGCGGATCGTTTCGCGGAGGCTCTCGTCGTCGGGGCGGGCCGGGGGCAGCCCGGCGAACACCTCGGCGGCGTCCGGCCGCATGTCCCCCAGCACCCTGGCCCCTTCCCTGCCCCGCGGTCCCGGTTTCATGTGGTCGTGCGCCGCCTCCGCGGCCGGGTACGGCAGATCCGCCACCCGGGACCCGGGCACCGGCTGCCACCACTATCTAAGATCGCACTGTATTCCACGCCCCCAGCCCGGAACGGAGACGCCGTGGCGAATGTGGTGATTACCGGCGGCGCCGGCTTCCTGGGCGGACGCCTGGCCCGGGACCTGCTGGCGGCCGGCTCGCTGGACGTGGCGGGTGCCGGCGAGCGCCCGCTGTCCCAGGTGACGCTCATCGACCAGGTCCCGGCGCCACCGGACCTGGCGGCCCACGCGCGAGCCGCCGTGATCCAGGGCGATCTCACCGGGGTGATGGCGCCCGGGCAGGCCGGCCGGGAAGCGGTGGCCGGCGCCGACGTGGTCTTCCACCTGGCCGCCGCGGTCAGCGGGGAGTGCGAGGCCGACTTCGACCTCGGCATCCGGGCGAACCTGCGCGGCACGGAGGCGGTGCTCGCCGCCTGCCGCGCCGCGGGCACCCCCGCTGGTGATCTTCTCCAGCTCGATCGCGGTCTTCGGCGGGTCTCCCGACCTCCCGCTTCCGGCCGTCGTGGAAGACCAGACACTGCCAATCCGCAGACCAGCTACGGGATCCAGAAGTTCATCGGCGAGCAACTGGTGGCTGACTACACCCGCAAGGGGTTCCTGCGCGGGCGGAGCATCCGGCTGATGACGGTCAGCGTGCGCCCCGGCCGCCCCAACGCCGCTGCCTCGGGCTTCATGTCGGGCATCATCCGCGAGCCGCTCGGGGCCAGCGTGCGGTCTGCCCGTCGATCCCGCCACCGAGGTGGCGCTGGCCTCCCCCGCGAGGGCTATCGGGGCGCTGCGGTGTGCCGCCGTGTCGCCGGACGATGCCTGGGGCGGCCGTACCGCGGTGACCATGCCCGGCCTCACGGTGACGGTCGGTGACATGGTCGCCGCGCTGGAGCAGGTGGCCTGGCCCGCGGTGACCGGCCTGATCGACTGGGTCCCGGACCCGGTGGTGGCCGGAATGGTGTCGGGCTGGGCCGCGCGCTTCCACTCAGACCGGGCGGCAGGCCTGGGCCTGGCACCCGACCCCGACTTCACCTCGGTCATCCGTGCGCACCTGGCCGATACCGGGTCCTGAGCCTCCGGAGCCTCATGGCCGCGTGCCGGAACCGCTGCTCCCACGGCCCACAGCGTCCCCCGCCTCCGGGCCGCCTGCCCTCTGCGGCCTGCGCGGCTGGTGTGACGGGTGTGCCCCCGGGCCGGGTCTCCCGCGAACGTGATCAACGATAGGTGCTGCTGGAGCGTCATGGTTCAATCAGTTGATCACGAACCTACCCGCGCAACCGGCAGCAGGGCCTCATGTGCTTGCATACCAGCACTATGCATCCCCGGCAGGGAGGTCCCCATGCGGTCGGCCGATGAGCGGGCCGGCGAGGAGCCGGTCGCGAGCGACTTTCCGGTGCACCGCCGCTTCACCACCCGGTGGGCCGACAACGACGTGTACGGGCATCTCAACAACGTCGTCTACTACGAGTTCTTCGACTCGGCGGTGAACGGCTGGCTGATCGAGGCGACCGGCGTGGACATCAGGGGGCTGCCGGCGATCGGCCTGGTCGCCGAGACCTCCTGCCGCTACCTGCGCGGGATCTCGTTTCCCGGCGACGTGTCGGTCGGGCTCGCGGTGGCCCGGCTGGGCACCTCCAGCGTGGTGTACCAGCTCGGCGTGTTCGCCTGCGAAGGCGGCGAACTGGATCCCCGGCCGCGGGCGGTCGGGCGGTTCGTGCACGTGTACGTGGATGCGCAGACCCGCAGGCCGGTCCCGGTTCCGGAGCCGGTCCGCTCCGCCCTGGCGGCCCTCCAGCGGCCTGCCTGACCGCGGGCCCGTGGTCCCTGCGGGTCAGCGCCAGGCGTCCCGCGGCGGCGAGTCTGCCCTGCGGTGCACCGGCCACCGATGAGTTCGGTGCACGAGGCCCGTCACCACTCAGGGGCGCGCCCCGCAGGCGCCGAAACCCGGCGCGGAAAAGGAGTAATCATGGCCCAGCCGGTTGTGCACTTCGAGATCATCGGGAAGGACCCGGAGAGGCTCCGGGGCTACTTCGGCGAACTGTTCGGCTGGGAGTTCGACACGAGCGCCCCGGTCGCGGAGACGGTGTCGGAGCCGATGAACTACGGCTTCGTGAACGGCGACACGACCAGTGACGGGACCGGGATCCCCGGCGGCGTCGGCGGAGGCGCGGGCTACGACGGCCACGTGATCTTCTACGTCGGCGTCCCCGATGTCGGGGCCGCCTTGCGGCGGGCCGAGAGTCTCGGCGGAAGCGCCAGATGGGTCCCGTGAAGGCGCCGACGGGCCTGGTGGTCGGCCACTTCACCGATCCCGAGGGCCACCTGATCGGCGTCGCCGGGGCCGCGTAGCCACCCGCGTCCGGGCGGCTGGCCCGCGACCGCGCGCGCCTGCCGTTCACCCGCCCAGGGCCGCGCTCCCGCGCGGTGCTCCCGCCGTCGCGGCTCACGATGCCCCGGCCGGTAGGGTCACCAGCATGGACGACTGCCAGGGACAGCTGTGACGCCCGCGACGCCTCGCGCCCGGCCGGTGCCGCGCCGGCGGGGCCCGGTCGAGGCCGAACTCGCGCCGTTCGGTCCGCTGCCCGACGGGCTGGGTTCCGGGGGGCTGCTGTCTCCCGACCTGGCCCCGGTGCCGGCCAGCTTCCCGGCGATGATCGACGCGCTGCGCGTGCTGCAGAACCGGATCACCGGCTCGCTGCCCAGCCGAGGAACTGGCCGCAGAGGCGTCGCGCACCCTCACCGACCTGGCCATCCGGCTCGGCGCGCACGCCGTGGACGAGGAAGGCCAGATCGCCGGGCGGGTTGAGCTGCCTGGCCGGGCCCAGGCCCTGGTGCCGGTGGTCCATCTCGGCGAGCAGGACGAGCAGCACGCCGTGGGCCGGGTGACGTTCGGCCTGCTTCACCTCGGCCGCAACGGGGCCGTGCACGGCGGCGCGATCCCGCTGGTCTTCGACGAGGTCATGGGCCGGCTGTCGAACACCGGCGGGCGCCCGCCGGCACCGACCGCGTACCTGCGTGTCAATTACCGCACCATCACGCCCATCGAACGGGAACTTCAGCTGACGGCGCGGTTCGACCGCGAGGAAGGCCGCAAACGGTTCCTGTCCGGCGAGCTGCGCGATGGCGACACACTGTGCGCCGACGCGGAAGGCCTGTTCGTCGCGCTGCGGCCAGGGCGGCTCTGACGTCAGGAGTCGCCGTAGACGGGGACGCGGGCGCCGCTGATGGGGGCGGCGTCCGGGCCGATCAGGAAGGCGATGACCTTGGCGATCGCGGCCGGGGCGACTGCCCGGCCGGCCAGGTCCGGCGACATCCAGGCCCGGTTGGCGGGCGTGTCGATGACCGAGGGCAGCACGCAGTTCACCCGGATTCCCTGGGGCCGGAGCTCGTCGGCCAGCAGTTCGGTGGCCCGCACCACCGCTGACTTGCTGAGGGCATGGGCCAGCGGGGCTGGGCCGCCGACCGCGGTCTTGGAGCCCACGGTCACGATCGCGCCGCCCCCGGCCGCCGCCATCCGTGGGGCCACCTCCTGGCTGCACCACAGCAGTGAGACCACGTTGGACCGCCACAGGCTCTCGAGCGAGTCCTCGTCGAGATCCGCGAGCTTACCGGGAACGAACCCGCCGGCCAGCGCGATGAGCGCCGACGGCGTGGCCAGCGCGTTGACCTCACCGAACGCGGCGCGGACCGCGTCCCGGTCGGCCAGCTCGACCGGGACCGGGTGCACCCCGTCCTCGGCGCCGAGCTTGTCCAGCGCGGCCGACGGGCGGTCCAGGGCCACCACCGTCAGGTCCCGGCTGCGCAGCTCGGCGACCACCGCGTGCCCGAGCGCGCCCGCCGCTCCTGTGACCAGCACCGCGCCGTCCATGTTCCCCTCCAGGGCAGCTTGCGTCTCCTCAGCGGCCGAGGTCGCGGCTGGCCGATCCTCCATCATCCCAGTGGTCCCACCCGTAGATGCGGGCGGTTTCATGCCGGGGTCAGGCCGGACGCTGTCTGCAGGCGGTAGACGGTCCAGAAGATCAGCGCCGCCCCCGCGAGCGGTACCGCGCCCATCCAGTAGCCGTGGACGAGAACAGCAGCGAGGCCCAGGCCGAGGTTGAAAAGACCGCAGACCATGCGCACCGTTACCCAGGCACTCGGGTGGCGGAATTCCCATGACCTGACCAGAAGCCTCATGAGGAAGGGTCGCGAGGGAGTAGTGTCGCGGTGCATGCATCGGGATGCCTCCTGTGACCTGCGGCGCCGGCCTCTCCGGTCACCTGCATCTCGATGCTCGCCGCGCGCGGGCCGGAAGATCCACCGTGCGGCCACCCGAACCTGCGGTACGGCTAGCACGGTCCCAGGTTCGGGTGTCCGCCCCATCGATCGCGGGCCGACGCGCCGCGAGCATCGAGATATGACCGCTCGCGGTGCGCGCGGTTCACGCGGATACTGGAGAACAGAAGCGGGGAGTTCCGTCATGGACAGCGCAAACCCGGTGACCGGCCAGCAGGGCCGCCCAGCAGTGCCATCCGCGCCCGACAATGCGTGGCGCGGCACCTTCGCGATTCCTCGCGCACCTTCCGCGCGCCGGCCCCGGACCCCCGCACGACCGGATCTGGTTCCGGCAGACCGCGCGGAAGCTGCTGCGGGCTCCGTTCACCCGGGAAACCGGGCGGCAGGTCGAGTACGCGGTCCTCGGGCTGCTGCTCGCGATTCCCGGCTTCGTGTTCATCGTGGTCGCCGTTCACCGTCGGCTTGGGGCTGTCGCTCAGTTTCGCTGGCATGCTGGTCGGGCTGCCGCTGCTGATGGTGGCCCTGCTGGGCGCCCGGCGGCTCGGCGCGGTCCACCGCCGCCTGGCCGGCCTGCTGCTGGGGCTGCAGGTCGCGCCGCCGCCGCCGCTGCGCCCGCAGCCTGGCGCCTTCGGCCGGGCCCGGGCGGTCCTGACCGATCCGGTCGGCTGGCGGGCCTGTGCCTACCTGCTGCTCAAGCTGCTGCTCTCGGTGCTCGGCGCGATCATCGTGATCTACCTGCTGGCTGTGGGGGCTCCCCTATCCGACCTTTCCGATCTGGTGGGAGATCCTGCACGTCAACGGCGTGGTGATCCACGTGCCCGGGTGGCTGATGTGGTGGAAGCCGGACCCCCTGCTGGTGGCCGGGTCGGTGCATTCCCTGGCCGTCTCCTTCGCCCTGGTTCCGGCGGGCGTGGCCGCGCTGCTCGTATTGCCCGTGGTGGCTGAAGAGGTGCAACGCCGCGGACGGGAAGCTGGTCGCCAGGCTGCTCGGCCCGCCGTCTGGGGCACCGGGTGCGTGAGCTGGAGCAGACCCGGGCCCACGCGGTGGACGACTCGGCCGCGAGGCTGCGCCGGATCGAGCGGGACCTGCACGACGGCGCGCAGGCCCAGATGGTCGCCGTCGCCATGAAGCTGGGCCTGGCCCGGGAGAAGCTCGGCGGCACGGCCACCGGGACCGCAGCAGGCCGACATGGAGCGGGCCCTGGAGCTGGTCGACGCCGCCCACCGCAGCGCCAAGGAGGCCATCATCGAGCTGCGCGACCTGGCCCGCGGCATCCACCCGCCGGTCCTGGACCACGGCCTCGGCACCGCGCTGGCCACCCTCGCCGCGCGCAGCGACGTGCCGGTCGAGCTGGTCATCGACCTGCCCGAGCGCCCGTCGGCCGCGATCGAGACCATCGCCTACTTCTGCGCGGCCGAGTTGCTCACCAACGTGGCCAAGCACAGCGGCGCCCGGCATGCCACGCTGGAGGTGGTGCACGTGCCCGGGCTGCTGCGGGTGCGGGTCAGCGACGATGGCTCCGGCGGCGCCCGCATCGAGGCCCGCGGCGGCCTGGCCGGGCTCGCCGAGCGGGTCCGGACCGTGGACGGCAGGCTGCAGGTCAGCAGCCCGCCGCCGACGGCCCCACCGTGGTCACCGTTGAGCTGCCGTCCCACGCCTGACCGAACCGGAGCCCCCGATGCG
>CAVQEM010000004.1:0-13746 GCA_963711485.1 uncultured Actinomycetes bacterium
CCGCCGCAATTGCGCCGCAAGAGCCCCTTTTTGCTAGCTTGTGAGCGCTAGTGACTGCTAGTGACTGCGACGGAAGGAAAGGACCATGACAGACAGCTCTCCCCCCACCACCACCCCGCCTAAAGGCATCCGCGCTCTCGTCGTCCAGATCGACGGAACCGCCGAAATCACCAAGCTGCCCGGCTTAATGGCCGCACAGGTTCAGGAGGTCCAGCGGATCGTCGGGGGCTACTTCCAGGCCCTAGGAATCGCCGGTGGCGACTGGATCGTCTACATCAACGAGGACGGCAAAGACAGCGGCCTGCCGATTAACCTTCAGGCCGACGTGCTGGCGCGGACCCTCGGCTACCCGTTCCGGCAAGGTGACTTCCTCGTCGGCGCGGCCGTGTTCCTCGGCCGCAGGGGCAGCGAAGAGACCGACGTTCCGGCGAAGGTGCTGGAGCTGGCCCGCGCGTCGGGGGTGATCGCGTGACCCGCCGCTGACGCGCAGCCCGAACCCCGGTGGGCGTCAGTCGCCGAGGCTGCGACCTACGCTCGCGTGTCGGAGCCGACGATGCGCCGCTGAATCCACACGGAAAGGCTCCCCGCCGAGCGAGTGGGCCCCCGCCGCATTCAGGTCGATCTGAACGAACTGGATAAGCTCCGCCATCCCGTCAATCCCGCCACCACCACCCCAACAGGAGAAGAAGAACCCATGCCCGAGCAAGCCACCACCACTGCCGCCGAGTAGTGGCCGGCCGCACGCTGATCAGTACGCCGCGCTCGTCTGGAGAGGCGCGCAGGTCCCCGTCAAGAACTGCGTTCGGCACTCCCGTCGAGGCGCTGACCGTCGCTATTGAATACCTGAAGGACGGCTATCAGGTCCGCCTCGGCGACAACGCTGTGCAGTATTTCCACGGCCTGCCCGACCCCGGCCCGCAGTTCCGTGACGCCGCTATGGCCAACGGGCAGGCTGCCGCGCTGACCGGCCCGCCGAGGCACGCGGCCCCGAAAACCACCAAGAGGGGAGCCGGTAATCAGCCCGCGCGAGACGGTCACCACCGGCCGCGGAGTGGACGCGGCCACTGCGCGGGCGCTGTCGATGGCGTACAAGTCGCTGGTCAAAGCGGGCAACGACAGTGTCCGCGCCGCCTGGCGGTTCGGCCAGACGATCGACAGCTTCACCGACGCCTACAAGCAGAGCGACCTGGCGGACGCGATGGGTCTCAGCGTGAGCACCTTGCATCGCTACCGGCGGTTTTACCACGCCTACCAGCGGCCCGAGCTAGCCCTAGAGGCGAGCGAGCAACTGGAGACGTACAACATCGACACGCTCTGGGAACTGCAAACCCAGCTCCACCCGGTCGAGCACGCCCGCCCGCTGGCCGGGCGGCATTTCCGGTATCGCTGCCACCACTGCCAGAGCACCGACGTAGGCCGCGAGGAAGTCCCCGAGGATGACGCCAAGGCCGAGGCCGAGGAGGGATCATCATGGAGCCGCCTCGACGAGGCCGTGCTCTCGCTGCTGGCCGAGGAATCGAGCAGCGCCCCGAGTGGGATGAGCGGCCGCAGCTCTACCGGCTGTACCTGGCGGACGGCCTGCGCCCGAACCTGATGGACTGGCCGACCCCCGATGAGCAGTGGGACTACTCCCGGACGGGCCGGGACACAGCGGAGACGCTCACCCGGATAGCCGGGCAGCTCACCCTCGCCAGCCGGTTCATCCGGCGTGCCAGTCTCGATGAGAGCGAGGGCTGCGGCACCTTGCACGGCATCGCGTTCCGCAACGAGGGCTGGTGGGCCGATGTCCCGGTCCCGCCGTCCGGGGTGCCGGGGTTAATCCTTCCCCGCCCTTCGCTGTCCCCCGACAGGGTGGAGATCCGGCTCATCAACTGCGTGGACCGGGCCGGCATCACCTACAGCGCCATGCTGAAACGCGGCCAGGATCGCGCGGAGCGGATCGTCACCTACCCGGGCAGCCAGGAGAAGGCGGCCGCCGGGGCGGTGATGGATGCGCTGGATCTGATGGTGGAGGCCATGTGCGGCATCCCCGTCATGGACACCACCCGGAGGCCGTACTGATGCCGGGCCTCGACGCCTACTGGGCGGCCTACGATCGCACGCTAGTCCGCGTCAGCACGGAGAAGCCAGCGACGGTCGATGCTCTGGTGGCGATCCTCAACACCTTCGAGGCGCCCTCGTCGGGAGTGGCGTTCTTCGGCAACAACGCCGACGAGCACCTGTCCGACGCCCTGAGCGCTGCTGACTGGGACATCTATTTCATCGAGGCGGACTACCTCTGGGAAGCCCGCAGCCCGTCCGGGGAGTGGCTGCATTCCGTCGAGGGCGACATCTATCCCGGCCGCCTGTCTCCCCCGGCTGAGGGGGCGTGATGAAACCGGATGAGCACCCCAAGGTGGCGATCGTCAGCTCAGACGAGATAGCCGAGCAGGGAGGCATCCTGGATGCTAGTTACTGGGTGGGCCGGCAGCCCGGCGAGAGCTGGCAGGCGTGGACGGTGCGCCTCAAGGTTGAGCACCTGGAGGAACTGGCTGAATGGCACGAACAGCAGGCAGCCGCCCGCCGGGCCGAAGCCGGGGAACTCAAGCGCGCGGCCTCCCTGCCTAAAGAGGGGGGCCAGGGAAGCCGCGTGACCGGCTAGCACCCGGTCAGCAGACGGCCCCCCGGGCAGCTCGCCCGGGGGGCCGTTCTGTGTGGTGATCAGCGTGCAGCCAGGCCCTCAGCCTGCACGCTGACCTGCTCGTAGCGGGGCTCCGCGTTCAGCTCGCAGCCGCGCCGGTCCCGCTTGAGGACCGCGTAATCCTCCAGCCGGAACGTGCCGTGCCCGGTCGCTCCCCAGTCATGGCCGGTCCCGCCCGCGAACCGCCAGTATCCCTCCTGGTAGGTGGTCTCGGTGCAGTCCCGCCAGTTGATCCGCGGTGCGGGCTCGGGGGTGTGCCGGACGTTGACCGTGCCGTACGGGTGGGCCAGGTCAAGCACCGCGAGGCCAGGCCCCGGGGTCTGGAGTGAGCCGAACCCGTCCACCGGGCCGTACGCCTCGACGGAACCGGCCTGGTCGTAGGTGGACTCGAAGATGTAGAACGACTCGGGATGAAGCCGGGGCGCCCAGCTCGTTGCAGCGGACGCCGAACCGGCCATCGCGGCGGGAGCCACGATCCCAGCCAGCGCTACGCCAGTTATCAGCGAACGCCGAAGGAACCGGGGCACAGTGATGCGCGTCATAGGTATGTCCTTCCGATCGGGGGCCAGCACTCCCTTGCTGGCCTCCCCAACCGTAGCCGCCGGGAGTCACGGCGAGGCGTCAGAGTCCTTACCGCCGCCCGGCGGGCCGGGTGGCCGTCGCCGTACTCGTCCTCCCAGGTAGACGGCGACCGCGCCGATCGCCGCGCCGAGCACGGTCGAGATCGTGGCCAGCGCCTCATCGGACAGGACGTACTTCGGGTTCCGGCCGGCATTGACCGCGCCGATGATCAGCACCGTGAACGTCCCGACGACGATCAGCACGGCGGCGATGCCGCGCCAGTCGGGTTCGCGTCTCACCGGGCGATGACGCCGCTGGCCTGCGGGTGCGCAGTGGCAAGACCAGGAGCGAGCGACGTGTTCGCCTTGATGATCACGTGACCCACAGGACCGCTACCGATCGGCGTGACCCGCACGTAGAGCACGGCGTTTCCCGGTGCGCCTGACACCTGCACGCGCACTGGCCCGATCGACAAGTGGGCGTAGGCCAGTTGTTGATGCAGCGTGACCTGAGCGGAACTCGGGCCGGTGATCACAGCCCCGCCGACACCGCCGATCCAGGCGGTGACCAGCCGTGTCGCGGCTGCCGAGCCTGACAGCTCGAACGTCAGGTGAGCGCCGCCCTGGTAGTCGCCCACCGCGAGCCCCACCGTGGCGATGATGACATCGGTGTTATCGCCGGGGTTTGGTTCCACGCCGTCTAGCACCCGGTCAGTGGCGAGCGTCTGGAGCTGGAAGGATTCCAGCCGGTCCACGCGGGCCTGCAGCGCGTCGATCCGCGCGACGATCGGGAACAGGTCGACCCAGCTCACGTCGCCCTGCGGACCTTGCGGGCCTTGCCGCCTTGCGGCCCGGCCGGTCCCCGGATGTTGCCCCGGTAGGTGAAGATGCGCCCGGTCGTGATCTCGTAGACATCGCCGTGGCTGAATGCCTCGGGGTCCGCGAGCAGGATCAGAACCTTGTCGCCGTGTCCGCCCCGATGGCGATGTCCGGCGGGAAGATCGGTGACGATGACCAGTCGTGGCCGCGGGCCTCGCCCTGGATGCCCTGCGGGCCCTGCGGCCCGGTGTCGCCCTGGTCGCCCTTCGGGCCGGTGACCGACATTGCGATCCACGCGGCCGGCTGGTCGGGCCTCGGCCCGCAGTAGACGATCGCCTGGCCGAACAGGGCCGCGTTATCGGCCGGGTTGGAGTCGAGCCACGCCTCGCCGGGCTTCATCTGGTAGGCGGCGGCCGGGCGGCCCGGCCCGTCGAAGTTCGCCGGTATCAGGCCGGTCGGGGCGGTCGAGGCCAGGTCCCCGGCGGTGCGGGTGATCATGTCGCTGATGATGAACGACGGGGCGCCGGGGTCGCCCTGGTCGCCCTGCTCGCCGGGTGGCCCTCGGGGCCGAGGTCGCCCTGCGGGCCGGCCTCGCCCTGCTCGCCCTGCGGGCCGGGTGGCCCGAGCGCGCCCGCGCGGCCCCTCGGGGCCGAGTCGCCGCTGCGGTCCCTGGGCGGCCGGTCGCGCCGGGCGTGCCGGGCGGCGCCGATCTCGCCGCGGGCGCCCTGCGGGCCGGTGTCGCCGGGGTCGCCCTTCGGGCCGGGGCTGCCCAGTTGCCCGGTCAGCGCCGCGCTCGCCGGTCGGGCCCGGCGGGCCGGTGTCGCCGATCGGGCCGGCGTCGCCGGGCGGGCCGCGCACCTGCCCGGTCTCGATCCAGCCGCCCGGTATCGCCGAGGGTCCGAGGAACAGCCACAGGTACCCGTCGGGCCGGTACTCTGCCGACTGCCCGACGCCGACCTGGATGTCGGCCTCGGGTACCCGCACGTCGTCCCACCCGGCCGGGATCAGCCCGTCCTCGGGCAGCTCGCCCGGGGTCCGGCTGCTCGAACGAAGAACACGACGGTCGTGGTGCCGCCAGGGTCGCCGCGCTCGCCGCGCTGGCCCGCGCAGTCCGGGCGGTCCCATCACCGCCGGCCCGACCTCGGCGCGCCGACCGCGCCGCCGGGCAGCCGCACCTGCGACAGTCGAGCCGTTCGCGACGTCGGTCATGCTGGCACCAGCTCTCCCTCGCGCGGCGCGGTCTCCGGGTCGCTCCGCAGCGGATCAGTCACGCGGGCCTTGATCTCCATCTGCCCGGCCAGCACCATCACGCCCTCGCCGCCTGCGGGCTGGCGGCAGGCCACGTCGAACGGCCACCGGCTGACCGGGCGCGAGCCGCGCGGTGTCGTCGCCGCGCAGCCAGAACCGGACCCCGCTCTCGTCGGCGGCCCACTCGAAGTCGAGCCGCAGGCGGCCGGTGGTGACGGTGGCCGCCCACGTCCACAGCGACACGTCGACCGGGCTCGCCGTCGTCGCCGCGAGCAGCACCGCGGAAAGCGAACGGGTCGCCCGCGACCGCGCGGAGCGTGGCCTCCATCGGCCAGGCATCGACCACCGTTGGCATGGCTACCTCTTGGGCTCGCGCTCGGGCGGGAAGCCGGGAAGGTGGCCGGGCTCGCCAGGCTCGCCAGGCTCGGGCGGGACGCCGGGAGTGCGGACCCACGCCCACGCGAGCGTTGAACCGTAGAGCACCGCGACCCACGTCCCGGGCAGGCCCCGCTCCGGGTAACGCGGCTCGTAGCCCTCCTCCACCTGCGGCGGCTCGGAGACGAGGACGTAGCCGGTGAACGTGTCGGTCCCATCGGTGATCTGCACGCGGACGGTCATGTTCAGGTCGGGCAGCTCGGGGTGCCCGCCGAGGTCTTCGGGGTCGTCCACGACGGGATACACCGGGCGCGGCGGCCGTCCGGCGGGCGGGAGCCCCTGGTCGGGGTACTCGGGGAATCCGGGTAGGCCCTGGCCGGGTGCGCCGCCCTCGGGCAGCCAGTTGTCCGGCGGGCGGGGTAGCCACGGCGGCCGGGGCAGTGGCTGGCCGGGCAGCTCGGGGAATCCCGGGAGGCCCTGGTCCGGGTAGTCGGGCTCCCCGTGGGAGCGGGTGACCGGGCGTGCCGGGTGCCCCGCCGGGAACCCAGACGCGGACCTTCGTGTAGCCCTCGATGTACGGCATGACGTTCTCCTTCGGTTGATTGCTGACAGCCTGACCGTAGCCCGGCTGGCTGACTTTCAGGTGACCGGAGCGCTCCAGGTCATATTCCAGGTCTGCGGGCCGACACAGCCGTCAGCGGCGAGGCCCTTCTCCCGCTGGAACTTCCGGCACACGTCATCGGACTGCGGCCCGAACTGGCCATCGACACCGATGCTCCAGCCGCGGTCCCGCATCTTGCCCTGCCAGGTGCCGCACGTCCCCGCAGCCCGAGTTGTGGTTGCGGGAGAAGTAGTCCACGTTCAGCTTCGGCGCGGACCCGCCGCCCGTCTGCGGCGGCGCCGGGGAGCTGGTCGGCGGCTTCCCGCCGCTGGCCTTGGCGATGATGTAGTCCCACGGGAAGCCCTTGCCCGGGTCGGTGCGGTCCTGCGGCTGGACATCCACGTGACCGCAGAGCCCCCGCCCGCCGCCGGTCGCCTGGCTCGGTGACAGCTTCGTGAGCGGGATGCCGTAGTGGCGGGCCTCCTCCGCGACCCACGCCGCGCAGTTGTCGAGCATCCACCCCTGCTTGGACAGCCAGTAGTCCCGTGACCAGCCGTTCGCCGCCCCGGCGGGGGTGCACATCTCCACGCAGATCGCGGCGGAGTTGTAGTTCCCCTGCGCCCACGCGGCGCGGTCCCGCTTCACGTACTCCGCGATGGTCCCCTGCCGGTGATTGTCGACGCCGACGTGCGAGCTGACCTTGGCGCTCGGGTTCGCAAACCAGTTGGCCAGCGAGTAGATGTCCTGCGCGCCCTCGGTCGTGTGCAGCACGATCAGCCGCACCGATCCCGAGCGGCCCGAGTGATGCGGTGACGGCTTCCATACCCGCGCGAGTGGCCATCAGCTCTCCCCTTCCCAGTCAGTTGGATGGACCGGCTGAACGTGCCCGCCGGAATCGGGCGGCGTGTACTCCGGGTTGGGTTCGGTGCCCTCCGGGTCCGCCTCCACCTCCTCCAGCTCCACGTCCTCGCCCTCGGTGAAGCTGTCGCCGTCCTTGATGAGCTTGCGCCGCGCGCGTCCTGTCATGGTCTCCTCCTCGTGGGTTGCAGCGGGTGCGTCGCTCCTCCGTCCGCCGAGCGGCGCGGCTCAGCGGAACGATCCGGGTCTGTACCGGGAACGTATCGGTCAGCAGGATACGCCGTCGAGTGACGCCCCGATGTTCCCGCCGCAAACACCCGGTCGGCCTAATGCGCCCGAGCTGCAAGCTGCCGCTCGCGCCGGTCTCAGCACGTGGGCTCCGCCGGCGCTGTCGCGCGCGGGATGCCGTCCAGCGGCCCGACCGTCCACGAGCACCAGCCATCCGGCCGGTACCCCTCGGGGAAGGTGAAGAACCCCATATTGGCGTTCGACCCATGACCAGGCAGCGCGAGCGAGCCTGCGACCTGGCACAGCGTCCGATCCGCGGACAGCCGGTATTGCAGCGGCACCTCCGTGGCTGTGGGCCAGTCCACGAATCCATTGACGAGCGGGCTCATGCGGTGCCACTGGTCGGGTCCACGCTCGCCGGACGGTCCAGGCGGGCCTTGCGGTCCCGGCGGGCCTTGAATGATCCCAGACCCGAGCCACGGGTGCACCCGGCGAGGCGGCGCCGACGAACACCCACAGCGACCCGTCCGGCTCGTAGACCAGCGCCCAGCCGACCTCCACCTGAATGTCGTTCGCTGGCCGGCCGAGCCCATCCCAGTTCGCCTCGATCAGCCCGTCATCGGGCAGCTCGTCAGGTGTCCGGGTCGCGCCGAACGAGCCGACGATCAGCGTGGCCTGCCCATCCGCGCCGGGCGGTCCCTGCGGCCCTGTGTCGCCTGGCGAGCCCGCCGGGCCTGCCGGGCCTTGCGGTCCTGCCGGGCCGCCTTGCGGTCCTGCCGGGCCTGCCGGTCCTGGCGGGCCTTGCGGTCCCTGCGGTCCCGGCGGCCCGGGGAGGCCGTCCTCACCGCCGCCGCCGCCGTAATCCTGGTCGCGGGGGATCAGCTCCATGTCCCCGGGTCTTCCGCCCCGGCCGGGACCCGCACCGTCCCGAGCACCAGGCCGCCGCCCACGTCGGGCCGCACCTGGACAGTCCAGGTCGCCGCCTCCAGGTCGATGATCTCTGTGACGAGCACATCCTCACGGTCCTGCTCGCCGCCCGCCATGACGGGAACCTGCACCGCGACCCGTGACCCGAGCACCGCCGTTGTCCCGTCGCCGCAGTCCACCAGCGCGAGCCACCCCGGGTCGATGATGATCGCCAGCCCCGCTGTGGGATTCATCCGAACGGGAGTCACGATCCCCGTCCGCGCCCCGGCCAGCGCCGTGATCACCGCCCGGTCATCCCACGCGGTGTACCGCCCGGACTGACCCCACCGCAGCAGCCCCCCGCCCGCGTCCGGGCTGCTCATGACCCGATGTCCTCGACGGTGAGCATCATCGGCGTTCCAGTGCCATGCTGCGGGCCGGTCCGGTACTGGACGCCGGGCAGCGGCGCCCATATCCGGCCGCTGAACACCCGGACGATCGGCGCGTCGGTCACCCCATGGCGGAAGACCCATTCGACCTGGGCCTGCTCATAGCCGGGGGTCGTCCCGGCGATGTAGGAGAAGTTGAAGGACGACTCCTTGGCCAGGATCGATGTGGTGGGGTGCGCCCCGGCCGTCCGGTAGCCGACGCCGATGCGGCACTCCCCATTCTGGATGAACCCGCCGGGGGCGGTGACGAGCTGCGCGCCGGTGGTCGAGTACCTCACCCGGTACCACTGGCCCGGCTCCATATCGACCCCGCCTGAGTCGAGGGACTGCGTGGTCGCCGCCGTGTAATTGTTGCTCGAATAGACGGTCGAGTCGGCGCGGGCGGAGTGGGACAGCAGCCGCCGCTCGATCGCGGCGTCCACCGGCCGCAGGTCCATCTGCGATGCCAGGTTCGCGCCAGCCGGGACGGTGACGCGGACTAGCGGCACACCTGAGCGCGTGGCTGCCTGCGCGGCCGTCATCACCGACAGCTCCCAGGTGCCCTCATCGGGATGGGTGTCGCACCAGACCACATCATCGCGGCTGCCGCTCGCCGGGCCGGGATTGGCCATCACCACCTGATTCTCCCGGCTGCCGACCACGGCGCTTGTCCGGTCATCGCAGGTCGCCACCCCGAGCCAGCCGCCCGTGATGATGATCTGGAGCCCCGACCCGGCCGCGACCACAGGCGGCCGGACCAGGCCGATCCGGCCCCCGGTCACCGCTGTGATCACGGCCCGGTCGTCGGCCGCGTCGTAGTTCCCGGCCTGGCCCCACGCCAGCTTCCCGGTCGGTGTCGTCATCCGAGCCCTCCTCAGACGTTTCTCAGGCCGCCGCTGTGGAACAGCGCGGAGCTGAGCGTTTCGAGCCGCTGGAGGCTGCCGCCGATGGTTTCGCGGATGGCCTGCGGTGGTTGCGTGAAGGTCGCCTGCCAGGTAGCGACGCCGGTCGCCGCGTTGACCTCGACCTGATCCAGCCGCGCCGCGAACTGGATGCCCCCGGGGATCAGCGGAGTCGTCGCCCGCACCGTCACCGTGTCCCCCGGCCCGTACGACGTGATCGGCGGGAATGACTCGGGCGGGCTTCCGGTGAATTGCTGCGAGCCCGGCCGCGTAGTTCGCCGCCGCCGTCCTGGCTCGCTCCGTCAGCGTGCGACCAGGATGGTGCCGGGCCAGTCATCGACGGCATCGAGGCGGGGCAGCAGCGGATTCGGCCGCTCCTCGATCACCACCGGGCGGGGTGGCGGTGGCTGGTCCGGGTCGGAGTGCGCGTTCTCGGGCAGGTCCCCGACCGCGTATGTGCGGGTCCGCAGCTCGTCCGAATCCATCTGGTAGCGGTAGTTCACGATTGAGCCGGGCACCGTCAGCCCGAGGCCCGCCGCGTCGCTGCCGACCCTCGGCCACCCGATCCGCAGCCTGGCCTGCGGCCGGTTCGCGGGGGTCGTCATCTGGTACTCGGTGCGAAACTCCGGGCCTGCCGAGAACCCCGGCCAGGTTGATGAGGAGCTGCCCGCGTGAGCCGCCCTCGAGGTACTCATACCGGCGGTCGCGGAGCACCCCGCTGCCGGGCTCCAGGTCGATCGGGACCCCCACGTCCCCGACCGGCGCCGCGATGTGCTCGGCGATTGTCATCTGCTCGACTTGCCGGAAGTTCCCGCCCGGCCCGTCCGGGCCCGGCGCGTTGTAGTCGAGATCGGAGCGCGGCCGGTCCCACTGACGGCGGGTCAGGTAGCCGGGCAGCTCGATCATCGTGAACTGCGTATGCGCGGAGCCGTCCTGGTCAACGAGGCCGGTCGGGACGCCGCACCAGTACAGCTCCCCGTCGTAGAACGCCCACAGCCGCCACGACCACAGCGTCAGCATCGTCTCGCTGAATCCAGCCCGGACGGCAGGTTGAGCGTCACGTTCCCATGCCCGAACGCTGACAGCCGCCGCACGCAGTAGAACCCGGACACGTCTACGTTGCCGAGCACCCGGTTGCCGACCATCGACTCCGCCGAGAAGGTCCACTTGCCGGGCAGCGGGACACGGGCCTGCGTCGGGTCGATGGCCAGCGGGAGCCCGACCGGTGTCACACCCACGCTGACCGCCAGACCAGCGTTACCGACCCGTACCCAGCCGACCGCAGGAACCACCGCGTCACTTCGAGCGGCGGGACGAACAGCGGCCGGGAGCCGGGCAGGATGTAACTCGCGCGGGACACCCCGCCCGCCGCCTCAGCGGTCAGCGTGGCCGTCGAGACGAGGATCTGCATTCCGGTCTCTACCCGGGCGACGCGGAGGATGCCGCTCTGCCCGTTGTCGGTGAGCGTCGATTCGGTCAGGCCGCCCTCGTACAGCGCGTAGACCGGCGCCGGGTAGTTCCCCGCGTTCCGCAGAGGCGCCGAGTTCGCCGACGTACGGCGAGTCGTACCGCCACGGGTAGGTCCGCTGGTAGTCGCGGCCGGTGTCCTCCTCGAACAGGTTGCCGAGCGGGGCGGTCTGCCAGGCCGCGTCGTACAGCGCCGGGTCGGCGGCGGTCAGCGTGACCTGCCACCGGAACCCGGCCGGCCGAGCGGGGTATGCCGGTACAGCTCGGCCCCGGCCCGCACGTCAGCGGTGAGCGTCCGCTCCAGGTCGTTGTCGCCGACCTCCAGCAGCACCGGTTCCCGGCTCGCGGCGCGGACGGCGAGCTGGTCACGCAACCGGCCCAGCTCGGGGCGCGGTCCGGCCGCCGCGCCCGTGATGACGATGCTCCGCGGACCCAGCACCTTCGGTCCCCATGCGGCGCCGTCGCTGATCACCCGGGACACGTCGTTGCCGTCCAGCGGCGGGGAGTCAAGCCAGCCGGTCGATGTCCTCGACGACCAGGCAGAGGCCGTTGTCCTGGTCGCCGGTATTCAGCCACAGCCCGTCCCACACCACCGGGATCAGCGGCCGGAGAGGCACGGACCGGCGGCACCTCGTACGTCCAGTCGAACCCGCGATCGTAGCCGCGCGCCGGGAGGCTGACCGGCATCTTCGTGGTCATCGGCCAGCGCCTCCCGCCATCGACCAGGCCAGCTCACGGGAGACCATCGCGGCGATCTCGCGCTCATCCTGCCCGGCCTGCGGGTAGACGTTGATACGGAGCCCGCGCCGCCGCTCATCGCCCCCGCGCCGGCCAGGCTCCCGCGCCGCTCATCAGCGGTGAGCTCGATGTCCGGGCCGTGGCCGAGGTCGATCTCCTGGACGCCGTTCGAGCCCTTGCTCCAGCCCGGCCACCATGTCTTCCCCGACCGACCGCATCACGGTGGACGGTGAGCCGATCCCGAAAAACCCCTGGATCGCGCCGAGCAGCGGGCCGCAGACGTTCTCCTTGACCCACCCGCCGAGGTCGCTTGGCCTTCTCCATGCCGACCTTCAGCCCCTCGATCACGTCGGCGCCGAACGTGATGGTGATGGATGACGGCGACCCGATGCCGAGGCCCTTCTTGATCCAGCCGACCATCGGGCCGGTCACGTGGCTGTCGATCCAGCCGCCGAGCTTCTCCGCCGACTGCATCCCCTGCTGGAGCCCGGCGATCATGCCCTCACCGAACTCGATGGTGATGTAGGACGGGGAGCCGATCCCCAGCCCGTACTTGATGAACCCGGTCACGGGGCCGGTCACGTTGTTACCGATCCAGCCGCCGAGCGACTTGGCGCCGTCCAGCCCGGACTTGAGCCCGTCGATCATGGAGGAGCCCGCCGACTGGGCGGTGCTGACCATCGAGCAGAACCCGGACGAGGCCGCAGACTGCATCGTGCCCATCGCCCCGGTGATGATGCCGGGCATCTGGGACCAGGCCCCGGACACGGCGCCGGTGATCGCGGACGTGGACGATGAGACCACCGAGACCAGCCCGGAGAAGGCAGCCGAGATCGGGCCGCCGAGCAGGTTGCCCAGCGCCGATGCCGCGGAGCCCAGCGCCCCGAACGCCGGGATCAGCCCGGGGCTGTTCCCGGTGATCCAGTGCCACAGCTTCTTGGCTATCCCGGTCAGCCATTCGATGGCCTGGCCGAGCCGCTTCAGCGGGGTGACCACGTTGGCGGCCTGCTGCGCCATCACCATCAGCTTCAGGGGATCTCGATGATCGGGACCAGGACTTTCGTGGTCACGTCGAGCAGGAAGCCGATCACCTTGATGACCCCGTGATGGCGGGAACGATGAGGACATCGCGCCCCCGGCCCCGTCAGCCCCGCCCGCAGGTTCGCGCCGAACAGCTCGCCTAGCGTCTTGACCAGCGGCGATAGGTTCCGCATGGCGGGTGCGAGGGCGTCACCGATGGCCTTCACGATTTCCCAGATCGACTTGCCGAAAACCTTGATCATTTCCCAGACCGAGGACAGGGCTGGCTTGAGCCCTTCCCAGAGCTGCTTGGCCATCCCGAAAACGGCCTCACGGAAATCCTTGCTGGCGATCATCAGCCCGGCGATGGCGGCGACCACGGCGGCGATGGCGAGCCCTACCGGGTTCATCGCGGCGGGAGCAGCCCGGCCGCCGAGCCCATCCCGCCGATGCCGGGGATCGCGGCGACCATGACCCGGCCATCTTCCCGATGCCGCCCGTGACCATGGTGAGCGGGCCGGTCAGGTTGGAGATCAGCCCGCCCAGGACGGGGATCTGCCCGAGGATCGACGGTGCCACCAGCGCGGTCAGCCCGGCCGCCGCCGCGATAGCCACCGGGCCGAACCGCTCGATCAGGCCGACAATCTTCTGGACCTGCTCAGGCTTGAGGTTCTCGATCCACTTCGCCCAGCTTCCGATGATCCCGGCGAGCGGGGCGACCAGCTTGCCCGACCGCCACCCCGATGGCATCGAAAACCGGGGCGAGCGCACCGCCCGGCGCGACCGCCGCCGACAGCGCCTTGGCCAGGTCGTATGCCTGGAGGATCACGGGCCCGAATGCCTTGAGCAGCCCTTGCCCGATGCGACAGCTTGATGTCGTCGATGATCCGGGGGAACGACCGCAGCACCTTGCCCG
>CAVQEM010000005.1:0-5397 GCA_963711485.1 uncultured Actinomycetes bacterium
ACGGGGCCAGCCGGCGGTCGGTGCCCGCGTCGTACTGCCGGGCCGCGTCGAGGACCAGCGACCGCGCGGCGAGGTATTCGGTCGCAGAATCGGCGAGCATGGCCTGGACGAGCTGGTATTCGCCGATCTTCCGGCCGCCCTGGGAGCGCTCCTTGGCGTAGGAGACGCTCTCGTCCATGAGCCGGGCCGCGACTCCGACGCACAGGCCCGCGATCGTCAGCCGGCCGTGCGCGAGGCTCTGCATGGCGGTCGCATAGCCGGCCTGCGGTGCCTCGCCGACGAGCGCGTCCGCGGGCACGCGGACGCCGGTGAACACGACGTCGGCGGTCCAGGCCCCGGCCTGGCCCATCTTGTGGTCCCGGGCTGCGACGGCCACCCCGGCGGTGTGCGCAGGCACGATGAACACCCCGATCCCCTTGCCGGGCGGCGCCTGCGGGTCGGTGCGGGCGAACACCATGAACACCCCCGCCGCCGGGGCGTTGGTGATGTAGCGCTTGAGGCCGTCGATGACCCAGCCCCCGCCGTCCTCAGGCCTCGCCGTGGTACCCAACCGGCTCGGGTCAGAGCCCGCGTCCGGCTCGGTCAGCGCGAACGACGCGACCACCTCGCCGGAGGCCAGCCGCGGCAGCCACTGCTTGCGCTGCTCCTCGGTCCCGCCCGCGACCAGGACCTGCCCGGCGATCCCGTTGTTCGTCCCGAACAGCGACCGGAACGCGGGGCAGGTGTAGCCAAGCTCGATGGTCACCCGCACCTGCTGCTCCACCGACAGGCCGAGGCCGCCGTACTCCATCGGCAGCGCGTACCCGTACAGGCCCATCTCCTTGGCCTGCGCGATCAGCCGGGCCGGGATCTCGTCGGACTCGTCGATCCGGCCTCGGCCGGCATCACCTCGTGCCGGACGAAATCGCGGAGCACGTCGAGCAACTGGTCGAACTCAGCCTGGGTCACCATGACGCCAGTCTCGGACCGGCGAGGAACCGCTGTCCAGCCTTGACACATCTGTTCGTAATTGCTAACGTTCGTGCTCTCTAACGTTAGCCAGTGCCATCTAACTCCGGCGGGAGCAGAGATCATGGGCCACCCGGTGACCGGCGGGCCGGGGGTGGGCGCGGCCGACGAGGCGCTGCGGGCGATCGCCGAGCCGCGCCGGCGCGCCATCCTGAAGCTGGTCGCGCACGATGAGCTGGCCGCCGGGCAGATCGCCGAGGCGTTCGACATCACCAGGACCGCGGTCAGCCAGCACCTGACCGTGCTGAAGAACGCCGGGCTGCTGACCGAGCGCCGCGAAGGCACCCGACGGCTCTACCGGGCCCGCGCGGAAGGGCTGGCCGCCCTCCGCGAGTTCCTCGATGACCTGTGGGCCGGCTCGCTGGACGCTGCCCGGGCGATCACCGAGGCCGAGCGGGGCATCACCGGCGATGACGAGGCCGCCAGCACCGGATGACCGCTAGGCCTGCTGGCCGACCCCGGTCCTGGAGAAGTGCGTATGCGGCCGCTCGAGCAACTGGCCGTCGACGAAGGTGTCGACCATCTCGTTGTAGAACGCGACCATCCCGGCGATCGGCAGCAGCTCGCGGGTGGGGAAGTCGTACGCCCAGGCCAGGTCGTGATGGACCGTGTCGCCGACCTGGACCGACCAGTATGCGCTGGTTACGCCCTTGTACGGGCACGCGGTCTCGGTGTCGCTCGGGACCAGGTGCGCGAAGTCGACGTGGATGCGGCTGACGTAGTAGCGCGTCGGGAGCCCGGTCTCGAACACCATCACCGGTGACGGCGAGTCGGCCAGCACCAGCCCGCCCAGCTCGACGCGCACCGGCCGGTCCGAGCGCACGGCGTCGACCCGCGAGTAGGGGTTACGCGGGTGCACGAAGACCTGCTCGTCCTCCTCGAACCAGGCATCCAGCGCGCCCCAGTCGAAGCGGACCGTGCCGGGCAGGCCGCCGATCGCGGACTCGGTGATCAGCTTGGCCGCCCGCGGCCGGTGCACCTCGCCGACCTGCAGGCCGTGTACCTCGGCGACGCCGCGGCCGGTCTGCTGCGCCTGGCCCTCCGGGACGAGCAGGTCCCGGCGTACGTCGGAGACCGGGATGTAGTACTGCGGGTAGTAGGGCAGCTCCCAGACGTACCGGGCCCCGGTCGTGTCCAGCACCTTCTCGCCGTTCAGGTAGGCCCGGATGCGGCGCGGTACGGGTTCGACGTGGTTGACCTCGATGAGGTGCGCCGGGTAGTCGTTCAAGGTGGCTCCTTCAGGTCCAGATTTCAGATCGTCACTACGGAGGAGTAGATGGCGGAGTGCTTGCTGGTCCCCACGGCGCTGCCCCAGGTGAGGGAGATGCCGCCGCCCGGCAGCAGGGCGATGCCGAAGGTGTCGCCCGGCCAGATCGCGGGGTTGCCGTAGGCGCCGGACACCTTGATCGCGGGTCCGAGCCAGCCGCGCCGGATGGAGAACGGGCGCAGGTAGGTGGCGTAGCCGGGCGCGGGCGCGCTGGTCTGCCACGCCACGTAGGCGAGGCCCGCCTGGCCCCCCGCCGACTCGACGATGTGCGGGGCATGGTCGGTGTCCGGCGTGACCCGGAGCGGTGCGGACCAGGTGCGCCCGCCGTCGCGGGAGTAGGTCAGCCAGCCGATGTCCCCGGCGGCGGTCTGGGTGTCCCACGTGGCGTACAGGTTGCCCGCGGCGTCGGCGCTGATGTCCCCGTCGATCCACCACGCGGGCACGGATAGCGTCCCCACGCCGGGCCAGAGCCGCTGCGGATCGGCGGGCCAGTGCGTCCCGTCCGCGGAGGAGGTGAAGTACTCATACCCGGGGTGCACGATGTCGGTGCCCGGGTCGGTCGGGTGAGCGATGTAGAGCACGTCGACGTCGCCGTCCGGGCTGACCACGAGCGGGGCGCTGTACCCGCCGCCCAGCGGGAACCCCGGCTCCAGGTGGACGATAGGCCCCCAGGTCGCCCCGCCGTTGCCGGAGACCTGGATGACGGCGTTCAGGTCGCCTCTGGCGTAGGCGCAACTGCCGCCCTTGCCGCACAGGGTCTTGACCTCGGCCGCGGAGGGGCCGTAATCCCAGGTCAGGAACAGCCGGTGGCCCGGTCCCGCCGCGATGAAGTCCCGGTCGCCCCAGTTGCCTGGCGCGGGCGGCAGGACCTCGTGCACCTGCGCGAAGCTCGCGCCGTGGTCGAGCGAGACGGCCACCACCGGGTGCCCGGACACGATGGAGCGACCGCCGCCGTGCATGAAGGCGGCGTAGACGGTCCCGTCGGCCGCCACGGAGATGGCGGGGTCCCAGCTGGCGCCCAGCGAGCCTGGTACGGTCAGCGCGGCACCGAAGTGCCTACCCGAGTCGGTCGAGCGGGCGAAGCCGATCCCGCCGCACCCGATCCACTCCGCGTAGACGTAGCCGGGCGGGGCGAAGGCCTCCTCGACCTCGGAGCTGTTGCCCGCGCACCCGGCGCTGATGTCCGTCATCGGGGTGGCCGCGGTCCGGTGGCCGTCGCCGCCGGGCCCGGAGTGCCGGTCGTGGTGCGCACTGCGGGCCCGGTCGCCGTCGAGGTGCAGGCCGACGCGGCGGCCAGGGTCAGGACGACCAGCGCGACCCCGGCCGCCCTCGAGCTGAGGCAGCGAGTGAACATCTATCACGCACGATAACCCGGCGCCTTGCCGCCGCGCTCCGGCCGGCCGCCGTCAGGGACCGTAAGAACGGTCAGGGACCGTAAGACCCGTGCCGGCCCGCGCCTGCGGTGAACCGGGCGGCGCCCGCGCCCGCCTCCTCCGCCAGCGGCACCTGCCCGTGCGCGAACTCGGCGGCCAGCGCCGCGGCCTCGCCCAGGCCGTCGGCGTCCAGCACGGACGCGCGGTCGCTGCGCAGGCAGGCCTGCGGGAACGAGGCGAGCTGGGCCGCGAGTTCCTGCGCCGCGGCCAGGGCCCGCCCCGCGGGGACCACGCGGTTGGCCAGCCCGATCGCCGCCGCCTCGGCGGCGTCCACGGCCCGCCCGGTCAGGATCATGTCCATCGCCCGGCTGGTCCCGATGAGCCGGGGCAGCCGCACCGTCCCGCCGTCGATCAGCGGGACGCCCCAGCGCCGGCAGAACACGCCGAACACCGCGGTCTCGTCGGCGACCCGCAGGTCACACCACAGGGCCAGCTCAAGACCGCCGGCCACCGCGTACCCGGACACCGCCGCGATGACCGGCTTGGATAGCCGCAGCCGGGTCACCCCCATCGGCCCGTCCCCGTCCGGGGCCACCCGGTTGCCGCGCTCGGTGCCCAGCGCGGTCAGGTCAGCGCCCGAGCAGAACACCCCGCCCTCGCCGTGCAGCACCGCCACGGCCGCATCGGGATCCGCGTCGAACGCCCGGAAGGCCTCGGCCAGCGCGGCCGCGGTCGGCCCGTCGACCGCGTTGCGCCTGGCCGGCCGGCTCAGCACGACCGTGCTGACCGCCCCCGCCCGCTCCACCCGTACTGCCTGCTCGGACATCACGGTTCTCCTGGATTGTCCCGCGGCCACGTGACCGTCCCGCCAACCTATAAGGTGGGCGGGCCGATGACGAACAGACCACCAGGAGGCGCAATGAAGCGGTCGTGGCTGACCCGCGGTGGACTCGCCGCGTCCCTGGCCCTGATCCTGCTCATCCCGGCGCTCGCGGCGCAGGCGCGCCCGGCCGGCGACGGTCCCCCCGGGTTCTGGTGGGGCACGGACAGCTTGCCGGTCTCGGTGCCGGGCAGCGCCCCGTACCGCATGCCGTACTTGGGCGGCGCCTACGGCGGGTACATCGGGATGGCCGGGAACTGGGCGTACTGGCAGGGCTGCAAGGGAGGCTTCATCGCCTTCGACGCCAGCGACGCCGCGAAGGCGCACGCCGACTTCACCAAGTACGGCCAGGGCGTCGGCGACGGCGCGTACTGGTTCATGGGCGGGCCCGGCGTGGACCCGCACTACAACGGGAGCACCGCCGAGGCCAGCGCCTGGGGCGCGCAACAGGCCGCCCGGGCGCTGTCCGATATCGCAGGCGGCGCCTTCGACTACAAGGTCGTCTGGATGGACGTCGAGCTACCGGGCATCGCGCCCGCACCGGACAACGGCTGGAACGACGTCTACACCTCGGCGTGCAGCGGAGTGATCAGGCAGGGCGGCATCCCGGTCGCCGTGGACCGCGCCGATTTCAACGGGTTCGCCGATTACGTCACCGCTCACTCCTCGTACAAGGTGGGCGTCTACTCCACCGCGAGCGTCTGGACCTCGATCTTCGGCACCGGGACCGACTCGCTGATCCCGAACACCTACGAATGGACCTACGAGCCCGAGACCACCAACTACACCGGTGCCGATCCGTCTGGCTGGTGCCTGAACCACGGATCCGGCCCGTGCGCGCAGTTCTTCGGCGGGGGCGGCGATACGTG
>CAVQEM010000006.1:0-43595 GCA_963711485.1 uncultured Actinomycetes bacterium
GTTATGTTTGATCTACTTCGACGGTTGGTCTTGCTGCTTAAGGTAGTCGCGCCTTCGACACCGCGGGATGTGGTGGGGTTGATGGCGGCGGCGGTGCGCGATCCCGACCCGGTCATCTTTTTCGAACACAAGTCGCTTTACGCGACCAAAGGCGAAGTGCCGGAGGGAGGATGAGCCTGGATACTCTGGGCACGGCGCGGATCGTTCGTCCCGGCAGAGACGCCACGGTGGTGGCGCTGGCCCTGATGGTGCCGCGCGCGCTGGCGGCGGCGGAGAAGTTAAAAGCCGAACACGGCATCGATTGCGAGGAAAGTACCCCGGGGTGCTGGGCGGGGTCGCCGCGCTGGTGAGCGTGGACGCCGGGGCCCAGGAAGCCATCGCGGCCGCCCTGGGTGGCGCGGCGGACGCGGTGGCGGTCACCGGTCTCGACGCCGCCGTGGCCATCCTGGCGGCGCTCAAGGACGAGGACGTCGGCAGCGCTGGCCTGATGATCGCTTCCGGGTCGCCGGGCGACCCGCCTGCGCCCGGGGACGGCGGGCTGCCGCCGGGCATCCAGCTGCCGGAGGGCGCCCAGCCCGCCCTCGCGCTGGTACGGGCCCCGGGCGGGCTGGCGCCCGCGCTGGCCGGCCTGCTGGCCGGCATCGTCGTGGCCGCCGACCTGGCCCAGGCTCGTGAACTGGTCCGCACGCACCCGGACCTGCGCGTCGTCACCCGGCACGGCGATGTGCTCGGCGCCCACTGGGCCTCGGGCGGCTCGGCCCGGCCGGCCAGCGAGTTCACCCTGCGCAGCGTGGCCGATGAGGCCGCGGCCGGGCTGGAGGCCGTCGAGGAGCGCTGTGAGCAGGCCGCCGAGCAGCTCGCGCTGGCGGTGGAGGCAGAGGACCAGGCCCGCCAGACGCTGGCCAAGGCCCAGGCGGCGCTCCGCGAGGTAGACGCGGCGGCCGCGGAGGTCTCCGGCGGGCTCGGCCGGCTCGCCGGCGCTGCGCGGGCCGCCCGCGACGAGGCGCAGCGGCTCCAGAACGCCATTGACCAGGCCCACCGGGCCCACGAGGCGAGCCAGGCCTCGGTCGCTCAGCTCGAAGCGAGCCTGGCCGAGGCTGAGGCCGGCCAGGACGCTGGCGGCCAGCCCGGCCCCGGGCCTGCTGAGGCCGGGGGCTCGCGGGAGGAAGATCCGGCCCCTGACCGGGAGGCCTTGTCCGGGCAGGTGACGGCCGCGCGGAACGCCGAGATGGAGGCGCGGCTGGAAGTCAGGACCGCCGAGGAACGGCTCCGGGCGATCGCGGGCCGGGCCGACGCCCTGGTCGCTGCGGCCGCCGCGGAGCGGCAGGCCGCGCAGCGCGCCGCGGCCCGCAGGATCCAGCGTGAGAGGCAGGCCGTGGTGGCCCGCGCGGTGGCCGACGGTGCCGCGCACGCGCTGGCCCGGCTGGCCGGCTCGCTGGCCGCGGCCAGCGAGCAGCGGCAGGCGGCCGAGCAGGCCAGCAAGGGCCGGGCCGTGGCGCTGAAGGAAGTGCGCGTCCAGGTCCGCGAGCTCGCCGCCGAGTTCGACCGCGTCGTGGACGCCGCGCACGGCACCGAGATGGCCCGGGCCGAGCACCGGATGCGGCTCGAGCAGCTGGCGGCCCGGGCGGCCGAGGAGTTCGCGGTCTCGGCGGAAGAACTGGTCGCCGACTACGGCCCGGACGTCCCGGTCCCTGTCATCAGCCCCGACTCCCCGGCCAGCAGCCCCGCGCTGGCCGCTGAGAGGCCCTGGGGCGCCGGTCCCGCCGATGACCCTGGGGGCGGCCCGCTGGACGGCGAGGAGGCTGCTGAGGGCGCCAGCAACGGGAGTCACCTCGTACCGCCGCCGGCCCCCCCGGGCGAGGAGCAGCAGGTGCTGACCGGGACGATCCCGTACGTCCGGGCCGAGCAGGAGCGCCGGGCCGCCGGAGCCCAGCGGCAGCTCGACCAGCTCGGCAAGGTGAACCCGCTCGCGCTGGAGGAATTCGCGGCCCTGGAAGAACGGCACGCGTTCCTGGCCACCCAGCTCGAAGACCTCAAGAAGACCCGCCGCGACCTGCTGACCGTGGTCAAGGAAGTGGACGACCGGGTCCAGGAGGTGTTCGCGTCGGCCTTCGAGGACACCTCCCGGGAGTTCGAAGGGATCTTCTCCAGGCTGTTCCCCGGCGGTGAGGGGCGGCTGATCCTTACCGAGCCCGACGACATGCTGGCCACCGGCATCGACTTCGAGGCCAGGCCGCCGGGCAAGAAGGTCAAGCGGATGTCGCTGCTGTCCGGCGGCGAGCGGTCGCTGACCGCGATCGCCTTCCTGCTGGCCATCTTCAAGGCCCGGCCCTCGCCGTTCTACGTGCTCGACGAGGTCGAGGCCGCGCTCGACGACACGAACATGCAGCGCCTGCTGGGCATCTTCGAGGAACTGCGGTCGGTGATCCCAGCTCCTGATCATCACCCACCAGAAGCGCACCATGGAGATTGCCGACGCGCTCTACGGGATCAGCATGCGCGGCGACGGGGTCTCGGCCGTGGTCAGCCAGCGGCTGCGCGAGCGCGAGACCGCCTGACCCCGCCGGGACGGACCTGGCCGGGCGCCGCCCGGGCCCGGACGAAGACCCCGCCGATCACCAGCCGGTGATCATCCCGCCGGCGTCCCTGCCGCGGATGCCCCGGCAGCAGCGGCCCCAGCCGCGCCCACCCGCCATCACTCAGATCATGCCGCCTCAGCCGGTCTTCACCCGCTACCCAATCCGGGCCGAAACGACCCGCCACGATCTACCGGACACGCTCTGGCCGGCCCGTCTGCGGGCGTGCCGTGATCGGGGTAGGTTGTGCGCCGCGGGTGACGCAAAACCTACCCCGTTGAGGCGGAGCTGTGAGTGAGGGGGCAGGCGGGGCCGCAGGGGCGGGGTGGCGTGCCAGCCGCGGCCCTGGAGCACTCCGGCTACCTGCGCGGCAACCTGGCCGGGGCGCTGCTGGCGCGCAACCGCCGGCGCAGCCTCGATCAGGACCTGGCTCCGCCATCCCGTCCCATGATCTACGGGACACGCTCTACGGGACACGCTCTAGGGGCCGTGCCGGGCGGGTAGGCGCGGGGCTGGTGGGACGGCGTTGGTAGCACGGGGCGCGATGCCCGTGACCGGGGCGGCGGCCGCGCGACGCACGCTCCGGTGTCTGCCAGACTGGGGCCGTTATGGAACTTGTGATCATTCTTATTGTCATCGGCGTCCTGCTGGTTGCGGGCCTGGGGACCACGTTCCTGGTGCTCCCGCGCCGCCGCCGGGTCAGCGCGCCGCCGCGGCCGCCCGTGGCCGGATCAGGGGCGGGGCCAACCGCGGCTCCTCCTGCTGGCCAGACCAGGGCTCCTCCCGCCGGCCAGGCCGACGGGGAAGGGGACGGAGGCGGCGGCGCTTCCACGGCGGTGCTCCCGCCTGCGCCCGAGCCGAGGCTGCGCGAGGAGCCCCCGGCGCCGATGCGCGGCCGCCTCACCCGGCTGCGCGGGAGGCTGGCCGCTTCCCGCGGCGGGTTCGGCTCGGCCCTGCTCAACCTGCTCTCCCGCGATGCCCTGGACGACCAGGCCTGGGAAGACATCGAGGACACGCTGCTCACCGCGGACATGGGCGTCACGCCGTCGCGCCAGATCACCGAGGAACTCAGGACCCAGGTCAAGGTGACGGGTACCCGCGACCCGGATGAGGTGCGCACGATGCTGCGCAACGAGCTCATCCGGCAGATCGGGCCGGACATGGACCGGACCCTGCACACCGGCTCGCACGGGGACCGGCCCTCGATCGTGCTCATCGTGGGGGTCAACGGCACGGGCAAGACCACGGTGGCCGGGAAGCTCGGCCGCGCGCTCATCGGCGAGGGCCAGACGGTGGTGCTCGGCGCGGCTGACACGTTCCGCGCCGCCGCAGCCGACCAGCTGCAGACCTGGGGCGAGCGGATCGGGGCCCAGGTGGTCCGGTCCGACCGGGAGGGAGCGGACCCGGCCAGCGTGGCGTTCGAGGCGGTCGCGGTCGGCATCGACGAGCGGGCCAGCACCGTCATCGTGGACACCGCCGGACGGCTGCACACCAAGACGGGCCTCATGGACGAGCTCGGCAAGATCAAGCGGGTCATCGAGAAGCGGGCCACCGTGGATGAGGTCCTGCTCGTTCTGGACGCCACCACAGGGCAGAACGGCCTCCGCCAGGCACGCGTGTTCGCCGAGGCGGTGGACGTGACCGGGATCGTGCTGACCAAGCTGGATGGGACGGCCAAGGGCGGCATCGTCATCGCGGTTCAGCGGGAGCTAGGCGTCCCGGTCAAGCTGGTCGGGCTCGGTGAGGGCCCCGACGACCTGGCCCCGTTCGAGCCCGAAGCCTTCGTGGACGCCATCATCGGCAACTGACGCCATCATCGGCAACAAGGAACTAAGGAACTACGGTTGGGTTCCCGCTGGCGGCTCTGGCGGGGACGGCGCGCCGGACGCGCTGCCCGCTGGCCGCTCCGGGGCAGTCATCGGGTTGCGGCACGCTCAACGCCGCGACCCGATGACCGGCCCTCTGGCCCTGGCCCCCGTGCCGAGCCGCCCCAGCGCCCCGGCCCGGTGCTCTCCCCGCGCCTGCGGCCTGGGCAGGATGCGGTCCCGGATCTGGTGGTCACGGCGGCGGCTGGGAGCGAGGCTTATGTGTGATTTGCCCAAAAGTTTGACCGGGTTGGCCCATTATTCGGCGCTCTTTTCCTTCGCCTAATATTCTAAATATATTAGTAGAAAGCTGCGCTCCGGTCGCGTATGTTTGCGGGACTTAGTTGTGGTCACGGTGTGCATGTGGCAAGCTGCTCAGCGTGGCGATTCTGATAGGAAACAACGGTGTCGGCAGTCCCAATCCAGGTTCCCCCGAGCTTGACAGCGTGGCGAGCGAGGCAGAGCCGCCAGTCCTATCGAGTACCGAAGCAATTACCCATACATTCTCGCTTGTTAATCGGGCGAGCGACGGTGCGGTGGCCTATTTCTACGGCCGCTTGTTCGCGGAGAACCCTGAACTTCGTCCCATGTTCCCGGCGGCCATGGACGTCCAGCGCGACCGGCTTTTCCGCGCCCTCACCCGGATCGTGCACAGCCTCAGCACGCCTGAGGAGATGGAGCCGTATCTGAGCCAGCTCGGGCTGGATCACCGCAAGTACGGCGTGCTGAGACGAGCACTACCCGGCGGTGGGCCGGGCCCTGCTGGCCACGCTGTGCCGGTTCTCCGGAGACGCGTGGACGCCTGGCGCGGAGGCCGCCTGGGCGGGCGCCTACGAAAGGGCCACGCAGCTCATGACCGCAGCCGCGGACAAGTCGGCGGAGCACTCGCCGCCCTGGTGGTCGGCTGAGGTAGTCGGGCATGAGCTGCGCACCCCCACGCTCGCCGTGCTCACACTGCGCCCGGACGAGCCGTTTCCCTACCGGGCCGGCCAGTACCTGAGCATCCAGTCGGCTCACTGGCACCGCGTGTGGCGGCCGTTCTCGGTGGCCAACGCACCGCGGGCGGACGGCCTGCTCACCTTCCACGTCCGCGCCGTGCCCGGCGGGTGGGTCAGCTCCGCGCTGGTCCATCACACGAGCGTGGGTGACCGGGTGAACCTCGGGCCGCCGCAAGGCACCATGACGCTGGCCGCCGGGTCGGGCCGGGGCATGTTCTGCGTGGCCGGCGGCTCGGGCCTGGCGCCCCTCAAGGCGCTGATCGAGCAGGCCATCGCGGACAGCCAGCCCCACCGCCGGCGCCGGATCCGGCTGATCGTCGGGGCCCGCCGTGAATCGGAGCTCTACGATCTGCCCGATCTGTGGCGGCTCGAGTCGTACTACCCGTGGCTGCGCATAAGCACCGCCGTCTCGGACGACCCGGACTACACCGGCGTGAAGGGAATGCTGCCGGATATCATCGCGCGCCAGCTACCCCAAAAAGACGACGATGTCTACATTAGCGGACCCTCGCCGATGGTCACCGGGTGTACCCAGACGCTGCGTACCACGGGGCGGGGTAATTGGCGTATTCACGCAGACGTGGTGGATCCTCCTGGTGAGTTAGCCAGGGCGGTTTGACGATTCCTTCGGTCATGAGTGCGCCAGCTTATGGCGGCACTCGACGCACGCTACGCTTAATGGGATGGCGCGGCGATGAAGTCTGCCCTGAGAGCCCTTTTGCGCAGGGGCCCCTTTGCCCGCTGGATGCCCTCGGAGGTGGCTGCGGGCGGCATGCCCGGCCCAGCCGCCGCCGCGCTGTGCCGGGTGCCGGGTAGTCCGCTGCTGCCCGCCCCGATGATGGCGGGCCCGGCGGTGACCAGTCCGGCCCGGGCCAATTCCACGGCCTACAGCCCCGTCATGGCCAGCCCGGTCATAAGCCGCTCTGCGGTGATCAGCCCACCCGTAGCCAGTCCGGTGGGAGCCAGTTCCGTAGTCAAGAGTTGCGTGGTGGTCAGCCCGGAGCCGCGGGCGGCCCGAGCTGGCGGGTGGCCCCGCGGAGCCTGGCCCCGCGGCGGGCCGGCCCGGCGCTCGCCTGCCCAGCAGGCGACCCACCTATGGATCGTCCTTTAGCTGCCGACCCGCGAGGGGCGGCTGCCGCCGGGCCCCCCCGCCCGCCGGCCCGCCCGGCCCGCCGGCCTGCCCAGCCCCCCCGGCCCGCTGGGCCTGCCCAGCCCGCCCGGTCGCGGTGGCCAGGCCGCGTGTTCCGTACCGCCCGTCTCGGCGGGCGGGGCGGGTCCGCCCCGCCCGTGGAGATGGAGGCCGCGGCCGAGTTCATCAGGCTGCACCGCCGCGAGGTCCCGGGGGCAGGCCCCGTCGAGGCGCGGCTGCGCGAAATCCGCCGGGAGATCAACCTGACCGGCACCTACCGGCACACGAATGAGGAACTGGAGTTCGGTGCGCGGGCGGCGTGGCGTAACAGCAGCCGTTGCATCGGCCGCCTCTACTGGAAAAGCCTCAAGGTCCGGGACCGCCGGGAGGTGGACACCGCGGCGGGCATCGCGGAGGAATGCGCGGGTCACTTGCGGGCCGCCACGAACCGGGGGCGGGTGCGGCCCACCATTACCGTGTTCGCACCGGACACGCCGGGCCGGACGGGCGCGCGCATCTGGAACGAGCAACTGGTCCGGTACGCCGGTTACCGGCAGCCGGACGGGTCGGTGTGCGGTGAGCCGCTCAGCGCCGAGCTCACTGATCTGGCGCGCGGGCTCGGCTGGGCCACGGACGCCCGGGGCCGGTTCGATGTCCTGCCGCTGATCATCTCCACCGCTGAGGAGGGCCCCCGGCTGTTCGACGTGCCGGCTGACGCGGTCACCGAGGTCTACCTCATCCACCCGCGCTTCCCGTGGTTCGGTGAGCTGGGCCTGCGCTGGTACGCGGTGCCCGTCATCAGCGACATGTGCCTGGAGATCGGCGGCATCTGTTACCCGGCGGCCCCGTTCAACGGCTGGTACATGGGCACCGAGATCGGCGCCCGCAACCTGGCGGACCCCGGTCGTTACCACCAGCTGCCCGAAATCGCGGCGCGGATGGGGCTGGATACCACCCGGGACCGCTCGCTCTGGCGCGACCTGGCGCTCGTCGAGCTCAATCTCGCGGTGCTGCACTCGTTCGAGACGGCTGGCGTGACGATCACCGACCACCACACGGAGTCACGCCGGTTCCTGACCCACCTGGCCCGGGAGGAGCGGGCGGGCCGGATCTGCCCGGCCGACTGGACGTGGATCGTCCCGCCGATCTCCGGCTCGGCCACCGAGGTGTTCCACCGTTACTATTCAGATGCGCAGCTGCGCCCGGCTTACACCCGGCATCACCGGAAACTCCCGGTCGTTCCGGCCCCGTCCGGCGGCGAAACTTGCCCGTAACATGTGACACACGTCTTTCACTCCCCCGAAACACTCTGTGATGGCGGGCGAAACGCCTTAGGCGGAAGGTCGGCACAGGACAGGGTGCCCCGAGAAGGTGGTCGCATGAAGCTCATCACTGCCGTGATCAAACCGTTCAAGCTGGACGAGGTGAAGGCGGCGTTGCAGGCCTTTGGTGTCCATGGGATGACCGTGAGTGAGGCCAGCGGCTACGGCCGCCAGCGCGGTCACACCGAGGTCTACCGAGGCGCTGAGTACCAGGTTGACCTGGTGCCCAAGGTAAGGCTGGAAGTGCTCGCGGACGACGAGGACACCGACGACCTGATCGGCGTCATCGTCAAGGCAGCTCAGACTGGACGTATTGGGGACGGGAAGGTCTGGGCCGTTCCGGTTGAGACGGTTGTGCGGGTTCGGACTGGTGAGCGCGGTTCAGGCGCGCTTTAGCCCCCACTGGCGAGAGAGGTCGGAGCGGACGTGCGCAGTACGGGTCGGGGGGGTGGGCCGTCGTTATGTCCGTGCCCTCCGCCCGTGCACAGCCCGAAGGGCCGCCACTGACATCATTTGCCGCCGACCGCGCCCGGCGGAGTGCGGAAACCGACCGCTGGCTGGCCTCCCTGCTGGGCGCGGAACCGGGAGTGGCCCTGGTCGCGGTGGGCGGCTACGGGCGGCGTGAGCTGCTGCCCGGCAGCGACCTGGATGTGCTCCTGCTGCACGACGGGCGGGACGGCATCGCCGCGATGGCCGACCGGATCTGGTACCCGATCTGGGACTCCGGCGCCCGCCTCGATCACGCGGTGCGTACCACGGCGGAAGCGCGCCGGGTGGCCAGGACCGACCTGAAGGTCATCCTCGGGCTGCTGTACGCGCGGCATGTGGCGGGCGATCCCGACCTGACCAACGTGCTGCGCCTCGGCGCCCTGGAGGACTGGCGCGCCTCGGCCGCCACCAGGCTGGCCGAGCTGCAGGCGCTGCACGTGGAACGCACGCGGCGCAGCGGCGAACTGGCGTTCCTGCTCGAGCCCGACCTCAAGGAAGCGCGGGGCGGGCAGCGGGACGTGCACGCGATCCAGGCCATCGCGGCCGCGTGGGTCGCCCCGGGCCCCGGGCCCCGGGTCCGGGCCGCGTACGAGTCCATCATGGACGCCCGCCACGCGCTGCACGAGATCACCGGCCGTCCCACCGACCGGCTCGTCCTGCAGGAGCAGGACGAGGTGGCCCGGGTCCTCGGGCTGCTGGACGCGGACGCGCTCATGCGCCACCTGGCCGGGGCTGGGCGGGCCGTCGCCTACTCGGTGGACCAGGCGTTCCGGCAGGCCCAGCACAGCCGCGGGGGCAGGCGCCGGGGCAAGGCCCAGCGCCGCCCGCTGGCCGACGGCCTGGTCGAGCAGGACGGCGAGGTGGTGCTGGCCCGGGCCGCGGACCCGGGCGCCGACCCGGCCCTCCCGCTGCGCGCCGCGGCCGCGGCGGCCCAGGCCGCGCTGGCGCTCGCGCCGCGCACGCTGGCCCGGCTGGCCGAGTGCCCGCCGCTGCCGGTGCCCTGGCCGCCGGAAGCCCGGGACGCGCTGGTCGCGCTGCTGGGCGCGGGCCCGGCCGCCGTCCCGGTCTGGGAGGCGCTCGACCAGGAAGGCCTGGTCGCGAGCCTGCTGCCGGACTGGGACCGGGTCCGCAACCGGCCCCAGCGCAACCCGCTGCACACCTACACGGTGGACCGGCACCTGGTGGAAACCGCGTCCCGGGCGGCCGTCCTCACCCGTAACGTGGCCCGGCCTGACCTGCTGCTGCTCTGTGCCCTGCTGCACGACATCGGCAAGGGATGGCCCGGCGATCACCGGGTTACCGGGGAAGTCGTGGCCCGGGACGTGGCCCGCCGGGTGGGGCTGGGCCCCTCCGACGCGGAGCTGGTCGCCGGCGCCGTGCGGCATCACCTGCTGCTGCCGCAGACGGCGACCCGCCGTGATCTCGACGACCCGGTCACCGTGGCCCAGGTGGCCACCGCGGTCGGCGGCCGGCCGCTGCTCGAGCTGCTGCATGCCCTGGCCATCGCGGATGGCCAGGCCACCGGGCCGGCCGCCTGGAACGACTGGAAGGAAGGCCTGGTCGGCGACCTGGTCCGCCGGGTGGAGTCCCGGCTGGCCGGGGAGGTGCCACCTGAGCCGCTGCCGCTGCGCCCGGATCAGGCCGCGCTCGCCGAGGAAGGGGTGCCCGCCGCCCGGCTCCGGGGTTCCGAGGTGACCATCGTCGCCCCCGACCGCCCCGGGCTGCTGTGGCAGGCCGCGGGGGTGCTCGCCTCGCACCGGCTGGCGGTGCGTTCCGCGAACGCGACCTCGCACCGGAACATGGCCGTGGCCGCCTTCACCGTCGCCCCCGAATACGGCGACCTGCCCGACGCGGACCTGGTCACCAGCGACCTGCGCCGGGCCCTGGAAGGGCGGCTCGACGTGGCGGAGCGGCTGGAGCGCCGGATGCGCGCCTACCGGGAATCCCCGGTACCGGTGCCGGTGGCGCCCCCCAAGGTCACCCTGCTGGACGACGCGTCGCGGACCGCGACGGTGGTGGAAGTGCGGGCGCACGACGCCCCGGGGCTGCTGTGGCGGATCGGCCGCGCGCTCGGTGACTGCGGCCTGGACGTGAAGGCGGCCCGGGTGGAAACCCTCGGCGCCGAGGCGGTGGACGTCTTCTACGTGGTGGATGCGTCTGGCGCCCCGGTCGGCGGTTCCCGGATCCGGGGGAAGATTGCCGCCCAGGTGCTCGCCGCCCTCACTAGCTGACGCTGACCAGCCGGCGCTGACTAGCTGGCGCTACTCAGCCGGCGCTGACCGGCTGGTGCTGACCAGACCGGGCGCGCGGCCAGGATCGCCGGCGACAGCGCGCCAGGGGCACTGACCCGGTGGCCGCGACCGGATAGCCTGGGATGCGTGTTCGAGACTCTCTCCGACCGGCTGACCCAGGTCTTCTCCACCCTGCGGGGGCGCGGGCGGCTGTCCGCCGCCGACATTGACGCGACGGCCCGCGAGATCCGCATCGCCCTGCTCGAGGCGGACGTGGCCCTCCCCGTGGTGCGGGAGTTCATCGCCCGCATCAAGGAGCGCGCGTCGTCCGAAGAGGTCTCCTCGGCGCTCAACCCGGCCCAGCAGGTCATCAAGATCGTCCACGAGGAACTGATCACCATCCTCGGCGGCGAGGCCCGCAGGCTGCGGTTCGCCAAGGTCCCGCCGACCGTGATCATGCTGGCGGGCCTCCAGGGTTCCGGCAAGACCACGCTGGCGGGCAAGCTCGGCCTCTGGCTGCAGCATCGGGCAACACGCCGATGCTGGTCGCCGCGGACCTGCAGCGCCCCAACGCGGTCCTGCAGCTGCAGGTCCTGGGGGAGCGGGCCGGGGTGCCGGTCTACGCGCCCCAGCCGGGCAACGGGGTGGGCGACCCGGTCCAGGTGGCCGCGCGACTCGATCGAGGAGGCCCGCCGCCGCCAGCACAACGTCGTCGTGATCGACACGGCCGGCCGGCTGGGCATCGACGAGGAGATGATGCGCCAGGCGATCGGGATCAGGGACGCCACCGACCCGGACGAGATCCTGTTCGTGGTGGACGCGATGATCGGCCAGGACGCCGTGGCCACCGCCCAGGCCTTCCTGGACGGCGTCGGCTACGACGGCGTCGTGCTGACCAAGCTCGACGGCGACGCCCGCGGTGGTGCGGCGCTGTCCATCGCCGAGCTGACCGGCCGCCCGGTGATGTTCGCGTCGTCCGGGGAGAAGCTCGAGGACTTCGACGTCTTCCACCCCGACCGGATGGCTTCGCGGATCCTCGACATGGGCGACATGCTCACCCTGATCGAGCAGGCGGAACGGGCCTTCGACGAGGACCAGGCCGCCTCCATGGCCAGCAAGCTCGCCTCCGGCGAGGGCTTTACCCTGGAGGACTTCGTCGAGCAGCTGGCCATGGTGCGCAAGCTCGGCCCGATCGGGAACCTGCTCGGCATGCTGCCGGGTGCGGCGCAGAACCGCGAGATGCTCAGCCAGATCAGCGACAAGGACCTGGACCGCGCGGCGGCCATCGTCAACTCGATGACCCCCGCGGAGCGGCGTAACCCGAAGATCCTCAACGGAAGCCGCCGGTCCCGGATCGCCAACGGCTCCGGGGTCACCGTGGGCGAGGTGAACAACCTCGTCGTCCGGTTCCTCGAGGGCCAGAAGATGATGCGGCAGATGATGGGCGGGGGCGGGATGCCCGGCATGCCCGCCATCCCGGGCATGCGGCGGGCCGCGACCAAGAGCGCCAAGGGCAAGAAGAACAACAAGAAGAAGCCCAAGGGCGGCCGTCCCGGCGGCAACCCGCGAAGGCGGCTGTCCCCAAGGCGGCCGGCGCGCCCCAGGGCCGGCAACGGCGCCGCCCAGGCCCTTCCCCCCGGTCTGGGCGGGGGCGGGGCTGGCGCCCTGGGCGGGATGCCCGGCTCCCAGGAGGAGCTGGCCGCGAGCCTGGAGGCACTGACCTCCAACCCGGCCGCGCTCCGGGCGGCAGGCAAGGTGGCCAGCAAGATGCCCCCGCCGGATTCGCTGACCGGCGGCGCGCCCAGCACGCCAGGCACGTCCGGGCCGTCCAGCCTGCCCGCCGGATTCGGCTTGCTCCGGCGCAACCGCCAGAACAAGAAGGACGACGAGAAGTAACCCCAGGCTCCCTGTCGTGACCATGACGTTTGTCGCGCTCTAACGGTCTTCACGTCGTGATCACGCCTGGCCGGGAGCGGAGATTGCGCCGCGATTACGCCCTGACCCCGTGTGTCTGGCACAATGTGACGGTCACCCCGGGATCCAGCGACGCCCTCTCACGCTCGCCGGCCCGGGACCGAGCGGGCCGACGCGGTGGTCCTCACCCCCCGCGAGCGTTGCCTGCAATCCGAGCTTTACTGGGAGAGACCACACCCGTGGCTGTCAAGATCAAGCTGAAGCGCATGGGCAAGATCCATGCGCCGTTTTACCGGATCATCGTGGCCGACGCCCGCACCAAGCGGGACGGCCGCGCGATCGAGGAGATCGGCAAGTACCACCCGAAGAGCGAGCCCTCGTTCATCGAGGTCGACTCGGAGCGGGCCCAGCACTGGCTGTCGGTCGGCGCCCAGCCCACCGACCCGGTCCGCAAGATCCTGGAGATCACCGGGGACTGGCAGAAGTTCAAGGGCCAGCCGGGCGCCGAGGGGACGCTGAAGACCGCGGCGCCGAAGGCGGACAAGAAGGACGCCTACGCGGCGGCGGTGGCCGAGGCCGTCGGTGTCGGTGACGCCGCCAAGGGCAAGGGCCGTAAGCCCGGCGCCAGGACCGACGGCGACCAGGCGGACGCGGACGCGAGCGGCGCGAAGGCCGGTTCGGGCCGGGCATCGGCGCGGGCTGGCGGCAAGCCGGCCACGGCGGGCCGGGGCGCCAAGGCTGACGCCCCGAAGGCGGATGCCGCCAAGGCTGATGCCGTCAAGGCGGATGCCCCGAAGGCGGATGCCGCCAAGGCGGATGCTGCCGAAGCGGATGCCCGAAGGCTGATGCCGTCGAGGCGGATGCCCCGAAGGCTGATGCCGCCAAGGCTGATGCTGCCGAAGCGGATGCCGTCGAGGCGGATGCTCCGAAGGCTGATGCCGTCGAGGCGGATGCCCCGAAGGCGGACGCCGTCAAGGCTGATGCTGCCGAAGCGGATGCCGTCGAGGCGGATGCCCTGAAGGCGGATGCCGTCCGGAGGCGGACGCGGCCGGGGACGAGAAGCCGGCCACGGCCAGTACCGGCCAGGCCAGTACCGACCAGGCCAGTACCGACACGGCCACCACCGAGAAGGCGGCAGAGCCCGCTGAGGCTGAGCCGGTGGCCGCGGAGCAGGGCGACGGAGCCTGACATGCTGGAAGAGGCCCTCGAGCATCTGGTGAAGGGCATCGTGGAATACCCGGATGAAGTCCGGGTGGACAGCCACGGGCTGCGCCGGGGCCGGGTCCTCGAGGTGCGGGTCCACCCCGAGGACCTCGGCAAAGTCATCGGCCGGGGTGGCCGGACCGCCAAGGCGCTGCGGACCGTGATCGGCTCGCTGGCCGGCGGGAAGTACGTCCGGGTCGACCTGCTCGACGTGGACGAGGTCCGCTAGCCCGTCATGCAACTGGTCGTCGGCCGGATCACGCGGCCGCACGGGGTCCGCGGCGAGGTGTCGGTAGAAGTACGCACCGACGAGCCAGACCGCCGGTTCGCCGTGGGCAGCGTGCTGGCCACCGACCCGGTCGCGGCCTGCCCGCTCACGGTCGAATCGGTGCGCTGGCATTCGGGCCGGCTCCTGATCCAGTTCGCCGGGGTCAATGACCGGAACGAGGCCGACGACCTGCGCGGGATCTGGCTCACCCTGGACCCGGCCGAGGCCGGGCCGTCTGACGACCCGGACGAGTTCCACGACACGGAGCTGATCGGTCTGGCCGTGGTCACCACCTCGGGCGAGCCCGTAGGCCGGGTTACGGACGTCCGCCACTTCGGTCAGGACCTGCTCGTCATCGAGCCCGGGCCAGCCGGGTCATCCGCGGAGCCCCAGGCGGGTCCAGGCCAGGCCGGTGCGGGCCAGGGCGGCCCGGGCCCCGCCGGGCCGGGCCCCGCCGGGCCGGGCCCCGCCGGGCCCTGCCGCCGGCCCGGCCGGGGGCGGCCCGGGTGGCCCCGCGCTGGCCCGGGGGCGTGCGCGGGGCGGACCGGACGCTGAGCTGCTGATCCCGTTCGTGGCCGCGATCGTGCCCGAGGTCGACGTGGCCGCGGGCCGGCTCGTCATCGACCCTCCGCCCGGGCTGCTCGAGCTGGCCGCGGGGGAACCTGGTCAGAGCCCGGCAGCGGGAAGCTGAGGCGAGCCGGGTGCGTATCGACATCATCACGATCTTCCCGGACTACTTCACCCCGCTCCGCGTCTCGCTGCTCGGCAAGGCGGCCTCGCGCGGCGACATCGACCTCCAGGTGCACGATTTGCGGGACTGGGCTCGCGGGGTGCACCGCGCCGTGGACGACGCCCCGTTCGGAGGCGGCCCGGGGATGGTGATGTCGCCGGAGCCGTGGGGTGAGGCGCTGGACGCGGTGACCGGTCCCGGCCCGGCACCGGCCCGGCTCGTGGTCCCTACCCCGGCGGGGGTCCCATTCACGCAGGCGATGGCCGCGGAATGGAGCCGTTGCGGGAGGTTGGTTTTTGCTTGTGGCCGGTACGAGGGGATCGACGCGCGCGTGGTCAACGAGGCGCGGGAGCGGATGCCGGTCGATGAGGTTTCCATCGGGGACTACGTGCTGTCCGGGGGCGAGCCCGCGGTGCTGGTCATGGTGGATGCGGTCGGCCGCCTGCTGCCCGGCGTCCTCGGCAACGCGGATTCCGCGCCCGACGATTCGTTCGGGGCGGGCCAGGGCCCCATGGCCGGGCTGCTCGAAGGGCCCGCATACACCCGGCCCCGGGTCTGGCGCGGCCGCGAGGTCCCGCCGGTCCTGCTGTCCGGGGATCACGCGGCGATCGCGCGCTGGCGGCGTGATCAGGCGCTGCGCCGGACCGCCGCGCTGCGCCCGGATCTGGCCGCCCGGCTGGCCGCCGACCCGTCCGGCGCCCAGCTCGACACCAGGGACCGGCAGGTGCTCATTGACGCTGGCTTCCCGATCAGTGCCGAAGATATGGCACACTGAAGTCTGCCACCCACACCAGGCCGACCTTGCGGGTGCGCGTCCTGGTGCCCTCAGCGCCCAGGGCGAATGACTGACACCGACGAGACGATGCCACGCGTTCGCTGGCCTGTGCGCGCGTGAGGACAACTTGAGGAACCGTAGCCATGCACACCGCGATCGCCGAGCTGGAGCAGGCCCAGATCCGCTCTGACATCCCCGAATTCCGGCCCGGGGACACGTTGAAAGTCCATGTGCGGGTCACGGAAGGCACCCGGTCCCGGATCCAGATTTTCCAGGGTGTGGTGATCCGCCGCCAGGGTGGCGGGGCGCGGGAGACGTTCACCGTCCGCAAGATCAGTTACGGTGTCGGGGTGGAGCGGACGTTTCCGGTCCACAGCCCCACGCTGGACAAGATCGAGCTGGTAACCCGGGGCCGGGTGCGCCGGGCGAAGCTGTACTACCTCCGCGAGCTGCGAGGCAAGGCCGCCCGCATCCGGGAGCGGCGGTAGCAGGCGCGCTCACCGCGCTTCTCCGGTGGCCGCCGTCCAGGATCTCGCTGACGCGGGCCCGGCTCCGGCCGCCAGCCCGCCTGTTTGCGCGCCCTGGACGCCGCTGCGGCGGGAATTAGGGATCCCGCTCTTGCGGGCGTGCCGATGGCAGACCGCAGACGTTGCGGCGGGCCGGCGTTAGGCTCGGACACAATGAACGACGACCGGGGTACGGGCGAGCCTGCGATGACAGGCTCCCCAGGCGTTGAACTGCCTGGCCACGACGGCGACAGGGCAGCGAGCGCAGAGCCGGAGATGCCAGGGGGCACCGGGACCATGACTCCTCCGCCGCGCCGTGACGCCACGGCTGAGTCCGGCGACACCGGCGGGCAGGCCAGCGGCCCGGGCGGTCCCGGCGGCGCCCAGGCTGGCCCGGCCGCGGCGAATCCGGCCGCGCGCGAATCGGCCCCGGTCCCGGAAGAGGCGCCGCCTCTCCTGGTGGTCGGAGCTGCTCGTCCTGTTCGCGCTCGCGCTGTCGATCATGCTGGTGATCAAGACCTACGTGGTGCAGGCGTTCTTCATCCCGTCCTCCTCGATGGAGAACACGCTCGACATCGGCGACAAGGTCCTGGTCAACAAGCTCATCTATCACTTCCGCTCGATCGATCGCGGGGACGTGATCGTGTTCAACGGCGAGGGCTCGTGGGATCCGCCGAGCCCGCCGCAGTCCAGCGACCCGGTCGTCCGGCTGGCCAGCGAGTTCGGGCACGCGGTTGTCGGGCTGTTCGGCATCTCCCCGGGGATGCACGACTACATCAAGCGGGTCATCGGGCTGCCCGGTGATCATGTCGCCTGCTGCGACGCGCAGGGCCGGGTCACGGTGAACGGCGTCCCGCTCAACGAGAAGTCCTACCTGTACCCGCACAACCCGCCGTCCATGACCAAGTTCAGCATCACCGTGCCGCCGGGCCGCCTGTGGGTCATGGGCGATCACCGCAACGTCTCCTATGATTCCCGCGGCCACATCGGCGACCCGGGCGGCGGCACGATCCCGGAAAGCCAGGTGGTCGGCCGGGCGTTCCTGATCCTGTGGCCGCCCAGCCGGTTCCGGGTGCTGCCCATCCCGGCCACGTTCACCAAGCTGAACACCAGCCAGGCCCTCGGTGCCCGGGCCCTCAGTGATGTGGCCACGCCGGCCGCGCCTGTCCTGCTGGCCGGCTCGGTGGCCATCCCCCTGACCTGGCTGGACCGGCGGCTGCGGCGCCGCCGTCCAGGCTCGCAGCCGACCGCGCGTGCGGCAGGCGGGCGGTGGCCCGGCCGCCGGGCCAAGCGCCGGTAACGAGGTGGCGATGCCTTGGTGGCGGCATCCCGGCTATACCCCCCGGCGTGCGGCAGGACTGACGGGATACGAGCGTGTGCTGGCCCGGGCGGGTCTGTCCCCGGTGGCCGGGATCGACGAGGCGGGCCGCGGGGCGTGCGCCGGACCGCTGGTGGTCGCCGCGGTGATCCTGGATCCCCGCAAGCTCTCCGGGCTGAGCGGCATCGCCGACTCCAAGACGCTGACGGCCGCGCTCCGTGAGGAGGCCTACGCCGAGGTAATGCGGACGGCGCTCAGCTGGCACCGGGTCATCATCCCGGCCGCCGAGATCGACGCGTGCGGGCTGCACGTCTGCAACATCGCCGGGATGCGCCGTGCGCTGGCCGGGCTGTCCTGCCAGCCCGGGTACGTGCTCACCGACGGGTTCGCGGTCCGGGGCCTGGGCGTCCCCGCGCTCGCCATGTGGAAGGGCGACGAGGTGGCAGCCTGCGTCGCGGCCGCCTCGATCGTGGCCAAGGTCACCAGGGACCGCATCATGACCGGGCTCGCCGAGGAGTACCCGGCGTACGGGTTCGCCCGGCACAAGGGGTACTCCACCCGGAGCCACATGCGGGCGCTGGCCCAGCACGGGCCGTGCCCGGAGCACCGGGCTTCGTTCGCTAACGTCAATGGACTGGTCCGGGACCTGCCGGTGATGGACCAGGAAGTCGATGAGGACGAGGTGGCCGGCCCGCAGGAGGCGGGCCGGGAGATGACACAGGTGGAGGCCGGCCCGGTGGCTGGCACTCAGGCGGCCGAGAGCCGGATGAAGTCCGGAGAATTGCTCGGCGGAGAATTGGCCTATCGTTGATGGCATCCGGACCGGACCTCCCGACGCGGGCCAATCGGAGGGGGAGGACATGAGCGCAGAAGATCTCGAGAAGTACGAGACCGAGATGGAACTGCAGCTCTACCGCGAGTACCGCGACGTCGTGGGGCTGTTCACCCATGTCGTCGAGACCGAGCGGCGGTTCTACCTCACCAACGACGTCGAGCTGAACGTTCGTGCCGCGGAGAACGGCGAGGTGTACTTCGAGGTCATCATGCAGGATGCGTGGGTATGGGATATGTACCGCCCTGCACGGTTTGTGAAGAATGTCCGGGTTGTCACCTTCAAGGATGTCAACGTCGAGGAGCTGGCGCGGGCCGAGCTCGAGGTTCCCGACGACAGTAAGTGACCGGCGCCGGCGGATGACCGGCCTCGGCGGATGATCCCGCGCTGACGGGATAGGGCGCTGGCGCGGGGCCGCCCGGGCTGGCGTGACGCGGCGCTGGCGGGATAGGGCGCTGGCGCGGGGCCGCCCGGGCTGGCGTGACGCAGGCCGCCCGCCTGCATTGAAGCACGCGGCAGCGACAAAGCGGCCTCCCCTGTCCACAGATTCGCGCTTCAGGCTCCCGCCGTCCACAGCGCCGCGGCTGCGCCAGCGCGGCGCTTCCCGTTCCGGCACCGTCATCACCGGAGGTGGTGCCAGGTGAAGCACAAGGACGAGCTGGGCCGCCGCGGCGAGCAGCTCGCGGCGGAGTACCTGGAACGGGCGGGACTGAGGATCCTCGACCGGAACTGGCGGTGCGAGACCGGCGAGCTCGACATCGTGGCCCTCGAGCAGCGGGTTCTCGTGGTCTGCGAGGTCAAGACCCGTTCCGGCGTCAGGTACGGCAGCCCCCTCGAGGCCGTCAGCCACAGTAAGCGCCTCCGGCTGCGCCGGCTGGCGGCCTCCTGGCTGGCCGCGCAGGGACTGGGGTTCGATGAGGTGCGGATCGACGTGATCGGGCTGGTCCGGGACGGGACGGGGGAGTTCACCCTGGAGCACGTGCGGGGGGTGGGCTGAATGCCGGTCGCCCGGACCCATTCGATCGCCCTGGTGGGGGTGGAGGGCCATCCGGTCGAGATCGAAGCCGACATCCAGAACGGGCTCCCGGGGCTGCTCCTGGTCGGCCTCCCCGACACGGCGCTCCGCGAGGCGAGGGACCGGATCCGGGCCGCGATCGTGAACAGCGGCGAGCAGTGGCCGCAGCGGCGGATCACCGTCGGCCTGTCTCCAGCCAGCCTGCCCAAGCGCGGGAGCGGGTTCGACGTCGGCATCGCGGTGGCCATCCTCGGCGCCGCGGGCACGGTCCCGGCGGCGGCGACCGACAGGGTGGCGTTCCTCGGCGAGCTGGGGCTCGACGGCCAGTTGCGCTCGGTCCGCGGGATGCTGCCCGCCGTGGCGGCCGCCGCGGCCAGCGGCTTCCGGCGGGTCGCGGTGCCGAGCGCCAACGAGGCCGAGGCGGCGCTGGTCCCCGATCTGCGGGTGCTGAGCGCGGCGACCCTGCGTGGGCTGCTCGGCTGGCTGCGCGGTGATTATCCGGCGGGTCCCGGTGCGGACGTCCCCGGTGATCTGGCCGGGCTCGGGGAGGCATCCGGCCCGGTCCGGGTCATCGAGGGCGGGGTGCTGCCGGTCACCCCGCGGCCGGGGGGCGAGCCGGGCCTGGCCCCGGGCGCGGAGGGCCCTGGCACCGGGGGCCGGCGGGCGCCGGGCCTGATCTGGCCGATGTGCTGGGCCAGCCGGCGGCCCGGCGGGCCGCGGAGATCTGCGCCGCCGGCGGCCATCACCTCTGCCTACTCGGGCCGCCGGGCGCCGGCAAGACGATGCTGGCCGAGCGGATCCCGACCGTGCTGCCCCGGCTCGACCCGGCCGCGGCCCTCGAGGTGACCGCGATCCACTCGGTGGCAGGCGTGCTGCCTGACCGGAGCCCGCTGCTCACCGCGCCGCCGTTCTGCGCCCCGCACCACACGGCGACCAAGGCGGCCATCGTCGGCGGCGGGAGCGGGGTGATCCGCCCCGGGGCCGCCTCGCTGGCCCACCGCGGCTGCCTGTTCCTGGACGAGGCCCCCGAGTTCGGCCGCGACGTGCTCGACGCGCTCCGCCAGCCGCTGGAGTCGGGGGAGGTCGTGGTGGCGCGGTCCGGCCTGACGGCGCGGTTCCCGGCCCGTTTCACGCTGCTGCTGGCGGCCAACCCCTGCCCGTGCGCCAAGGGCCCCGGTCCCCGGCCGGCCTGCGCCTGCACGCCCTCGGTCCGCCGGAGGTACCTGGCCCGGCTGTCCGGGCCGCTACTGGACCGGGTAGACGTGAAGGTGGAGTTCATGCCGGTGAGCCGGGGGGAGCTGCTCAGCGACGCGACGTTCGCGGAGTCCAGCGCGACCGTGGCGGCCCGGGTCGAGGTGGCCCGGTGCCGGGCGGCTGCGCGGCTGCGGGACACGCCCTGGCGGCTCAACGCCGAGATCCCGGGCAGCGAGCTGCACCGCAGCTACGCGCCCGCGCCTGGGGCGCTCGTACCCCTGGAGCGGGCCATGGACCTGGGCCAGATCAGCGCGCGGGGGGTCCACCGGGTGATCAGGGTGGCCTGGACGCTCGCCGACCTGGCCGGGGTGCCGCGGCCGGCCGCCGACCACACCGCCGCCGCGCTCGGCCTGTGGCTGGGGGTGCCCCGATGATCGACGTCCAGGCCGCGAACCACCGGGACCGGATGGCCCGGGCCGTGCTGACCTGGATCGCCGAGCCGGGGGACGCGCAGCTCGCGGCCGTGCTGCGGCGGAGCTCCCCGGCGACGGTGGTCGCCGCGCTCACCACGGGGTCGGCTCTGCGGGCCCGCACCGGCCGGCCCGGGCCTGGACCGCGCCCGGCGGCGGTGGGCGGCCCGGCTCGGCGACGCGCCCACCGGGGCCACGGTCGAGGCCTGGCAGCGGGACGGGATCCGGCTGGTGTGCCCCGCAGACCCGGAGTGGCCCAGCCAGCTCGAGGTGCTGGGCGACGCGCAGCCGTGGGGCCTGTGGGTACGCGGCCAGGTTCGACCTCCGGTTCGCCTGCCTGCACTCGGTGTCCATGGTCGGGACCCGGGCCGCCACCGCCTACGGCCTTCACGTGACCGCCGAGCTGGCGGCGGCGCTGGCCGAGCGCGGCTGGACGGTGGTGTCCGGCGGCGCGTTCGGGATCGACAGCCAGGCGCACGTTGGCGCCCTTACCGCCGAGGGGGTCACCGTCGCCGTCCTGCCTTCCGGGCTGGATGCCCCGTACCCGCGCAGCCACCACGACCTGTTCGAGGCCATCGTCGCCCAGGGGGCGCTGGTCAGCGAGCAGCCGCCGGGCCGCACGCCGACCCGGCCCGGATTCCTCGTGCGCAACCGGCTGATCGCCGCCCTGAGCCGCGGGACCGTGCTGGTCGAGGCCGCGCTGCGCAGCGGGGCCCTGAACACGGCCCGGCACGCCCGGGACCTGAACCGCCCGCTGATGGCGGTGCCAGGACCAGTGACGTCCATGACGTCGGCCGGCTGCCACCAGGTGATCAGGGACTGGGGAGGCGTGTGCGTCACCGACGTGCATGACGTCCTCGCCTGCCTGTCGTTCAGTCCCGGCGACATGGCTGCCCTGTCCCGCGGCCCGGTCCTGCCCAGGGACGAGCTGGACCCGGTCAGCCTGAGCGTCCTGGAGGCCATGCCCGCCCGCGGCGGCCGGGGCCGGCCCGGATTGCGGTGTCGGCGGGCGTGGATTTCGATACCGTGCTCCGTTGCCTGGGGCAGTTGGCGGCGGGCGGCTTCATCGAGCGCTGCGAGCGGGGCTGGCGGATCCGCCGGCCCGATGACCCGGCGAGGTTGACTTGGGCCGACCAATTAGCCAAATTCTGCCCGATTTCGGGCACGTTCGTTGCCATCCGGCCCGATAATCGAGCATGCTGGCTCCTGTGGCAGGCGCGCAACGGCCGTTCGAGGACCTCATCGCCCACCTGACCCGGATCAGCTCGCTGGGGCCCGGGGAGGCGGCGCGGTTGATCGATGAAGTGGTCGGGTACTTCTTCGAGCCCGCGGACGCTTACGTCCGCAGGCGTCACGGGGAACTCAAGGCCCGGGGTCTGACCAACGACCGCGCGTTCAATCAGATCACGGTCGAGCTGGAACAGCGGCTGGTGGCATCGCCCCAGTACACGCTGCGCCAGCTGCGTCGCATCATCTACGGCTGAGGGGGCACAGCATGTGCGGAATCGTCGCTCACATCGGTGGGCGCGACTGCGTTCCCATCCTGCTGGAGGGACTGGCCAGGCTGGAGTACCGGGGCTACGACTCGGCCGGGATCGCGGTCCTCAGCCGGTCCGGCGAGATCCGGGTACACAAGGCCAAGGGCCGGGTCGCCGACCTGGCCGCGGGGCTGCCCGCGCGGTTCAAGGGCAGTCCAGGCATCGGCCACACCCGCTGGGCCACCCACGGCGAGCCGAGCGACGCGAACGCGCACCCGCACGTCTGCGGGCCGATCGCGATCGTGCACAACGGGATCATCGAGAACGCCGATGAGCTGCGGGCCAAGCTGAGCGTGGACGGGGCGGTGTTCGCCTCCGAGACGGACAGCGAGGTGCTCGCGCACCTGATCGCGGCCAGCAGCGCCGGCAATCTGGAAGAGGCGGTGCGCCAGGCGCTGACCTCGGTGGTCGGCACGTACGGGATCGTGGTTCTCGATGCCCGCCAGCCGGACCTCATCGTGGCGGCCCGGAACGGCAGTCCCGTGGTGCTCGGCCTCGGCGACAAGGAGATGTTCGTGGCCTCCGACGTGGCCGCGCTCGTCCGCTACACCCGCCAGGTCGTGCACCTCGACGACGGTGAGCTCGCGGCGGTGCGCGCGGACGGCTTCGTGACCTCCACCCTGGACGCGCGCACCACCGTCAAGGAACCCTCCATCATCGACACCGAGGCGGGCTCCTACGACGCCGAGGGCTACACCCACTTCATGCGCAAGGAGATCCACGAGCAGCCGCGCACGGTCGAGCGAGCCCTGCGCGGCCGCCTGGACAGCCGGTTCCACACCGCCCACCTCGGCGGGCTGAACATGGAAGCGCGCGAGCTCCGGGAGATCCGCCGGGTGCTGGTGCTGGGCTGCGGCTCCGCCTACTACTCGGGCCAGGTCGGCGCCCAGCTCATCGAAGACCTGGCCCGGATCCCCGCGTCCGCCGAGCCGGCCTCGGAGTTCCGCTACCGCAACCCCGTGGTGGAGGCGGACACCCTGTACGTCGGGGTCAGCCAGTCCGGCGAGACGTACGACACGCTGGCCGCCATCCAGGAGCTGCAGCGCAAGGGGGGCCGCGTCCTCGGGGTGGTGAACTCGGTCGGCAGCGCCATCGCCCGGCAGTGCGACGGCGGCATGTACCTGCACGCCTGCCCGGAGATCTCGGTCACCTCGACGAAGACGTTCACCGCCACGGCGGTGGCCTTCGCGCTGCTGGGCCTGCATCTGGGCCGCATCCACGACCTCTCCCCGGCGGACGGCCTGCGGATCATCGCGGGGCTGCACGCCATCCCCGGGCAGATCGAGGAGATCCTGGCCAGCGAGCAGCACATCGCCGAGGTCGCCGCCCGGCTGGTGAGCGCCCAGGGCATGTTCTTCATCGGCCGGGTCCGCGGCTACCCGGTCGCCCGGGAGGGGGCCCAGAAACTCAAGGAGGTCTCGTACCTGCACGCGGAGGCTTACCCGGCCAGCGAGCTCAAGCACGGGCCGCTCGCGCTGGTGAACCCGGACCTGCCCACGGTCGCGATCGTCCCCAACGACGACCTGCTCGACAAGAACCTGTCCACGCTCGGTGAGATCCGGGCGCGCCGCGGGCCCGTGGTGGCCGTGGCGCACACCGATCTGGATCCTAAGCTCGCCGACCACGTCATCCGGGTGCCGAAGAACGAGCCCGAGCTGGACCCGATCCTGCTCTCCGTGCCGCTGCAGATGCTCGCGTACCACGCGGCGGTGGCGCTCGGCAACGACGTTGACAAGCCGCGCAACCTGGCCAAGAGCGTCACGGTGGAGTAAGCGCCGGCGAGGGCACGGCCGAGGGTGCGGGGGGGGGCGCGCCGGCGAGTGCCGCGGTGGGGCGCGCCGGTGAGTGCCGCGGTGGGGTAGCGCGCCGCCGAGTGTCGCGGTGGAGTGGGCACCACTCCTGCCCCAGACTGGGCTCATGGCTGATGAGCCCAGGCAGGACGCGGCCGAACCGCTGCCGGACCGGCTCGAGGCCGCGCTGGAGGCCTTCCGGCGCCACCTCGCGGCCGAGCGGGGGGTGTCCGCGCACACGGTCCGGGCCTACCTGGGCGATGTCCGCGCCCTCCTGGGGCACGCCGCCCAGGAGGGCGTGACCAGCCCGGACCACCTGGACATCGCGGTACTCCGGGGCTGGCTGGCGGGCCAGCACGCCACCGGGCGGGCCCGGGCCACGCTGGCCCGGCGGGCCGCGTCGGCCCGGGCGTTCACCGCGTTCGGGCACGCCCGGGGCTGGCTGCCCAGCGACCCGGGACCGTTGCTGGGCACGCCGAAGCTGCGCCGCAAGCTGCCCGAGGTACTCCGGCAGGACCAGATGGCGGCCGTGCTGGCCGGGCCGGGCGGCCGGGCGGGACGTCGCGGCCAGGCGCCAGCCGCGAGCCGCCGCCGGAGGGAGACGGGCAGCCACTGCGCGGCGATGAGCCACGGGGCGGCAGCGAGCCCGATCCCCGGGATCAGGCGCTGATCTTGCGTGACACCGCGATCATGGAGCTTCTGTACGCCACCGGGATCCGGGTCAGCGAGCTGTGCGGGCTGGGCCTGGGCGACCTCGATCATGACCGGCGGACCGTGCGGGTCCTGGGCAAGGGCGGGAAGGAGCGCACGGTACCCGTGGGCCTGCCCGCCGAGCGGGCCACGGCGCGCTGGGCCCGGGTCGGGCGGCCGGTGCTGGTGACGCCGGACAGCGGGGCCGCCCTGTTCCTGGGGGCCCGCGGCAGGCGGCTGGATCCGCGGACCGCACGGCGGGTGGTGCACGCCAGGCTGGCTGCCGTGCCCGCGGTGCCCGACACCGGCCCGCACGGCCTGCGTCACGCCGCCGCGACCCACCTGCTGGAAGGTGGCGCGGACCTGCGCAGCGTGCAGGAGATCCTCGGCCACGCGTCGCTGGCCAGCACCCAGATCTACACGCACGTCTCCGTCGAGCGGCTCGCGGCTGCGTTCCGGCAGGCGCACCCCCGTGCGTGACAGGGGCGCGTGACAGGGGCGCGTGACAGGGGCGTGAAAGAGCGGGCGCCTGAGAGGGCGGGCGCCTGCCGGGGCAGAGCGGCTGGGGGAGCCGGACCCTGAGCGGGCCGAGCGCCTGAGCGAGGTGAGTGCATCCGCGGACCCGAACGGCAGCGGGTAGACTGCCAGCAGGTCGTGGAGTCTGCCCGCGTTACGCAGACGGCCTCCCGGCTAATTCGCGCGTCCGCTCGCCGCCAGGTGCCGATTCGGCTCCCGGCGGGACGCATCCCACCGGTCCGCGGTTTCCCACACTGCGGCGGGTTGCGCCCGGGCGCCAGGCCACAACCGAGAGCGTCGGTGCGATCAGGCACGACGCGTAACAGGAAGGGGACCGCGGGCATGGCTCCGGTCGTCACTATGCGGCAGCTGCTCGAGAGCGGCGTGCACTTCGGGCACCAGACCCGGCGCTGGAACCCCAAGATGAAGCGATTCATCCTGGCCGAGCGCAACGGCATCTACATCATCGACCTCCAGCAGTCACTCAACTTCATCGACACCGCCTACGAGTTCATCAAGGAGACGGTCGCTCACGGCGGCTCCATCCTCTACGTCGGCACCAAGAAGCAGGCCCAGGAGGCAGTGGCCGAGCAGGCCCGCCGGGTGGGCATGCCTTACGTCAACCAGCGGTGGCTGGGCGGCATGCTGACGAACTTCTCCACGGTCTTCAAGCGCCTGCAGCGGCTCAAGGAGCTCGAGGAGATCGACTTCGACGACGTGGCCGGCTCCGGGATGACCAAGAAGGAGCTGCTCCAGCTGCGCCGGGAGCGCGACAAGCTGGAGCGTTCGCTGGGCGGGATCCGCGACATGTCCCGGGTGCCGAGCGCCATCTGGGTGGTGGACACCAAGAAGGAGCACATCGCCGTCAGCGAGGCCCGCAAGCTGGGTATCCCGGTCATCGCCATCCTCGACACCAACTGCGATCCCGACGAGGTCACCTACCCGATCCCCGGGAATGACGACGCCATCCGCAGTGTTTCGCTACTAACCCGGGTCGTCGCCGATGCCGTGGCCGACGGCCTGATCGCCCGGGCCGGCGCGGCGGACGGCGAGGCTAAGCCGTCAGCGGCGCCCACGACCGGGGAACTCGGTGCCGAAGAGCCGCTCGCCGAATGGGAGCTGGCCGTCCTGGAGGGCAAGGCCAGCGACGATGCCGCGGCCCAGAACCCCGAGGCCCAGAACCCTGAGGTGCAGAGCCGTGCCGAGGGACAGGGGCCTGAGGTGCACGGCCCTGAGGTGCCGGCCGGTGACCAGGTGAACGGGACGACGCCCGAGCAGGGCGACGCTCCGGAGCCCCAGCCGGAAGCCGCAGGCGTGTCCGCCGGCGCCGGTGAGTCGCACGAGGCCTGAGGTGGCGGGTACGCGGAGCGGGGTAACCCGCTCGCGCCCATGACAAAGACATAGCGAGAGATGAGGACATGGCGAACTTCACCACCGCGGACGTGAAGCGGCTGCGTGAGCAGACGGCTGCGGGAATGATGGACTGCAAGAGAGCCCTGGAGGAGGCGGACGGCGACTTCGACGCCGCGGTAGAGCTCCTCCGCCTGAAGGGCGCCAAGGACGTGAGCAAGCGCGCCTCCCGGACCGCCGCGAACGGTCTGGTGACCGCCGAACTCGACGGCACGGACGCCGGCGTGCTCCTCGAGCTCAACTGCGAGACCGACTTCGTGGCGAAGACCGACCTGTTCCAGGCGGTGGCGGCGCAGATCGCGAGCGTGGCCCTGCAGCAGCGGCCCGCCGACCGGCTGACCCTGCTCGGGCTGGAGGTCCGGCCCGGGACCAGCGTCCAGCAGCACATCGACGAGGCCAGCTCCTCCCTCAAGGAGAAGCTGGAGCTGGGCCAGTATGCGCTGCTCGAGGGCGGCTACGTGGCTACCTACCTGCACAAGTCCGACCCGGGGCTGCCGCCGACCGTGGGCGTGCTCGTCCAGCTGGACAAGCCGTCGGCCGAGGCGGCCAGGGACGTGGCGCACCAGGTGGCCGCGATGCGGCCGCAGTACCTGACCCGCGACGAGGTCCCCGGCAATGTGGTCGAGCACGAGCGGGGCATCATGGAGCAGATCACCCGGGACGAGGGCAAGCCGGAGCAGGCGATCTCGAAGATCGTCGAAGGCCGGCTCAACGCGTTCTTCAAGGACGTGGTGCTGACCGAGCAGCCTTTCGTCCGGGACCCGAAGAAGTCCATCAAGCAGTTGCTTGCCGATCAGGGGGTTACCGTCCGCGCGTTCGCGCGGTTCCAGGTCGGCCAGGCCGGATGAGGGCCGGAGCCAACTGGTGAGCGGGGGCGAAGGAGAAGATCCCGTGGACGGTAGCGCCACGCACCGTGCGGGCGCTGCCGTGCGCGCGGATCGCGCGGCCGGCCCGGGGGACACATCCGCCCAGCTGGATGGCGGCCCCGAGCCCGAGGCGCCGAAGGCCCACCGGCGGTGGAGCCGCGTGGTCGTGAAGCTGTCCGGGGAGGCCTTCTCGGGGAACGAGCCGCTGGGCATCTCGCCCGATGTGGTCTTCCGCCTGGCCAAGGAGATGGCGGCCGTGGTGGCCGACGGGGTGGAACTCGCGGCCGTCGTCGGCGGCGGCAACATGTTCCGCGGCAGGCAGCTGGCCGAGCGCGGCATCGACCGGGCTCGCGCCGACTACATGGGCATGCTGGGGACCGTCATCAACTGCCTGGCCCTCCAGGATGTGCTGGAGAAGCTGGGCGTGGAAACCCGGGTACAGACCGCGATCACGATGGGGCAGGTGGCTGAGCCCTATATCCCCCGGAAGGCCATCCGGCACCTGGAGAAGGGCCGCGTGGTGATCTTCGGCGCCGGCCTCGGGGCTCCGTTCTTCTCCACCGATACCTGCGCCGCGCAGCGCGCCCTGGAGATCGGTGCGGAAGCGGTGCTCAAGGGCACGCAGGTAGACGGGGTCTACGACGCGGATCCCCGCACCATTCGCGGTGCGACGCGGTTCACCCAGATCGACTACGGCGAGGTGCTGCGCCGCGAGCTTAAGTTCATGGACGCGACCGCGGTGAGCCTGTGCATGGACAACGGCCTGCCTATCGTCGTGTTCGACCTGATGGAAGAGGGCAACATCGCGCGGGCGGTGCGCGGTGAGAGGATCGGCACCCTGATATGCCGGTCGGGGGATTACTGACCCGTCAGCCGCGGAAGCGTGAAGGCACAGGAACGCACAGGAGCCGCCGTGATAGACGACACTCTCCTCGAAGCCGAGGAGAAAATGGAAAAGGCCGTGGTGGTGGCCAAGGAAGATTTTGGCACCATCCGGACCGGACGTGCGCACCCGTCGATGTTCGGCAAGATCACCGCCGAGTACTACGGAACCCAGACGCCTGTCAATCAGCTGGCCTCGTTTCACATCCCCGAACCCCGGATGGTGATCGTCCAGCCGTTCGACAAGTCATCACTGGGCGCCATCGAGAAGGCGATCCGCAACAGTGATCTCGGGGTCAACCCGAGTAACGACGGCTCCATCATCCGGGTGGTGTTCCCGGAGCTGTCCGAGGACCGGCGCAAGGATTTCATCAAGGTGGCCCGGCACAAGGCCGAGGACAGCAGGGTCTCCATCCGCAACATCCGGCGGCACGCCAAGGACACGCTGGACAAGCTGGTCAAGGCCGGCGAGGCGGGTGAGGACGAGGTGCACCGGGCGGAGCGGGAACTCGACGAGCTCACGCACACCTATGTGGGGCAGGTGGACGAACTGCTGCGGCATAAGGAAGCCGAGCTTCTCGAGGTCTGAGATTGGGTCCCGACGAACTGCGCCAGCCGGGCCAGACTCCCGAGCAGGGCGGCGGGCCCGGGCACGCCAACGGCTTCGGCCAGGCCAGCCACCCTGGCCAGGCCGGTAACCCTGGCCAGGCCGGTAACCCCGGCCAGGCGAGCCAGCGGGGCCAGTTCTCCGGGGCGGAGCGGGACCCGCCCGAGCCCGAGCCCGAGCCCGGGACCGGGACCGCGGAACTAGACGCGGTGGATTTCGGGGCCGTCCCCGGGCAGCAGGCGCCGGAGGTGGCCGGGACGGGTCCCGATCATCCGGGGCCCGGGCCGGACGGTACGGAGCCGAAACGTTCCAGGTCCGGCCGCAACCTGCGCGCGGCGATAGCGGTCGGCGTGCTCATGGGCGCTGTCGCGCTCGTCTCCCTGTTCACCGTGAAGGTCACGTTCCTGATCTACGTGGCCGCCGTCGTGGCCCTCGCGATGTGGGAACTGGCCCGTGTCCTGGAGGCGCGGGGCATCCGGCTGCCGCTGGTCCCGGTGGCCGCCGGTGGTGCGGTCATGCTCGCCCTCGCCTACGACATCGGGGAACGCCCGCTGGTCGCCGCCCTGGCCGTGACCGCGATCGCGGTCCTGGCCTGGCGCATGGCCGGTGGCAGCGTTGGCTACCTGCGGGACGTAACCGCTGGACTCTTCACCCTCGTCTACCTGCCCCTGATGGCGTCGTTCGTCGGGCTGATGCTGGCCGCCCCGGATGGCCCGCGCCGCATCCTGGCCTGGCTCGTGGTCACGGTCTGCAGCGACATCGGGGGCTACCTGGTCGGCAGCCTCCTGGGACGGCACCCGATGGCCGCGGTGATCAGCCCGCACAAGACCTGGGAGGGTTTTGCCGGCTCGGCGCTGGCCTGCATCGTCGCCGGTGTCCTGCTGCTGACCCTCCTCCTGCACGGCTCCTGGTGGCAGGGCCTCTTGCTGGGCGTGGCCGCGGTCGGCGCGGCGACCCTCGGGGACCTGTCCGAATCCATGATCAAGCGGGATCTTCAGATCAAGGACATGGGTACCGTGCTCCCCGGCCACGGGGGGATCCTGGACCGGATCGATTCCCTGCTCATCACCGCGCCGGTGGTGTGGCTGCTGCTGGTGATCTTCCTCTCGCACTGATTCGCAACGCTGGCGTTTGGCCCCATCCGCCTTGGGGACTTGGCGGGCGACTCGTACCTATCAGTCGGGGGAGATGCGGAGCGCAGCGGGATGTTCAGACGTCGTTTCGGCCTGGTCTTTCTTGTCTACATCATCATCGGGCTCGTGGTCGCCTGGGAAAAGCACTACATCACAGTGAGCCTGCTCAAGGGACTACTGTCCGCCCTCCTCGCGATCCTGCTCTGGTGGCTGCCGCTGCTGGGAGTCAACCTGCATATCCACTGACCGCCCGGGCTCCCGCACGGCGTGATTCCATAGGGCGCGGCCGCCGGGCCGCGCCCTATGGCATCACCACCCAGTTCCGGCGCTGCGCCGCCATCTGCGTGACCAGGCTCGCCGACCCGCGGTCCTTGGCGAAGAGCCGTTCCCGCTCGCTGATGGGCATGACCCACAGCCAGCGCACCGGGTCACCACCGAAGGAGAACCCGGACAGGTCCGGCACTTCCGGTCCGGGCAGCTGGGCCGGATCATCGAGCAGCAGAACCGCGGTGTTCCCGCCACCCAGCGGGAAGGTCGCAGGCTCGTGGTACCACCTGATCGTGTGCCCCGGCCCGAACCACGTCACGGCGCGCCAGGGATAGTGCGCGAGCCACAGGAAAATGCGCGCCGCCTCAGGACTGGCCATGGTGGTGGCCAGGGCCAGCTCGATCCGCCCGGAGGAGGTGGGATCCTCGGCGAACTGCTCGACGACCGGCATCCGCTGGCAGCTCATGCCGAGCGTGGACAGCACGGTGAACGGCCGGCCGCGGGTCGGTGGCCGTTCGGACACCCCGGCGGGCGGCTGCCGGCCGCCGCTGACATCCCAGTACCGGGCACCCGGGCCGAGCCGGCCCAGCAGGTGCCCGAGAGCGGCCTTCTGGAATCCGGTCCACGAGCCCTCACTGCCCCGCCAGCGCCAGAAAGCCGTGGCCCGGTCCGCCCGCGGGCCCAGCCCTTCCATGGCGTCGTCCAGGGACCACGCGAACGGGGTCTGGCCGATGCATTCCCTGCTGTAGCCGGGCATGCCGCGGGACATGTCGGCCCAGCCCGGTATCACCGCGAGCAGCCGGCCGCCCTCCACCAGGGCGACCCCGTCGCCTTCCTCGAACCACAGCGGGCGGAGGATGCGGGGGTCGAGCGGCGGGACCCCGCCGGGATGCCTGGTGTGCCCGGCCGGCATCACCGGGGCCCGCCCCGCTTCGATCCGCGCCGGGTCGGCGGCGGCCGGGGCGGGCTGGTGGTTGGCGAGCCAGACTGCGGCGATCACGGCCGCCTGGTCGTACACGTACGCGGCGGTGGTAGCGCCGTCGTACTCTACGACCAGCCTGCGGCTGCCATAGGGGCTGTCACTGGTGAGCAGGATCTCGGGCCGGCCCGGGCGCGCGGCGAGATCGTCTTCTCTTCCGCCCCTGCGCAAAGTCGGCATAACCGAAATCTACTGAGTCGCCGCAGATCACCGCCGCCCCACGCGGGATATTGTTAAGCGTTCGAAACGGCCTTTTCAACGGAGCGCAGGTGCCTGGCAGACCAACCCCCACCCGACCACCCCGGCATCTGGCTGACCTGGATCCGGCGGAGCGCCGCGCCGCCGCCGCCGAGCTGGGCGGCCCGGCGTTCCGCGCCGATCAGCTGGCCCGGCATTACTTCGCCCGGCTGACCGATGACCCCGCCGACATGACCGACCTGCCGGCCGCCTCCCGCAGGGAGCTGGCTGGCCGCCTGCTGCCCCGGCTGCTCACCCCGCAGCAGGAACTGACCTGCGACGAGGGGACAACCCGCAAGACCCTGTGGCGGGCCTTCGACGGCGCGCTCATCGAGTCCGTCCTGATGCGCTATCCGCAGCGGGCCACCATGTGCGTGTCCTCCCAGGCGGGCTGCGGCATGGCCTGCCCGTTCTGCGCGACCGGCCAGGCCGGGCTGACCAGGAACCTGTCCGCCGCCGAGATCGTCGCCCAGGTGGTCGCGGGCGCCCGGGCCCTGGCCCGTGGCGAGGTACCGGGCGGCCCGGGACGGGTCTCCAACATCGTGTTCATGGGCATGGGCGAGCCGCTCGCCAACTACGCCAGCGTGCTGCGGGCCGTGCGCCGTATCACCGACCCGGTTCCAGACGGCCTCGGCATCTCCCAGCGGTCGGTGACCATCTCCACGGTCGGGCTGGTCCCCGCCATCCGCCGGCTGACCGCGGAAGGCCTGCAGGTCCGGCTGGCGGTCTCCCTGCATGCCCCTGATGACGCGCTGCGCGACGAACTGGTGCCGGTCAACCGCCGCTGGAACGTGGCCGAGGTGCTCGGCGCCGCGTGGGACTACGCCGCCGCGACCGGCCGGCGGGTTTCCGTTGAGTACGCGCTGATCAAGGAGATCAACGACCAGGCCTGGCGAGCCGACGCGCTGGCCAGGCTGCTGGCGGGCCGGCTCGTGCACGTGAACCTGATCCCGCTCAATCCCACCCCCGGGTCCCGCTGGACGGCGTCCGAGCCCGGCTCCAGCGCTGAGTTCGAGGCCCGGCTGGCGGACCGCGGGATCCCGGTCACCATGCGCGACACGCGGGGCAGCCAGATCGACGGGGCCTGCGGCCAGCTCGCCGCGCCCTCGCTGGCACCCGGGGCCCGGGTGCCTGAGACACTCCAGATCAGCGCCCGGGTACCGTAGTCGTTCATGCCGCCCAAGGAGGCTCTCGCCAGGGGTTACCGCAAGCTGGCGTGGCGGATGGTGCACCGGGCCTGGCAGGCAGCCCAGCAGGCGGGCGCGATCACCGCGGCCACCCCGGTCGGCCGCCAGTTCGCCGCGTTCGGCCCAGGCTCGGTCATGTCCTTCCCGATCGGCGCGCTCTACGGCCAAGCGTGGATCGAGGTCGGCACCGGCACGCTGATCGGGGCCGAGGTCAGCCTGACCGCGGGCATGGTTCCCGGGCACCATCTCGGCGACACGCCGGTGCTCCGGGTCGGAAACCGCTGCGTGATCGGCCGCGGCAGCCACCTCATCGCGCATCATTCGATCATGATCGGTGATGATGTGTTTACCGGCCCGTACGTGTACATCACCGACCAGAACCACGGGTACACGGACCCGGACCTGCCGATCGGGCGTCAGTGGCCGAGCAACACCGCGGTCTCCATCGGCTCGGGAACGTGGCTAGGAGCTGGCGTGATCGTGCTGCCGGGCGCGCAGATCGGCCGTAATGTGGTGGTGGCCGCGGGCTCGGTGGTCCGCGGGATGGTGCCTGACCGCTGCGTGATCGCTGGTGTCCCCGCGAAAGTGGTGCGGGAGTACAGAGCCGGCGATGGCTGGTCACGCCCGGCGCCGATCGTGGGCGACCGTACTTGATCGTCTAAACCCAAGAGGGCACGTGAAGGGACGCAAGGACCTCGTCGCCAGCGCGGCGTACCTGCCTGAGCCCGCGGCCGTCGCGGCGGCCCGCAAGTTCGTGCGTGACACGCTGTGTTCCTGGCTGCAATCAGGGGCCGGCGCGGACGCAGACGCAGACACGGCGGCAGACGGCGGCCTCGTCGACGATGCGGTCCTGCTGACCAGCGAGCTTGTCACCAACGCGGTGGTGCACGCCGGCACCCAGGTCCAGGTCACCTGCAAACTCGCCGCGGGTGCGGTGGAGGTCGTGGTCCGGGACAGTCACCCGGCCCGGATGGTGCCCGGTCCCGCGCCCGACGACACCGTTCCCGCCGAGCGCACCGGCGGCCGCGGCCTGCTGCTGCCTTCCGCCCTGGCTGCCGCCTGGGGGGTCAGCTACGGGACCGACGCCAAGGCCGTCTGGTTCCGGATGGGCCTTCCCGGCGGGCCGGCCGGGGCACCCGGGGCCGGCACCGGCGCGGGAGGCTCTGGACGCCGTGGTGCCGGCCGGCCCGTGGAGCGTCGGCACCGGGCCGGCCAGTGCCGTGCCGGCCAGCAACATGCCTGCGGCGGCGCTGACTGAGAGCAGCACGCCGGACGAGTCCGGCTATGACGTGCTGCTGACCCAGTGCGTGGCGTCGGCCCGGACGATCGCATCCGCCGACAGCGCGTATGCCCTGGCTGCCGATGAGGACGGGGATCTGGGGGTACGCGCCGCCAGCGGGCTCGGCCCGGCCTCGTGGCTGCGCACCGCACCCTCCGTCTCGACCGTGCCGTTCATCGTGGACGGCCGGGTGACGGGGGTGCTGGCGGTGGCGGCCGCTCGTCCCGGCCGGTTCGCGGATGATGACGTCCAGCGGCTCCAGCAGCTGGCCGACCAGATGGGGCCGGTCCTGGAACGCGCCCGCCTGACCGAGCTGGAGCGGGCCCGGCGCGCCCGGATGGGGGTGCTGGCCGAAGCCAGCGCGCTGCTGGCCGGCCCGCTGGACCAGGACCGGATCCTCGCCGTGGCCGGGCGGGTGGCCGTGCCCCGGCTCGCAGCGTGGTGTGCGGTACTGCTCGCCGGTCCCCGCGGTGACCTGCGGCTCACCGTGGCCCGCCACGCGGACGAGTCGCAAGCCGGCGCGCTGACCTGGCTGCTGAACCTCAGCTGCGACCATGCACCGCCGGCCATCGCCCCGGGTGACTCTCCGGGAGCCGCTCCTGGTGGCGGCCCCGGGTCGCGGGCCGCGCCGCCCGCTCGTGGCCGCTGGCCGCGCTGGTCCCGGCGGACGCCCCGGCAGGCGTGGCTGACCTGGCCGCGCGGGGCGCCTGGTGCTTCCCGCTGACCAGCCAGGCCGGCCCGCTGGGACTGCTCATCCTGGGCGGCCCGCACGGCGGGCGGCCGTCCCGCGAGGTGCAGGGGCTGGCGGAAGACCTGGCGGGCCGGATCGCGCTGGCCCTGGAGAACTCCCGGCTCGCCGCCCAGCACCGGCAGGCCTGCGATGCCCTGCGCGCCAGCCTGGTGCCGCCCGAACTGCCGCGGGTTCCCGGCGTCGAGCTGGCCTTCGCGCACGACCTGCCCAGCACCGACCTGGCCAGGGCGGGCCTTTCCAGGGCTGACGCGGGTGGCGGCGATTTCTGTGACGTGTTCCCGGTGGCCGGGGGGCGATGGCGGTTCGCCATCGGCGAGGTGTGCGGGACGGGTCCCGCCACCCTGGCCGTGACCTCGCTGGCCCGCAACGCCCTGCGTATCCTCGGGTCAGCGGGGCTCGCCGTCCCCGCCGTGCTGGACCGGCTGAATCAGCTGGTCCTCGATGAGCGCGTGCCCGGCACGTTCCTGACCCTGGTGCATGGGGAGATCGAGCACGGGGGGATCGGGCACGGGGGGATCGTGGCGGGTTCCCCCGTCCGGATCTCGCTCGCCTGCGCAGGCCAGCCGCTGCCGCTGGCGTTGCGGGGCCGGGGACGCCCCGAGAGCGCCGCCGCCCCCCAGCCGGTGCTCGGCGTGATCGAGGGGCAGGCCTTCGCCGCCCAGGAGGTTACGCTCGGCCCCGGAGAACTGTTGCTCTGCGTCACCGACGGGGTGACCAGGCGGCGCGACGGCGACCGGCTCCTCGATGACGACGACGGGCTGGCCCGGTTGCTCGCCGCATGCGCCGGGCTGACCGCGGACGTGGTCGCGGACAAGGTCCATGAGGAAGTCCGGACCTTCGGCGGTCATCCCGCGATGGACGGCATGGCCGTGCTCGTCATCCGCGCCGCGACCTGAACGCCCCGGTCCAGCCGGGCGCGTCTCACCCAGCGCGCGCCTTGCCCGTGCTGATTGCCCTGTGCGGGCTGCCCTGTGCGGATGCCCGTGGGGCTGCCCGTGCGGGCTGCCCGTGCGGATGCCCGTGGGGTGCCCCGTGCGGGCTGCCTGGGGCGGGCTTACCCGGCCCGGGCTTACTCGGCGCGGAGCCGGGGGCTGAACACCTCGCCGCGGAGAGCCCGGCCGATCAGATCGACGGCCCGCGCGGTGTCCACGAGCCGGCGGCCCTCGCTGCGGTAGGCGGCCAGCACCGCGTCGACCCCGTGCGCGGGCAGGGCGCCGCCCAGTTCGGTCCGGGCGCTGCGGTATCCCTCGCGGGCTCCCTGCACGCACGCTGCCACGTGGTGGCGGGCCATAGTGGCCAGCGCGATCGGATGGCGCCGCAGCACCCCGTACAGCCGGTAGTCAGGTGGCACCACGTCGAGCAGCCAGGCCACCGCGGTGGCCTCGAAGTCGGTACTGCCTGGCGGGTGCACCCCCGTCGGCCAGCCAGGCGGAACGTAGGCTGCCATGCCCCGACAATAGCAAATAATCGAACACCCGTTCCAAACGGGATACCGGTGGTGGCCACCGCTCCGGGCTGGCCGCGGCAGGAGTGAAGCTCTCACGCAGTCAGGACCTCCGGGTTCCCGGTGGCATCCGGGGGACCCAACGCGGCCGCTGGGGCCGCGGCGGGCCTCTCCGGGCCCTTCACGGGGGCCCGGAGAGGCCCGGCACCGGGCTGGGCCGGCCTTGGGGCTAGTCGGAGCAGCACTGGGTGGCCGCCGGGGCGCGGCGGTCGGCGCCGGACGAGGCAGTCATCCGAGCATGCCGCCCCCAGCGGCGGCCCGGACGGTTGCGGCGGGCCTCACGGGCCCGGCTGTCTTGGGCGGCGTGGTCGAGCATATCCTTGACGTGCTCGGCGGCTACGGCCCCCTGGATCACTGAATGCACGACATCCTCCTTGGTTGACGGCCACGGTCATGACCGCACACCATTGAGGTTCGTCGTAAGGCCCCCGGCTCCACATCGGGAAAATGCCTTATCTCCGCCCGGGCTCGCAGTACCTAGACGAACTATTCCGCGGGACAACCCGGCCGGTCCCCGGGGGGCTGGGCGCGGATTACTCGGCCCGCAGTACGGCGGCCGGGGCGGTGCGGGCCGCGACGGTCGCGGGGGCCAGGGCCAGCAGGTTCCCGGCGAGGAGCAGGACGGCCGCTCCGAGCGCCAGGACGGCCACGGGGATAACCGTGACCGGGACCACGCCTAGCGACCCGGCGAAGGCGTGCCACGCTCCGCGGCCCCCGGCGATGCCGAGCGGGACGCCGATCACCACCGCCACCCCGAGCGTCAGCGTGGTCTGCCAGGCGACGATCTCCCGTAGTTGCCGCCGGGTCATGCCCAGCGCCTTGAGCAGGGCCAGTTCCCGGCGCCGCCGCCGGACCGAGGAGAGCACGGTCAGCGCCAGGGACAGCACGGCGGCCGCGGTGAGGCCCAGGGCCAGTGACAGCGGCTGGCTGCCCATCTGCGAGGCGTTCTCGATGGCGGCGGCGCGGAAATGCGTCAGCTCATAGGTTCCGCCGGGCGTTCCATCCGGGTTGTGGGAGGTGATCCACTGGACGAGCCAGGCCCGCTGGGCTGCGGTCGTGCCCGGCTTCAGGTCGATCGCCATGGCCGAGGGGTCGGCCTGTGATGAGGTGCTCTCCGAGGTCGCCGGGGCGGTACTCAGACCCTGGGTCGCCAGCAGGTCATGCTCGGACAGCATCGCGCCGCGGCCCAGCGAGACGTGCTCGGTGAGGGCGACCCCGAACGAGGGCAGCGTCACGGTCCCGACGATCCGCAGCCACCGCCGGTAGGGCCGGACGCCGACCAGGACGCTGTCCCCGACCTGCTTGCCCAGCTGGCGCAGGGTGACGCTGCCCAGCTGGATCTGGCCGTTGCCGGCGATCGGCGCGCCGCTGGTGGTGGGCGGCTCGACCGAGCCGCGGTTGCGCTCCAGGCCGAGCACGGGGACCACCGTGCCGTCCACGGGAAGCTGGCCGAACCCGAAGCTCGACCAGCCCGCGACCGCTGGCTGTCCCCTCATCAGCCGGTTCATGGTCGCCGGATACCAGTTCCCGTAGCCACCCTCGGCCTGGATCAGGACATTCCAGTTCCATCCGTAGCGCGCCGGATGAGTGGTCAGCCCGGTCAGGCTGGCCCCGAACACCACGGCGATGGTAACCGCGGCGACCGCGGCGACCGAGCCGAGCAGGGCCGCCCGGACCGGGACCGCCCGCGGGCCAGATCCCGGCTCCAGCGCGTTGCGGCTGCCGACCACCGCGGGAGCGGAAAGGCCGGCCGCGGCGGCCGCCCGGGCGATAGCCGAGGACCGATCGGTGCCCTGCCGGCGGGCCGGGGGCTGGACCGCGCGCGCCGCCATGATCGTCAGCAGCCCCAGCAGGACAGCCGTGAGCAGGACCGTTCCGGCGCCCAGGATGAGCCCGTCGGCCTGGAACCCGCGGGCGGGGTCGAACCTGCGCACCGGGCCGACCGGGGCCAGCGGGGAGAGGGCGATCGCGCCCGCCACGGCGAGGACCACGGCGGCGAGGACCGCGACGGCGCCCGGCAGGCCGGCCGCCAGCCCGGCCTGGGCGCGGGTGGCGCCCAGCGCCCGCATGGCGGCGATGTCCGGCCTGGCCCGGCTGAGCAGCTGGGTCAGTCCCTGGCCCACCAGGACGAGCATGGCCAGGGCCGCGAAGGCGCCGAAGATGGTCAGCGCGACCGCCTGCGGCCGGATCGCCTGCTGCACCTGGCGGCGGGTGATGTCAGCGCTGTTGATGTTGAAGGTCAGCCCGTCCAGATTGAGGTGGTCCTTCTGGCGGATCTGCCGCTGCACCCGGACGGCCAGCCGGGCCAGCTCGGCCTGGAGCGCCGGTATCCCGGCGACGCCGCGGTCGAGCCGGACCCCGACCCACCCGAATTCGTCCGCCGTGAGCAGCCGCTGGGTCGCGGCGGGCGGCAGGACCGCGCCGTTCTTCTGGTCGGACGCGTCGGTCAGGACGGGCGGGATGTCCACGATCGCGGTCACACGGAACGTGGTGCGACCGGTGCGGACGTCCTGGCCGGTCAGGGGATTCTGGTGGTAGACCTGGTAGGTCACGCGCCCGCCGACGCCCACGCCAAACGTCCAGGCTATGGCGGGGGTCAGCGCGACCTGATCGGTCGAGCCGATCGCAGGCAGGCGGCCGGCCAGGACCGTCATCCGGTCTTGCCCGAAGCCGTCGGCGGTAAAGCCGGGGCCGGCGAAGCTGCCGGTGAGGCCGTCGGTCAGGAACGAGTCGTCCACCCGGCCGTGGACCACCGGGTTGGCGTTCAGTCCCAGGTAGCCCGCGCTCGCGGCGACCCCGGGCAGCCGGGAGATCATGGTGAGGGCCTGTGCCGCCGGCATCCCGGGCAGCACGCCGGGGATGTTGACGAACGCGTCACTGGCCCGGATGGAGGTCAGGTAGCGCCCGTAGGCGGACGCGGTGCGCCGCGCCCCCGCCACCGAGGCCAGGGCCACGGCGCCGAGAAGGCCGCCGACGAGGGCCACGGCTGCCACCGCCCGCCAGGTGCTGGCCCAGGTCCTGGCAAACCGGTACACGGCCGCTCTCATCGCGCGGAGCCAGTCCCGTGGCCGCGCGGCGTGCAGGTACGCATGGCGTCATTGTGCCCGGTGGGGCGCGTACCGGCACGGGTGCCCACACCACGCCGGGTGGGTGGCTAGCACCACGAGCCGCGCTGACCGGCCTATCCGGGGCCGCGGCGACGCGCTACGATCACCGCGCGATGGCAACGATCCGGGTGGCACTGGCCGAGGACAATGTCCTCCTGCGGGAGGGCCTGACTCGCCTGATCGCGGCCAGCGGCGACCTCGACCTGGTCGGGGTGGCCGGCGACCTGCCGGGACTGCTTGCCGTCGTGGCCGAGCAGGTGCCCGACGTGGTGGTGACCGACATCCGGATGCCGCCGACCGGGACCGACGAGGGCATCCAGGCGGCCGCCTGGATCCGCAAGCATCATGCCCGGGTCGGGGTGGTGGTGCTGAGCCAGTACACGGCCCCGGCCTACGCGGTGACCCTGCTGGAGCATGGCTCGGCCGGCCGGGCCTATCTGCTCAAGGAACGCGTGGGGGGCGCCGACGAGCTGGTCCGGGCCATCCGCCAGGTGGCCGCGGGCGGCTCGGTCATCGACCCGCTGGTGGTCGACGAGCTGGTCCGGGCCCGGGCGCAGGAGCAGCGGTCCGGGCTGTCGTCGCTGACGCCCCGTGAGACGGAGATCCTGGCGGAGATGGCCCAGGGGAAGAGTAACGCGGCCATCGCCGCGGCCCTGTTCATCACCGGCCGCGCCGTGGAGAAGCACACCAACTCGATCTTCACGAAGCTGGGCCTGTCGGAGGAGAAGGACGTGAACCGGCGGGTCAAGGCGGTCCTGGTCTACCTGAGCCAGCGATCCGGGTAAGGGTCAGGGGGGGTTTCCCCACCCGGCCCGGGAGGGCAGCACCCTCGCTCGAGCCCCATCCGCCATGCGAACCTGGTGTGGTGACCGTCTCCCACTCGGTCCTGGTGGTCAACGACCAGGCGCCGTTCCGGCTAGCCGCCCGCGCGGTGCTGCGCCGGATGGAGGGCTTTGAGCTCGTCGGGGAGGCCGCGAATGGCCGGGACGCCATCGAGCTGGTCGAGCGGCTGCGCCCGGCGCTGGTGCTGATGGACATCAACATGCCGGAGATGAACGGCATCGAGGCGACCCGGCGCATCACCGCCGCCCATCCGGACATCGTCGTTTTCCTGTGCTCGACATACAAGGCCGGCGACCTGCCCAGCGGCGCCGCGGTCAGCGGGGCCTGGGGCTACCTCAACAAGGAGCAGCTCGGCGCCCAGACGCTGCGCCGGATGTGGGATGACAGAGCGGGCCCGGCGCCGTCGCTGCGCGGTGAATCAGGCCAGCGGCAGTGAGCCGCGGATCTCGGCGCCCGGCCCGGGTTCAGGCGGCCAGCAGACCGGCCGCCGCCCTCATCACCTGACAGACGCCTTAACATTCCTGACATCTGCCCATGCCACCCTCGGCGGGGTGACAGGGGCGTACGCGGGGTGGCGGGGGCACGTGATCGTCTGCGGCCTGCACGGGGTGGGCCTGCGGATCGTCGAGCTGCTCAACGCCTCCGGCGTGCCCACTATCGTCGTCAACGACCACCCGGACCTGAGGCTGGCCCGTCACCTCATCGGCTGGGGTATCCCGCATATCGCGGGCAGTTCCCGGTCGGCCGAGATCCTGGCTGAAGCGGGCCTGGCCGGAGCCAGGGCCGTGATCTGCGCCCAGGAAGACGACCTCGGCACGCTGGAGACGGCCCTGCTGACCCGGGAACTGCGCGCCGACGTGCGGGTCGTCGTCCAGCTCAGCAACCCGGCCGTGGGCCGTGCGCTGTCCCGGATCGCCATCTCGGTGCTCGATGTGGCCGGGCTGTCCGCCCCGTCGATCACAGAGGCCTGCCTGCACACCGGAGTCCAGGACATCAGGCTGGCCGGCGAACGGTTCGCCGCTGCGCGGACCATCGCCCCGGCCTCCGCCGCGTTGCGCGAGCTGTACGGTGCACTGGCCCCGATCGCGGTGCTGCCCGCGGATGGCGGCGCCGTCGAGATCTGCCCCGGCCGGGATCACCGGGTCGCGGCCGGGGACGGCGTGACGCTGATCGGGACGCCGGACGAGCTGAGGGGAGCCGGGGTAACCGGCCCCCAACAGCAGCCCCGTACCGTGGCTGCCCGGACCGACCCGGCCAATCGGCCCGTCCGGGCCGCCGCCTACCTGCGGCACCTGGCGGTGTCGCTGCTCAACGCCGTGGACCGCAGGCTGGTGTTCGCGTTGTTCGCGTTGTTCACCGTGCTCATCGGGTCCACGGTGATCCTCCGGCTGACCTACCGGCTGGCCGGTGGCCACCACATCCCGCTGCTGGACGCCGCGTACTTCACCGTGGAAACCGTCACCACGGTCGGCTACGGCGACTTCTCGTTCCGGAACCAGTCCCCGTGGCTCATGGGCGGGGCCATCCTGCTGATGCTGCTCGGCGCCCTGTTCGTCGCGGTGTTCTTCGCCATGCTCACCAACATGCTGGTCAGCCGCCGCATCGAGGAATCGCTGGGGCGGCGGCGGATCACCGGGCTGCGCGGCCATGTGCTCGTCATCGGCCTCGGCTCGGTCGGCATGCAGGCCGCTTCCCGGCTGGTCGCTGCGGGCAGCGACGTGGTCGTGGTCGAGAAGCACGACGGCAACCGGCACCTCAGCCAGGCCCGGGCTCTCGGCGTGCCGGTGGTTATCGCGGACGCCACCCTGCCCGAGACGCTGGAGTCGGTCAGCCTGGCCAGTGCCTCGGCCGTGGCGGTGCTGACCAGCGACGACCTGGCCAACCTGGAGACCGGCCTGGCCGTTCGTGACCAGCTGGGGGCGCGCTGGGAAGGCACGCCCGTGGTGCTGCGCATGTTCGATCCGCAGCTGGCCCGCTCCGTCCGGCATAATTTCGGGTTCCGCAACGTTCGTTCAACTGCGGCCCTTGCGGCGCCCTGGTTCGTCGGCGCGGCGCTCGGGCTCGATGTGCTGAATACGTTCTACGTCGGCGACGAGCCGCTCCTGGTGGCCCGGTTGAAGGTAACCCGCGGCGGCGGCCTCGACGGGCTGGCCATGCGGGACCTAGGCACGGCGACGCGCATCCTGGCCATCAGCCGGACGTTCGACCAAGGTTACCTGGAGCACCCGCCGCGCCGCGGCACCAGGCTCCGGGCGGGGGACGAGGCCTACCTGATCGGCCCCTACGAGGAACTGCTCGCGGTGCTCCGCCAGGACCGGCCAACCCCCGGGCTGGGCCCGCCGTGTTCGCCGGATAGCTCGGTGGTCAGCACCGAATAGAATGGAGCTGGCGCCAGTGTGTGCCGCTCCCACTTCCGAGGTAAATGAGATTCCTGTATGCCCGCTCGCCAGTCCCAGCTTGCCACCCGCGATGAACTGCGCAACGTAGCGATCGTCGCGCACGTCGACCACGGCAAGACGACGCTGGTCGACGCCATGCTCTGGCAGTCCGGCGCGTTCCGGGTCGGCGCCCAGGTCGCCGACCGGGTCCTCGACTCCGGTGACCTGGAGCGGGAAAAGGGCATCACGATCCTGGCCAAGAACACCGCCGTGGCTCACGGCGGCCTGACCATCAACATCGTGGACACCCCCGGGCACGCCGACTTCGGCGGTGAGGTCGAGCGCGGCCTGTCCATGGTGGATGGCGTGCTCCTGCTAGTGGACGCCAGTGAGGGCCCGCTGCCCCAGACCCGCTTCGTGCTCCGCAAGACGCTGGAGGCGAACCTCCCTGTCATCCTGGTGATCAACAAGGTGGACCGGCCGGACGCGCGGATCGCCGAGGTGGTGGACGCCTGCTACGAACTGTTCCTCGACCTGGATGCCACTGAGGAGCAGATCGAGTTCCCGATCGTGTACGCGTCCGCCCGGGCCGGCCGTGCGTCACTGAATCGCCCGGCCGATGGCACCTTGCCGGACTCGCCGGACCTGGAACCGCTGTTCACTGTCCTGCGTGACACCGTGCCCGCGCCCACCTACGACCCGGCCGAGCCCCTCCGGGCCCACGTGACCAACCTCGACGCGTCCGCCTACCTGGGCCGGATCGCGCTGTGCCGGGTGGAGTCGGGGGAGATCATCC
>CAVQEM010000007.1:0-9264 GCA_963711485.1 uncultured Actinomycetes bacterium
ACGCCCTGCGCGGCGCGGCACGCCAGCAGCCAGGCCTGAGTGGTGGCGAAGCCGCCGAGCAGGGACGCCACCGAGAACAGGATGATCCCGGCGATGAACACGCGCCGCCGGCCGAGGATGTCCCCGGCCCGGCCGCCCAGCAGCAGCAAGCCGCCGAAGGTCAGCGCATACGCGTTGACGACCCATTCCAGGCCGGTGCCGGAGAAGCCCAGGGCCGCCTGGACATGGGGCAGTGCCACGTTGACGATCGTCGCGTCGAGCACCACCATGAGCTGCGCGGTGGCGATGACCACCAGGGCCAGGCCGAGATGTCGTTGGACAGGGCCGGCGGCCGCGCCAGGTGCGGTGGCGCCTCCGGCCGCGGGCTGTGTGGAGGTCATGCCGTCTCCTTGTCGGGGCATAGTGAACCAAGGCCGCGGCTGCTCCGCCGCGTGCTACGTGTGGGGGACGAAGAGAGGAGCCGCCACTCATCGGCGCGTCTCGCTGGCCGCTGTGGCGCGGCCAGGGACCAGTCGGTGCGGCGGTCAGCCCACCGTGGGTGTGGCAGCAGTGGCCAGGAAGTTGGTCACCTCCTCCGCCGGGCAGTCGTGCGGGTTCGTGGCGCTGAGCGGGGGAGCCATCTTGTGGATCAGTGAGATCAGGGTGGCGCGCTCCTCCTGGGTGAGGGCCTGGCGCCACGGTGAGCGTTCCAGCATCGCCTGTTCCATCTGCTGCTTCATCTCCAGGCCCGCGCTGGTCAGGACCAGCCGCTTGACCCGCCGGTCGGCCGGGTCGCTTTCCCGGACCGCCAGCCCCCGCTTCTCGAGCATGTCCGCGATGTTCGTCACGAACGACGGGTCGCAGTGCATCCGCTGGCCCAGTTCCTTCATGGCCAGCGGGCCGTCGATCAGGTGCAGCGCCTTGATGAAGAAGGTCGGGACGCCGCAGTCCTTGGCCAGCCGCTCGCCCTCGGCCAGCAGCCGGGCGATCAGGCCGCCCAGGGCGTCCAGAAGGTCCACATCACGCTGGGTTTCCTCGGTGCGCTCGTACACGGTGTCTCCTGCCTCCCCCCGGCTGTCGCGGCGGCGACCCCTGAGCCGCTCAATAGTTGAGTAGCTCAAACATAGACGGGATTGCTTGAGTAGGTCAAATTCTTTTTCCGCAACGAAGGTCCGGCCGGCTTTCTGTTACTTCGCACAACCAGAGGGTGATATCTGGCGTCTGTATAAGTATCGGGGCCGCTCGCCGCGCCCGGCGGCGGCCTGCCCGGGATGTGACGAGAGCGAGATGGCGGGGAACTGGGGGCATCCATGGACAGCGAAGTCCGGCCGTACGCCGACGAGACGGGCTTCGGCCCCGGGACCGGGGAGGACCCAGGGCGGGTAGCAGCAGGCCCGGAGTCCGGGCCGGGCCGGCGCCGCTTCCTCGCGCTGGCCGGGGCCGCGGCCGGTGCCGTCCCCCTGTCCGGGATGCTCCGCCGCGGCCACCGGGCGGCCGCGGCGCCGCAGGCGGGCCCAGGGTCCGGGGACTGGATGGCGCTGCGCAGCGCCCTGTCCACGCACAAGCTGATCCGCCCGGGGATGCGGGTCTACCCGGCCGCGAAGGAACTCTTCGACCCGCGGTTCGACTACAAGCGGCCCGCCGGCATCGCGTACTGCGCCAGCCCGCCCGACGTGAGCGCCTGCCTGGCCTTCGTCCGCACGTTCGGGCTGCCGGTCGCGGCCCGGTCGGGCGGGCACAGCTATGCGGGCTGGTCCAGCACGCCTGGCACGGCCGGGCTCATGGTGGACGTGACCGCGATGAACTCGTTCCAGGTCGGGAGGGAGCAGTCGGTCCGGGTCGGCACCGGCCTGCACCTTATCGACCTGTACAACCGGCTCGCCGCGCACGGCCTGGCCGTGCCGGGCGGGTCGTGCCCGACGGTCGGGGTGGCCGGCCTCACCCTCGGCGGCGGCGTCGGGGTGCTGGCCCGGGCCTACGGGCTGACCAGCGACGCCCTGGAGGCGGTGCAGATCGTCACCGCCGACGGCATGGTCCGGAGCTGCAGCGCGTCCAGCCACAGCGACCTGTTCTGGGCCTGCCAGGGCGGGGGCGGCGGCAACTTCGGCATCGCCACCGCGTTCACGTTCCGGACCCACCGCCTGTCCCGGCTGGTGGTGTTCTTCCTCAGCTGGCCCTGGTCACAGGCGGCCAGGGTGGTGGCGGGATGGCAGTCCTGGGCGCCGTACCAGCCCGACGACCTGTGGTCCAACCTGCACATGTCCGCGGCCCCGCACGGCGGCACGCCGGTCATCCAGGTCGGCGGGACCTATCTCGGCAGCGTGCCCGCCTGCCAGGCGCTGCTGCGCCGTCTCTACCAGCGGGTGGGCTCCGCGCCATCCGGGCCGCCGTTCGTGGCCGAACAGACCTACCAGCAGGTGATGATGCTCGAGGCGGGCTGCGCGAACCTGTCGGTGTCCGAGTGCCATCTGCCGTCCCAGACGCCCAACGGCAGGCTGGCCCGCGTCCCGTCCTACGCCAAGTCCGACTTCTTCACCCGGAAGATCCCGCCCGCGGGCATCCGCGCGCTGGTGGCCGGCATCGACCGGATGCGCGGCGTGCGGGGCGCCGCGGGCGGCGTGGGCGCCATCGCCTTCGACGCGTTCGGCGGCGCGCTGAACCGGCCGGGCCCGGCCTCGACCGCGTTCGTGCACCGCGACTCGCTGTTCCTGGCCCAGTACTCGACCAGCTGGAACGAGGGCGGCTCGGCGGCCGGCGTGGGCCGCCAGCACGCCTGGCTGCGCTCCTTCTACGCGTCGATGCGGCCGTGGGCGAGCGGCCAGTGCTACCAGAACTACGTGGACCCGGACCTGACGAACTGGCGGCAGGCCTACTACGGCGCCAACTACGCGCAGCTGGCCCGGATCAAGAAGACCTACGACCCGAACCAGGTGTTCAAGTTCCCCCAGGGGATCACACCCGCCTGACGGGCGGCGCGCGGCCGCGTCACCGTCACTGTCACGTCACGTCACCGTCCCCGGCCGCCGAGCCAGAGATGGATCACCACGTAGACGGCGACCCCCATCAGCAGGATCACCCCTCGGGCCTTCCACGCCTGCCTCCCGGCCGCGTCGGCCAGCGCCCGGGCTGACCTGGCAGAACCCTCCGCGCGCCGCCACCGGGCCCAGTAGTACCCGAGCATCAGGGAGACGACGACGGCCACGACAGCCGCGGTCTGTGTCATGTCCCTAAGTTTGCTACCTCTCCGTGCAGCCCGCTGGCAACGGCGCGCATTAAAGCCGGGATAGACCTCGCTGAGGCTGCGGCCCGTGACGGTGACGGTCGAGGCTCATCATCGCGCATCACCCGGGATTGTCCCACCGCGGTGCCGGGGCGCAGCCTGTCCAGGGCGCAGGTCAGTTCTGGCTCGACGCGGCCCAGATGTTGATTCCGGCCTCCACCGCGTGCCGGTCGATCGCGGCCAGTTCCTCCGCGGTGAACGACGACCGGCCCGCGGCCGCGAGGTTTTCCTCGAGTTGCGTGACGCTGCTCGCGCCGATCAGCGCCGAGGTGACCCGCTCGTCGCGCAGGACCCAGCTGATGGCCATCTGCGCCAGGGACTGGCCGCGCTCGCGGGCGATCTCGTTCAGGGCACGGACGTGCGCCAGGTTCTTGCCGGTGATCTGATCACGGCTGAGCGAGCCATCGCGCGACGCCCGGGAATCGCCGGGCACGCCATTCAGGTACTTCGTGGTGAGCAGTCCCTGGGCCAGGGGCGAGAACGCGATGCAGCCGATCCCTTCCTCGCCGAGCGTGTCCAGCAGTTCCCCCTCGATCCAGCGGTTGAGCATGGAGTAGGAGGGCTGGTGGATGAGCAGGGGCACACCCAGTTCGCGCAGGATCGCGGCCGCCTCGCGGGTGCGCTCCGCGGAGTAGGAGGAGATGCCGGCGTACAGGGCCCGGCCCGAGGTGACCGCGGTGGCCAGCGCCCCCATGGTCTCCTCGAGCGGGGTGTCGGGGTCGGCGCGGTGGCTGTAGAAGATGTCCACGTAGTCCAGGCCCATCCGGCCCAGCGACTGGTCCAGGCTGGCCAGCAGGTACTTGCGGGAGCCGCGATCGCCGTACGGGCCGGGCCACATGTCGTAGCCGGCCTTGGTCGAGATGATGAGCTCGTCCCGGTACGGCCGCAGGTCCTCGCGGAGGATCCGGCCGAAGTTGATCTCGGCGGAGCCGTACGGCGGTCCGTAGTTGTTCGCCAGGTCGAAGTGGGTAACGCCGAGGTCGAAGGCCCGCCGCAGGGTGGCCCGCTGCGTGTCGATGGGCCGGTCGTCACCGAAGTTCTGCCAGAGACCGAGCGACACTGCGGGCAGTTCGATCCCGCTACGCCCGCAGCGGCGGTAAGGCGTGTGCTCGTAACGGTCATCGGCAGCTACGTAAGTCATGGGAGGAGTCTGCCACTGGCCTCGGCCGACAGGGACTGCTGGCAGGATGTGATAGTTGCCTGGGCACAAGTAATCGCCTCGGCCGCGGCGCAATCGAACGCGGCGGCGAGGCCCGGGAAGAGCAGTCCAGCCCGGGAAGACGACGCACAGGAAGAGGGCGCTCCATGTATGACGCTATTCAGGCGGAGACCATCAGCCTCGCCGGGGCCGGCGGGGACCAGATAGAGGCGTACCTGGCCCGGCCGCTCGGCCCGGGCCCGTTCGGTGGTGTCGTAGTCATCCATCACATGCCCGGATACGACGCGCAGACCAAGGAGATCACCAGGACGTTCGCGGCGCACGGCTACAACGCCGTATGCCCCAACCTGTACTGGCGGGAGGCGCCGGGCGCCAGCCCGGACGACGCGGCGGCCACCGCGCGGGCCGCGGGCGGCGTGCCGGACGAGCGGCTGGTCGGTGACGTGGGCGGGGCGGTCGCGTACCTGCGGGCGATGCCTAACTCCAACGGCAGGGCCGGCACGATCGGCTACTGCTCCGGCGGCCGCCAGTCGTTCCTGGCCGCCTGCAGCCTGCCGCTCGACGCGGCGGTGGACTGCTACGGCGCGTTCGTGGTCGGCACGCCCCCCGAGGGGATGCCGCTCAAGGTCGGCCCGATCGTGCAGCTGGCCCCGAACCTGTCCTGCCCGCTGCTCGGGCTGTTCGGCGCGGAGGACTCCCATCCCTCGCCGGAACAGGTCGCCGAACTGGAGAAGGCACTCGTCGAGGCGGGTAAGACTTTTGAGTTCCACAGCTACGAGGGCGCCGGGCACGCGTTCTTCGCGGTGAACCGGACCGCGTACCGGCCCGAGGCCGCGACCGATGGCTGGCAGAAGATCTGGGACTTCTACGGCCGCTACCTGGCCAGCTGAGGGGAGACCGCTCATGTGCACGTATCTCACCGAGAAGGTCGACGTCGCCGGCAGCGGCAAGGGCGCGGCCGGGTGGTTCAAGCTCAGCGAGGCAAGCGTGTATTTCGATCACCCGGTGCATGCGCCCGCCGAGCACACGCTGAACATCGACTTCCTCAACCCCGGGCAGGGACCGTCGGCCCGGGTGGCCGTCGAGCTGACCGCCGAGTCGGCCCGGGCGCTCGCCGAGGCCATCCAGGCCACGCTGGCGTCTGCCCCGCCGGAGCTCGTCGAGTCGGCCTCGTCGAGTCGGCCTGGTGAGCCGGCCTTAAACGGTCAGCCTCGGCGGCCCCATCGGGCCGTCCAGGCCCGGGCATCCGGGACGGCCCATCGGCCAGGGCGGCCCGATCGGCCGGGGCGGCCCGATCGGCGCGCCCCATCGGCCCGTCCAGGCCCGGGGCGGCCCGGACGGCCGCATCGGCCGGGGCGGCCCGATCGGCCGGGGCGGCCCAATCGGCGCGCTCCCGTCGGTCCGGGGCGCTCCCGTCGGTCCGGCCGCTCGGTGCGCCTGCGCCCCGGACGGGCCCGGATTGTCGGTGTGCCGTGCCAGTATCGGACTGGCGGCACCCCGGCAACCCCGGGCCGCCCGGGCGGGAGCGCCCTCGTGACGCGAGGGAGCGACGCCCTCATCACGATGGCGCGGAGGGCACGGACATGAAAATCAGGGTCGATCGGGACGTGCTGGCGGAGGCGCTGGCCTGGGTGGCCCGGGCCCTGCCCACCCGGCCGGTGGTCCCGGTGCTGTCTGGCCTGCGCCTGGACGCGGGGACCGGACCTCACCCTGTCCTGCTTCGACTACGAGGTCTCCGCGACCGCGCAGATCGAGGCGGAGATCGGGGAACCCGGCACCGTGATCGTCCCGGGGCGGCTGCTCGCCGAGATCACCCGCAGCCTGCCGGCGCTAGCCGTCGAGATCAGTTCCGACGCGGACGCGGTGAACCTGAGCTGCGGCAGCGCCGAGTTCGCCCTGGTCGCGCTGCCCGCTGAGGAATACCCGGCGCTTCCCGGCCGCGCCGCCACTGGCCGGCACCGTGGACGGCGGCGTCCTGGGCGCGGCCATCGGCCAGGTCGTGGCGGCGGCGAGCCGGGACGACACTCTGCCCATGCTGACGGGGGTCTGCCTGGACATCGACGGCGCGACCTTGACGCTGGCCGCGACCGACCGGTACCGCCTGGCGGTGCGGGAGATGCCGTGGGAGCCGGTGCAGCCGGGGGTGCGCGCGGCCGCCCTGGTTCCGGCGCGGACGCTGGCCGACGCGGCGCGGGCGATGACCCCGGGCGTGCCGGTGTCGGTCGCCTTCGGGCCCGGGGCACCCGGCCGCGAAGCCGGCCGACGAGCCCCGGCCCGCCGAGGGCATGATCAGCTTCGGGATCGGCGGCCGCCAGCTGACCACGCCGGCTGATCGGCGGCGAGTTCATCCGGTACCGGTCCCGTTTCCCGACCGAGTTCGGCTGCCGTGCCGACGTGCCCGCCGGGCCGTTCACCGAGGCGGTCCGCCGGGTCTCCCTGGTCGCCGACCGGGCCAGCCCGGTCCGGCTCACGTTCGGCCCGGGCCGGGTGCTGATCGAGGCGCAGACCGAGGGCCGGGCGCGGGCGGTGGAGACGGTCCCCGCCGACTTCGCGCGGCGACGAGCCCGTGATCGCGTTCAACCCGCACTACCTGCTCGACGGCCTCGCCGCCGCGGCGGTGCCACCCCAGTCCCGTCCGCACGCCGGTGACACGGATGACGCCGGCCGAGCCGGAGCGGCCGAGGGAGCGTCGGCCCGGACGGCGAGCAGGAGCTCAGGCCAGCCCGACGGCCAGCCAGGCCGGCCAGCCCGGGATCGGCCAGCCCAGGGCCAGCCAGCGCCAGCGAGCCAGGGCCGATCCCGGGCTGCTCACGGATCGAGTTCACCAGCCCAGCCAAGCCCGCGCTGATAACCCGGGTGAGCTCCCAGGCGACCTCCGGGGACCCGGGCTCACCACCCGGGGGGCCAGCTATCGCGGAGTTCCGCTATCTCGTCGTTCCGCTGCGGGCCGCGGCCCGCGCCTAACCCGACATTGCCGTACGGCCTGGGGTGCCCTCCGGTGTCGCACCGGCCCGAAGGCGCGAACTGGTCATCACCCACGGCGGGTGAATCGCCGCGCGCGGCCCAGGCCCACCATGGGTAACTCCTGATAACTTCGCGGCGGCGGTCCAGGTGTAATGTGCCCGCCCTGGCAGGGCTAACTGACAGGGGGTAAGCGGCAGGCGGCAGCCCTACGGCGCTGGTCGCTGGATCGCCGCAGGTGAGGAGCGCCTGGATGACTGACCTGCCGTTTGGGGATCGCGCGGATTTCGCGGACGCCGACCGGGGGCTCATCGGCTCGCTGGACCCGTGCGTGGTCAAGGACGCCAGCGGCCGGGTCGTCTGGGATAACGACGCGTTTTCCTTCCTGGCCGGCGACTGCCCGGACTCGGCTAACCCGAGCTTGTGGCGGCAGTCCCAGCTGTGCGCACGGCAGGGCCTGTTCGAGGTGACGGACGGCATCTACCAGGTCCGCGGCCTGGACCTCTCGAACATGACGATCGTGGAAGGCGACAGCGGTGTCATCGTGATCGACCCGCTGATCTCCACCGAGACCGCGGCGGCCGCGCTCGCCCTGTACCGGCGCCACCGCGGTGACCGCCCGGTGACAGGGGTGATCTACACCCACAGCCATGGCGATCATTTCGTCGGCGTCCGCGGCGTGGTCACGGGGGACGTGCCGATCCTGGCCCCGGCCGGGTTCCTGGAGCACGCGGTCGAGGAGAACGTGTACGCGGGCGCGCGCGATGAACCGCCGCGCCGTCTACATGTACGGCGCCGAACTCGACAAGGCGCGCGACCGGCAGATCGGCGCGGGGCTGGGCATGACGACCTCGACCGGGACGGTGTCGCTGATCCCGCCGACCGTGCACATCACCCGGACTGGCCAGCAGGAGACGGTGGACGGGGTGCTGATTGAGTTCCAGCTCACTCCCGGCACCGAGGCGCCGCGGAGATGAACTTCTTCTTTCCCGAGCGGCACGCCCTGTGCATGGCCGAGAACGCCACGCATAACCTCGCACAACCTGCTGACGCTGCGCGGGGCCCTGGTGCGCGACCCACGGATCTGGGCCCGGTACCTCGACCGAGGCGATCCTGCGCCTGTGTTCGTCGGTTCGTGCCGCTGTGGCATTTGCCTTCGCGCCAGCCACTGGCCGACCTGGGGGCATGACCAGGTCATGGCGAGCTCCTGGCACTACTCGTTTTTGACCGAGGTGGAGGCCATCCTGCTGGACGGCCACTTTGTGCTGGAGCACGGCGGCCGGTCGCGCGGCGGGGTGTGCGGGAGCTTCAACGGCACGGCGGGAATGTGGCGCATCCGGCAGGCGATTGAAGAGGCGGGCGGATGGCAGCACGACACGCTGACCGAAGACACCGACCTGAGCTACCGCGCGCAGATGATCGGCTGGAAATTCAAATATCTGATGGACGTGGAGTGTCCGGCGGAGCTGCCGATTGAGATGACGGCCTTCAAGACGCAGCAGGAGCGCTGGGCCAAGGGGCTGATCCAGACGTCGAAGAAGATTTTGCCGCGGATGTTTCGCAGCGATGCGCCGCTGAAAGCCAAGATCGAGGCGTGGTATCACCTGACGGCGAACATCAGCTATCCGCTGATGGTGGTGCTGAGCGTGCTGCTGATGCCGGCGATGATTATCCGGTTCTACCAGGGGTGGTGGGAGATGCTGTTTATCGACTTCCCGCTGTTTCTGGCGTCGACGTTTTCCATTTCATCGTTTTATCTGGTCGTCGCAGAAGGAGCTGTTTCCCGAAGCGTGGTACAAGACGTTTTTGTATCTGCCGTTTCTGATGTCGCTGGGGATTGGGCTGACGATTACGAACACGAAGGGGTAATCGAGGCGCTGCTGGG
>CAVQEM010000008.1:0-3906 GCA_963711485.1 uncultured Actinomycetes bacterium
GGGCATCCTCCCAGGAGCATGCCCGCTGTGAAGCGGCTACCCGGCGCCTTTGAACGCATAGACCAGCATCGAGGCGCCGCCTCCCCGGCGCGCCAAGCGCAGACCCCGAGCATTCCCCCGTAGCGTGAGCCGCCGACATGGCTGGCCGGCGTCCGGGGTAGATACAGGCCAAAGGATGAAGACATCACGGGCGGGTCAGGGCCGCCGGGCACCTGCAGCGCCCCATTCGCGCCCCGCGGAGCCAGGCCAAGGCCACGTTCCTGCCCGCAGCAGTAATCAACGACCCATGCACCCTGACGCCGTGTGCAGGTCCGGATCCTGCCGGAGACGCAAAAGCGAACAGCAATCCGATCATGGTTACTCAGGGCTCGGGCGCTTGACCTGGGAAAACGACCAGCGGGTCCGTTCTGGACTCGGGAGCGCCACTCTCGATGCCGACCCGACGAAGATGGCGATAAGCCGACGGTGGAGGTAATAGCCAGTCCGGAGCTCGCCACGGAACGTGGCAAGAATCTCGAGCCGGTAGCGCACAAACCCGCCTGATTGAGACTTTGGGTAAGACGGTGCGGGCCCTGGCCGGGATGGAAGTGAGTCAGGACGTAGCGTTTAGAGGTCCCGGTGGGCTGGCTCTTGATCCGCCTGCCGCCCCCTGTTGCGGGGGGTCTGGCTTACGAACGACGTGCCTGCTTGCCGGGGCCTTGCCCGTGGTCGTGGCTCAAAAGAGGCGCGAGCTCCAGCGAGCTCCTTCTGGAATCAGGCGTGCCCGCCGCGGGTGCCCTTGCCGCGTCCAGGGTCAGGAGGTACATCCCATGGCGGCAGTGATGATCGGGATCGATCCGCATAAGGCCTCGCATACAGCGGTGGTGATCAGCGCGGCCGAGGAGGAGCTGGGTGAGCTGCGGGTCCGGGCCTGCGCGGGCAGGCGGAGCAGCTGCTGGGGTGGGCTGCGGCGTGGCCGGAGCGGACCTGGGCGGTCGAGGGTGCCGCGGGCATGGGGCACCTGCTGGCCCAGGAGCTGGTATCAGCGGGTGAGCGGGTGCTGGATGTGCAGCCCAAGCTGGGTGCGCGGGTCCGGCTGCTGGCCGCCGGGGACACGAACAAGAACGACCCGGACGATGCCCGGTCGGTCGCTATCGCGGCGCTGCGCTCGCCCGGTGTGCGGGAGGTCGTGCCGGATGATCACGCGGCGGTGCTGAAGATCTGGTCCAAGCGGTACCGGGACCTGGGCCGGACCCGTACCCAGGTGGTGTGCCGGCTGCATGCAGTGCTGTGCGAGCTGGTCCCCGGCGGTGCCGCCAGGGCGATCAGGGCGTCCGCTCACCCCGGCTGCTCGGACTCGGTCACGCCCGCCGGAGCGGTGGACACGGCCCGCTGTGAGCTCGCTGCCGCTTTCCTCGAGGACCTGAGGGGCATTGACGCGCGGCTGCGCGAGACCAGGAAGACGCTTACCACCGCCGTGCAGGCCGCTGGCACCAGCCTGACCGGCCTGTTCGGTGTCGGCCCGGTCATCGCCGCGGCCGTGATCGGCGACGTCCGCGACGTGTCCCGGTTCCCCGGCCGGGATCACTTCGCCGCGTACAACGGGACCGCGCCGATCGAGGTGTCCTCCGGCAAGCGCAAGATCTGCCGGCTGTTCCGGCGCGGGAACCGCAGGCTGAACCATGCCATCCACATGGCCGCAGTCACCCAGGTCCGGCACCGGCACAGCAAGGGCCGCGCGTACTACGACAAGAAGATCGCTGAGGGCAAGACCCCGAAAGAGGCCCTGCGGTCGCTGAAGCGGCAGGTCAGCAACGCCATCTATGCCCGCCTGCAGGCCGATGCCCGCCGCGCCGCCGCGCGTGCCCAGGGCCCGGGAGGGCAACCGGGGAACGACTCTGGCTCCAGCGCGGCCGGCTTGCACCCCGCAGGCAGGCTCTTCGGGCAAGCCACTCCCGGGCCTGGCCACCACACTACGACCCCCGCCGGGGACCTGCCGCCCGGCGCTGCCCGCGCCTGGGGCAGAGCTGGCCATTCCTCGATCGCTGCCCTCCTGCCGCCGGCGAAACCGCGGGTCCAGGTGGAGCGCCCGCAGCGCAGCGAGGACGAACGACCTGGAGGCACGGCGAGACGACGGCCACAATCGGCCACGAGGAAGGCACCCGGCCAAGATCCGCTGGCCAGGACACAGCACCCGAAGGGCACCTCACACCCGGCGAAGAAGGCCGACGGAACTCCTTGACACAAAGAGGCATTCGTTCGGAGTGGCTCGCGGCCATTCGCTCCCACCCTATGCAGCCGTGCATCACGGGTGGTCTGCGCGTGAGGGGTATGGTCTCCAGGGGCTTGTCATCTTTGGCGATCGGACCTTTGGCAGTTTCAGGGCCGCATCGGCGGGCCGCTGAGCTGGGTACTTCCCGGTGATCACCGGGTTCGCCGCGGGCCGGTGCCTCGGCCGCGCCGGTGGCGCGGGATATGGTGATTGTGGTGCTTGTTGACCGGTCGCTGACGGAGGGAAGGGCCGGATTGCGGTGGGATCGCCTGCCGGCCGCATCGGAGGTGTTCGCCGGCCTGCCCCGGGCCCTCCCCGATGATGGTGGCCTGCGGGAGTCGGTCCGCGCGATGCGTGCCGCTGATGGGCTGCTGCTGGGCGTGCTAGATGATGACCCGACCGGGTCGCAGGCGGTGCACGGCGTTCAGGTGGTGACCGTCCTGGAGGAGGACGCCTACCAGGCCGCCTTCGGCGCGGGCCCGGTTTGCTTCGTGCTGACCAATACGCGCAGCCTGGCTGAGCCGGCCGCCGTTGAGCGCACCGTGGAAGCTGCTGGCGGCCTGATCGCCGTGGCCGGGCGGCGGGGCGCGGGGATCCAGTTGGTCAGCCGCAGCGACTCCACGCTGCGCGGGCATGTGATGGCGGAGGTGGCGGCGCTGCAGGCCGCCCGCCGGCGGGCGCTTGGCAGCGGCTTTGACGGGGTGCTCCTGGTCCCGGCCTTCCTGGAGGCCGGGCGGCTCACCGCCGCCGACATCCACTGGGCCCGGATCGGCGGCGATCTGATCCCGGTCGGCCAGACCGAGTTCGCCCAAGACCCGGCGTTCGGTTACACCGCATCCGGCCTGAAGGACTTCATCAGCGAGAAAAGCGGCGGGACGATTGACCGGGGCGATGTCGCCAGCATCACCCTGGCCGACATCAGGCTGGGCGGGCCGTCCCGGGTCCGTGATCTGCTGGCCGGCATGCAGGATGGGGCCTGGGTCATCGTCAACGCCACGGAGTACTCCGACCTGGAGGCGGTGGCCTGCGGCGTGCTGCTGGCCGGGCGGGCCGGCCGGTCGTTCCTGTTCCGCACCGGGCCCTCGTTCGTGCGGGCCCTGGCGGGCCTGGCGCCCATGGCGCCGCTTCGCGGCCAGCAGATCTGGCCCCGCGCACGCCGCGGCGGGCACGGCTTGATCGTGGTCGGATCCCACGTCGCCCAGACCAGCCGGCAGGTTGCCGCGCTGCGCGCGCGCCGCGTCACCGCCGACATCGAACTCGACGTCGCCTCCGTCATCACCAGCCCGGACCAGGTGGCCGCTGACACGGCACAACAGGTCACCGCGGCACTGAGCCGATCCGACGTCCTGCTCTACACCAGCCGTACCATGGTCCGCGGCCGCGATGCCGCCGGCAGCCTGGCCATCGCCCGCGCGGTCTCCGCTGCCCTATCCCAGACCGTCCGGCACGCGCTATCCGCCGAGCCCGCCTGGGTCATCGCCAAAGGCGGGATCACCGCCCACGACGTGGCCCTGCACGGCCTGGGCATCCGCCGCGCCGAGGTAGCCGGCCAGCTGTTTCCCGGCGTGATCTCGCTCTTCCGCCCCATCGATGCCGCACCCCAGGCCATCGGCATGCCCTATATCGTCTTCGCCGGCAACGTCGGCGATTTTTTT
>CAVQEM010000009.1:0-34257 GCA_963711485.1 uncultured Actinomycetes bacterium
CGGCGGCCCGGAGAGCGCCGGGGGGTCGGCACCGCCACCTGCTGCTAACGGCGGGCGGCCCGCGCCTCGGGCCCAGGCTGAGGCACTGACGGACCTGGCGGTGCCGGAGATCACCGGCGCATCCCCCGAGCGCGCGACATCCGAGGCCGCCGAGGCTGAGTCGGCGGCCGGGAAGCCGCTCCCCACGACGGCGAATGTGCCCCCCGCCCCGCCCAACGGGACTGCGGACAACCATTAAGTGTTCGGATTACCCCCCGAAACTGGGGGGTAATCCGAACAGTTAGTCGATTACGGCCGGGGGGGCGGGGTTAGAGGCGGATGGCTAGGCCTAGGGTTAGCAGTGCGCCGAAGACGAGCTGGAGGCGCCCGGTCATGCCGAGCGCGCCGATCAGCGCCGGGCCCGTCGCCCCGTGCCGCACGGCGCGGAGCGGGGCCAGCGCCAGCGGGAGGGCCGCGAAGACCAGCAACGCCAGAGGCCGCACCGCCGCCATGGCCGCCGCGATCACGAACGGGCCGAGCACGCAGACCACGTACAGCACGCGGGTCCGCGCGTCCCCCAGGATCACCGCGAGGGTGCGCTTGCCTGACACGGTGTCCGACGGGATGTCGCGGAGGTTGTTGATCACCAGCAGCGCGCAGGCCAGCAGCCCCACCGGGAGGGACGCGGCCAGCGCCAGCCACGGCAGCGAATCCATCTCCACGAACGCGGTCCCGGCCACCGCGGCGAGCCCGAAGAACGCGAACACCGCGATCTCGCCCAGGCCGTGGTACCCGTACGGGTGCCGGCCCCGGTGTATGTCCAGGCCGCGCCGACCGCCGCCGCGCCCAGCAGGACCAGCCACCAGGAGGTCACCGCGGCCAGGACCAAACCGGCCACGCAGGCCACCGCGAAGCAACCCAGGGCCGCGTCCCTGACCTGGCGTGGCGGGGCGAGCTTGGCGGCGACCAGCCGGACCGGGCCGACCCGTACCTCGTCGGTGCCGCGGATCCCGTCGCTGTAGTCGTTGGCGTAGTTCACCCCGACCTGGAGGGCCAGCGCGACGATCAGCGCCAGAACGCCCCGCCACAGCGAGAAGTGACCGTAGCCGAACGCGACCCCGGACCCCACCGCGACCGGGACCACCGCCGCGGGGAGAGTGCGCGGCCGTGCACCGGCGACCCAGTCCCGTGCTGCGGCCACTAGGCCGGACCCGCGCGGTCACTGGCCGTCCCCGGGAACAGTGCCCGGGAAACTGCGGCGGGAACAGTGCCGGGGAACGTGCCCGGGGGACAGTGCCCGGGAAACGGGCGGCCGCAGCAGCGGCGGCGGCGGACCCGAGACGGCTGATGTCCCGCACCGCGCCGGTGGACGCGGAGGTGGCCAGCGCCGCGTACACGCGCAGGGCCTCGCTGACGGACCGTTCCCGGCTCGCAGGCCGGTAGCCGCCCAGCGTGTCGAGGACCCGCTGGCGGCGCGCGGCCAGGTCCGCCTCGGGGACGGACAGCTCCAGCGACCGGGCCGGGATGTCGATCTCCACGACGTCGCCGTCCTCGGCCAGCGCGATCACCCCGCCCGCCGCGGCCTCCGGCGCGGCATGGCAGATGGACAGACCGGAGGTGCCGCCGGAGAAGCGTCCGTCGGTGACCAGGGCGCAGGCCCGGCCGAGGCCCTTCCCCTTGAGGAAGCTGGTCGGGTACAGCATCTCCTGCATGCCGGGGCCGCCGCTGGGGCCTTCGTACCGGATGAGCACCACGTCGCCGGCCTCGACCTTGCCGCCCAGGATGCCGTCAACGGCCGCCTCCTGGCTCTCGAACACCTTCGCCGGGCCGGAGAAACGCCATAGCTCCTCGGGGACGCCGGCGGTCTTCACGATCGCACCCTCGGGGGCCAGGTTGCCGTAGAGCACAGCCAGGCCGCCGTCCCGGGTGTAGGCGTGCTTCAGATCCCGGATGCAGCCGTCGTCGCGGTCCTCATCCAGGCTGGTCCAGCGGGAGTCCTGGGAGAAGGGCTCGATCGTGCGCACACCGCCGGGCGCCGCGTGGAACAACTCGACCGCCTCGTCGGTGACCGACGGCGAGCGCAGGTCCCAGGCGTCGAGGAACTCCCCGAGTGAGGAGCTGTGCACCGTGTGCACGCCGGTGTTCAGCAGGCCGGCCCGGTTCAGCTCACCCAGGATGGCCGGGATGCCACCCGCCCGGTGCACGTCCTCGACGTGGTAGCGCTCGCTGCTGGGCGCGACCTTGCACAGGCATGGCACCCGGCGGACAGCTCATCGATCTCCTTGAGCCCGAAGCCGACCCGCGCCTCGTGGGCCGCGGCCAGCAGGTGCAGGATCGTGTTGGTCGATCCGCCCATGGCCACGTCCAGCGCCATCGCGTTCTCGAACGCGTCCCGGCTGGCGATCGACCGCGGCAGCACGGACTCGTCGTCCTGGGTGTAGTACCGCTCAGCCAGGCCGACGACCAGCGCCGGCCGCTCGAACAGTGCGCGCCGCGCGGCGTGCGTGGCCAGCGTGGTGCCGTTGCCCGGCAGCGCCAGGCCGATGGCCTCGGTCAGGCAGTTCATCGAGTTCGCGGTGAACATGCCGGAGCACGAGCCGCAGGTCGGGCACGCGGCTTCTTCCATCTCGGCCAGCGTCTCGTCGGACACGCTCGGGTCGGCGGCGGCGATCATGGGATTGATCAGGTCCAGCTTGCGCGGATCACCAGAGCTGGTCACCTCGCCCGGCCGGGCCCGCCCGGCCTCCATCGGGCCGCCGGACACGAACACGGTCGGGATGTTCAGCCGCAGCGCGGCCATCAGCATGCCGGGCGTGATCTTGTCGCAGTTGGAGATGCAGACCAGGGCGTCCGCGCAGTGCGCGTTGACCATGTACTCGACGGAGTCGGCGATGAGCTCCGGCTGGGCAAGGAGTAGAGCATCCCGCCGTGGCCCATGGCGATCCCGTCGTCCACCGCGATCGTATTGAACTCGCGGGGGACCGCGCCGGCCGTTTTCACCGCGTCGGAGACGACCTGGCCGACCTCGCGCAGGTGCACGTGGCCCGGGACGAACTCGGTGAAGCTGTTGGCCACGGCCACGATCGGCTTGCCGATGTCCTCGCCGGCTACCCCGCTGGCGCGCATCAGCGCGCGTGCCCCGACCATGTTCCTGCCGTGGGTGACCGTCCGGGACCGAAGCGGTGGCATGACCATGCTCCCCTCAAGGGTGCTTCGAGTGAGCGTCATTCGGGGCCGGCCAGCGACCCCGCGCGGCCAGGCCCGGGCCAGCGGTCGGCGCCGACCGCTGGATAACGCGAACTCTGATGAAGATGGAGCCTTCAGCGTACCGGCGGTGCGGCCTCCGCGCGGCGCGTGCCCGCCAGCGGGACGAGCCATGATTCGGGTGCGTTCTGCCCCGCCGGCGGCGCATAACGCACCCCGATGATGCCGAGCCCGGCGCCGGACGGCGGGACGGCGGGATGGCGGGTGGCCTCAGCGCGGCGGCAGGGCCGCCTGCGCGGCCGCATGGATGCGCGCGATCTCCTCGTGAGTCAGCCGCTGCTCACGCCGGGCCCGGGCCTGGGCCCGCAGGTACTTGCGGAGCCGCCGTCCGCTGAACACGTCCACGCCGCTGATCCGGGCCACGGTCCACGGCACGGTGGGCCCGTAGATCACCATGGCCGGCCGGATCCGCTGCTTGCGTCCCAGGCTCTCGCTGATCAGCCGGCCGGCGGCGGCCGCTTCCAGCTGGGCGTGCTTCAGCCGGGTGGTCTGGCTGTACGGGCCGTGGTAGAGGTGGCCGCCCTGGGTGGCCCGGAGCGGCAGCCGGCGGTCCCACCGCTCGGAGTCCACCGCGAACACTCCGGCCGGCCCGACGATCAGGTGATCGATGATGCAGCTGGTGCCCGGGATGGCCCGGCCGTTCAGGGTCAGGTAGCCGGACCGGCGCGCCCACAGCAGCCGCCGCCGGGTGCGCCGTTGCGCGGACGTCACCCGGACCGCGGCGGGGATCACCGCGGTAGTCCGCGACCGGTGGACGGTATCCAGGATCGCGACCAGGGCCGCGGCGGTCAGGCCGAAGCGCCAGTCGAGGAGGATGCCCACCACGATGCCGGCCGCGGCGGCCATGACCGCGCGGCGGATCCAGATCGGCATCCGGGGATCAGCCGCGAAACTGGCCAGCGGGTGCTCGTCGCCGGGATGGCGGTCACCCGCGGTGACGATGCCTCCGTCGGAGGCGTCCGGGCCTTCGGAGGCGGCCGCGCCGTCGGGGCTGCGCCAGCCGGCGGGTCAGGCTGGGCCGCCGAAGTCGGCCGGGCCGCGGGGGTCGGCCCGGCCGCGGAAGTCGGCTGGGCCGCCGAAGTCGGCTGGGCCATCGGGATCGTCCGCGTCGTCCCGGGCGACCGGCGCGTCCGCCTCGTCCGCCTCGTCCGCGACCTCCTGCGGGGACCGGGCGTCCCGCGGGTCCAGGGCGTCCCGCGGGTCCGCGACCTCCTGCGGGGACCGGGCATCCCGCGGGCCCCGGGCCTCCGGCAGGTCCGGGATCGCGCCGCCGGGCGTCTGGCGGGCAGCGGCGGGCGCGGGGTCACCGGGGCCCGCGGGCCCCGGAGCAGCCCCGGACGGGCCCGGCCGCGTCATCCGATCCACGCGTCAGAGCGTAACCGATGCAATGCGTAGCTGTCTGGGAACATCACGTGACACACCGTGAATGCGCCGAACCCGGCTTCTGGACCGGGGCCAGACAGGAGACTACGGTGCGAAATCGTGAGTGACATCCATGACCTGACCGTGACCGAGCTGGCCGCCGCGATCCGCGGCGTGAGCTGTCCCCGGTGCAGGTGACCGCCCACTACCTGGAGCGCACCGAGCGGATGAACGGCGACGTGGGCGCCTTCTTCACGGTCACCGCGGAGCTGGCCACGGCCCAGGCCGCCGCCGCCGAGAAAGCCGTGAACGGGGCGGAAGACGCCGGCGAGCTCCCCCCGCTGACCGGGATCCCCATCCCGATCAAGGACCTCAACATGGTGGCCGGGGTCCGCCAGACGCTCGGCTCCGCCGTCTACGCCGACAACGTCCCGGCCACCGACGACCACGTCACCGCGGCGCTCCGGTCCGCCGGGGCCGTGATCACGGGGAAGACGGCCACCCCCGAGTTCGGCCTGCCCTGCTACACCGAGACGGCGGTGGGCCGCCGGCCCGGACGCCCTGGGACCTGAGCCGGTCGGCGGGCGGGTCGAGCGGCGGCGCGGCGGCGGCCGTGGCGGCCGGCCTGGCCCCGGCCGCCCAGGGCAGCGACGGCGGCGGCTCGATCCGGATCCCGTCCAGCGTCTGCGGGCTGTTCGGCCTCAAACCGTCCCGCGGCCGGATCTCCAACGCGCCGCTCGTCCCGGACCTGGCCGGGCTGGCCACCGAGGGCCCGCTGGCCCGGTCGGTGGCGGACGCGGCGCTGCTGCTGGACGTGATGGCCGGCAACCAGCCGGGCGACATGTACACCCTGCCGCCACTCCCGCCCGGGGAGACGTTCCTGGGCTGCGCCACCCGCCCGCCAGGGCGGCTGCGCATCGGCCGGACCCTGCAGCACCCGATCGAGGGCGCCACCGTGCACCCGGACTGCGTGGCCGCGTACGAGGACGCCAGCGTGCTGCTGGCCGGCCTGGGCCACGAGGTCGAGGAGGTGGCCATGCCGTTCGGCCCGGACGCGGTGCCGGCGTTCGAGACCGTCTGGTACGCGATGGCCACGCTGGCCCCGGTCGATCCGGCCCGCGAGGACCGCCTGCTGCCGTTCACCGCGTACATGCGCCGGCGCGGCCAGGAGACCCGGGCCAGCGAGCTGGTCTTCGCCGAGGCGTACCTCCAGTTTGTGGTGCGGCAGGCGCTCGCCGTGCTGAACGGCTACGACGCGCTGCTGATGCCGACGCTCGCGTCCCCGCCGGTGCCGGTCGGCTACTTCGAGGAGGTGCCGCCGCCCGAGAACTTCGAGCGGCAGAAGGCCTTCACCCCGTTCACCGCGCTGTTCAACCTGTCCGGGCAGCCCGGCCGTGAGCCTGCCGCTGTCCTGGAACGAGGCCGGGCTGCCGATCGGCGTCATGCTGGCCGGGCGGATGGGGGAAGAAGGCACGCTGATCTCGCTGTCGGCCCAGCTGGAGGAGGTCCGCCCGTGGCGTGACCGCCACCCCGCCCTCTGGTGAGGCGCTATTGTCAGGCGGGGCATACTCGCGGGTAACGTGCCCGTGATCAAGTCCGGTAGCGGTGATCAGATGACCCTGGGACAACGGCGCTCCAGCATCGCGTGGCGGGTGCTCCGCGTCGCGATCCCCCTGCTGGCCTGCGCCGTGCTGCTGGGCGTGCTGGCCTTCGGCTACGGGACCGTGCCGGCGCTGGGCCCGGCCCTGGACCCCGGCCGCGGGGTATGGACCTCGGCCACCGGCGGCGAGCTGCCGCATTCGCAGGCGCTGAGCCTGCCGGGCCTGGACCACCCGGTCCAGGTGTCGTTCACCAGCCACGGCGTGCCCTCGGTCCGGGCGGCCAGCCTGCACGACCTGTTCCTGGCCGAGGGCTACCTGCAGGCCCGGTTCCGGCTGGCCCAGATGGACCTGGAGCGGCGGCTCGGCGAAGGCCGGCTCGCCCAGCTCGCGGGCCCGTCCGCGGTGAGCTCGGACAAGTTCGAGCTGCGCCTGGGCCTGGTGCGCACGGCGGAGCAGGAATGGGCGCAGCTGCCCCGGTCCAGCCCCGCCGCGCAGGGCTTGCTGGCCTTCACGGCCGGGGTGAACGACGACCTGGCCCAGGTCCGGGGCAACCGGCAGTGGCCCGCCCTGTTCTCGCTGGCCGGGGTGTACCCGGGCGGCTGGACGCCGGTGGACAGCCTGGTCATCCAGGGTGACCTGACCCAGCAGCTGGACTTCACCACCACCCCGCTGGACTATACGCTGCTGGAGCGCGCGCTCGGCGCGAAGCGGACCATGGCCTGGTTCCCCGTCCTGCCGCCGAACGAGCAGCACCCGTACGACCCCGGCCCCTACCGGCAGGCCGGCCTTGTCCCGCTCGCGGACGGAACGTCAAATTCTTCCGCAACGAAAACCGCCCGCCCTGCTCCCGCACCCCGCCGCGCCGCCGCCGCGGTGACCGCCGCCGGCGCCTGGGGCGCCGGGCCGCCCACGCTGCGCAGGGCGGATCCGCTGACGGGCCCGCCAGCCGGGTGCCCGCGGCCCAGGCGACGGCCGCGTCCGCGCTGCTCGCCCAGGTGAACGCCCTGCCCGCGGGCCAGATCCACACCTACCCGGACAGCAACGCGTGGGCGGCCAACGGCCCGGCGGTGGCGGGCGGCCGGTCCATGCTGGCCGGGGACCCGCACCTGCCGCAGACCATCCCGTCCGTCTGGTACCAGGTCGCGCTGTCCGCCCCGGGGTACGCGGTGAGCGGGGTCAGCGTCCCGGGCCTGCCCGGTGTCCTCCTCGGCCACAACAGGCATATCGCCTGGTCCCTCACCGACACCCAGAACGCGGCGACGCTGTTCTACACCGAGCAGACCAGCCAGACCCGGCCTGGCCAGTACTTCTGGGACGGCGCGTGGCGGCGGATGCGGCAGGTGCATTACACGATCGCGGTCCGGGGCGGTTCGGCGGTGCCGCTCACGGTGGACCTCACCGTCCACGGGCCGGTCATGACCCGGGCCGGGCAGACCACCTCGGTGGACTGGATGGGCAACGTGCCCTCACCCGACCTGGCGGTGATGCTGGCGGTGAACAAGGCCAGCGACTGGGCCCAGTTCCGCGCGGCCCTGGCCAGCTGGCGCGCGCCCTCGCAGAACTTCGTCTACGCGGACGACCGCGGCAACATCGGCGCGATCTCGGCCGGGTACTACCCGGTGGTCCGCCACGGCCAGCCCTGGCTGCCGATGCCGGGCACCGGCGCGGACGACGTGGCCGGGGTGATCCCGTACCCGGCGGTCCCGCAGGCCTATGACCCGCCCGGGCACGTGCTGGCCACGGCGAACCAGCGCCCGGTCGGGCCGTCGTACCCGTACTACATCGGCACCACCGCCGACTTCTTCGACCCGGGCTACCGGGCCGCGCAGATCTACGCCGCGCTGAACGGCCGCCACGGGATGGCCCCGGCCGACTTCGCGGCCGTGCAGACGAGCCTGACCGACCCGCTGGCCCAGCGCATCCTGCCGCGGCTGCTCGCGGCGCTGCGCCAGCCCGGGGCGCGGCTGACCACCCGGCAGCAGCAGGCGGCCCGCGTGCTGCAGGGCTGGAACGGGGCGATGACCGCCGGTTCCGCGGCCGCGTCGGTGTGGTGGACGTTCTGGTCCGACTACCTGACCGCGGTCTTCCAGCCGTGGTGGCACACCGCGGCGGTGCCGGTGCACAAGGACCGGGCCGGGCTGAAGATTTCGCCGGGCCAGGCCAGCCTGGACGAGGTGCTGGAGACCTGGACCCTCAGCGACCCGGGCAACGCCGCGTTCAGCGCGCCCGGCGGGCCGCGGCGCACCGCCCCGCAGGTCATGCGGGCCGCGTTCGCCACCGCGGTGGCCCACCTGTCGGCCCGGCTGGGCACCACCCCGTCCTCGTGGGCCTGGGGCCGGCTGCACAGCAGGCAGCTTCCCGTCCCTGACCCAGGCGGGCGCGCTCGGCTACGGCCCCCGCGCGGCGGGCGGGGATCCGTGGGCGGTGGACGCCGCGGACGGCGGCCTGGTCGCCACCCAGGGGCCGAGCTGGCGGATGATCGTGGCCTGGACGGCCGCGGGCTCGGGGACGGGAGAGGGCATTTACCCCGGCGGGCAGAGTGAGAATCCGGCCTCACCGTGGTATGAGGATCAGGTGGCTGACTGGTGGAACGGGCGCTACCTGCCGATGCCGCCGCCGGGATCGTCGCCGGGGGTGATCCGGTGGACGCTGCGCGCCTGACTCCGGCGCGGCCGCCGGGGGTGGCTGGCCCGCCGGGGGTGGCTGGCCCGCGCGGGGTGGCTGGCCCGCCGGGGGTGGCTGGCCCGCCGGGGGTGGCTGGCCCGCGCGGTCGGGGCCGGGTGGGTGGCCATGTCTGACCTGGGCCGGCTGGGCAAGCGCGGCGCTTACCGGCTGGGGCGGCTGGGCGCTCCGGCGCCCCCGCCCGCCGGGCCCCCCGCCCCGCACTACCCGTCGTGGGTCCCCGGGCACCGGGGCCCGGTGGTGCTCTGGCTGCTGGGCAGCCTGGCGGCGGCGGCCGTGATCGCACTCGGAGCCGCGGCCGGCTTGTGGTTCCTGCCGTTCCTGGCGGGCCTGGCGGGCGGGGCGGCGGCCCGCTACGGGCGCTGGCGGCTGCGGGTGGCGCTGCCCGCCGCGGCACTGGTCGCCGCGGCCGGCTGGGCCATCCCGCTCGGCTGGCAGGCCCTCCATGGCGCCCCGGTCCGGGCGACCGCGCGGGTGGTCGCGGCGCTGGCCGGGCTGCCGGCCCACGCCTCGGTCGCGATCGTGGCCACCCTGCTGGTCGCGGTCCTCCAGGCCCTGGCCGGCCTGTGGCTCACCTGGGTCCTGATCCCGAAGCAATAGCAGGCGGCGCACTGTCCTGCGGGCGTCCCGGGCCCGCCAGTCCGGCCACTATGCGGCCAACTCAGCACACAAGGAGGTAACTGGGGCCGAAAGGGTTGTGCGCGGCACCGCCGGTTGGCCCGATCATTGAAGGGTGACGAGCGACGAGACCAGACGGCGGGCCAAAGCTCACGGGGTGGCCACCAGCTACCGGGACTGGCACGGGCGGCGGGTCGAGGTGAGCCAGCGGACGCTCGACGCCATCCTGGACGCGCTGGGCGAGACCCCGGGCGTGGACGGGACGACCCCGCCCAGAGCGGACGGGGGCGTGACCGCGGCCGGGCCCGTGGTCCGGGAAATCATGGTCCAGGAATCCGTGGTGCAAGAAACCCTGGTGCAGGAAACCGTGGTCCAGGAATCCGCGGTGCAGGAATCCGCGGTGCAGGAAACCGTGGCGCAGGAATCCGTGGTGCAGGAACCGTGGTGCAGGAAACCGTGGTGCAGGAAACCGTCGTGCAGGAAACCGTCGTGCAGGAATCCGTGGTCCAGGAATCCGTGGTCGAAGGACCCGTGGTGCCCGGGCCGGAGGACCGCTCCTGGGGCTTCGCTGTCCAGCTCTACTCGGTGCGGTCCCGCCAGTCGTGGGGACACGGGGACCTGGGCGACCTGGCCGATCTGGCCGCGTGGAGCGCCAGCGACCTGGGGGCCGGGTTCATCCTGATCAACCCGCTGCACGCGGGGGAGCCGCTGCCGCCGCTGAGCCAGTCGCCGTACCTGCCGATGAGCCGGCGCTTCACCAGCCCGCTGTATCTGCGGATCGAGGACATCCCCGAGTACGCGAGGCTCACCGCGGGAGACCGGGTCCGGATCGACTCCCTCGCCGCGCCGTTGCGGGCCCGCAACGCCACCAGCGAGCTGCTCGACCGTGACGACGTGTGGCGGGCCAAGCGGACCGCCCTGCAGATCATCTACCGGCAGCCGATGACCGCCCAGCGCCGGGCCGAGTTCGATGCTTACCGGGGTCATGCGGGCCAGCCACTGGAGGACTGGGGCCTGTGGTGCGCGCTGGCCGAGATTCACGGGCCGGACTGGCGCGCCTGGCCGGAACCGCTGCGCGCGGTCGGCTCGGCCGAGGTGGCGGCCGAACGGGCCCGGCTGTCTGGCCAGGCCCTGTTCCACGCCTGGCTGCAGTGGCTCGCCGACGGCCAGCTGGCCGCCGCCCAGGAGGCGGCCCGGGCCGCCGGGATGCGCATCGGCATCATCCAGGACCTCGCGGTCGGCTGCCATCCGGGTGGTGCGGACGCCTGGGCCGGTCAGGACGTGATGGTCTCCGGGGTCAGCGTGGGGGCCCCGCCGGATGAGTTCAACCAGCGTGGCCAGGACTGGAGCCAGCCGCCCTGGCATCCGCAGCGGCTGGCCGCCCGGGGGTACGCGCCGCTGGCCGATCTGATCCACGCGGCCCTGCGGCACGCCGGCGGCCTGCGCGTCGACCACGTGATGGGCCTGTTCCGGCTCTGGTGGGTGCCGGCCGGGATGAGTCCGGACCAGGGCACCTACGTGCAGTATGACCACCGGGCCATGGTCGGCGTGCTGGCTGGCCAGGCGGTCTCGGCCGGGGCCCTGGCCATCGGCGAGGATCTCGGCACGGTCGCTCCGTGGATCCGGGACTACCTGGCCGAACGGGGGGTGCTCGGCACCGCGATGCTCTGGTTCGAGCGCGGCCCGGACGGGGCGCCGCTCCCGCCGGGTAAGTGGCGGCGCAACGCCCTGGCCATGGTGGGCACGCACGACCTGCCGCCGATCGCGGCGTTCGTGACCGGGGAGCAGGTGGAGCTGCGTTCCCGGCTCGGCCTGCTCACCCGCTCCTACAAGGAAGAAAGCGACGAGTCGGACGCCGTGGTGCGGGCGTGGCAGGAGGTACTGGAGGCCGAGGGACTCCTGCCGGCCGCAGCCCGCCCAGCCCGGCCGAGTTCACCGTGGCCTGCTACGCGTTCCTGGCCCGCACCCCGGCCCTGCTCATCGGCGTGTCGCTGGCCGACGCGGTGGGAGACCGGCGGCCGCAGAACATCCCCGGGACCACGGACGAGTACCCGAACTGGCGGGTCCCGCTGTGTGACGGTGAGGGCCGGGCGGTGTCCCTGGATGATCTGGCGGACTCCCGGACGGTCCGCGCGGTGGCCCGGGCGGTCGCCAGCCACACGTGACGCCGATCCCGCGCAGCCGCCCGCCGCAGCTGTGGCGGGACCGGGTCTTCGCGGTCTTCCTCACGTCACAGACCCTCTCCGTGGCCGGGGACTCGTTCGCCTTCATCGCGGTCCCGCTGCTGGTGCTGCGGGCCACCGGCTCGGTCGCGCAGATGGGCCTGCTGACCGGCGCGGCCGGCGCGGCGGCGGTGATCGCGGGGATCTTCGCCGGGTTCCTGGCCGACCGGCTCGACCGCTGGCTCCTGATGGCCGCCTGCGACGCGGCCCGGATGGTCCTCTACGGGCTCATCCCGCTGGCCTGGGCCCTGCACCCGGAGGTCTGGCTGCTGTACGTGATCCTGCCGGTCTGTGCCGCGATCGGCATGGTCTTCCAGGTGGGCTACGTGACCGTGGTCCCGGCCCTCTCCGGCCCGGCCCGCCTCACCGAGGCCAACGGCCTGCTCTACGCGGCGCAGTCAGCCGCCGCGGTCGCGGGCCCGCTGCTGGCCGGCCTCGTCTCCGCCTGGCTCGGGCCCGCGGGTGCCATCGCGGTCGACGCGGCCAGCTTCGCCGTCTCCGCCGCCGGCGTGCTCGTCGTCCGGCACGCGCTGGCCTCCCGCCGGCGGGCGCTGGCCCCCGAGGAGTCAGTGTCCGCTCCGCCGGACCCGGCTGGTGCCTGGCGGGAGTTGCTGGCGGGGGCGCGGTTCCTGTGGGAGCACCCCGTGCTGCGCAGCCTGACCGTGCTGCTGACGTTCTTCATCTTCGCCACCCAAGGGCTCCCCGACGTGCTCATCTACTACCTGAAGCACGACCTGGGGCAGGGCGACGGCGTAGTCGGGCTGGTCCTGGCCGTCGCCGCCCTCGGCACCGTCGGGGCCTCCTTGGCCGTCGCACCGCTGCGCCGCAGGCTCGGGTTCGGTGCCTGCTGGACCGGCGCCGTCATCCTGAGCGCGCTGGCCATTGCCGCCCTCGGCGCGACCGGCAGCGTCCCGCCCACCGCCGTGCTAGCCGCCCTCTACCTGGGCTGCGCCAGCGTGGCCGGCATCTGCTCGATGTCCCTCCGCCAGGAAGTCACCCCGGACCACCTCCTGGGCCGCGTGACGGCCGCCTTCTGGACCATCCACTTCTCGCTAGGGCCACTCGGGGCGGCCCTCCTGACCTGGACCGCCGGCCACTACGGCGTGATGCCAGCCTGCCTGGCCAGCGGGGCCACGTGCTTTCTCATCGGCACGATCGGCCTGGTCACGCCGATCCGGCGGCGCGCCACGCGACCCGCCGCCGCGGCCGGGACCTGATGGTGGCGCACCAGCCCCATCCCGGCGTCCGCAGCGGCGGGCGGCCGCCAGTCAGACTTCGGCGGGGACGTTCTCCTGGCGGTCACGGGCCTGGCAGCGCAGGGCCCGCTGCACTCCGTCCCGGCCCTCGAGGAGCAGCCGGCGCAGCCCGGCAGGCGGGTTGGTCTGCGCGATGCAGGCGTCGGTGAGTTCCACCGTCTCCTCGGAGATCTGGGTCAGCGGGTAGGCGTTGGAGGTGAACCACTGGGCCATGTCGCTGCCCCAGTCCCGCCACACCTCGCCGACCACCTCGAAGTACCGGCCGGTGAACGGGGCCAGCAGCTCCGCGTGATCGGGATCGGCGAAGCCGTTCAGCGTGGCGCGGAACGTGGCGTTCGGCAGCGTGCCGCTGACGATCGCCTGCCACGCGGCCTCCTTGGCCGCGGCCTCCGGAATGGCGGCCCGGCAGGTGGCGGCGTGCCGTTCGCCCGCATCAGTGGCGTCATGGCTCAGTTCCGCGTCGATCTCGGCGGGTCCCGCAGCGCCCCGGCTGGCCAGCCGGTGCAGCAACCGCCAGCGCAGCTCGGTGTCCACGATCAGGCCGTCCATGTAGGCCGAACCGTCCAGCAGGCCACTGAGCAAGGCCAGATCGCTGGGCGCGGTGGCCAGGCCCGCGAACGCCTGGAGGAACGCGAGCTGGCGGTCAGAACCCGGCGCGGCCCGCTCGGCCAGGCCGAGCAGCACCCCGGCCGCCTCGTCGGCCCCGCCCGCCCGCCAGGCTGGGTCGGTGAACCGCCGCAACGCCGCGGTGGCCTGGCGGAGCAGGGTCTGCACCACGGAGATGTCCTCCACGTGGTCCACCCCGGCCGTCACCAGCTGGACATAGTCGCGGGCCGCCATCTCCGCGTCCCGGCACATGTCCCACGCGGCGGCCCAGCACAGTGCGGCGGGCAGCGACTCGGTGAACTCCCCGATGCTGGTGATGAGCGTGGCGAGCGAATGGCTGTCGAGCCGCATCTTCGCGTACGTGAGGTCGTCGTCGTTGACCAGCACCAGATCCGGCTGGCGCTCACCGGCCAGCGCGGCCAGGACCGTGCGCTCGCCAGCGATATCCGTCTCGACCCGCCGGCGCCGGATCAGCCCGGCGTCGGTCCGGTCGTAGAGGCCGACCGCGATCCGGTGCGCGCGAAGCACCGGGTGGCTCGGGGCTGCGGTCTGCACCACCGCGAACTCCGTGATCCGGCTGTCCTCGCCGAGGACATACTCAGGCCGCAGGGTGTTCACCCCGGCCGTTTCGAGCCACTGCTTGGACCAGCCGGACAGCTCCCGCCCGGACGACTCCTGCAGGGCGCCGAGCAGGTCGCCGAGGGTCGCGTTGCCCCAGGCGTGCTCGGCGAAGTAACGCCGCACCCCGGCCAGGAATTGATCCCGGCCCACGTACGCGACGAGCTGCTTGAGCACCGAGGCGCCCTTGGCGTAGGTGATCCCGTCGAAGTTGACCTCGACCGCGGCGATATCCGGGATGTCCGCGGCGATCGGGTGCGTGGAGGGCAGCTGGTCCTGCTGGTAGGCCCAGGCCTTGTGCAGCTGGCAGAAGGTGGTCCACGCCGTGGACCACCGGGTGGCCTCGGCCTGGGCCAGGGCGGAGGCCCAGGTGGCGAACGACTCGTTCAGCCACAGGTCGTCCCACCAGCGCATGGTGACCAGGTCGCCGAACCACATGTGCGCCATCTCGTGCAGGATGGTGTCGCCGCGCAGCTCACGGGCGAAGTCAGTGACCCGGGACCGGAACACGTAGTCCTCGAGGAAGGTCACGCAGCCGGCGTTCTCCATCGCGCCGGCCTTGAACTCCGGCACGAAGACCTGGTCGTACTTCCCGAACGCGTAGCGCACGCCGAACACGTCGTGGAAGAAGTCGAATCCCTGCCGGGTCACCTCGAAGATCTCTTCGGGGTCCAGGTACCCGGCCAGCGAGCGACGGCAGTAGAGGCCCAGCGGGATGCCGTCGTGCTCGCTCGTGACCTGGTGGTAGGGGCCGGCCACGATGGCCGTGATGTAGGTGGACATCACCGGCGACGGGGGGAAGTGCCAGCGCCTCGCGCCCCCGCCCGCGGCCGCGCCCGCCACGTCGGCGGCCATGTTCGACAGCACCAGCCAGTCCCCGGGGGCGGTCACCGAGAACTCGAAGGCGGCCTTCAGGTCCGGCTGGTCGAAGCAGGCGTAGACCCGGTGCGCGTCGAACGTTTCCAGGTCGGAATACAGGTAGACGCCACCGTCGGTGGGGTCGGTGAAGCGGTGCAGGCCCTCGCCGTTCCGCGAGTAGGCGCATTCGGCCACCACCCGCAGGTCGTTCGTGGCCTGGAGCCCGTCCAGCGCGATCCTGTTGCCGTCGAACGCGCTGACACTGACCGGACTAGCCGTTCAGGACGATCTCCCGGACGGCCGGGGCGGTCAGCTCGATGAAGCTGGCCGCCTCCGGGGTGGCGCACCGGAACCGGACGGTGCTGGTCGACACGAACGTGTCACCACCGCCCGTCAGGTCCAGTTCCACCTGATAGGAGCCCACATCGAGGAGCTGCCGCCGGTCACGCGCTTCCTCGCGGGTGAGATTGTTCGCCACGTGCTGGCACCCTTTCCATGTCCACGATGTGCGGTGTCCGTGTTCGCGCCGCCCGGAGTTCACCCGGCCGGTTGCTCCAGCATTTTCCCATGGCCGGGCGCGGAATGCGGTTGAGCGCCGGCCGGTTGCAGGCTTCATGGGGAGAGGCCGGCGCCGCGGCGCCGGCCCGCGGTCCCCAGCATGCCTGATCGACTGGCCAGCCCATGGTCTGGCCCGCCCCCGACGAGAAGGAGCCCCATGGCCGAGCAGGAGCCTACCCGGGTCGATTTCTGGTTTGACCCACTGTGCCCGTGGGCGTGGATCACCTCCCGCTGGATGCTCGAGGTGGAGCAGGTCCGGCCGGTCGAGGTCCACTGGCACGTGATGAGCCTGGCGGTGCTGAACGAGGGCAAGGAAGACATGCCCGAGCGGTACCAGGAGCTGATGAAGCAGGCGTGGGGCCCGGTGCGGGTCGCGATCGCCGCCGAGCAGAAGTTCGGGCCCAGTGTCCTCGGCCCGCTCTACACCGCGCTCGGCAACCGCTTCCACCTCGAGAAGGCACCGAAGGACCGGGCCACCATCGAGGCCGCGCTCGCCGAGGCTGGCCTGCCGGCCGACCTGGCCGACGCGATGGACTCCACCGAGTACGACGAGGCGGTCCGCGCCTCGCACGCGGAAGGCATCGACCGGGTGGGTTACGAGGTAGGCACGCCAGTGATCTCGGTCAACGGCGCGTCCATCTTCGGCCCGGTCGTGTCCCCGATCCCGCGTGGTGAGGCGGCCGCGAAGCTCTGGGACGGCGTCATGCTGGTGACCCAGACCGACGGCTTCTTCGAGCTCAAGCGCAGCCGGACCCGCGACCCGATCTTCGACTAGCAGCGGCCTGAGCCTGCCCGCCCCCGGCGTACGCCCGGGAGCGGGCCGGCTCCGCGGCCGGTCCCGCTGAGGATCCCGCCGCGCCGCGATCTGCGTGACCTGATCCACCGCACCGCCCGCGCGTTCTGACAGACTGACCCTGTGCGCGTCTACTTGGGATCTGACCACGCCGGATACGAGCTCAAGACGGCCCTGATCAAATGGCTGGGCGAACCCGGCCACCAGGCTGTCGATTGCGGTCCGGCCAGCTACAACCCGCAGGACGACTACCCCGTCTACGTGATGCGCGCCGCCAGCGCGGTCGCCGCGGACCCGGACAGCCTGGGCCTCGTGATGGGCGGGTCGGGAAACGGGGAGCAGATCGCGGCCAACAAGGTCCGCGGGATCCGGGCTGCGCTGGCCTGGACCCAGGAGACCGCGCGGCTGGCCCGGCTGCACAACGACGCCAACATCCTGAGCCTCGGTGCCCGGATGTACCCGATCCCGGACGCCGTCAGCTTTGCCCAGGTCTTCGTGGAGACCGCTTTCTCCGGCGAGCCCCGGCACGCCCGCCGGCTCCAGATGATCGCCGAATACGAGAAGACCGGCGAGCTGCCCCCCGAGCCCCCCGCCGCCTAGCCGCAGCCCCACCGTCAGGAACCTTCAGCTGGGCTCACCGCCCGCCCCGCTTCCGGGTCCGGTGCCTCTTACCCCGCGCCGAGTTCCGCCCTCGCGCCGGGTCCCCGTTCGGCCCGGCGTTCTTCGGCGGCCGGGGTGATCGTGCCTGCCCCTCAGCCGGCCGGGGCGCCCGGGCTTGTCTGCCCCCGCCCCGGCCGTGGATGGTGCGGGCGGAGGGGCCGAACGGGCGGTGGCCGCGGGCGCGGGTCCCGCGGCCCGGGATGCTCCTGGCCGCGCCGGTGGCGCGGCCTCAGACGCGGTCACGCGCGACGGCGCTGACTGTGACGGCCCCGGCCCCGGCGCCGGAGGCCGCGGCCGGCCGGATGGGCCGCCTGTGGACTGCTCCGCGGCGGCCTCGTGCTCGGGCCGGGGACGGGACACGTCCCTGGCCCGCATGGCCGAATCAACCGTGATCCTCATGCCGGGCATGGCACCCTCCGCTCGCTAGAAGATCGTGGGGCACCAGGGGGCAGGGTCCCAGGACAAGACGGCCGACAGGGCCCTGAGGGCACCACTGCGCACCTCCGTGGCCAGGCCGGCCCGGGCCAGCGCGCCGAGCGGCGTGCCGCCCAGGTAGGTCGCCCCCAGCGTGGCCGCGGGCAGGATGACGTCTGGGGCCGCCGAGGTCCGCTCGCACTCCGCCACGCCCGCTCCCGGGCTGCTGGTCCCGGCTCCGGCCGGCACGGGGCCGGACCCGCGCAGCCTCCACCGGCCCGCGTTCCACGGGCACATCTCGTCGGTGACCTCGATGACGATGTTAACCGGGGCCGCGTAGCGCCGCGTCGTGAGGGCCGCCGGCACGTCGATGATCCTGACCCAGAGGCCGTCGCTGACCTGGGGACGTGCCCGCCGGGGGTCGGCCAGCAGGTGCAGCAGCGGGTCGTCCACCGGCCGCAGCCGGGCCGTCACCTCGCTGACCAGGTCGCGGCTGAGCAGGTCCGACCAGAGCGCGGCGGTGGCCGCGGGATCGGTCGCGGCCAGTTCCCGGATGTCGAGCGCGGAATCAGGGAGGAACGTGTCCTCGTCCCACCGGCCCCGGCCGGAGTACAGCGCATAGCCGCGGGGGCCGGTGTCGTCTTCGGCGAGCACGCAGCGCAGCGGCGTGGACCCGGGCCGTCCCTCGTCAGGGTCCGCCACGATGCGGTTCCACCAGGACTCGTTCCTGATGAAGAAGCCTGGCTGGGTGGGCAGCAGCGTGTCGTAGACCTTGGCCAGTTCGGCCAGGGCCGCAGGCGGCTCGGTGATGCGCAGCCGCAGTTCCGGATCCGCCGGAGCCTGGGGGCTCAGCACGCCCTCGCCGTGCCGGATCGTGAAACCCGCGTGCCAGGAGGCCCGGCCGTACCCGAACCGCCCGTAGATCCGCGCATCGGAGGCCCACAGCACGGCGATCGGCTCACCCCGTTCGTGGATGTCGTCGATCTGCCGCCGCATCATGCTGCTGAGGATGCCCCGCCGGCGGTGCGAGGGCATGACCGCGATCCAGGTCACCCCGGCCGCCGCCGCCAGCGCCCCCGGGACGGTCATCCGGAAGCTCCACGCGCCGGCGCTGGCCACCGGGGTGCCGCCGTCGAACGCCGCCAGCGTGCGGTCCAGTTCGAGGCGGTCCAGCATCTCAGCCCGGTGCCGCTGGGACGGCGGGCTGTCGTGGAACGCGTGCTCGTTCGTCCGGTGGAAGGCGTCGAACTCGTGCTCTCCCACCGCCCTGATCGGGAAGTGCGCTGCCATGCCCGCATTACTACCTGGTCTGCCTACGGGTGCGCGAATCGGTTTGGGAGCGTGCCACAGCATTCAGGGTGCGGATACAGTTCGCCCATCATGGTTTCCAGGCCACTCGCCCGTTCTGCCCGGCTCGCCCGCTCGGCGGGGGCCAGGGTGGCCGGCCAGGTCCGGCACCAGTTCATCACCCGGAACCGCCGGATGGCTTTCGCGCTGACCATCGCCACGCTGGCCATCGGGGTGGCGGCGGTGCACTTGTCGGAGTGGTGGTTCTCGCCGGGACTGATGATCCTGCCCGTGCTGGCGGGCGGGCTGCTGCTGTGGCCCCGCGCCCTGCGGATCCTCTTCGGCCTGGTCGCGCTCATGCTCTTGTACGACGCGCTGCACGAGCGGGCCGGGGCCGGCATCATCGCGACGGTCGCGGTCACGGCCCTGTTCGCAGACGCGCTGGCCCGGACCCGGTGGAAGCTCGGCGTCCAGGGGATGCGCGGCGACCGGATGCTCATCGAGCTGAGGGACCGGATCCGGGCCCAGTCCAGACTGCCCGCACTGCCCGCTGGCTGGCAGTCCGCCGCCGTGCTCCGGCCGGCCGGCGGCTCGTCATTCGGCGGCGATTTCCTGGTCTCGTCGTGTGACGGGAAGACCCTGGAGGTCGCGCTCGTCGACGTGTCCGGCAAGGGCGTGGACGCCGGGACCCGGGCGCTGCTGCTCTCCGGGGCCTTCGGCGGCCTGCTGGGATCGGTGCCGCAGGGGGAGTTCCTGGGCGCGTGCAACTCCTACCTGCGCCGCGGGCCTTCCGCCGAGGGCTTCGTCACCGCCGTGCACCTGGCGCTGGACCTGGCCACCGGCGACTACATGCTGGCCTCGGCCGGTCACCCGCCGCCCGCCCAGTTCGACGCGGGCAGCGGTACCTGGAAGGTGACCCAGGCGCGCGGCATCGTGCTGGGCGTCGTCCCGGACCCGCGGGCCACGCCGGTGCACGGCGCCCTCCGGTCCGGGGACGCGCTGATGCTTTATACCGATGGGCTGGTCGAGGCGCCCGGCCGGGACATCGACGTGGGCACCGACCGGCTGCTGGGTGAGGCCAGCCGGCTGGTGGCCGCCGGATTCCAGAACGCCGCCACCGAGCTGGTCCGGGTGGTGAAAGCAGGCGGCGGCGGTGGTTCCGACGATTGCGCGCTGGTGCTTATCTGGCGCACGTGATGCGGCGGGGCGGGCTGACCCGCCGCGGTCAGTCCGTTAGTGAGCTGGATCGCCGGCCGGGGCGGGCCGGGGAGCGGGCGGTGCTGGCTCACCGGCCGGGGCGGGCCAGCGGGCCAGCGGCGGCGTATTCGCGGCGGGTCCGGATCACTTCGAGCGCGTGCTCGACCAGGGCGATCAGGGCATCACGGCAGGATGCCCGGTCCCGGGCGTCGCACAGCACCACCGGTACCTCAGGATCCAGATCCAGCGCTGACCGGACCGCCTCGGTGCGGTAGCGCCGCGCCCCGTCGAAGCAGTTCACCCCCACCACGAACGGGATGCGGCGCTGCTCGAAGTAGTCCACGGACGGGAAGCAGTCATCCAGCCGCCGGGTGTCGGCCATGACGATCGCACCCAGGGCCCCGCGGGCCAGCTCATCCCACATGAACCAGAACCGTTCCTGGCCCGGGGTGCCGAACAGGTAGATGACCAGGTTCTCGCGGATAGTGATCCGGCCGAAGTCCAGGGCTACGGTGGTGGTCGTCTTGCGCTCCACCCCGTCGAGCCGGTCCACCGCGGCGCCCGCCTCGCTCAGCGGCTCCTCGGTGCGCAGCGGCCGGATCTCGGTCAGGGACCCGACCAGGGTGGTCTTGCCCACCCCGAAGCCACCCGCGATGAGGATCTTGATGGTGACAGGCGTCCGGCTGGGGCTGCCGGCACGGTTAGAGGCGGCGTAGTCCATCGACGACCTCCTTCAGGACCTGCATGTCGGGCAGCCGGGCCGGCGGGATCGGGTGGTGGATCGAGACGAGGGAACGTTCCCGGAGATCGCCCAGCAGGATCCGGACCACCCCCAGGGGCAGATCGAGATCGGCCGCGATCTCCGCAACCGAGGTGGGCAGCCGGCACATCCGCAGGACCTCGAGGTGCTCGGGGTCCAGGGACGACGGATCCAGCTGGGCCCCGCGTACCGCCGTGATGATCGCGATCAGGTCGAGTTTCTCCCCGCTGGCCCGGGTGCGGCCGCGGATGAGCGCGTAGGGCCGTACGACCGGGCCGGCCTCCTCGTCCAGCCAGTGATCGTCAGGCGAGGGCATGTCGGGGTCAGTCCGTGACCTCCCCGGCCGTGACCGGCCGGGGGTTCACCGACAGGTGCTGGCCCACCCGCTTGACCAGGATCGCCATCTCGTAGGCGACCAGGCCCGCGTCCGCGCTGGCCGGGCTCAGCACCGCGAGGCAGCTACCCTCACCGGCCGAGGTCACGAACAGGAATGCCGTGTCCATCTCCACGATGGTCTGCCGGACGTAGCCACCGCCGAAGTGGCGCCCGGCACCGCGGGCGAGGCTCTGGAACCCGGACGCCACCGCGGCCAGGTGCTCCGCGTCCTCCCGGGTCAGCGCGCTCGACGCGGCGATGGCCAGGCCGTCGCGGGACAGGATGACCGCCTTGTCCACGTCGGAGACCCGTACTACCAGGTCATCAAGCAGCCAGTCCAGGTCGCTCGGTGACCCTACGCCCTTCTCCTGCTCTGCCGCACTCATCTGCTCCCCTTGCCTCAGTCATCGCCCTGGGGACCAGCCTCCCCAGCGTCCGGGGGACTGGGCTCCGCCGCTGGCTGGGTGCCGGTCATCGCGTCCGTGGTCTTCTCGGGCGGGTCGAACAGCGAACGCCCGCGCTCCCAGCCCCGCTGGATAGCGGTGATCGTGCTCCTCGCCTGTTCGGGTGAGCGTTCTTCCCCGGTCCCTGGCGACGTCCCGGGGTCGCCGTTCGTGGCGGGCCGGCCGTACAGCGTGTTCTCCCGGAGCTGCGGAGCCAGGCTGGCCTGGCGGACCCGGCGGGGCAGGGAGTCCGCCTCAGCGAAGCCCTCGTCGCCATGGTCCGGCTCGTGGTCCGGGGTCTCCGCGTACGACGGGATGTCCGCGTAGGGAGTCTCCGCGTATGACGGGGTGTCCGCGTATGAGAGTGTCCGCGAATGAGGTGTCCGCGAATGAGGTGTCCGCGAATGAGGGAGTGTCCGTGCGGGCCGCGGTGTCGTCCGCGCGGGCCGGGGTGTCCGAGCGCGGCGGCGGGGTGTCCGTGCGGGCCGGGTCGCTGGCCGTCGGCCAGCCTCCCTCGTCGCCGTAGCCCGGGAGCCCGTGGAACCCGTTCCGCCCGTTGGTGCCCTCCGCGGTCGGCGCTCGCGCCGTTACCCGCCCACCCGGCCAGCGGGTCCGCAGCGGTCCAGCTCGTCCGCCGCGGCGTGGGTGGTCCACGGGTCGGTTCCGCTGTCGGCCGGCCAGCGCTCGCCCGTGTCGTCCGGCCGCGGACGCGGTGACGTCACTGGGCACGGGCGTCCCGGCTGCGCCGGCCGTGTCCTCGGTGACGGCGCCGAAGCTGGCCGCGTCATCACGGACCGTGTCGTAACGGGCCGTCTCATTACGGGCCGTCTCATTACGGGCCGTCTCTACGGGCGTCTCACCTCAGGGGCCGTGTCGTCACGGGCCGCGTGCCGGCCGGTCAGCTGCACGCCGGTGCCGGTGACCGGGTCCGTCCCGTCCTGCTGGTAGGTCTCCTCGGAGACGACCAGGGTGTTCGGGATGAGCACGATCGCGGTCGTCCCGCCGTAGGGGGAGCCCCGCAGGGAGATCCGGATGTTGTGCTTCTTGGCCAGCTGGCTGGCGACGAACAGGCCGAGCTGGTCGCTGCCGGACAGGTCGAACGGGGGCGGGTTCTCCAGAAGGTCGTTGAGTTCGGCCCGGCGCTCCTCGCTCAGCCCGAGCCCGCGGTCCTCGATCTCCACCGCGAACCCGCGGCCGACCACATCGCCGCTGATCAGCACCGGGGTGTTCGGCGGGGAGAAGACGACGGCGTTCTCCGCGAGCTCCGCGATCATGTGGATGACGTCGGCCACGGCCGGGCCGTTGATGGCCGCCCGGGTATTCGCGGTGACCTTGATCCGGGTGTAGTCCTCGACCTCGGCCACGGCGGCCCGCAGCACGTCCACGAACGGGACGGGCCGGCGCCAGGCCCGGGCCGGCGCGTCGCCGGACAGGATGATCAGGCTCTCCGCGTGCCGCCGCATGCGCGTGGTGAGGTGGTCGATGCGGAACAGGTCCTCGAGTTCCTCCGGCTCCCTGGCCCGCCGCTCCATCGCGTCGAGCAGGGCGAGCTGGCGGTGCAGCAGCGACTGGCTGCGCCGGGCCAGGTTCCGGAAGATGTCGCTGATGCCCTGGCGCAGCCGGGCCTGGCCCACGGCCGCTTCCACCGCGGTCTTCTGGACCGCGGCGAAGGCCTGCTGGACCTGGCCGATCTCGTCCGAGCTGGCGGGCAGCTCGGGCGCCTCGGCGGAGACATCCACATCCTGGCCGGCCGCCAGCCGGTTCACCACGTCAGGCAGCCGCACGTTCGCCAGTTCCAGCGCCGACTCGCGCAGCGCGGCCAGCTCGCGGATCAGGCCCCGGCCAATCACGAACGACACGAGGATGGACACGATCACCGCGAGCAGGCCCAGCCCGCCCGCCAGGGTGAGCTCCAGGTAGGTGCTGTCGGAGTTGGTCGAGGCCTGCGCGGTGAGCGCGTCCGACGCCTGGGTCGCGGCGCGGGAGAGGCCCGCGGCCACCCCGCCGACCGCCGCCTCCCATTGCTGCGGCTGCACCGGCGGCGGGCTGGCGGTCCGGGTGTCGCTCATCAGCCCGTCTTCCAGCCCGGCCAGGGCGCTGGTGGCCTGCGGGCTGACGTCGCGCGTGTAATAGGCGCGGTACCGCGGCTGAAGGTCGGGCAAGGTCTGGCCATAGAGCGCCCGCCGGGCCCCGACCAGCTGGGTGAACTGCTCCCGGTCGGCGGCCGGGAACGACCGCGCGGCCAGGTCGCCCGAGATGATCGCGCTTTCCTGCAGCATCAGGTCCTCGGCCCGGCCCATCCGGATGAAGTCCAGGCCCTGGTTGACCAGCGTGGCGTTGGTCTGCTCGAGGACCGCCTGGTCGAGAACCGCGTAGGCGTCGGAGACCATGGAGTCGTACTCGCCGAGGGCCCTGGACTTGCTGATGATCTGCGAGCGCACCTGGGCCCGCAGCGCGGGCAGGCCCTTGACGTCCGTCAGCAGGGTGGCGATGGCCCGCTTCTCGGCCGGGGTCGCGTTGTTCATCGTGCCGCTCGAGTCCAGCGCCGTCTGCAGGGCCGCGGCGGCGGCGTTGGTCTTGTTCTGCTGGACCTGGAGCATGGCCAGACTGGCGCCGGTGGGGTTGGAGAGGTAGACGATCGCGAGCGGCCGCTCCGCGTCGATCTGGCTCAGGAACGCGCCGGTCGGCAGGCCGGTGGCGGACTTGATCGTGCTGGCCTGGGAGAGGGTGAGGGCCCCCCGGGCCGTGAGGAAGGTGGCGAACGCGTACAGCCCGATCAGTGAGAGCACCGGGATCAGGATCAGCAGGAAGATCCGCTGGCGGATGGACCGGAGACGCAACCCCATGGCTCAGGCCTCGAAGTGTGAGTGGAACGGGAAAGTGAGCACGTAGCTACGAAGGAGCTCCGGAGACCCCCCCGAAGGTGTCCGAGCGTAGCAGTCAGTAATGTGCCTTACTGGGAAAATGCAGGATCAGCGCTGGTTAGACGTTTTTATCCCTATTTCGCCGAAAACCCGGCCTGCTAGTGATCCTGCTGGGTCAGCGTGGGCGATCCCTGGCGGACGGCGGGCACGGCTCCCGTAACGCCTGGCGTCCCGTGACCCTGGCCTCTCGTGACGCTGGCCTCTCGTGACCCTGGCGTCTCGTGACGCTGGCGTCTCGTGCTCCCCGGCCCCGCGGCGGCGTGACGCCGTGGTCGTCGGACAGCACGGCGCCGCACCCACGCGGGGGGAGGTTGCCTGTGCCGGCCGGGCCCGCGAATATGACATTCGTGTCAGTGAATGAGGTCCAGTCCGGGGGACAGAGCGGTGGCAAAGGCAGCGGTCCGGCCGACGCTGTACCGTCGCGTATGCATTGCGTTCGGTAACCTGGCCCGGAAGAGGGCGGGCGGCATCTCCAGGCCTCCACTGATATCGCTGAGATGCATCCAATTCGTAACGCACTCGAAACATATCCTGGCCGCCGTGACAATACCGTGAGCAAGCCGCTGATCTGCGTTGACGTCCCGCTGCGGGGATGCCTGGACCCAAAGCCATAACCCGGGAACTCTGCTGGACCGCAGCGTTGCTAATGGCATACGCAATGTGATACAAGGCCTTCGGGCGTGCCCCGCGCGCGTGCTGGGGACGTGGCTGGGCATAATGAGACCGTGCTGTTCAGCTGAAGGCCGCGTTGAACTAGCGGTTCCTCATCCGGACGATCAGCGACACCCGTGTCAGGTGACGTCCATGTCATTGTTTGCATTTGTATGGCAAGTGTGCGGTGATAGGGGCTGTGAGCCAGGGGGTAACACGATTGGGTGAGCCGCTCGGCACTGCGGTGGATATCCCGTCGGCGGACGCCATCGGGTCCGCTGCGGCTGCCCAGGCATCGGGCGAGAACTTCCCGGTGGCCCTGCGGCTGCTGCCGGGCCGGTACCGGCGGCGCCTGGAGGCGGTCTATGGCTTCGCCCGGGCCGTGGACGACATGGGAGATGAGGCACCCCCCGTGCGAGCGGATCCGGCTCCTGGACGCCCTGGAAGCCGACCTCGGTCGGCTTTACCTCTTCCAGGACCCGGCCCTGCGGGAGGGGCCAGCCCCGCGGAAGGATCCGGCCCTGCGGGCGGCGCCAGCCCCGCGGGAGGAGCCAGCCCTGGGCGGACCGGCCCATCATCCGGTGACCCAGGCCGGCCCTCAGATCGGGGTGGTCCGCGCGCTGGCCACGGTGGCCGGGGACTGCGCCATCCCCCAGCAGGCGTTCGCGGACCTGATCAGGGCTAACCGGCAGGACCAGGTGGTCAGCCGGTACCCGGCTTTCAGTGATCTGGTCGATTACTGCCGGCTCTCCGCTAACCCGGTGGGCCGGATCGTGCTGCACGTCTTCGGGGTGGCCACCCCGGAGCGGATGATCCTGTCCGACCGGGTCTGTACCGCGCTCCAGCTCGCCGAGCACTGGCAGGACGTGGCCGAGGACTTCCGGGCGGGCCGCATCTACCTGCCGGCCGAGGACATGGAGCGGTTCGGGTGCGCCGAGAGCGACCTCGCAGCCCCGTCCGCCGGGCCGCAGCTCCGGGCCCTGATGGCGTTCGAGGTGGAGCGGGCGCGCCAGCTTCTCGACGAAGGAGCCCCCCTGGTGGGGAATTTGCACGGGTCGGCCCGGGTTGCCGTGGCCGGTTACGTGGCTGGCGGCCGAGCCGCCCTGGCCGCGATCAGCGCAGGCCGGCCATGATGTGCTGCGCGCGACCCACAAACCGCGCCGCGGCCGGCTGGCCAGGGAGATGCTGAGGGCTTATGCAGCTGGGAGGTGATGCGATGGACGTGGCTGCGGCCTACCGGCACTGTGAGGAAATTACCTGGTCTCAGGCGCGCAACTTCTCCTACGGCATCCGGCTGCTGCCCCCGGACAAGCGGCGGGCCCTGGCCGCCGTCTACGCGTTCGCCCGGCGCGATCGACGACATCGGTGACGGCACGCTGCCTCCGGCCGACAAGCTCGCCGCGCTGGCGCAGGCCCGGGCCAGTGTCACCGCGCTCGCCGGGGGAGACACCCCCGCTGGGGATGCGGAGCCGGGGGATCTGGTGCTCGTGGCGCTCGCCGACGCGGGCCGCCGGTTTCCCATCCCGCTGGAGGCGTTCGGCGAGCTGATCGACGGGTGCGAGGCCGACGTCCGGGGCACCAGCTATCCGACCTTCGATGACCTGCGGAACTACTGCCGCTGCGTGGCGGGCTCCATCGGGCGGCTGTCGCTCGGGGTGTTCGGCACCCGGGACGTGGCCTCGGCCGCCCCGCTGGCCGACGCGCTCGGCGTGGCGCTCCAGCTGACCAATATCCTGCGGGACATCCGCGAGGACTACCGGGACGGGCGGATCTACCTGCCCGCCGAGGACTTCAAGAGGTTCGGTACCGAGTTGCGCCCCAACGGCTCAGGCTGGCCGGCCGCCGACCCCAAGCTGGTGGACCTCGTGGTGTTCGAGGCCGAGAGGGCCCGCGACTGGTACTCGCGCGGGCTGCAACTGATGCCGATGCTGGACCGGCGCAGCGCGGCGTGCACCGGGCGCGATGGCCGGGATCTACTTCCGCCTGCTGCAGCACATGGCCGCCGCCCCGGAACTCGTGCTGCAGCGCAGGGTCTCCCTCTCGCCCGGCCAGAAGGCCATGGTCGCGGTGAAGTCACTGGCCGGCACGGCGCTGCGGTCCGGGCGCCCGGCACGGCCCGCGACCACGGCGGGAGCGTCCCGATGACCCACGCCGGCCAGCACGGCTCCGGCCAGCACGGCTCCGGCCAGCGCGGCTCCGGCCAGCGCGGGCGCGGTGAGCCCGGGTCCGGACAGCTCCGGGCGCCACGTGGTGGTGGTCGGTGGCGGGCTGGCCGGGATCACCGCCGCGATCGCACTGCGCGAGGCGGGCCGCCGGGTCACCCTGCTGGAGTCCCGGCCCAGGCTGGGCGGGGCGACCTGCTCGTTCACCCGGGGCGGGCTGGTGGTTGACAACGGCCAGCACGTGTTCCTCGGCTGCTGCACCGCCTACCGGGAGCTGATCGCCCGGCTCGGGATGACCGGCTCGGTGTCGCTGCAGGACCGCTTCGACGTCGCCGTGCTCGGCCCGCACGGCCGGGCCCGGCTGCGCCGGACCCGGCTCCCCGGCCCGCTGCACATGGGCCAGGCCCTGGTCACGCTACCCGCTGCTGTCGCCCGCCGAGCGGCTCCGGGTCACCCGGGCCGCGCTGGCCATGCGCTTCCTCGACCCGGCCCGGCCCGGCCTCGACGCGCAGCGCCTGGGTGACTGGCTGGCGGCCCGGGGGCAGAGCGAACGCGCCCGGCGGGTGCTCTGGGACCTGTTCACCGTCTCCGCGCTGAACGTGGCCGGGGACGACGCCAACCTGTCCCTGGCGGCCACGGTGGTGCGCACCGCGCTGCTCGGCGCCCGGGACGCGGCGGACATCGGCACGCCGGCCATCCCGCTCGGCGACCTGCACGGCAAGGCCGCCGCGCGGCGGCTGGACCAGCTCGGCGCCACCGTGCGGCTCGGGGCGAAGGTGACCGCGGTCCAGCCGCTGGCCAGCGGGGGTTTCCGGGTGCGGCTGGCCGATCGTGGGCTGGGCGGCGCCCCGCTCGGCGCGGACATCGCCGCGGCGGACGGGGTGGTGCTGGCCGTGCCGCCCGAGGCCGCGGCCCGGCTGCTGCCGGCGGGCGCCGCCGCTCCCGGGCCGGGCCCGGAGCGCTGGCGCGAGCTGGGTGCGTCCCCGATCGTCAACGTGCACGTCATCTACGACCGGCCGGTGACCGGGCTGCCGTTCGCGGCCGCGGTGGACTCGCCGGTGCAGTGGGTCTTCGACCGGACCGGGCCCTCCGGGCTGGCCGCGGGGCAGTACCTGGCCGTCTCCGTGTCGGCCGCGGATGACGTCGTGGACACCCCCGCCGCCCAGCTGCGGGAGCAGTTCGTCCCCGCGCTGGAAGAGATTTTCCCCGCCGCGCGCGACGCGCGGATCACTGACTTCTTCGTCACCAGGGAACGCCGGGCCACGTTCCGGCAGGAGCCCGGCTGTGGCGAGAAGCGGCCGGGAGCGACGACCGGGCTGGCTGGCCTGGTGCTCGCGGGCGCGTGGACCAATACCGGGTGGCCCGACACGATGGAGGGTGCGGTGCGAAGCGGACTGCAGCGCAGCGCGGGAGCTGCGGCGCGAGATGACCCAATCACGCCACGGGGCTGCCCGTGGCTACGCGGGCGGCCGAGGTCGCCGGGGCCGCGTCGTGACCGCCGTGATGCCCGCGGGCGTGGAGACCGCCCGTGATCTCGTCGGCCCGGCGATCGCCGCGGCGGTGGACCGGCTCAGCCCGGAGGTCCGCACCGTCGCCGCCTACCATCTGGGGCTGGACGGCAGCGGGGCGGGCAAGGCCCTCCGCCCGGCGCTGGCGCTGCTGTCGGCGCGTGCGGCCGGGGCGCCGCCGGACCGCGGCGTGCCCGCCGCGGTCGCGGTGGAACTCGTGCACAACTTCTCCCTGCTGCACGACGACATCATGGACGGCGACACCGAGCGCAGGCACCGGCCGACCGCCTGGACGGTGCACGGCGTCGGGGCGGCCATCCTGGCCGGCGACGCGCTGCTCGCGCTGGCGCAGGACATCCTGCTCGAGGACACCGCGGCCCAGGGCATCTGGGCCGCGCGCTGCCTGTCCGCCGCGGTCCTCAGGCTGATCGCGGGGCAGGGTGCCGACCTGGCGTTCGAGCAGCGCAACGACGTGAACCTGCGCCGAGTGCCTGACCATGGCCGGGGACAAGACCGCGGCGCTGATGGCCTGCGCGTGCAGCATCGGGGCCATCCACGTCGGCGCGCCGCCCGGGCTGGCCATGGGCCTGGCCGGCTTCGGCGCCCACGCCGGGCTGGCCTTCCAGCTCACCGACGACCTGCTCGGCATCTGGGGTGCGCCCGAGGTGACCGGCAAGCCGGTCCGCGCCGATCTGCGGGCCAGGAAGAAGTCGCTCCCCGTGGTGGCCGCCCTGACCAGCGGGTCCCCGGCGGCGGACGAGCTGGCCGGGCTGCTGGCCGGGACCGAGACGCTGAGCGAGGACGACCTGGTCCGGGCGGCCCGTCTCGTGGAGGAGGCAGGCGGCAAGGACTGGACCGAGAACGAGGCCGCGGCGCAGCTGGCCGCGGCGGAGAACTGCCTGACCGAGACCGACATGCCCGACGACGTGCGTGCCGAGTTCGCGGGGATCGCCGAGTTCATCACCGCGCGCCAATGGTGATCGCGCTGCAGTGACGCATCGGTGCTCTGAGGCGAGCGGTGAGGTGGCGGCGATCAGGAGATTGACAGGTTGACCGCTGGTGCGGGCCATCAGTGCTGAGGACCCGGCGGTGCTGACGAGGTGCAGTGCCGGCAGGAGTCCGGGGCCTGGTGTGACTGGTGAGCCAGGTGCTGGTGCGGGGCAGCGTGGTGAAGGCGAGGTGAGACGATGACAGTGACGCACGCGCGATCCGGCGGTCCCTCAGCGCTCTCCGGCGCGGAGGCCGCGCTGGCCCGCGCCCGCGACCACCTGCTCGGCCTCCAGCATGAGCAGGGCTGGTGGCAGGGAGAGCTGGAAACCAACGTCACGATGGACGCTGAGGACCTGCTGCTGCGTGAGTTCCTCGGCATCCGCACCGAGGAGGAGACCGCCGCCGCCGCGCGGTGGATCGCCTCCCAGCAGCGTGCCGACGGGACCTGGGCCAACTTCTTCGGCGGCCCGGGTGACCTGTCCACGACCGTCGAGGCCTATGTCGCGCTGCGGCTGGGCGGGCATCTGCCCAGCGCACCGCACATGACCCGGGCCGCCGAGTGGATCAACTCGCGCGGCGGCATCCCCGCCACGCGGGTGTTCACCAGGATCTGGCTCGCGCTGTTCGGCCAGTGGTCCTGGGATGACCTGCCGGTGATGCCTCCCGAAATGGTGTACCTGCCGACCTGGTTCCCGCTTAATGTGTACGACTGGGCCTGCTGGGCGCGGCAGACGATCGTGCCGCTGACCGTGGTGGGCTCGCTCCGCCCGGTCCGGTCCCTCCCCTTCGGCCTGGACGAGATCCGGGCGCCTGGCCAGGATGGCCCAGGCGGCCGGGCCCGCAAGTCGGCTCAGGCCGCGGACCGGACCGGTTGGGAGCTCGCCTTCGGCGGGCTGGACCGGGTCCTGCACGTGCTCGAGCGGCACGGCCAGCGGACCCGGCCGGTCCGGGCCATGCGCCGCGCCGCGCTGCGCCGCTGCGCCGACTGGATCATCGCCCGGCAGGAGCAGGACGGCTGCTGGGGCGGGATCCAGCCGCCCTGGGTGTACTCGCTGATCGCCCTGCACCTGCTCGGCTACGGGCTCGACCATCCGGTGATCAAGCGCGGGCTGGCCGGGCTGGACCGGTTCACGATCTGCGAGGACTCACCCGACGGCCCGGTGCGCAGGCTCGAGGCCTGCCAGTCACCGGTCTGGGACACGGTGCTGGCGGTCGTCGCGCTGGCCGACGCCGGCCTGCCGCCCGAGCACCCGGCGCTGACCAGGGCGGCCGACTGGCTGCTCGACGAGGAAATACCCGGCCCGGGTGACTGGCAGGTACGCCGCCCCTGGCTGGAACCCGGCGGGTGGGCGTTCGAGTTCGACAACGACGGCTACCCCGACATCGACGACACCGCGGAAGCCGTGCTCGCGCTCCGCCGCACCGCCCAGGGCAGCCGGCCGGGTCGGCCGGCGCCGCCGGCACCCCGCCATCGGCCGCGGGCTGCGCTGGATCACCGGCATGCAGTCCGCCGACGGCGGGTGGGGGGCCTTCGACGCGGACAACACCTCCACGCTGGTGACCAAGCTGCCGTTCTGCGACTTCGGTGCGGTCGTCGATCCGCCGTCGGCCGATGTCACCGCCCACGTGGTCGAGGCGCTGGCCGCGGAGGGCCTGGCCGGCAGCCGGGCCGCCCGCCGGGGCGTGGTGTGGCTGCTGCGGGCCCAGGAGCAGGACGGTTCCTGGTTCGGCCGCTGGGGGGCCAACTACGTGTACGGCACCGGCGCGGTGGTGCCTGCCCTGGTCGCGGCGGGGGTCCCGCCGTCCAAGCCGGTCATCCGGCGCGCGGTCCACTGGCTGGAAGCCCACCAGAACCCGGACGGCGGCTGGGGCGAGGACCTGCGCTCCTACGACGACCCGGAGCTGGCCGGGCAGGGCTACGTCCACCGCTTCGCAGACCGCGTGGGCGCTGCTCGCCCTGCTGGCGGCCGGGTCCGCCGGGCCCGGCCGCCGAGGCCGGGGTCCGCTGGCTCGCCGAGCACCAGCGCGCCGACGGCACCTGGGACGAGCCGCAGTACACCGGGACCGGCTTCCCCGGGGACTTCTACATCAACTACCACCTGTACCGGCTGGTCTTCCCGGTGACCGCGCTGGGCCGGTACCTGGCGGCCCGGCCATGACCCGGCTCCAGGTGAGCACCGCGCGGGCCGGCGCCGCCCGGTCTCCGGGCCCGGCCTCCTGGTCTGCGCCCCGCTGCGGCTCGAGGCCAGGGCGGTCCGCCGCGGGCTGCGCGGTGCGGGCCGGCGAGGCGGGCCGCGGGCAGGCGGGCCTGCCCGGTCGTGGCGACCGGGTACGGGCCGCGCCGGGCCAGCGCCTGGGAGGCCCGGCTGCGCGAGCAGCCGTTCGCCGCCCTGGCGGTGGCCGGAACGGGCGGCGGGCTGTCCGCCGACCTGCGCCCCGGCGACATCGTGGTGGCCAGCGAGGTCAGCCGACGGGCACAGGATCATCCCCTGCGCGTCGGCCGAACTGCTGGCGGGCGAGCTGCGCCGGGCGGGCCTGCGGGTCCGGGTCGGCCCGGTCGTGACCGTGGACCACCTGGTCCGCGGCTCCGAGCGGGAGCGGACTGGCCGCGACCGGGGCCCTCGTTGCGGATATGGAATCGGCCGTGCTGGCCCGCGCGGCGGACGGCAGGCCGCTGGCGGTGGTCCGGCGCCGTCTCGGACACGCCGGACCGCCCCCTGGTCAGTCCCGGGGCGCTGGGCGGCGGGCTGGCCGCGCTGCGGTCGCTGCGGGCCGCCGCGCCCGCGCTGGCCCGGTGGGCCGCGGCGGTGGGCGAGCGGCAGGTGCTGCTGGCCGGGCCCCGCTCGTTCTGCGCCGGGGTGGAGCGGGCCATCGAGATCGTCGAGCGGGCCCTCGATCAGCAGGGGCCCCCGGTCTACGTGCGCAAGCAGATCGTGCACAACTCCCACGTGGTGGCCGGGCTCGAGGAGCGCGGGGCGGTGTTCGTGGACGAGCTCGGCGAGGTGCCGGACGGCGCCTGCGTGGTGTTCTCCGCGCACGGCGTGTCCCCGGCGGTCCGCGCCGAGGCCGACCGCCGCGGCCTCACCACGGTGGACGCCACCTGCCCGCTCGTGGCCAAGGTGCACGCCGAGGCGCGCCGGTTCGCCTCGGACGGCTACCTGGTCGCGCTGATCGGGCACGAGGGGCACGAGGAGGTCGAGGGCACCCTCGGCGAGGCGCCGGACTCCGTGGCCCTGGTCGAGACGGCCGACGACGTCGGCACGCTGCGGCCGGCGGACCCGGGCAAGGTGGCCTACCTCATGCAGACCACGCTGGCCGCGGACGAGGCCGCGGACATCGCCGACGCGCTGCGCGAGCGGTTCCCGGCGGCCCGCGCGCCGGGCAGCGACGACATCTGCTACGCCACCACGAACCGGCAGCGCGCGGCCCGCGCCGTGGCCGCCGAGTCCGACCTGGTGCTGGTGGCCGGGTCGGCGAACTCATCGAACTCTGTGCGGCTGGTGGAGACCGCGCAGCGGGCGGGTACCACCGCCTACCTGATCGACGGCCCGTCCGACATCGAGCTGGGCTGGCTGGCCGGGGCGTCCGCGTCGGGCTGACCGCGGGCGCGTCCGCGCCCCCGGCGGTGGTCGAGGACATCATCACCGCGCTGGGCGGCCTCGGCCCGGTCGAGGTCAGCGAGCGCGTGGTCGCCACTGAGAACCATCCGATTCGGGCTGCCCAAGGAGGTTAGGCAATCATGAGCGTGTCCACTGCGCCAGAGCCTGCGCATCGGGTCATACCTGATGCGCCAGAAGCTGACCGGAAACAAGAAGTTCCCGCTGCTCGTGGAGCTGGAGCCGCTGTTCGCGTGCAACCTGAAGTGCGCGGGCTGCGGCAAGATCCAGCAGCCGCACACGCTGCTGAAGCAGCGGATGCCGGTCGAGCAGGCCCTCGCCGCGATCGAGGAGTGCGGCGCGCCGATGGTGTCCATCGCCGGCGGCGAGCCGCTGATGCACCCGCAGATCGACGAGCTGGTCGACGAGCTCATCAAGCGCGAAGAAGTTCGTGTTCCTGTGCACGAACGCGCTGCTGCTGCCCAAGAAGATGGACAAGTTCAAGCCGTCGCCGTACTTCGCCTTCGTGGTGCACATCGACGGGCTGCGCGAGCGGCACGACGAGTCGGTCTGCAAGGAAGGCGTGTTCGACGACGCGGTCGCGGCGATCAAGGACGGCGAAGCGGCGCGGGTTCAAGGTCAACACGAACACCACCGTCTTCAACACCGACACCCCGCAGACCGTCATCGACGTGCTCAACTACCTCAACGACGACCTCGGCATCGACGAGATGCAGATCTCCCCGGCGTACGCCTACGAGAAGGCGCCGGACCAGGAGCACTTCCTCGGCGTCACCGAGACCAGGGAGCTGTTCCGCAAGGCGTTCGACGACGGGAACCGGAAGCGCTGGCGGCTCAACCACACGCCGCTGT
>CAVQEM010000010.1:0-7195 GCA_963711485.1 uncultured Actinomycetes bacterium
ATCGACAGCGCCGCGGGCAAGACCACCGCCGCGCCGAGCCCCTGCAGACCGCGCATCGCGATCAGCAAGCCGTCGCTGCGGGCCAGCCCGGCGCCGAGCGATGAGGCGGTGAACAGGGCCAGGCCCACCATGAGGAGCCGCCGCCGCCCGAGCAGGTCCGCGGCCGGCCCGCCGAGCAGCAGCAAGCCGCCGAAGCTGATGCCGTAGGCGGTCACCACCCACTGCAAGTTGGATTCGGAGAAGTGCAGCGCACGGCCGATCGTCGGCAGCGCGACGTTCACGATCGTGAGATCGACGACCGTCATGAAGAACGATACGGCCAGGACCGCGAACGCGCGCCACCGTCGGATCTGTGGCAGTGCTTGCGTGAGGGGCGCGTTCGCACCCCCGTTTTCTGTGGGCATGGATGTCTCCCTGGGTTGTGTCGTTCGCCTTCACCCGTGCTGATCCGGGCCGCAGCCGAAACTCACTGGGAGCTGGACCGATGAGTTTGCGCCCCGCGCCGGATCTGTATCTCTGTGGAGGAGAGCGCGCACTTCGAGCGCCTGACCGGCCCGTTCCGGGAAGAGTTGCTCGCGTACTGCTACCGGATGCTGGGCTCGGTCCAGGACGCCGAGGACCAGGTACAGGAGACGCTGCTGCGCGCCTGGCGCGGCTACGGCGGATTCGAGGGCCGCTCGTCCATGCGGACCTGGCTGTACCGGATCGCGACCAACGCGTGCCTGCGGGCGCTGGAGACCCGCGGCCGCAGGCCGCTGCCGTCCGGGCTGGGTGCCCCGGCGCAGGAGGCGGACACCACGCCGGGCGCCGCCCGGACGGAGGTTCCCTGGCTGGAGCCGGTCCCCGACGCGCTGTTCGGGACGGCCCCGGCCGACCCCGCCGCGGTCGTGCTCTCGCGAACCAGCATGCGGCTCGCGCTGATCGCGGCCCTGCAGTACCTGCCGCCACGGCAGCGCGCGGTGCTGATCCTGCGGGACGTGCTGGGCTGGCGGGCCGCCGAGGTCGCCGGGCTGCTCGGCACCTCGACCCCGGCGGTGAACAGCGCCCTGCAGCGCGCCCGCGAGCACCTGCAGCTGATCGCTCCGGCCGAGGACGACATCCGCGAGCCCGGCCAGCCCGGCCGACCGGGAACTGGTCGGCCGGTACGCCGCGGCGTTCGAGCACGCCGACCTGGCCGCGCTGGCTCGGATGCTGCGCGAGGACGCCGTCCTGGAGATGCCGCCGCTGCCGGGCTGGTTCCGCGGCCGCGGCCCGATCGTCCGCTTCCTGGGCGCCCATGTGCTGGGCCGGCCGGGCGAATTCCGGATGATCCCCACGGCGGCCAACGGGCAGCCCGCGTTCGCGGCGTACGCGCGCGACCACCACGGCGGCTACCACGCACGCGGGATCTGCGTGCTCACGCTGGCCGGGCCGCAGGTGTCGCGGATCGTCTCGTTCAACGATCCCGGGCTGTTCCCGGGGTTCGGGTTTCCGGCTCGGCTGCCCGCCGGGGAGCGGGAACCGGTGCCGTGCGGCGGGTAACCACGATCCGTTCGGCCTGATAAAAGAGCCGGGCGGGGCGGCGGGCGGTCCGTGCGGCGGAGGCCGGTACGGTCTGTGGGCATGGACACCATCGAGGAGTTCCGGATCGACATCCCGGAGGCCGACCTGGATGACCTGCGGGACCGGCTGGGCCGGACCCGGTGGCCGGACCAGCTGCCCGGTGTCGGCTGGGACTACGGCATCGCGCTGGACGACGTGCGGGAGCTGGCCGAGTACTGGCGCACCGGGTACGACTGGCGAGTCCACGAGCGCCGGCTGAACGGGTTTCCGCAGTTCACCACAGAGATCGACGGACAGGCCGTGCACTTCCTGCACGTGCGTTCACACCTGCCGGGGGCGGGGACCGGGGCTGGAACGTGAACCGCGTCGCGCGGGCGTGGGACGAGCTGATGCGGCGCCTGGGTTACCAGCGGTACGGCGCGCAGGGCGGCGACTGGGGCTCCCAGATCTCCCGGGAGCTCGGCGTGATCGCACCGGATCACGCGGTGGGGGTGCACCTGAACACGCTGTCGCCGTACGTGGCTCGCGGTTCGGAGCCTCCTGACCTGGATGATCAGGATCGGGAGCGGGTGGAGCGGCTGCGGCGGTTCCGGCGGAGGGGGAGCGGGTACGGGGCGATCCAGGCCACCCGGCCGCAGACGGTGGGCTACGGGCTCACCGACTCACCGGCCGGGCAGCTGGCGTGGATAGCGGAGAAGTTCGGCGAGTGGACGGACGGCGGGCTGGGCGCGGTTGACCTGCTGGTGGGGGACGTGCGGGAGTTCTTCCGGCTGTTCCGGTGAGGACCTTGACCGATCGGGAGCTGAACCGGGCCACCTTGGCCCGCCAGCTCCTGCTGGACCGCGAGCCTCTGGGCGTCACCGATGGCGTGCGACGCGTGGTGGCGCTGCAGGCTCAGCAGCCCGCCTCCCCCTATATCGCGTTGTGGAACCGGCTCACCGGATTCGACCCGGCCGAGCTCGACAGTGCTTTCGCCCGCCACCAGATGGTCAAGGCGACGCTGATGCGGGTCACGATGCACGCCGTGCACGCGGAGGACCATCAGGCCTTCCGGGAGGCCCTGGAGCCGACGCTGCGTTCCTCCAGGCTGGGCGACCCCCGGTTCACGGCGTCCGGGCTCACCTTGGCTGACGCCGACGGGCTGATCGGCGGGTTGCTGGACTTCGCCGGCCAGCCGCGGACGGCCGCAGAATGCGGCGCCTGGCTCGAGCAGCGGGTCGGCAGGCCGCTGCCGCCCACCGCGTGGCGGATGCTGCGGCAGTACGCGCCGCTGTGGCACGCTCCCGCCGGCCGCCCGTGGTCGTTCGGCACCCGGGCCTCCTTCGTAGCCGCACGCCCCCGGCCGGTGCTGGCCGACGCGGGCGCTTCGGGCCTGGCGCTGCAGACCCTGATCCGGCGCTACCTGGAGGGTTTCGGTCCGGCGTCGATCGCGGACATGGCCCGGTTCGCGCTGGTCCAGCGGGCGCGGGCCAAGGCGGCGGTCCTGGCGCTGGGCGGCGAACTCGAACAACTGGAAGGACCCGGCGACACAGTGCTCTACGACGTCCCCGGCGCCCCGCGCCCGGCCGGGCACACCCCGGCACCGCCGAGGCTGATGGCGATGTGGGACAGCATCCTGCTGGCCTACGCCGACCGCGGCCGCGTCATCCCGCCCGCCTACCAGGCGCTCGTGACCCGGACGAACGGCGACGTGCTGCCCACCATGCTGGTCGACGGGCACGTCGCCGGCGTGTGGCGAGCGGCGAGCAAGGGATCGAGGCGACCGCCTTCCATCCTCTTCCGGGCTTGGCCTGGGAAGGGCTCGCGGCCGAGGCCCGGGCGCTGGTGCCGTTCCTCGCCGACCGCGATCCGGAGGTCTACCGCCGCTACCACCACTGGTGGGCCCGGCTTCCCGGCGGCGAGACCCGGCTCCTTCCTGGCCCGTGACGGTTGACACCGGGCCCTGCTGCACTAGAGTTCTCGACTGAACATTCGGTCGGTTTTGCGGTCATGCTGGCCGTGGCCGCCTGGTGAGGAGACTTGGATGCACACGGGCGTGCGGCGCGGACGGCCCGGGCATGACCTGGAGTCGGTGCTGCGCGGCGCGGTCAAGGTGTTCAACGAGCGCGGCTACGACGGCACGAGCATGGAAGACCTGTCGCGCGAGCTGGGCATCACGAAATCGGCGATCTACCACCACGTGGCGGGCAAGGAGGAACTGCTCCGGCTGGCCGTGGACCGGGCCCTGGACGGGCTGTTCGTACTGCTGGACGACATCGCCGGGCTGGACGTGCCCGCGATGACGCGGCTGGAGGAACTGGCCCGCCGCAGCGTTCTGCTGCTGGTGACGGAGCTGCCCTTCGTCACGCTGCTGCTGCGAGTGCGGGGGAACACCAAGGCCGAGCGGCAGGCACTCGCCCGGCGCCGCGAGTTCGACGTGGCCGTGGCGAGCCTGGTGGCGCAGGCCAGGGACGAGGGCGACCTGCGGCCGGACGTCGATCCGGCCCTGGTCGCCCGGCTGCTGTACGGGATGATCAACTCGGTGGCGGAGTGGTACCGGCCGCACGCCGGGGGCAGGTCGGCTGAGCTCGCGGACATCATTGTCACGGTGGCGTTCGACGGGTTCCGGCTCAAGCCCTGACCGTGGTCAGCAGTCGCGGGCGGCTATGCCTGGACTACCTGCGGTCCTACCGCGACCGGAACGGGTGGGTCAGCGAGGTCCGGGGTTCACCCGGCGCGGGCGGTGGGGGGCCCGTGGCTGTGGAAGACTTTGGTGCCGTCGGGGCTGCGGGCGGTGGTGGTGCCGTCGGGGTGCAGGGCGACGGTCCAGCCCCACTGGTGGATGGCCACATGGTGGTGGAAGAAACAGTACAGCGCGCAGCCGTCCACGCTGGTCTTCCCGCCGTCGGCCAGGTGGGTGACATGGTGCACCTCGCAGGCGGAGGCGGGCTGGTCGCAGCCGCCTGCCCAGCGGCAGTGCTGATCGCGCAGGATCACCGCACGGCGGATCGCGGCGGGGATCTGCGCGCTGTGCCCGACGTCCAGCGGCAGGCTGGGCCCGGCCAGCCGGGCGTCCAGCAGCCGGGTCCGCAAGAAGGAGGCCAGCCCGCCGGGGCCCGATACGAGGTCGACGGCCTTGCCGATGATGGCATGGCGGAGCATCTCCTGGGCCTGCGCGGTGGGCGGCCGCGGGTCCGGCGGGCAGGGGCTGTCGTCGCCGGGCGGGTCCGCGGGCTGCGGGTCACCGGGCTGCGGGTCTTGGGACTGCGGGTCCTGGGGCTGACCGGGGGCGGCGGCCGGGCCGGCGCCGGGTCCAGAGCTGCGGTCGGCCGGCAGGCCCGGAGCCGCAGTGCGGGCCGTGGCCGGCGTAGGTCAGGCACAGGCTCACCAGGTCATCTAGGGCGGCGGGGTCGATGCCGCCGGTGACCACGGGGATGACGGTGGCGTCGCAGGCGACCGCGCGGGCGGACTGGCCGTCCAGCCAGGCGGCGCCGTCGCCGCCGGCCTGGGAGGCGGCGGCCCGGCGGGCGGCCCACCGCACGGCCATCTCCCCGACCCACTCCTGGGCCAGCACCGACCCGTCATCCAGCGCGCGCAGCTCGGCCAGCGAGACGTGCGCCCAGACGTTCACCGGCTGCCCGGCCCGCTCCGGCAGCAGACCCACTGGCGACCAGGCGGCGCATCGCATCCTCCAGCGCGTCGTGGTAGCGCTGGTCCTTGGTCCGGGTGTCCTGCGCCCCGGCCGGGGCCGACAGCGCGTCCAGCACCGCGGTGACCACCGCGGCGCATTCGGGGGTGAGGTCGCCGGCGATGACCCCGGCCCCGCCGAAGGTGCTCTCCACCCGCACCCGCCGGTCCTCGAAGCTCGGCAGCAGGTCGTTGCCGTCCTGGTCGTCGGGCAGGGACCGGGCGTAGATCTCCGCGGCCAGCGCGGCCAGGTCCTCCGTGCGGGCCCCGCCGCGGGCCGCGGTGAGCAAGATGCCGTCGGCGGCGTCCCGGCAGTCCTCCGGGAGCTTGCCGGTCCACCCGCAGATCAGCCGGGCCACCGACTCGGTCAGCACGGTTCCCTCGGCCAGCGCCGCGATCACCCGGGGGTGGGCGGCGGCGCGGCCGGCCCAGCCCAGGTGCCCGCGGGCCGCGCCTTTGGTGATGCGGGTGCGGTGGATCAGCCAGGAGGCCGGGCTGTAGTCGGCGTCTTCGGAGTAGCCGTGCCCGGCGGTGAACGCGGCCAGGATCCGGGCCCGGGCGGCGGTCTCGACCGCATCGAGTTGCTCGAGGGTGTGAAGGCACTCGGCCTGCGCCTGGGCCGACATGGCAGCCGGGTCGGCGGCGGCCAGGTAGCCCATCGCGGTGCGGAGCATGGTCAGTGCCTCGGCGGTGCTGGCCGGTGCCGGGACGCTATTCACCTGCGCCGTCACCTCCCCGGGGAACTCGCAGGCCGGTCCGTTAGGTCATAAAGATCTTTCGATTCTGTGTTTGAGTCTAACAGACCCTACCGACAATTCCCGGTTACGACACGCGAAGCCCGGGTGCGGGGCTGAGGGCGGGAAAGCACCATCGCCTGTTCTGATCAATCGAGAATGTTGGTGCCCAGGCGATGAAACTGCCGTGGTGTGCGCGTCCTAACTCGGACGCGCGAGGAGGCGAAGATGACTGATCCTGACATCAGGCGGGACCTGCTTGACTGCCTGGAATACCAGCGGTCCTCTGTGCGGTCGATAGTCGGGGGACTGGCCGAGGAGGCCTGGCATAAGCCGGTCGTTCCTTCCGGCTGGACGGTAGCGGGCATGGTGGCGCACCTGGGGAACGCGGAGCGGCACTGGTTCCACTATGTGGTCGCGGGGTCTGCGGACGACTGGCCGTGGGATGAGGGCATGCCGCCGTATGACCCGCAGATGGCTTTCACCTGCGAGCGCCCGTCGTCCGAGGTGCTTGGCTATTACCGGGAGGCGTGTGACCGGTCCGACGAGATACTGGCCGGGGTCAGCCTGTCGGACGTACCACCCGGCCGCCATCGCGGCGAGGAGATACCCAGCGTCAGGTGGTGATCTTGCACATCATCGAGGAGACCGCGGCGCATTCGGGTCATCTGGAGATCGCCCGCGAGTTGCTGGACGGCGCGACCCGCCTCGGGATGCGCTGACGAGGTAGCCAAGATCATCTTCGGGTGCGGGCACCACAGGTCCAGTCAGGTCCCCAGCTGCTCGAGGATTATGTAGGGGCGGCCTAGGTCGGCGACTCGGCGCAGGGAGGTTGCGGTGCGCGGTGCGCTTGGCGGCAGCCGTGTTGTTCTTATCTGCGAGCAGATGACGGAAAGCTTGCTGATCTGTCTGGCCGGTGGAGCACTGGGCCTGCTGCTGTCGCTGGCTTCGACCTACTGGCTCGCGGCACATTGGCGCAATCTGCCGCGCGCCGAGTCGGTGCATGTCGATGTGTGGGTTCTCGCGTTTGCCTTGGCCCTGGTAGCCGCGGCAGCATTGCTGGCCGGCCTTGTGCCCGCAATTTCGTCCACCGGAAAAGGGCTGCTTTCGGGACTGCGCGATTCCTCGCGAACGATGGGCGGCAGCGCCTCCCGGGCGCGGCTGCGCAAGACGATGTTGACGATTGAGATCGCGCTTACGGTAATGCTTCTGATCTCAGCGGGCCTGCTGTTCAAAAGCTTCCTGCACCTGCG
>CAVQEM010000011.1:0-44603 GCA_963711485.1 uncultured Actinomycetes bacterium
CGCCACGCTGGGCGGTGCCCAGGCGCTGCGGGCCCCGGACCGGGGCGCGATGGTCCGCGGCCGCCTGGCCGACATCGTGCTGTGGGACGCCGACCACGAGGGCGCGTTCGCCTGGTCCTACGGGCTCAAGCCGAGCCGGGTGTGGCTCGGCGGCGCTCCCGTGGTCGAGCTCGCAGCCTGCGGGGAACCGGGGCCTGACCTGGGCAGCCGGCGTCGCCGGGTCACTCCGTCCTGCCCACGGCCCGCCGTATGGCATGCTGCCGCTATGCCTTCCGCCGTATCCCCCTCACCGGCCGGCATCGCCGGGGTCAGCGTGGTCGTGGGGGAGGAGGACCTGCTGGTCGAGCGGGCCGTGGCGCGCCTGGTCGAGGCCGCGCGGCCGGCCGACGATGTGCGCCACGTGCAGGCCGCCGGGCTGCGGCCCGGCGAGCTGGCCGCCATGACCGCGCCCTCGCTGTTCGGCGGCGGGTGCGTCATCGTGCTGCACGGCACCGCCGACGCGGCCAAGAACGTCGCCGACGAGATCGCCAGCCTCGCCGGCGACCCGCCGCCCGAGACCGTGCTGGTCCTCACCCATGCCGGCGGGGCCAAGGGGAAGGCCCTGCTCGCCGCGCTGGGCAAGCGGGGCGCCCGGATCGATCGAGTGCCCGAAGGTCACCCGGATGGGCGAGCGGATGCAGTTCATCCGGGGGGAGTTCCGCCGCGCGGGACGCAGCCATCGAGGAAAGCGGCGTGCGTGCCCTGCTCGACGCCCTGGGCAACGACCTGCGCGAGCTCGCCGCCGCGTGCGCGCAGCTGGCCGCGGACACGACCGGGGTCATCGACCAGGCCGTGGTGGCCCGTTATTACCGGGGCCGGGCCGAGGCGAGCGGCTTCACCGTGGCCGACCGGGCCGTCGAGGGGCGCCTGGGAGAGGCGCTGGAGCTGCTGCGCTGGGCGCTGGCGGTCGGCGTGTCACCCGTGCTCATCACCAGCGGGCTGGCCCAGGGGGTGCGCCTGCTGGGCCGGGTCGGCAGTGCCCCGAAGGGCCAGCCGGACGCGGCGGTCGCCGCCGAGGCCGGCCTGCCGCCGTGGAAGGTGGACCGGGTCCGGCAGCAGCTCCGGGGCTGGACCCCGGAGGGGTGGCCCGTGCCCTGGCCGTGGTGGCCCGGGCGGACGCCCAGGTCAAGGGGAGGGCACGAGCGCGGGCTACGCCCTGGAAGTAGCCATCCGCGAAATCGTGGCCTGCCGCGCCCGCTGACTGAAGCGGCCGGGCTAGCTCGCCGGGGAGGGGAAGCGCGCCGCAGGCGGGCCTTCCGCGCCACCGCGGCTCAGGCCAGGCGCCGAGGCGGGGTCTGCCGGGGCGCGGAGGCGGGTCAGGGCGCCCCCGGACTAGGAGAGTTCGGCGCAGCGGTGGGCGATGGCCGACTTGCGGTTGGCCGCCTGGTTCTTGTGGATCACGCCCTTGCTGGCCGCCTTGTCCAGGTGCCGGCAGGCGTCGCGCATGGCGACGGTGGCCGCGTCGAGGTCGCCGGCGTCGGCCGCCTCGCGGAACTTGCGCACCGAGGTCTTCAGGGAAGACTTGACCGCCTTGTTGCGCTGGCGGTGCTTCTCGTTCTGCTTGTTGCGCTTGATCTGGGACTTGATGTTCGCCACGCGGAAGCCTCACTAGGGTTCTGGTCTGGGTGCCGGGGCGTACCGTCGCGCCCGGCAGCGCCGCGCGGCGGCCGCGTGATGCGGCAGCAGCAGGCAGCAGCGGCAGCGCTTACGCTCCGACGAGGCAGGATAGCCTATCGGGGCAGCGCGGCTCAAAACTGGTGCCGGCCGGGTGAGCCGGGGCCAGGGCACCAGCTCCCGCATGCGACCATGAAAGCACCGGTCCCCGCCCCGAACACGAACCAGGCGGATTTCCTGTGCCAGCAGTGCCCGAGCAGGTCCTTCCGGATGGCGCGCAGCCCGCGACCAGCCCCGGCCATACCGACATGGGCATTATCAGGAACTTCTGCATCATCGCGCACATCGACCACGGCAAGTCCACGCTCGCGGACCGCATGCTGCAGTTCACCGGCGTGGTGACGGACCGCCAGATGCGGGCCCAGTACCTGGACCGGATGGACATCGAGCGCGAGCGCGGGATCACCATCAAGAGCCAGGCCGTCCGGCTGCCCTGGACCGGGCCGGACGGCCGGCAGTACGTGCTCAACCTGATCGACACCCCGGGCCACGTGGACTTCACCTACGAGGTGTCCCGGTCGCTGGCCGCCTGCGAGGGCGCGATCCTGCTGGTCGACGCGGCCCAGGGCATCGAGGCCCAGACGCTGGCCAACCTGTACCTGGCCCTCGAGGCCGACCTGCACCTGATCCCGGTGCTGAACAAGATCGACCTGCCCGCGGCCCAGCCGGACCTGTACGCGGAGGAACTGGCCAGCATCATCGGCTGCGCCCCCGGCGACGTGCTGCGCGTCTCGGCCAAGACCGGGGAGGGCGTGCGAGGAACTGCTCAACGCCGTGGTGCAGCAGGTCCCGCCGCCGCCGGCCAGCCGGAGGGGCCCGGCCCGGGCCCTCATCTTCGATTCGGTCTATGACTCCTACCGGGGCGTGGTCACCTACGTGCGGGTGATGGACGGCCGCCTGACCCGGCGGGAGAAGAGCCTGATGATGTCGACCGGGGCGGCGCACGACACGCTCGAGGTGGGCGTGATCTCGCCCGAGCCGGTGCCGTCGGAGAGCCTGGCCGCGGGCGAGGTGGGCTACCTGATCACCGGGGTCAAGGACGTCCGGCAGGCCCGCGTCGGCGACACCGTGACCAGCGCCGCCAGCCCGGCGGCCGAGGCCGCTGCCCGGATACGACCACCCCCGGCCGATGGTGTTCTCCGGCCTGTACCCGATGGACGGCGACGATTACCCGGAACTGCGCGACGCTCTGGACAAGCTGCGGCTGAACGATGCGGCGCTGGTCTATGAGCCGGAGACGTCCACCGCGCTCGGCTTCGGCTTCCGCTGCGGGTTCCTCGGCCTGCTGCACATGGAGATCGTCCGGGAGCGGCTGGAGCGGGAGTTCGATCTGTCGCTGATCTCCACCGCGCCCAACGTGGTCTACCGGGTGGTCATGGAATCCGGTGCGGAGCTCCAGGTGACCAACCCCAGCGACTTCCCCAGCGGCGCCCCCGGGTCGCGCCACCCGCCGTCCGGGGGCAAGATCGCCAAGGTCTTCGAGCCCGTGGTCCGGGCGACGGTGCTGGCCCCGTCCGAGTACATCGGCACGATCATGGAGCTGTGCCAGGGCCGGCGCGGCGCGCTGCTGGGCATGGAGTACCTGTCGGCCGACCGGGTCGAGATCCGCTACACGATGCCGCTCGCCGAGATCATCTTCGACTTCTTCGACCAGCTGAAGTCGCGGACCCGCGGATACGCCTCGCTGGACTATGAGCCGGACGGCGAGCAGGAGGCCGACCTGGTCAAGGTGGACATCCTGCTCCAGGGGCAGCCGGTCGACGCGTTCAGCCAGATCGTGCACGACGACAAGGCGCGGGAGTACGGCCTGGCCATGACCTCGCGGCTGCGCGAGCTGATCCCGCGGCAGCAGTTCGAGGTGCCGATCCAGGCCGCGATCGGCGCCAAGATCATCGCCCGGGAGAACATCCGCGCGCTCCGCAAGGACGTGCTGGCCAAGTGCTACGGCGGTGACATCACCCGCAAGCGCAAGCTGCTGGAGAGGCAGAAGGAGGGCAAGAAGCGGATGAAGACCATCGGCCGGGTCGAGGTACCCCAGGAGGCTTTCGTGGCCGCGCTGTCCACCCAGCCGGACCGGCCGCGCTGACCCGCGCCCGGATCCCCGGGGCCGGGGCCGCCGCCAGGCGCCGCGGGCGGATGGGGTGGTAGGGCGCGGACTGGGCGGGAACATGCACCGCCGCCGTGCGTCGACGGCCAGGCCATGAACGCGACCGTCGCGAGAACAGGACCAGCCCGGCGACCGCCACCCAGCCCAGGATCAGCCCGGTGAGCGCGAGGCCGCGAGCCGTTCTCGCCGGTCCGCCGGATCTGGCGGCGGGCGGCATGGCCGAGCACGATCGCCGGGATGGTGGTCAGCGCCCAGGAGGAACTGGCCCAGGCCGCAGACCAGCGCGGCGACCGCGAGCGGGTTGGTACGCGGCGCGGGTGGTGCCGTGAACAGGGCCATGCCGCCGCCGGGCAGCTGGCCGGTCGCCGCAATCAGCTCCCCGTTGGTGCGGGCGGTGTAGACCCGGTGCAGGTGCTCGTCGTACTCGTCCTTATCCAGGCGGCCTTCGGCGAACCCCGATTTCAGCACCTCGGCCGCACGATCCCGGTCCGCGTCGGAGGCCAGCATCGCTGCGTGCCCGTACCCGGGGCCCCGTATCCAGGCCAGCTTGTCATCGACGCCTCCTGCCCGAGTGGCTCGTCCCAGGATAACCGCGCGCCGGCGGGTCGCGAGTCCCGGAAGCGCGGCGGGGCGCCGAGAAACCGGTTCGCCCGGTCGCCGCGGCGCCGGATACCGTGCTGGGGTGGCGAGCGCGCGGGTGATCTCGGTGAACTCGGCCGCGGCCGGCCGGCCGGCTGGGCGGGCCGGATCGGGCGGACGGCGATCGACAAGCGGCCCTGCTGCGGGCCGGTGACGATCGGGCGGCTCGGCGCCGGTGGCGACGAGCAGGCCGACACGAACGCACCACGGGGGGCCCTACCAGGCCCTGTACGCCTACGCGCGGGAGGACCTGGACTGGTGGACCGAGCAGCTCGGCCGGGAGCTGGCGCGACGGCGTCTTCGGTGAGAACATCACCACGGCCGGGCTGGACGTGTCCGGGGCGCTGATCGGCGAGACGTGGCGGCTCGGCACCGCGGTGGTGCAGGTCGCCTCGGTGCGCATCCCGTGCGCCACCTTCGCGGGCTGGATGGGCGAGCGGCACTGGGTGAAGCGGTTCGCCGGGGCGGGCCGGCCCGGTGCTTACCTGCGTGTCCTGGAGGAAGGGGTGGCCGGGGCAGGCGATCCCATCGAGGTGCTCTCGCGGCCGCCGGCACAGCGTGACCGTGGCCGAGGCGATGCGCGCCTACTACGGGGACACGGACCTGATGCGGCGGCTGCTGGCCGCGCCGGGGCGCGACCCCCAGTGGGATGACGTCGCGGTCTCGGTGCTGGGCCGGCGCGTGCCGCATGAACCGGCAGCGGGCTGACCGTGCCGGGAGTGCTTCCCCCGGGCTCGCCGGTCCCCGCTGACGGTGCGCTGCCCGCCAGCGCCGGCGCGCCGAACTGGGCCACCGCCCGTTCGGGTTCTACGTGCATGTGCCGTTCTGCCAGCGGCGCTGCGGCTACTGCGATTTCAACACCTACACCGCCGCCGAGCTCGGGCCCGGGGTCTCCCGGGACACCTACCCCTCGCTGGCCGCTGCGGAGGTCCGGCTGGCCCGCCGGGTGCTGGGTGCCGCGGGCGGCCCGGTGGCCACCGTGTTCTTCGGTGGCGGCACCCCTACCCTGCTGGCCGCCGGCCAGCTCGCGGAGATCCTGCGGGTCATCGACGGCGAATTCGGCCTGGCGCAGGGCGCCGAGGTCACGGTCGAGGCCAACCCGGAGAGCGTGGACGAGAAGTCCCTGGCCGCGCTCCGCGAGGCCGGGTTCACCCGGATCTCCCTGGGCATGCAGAGCGCGGCGCCGCACGTGCTGGCCGTGCTGGACCGGGTGCACGAGCCTGGCCGGCCGGCCCGCTGTGCCCAGTGGGCCCGGGAGGCCGGCTTCGAGCACGTCAGCCTGGACCTCATCTACGGCACGCCGGGGGAGACCGACGCGGACTGGCGGGAGTCGCTGGATGCGGCCCTGGCGGCGGGCCCGGATCACATCTCCGCGTACGCCCTGATCGTCGAGGACGGCACCCGGCTCGCGGCCCGGGTCCGGCGGGGGGAAGTGGCCGTCCCGGACGACGAGGCGATGGCCGATCGTTACCTGGCCGCGGACGGGCTCCTCTCGGGCCGGGGGCTGGGCTGGTACGAGGTGTCCAACTGGGCCGCCGGGCCGGGGGCCCGCTGCCAGCACAACGAGCTGTACTGGACCGGCGGCCACTGGTGGGGCGTCGGGCCGGGCGCGCACAGCCACGTGGGCGGGGTCCGCTGGTGGAACGTGAAGCACCCGGCCGCCTACGCGGCGCGGCTCAGCGCGGGCACCAGCCCGGGCCTGGCCCGCGAGGTGCTGACCGGGCCGGAGCGCAAGCTGGAGGAGATCATGCTGCTGACCCGGCTGTCCTCCGGGTGCCCGGCCGACGTGCTCACCCCGGCGGGGCGGGCCGCCGCGGCCACCGCGGTGGCGGACGGGCTGGCCGAGCGAGGGCGCTTACGCCGCGGGCCGGGTCGTGCTGACCGCCCGCGGGCGGCTGCTCGCCGACGCGGTGATCCGCGGCCTCACCGACTGACGCCCACGCTGCCCGCGGTCAGCGGGGCGGGCCCGAGGTCATCCGCAGCCACCGGGGCAGCTCGTACATCTCACCGCGGCTGGCCGCCCCGGCCGCGCGGATCACCACGACCAGCACGCCGGCCCAGAGCAGCACCAGCAACGGCGTGGCGGCCAGCGTGCCCACCAGGGCGGAGTCCAGGGCCAGCACGCCGCCCACGATCACGATGCTGAACGTGTACAGGATGGTGGCCAGGGACAGGCTCAGCGCTACCGCTGCGTGCGCCCGGGCGAACCTGCGGGTCCCCAGGCTGGTCAGGTAGACGGCCAGCGGCACCAGGCACAGCGTGAACGGCACGCCCAGGTAGGCGGCCGCATGCCCAGCGCATCTCAGCGCGGTCCGCCGGCGCCGGGGCGAGCGGACCGCCGCGCGCCGGGGTCCGCGCCCTCATGGCCGCCCGGGCCGTCGTCCTGCGGGCCGAACACGGTGAGGCCGGAATCCATCGGATACTGCGGGCGGCTCGTCATGGGCTCCTCGCGGGGTGCGTTGCTACCTCACGTTAGCTAGTACCCGGCGCGGTGACGAAGTCAATCAGTTCCTCGACCCGGCCGAGGAGTTCTGATTCCAGGTCGGCGTAGCTGCGGGCCCCGGCCAGGATCCGTTTCCAGCCGGACGCCGTGTCCGTGCCCCAGCCGAGGGCGCTCAGCACGCCCTCTTTCCACGGCTGGCCGCGCGGCACCACGGGCCAGGCGGGGATGCCCAGCGCCGCGGGCTTGACCGCCTGCCAGATGTCCACGTAGGGATGGCCCACCACCAGCACGTGGGGAGACGTTACCGCGCCGGCGAGGCGCTGTTCCTTGGAGCCGGGCACGAGATGGTTGACCAGGACCCCGAGCCGCCGCTGCGGGCCGGGCGAGAAGGCCTGCAGCACGGCCGGGAGGTGATCCACCCCCTCCAGGTACTCCACCACGACGCCCACGTCACGCAGGTCATCGCCCCAGATCTGCTCGATGAGCTCGGCGTCGTGGCGGCCTTCGACGTAGATCCGGCTGGCCTTGGCGACCCGGGCCCGGCTGGCCTGGCCGGGCGGCTCCGCGGGCCGCGCGACCGAGCCCGAGGTGCTCCGGGCCGGGACCGCGGGCCGGCCCGGCCGGCTGCCGGCCGGGTCAGCGTGACCGGCCTGCCCTCCAGCAGGAACGCGCCAGGGTGCCAAGGGAAAATCCGCTGCCGCCCGAACCGGTCCTCCAGCGTCACCGCGTTCTTCTCCCAGGCCACGACGGCGCCGCAGAAGCCGCCGCCCGCCTCCTCCACGACCAGCCCGCGGACCGCCTCCACCTGGGGCGGCTCCGGCCGCGCGCGGCGCTGCCAGCCCGGTGCGAGCACGTCCGTACCGTAATAGGGGTCCACCCAACCGGACGGTAGCGGACAAGTGCGGCGACCTGTCGGCGGCACGCCGGAGGCCGGTTTGCGCCGGGGCGGCGGGGGTGAGGTCTGGCGGGTTTCCGCCGGGATGACGGGGGGTTTCGCGCGGTGATCCGCCGGGGGTCGGGTTGCGCGCGGTCGCGTGCGCGCGGTGATCCGCCGGGGCAGGCGGGGCCCGCCGCAGGCGGGTGCTCGCCGAGCCGGCGGATTCCGGGGGGTCCAGGGGGGTCGCCCCCCGGATTAATAGAGCGCTTGGGTGCCACGGCGCCCGGACCGCCTTAAACTTGGCACTCAGGGCTGCGGAGTGCCAGGGGAGGTGGGGACATGCTCGATGAGCGCAAGCTCGCCGTGCTGCGGGCGATCGTGGAGGACTACGTGTCCACCACCGAGCCCGTGGGCTCGAAGTCCCTGGTCAACCGGCATAACCTCGATGTCTCCCCGGCGACCATCCGCAATGATATGGCGGTGCTCGAGGAGCAGGGCTTCATCGTGCAGCCGCATACCAGCGCCGGCCGGATACCGACGGACAAGGGCTACCGGCTGTTCGTGGACCGGCTGTCCGGCGTCAAGCCGCTCTCCTCGGCCGAGCGGCGGGCCATCGAGACATTCCTGGCCGGCGCCTACGACCTCGACGACGTGGTGATGCGGACGGTCCGGCTGCTCGCGCAGCTGACCCGCCAGGTGGCCGTGGTGCAGTACCCCTCGCTCACCCGGTCCTCGGTCCGGCACGTGGAGCTGGTCCCGCTGGCCGCGAAGCGGGTCATGCTGGTGATCATCACCGACACCGGGCGGGTCGAGCAGCGCTCGGTGGAACTGCCGGACGCGGCCGAGGAAGACTCCATCATGCACCTGCGGGCGGTACTGAACGCCTGCCTGGACGGGCGGCGCCTGACCGAGGTGGCGTCGGTGGTCGTGGAACTGCCCGAGCTGGTCGACCCCACCGAACGGCCGAACGCGGCGGCGGTCTTCTCGGTCATCCTGGAGACCCTGGTGGAGCGGACCGACGAGCGGGTCGTGGTCGGGGGCGCAGCCAACCTGACCGCCACCGACTTCTCCAAGGGGCTCCGGGAGGTCCTCGAATCCCTCGAGGAGCAGGTGGTGCTCATGCGGTTGCTGGGCGAGTCTGGCGATCATCCCTCGCTGACCGTCCGGATCGGCGCGGAGAATCCGGTCGAGGGGCTGCGGAGCACATCCGTGGTGGCGGCCGGCTACGGAACCGGGGATCAGGTACTGGCCAGGCTCGGGGTGCTCGGCCCGACTCGGATGGATTACCCGACAGCGATGGGAGCAGTACGCGCGGTGGCACGATACGTGGGCCAGATCCTGGCGGGGTCCTAGTGGCCAACGACTACTACGCCGCCCTCGGCGTCCGCCGGGACGCGCCGCCCGACGATATCAAGAAGGCCTACCGGCGGCTCGCCCGTGAGCTGCACCCGGACGTGAACCCGGACCCGGAGACCCAGGAACGGTTCAAGGAGATCACCCAGGCGTACGAGGTGCTCTCCGACCCGGGGAAGCGGCAGATGTACGACCAGGGCGCGGACCCGTTCGCGCCCAACGGCGGGGCCGGGGCGGGCGGCTTCGGTCCCGGCTTCCCGTTCAGCGACATCATGGACGCGTTCTTCGGCGCCGGCGCGGCCACCCGGGGCCCGCGTAGCCGGGCCCGGCGCGGCCGGAACGCGACGATCCGGGTCGAGCTGGACCTGTCCGAGTGCGCCTTCGGGACCACCCGGGAGCTGGTCGTGGACACGGCCGTGGTCTGCCCGACCTGCTCAGGTGAGGGCACGGCGCCGGGTACCCACCCGGAGACGTGTGAGGTCTGCGGCGGCCGCGGCGAGGTCAGCCAGGTCACCCGCTCGTTCCTGGGCCAGGTGATGACCTCACGGCCGTGCCCGCACTGCGGTGGGTTCGGCACCGTCATCCGCCGGCCGTGCCCCGAGTGTGACGGCGACGGCCGGGTCAGGACCCGGCGCACGATGAAGGTCCGCATCCCCGCCGGAGTCGAGGACGGCACGCACATCCAGCTGGCGGGCGAGGGCGAGATCGGGTCCGGCGGCGGCCCGCCCGGGGACCTGTTCCTGGAGATCCTGCAGCGGCCGCACCCCATCTTCGAGCGCCAGGGCGACGATCTGCACTGCACGGTGACCATCCCGATGGTGGCCGCGGCGCTGGGAGCCACCCTGTCGGTCGACACCCTGGACGGCCCCCGCGAGCTGGACATCCGCCCGGGCACCCAGTCGGGGCAGGTCGTTCCCATGTACGCGCTCGGCATCCAGCACCTGAACGACTCGGGCCGGGGCGACCTGGTCATCCACATCTCCGTCGAGACGCCCATGAAGCTGGACGAGGCCCAGGAATCGCTGCTCAAGCAGCTGGCGGCGCTGCGCGGCGAGGAGACCCCGCCCGGCCGCTTCGCCCCGGGGCAGCAGGGATTCTTCTCCCGGTTGCGTGACGCGTTCAACGGCCGGTGACCCGGCGCCCCGGGTCCGGCTCCCAGCCGCCGGTCTTCTTCGCCGACCCCGCTGACCTGGCCCGCGACCTGATCGTGCTGGCCGGGCCGGAGGGACGGCACGCGGCTGATGTGCGCAGGCTGGGTGTGGGCGAGCGGGTGGACCTGACCGACGGCGACGGCCAGGTGGCCGACTGCGTGGTGACGCGGGTTCAGCGCGGCCAGCTGGAGCTCGCGGTGCGTCAGCGGAGTGTGCTGCCTGCCCCGGATCCGGCCCTGGCCGTGGTCCAGGCGATCCCGAAGGGGGAGCGGGGGCAGCTGGCCGTCGAGCTGATGACCGAGGCCGGGGTGGATGTGATCGTCCCGTGGGCGGCGGAGCGGTGCGTGGCCAGATGGCAGGGGGAGCGCGGCGACCGGGCCGTGGCTCGCTGGCGGTCCACCGCGCGGGAAGCGGCCAAGCAGGCCCGGCGGGGCCGGGTCCCCGAAGTGACCGGGCCCGCGGGTCTGGGCGAGGTGACCGCCCGCGCCGCCCGGGCCGCCCGGGCCTTCATCCTGGATCCCCAGGCCGGGGAGCAGCTCAGCGAGACGCCCCTGCCCCGGTCGGGGGAAATGCTGGTGATCGTCGGCCCGGAGGGTGGCATCGCCCCTGCTGAGGCCGCCGCGCTGACCCGGGCGGGGGCGATCGCGGCCCGGCTGGGGCCGACCGTGCTCCGCACCTCATCCGCCGGGATGGCGGCGGCCGCGATCCTGCTCAGCCGCGCTGGCCGCTGGGCCTGAGCCAGGAGGTCACGGAGGCCCTCCCCGGGGGCAGTGAGGCCCCGGCAAGAGCCAGCCGCCGGGCGATCAGGGCGTGCTCGACGGCGCCGGGCTGGCCCCGCACTCGACGACCCCGGGGCCGCCCGCATCGTAGGGGACGACCATGGCCGCGGCGGTCGCGGTGGCCGTTCCGCCGGTGGCGGGACTGGTCGTCGGGGTGGGGGTCGGCTGGCTGCTCTCGGTCGGCTGGGGGGTCGGCGTGCCGGTGGCGCTGGCGCTCGCCGTCGGCGTCGGTGTCGTCGTGCCGCCCCCGGCCGGGGCCGTCGTGGTCGCCGCGGGCGACGGGGTCGGGGTGCAGGCCACCGCCGGGAGCACGCTCGTGACCTTCGGGTTCCGGGCCTGGCCGGTGATCTGCTGGGTGGGCTGAACGCCGATCGGCAGCTTCCACCGCTTCGAGTTCGCCGTCGTCCCGCCGCTGCCGAGGCTGGCGCTCTGGCCGGGCGTGCTGTAGGAGTTCGCCGGGTTGATCAGGGTCTGCGTCTGCGTGGTTGAGGATGACCACCCCGGCCACCACGATGGCCACCGCGGCCGAGACCGCGAACACGGGCTTGAGCCAGGGCCCCGCGGGTCCCAGGCGGCCCGGCGGGGTCGGCCGGCCCCCGGTGCCCGCCGGCCCGGCGGCGTCCGCGGGGGGTGAACAGCCCGGCGAGGAAGCCGGCCAGGGCGAGCAGGGACCCCGGCAGCGGCCCGGTACGCCTCAGCGCGGCCCGGCCGGCCTCGATGGCGGGGTCGAGCCGGACGAGGAAACGCGTCCCGTGCAGCTCAAGCCACTGGACGCAGCCGGACAGGACGGACCGTGGGGACCGAGGCGAATCCAGCCGGTGACGGATGCGCTGCAGCCCGTCGCCGGTGGGTTCGATGGACTCCGCCGCCGCGCTCAGCGCGCGGCGGAGGATGTCCTCGTAGTCCCGATCCTGTGTCATCATGCTTGCCGCCAGGGGCTCTCCGCGTCCCCGGGGGCCCTCCTCACGAGTCCCGCTCCAGCACGACCCGCAATGCCGCCATGGCCCGGGCCGTGTGACTCTTGACTGCTCCCCTGCTGATGCCCATGACCGAGGCAATCTGCGCCTCGGAGAGGTCCCCGTAGTAGCGGAGCACCAGTGCCTCCCGCTGCCGTTCGGGGAGCGCGCGCAGCGCGGATACCACCGCTGAGCGCTCCAGTTGGACGATGGCGCCATGCTCTGCGCTCGGCATGTCCGGCGGTGGCTTCGGCGTGTTCTTGTCAACGACCATCCGGTGCCGCAGGACCGACCGCGACCGGTTGACAACGGACTGGCGGAGGTAGGACAGCGCCTTATCCGTATCCCGCAGCCGGCGCCACGCCCCGTGCATGGCCACGAACGAGTCCTGCACGACTTCTTCCGCGGTCGCGGTGTCCCGGACCAGGAAGGCCGCCAGGCGCACCAGCGAGCGGTAGTGCTCGCTGTAAATGGCGGTGACCGCCCGGTCAGCATCCCACTCAACAGCGGCGCGGGTCATCGCCGTGTCAGCTACTAGGGCCTCGGTCACGTCAATGGGACGCGTCACCATGCCGTCAGGTTCACCTGGCATGTCGAATACGTGCACGCGACCCATCCCAGCCCTTCGGCCTCACGGAAGCATTCCTCCCACCGAGATGTCGAGTGTGGAGTGCCTGCCCGTGCGCAGAGCGGACGTCCTGGGGCTGCCCGGGGGAGCCGGGGGACGCGTCATTGCCGCGCCCGGCACCTGGGGGAGCGCGGCGGGCGGGCGCAGGAGCAAGCACCTTGGGCAACCATATATGTCGTGGGTGTTACCGGAGAGGGACAAGCTAGGATCCCTCTGTGCCGGTGTGCCTATTCTGCAGGATCGCGTCCGGCGGTGTCCCGGCATCACGGGTGCTTGAGTCACCTGGGCGGCCAGGTGCGCGAGGTGGCCGGGCGGAGGGAATCTCCGGCGGTGGGTACCGGGTTGTCCTACCACGGGGACCGGCGCTGGCCAGGCCGTGCCGCACCTGCCCGCGCACGTCGTGGGCCGCCGCGGACTGGGCAGGCTCCCGGGCTGAACGCTCTGCTATCCCCGGGCTGACGCCCCCGGATAGCATGACGGTACGGGCGCAGGCCGCGCCTGCGCTCAGGCGGAGAGAGGGAATTGACAGACACATCCGGAGATTCTGCGGGCCGTAAGCCGCCCGGCAGCACCGCCGCGCAGGTCAAAATCGTTATCCCGGATGACCGCTCAATGGTCAGCCTGCTGGGATCGCGCGATGAACTCCTGCACGTGATCGAGAAGGCATTCGATGCCGACATTCACGTCCGCGGGAATGAGATCACCATTACCGGGGCGGCCGAGGAGAGCGAGCGTGTCGCTGGCCTCTTCGAGGAACTCACCGAGTTGCTGGCCGGCGGGGCCGAGCTCACCGCGGATTCAGTGGAGCGGGTCGTGGCCATGCTCCGCCGGAAGTCCGGGGTGCGCCCGGCCGACGTGCTGAGCCTGGACATCCTGTCGGCGCGCGGGCGGACAATCCGGCCGAAAACGCTGAACCAGAAGCGCTACGTGGACGCCATCGACGCGCACACGATCGTGTTCTGCATCGGCCCGGCGGGCACCGGGAAGACCTACCTCGCCATGGCCAAGGCGGTGAAGGCGCTCCAGGCCAAGGAGGTCAACCGGATCATCCTGACCCGGCCGGCCGTCGAGGCCGGGGAGCGGCTGGGCTTCCTGCCCGGCACCCTGTACGAGAAGATCGACCCGTACCTGCGGCCGCTGTACGACGCCCTGCACGACATGCTTGACCCGGAATCGATCCCGCGGCTCATCGCGGCGGGCACGATCGAGGTGGCGCCGCTGGCGTACATGCGCGGCCGGACGCTGAACGACTCGTTCATCATCCTGGACGAGGCGCAGAACACCTCCGCCGAGCAGATGAAGATGTTCCTGACCCGGCTCGGCTTCGGCTCGCAGATCGTCGTGACCGGTGACGTCACCCAGGTGGACCTGCCGGCCGGCCAGGCCAGCGGGCTGCGGATCGTCCAGGACATTCTCGAGGGCCTGGACGATGTGCACTTCGCGCGGCTGACCAGCCAGGACGTGGTGCGGCACCGGCTGGTGGGGGACATCGTGGACGCTTACGACCGCTACGACGCCCGGGTGCGCGGGACGTCCCCACCCCAGCGGCGCAAGCGCGCGCAGTGAGCCAGCACCTGCGGTGAGCATCGAGATTGCCAACGAGTCCGGGGTCGGCGTGGACGAGGCCGACCTCGCGTCGCTGGCCCGGCATGTCCTGGACGGCATGCGGATCCACCCGCTGGCCGAGCTTTCCGTCCTGCTGGTGGACCGCGGCACCATGTCCGACCTGCACGAGCGCTGGATGGGGGAGCCTGGCCCGACCGACGTGCTGGCATTCCCGATGGATGAGCTCAGGCCGCCGCCGCCGGGCAGCGCCCGCGGGGACCAGGGCGGCGGCGGCGAGGTGACCTCGCCACCTGGCCTGCTCGGCGACGTCGTGCTCTGCCCCGAGGTCGCCGCGGACCAGGCGGGCCAGGCGCACCACCCGCTGCGCGACGAGCTTGAGCTGCTCTGCACGCACGGCATCCTGCACCTGCTCGGTTATGACCACGCCGAGGCGGACGAGCGCAGCGCCATGTTCGGCCTCCAGGATGAGCTGCTCGCCACCTGGCGTTCCGCCCGGGATCAGCCATCCGGCCCGGGCGGTCCCCCTGAAGGGCAGGAAGGGACGGGGTGAGGCCACCATGGTGTGGCTGATCGTCGCCGCGGCGGCACTGGCGCTGGGGGCCGGCCTGTGCGCCAGCGCCGAGGTGGCGCTCATGCGGGTCTCGCGGTCCGGCGCCGGGGAACTGGCCCGGGGCCGCAAGGGCAGCCGCAACCGTGCCGCCACCCGGCTCCAGGCGGTGCTGGCCGAGCCGGCCCGGTACCTGGCCGTGCTGCTGCTGGCCCGGATCTGCGGCGAGACGGCGGCCATCGTGCTGGTCGCCGCCGCGCTGCTGCACTGGCTCGGGTCCGGCTGGCACGTGTTCCTGCTGATCTGGGTCATCATGGCCGCGGTGCTGTACGTGCTGACCGGCATCGGGCCGAGGATCCTCGGGCGGCAGTACGAGCGCGCGGTGGCCCTGGCCGCGGCCGATGTGCTCTACCCGGTGACCCGCATCCTCGGGCCCATCCCGCGCCTGCTGCTGGCCCTGGGCAGCGTGCTGACCCCGGGCCGGGGGTCGCGGGACGGGTTCGGCACCGAGGAGGAGCTGCGCGGCCTGGTCGACCTGCTGGAGCAGCGCCAGGTCATCGAGCCCGGGGCACGGGCCATGATCCACTCCGTCTTCGAGCTGGGTGACACGATCGTCCGCGAGGTGATGGTGCCGCGCACCGACATGGTCTTCGTGCAGCGGGACAAGACCCTGCGCCAGGCGCTCTCGCTCGCCCTGCGCAGCGGTTTTTCCAGGGTCCCGGTGGTCGGGGAGAACCAGGATGACGTCATCGGGATCGCCTACCTGAAAGACCTGGTGACGATCAGCCAGGAGCATCCTGAGCAGGAGTCCGTGGCCACCGTGACCTCGGTGATGCGGCCCGCCACCTTCGTGCCCGAGAGCAAGCCGGTGGACGAGCTGCTCCGGGAGATGCAGCAGCTCCGGATCCACCTGGCCATCGTGATCGACGAGTACGGCGGGACCGCCGGCCTGGTCACCATCGAGGACATCCTGGAGGAGATCGTCGGGGAGATCACCGACGAATACGACCACGAGCAGCCGACCGTCGAATGGCTGTCCCAGGACCGGGCCCGGGTCACCGCGCGGCTGCCCGTCACCGACCTGGAGGAGCTGTTCGGGACCACGATCGAGGCGGAAGACGTGGAGACCGTCGGCGGCCTGCTCGCCCACGCGCTGGGCCGGGTGCCGATCGCCGGGTCGGTGGCCACGGTGGCGGGGCTGAAGCTGACCGCCGAGAGCCTGGCCGGACGGCGCAACCGGATCGGCACGGTCACCGTGGAACGGGCCGGGCTGGACGCCCAGCGGGCCGCCGGCCGGTCCGGCGACGAGGCGGAACCGGCCAGCGGGCGGGGCTGAATGAACGGGCTGGGACATACGACCCCGGCAGGGACTGATGTGACGGGCGCCGCGCCACTACACTCGGGCAGGTGAGCGCGGTGGAGCCTGGCCCGGAAGACCTGAAGATCATCACGCTGGCCCGGTCGGCGCGGGCCCGGGTGGCCGCGGCCGAGGGCGCGGCGGTGCGGGACGAGACCGGCCGGACCTACGCCGCCGCCGCCGTCGCGCTGCCATCCCTGAAACTGTCCGCGCTGCGCCTGGCCGTGGCCATGGCGGTGTCCAGCGGCGCGTCCAGCCTGGAGGCCGCGGCGCTGGTCAGCGACGCTGAGCGGGTCGACCCGGCGGACCTCGCGGTGGTGCGCGAGGCCGGTCCCTCGGCCGTGCTGTTCCGGGCAGGCCCGAACGGGATGCTCCGCGCTACCGTCCGGCCCTGAGCCGCCTGCTCGCCGGCGGGAGGAGAATCACAGGGTGGGAGCTACGCGTGCCGCTGCGTCCGGCCCTGACGCCGGAGCAGGCCAGCCTGAGTTCCGGTCGGGCTTCGCCTGCTTCGTCGGACGGCCGAATGTCGGCAAGTCAACTCTGATGAACGCCCTGGTCGGCTCCAAGGTGGCGATCACCAGCAGCCGGCCGCAGACCACCAGGCGGGCGATCCGCGGGATCGTGCACCGCCCGGACGCCCAGCTGATCATCGTGGACACCCCCGGCCTGCACCGGCCGCGGACCCTGCTGGGGGAACGGCTGGACAGCCTGGTCCGGTCGACGCTGACCGAAGTGGACGTGATCGGGTTCTGTATTCCCGCCACGGACCCGATCGGCCCCGGCGACAAGTACCTGGCCGCTGAGCTCACCGGCCTGACCGCCCGGGCACCGGTGGTGGCGATCGTCACCAAGACCGACCAGGCCACCCCGGCCCAGGTCGCGGCCCGGCTGGCGGCGGTGGCGGAACTCGGTGCCTGGGCGGACATCGTGCCCGTGTCCGCGGTGGCTGACTTCCAGCTCGACGTGCTCGCGGACGTGCTGGTCTCCCATCTGCCGCCGGGCCGGCCGCTCTACCCGGACGGCGAGCTGACCGACGAGCCCGAGCAGCTGCTGGTGGCGGAGCTCATCCGGGAGGCAGTCCTGGAGGGGGTCCGGGACGAGTTGCCGCACTCGATTGCCGTGGTGGTGGAGGAGATCAAGCCCCGGGAAGGCCGCGACGACCTGATCGACGTGTACGCGTTCATGTACGTGGAACGGCCCAGCCAGAAGTCGATCGTGATCGGGCCCAAGGGCGCGCGGCTGAAAGAGGTGGGCACGCAGGCGCGGCGCCAGATCGAGGCCCTGCTCGGCACCCAGGTCTACCTCGACCTGCGCATCAAGGTGGCCAAGAACTGGCAGCGGGACCCGAAACAGCTCCGCCGCCTGGGCTTCTACGACTGAGCGGCGGGCCTGCCGCCCCGCCCTGCGCCGCGCCCTGCGCCCCGCGCGGCCGTCGTACCCTGTTGTCTCACTGGGCGGACCGGGCTGCGCTCCGCCGCGGATCGTCTGCTACTGTCGAAACGCCATGATGCACGGAATGCTGCTGCTTACCTGCCGCGGCGGGGGCCGATAAGGCCGGCTCCCTCGCCGCGGGGTTCTGGCGTGACGGCTGGCCGCCGCCCGATCCGCAAGGAAGCAGGACCACCCATGCATTCCCGATCTGAGCAGTCCCAGCCCCGGCAGGCACAGTCCCCGCAGGCACAAACCCGGCAGGCACAGTCGCCGCGGGCACAGGCCGGCCGGGTACCCGGCGGTCATCCCCCGGTCCGGCAGCAGCCCAGCGGCATGCCCTGCCAGCGATATACCCCGTTCCGGCCGGTCGACCTGCCTGACCGGACCTGGCCCGGCCGGAGCATCACCCAGGCCCCGCGGTGGCTGTCCACCGACCTCCGCGACGGCAACCAGGCCCTGATCGACCCCATGAGCCCGGCCCGTAAGCGGACCATGTTCGACCTGCTGGTCCGGATGGGCTACAAGGAGATCGAGGTTGGCTTCCCGTCGGCCAGCCAGACGGACTTCGACTTCGTCCGGAGCCTGATCGAGGAGGGCCGGATCCCCGGCGACGTGCAGATCTCCGTCCTCACCCAGGCCCGCGACGAGCTGATCGAGCGGACCGTGCAGTCCCTCGCCGGCGCGGCCCGCGCCACGGTGCACATGTACAACGCGACCGCGCCGGTGTTCCGCCGGGTGGTGTTCGGCAACGACCGGGAGGAGACCAGGGCCCTGGCCGTCGAGGGCACCCGGTCGGTGGTGAAGTACGCCGAGCAGTACCTGGCCGGCTGCGACTTCGGCTACGAGTACTCGCCCGAGATCTTCATGGACACCGAGCTCGACTACGCCGCGGAGGTCTGCGCGGCGGTCATGGACGTCTGGCAGCCGGGGCCCGGCCGGGAGATCATCCTCAACCTGCCCTGCACCGTCGAGCGTTCCACCCCCAACGTGTACGCCGACCAGATCGAGTGGATGAGCCGGAACCTGCCGCACCGCGAGCACGTGTGCGTGTCCGTGCACACCCACAACGACCGGGGGACCGCGGTCGCGGACGCCGAGCTGGCGGTGCTGGCCGGCGCGGACCGGATCGAGGGCTGCCTGTTCGGCAACGGCGAGCGGACCGGCAACGTCTGCCTGGTCACCCTGGGCATGAACCTGTTCAGCCAGGGCATCGACCCGATGATCGATTTCTCCGATATCGACGAGATCCGGCGCACCGCCGAGTACTGCAACCAGCTTCCGGTGCACCCCCGGCACCCGTACGCGGGCGACCTGGTCTACACGGCGTTCTCCGGCTCGCACCAGGACGCGATCAAGAAGGGCCTGGAGGCGGTGGAGCGGGACGCCGCCGCCGCCGGGACCCCGGTCCGCGACTTCACCTGGGCGGTGCCGTACCTGGCCATCGACCCGCAGGACGTGGGACGCACCTACGAGGCCGTGATCCGGGTCAACTCCCAGTCCGGCAAGGGCGGCGTCGCCTACATCATGAAGGCCGAGCACCAGCTCGACCTGCCCCGCCGGCTCCAGATCGAGTTCTCCCGGGTGGTCCAGGCGCACACCGACGCCGAGGGCGGCGAGGTGTCCCCGGCCCAGATGTGGCAGTCCTTCTCCGAGGAGTACCTGGCCCGGGGAGGCGTGGCGCTGCTCGCGCACCACACGTCCTCCGTGGTCGACGCCAAGGACGCCCTCACCGTGGATATCCAGGTCGACGGCGAGGAGCACCAGGTCGAGGGGACCGGAAACGGGCCGATCTCGGCGTTCTGTGACGCGCTGGGCACCATCGGGATCGACGTCCGGGTGCTCGACTACGCCGAGCACGCGATGTCAGCGGGCAGCGACGCGCACGCGGCCGCCTACGTGGAATGCGAGATAGACGGCCGGCCCTGGTGGGGCGTGGGCGTGGACGCGAACACCGTGACCGCGTCCCTGCGTGCCGTGCTCTCGGCCGTGAACCGGGCGCGCCGCGCCTGACCGTGCCTGCTCGCTGGCGAGGGGAGGCGCGCCGCAGGCGTGTTCTCGCCGAGCCTGCATTGCCGGGGCTCCGGGGGTCGTCCCCCCGGGTTGGCTCCGCGCGCCGGGGACCCGGGGCCGGACCCGGGTGCCCGGCGCGCGCCTGCGTCGTGACATGACCCGCGGTGCGCGACAATAGCGGGGTGAGCCTGTACCGGGATGACGGGATTGTGCTGCGCACCCAGAAGCTGGGCGAGGCGGACCGGATCGTCACGATCCTGACCAGGCGCAACGGCCGTGTCCGGGCGGTCGGCAAGGGCGTGCGCCGGACGAAGTCACGGTTCGGGGCCCGGCTGGAGCCGTTCACCCACGTGGATCTCCTGCTGTACACCGGCCGCTCGCTGGACGTGGTCACCCAGGCGGAGACGGTGCGGGCGTACGGCGAGCCCCTGGCCGCGGACTACCCGCGGTACACCAGCGGCACGGCCATGCTGGAGACCGCCGAGCGGTTCACCCCGATGGAGAAGGAGCCCCTCATCCGCCAATTCCTGCTGCTGGTCGGCGGCCTGCGGGCACTCAGCGAGCGGGTTCATGACCCGCGGCTCGTCCTCGACGCCTACCTGCTGCGGACCCTGGCCGTGGCGGGTTACGCGCCGGCCCTGGACGAGTGCGCGGTATGCGGCACCCCCGTGCCGCAGGGGGCCCGTCCCGGCGGGCCGAGCCCCCCGCTCCGCCCGCGAGTGCCAGCCCGGACACCGCGGAGACCACCGGATCACGGTCGTTCTCCGTCCCGGCCGGCGGCCTGACCTGCCGGTCCTGCCGGCCGCCGGGCGCCGCGAGCCCCGCGGTGGCGACCATCGCCTTGATGCGGGCGCTGCTGCGCGGCGACTGGGCCCAGGCCGACGCCAGCCAGGCCCGGCACCAGGCGGAATGCAGCGGCCTGGTGGCCGCCTACGTGCAATGGCACCTCGAGCACTCCATTCGCTCCCTCCGCCACGTGGAACACGTGTGAGCAGCACACAAGCCCGCCCGCCGTACCCGCATCCGGACGGCGTCCGGCCCCCCGCCATCCCGGCGGACCTGGTGCCGAGGCACGTCGCGCTGGTTATGGACGGCAACGGGCGCTGGGCCAAGGGGCGCGGGCTGCCGCGGACCGAGGGGCACAAGCGGGGGGAGGCCGCCCTCTTCGACGTGATCATGGGCGCGATCGAGCTGGGCATCCCCTACCTGTCGGCCTACGCGTTCTCCACCGAGAACTGGCGGCGCTCCCCGGACGAGGTCCGCTTCCTGATGGGGTTCAACCGGGACGTGATCCGCCGCCGCCGCGACCAGCTGAACGAGGTGGGCGTCCGGGTCCGCTGGGCCGGCCGGCGCCCCCGGCTATGGCGCAGCGTCATCACCGAACTCGAGGACGCCGAGCGCATGACCGAAGGTAACTCGGTGCTCACGCTGCAATTCTGCGTGAACTATGGCGGCCGGGCCGAAATTGCCGACGCGGCAGCGGCGATAGCCCGGGAAGTGGCGGCGGGACGGCTGCGCCCGGACAAAATCGATGAGAAGGTCGTGGCCCGCTACCTGGATGAGCCGGGCATTCCCGATGTCGATCTGTTCGTGCGGTCCTCAGGCGAGCAGCGCATCTCGAATTTCCTGCTCTGGCAGTCCGCGTATGCCGAACTCGTCTTCCTGGACACGCTTTTCCCTGATTTCGACCGGCGGCATCTGTGGCAGGCCTGCGAGATTTACGCGAGCCGGGACCGGCGTTACGGCGGGGCCCAGCCCAACCTGCTGCCCATCAGCAGCCCGTAGGCCCGGCCGGCCAGCACCGCCGGCCGGCACCACCGGCCCCAGCACGGCCGGCCCCAGCACGGCCTGCTACCGCAGGGCCTGCCAGGCACACAGGGCGAGCAGTGCCGTGAGGGCCACGACCCGCAGCACCCGTGTCGGCGGCTGGAGCCGAGGCCACGACAGCACGGCCAGCCAGGCCAGGAACGCCGTGACGACGAGCAGCATGACCGCCCCGCCCCAGCCGCGGACCGCCAGGCCGCCCACGAACAACGCGGCGATGACCACCGGCGGCAGCCACCGCGGCACGTGCCGGAGATAGGCGGCCGGCCGCAGGCTCAGCCGCTCGATGGACTGACGGATCTGCGGGGATTGCTGGCGCACAGTCACTAAGTATCCCCCTGCGGGCGGCTGGCCTGATTTCGGATCAAGATTTCACATCTCCCAGGCAAAGGTACCCCCTTATCGTCTCCACCCGGCCGGCGATACGCATGCCCGCTCAATGGCCAGGGAACGGGAGAGGCGCAAGGCCTGACGTCGTCCCCCGGCGGTTGCGGGCGCTATCGCATTCGGGGGATGCAGATGCGTCGGGTAATCACCTTTGCGTTGGTCGTGGCGCTCACGTACACAGGACTCGGGGTATGTGCCCCGGCCCAGCCTATGCCCGGCCCCCGGGCCGCCGCGGTGCGGCTCACGGCGCAGGCCGGCCAGCCCGGGTTCACGAGTGGTCCGGTACGCCGGGTACACCATCAGGGTCCCGGCGACCTGGCCGGTTTACCGGCTGGACCGCGACCCCAGCCGGTGCGTCCGCTACGACCAGCACGCGGTCTACCTGGGCCGCCCCGGGCCTAACGAGCAGTGCCCCGCGCACCTGGTCGGCCGTACCGCCACGATCAGCATCCAGGCGGCCCGGCCCAGCAGGCACGGGGTCAGCGGGCACGGGGTCAGCGGGCACGGGGTCAGCGCCGGGCGGGCCCGTGGACGCCGGCCCAGCCATCGGGACCCTGCCCCAGGTCAGCGCCTCAGTGACCCGCGACGCCCAGGAGCAGGTCATGCAGGCCACGCTCGCGGATCCGGGCGTATCGGTCACCGGCACCTACACCGGGGACACGAGCGGGGTGCTGTCCATCCTCCGCAGCCTGCGCCGGGAGGGCGGCGGCCACCGCACGCCGTCCGGTGCGCGGGCGGGAGCGGGCCAGGGGCCGGCGCGCGGCCCGGCCCAGGTGATGACGCGCACCGCGGCCGCCTTGTACTCCGCCCCCTCGGCAACGTACCCCGCCTCCGCCGCAACGCACTCCGCCTCCCCGGCAACGTACTCCGCCTCCGCCGCAACGTACTCCGCCTCCGCGGCAACCGCGTCCGTCCTGCGCGGCGCGGTGACGCTCCGCACCACGCACCCCTCCCAGCACCGGCACCCACGCGTCCGCCACGGCCGGCGGCACCGCCACGCCCGCGGTCACCGGGGCAGCAGGCACCGGGGCAGCAGGCACCGGGGCAGCAGGCACAAGACCGCGAAGCATCACAGCACCAAGCGCCGTGCCCGCCACCGCGGTACCCGTGACCACCGCCACCGCCATTACCGCCACCGCCGTGCCCGCCATGACCGTGCCCGCCACCGCCATCACCGCCACCGCCGTGCCCGCCATCACCGTGCCCGCCATGACCGTGCCCGCCACCGCCATCACCGCCACCGCCGTGCCCGCCCGCGCACCCCCCGCCTCCGCCATGGGCTGCACGGCTTCGACAGCTGCACCACCCCCTCGCTGGCCGCGATGCGGGCGTTTCGCCGGGCGTTCTCGGCGATGGCGGTGTACATCGGCGGCGTGGAAGCAGGCTGCGCGTCCCCGAACCTCTCGGCGGGCTGGGTCCGCGCGGTGACCGGGATGGGCTGGTCGCTGATCCCCACCTACGCCGGCCCGCAGGCGTCCTGCTCCTCGTTCTCGGTCCGGATCCGGCAGGCCCGGGCCGTGGCCCAGGGGAGGGCCGCGGCCCTCGACGCGATCCAGCAGGCCGCCGCCCTGGGGATGGGCCGCGGCACGCCGGTGTACTACGACATGGAGGGCTACGACGGGCACCGGCGCCGGTGCCGGGACTCCACCCTGGCCTTCCTGGACGCCTGGACCAGGACGCTGCACGCGCACGGCTACTCCTCCGGCGTGTACGCCAGCGCCTCGTCCGGGGCCGAGAACCTCGGCGCGGCCCGCACCGTGGACGGGCACCGGATGGCCGAGCCGGACTCACTGTGGTTCGGCTTGTGGGACAACGAACGCAACGTGGAGGGCCTCCCGTACCTGCTGCAAAGCTGGTGGCGGGGGCCGCGCCGGATCAAGCAGTACGAGGGCCCGCACAAGCGCGACGTGGGCGGGTTCACCCTTGACATCGACTCCGACTGGGTCTTCGGCGCCGTATACCGGTAATAAGCTGGGCCGATGCGCCAGGCCGAGAGGCCATGGCGCGCCTGCCCGCCGACCGCCAGCCGGATGGAGTCCCAATGGCCCGCCGTAACGACCGCACCGAAGCGATTGTCAGCCTCAGCAAGCGCCGTGGCTTCGTCTTCCCCTCCAGCGACATCTACGGGGGCCTGCGCGCCTCCTGGGACTACGGCCCGCTGGGCGTGGAGATGAAAAACAACATCAAGGGCCAGTGGTGGCACGCGATGGTCACCGGGCCGGGAGGACATCGTCGGGCTGGATTCCTCCGTCATCCTGGCCCGCGAGGTCTGGGAGGCCAGCGGCCACATCACCGAGTTCGTGGACCCGCTCACCGAGTGCCAGTCGTGCCACCGCCGGTTCCGCGCCGATCACCTGATCGAGGCCTACGAGGAGAAGCACGGCCACCCGCCGGAGAACGGCCTGAAGGACATCGCGTGCCCGCACTGCGGGACCCGGGGCGCGTTCACCGAGCCGCGCATGTTCAACGGGCTGCTGCGGACATTCCTGGGGGCCACCGAGGATGAGTCGGGGCTGGCCTACTTGCGGCCCGAGACCGCGCAGGGCATCTTCATCAACTTCCGCAACGTCCTGCAGACCTCGCGGAAGAAGGTGCCATTCGGCATCGGCCAGATCGGCAAGTCGTTCCGCAACGAGATCACCCCCGGCAACTTCATCTTCCGTACGCGCGAGTTCGAGCAGATGGAGATGGAGTTCTTCGTCAAGCCCGGGACCGACGAGGAATGGCACCGGTACTGGATCGATAACCGGCTCAGCTGGTACACCGACCTCGGTGTGCGGCGGGAGAACCTGCGGCTGTACGAGCACCCGGCGGAAAAGCGGTCGCACTACTCCAAGGCGACCACGGACATCGAGTACCGCTACGAGTTCCCCGGCACGGAGTGGGGCGAGCTCGAGGGCATCGCCAACCGGACCGACTATGACCTGACCGTCCACGCCAGGCACTCCGGGCAGGACCTGTCCTACCTGGACCAGGACTCCGGCGAGCGGTACGTGCCGTACGTCATCGAGCCCGCGGCCGGGGTCGACCGGTCCATGCTGATGTTCCTGCTGGACGCCTACGCCGAGGACGAGGCGCCGGACGCCAAGGGCAAGCTGGAGAAGCGCACCGTGCTCCGGCTGGACCCGCGGCTCGCCCCGGTCAAGGCCGCGGTGCTGCCGCTGTCCCGCAACGCCGACCTGTCCCCGAAGGCCCGCGACCTCGCCGCGCGGCTGCGCACGCGGTGGAACACGGAGTTCGACGACGCCAGCGCGATCGGCCGCCGCTACCGGCGGCAGGACGAGATCGGCACCCCCTTCTGCGTGACGGTGGACTTCGACACGCTCACCGACCAGGCCGTGACCGTCCGGGAACGCGACTCCATGAAGCAGGAGCGGATCAGCATCGAGGGCATCGAGGCCTACCTGGCCGACCGCCTGGCCGGCTGCTGACCCCGTCCCGCCCCGGGCGGCAAAATTCTCCGCAACGAAAACCCGCGCCCGTCAGTCACCCGCCAGCAGGGCGGCGAGCACGGTGCCGAGAAGGGCGTCGCCTGGCCCGTCCGCCGCGCCGCCCTCGTCGCCGTGGGCGCGGCGGAAGACCTCCGCGGCGGCCTGGTGAAACCCGCCGGGCAGGGCGTCCGCGGTCATGCTCGCGCTGATCTCCTCCATCTCGCCGACCCAGCGCCAGCCCTTGCCCGCGGCGGACCGGGCCGCGGCCCGCGACCGGCGTTCCAGCCCCGGCTGGGACAGGTCCCACTCGCCCAGCAGGCCGTCCTCCACCCCCTCGGCCCGGGCCAGCGCGCGGGCCGCCAGGAGCAGCGCGGCGCTGCCCTTGGTCCAGGCGGCGTACGCCATCTTGAGGGCCGACGCCGCGGCCGGATTGTCGTTGCGGAGAATTTCGGGGTTCAGGGCGGTGCCCTCGAAGAGCGCCGCCACCTGTGCGGCGGGCCCGGCCGCGTCCCCGCCGGCCGGGCCACCCGCCAGGTAGAGCCGGGTGCCGCCCCGCCTGCCTGCCCGTCGCCGGGCCCCGGGCGTTCCGGCGGCGGGCCGACGATCCCGCCGTCCACGTAGCGGGCGCCTGCCGCCCCGACGGCCGCCCGCACCTCGCGGGCGGTGCCGGGGGAGATGGCGTTGGCGTCCACGTAGAGGCCGGTGAACCCGGCGGCGGCCACCGCGCGGGCGGTGTCCAGCGCGGCGTGCGGCGGGCAGACCGACAGGATGATCCCGGCCTGCCCGGCCAGCGCGGTGACGGTCCCGGCGTCGGCCAGCCTGGCCCGCGCGGCGCGGGCCGCGGTCGCCGGGCCGCGGCCCTCGGACACCCAGCGGACCGGGTGCCCCCGGGCCGTCAGGCAGGCGGCCACCGCCGCGCCCATCTCGCCCGGGTGCAGCAGCCCGATCACCGTCTCAGCCATCTCTGTCACCCATCCGGCACCTCCGGCCCTTCAGTCCCGTCCGGGTACGACAGTACGGCGCATGGGACTTCTGCCGGATGTAGCGGGACCTCTATCGGATGCGCCGGCGCCCGGTGCTCGGTAGAGTCGAACGACCGGGCCGAAGAGGCCGTCATCGTCCAGGCTGCCGTGCATTCACGCTGCGGCTCGCACCGGCGGTATCCCGAGGAGAGCGTTCAGTGCCGAAGCTCGTTTATGACTTCACCGAGGGCAATAAAGACCTTAAAGACCTGCTGGGCGGCAAAGGGGCAAACCTGGCCGAGATGACGAATCTCGGCCTGCCCGTTCCGCCCGGTTTCATCATCACGACCGAGGCGTGCCGCCAGTACCTCAAGGACGGCACGGTGCCTGACAGCCTGGACGCCGAGGTCAGCGAGCACCTGGCCCAGCTGGAGAAGGCCATGGGCCGCAAGCTGGGTGACCCGGCTGACCCGCTGCTGGTCAGCGTGCGGTCCGGGGCGAAGTTCTCGATGCCCGGGATGATGGAGACAGTGCTGAACATCGGCCTGTCCGACGAGTCCGTGCACGGCCTGGCCAAGCAGGCCGGCAACGACCGGTTCGCGTGGGACGCCTACCGCCGCCTGATCCAGATGTTCGGCAAGACCGTGCTCGACATCGAGGGCGACGCCTTCGAGCAGGTCATGGAACAGGCCAAGCAGGCCAAGGGCACCAAGAACGACCTCGACCTGGACGCCAGCGACCTGCACAAGATCGTCGACCGCTTCAAGGAGATCGTCCGGGAGCACACCGGCCGCGACTTCCCGCAGCAGCCGCGGGAGCAGATGGACATGGCCGTCAAGGCCGTGTTCAGCTCCTGGAACGCGGACCGGGCCATCCTGTACCGCCGCCAGGAGCGCATCCCCACCGACCTCGGCACCGCGGTGAACATCGTGGCCATGGTGTTCGGCAACCTCGGCATGGACTCCGGCACCGGCGTCGCGTTCACCCGCGACCCGGGCAGCGGCCAGCCGGGCGTCTACGGCGACTACCTGCAGAACGCGCAGGGCGAGGACGTGGTGGCCGGCATCCGGAACACCGTCCCGCTGCAGGACCTGGAGAAGATCAACTCCGCGTGCTACGCCCAGCTGATGGACATCATGCGGACGCTGGAGAACCACTACCGGGACCTGTGTGACATCGAGTTCACGATCGAGCGCGGCAAGCTGTGGATGCTGCAGACCCGGGTGGGCAAGCGCACCGCGGGCGCGGCCTTCCGCATCGCCACCCAGCTCGTGGACCAGGGCCTGATCGACATGGACGAGGCGGTCACCCGGGTCACCGGCGAGCAGCTCGTCCAGCTGATGTTCCCCCGGTTCGACCTCACCAGTGACCCGAAGCAGATCACCAAGGGGATCAGCGCGTCCCCGGGCGCCGCGGTCGGCAAGGCCGTGTTCGACTCGGCCAAGGCCGTGGAGGCGGCCGCCGCCGGCCAGGCCGTCATCCTGGTCCGCCGCGAGACCAACCCCGACGACCTGCACGGCATGATCGCCGCCAGGGGCATCCTGACCAGCCGGGGCGGCAAGACCAGCCACGCCGCCGTGGTCGCCCGCGGCATGGGCAAGACCTGCGTCTGCGGGGCCGAGGACCTCGAGGTGGACACCAAGGCCGGGAAGATCACCGCGCCCGGCGGCGTCGTCATCAGCGAGGGTGACGTGCTCTCCATCGACGGCACCAGCGGCAACGTGTACCTCGGTGAGGTGCCGGTCGCCGCGTCCCCGGTCGTGCAGTACTTCGAGCACGGCCTGGCCGCCGACGCCGACGACCTGGTCAGGGCCGTGGACCGGATCATGAAGCACGCCGACCAGCGGCGCCGCCTCGGCGTGCACGCCAACGCGGACACCGGCGAGGACTGTGCCCGGGCCCGGCGATTCGGCGCGAGCGGGGTCGGCCTGGTCCGGACCGAGCACATGTTCCTCGGCGAGCGCCGCCAGCTGGTCGAGGACCTCATCCTGGCCGAGGACGAGGCGGGCCGGCAGGCCGCGCTCGACGCGCTGGAGCCGCTGCAGCGCGGCGACTTCGTGGAGATCCTCGACGCCATGGACGGCCTGCCGGTCACCATCCGGCTGATCGACCCGCCGCTGCACGAGTTCCTGCCCGACCTCACCGACCTGACCGTCAAGATCGCGCTGGCCGGTGACAAGGCCACTGAGAAGGACCGCAAGCTGCTGGAGGCGGTCCGCCGGCTGCACGAGCAGAACCCGATGCTCGGCCTGCGCGGCGTCCGGCTGACGCTGGTCATCCCCGGCCTGCTGGACATGCAGGTCCGCGCGATCGCGCACGCCGCGGCCGAGCTGAAGAAGGCGGGCAAGGACCCGAAGCCCGAAGTCATGATCCCGCTGACCGCGGCGGTGCAGGAGATGGAGATCGCCCGGGACGCCACGGCCACGGCGCTGGCCGAGGTCGAGGAGGAGACCGGCATCCACGTGCACACCGAGATCGGCACGATGATCGAGGTGCCGCGGGCGGCGGTGATCGCCGGCGAGATCGCCAAGTCGGCCGAGTTCTTCTCGTTCGGCACCAACGACCTGACCCAGATGACCTGGGGATTCTCCCGGGACGACGTGGAAGGGGCGTTCTTCAGCCGCTACATCGAGCTGGGCATCTTCGGTGTCTCCCCGTTCGAGACCATCGACCGGGACGGCGTGGGCCAGCTGGTGCGGATGGCCACCGACGCGGGCCGCGCCGCCCGCCCGGAGCTGCACGTGGGCGTCTGCGGTGAGCACGGCGGGGATCCCGACTCGGTGCGCTTCTTCCACGAGGTCGGGCTGGACTACGTGTCCTGCTCGCCGTTCCGGGTGCCCGTGGCCCGGCTGGAGGCGGGCCGCGCCGTGGTCCTCGAGTCCAGCGGTGGCAGCGACAGCAGGTGACGGCGGCAGGACCCGGTTACGATCACGACGCCACGGCCCGCTGGGTGGCTGAGCCGCCCAAGCGGGCCGCGGTGCCCGGGTTCGACCTGGACCGGTTCGGCCGCGGGCCGTTCGAGCGGGACCGGGCCCGGGTGCTGCACACCTCCGCGCTGCGCAGGCTGGCGGCCAAGACCCAGGTGGTGGAGGTGGACGCGGGGGACTTCCCGCGGACCAGGCTCACCCACTCGCTGGAATGCGCGCAGATCGGCCGGGAACTGGGCGGCGCGCTGGGCTGCGACCCCGACCTGGTCGACGCCGCGTGCCTGGCGCACGACCTCGGCCACCCGCCGTTCGGGCACAACGGTGAGTCGGCCCTGGCCGAGGTGGCCGCGGGGTGCGGCGGGTTCGAGGGCAACGCGCAGAGTCTGCGGCTGCTGACCCGGCTCGAGGCCAAGGTGGCCGGCGCCGGGCTGAACCTGACCCGGGCCACGCTGGACGCCACGCTCAAGTACCCCTGGCTGGCCGGCCCGGGGCTACCCAAGTACGGCGCGTACGCCGACGACGCGGAGGTGTTCGCGTGGATCCGCGACGGCGCGCCGCCCGGCCGGTCCAGCCTGGAAGCGCAGGTCATGGACTGGGCCGACGATGTGGCCTACTCGGTGCACGACCTGGAGGACGGCCTGCACGCCGGGCTGACCAGGCTGTCGGCGCTGGCCGATCCGGGGGAGCAGAAGGCCATCAGCGAGCTCACCGCCGACCAGTACTGCGCTCCGGGGTCGGTGACGCCGGACGAGCTGGCTGAGGTGTTCGGCGACCTGCTCGCGCTGCCCTGCTGGCCGGCCGGGTTCGACGGCGGCCCGGCGTCCCTGGTCGCGCTGAAGAACCTGACCAGCGAGCTGATCGGGCGGCTCTGCGGGGCGGCCCACCAGGCCACCGTCGCGGCCTCCGGCAGCCAGCCACTCACCCGGTACGCGGCCGACCTTCAGGTCCCGCGGCGGCAGCGGCTGGAATGCGCGCTGCTCAAGGGGGTCACCGCGTACTACGTGATGAGCCGGGCGGGTGCCGCGGCCACCCAGGCCCGCGAGCGGGAACTGATCATGGAGTTGTCGGCCGCGGTACGGATCGGCGCGCCTGGCACCCTGGATCGCGCGCTGCGGCCCGGGTACGAGGCGGCCGGGACCGACGCCGGGCGATTGCGGGTCGTGGTGGACCAGGTCGCTACGCTGACCGACACGTCCGCGGTGACCTGGCATGCCCGGCTGTGCCGCTGAAAGTGCCGTGCTGGTAAAAGTGCCGTGCTGGTAAAAGTGCCGAGCTGGTGTAGGTGCCGTGCTGAGGAACTACCTGCGAGGGAGCAGCCATGCCTGAAGGTCCCGCTTACGTGATCATCGGCGCCAGCCTGGCGGGCGCCAAGGCCGCCGAGACACTGCGGGAGGACGGGTTCGGCGGCCCCGTCGTCCTGATCGGCACGGAGTCTGAGCGCCCGTACGAGCGGCCACCGCTGTCCAAGGGCTACCTGCTCGGCAAGGCGGACAAGTCCTCGCTCTACGTGCACGAGGAGCACTGGTACGCCGGGCACCAGGTGGACCTGCGGCCCAGCGTCACCGCGATCGGGATCGACCGAGCAGCCCGCCGGGTCGACCTGGACAATGGCGACGCGGTCAGCTACGACCGGCTGCTGCTCACCACGGGCGCGTACCCCCGGGTGCTCCAGGTGCCCGGCGGTGACCTGGACGGGGTGCACTACCTGCGCACCACGGCCGACTCGGAGGCGCTGGCCACCGCGCTGGTCCCCATCCCGGACGAAGAGACCCGGGTCGTCATCGTCGGCGGCGGCTGGATCGGCCTCGAGGTCGCCGCCGCGGCCCGTGAGAAGGGCTGCGCGGTCACGGTGCTGGAGCCCGAGCCCACCCCGCTGCACCGGCAGATCGGCCCCGAGCTGGGGGAGCGGTTCGAGGACCTGCACCGGGCGCATGGGGTGGAGTTCCGTCTCGGCGACAGCGCCCGCGAGTTGCGCGGCGGCGCCGACGGCCGGGTCACCGCCGTGCTGACCACGGAGGGGGCCGAGCTGCCCGCTGACGTCGTGGTGGTCGCCATCGGCGCGGCGCCCAATGTGGCCCTGGCCGAGGCGGCCGGGCTGGAGGTGGCCGCCCCGGAGGCCGGGGGCGGCGTGCTCGTGGACGCGGCGCTGCGGACCAGCGACCCGGACATCTTCGCGGCCGGCGACGTGGCCAACGTGGACCACCCGCTGCTGGGCCGCCGGGTCCGGGTCGAGCACTGGGCCAACGCGCTGCACGGCGGCCCGGCCGCGGCCCGCTCGATGCTCGGCCAGCCGGTGTCCTACGACCGGGTGCCGTACTTCTTCAGTGACCAGTACGACCTGGGCATGGAGACGTCCGGGCTGCCCGAGCCCGGGCACTATGACGAGGTGGTGTACCGGGGCGACCCGGCCACGCTGGAGTTCATCGCGTTCTGGCTGTCCGGCGGCGCGGTCGTGGCCGGCATGAACGTCAACGTGTGGGACGTGACCGGCGACATCCAGGCGCTGATCCGGGCCGGCTACGCGGGTGCCCGGGTGGACACCGCCCGGCTGGCCGATCCGGGTGTGCCCCTCGCCGCCCTGCTGAGCTGAGCGGCCGCCGGGCCCGGCCGCCTACGCGCCGGGGCCGGCCTGCGCGCCGGGGTCCGCCGGGGTGCCGGGGGCTTCGGGCGGGGTGCCGGGGGCTTCGGGCGGGAACGGGATGAGCACCACGGTGATGTTGTCCCGGCCGCCGGCCTCGATGGCGAACTTCACCAGCGCCTGGGCGGAGCCGAGCGGGCCGGTCTGCGCCGCGGGCATGGCCAGCCCGGCCAGGCCCGCCGCTTCCGGCTGGTAGTTCCACAGCCCGTCGGAGCAGAGCAGCACGACGCCCGTCCCGGGCGGCTCGAAGCGCGTGACGTGCGGCTTCGCTTCGGCGGGGTCCGCCCCCACCCAGCGCGTGACCACATGAGCCTGCGGAGACTCGAGCGCATCCTCCTCCGGCAGCAGCCCGAGCGAGACCATCTCCTGGGCCAGGGAATCGTCCCGGGTCAGCTGCCGGGCGTCCGCAGGCTTGGCGGCCAGCCAGTACGCCCGGCTGTCGCCCACCCAGCACAGGGTGACCGCGCCCCCGGTGACCACGGCGGAGATGAACGTGGCCGACCCCACGTCGCCGGGTGAGTCGGCCAGGCCGGACACCGCCTCCACGGCGGCCCGGACCGCCTCGGCCGAGGCCTCGCTGAGGTCCGTGCCCGCCTCGGCTGCCGCGCGGAGCACCCGCGCCGCCGCCTGGGCCGCGGCCAGCGATGCGTCCTGGGGGCGGGCGGACGTGGACACCCCGTCGCAGACCACCGCGATCAGGACCGGGCCGTCCGCCGCGGGCACGACCGCGAGCTCCATCGCGTCTTCGTTCTGCCTGTGCCGCAGGCCGCGGTCCGTCACGCCGGCCATCAGGCTGAGATCGAGCTCCTGGTGATCATGCGACATCACGGCACCCACCCCAGGTCCACCCAGATACGGCTCGACTAGTTTTCGCTCGGCTGGCTGCGCTTGACTAGTCAGCTCGACCGGGTTGGCAGTCATTGTATGCCGGCCGGACCGGGCGGCAGACCGCCTGACGGCGCACGTCCGCAGGCCAGCACGAGATGCTCGGCCCAGGCCCGGGCAGCGGGGTCCGGCGGACGGCCGCGCAGCCGGACCAGGCCGATGGGCGGGTGCGCCGGCGCGGGCCGGAGCGGGTAAACATCGATCGCCTGACCCGCGGCCCGCGCGGACGATCCGGCCAGCAGCGCGATCCCGAGCCCCGCCGCGACCAGCTCGCAGACGCTGGCCGGGCTGTGCGTCTCGAACGCGACGCGGGGCTCGAAGCCCGCGGCGGCGGCCGCGTCCAGCAGGATGCCGCGCAGCCCGCTGCCGGCCGGCAGGCACACGAACGGCTCGTCCCGGACATCGGCCAGCCTCGCGACACCCCCGGCGAACGCGTACTGTCCCGGCGGGGTGGCCAGCACCACGCTCTCGGCGGCCAGCGGCTGGCCGAGATAGGGAGCCGGCAGGTCGTCGTGGATGGGGCACAGTGCCGTGTCGATGCGGCCCGCGTCCAGGTCCGCCAGGAGGTCCGCGATCAGGCCCGTCCGCAGGGCGATGGTCACCCCGGGATACCGGCGGTGGAACCCGGCGAGGGCCCGGGGCAGGTCGATCGAGGCCAGCAGCTGCGTCGCGCCAATGCGCAGCTGCCCCCGGCTCACCATGGCCAGCTCGGCCAGGTCGGCCCGGGCCCCGTTGACCTGGGCGAGTACGCTGCGCGCCCGGGCCAGCACCAGCTCCCCCGCGGGCGTGAGCGTGACCCGGCGGGTGGTGCGCTCGAGCAGTGTCGTGCCGAGCTCCCGTTCCAGCCGCCGGATCTGGGCGGACACCGCGGGCTGGGCGATGTGCAGCTGCCCGGCGGCCCGGGAGAACCCGCCGTGCCGGACGACGGCCTCAAAGTAGGCCAGCTGCCGCAGCTCCATCCATTAATAATGATCACTTATAACTGATAGCGCAAACCGCTCTTGGACTTATGAATACTGCTGCGGGACGCTGTCAGATATGCAGCAACCAGCTATGCAGCAACGCAACCTCGGCGGTCTGGCCACCTCGGCGATCGGCCTGGGATGCATGGGGCTGTCCCAGGGCTACGGGCCGGCCGATGACGCGGACTCGGTCCGGGCCATCCACGCCGCCCTCGACCTCGGCGTGAGCCTGCTGGACACCGCGATGAGCTACGGCCAGGGACACAACGAACGGCTGATCGCCCGGGCCCTGCACGGCCGGTCGGAGCCGGTGGCCATCGCCACCAAGTTCGGTATCGTCCGCGACGCGCGCGGGGTGCACGTGGACGGTCGGCCCGAGCACGTCCGCGGCTACTGCGAGGCGTCCCTGCGGCGCCTGGGGCGCGACGTCATCGACCTGTACTACCTGCACCGGGTTGACCCGGACGTGCCGGTCACGGACACCGTGGGCGCGATGGCCGCGCTGGTGACCGAGGGCAAGGTCCGCCACCTCGGGCTGTCCGAGGCCACCCCGGACCAGCTGGAGCAGGCCGCCGCGGTGCATCCGGTCAGTGCGGTGCAGTTCGAGTGGTCGCTGCTGTGGCGCGACCCGGAGGACGACGTCGTGCCGGCCGCCCGGCGGCTCGGCATCGGCCTGGTGCCGTACAGCCCGCTCGGCCGCGGCCTGCTCACCGCGGCCCTGGCTGGGGCGGATATCGACACCAGCGACTTCCGCCGCCCTGACCCGCGCTTCCACGGCCCGGCCCTGGACCGCAACCTCCAGCACGTCGCCGTCCTGGGTGACCTGGCCGCCAGGTTCGGGCTGACGCCAGGCCAGCTCGCCCTGGCGTGGCTGCTGGCCCAGGGCCCGGATGTCGTTCCCATCCCTGGCAGCCGCCGCCCGGAACGGATCGCGGAAAACGCCGCGGCGGCCGGGGCCAGGCTCAGCCCGGCTGATCTCGAGCAGCTGGACCGGGCGCTGCCCCGCTCCGCCTGGGCCGGGGACCGGCACTCGTTCGCCGTCCCGGTGACGGCCCGGGGGAGCGGGGGCTAGGACCCGCGGGCCGAGGCGACGGCGGCCGCCCCCGGCAGCTGCCTCTCGGTGGCCGCGCCCCTCCCGGTGGCTGCCTCCGGGGTTGCCGCCTCCCGGTGGCTGCCTCCCTCCCGCTGGCTGCCTCCCGGTGGCCGCCTCCGGGCCGCGGGGCTGGCGGCCTTGACGGGGACGGCCGTGACCTCACTGCCTGTCGCGCACGAGAGCCGGAGCTTCCGGGCTCGATGCATCCTGCTGATCGGGCCGACCGTGCCGGCCGTTGGCGCACGAGAGGCAGGGCACTAACCGACGGCCGTCGGGTCCGGCTCCCGGGCACCGGGCGAAGGGGCGGGATCGGTGCCGTCTCGTGCCGTCGGGGACCGGACCACAAGGACGGCACCACGTCCACGGTGGCGGCTATCGTGTAGACGGCTCGCTCACTAGTTGGCGCGCCGCCCACAAAGCGGGGCCAGGCCTCGGCCGGATCGCGCTCGATCGGGAAGTCCATCCGCCGGACCGGCCTGGTGATCGCCGGAAGTCCCGGTGACGGCCCGGTCCGTCCACGTTTCCCGCAAAACGTTCGCCCGAACCGGACAAAATACCCGCCATGGCGCACGTCACGCGGGAAACGTGGGCGCTGGCCATGATCAATATGACCCATGGTGGTGGTGCAGGACCGCCGCGTTGCCGGTCAGCTGGATTTGCGGGGCTCGCCGCGGTAGGTCCCGAAGGACCAGCGGTTGCCTTCCGGGTCGCGCACCGCGAAGTCGCGGGAGCCGTAATCGGTCTCGTGCAGCCCCTGGATGACCTCCGCGCCGGCCGCGGTGGCCCGCGCGAACAGGGTGTCCGGGTCGTCGGTGACCACGTAGGCGCCGAACGTCCCGGGCGGCACCGGCCAGCTGTCTTCCTGCTCGTTCTCGCGGACCGAGCCGAGCATGACGCCGCCGCCGGGCGGCCAGGACAGCTGGGCGTGGTGGACGACGTCGCCGTCGCCGTAGACCACAGTCTCCTCGAAGCCGAACGCGTCGGCGAGGAAGCGGATCAGGGCCCGCGCGTCGCGGGCCCGCAGGGTGGGCCACACCTGAGGTGGCGGGGTGTTGTCGCTCATGATCAGCAGTCTCCCTGCGGGGTGCCCGGGCCGGATTGGACGTTTCGGAACTCCTCGGCCAGCCAGGTGGACGGCGCGCAGCCGGCCATCTCGCGGAACTCACGGGCCAGGTGAGCCTGGTCGTAGTAGCCGCACCCGGCGGCCACCTCGGCCAGGGTCAGCCCGTCGGCCGGGGTGGCGGCCTGGCGCTGGAGCATGCGCCGGGCCCGGTCGAACCGGGTTACCCGGGCGGCGGCCTTCGGGGTCAGGCCCGTCTCAGTCAGCAGCCGGCGTTGCAGATAGCGAGGGCTCCAGCCCACCCTCCGGGCCAGTTCCCGGGCCTGGATCGTGCCCCCGCTGCGGGTCAGCAGCCGCCAGGCCTCGGCGATGTCCGGGGCGACCTGCTGATCCAGGTCAGCGTGGCCCAGCAGGATCTCATCGAGCAGCGTGAAGCGGGCCGCCCAGCTGTCTGCCTCCCGGAGCCGCTCGTGCAGTTCCCGGGCCACATCCCCGAGCACCTCCGACCCGTCCACATCGATCCCGGCCAGCTCGCCCGCGGGCCGGCCGAGCAGGGCCCGGCCCCCCAGCGGGCTGAGGGCGAGCTGGATGCCGGACTGGCGGCCGGGGTGGGTGATCAGGGCGGGCGTGGTGTGCAGCCCGCCGGCCAGGGTCAGGTAGTCACCCGGCGCGTCGGCGGGATCGGGGTGGCGGGCCACGGTCAGCGGGTCGTCGAGGGTGATGATGACCGTCAGGTAGGGCGAGGGCAGACCCCGGTGGCGGGCGGGAGCCACGCCCTCCTGGCGGTAGCCCGAATACCAGGAGAGCAGCCCGCGCAGCGGAGCCGCGGGCGCCCCCCGCACCGACTCCGACACCGTCGTGGCCTGCCCCGTGCCGGACACGTTTCCAGTGTGCCCTACCGCTGCGGACCTGGTCAGCCGGGGCGCAGCCCAACAGCGGCCCCGGCCGGGCGGCCGATCCCCTGGCGCCGGTGACCGTGTTCAGTGGTGAAGCCCGCTGATCGTGCCACGGTGGCCGGGCGCGGCGGGCGGTGCGGGGGTGAGATCGGTGTGCGCCACCTTCAGCGGGGCGGGCGCGGTGAGGACAGGCAGGCAGCTGGACCGGATGACCCGGTCGCGCACTCCGTGGCTGGCGATCCGCCGCAGCCCCCGCCGCCGGGCCGAGCCGAGCACGATCGCGTCCGCGGACCAGCGGTCCGCCTCGGCGATGATGCACTCGGCCACGGCGAAACGGGTCGCGGTGGCCACCACGCCGGTCGCCACGACCCCGGTCGCCGTCACCCCGCAGCACCGCAGCTGGAGCACGGCGTCGTCAAGCAGGAAACGGGCCTCGGTGGGGGTCTGCACCGTCAGGGCCCGGCCGGCCAGCAACAACTCGTTGATGTGCAGGACGCGGACCTCGGTGTCGCGGCCGGCCAGCGCGATGGTGAAGCTGATCGCGACCTGACCGGAGTCCGAGCTGTCCAGCGCGAGAAGGATCCGCTTGAGCATGACGCGCCTCATGACTACCTGGGCGACCTGAGGGAACTGGCCGTACTCAAGTCACGTTACCGGCGCGTGACGCGGCTGGCCGGAGTCCAACGTCACCGGGGGGGATGGCCAAGGGCCCGGGTCGGCGTGCCTGGCCAAGGACCCGGGTCGGGCCGCCTGGCCAGGGGCACCGGCCGGGACGCTGGCGGGGCTGGCGGATGACGCGGAGCCGCGCCCGGCCGGCCTGCCCGGCCGCCCGCTCAGGCGGGGAGGATCAGGGCCAGCACGGCGGCGGTGTCGGTCAGGTCGGGCAGGACGGCGTCCGCCCCGGAGGCCTCGAGATCGGCCACCGAGAACTCCCCGGACGCGACGGCCACCGCCCGGGCCCCGGCCACCAGGGCCGCCTCGACGTCCAGGGGAGTGTCGCCCACCAGCACGGTCGCAGGCCCGCTGAAGTCCGCCCCGTACGCCGCCGTGGCGTTGGCGCGCGCCAGCGGCACCAGGTCAGCGCGGATCTCGTGGGCGTCGCCGTAGGCGCCGACCCGCAGGTCCAGGATGCGGTCGAGCCCCAGGGCACCCAGCTTCACCTGCGCCAGCACCCGCATGTTGCCTGTCAGCACCGACTGGACGAGCGGGTCGCCGTCCCCGGGCCCGCGTCCGGCGGCGGTGGCGGTGGCGGTCAGGGCCCTGACCGCCTCGGCCGCCCCGGGCAGTACCCGCCCGTGCTCGCGAACCACATCGGCGACGGACGGGGCCACCTGCGCGAGGACTCGCTGGAAGGCATCCACCCGGGTGCGCGGGTCCGGCACGCCCGCCAGGGAAAGGATCTCGAGCGCTATCGCCCGGTCGGTACGGCCGGCCATGGACGGGGATGCGGGCACGTCGCGGCCGAACATCTGGCCGAAAGCCAGCTGATAGGCCCGCCAGCCTGCGCGGCCCGCCTCGATGAGGGTGTGGTCCACATCCCACAGGACCAGCAGGCCAGGCACGTCGCGACGGTACCGCATCGCGGGGCAATCGGCGGCATCCGGCACCCGGTCCGGCTCACCGCGCGTCACCGCGCGGGGCCGGGCCGCGCCGCACGGCCGCAGCAGTCCCACCGCGTCCCGCTTTGCGCTGTTCCGCCTCGCGCGGCGGGAAGCGGTTGTCGGCCACCAGGACTAGACTCGCCGCGACGGAGAGCAGCGGCGAGCGGCGGAGGGTGCCAGTGGCGGGCCGGATCCGCGATGAGGACATCGCGCTCGTCCGCGAGAAGTCGGCCATCGACGAGGTGGTCGGGGAGTACCTGCAGCTGCGCAACGCAGGTGGCGGCTCGCTGAAGGGACTGTGCCCCTTCCACGACGAGAAGACACCCTCGTTCAACGTCACCCCCGCCCGTGGCCTCTGGTACTGCTTCTCCTGCGCCGAGGGCGGCGACGTCATCAAGTTCGTGGCAAAGATCGACAACCTGGCGTTCGTGGAGGCGGTGGAGCGGCTCGCCGCCCGGGCCGGCATCGACCTGCGGTACGAGCAGGGCGGCCAGGTACCGGGCCGGGAGCACAGCCAGCGCCGCAGGCTGCTGGAGGCGCACAAGGCGGCAGCCGAGTTCTACGCCGGGCGGCTGCACGCGCCGGACGCCGCGCCCGGCCGGGCGTTCCTGGCCGAGCGCGGCTTCGCGCTGGCCGACGCGGAGCACTTCGGGGTCGGGTATGCACCTGCCGAGTGGGAGGCGCTCACCCGGCACCTGCGCGGCCGCGGGTTCACCGAGCAGGAACTGCTGACCGGGGGGCTGGCCAGCCAGGGCCGCCGCGGGGCCATGGACCGGTTCCGCGGCCGGCTGATGTGGCCCATCCGCGACCTGACCGGCGATGTGATTGCTTTCGGTGCCCGCAAGCTCAACCCGGACGAGGACGGCCCGAAGTACCTGAACACGCCGGAGACACCCCTGTTCCGGAAAAGCACCGTGCTGTACGGGGCGGACCTGGCCAAACGCGAGATCGCCGCGCGCCGCCAGGCGGTCATCGTCGAGGGCTACACCGACGTGATGGCCTGCCACCTGGCCGGGGTCAAGACTGCGGTGGCCACCACCGGCACCTCGTTCGGCGACGGGCACATCAAGATCCTCCGCCGGCTGCTGATGGACGCCGACCAGTTCCGCGGCGAGGTCATCTTCACCTTCGACGGCGACGCCGCCGGGCAGCGCGCCGCGCTGCGCGCGTTCGACCTCGAGGAGCACTTCGTCACCCAGACCTTCGTCGCGGTGCAGCGGGACGGCCTGGACCCGTGCGACCTGCGGCTGAAGCAGGGCGAGGGGGCCGTCCGGGACCTGGTCGCCCAGCGGCTCCCGGTGTTCGAGTTCGCCATCCGCAGCGAGCTGGCCAAGCACAACCTGGACACCAACGAGGGCCGGCTGGCGGCCCTCGACGCGGCGGCCGGGATCATCGCCCGGATCAAGGACCGCGGGCTGCGTGACCGGTACGCGGTCAGCCTGGACCGCTGGCTCGGCATGCTCAACGAGGACTTCGTGCTGGCCCGGGTCCGTGAGCACGGCGCGAGCCACGACGCCCGGCGGGGCGGCGGCCCGGCCCCCCGCGCCCCGGGTCCAGGCGGCTCAGGTCAGGGCGGCCAGGCCGGTCAGAGGAGCCCGCGCGGGCCGGCCCGCGGCCAGGGCCCCGGGACGGGTGCGGACTCTGGCCCGGGCGGCCCGGGCTCGCGGCCGGCGTCTGGCCGCGGTGCCCCGGACGGGTCCCCCTACGACGCCGCCGACCCGGTGGTCAACCTGGAACGCCAGGCGCTCAAGCTGGCCATCCAGCGCCCGGCCCTGTGCGGCCCGGTCTTCGACACGCTGCAGAATGACGATTTCATCGTGCCGGTGCACGGGTCGGTCCGCGAGTTGATCGCGGGCTGCGGGGGAATGGCGGCGGCCGGAACGGCCCGGGAGTGGGCAGCCCGGCTGATCGACGCCGCCCCCAGCGACCGGGCCCGGGAGTTCGTCACCAGGCTGGCCGTGGAGCCGGTCGAGACCCCGCGGGCCGATGGGGAGGCCGACGCGCGGTACGCCGAGGAGGTGCTGGCCCGGGTGGCCGAGCTGGCGGTGAGCCGCCAGATCACCAGGGTGAAATCGCGCCTGCAGCGCCTCAACCCGACCGACGGCCAGAATGACTACAACCGGACGTTCGGCGATCTGGTGGCGCTGGAGCAGCGCCGGAAAGCCCTCCTGGAACGGGCCTCCGGCGCCCTGTAATCGGCGGCCGGCGCACGCGGACAAGTTCGCCGGCGTGAGGCGGGAGGCGCCTGCTCGGATTGTTGTGGCTGGTGAGGCACTGGGGCCGAGCCTCGTATCGGTTGATACGCTGCCCGCGTTACTTACCACAAGGTGACAAAATTAACCCCACCGTTACCCGGGGTTCGTAGCGCACACTGGTCTGCGTGACCCTTACGTTACTTACCAGTGGCGGTCTGTCAGCTGGCGCTCTGTCAGCGGAACAGGTGGCGGAGCTGGTCGCACGGGCCAGGGAACGCGGCACCATCACCGCCGCTGCCATCACGTCCGCACTCGATGGCGCGGACCTCCCGCCCGACGCCTTCGACGACGTCGTGCGCCTGCTCACGGACGAGGGCGTCGAGATCCTCGACCCCCCGGCCGAGGAACCTGCGGACACCCCCCGGGACGTCCCCGCCGACACCGGCCAGCGGGCGGGCGCCGGCGACCTCGTCCGTATCTACCTGCGCGAGATCGGCCGCGTGCCGCTGCTCACCGCGCAGGACGAGGTGGAGCTGGCGAAATCCATCGAGGCCGGGCTGTTCGCCGAGGAGAAGCTGCAGGGCGGGTTCCCGGTGCACGATGCGCACCGCGCGGAACTCGGCGAGCTGGCGGCGGAGGGGATCCACGCCAAGCAGCGCCTTATCGAGGCGAACCTCCGCCTGGTCGTGTCCATCGCCAAGCGGTATATCGGCCGTGGCCTGGTCTTCCTGGACCTGATCCAGGAGGGCAATCTCGGCCTGATCCGCGCGGTCGAGAAGTTCGATTACACCAAGGGCTACAAGTTCTCCACGTACGCCACCTGGTGGATCCGCCAGGCCATCACCCGCGCCATCGCGGACCAGGCCCGGACCATCCGGATCCCCGTGCACATGGTGGAGACCATCAACAAGATGGCCCGCGTGCAGCGCCAGCTGCACCAGGACCTGGGCCGTGAGGCCACGCCGGACGAGATCGCCGCGGAGATGGGCCTGAGCCCGGACCGGGTGGCCGAGATCCAGCGGATCGCTCAGGAGCCCGTGTCGTTGCAGTCGCCGATCGGCGAGGAAGATTCTGACCTGGGCGACTTCATCGAGGATGCGGACGCCGTCGTGCCGATCGAGGCGGCGGCCTTCATCATGCTCCAAGATCAGCTGGAGCAGATCCTGGACACGCTCTCGCCCCGGGAGCAGAAGATCATCCAGCTCCGCTTCGGCCTGATGGACGGGCATCCCCGGACGCTGGAAGAGGTGGGCCGGGAGTTCGGCGTCACCCGGGAGCGCATCCGCCAGATCGAGTCCAAGACGCTGGCCAAGCTCCGCCACCCCAGCCGGGCGCAGATGCTGCGCGAGTACCTGGGCTGACCGTCAGCCTGCGCTTCCCGCCTGCTGCCCCTTGTCCTCCCCGTATCCGGGGGAAGGGCGGGGGGCAGTGAGGTTAGGCAGGCTGCCCGGTCAGGCAGGCGGGACGCCCGGCTAGGCGGGCTGCCCGGTCAGGCGGGCGGGACGCCCGGCCCGGCGGAGCCTGCCCCCGGTCCGGCGGGCGGCACGTCCGGTCCCGGGTAGACGCCGTCCGGCCCGGTCGGCTGGGCGCCCGGCGTCGGGTAGGTGGGCTCAGGTCCCGGGTACGTGGCGCCCGGGCCCGCAGGTGAAGCGTCCGGCCCCGGGGAGGCGGGGTCCGGCCCGCGGTAGGTGGCGTCCGGCCCGGACGGTGGCCACGTGGCGTCGCCCGCCCCGGCCCTTCCCTCGTGCGCCGCGGTGAGCCGGTAGTACATCAGCGTCACCACGAGGGCCAGGAACGGCGCGACCAGGGTGCCGGAGATGACATTGCTGATCAAGTTCCTGGCGACCAGCGGCAGCGCTAGCAGGATCAGGCCCAGCACGATGTTGAACACGATCAGGATGAGGAACACCAGCACGTAGGTGCCGAAGACGTGCCACGCATACCCGCGAACGGTCCGCCAGCTCTTGCCGAACGAGCTGAAGACGCCTTCCCCGCCGATCACGATGCTAGGCACGATCAGTGACCAGAAGGTCAGCAGGACCAGCCCCGGGATGATGATCAGGACGAAACCGATCGAGATCCCGATACCCGCCAGGATGGACGCAACTATCACTGTGAACAGGTAGGGCATGACGGCGGAGACCGTTTCCCCGAGGTTCAGATCCACCCGGCCGTCCCGGACATCCTGCACGGCCTTGACCAGCGCGGCCTGCACCAGGAAGGCGGCAATCAGGGTGATGATCCAGCCGAGGAACAAGCCGACCCCTCCGGCGAGGCCGAGCAAAGCAGCGATGATGGCCGCGCCCACGTAAATCACGAAGGCGATCAGCAGGAAGTGGGTGGCGAAGCGCCTGTAGTAACCCCAGGCCTCGCCAAGTACTCCGGATAGTGGGCTCATGCGCTGGTTATACCGTTGCCATTAGTGATCAAAACAATCCATGGCGGGGCAGTCTGGAGGCGGCGTTTGCCCAAGTCGGAGGCCTGATTCGCGGACCAGTCCCAGGACGCCAACGGCCCGCCGTGCGGCGGCGGGCCGTGTGGCCGCCCTGGCGGCTACCCCCCAGCGCGTCGCGCCGGTGGCTAACTGCCCGTGCCCGGGGACCCCGGCGCGGGGGTGTACGAGCCGCCCTGGGAGTGGCCGTTGGCATCCCGCGCGCGCACGCCGGGGATGTGATCGCCGATCGGGCCGCTCATCGTGCTCTTGGCCTTCTCGGCCAGCCGGGGTACGCGCTGCATTGCCTTGTCCTTGGCCGATTTGGCCATGCTCGCCGCCTGGGCCTGCGCGGCTCCCGCCGCCTGCTGCATCGCGGGGCTGTCCGCCGCCTTGCGGGCCAGCTTCTTCATCTGCTCGTAACGCTCCCGGCCCGCCCGCGCGCCGACGATGAAACCGACGGCCAGGCCAGCGAAGACGTGAACCGGTACCGCATCTGGCAACCTCTTCTCAGGAGTCTCGACTGCGCCAGGGTTGACCTTCCCCTGTTGTTCAGCCGTACTCCAGGTTACGCGCCGGCAAGAGCCCGCCCCGTAGTGCCGCAGCCGCGGGAGAGTCGCGGGCAGCCGCGGGGGAGCCGCGGGGAAGCAGTGCCGGAGCGCGTCACGGGCAGCCCGCCGCGGGTACCGTCTCGGGTGCGCTACCCTTGTGCGCGGCGAAAAAGCAGGCCGGGATCCATGGTCCGGTCGCGTCGCCGCCCGTTGATCCCGCGTAGCTCAATCGGCAGAGCGTCCGGCTGTTAACCGGTAGGTTATAGGTTCGAGTCCTATCGCGGGAGCCAGTCAGTGCCCGGGAACCTAGTGGCCTCCCGGGTGGGCGTCAGCGCAGCAGCCCCGCCCCCCAGGCGCGGGCCCGCTCGAGCTCACCAGGCCGCAGCGGCCCTTCCACGTCCTCGACGATGAATCCGGCCGGCGGGGCCACCAGCTCGTATCCGTGGTGGCGCAGCCGCCGCGCGATTCCGTTCGCGGCGCCGCCCGCCATCCGGACCTCGCCCCGGGTGTCGAACGCCGCGCCGAGACTGCCCACCGGCGCGTGGGGGAGCCCGCGGAACCACTCCCTGACCCCCGGGCCGGTGGCGCCGGGCTCGACCGCAGGGCGGGGCACAATGGCCGGGACCCGTTACTCGGCCTTCAGGCCCATCTTCCGTGTGACCGCGGAGGTCATCCCGTGGGCGTGGGTTGGGCCCCCGAGACCAGCAGATCCGCGCCCAGCGCGGCGTCCCGGTTGGCCTCGGCCGCCCGCACGCAGGACACCTGCGCGTGCGGCATGGCGGAGCGGAGCCCGTCCTGGATGGCGCCGGCTATCTCATGGGTGTTGCCGAACAAGCTCTCGTACACGATGACGACGCGCATCGGCCTACCTCCTGGACAGACCTTCTGGAGCGCACTGCCTTCTGGAGTGCACGGCCATGTCCAGCATGGGGAGCGCCGGGGTGCCGTGTCAGGGGCGTTGGTCCCGGCAGAGGTCCGCCGCCGGGGGGCCGCACCACAACGATCGCCAGCGGGAGCCGCCGGCCATCGCCTTGTATCCGTATCTCTACTCGACCTCGAGCTTTCCCGGCTCACCGGCTGCGGCCGGGCGGGCTCTTGGTCGTGGCCTCGGCGAGGTCGGCCCGGGTCACCCGGATGACCGCGAGAACCACGATCAGGGCGATCACCATGACTCCGGCCGACACTTCGAACCCGGGGGAAAAC
>CAVQEM010000012.1:0-4136 GCA_963711485.1 uncultured Actinomycetes bacterium
GTGTGTGCTGCGCTGTTCGGCTCGGTACTTGTATTGCTAAACGCCGTGCCCATGAATAGGGCAGAAGGTACTGTTCGCCGTTCCCGGCGTTATTGGCTGAGAACGGCGAACGGGGCCAGGGCACCACGGGCGCGGCGAAAGCAAGAGCGCGGTGGAAGCGGGCCGCCCGGCAGCTGGGAGCCCGCCGCGCGGCGCAGGAAGGGGCGTGGCGTGAGGGGCTCCTGCGAGCGAAGGGACGCGGCCCGGCGACGTTAGGACATGACGGTGGCGGGAAGAGAGGACGATTCCGGTTGCCCGGCCAGCGGCCAGACGCGAGAACCTGTATCGGCTATGTACTTAATATCCGCGTTCTTACGCTCTGACCGGCTGCCGGACGAAAGCATAGGATGCCGGGAGCATAGGACACGTGGAGGCGTCGGTGAGCGAGGAGTCGCCAGGGCAACACGCCGATCTGGCGGCCGGCTTCGCCGCAGGGTCCCGGCTGGGAGGATACCGGCTCGAGGAGCAGATCGGCGCGGGCGGGATGGCCGTCGTGTTCCGCGCGCGTGACGAGCGGCTGGACCGGCTGGTGGCGCTGAAGATCATGACACCGGTGATGGCGCTCCGACGACATGTTCCGGCAGCGCTTCATCCGGGAGTCGCGGGCGGCCGCCGCCGTGGACGATCCGCACATCATCCCGGTGTACGAGGCGGGCGAGGTCGGCCGCGTGCTGTTCATCGCGATGCGCCTGGTGCGCGGCGGGGACGTGCGCTCATTGCTGCGCCGCGAGGGGCCGCTGCCGCCGGAGCGGGTCGCGGCGATCATCTCCCCGGTGGCGTCGGCGCTGGACGCCGCGCACGCCGCCGGCCTGGTGCACCGGGACGTGAAGCCCGCGAACATCTTGCTCGACCGGCGGCCCGGGCGGCCTGACCACGTGTACCTGTCGGACTTCGGGCTGAGCAAGAGCGCGGAAGTGTCGCTGGGGCTCACCGGTGCCGGGCAGTTCCTCGGCACGCCGGACTACACCGCGCCCGAGCAGATCGAGGGCCTGCCCGTCGACGGGCGGACGGACCAGTACGCGCTCGCCTGCGCGGCCTTCGAGTTGCTGACCGGGCAGGCGCCCTTCCACCGCAGTGAGAGCTTCGCGTCCATCTGGGCCCACCTCAATAAGCCGCCGCCGTCGCTGACGGAACGAAGGCCGGAACTGCCCCCGGCCGCGGATCTCGTGATCGCCAAAGCCCTGGCTAAGCCCCAGGTCGAGCGCTACCAGAGCTGCTGGGAGTTCGCTGACGCGCTGCGCGACGCGGTCGGCCTGGCACCCTACCATCTGGGTTCCGTCTCCGACCCGGGGCTGTCGCGGCCCGGAAGCAGCCCGGGCCAGGCGGCAGGCCGCGGCGGCCCGCCACCAGCGGCAGCCGTGTCCCCGTCCCGGGATGCCGGTGCTGATCTGGATGCCAGGGCGGGCGTTCCGCCCCCGGGGGAGGACACGGAAGCCAGCGCGATCTACGCGGCCCGGTCGCCAGGCCAGGAACCGGGACCCCGGCCAGCTCGCGCAGGAGCACGACGAGAGTACCGCCGATGACCAGGCGACTGACCCGGGCCTCCATGCGATCCCGCCGGCCCCGGCCCGCGCCGCCGGGAACCAGGTCAGCGCCGCGGCGAACCAGCCCAGCGCCCCGGTAGGGGACGAGCCTGGCGCCCGGCCGCCTGATCGCCCGGCCCGCGAAGTCAGCGCTCCGGCGCTGGAGCCCGCCGGTGCCCTGGTCCCAGGGCTCAGCGCCGCGCCGGAACTGACCAGTGCCCCGGCCGGCCGCGGAGCTCACCAGCGCCCCGGCCACCCCGGAGCTCACCGGCCCCCCGGCCCGCCCGGAGCCCGCGGCCCCGGCCCCCGGGCAGCCACGTCGTCCCCCCCAGGCGGCCTGCGTCTCCCGGCAGCTGGCCAGGCATCCCGCGCAGCAGGCCGTACCGCAGCCGTAACCGGCCGGCCACCCCGCGTAATCAGCCGGGCACGCCGCCCACGCCTCCGGCCGCCCCAGCCGGGCCGGGAAGGATGCCCGGCCAGGCCCAGGCGCGGGCGACGGCCCCAACGGCGCCGGCCCGCCCATCTAGCACTGACCGGAGCCGGTGTCCTGCTGGCGGCGGCCGCGGCGGTGATCCTGATCATGGTCGTGACCTCCAAGATCGTGGGGGCTGCGCGGCGGCCACCATGTGGCGTCACCCTCGGCCTTCTCTCGCCTCGTCTTCGTCCCGCCGCCACCGGGGGCCTTGTCAACCGTGGTGTTCAGCCCGAACGGCAAGACGCTGTCCGCGGGAGCGGAGGGTGGCCAGACCGGGCCGCAGGCCAACGGCATCACCTATCTCGGGGATGTGAAAACCGGCAAGCAGATCGGTACCTTCAGCGGCGGCGGCGCGGAGGCGTTCAGCCCCGACGGCACGATGCTGGCCGCCGCGGGCGGCCCCAGCAACAGCCAGATAAACCTGTGGGACGTGGCCGCCCGGCGCAAGATCGCTACTCTGACTGACCACCACAATTCGAGCGTCGAGTCAGTGGCGTTCAGCGCGAACGGCAAGATGCTCGCCGTCAACGACGCCAGCGGCACGGTGTACGTGTGGAACGTACCCGGGACGCATGGGGGCGCCACCTCCACCCCTGCGGTCCTGGCCCTCCAGGGGGGCGTAAGCTCCAACGCCGTCGCGTTCAGCCCGCACGGCACGACCCTCGCCATGGGCGGCAGCGACGGTCAGGCCTACCTGTGGAATGCGGCGACGGGTAACATCAGCGCCCTGGCCGCTCCGGGGAACTCCGGAATCACGTCGGTGGCCTACAGCCCGGACGGCCGGACTCTCGCCGCCGGCGAGACGGACGGGGTGACCTACGTCTGGGACCTGGCTACGCAGCGCAGCATCACGTTGGCCGATCCGGGCAGCTTCGCCATCGAGAGCGTGGCCTTCAGCCCGGACAGTAAGTGGCTGGCCACCGGAGACGCCAACGGCAAGACCTACCTGTGGCATCTGCCCGCCACGAAGCCGGCGGAGACCCTGACCAACCCGCCGGGAGTGTCCCCCGGGTCCCTGACCGAAGACCTGCGCAGCGCGGTGTTCTCCGTGGCGTTTAGCCCGGACGGCAACACGCTCGCCACCACGGACACGAATGGTCACGTGTACCTGTGGAAGATGCCCTGACCCGGCCGTGCTGGCGTACCAGCTAGCCGGGCGGGCGGGGGCGGCCTCCGGCGCAGCCATGATCAGGCTGGTCGAGCCCAGGCTCGCAATCGTGGACGGAACGTGGCGGCGGGACCATGATCGTTAGAGACCCATGATGCTGATGATGGGAGTCAGCGGCCCACATGGGTGATCAACGATGGCTGGTCACCCCAGCCACGGACAGATCGTTAGGGGAGAAAAGGGGACGCGGCGGCCAGCTGGGCCCCGAGGATGACGGGGGCCTCGGCGACCGACGGGCCGTACCAGGTCAGGTGACGGCCGCTGAGGAGGGCCGCGGGCACGCCGGGGAAGCACTCGGGACCGTTCCGCTGGCGGTGAAACGATACGGCTCGTCCGGCAGCACGACCAGGTCCGGGCCCGCGGCCAGGAGGTCGTCGAGCGGGACCTTCGGGTAGCGCTCGGCGTGCCCGGCGTACAGGTTCACCACCCCGAGCCGGGCCAGCACGTCGCCCGCGAACGTGTCCCGGCCCAGCACCATCCACGGCCGGGGCCAGATCGGGGATCACGGCCTGGCGGCGCGCCGGCGGGCCCCGGCAGGCCTCCCAGGCCTGCCCGGCGGCGTCCAGCCAGGCCTGGCGCGGGGAGCTGGCATGCGACCGTGAGCATCCGCCGCAACGACGCCAGCGCCTCGTCCAGCGTCTCGGATCACGGTCACCCATACCGGCAGCCCCGCGGCGGCGTGAGCGCGACCAGGTCGGCTTTACGGTTCCCCTCCTCGTTGGCCAGGACCATGTCCGGGCGCAGCGCGATGACCGCGTCGAGGTCGGGGTTCTTGGTCCCCGCGCACCCGGGGCACGTCGAGGCCTGCCGGGTGGGTGCACCAGTCGGTGGCCCCGGCCACCAGGCCCTGGCGCGGTCACCGCCACGGTCTCGGTCAGCGACGGCACCAGGGACAGCAATACGGTACCGGTCGAAGGCGTCGCGGCAGAAA
>CAVQEM010000013.1:0-9853 GCA_963711485.1 uncultured Actinomycetes bacterium
GCCCGCCGTTCTTCGTGCCCCACTCTGGGTCTGCCTGGTTTTCAATTACCTCGGGAGGAATGAATCTGCCGCCAAATCCAATTCCTGCCCGGTACTTGTCGTGGCCTTCGCGATGCCTCATCTCCATTCGCCTAATGCTTGTCTCTATGGGTATTTCAACAAAAAGCCCATCTACCTGAGTGTACCCTGCCGACCTTAGGTCGTCGATTCGCCTCTGGGTCGATTCTTCGGAAGACATGGTGATATCCCAGATCAAGTTCTTTCCTTCGGATTGTGCTACACGGGCTAACTGCTTGGCAATAGCTGAGGATTCCTCGTGGACCAGGTCTGAGGCTTCCATGGGGGTTAAGCCCTCGACCGTGGGAACCAGGCCCCTCAGGGCTAGCTCCTCTTTAATGTTGTCAGGATTTATTTTCATGTAACGCGAGGTATCTATCCCTGCATTTTGCTCAAGAATCGTGGACTTGCCCGCCCCTCCTAATCCGCCGACTATGAGTGCCTTATATTCGCATGGAACTTCTGATGCGCGCCTGTAGATCTCTTGGACGATCTGCCCATGTAAAGTGTCGCGCTCTGGCGTCCATTGCTGCCGATCGGGATCGGTTGTGTACGTGTAGTCGGTAGATAGTTCTTCCTCGTGCGTTCTGATCAAAAGACCAAAAAACATCCCCTTCGCGATCTGCATGCTCCTGATCGGAGAGCGGGCGGGTCGATTCGACGAAAGTCCTGGCTGAACTGTAACTGGTCTCTGAGAGTGGTGTTTGGTTGGTTTCTTCATCTGGTTCGGTGAGCTCGGATAGCCCTTCGTTCTTTTGCTCCGGATCCGGATGATCTTCTTCCCAAGGTTCTTCGCGGTCATTGGCCGCAGAAGTGCGATCAGAAGCCCCCGGCGCTGCCTGACGTTTATCGTCATGTCTCCCGTCCTGCGGCAGGCTCCGGTCCGGCACTTCTGGCGTGGGGATGGGCTCGGCGTGTTCTTGGCGGTGCCGCGGGCTTCGGCGGGCTGGCGCTGTCGGCGGGGGCGGGGAATCTGGTTCGTCGGATCGAGATGGTTCCGGTTCTTGCTCTGGTCGCGGTTTCGGGTCCAGCTCCGGCTTGGGCGGGTCCGCGGGTTCTGGCTGGGATTCCGTTATCCGAGGGTGGTCGGCGGCAGCACTGCCGGAATCGTCGGTGTCGTCGGAGAGCCTGTCAATATTCATGCCTCACCTTCCGGCGCCAGAAGCGGGGACGCTCGCGTTGGTCCGTAGGTAGTCCAGGGGCCAGCGGCAGTCGTGGAGCTGGGTGAGCGCCTCGGATAGGCGCTGCTCCCAGTCCTCGTCAGTAGTTTTCGCGCCGACTGCCGTTTCCAGGCCAGCCGGCCGTGCGGTCCCGAACGCGAGCCGCCGCACGTCGGCAGGGTTGCGCTGGTCCGCGTCGTACCAGCGCTGAACCACGCCGATCTGCCGGGCGCAGGTCTCGCCGGGGATGCTCCGTCCGGTGGCTGCTTCCCAGTCGGCTGTCTGGGACGCGGGCCAGAGCCTGGGGATTTGCGGTCCAGGGTTTTCAGGTCGTCCAGGATCAGGGCCCAGCGAAAGGGTTGGCCACTCCGGCTCCGGGAAGACGCATTCACGTCCCTCGTCCGTGATCCACCTGCGGAGGGCCGCCGCGACGTGCAAGGCGAGCTCGTCCGGGCTGACCCGTGCGGAGAAGGTGCTGGCTCGCGCGGCTACCGCGGTGTCCACCGCATGCGATACGGCGCAGTCCCGGTGGCGCTCGTCCCGGCCAGGGCGGCGATCCCCCGGGCCAGCTCACTGCCGGGGACGGGAGCGGGCATCAGCCACCCGGTCACGTGGGCCAGCACCGCCATTCGGCCCACAAGACCAGTCCGGGCTGGTCGCCGAGGACGCGCTGGGCGGCCCGCATGTCGCGCAGCGTGCAGGGCTGGCCCGGCAAGCCGGGCCGCAGGTGGCCGAGCGCGGTGATACCAGGCAGGCCGGGGACACCGTGACCGGGGCGGCGGCGGCTTCCCGGGCCGTTCCGTCCGGGATCGCGGCCAGCACGGGATAATCCATGCCGTCGGTGAACACCGCCGCCTGACCCGGCGGCAGCGTGACCAGGTACCTGGACTGGGCGTCCGTCATATTCATGGTCGCCCCCACCGTCTCGCGGTCGTCGGCGGCCGGCAGGCGGTGCACGATCTTGACCGCGGTGTTCTTGACCGCGTCGGGGATGATCTTGGCGGGTATCTGCTCCGCGATGATCAGGCCCTCGCCGTACGCACGGATCTCCGCGAGCAGCCCGGCGAACATCTCCACCGCGTGCGCGGTCGCTCCGGACCCCTGTGATACTCCTCCGGGCGGCGCAGCAGCCGGTGGGCTTCCTCGAACACCGACACATGCCGCAGCCCCGGGGCAGCGCCCGGCCCACCGGCGCGAGCCTGCAGCCGGAGATACTCCGTCAGCTGGATCAGCACCGTGCCCATCAGGAACGCCTTGTCGCGGTCGTCGCCGACGTCCTCGATCTCGAACACGACGTTGCGGCCCATCAGTGTGCCGAAGTCGATCGGGTGGCCGCCCTCGAAGAAGCGTCCGGTGGTGCCCAGCCGCAGGCTGGAGAGGCGGACCGTGATGAAGCCACGCACGTTGTCGGTGATCTCACGGCCGTAGCCGATCTCGGAGACGATCCGGCGGCGGCGTCCTGCAGATCACCCAGCGTCGGATACCGGGGGCGGACCCCGGCGTGACCGGCTCACCCAGCGCCAGGTCCCAGCCGGCCTCTTCGTACACCCGGGTGACCGCTGCCGACAGCACCTGCGGGAACGGCTCGTCGGCGGCGAACGAGGCCAGGAACAGCGCCCGGACCAGGTCGGCGTGGGTCTGCAGGGGAAAACGCCGGCCTGCGGAGTCGGCGGCCGGCGCAAGGGGATTGATTCCCGCGGCGACCTGGTCCGCATCGCCCGGGCGGATGCGCACCACCCCGCCGCCCGACCCAGTCAGCCGCGCGCCCATCAGCCGGTATTCGGCCTTGGCCTGGCTCGACGACCAGCCAGGGAAGCCCCGTGCCGGACGCCGCCTCCAGCAGCGCCCGCACGGTCTGTGACTTCCCCGCCCCGGTGGCACCGCAGACGAACACGTGCCGGTTCAGCGAGGCCCCGGGGACCGACAGGTTCCCGGCCGGGACGCCGCTGCGGTCCAGCACGGTGCCCAGCCGCAGCGACAGCGGCGAGCCTTCCGGAGGCGGTTCCGGGGTCACGTCAAACTCCGGGCGGAGGGTCAGCCGCACGCCAGGCACCTCGACCTCGGGCACCCGGGCCAGGCTCGCCAGCAGCAGGGTGCTGCCCGGGAAGGGGAACGCCGCAGTCGAATCCGTCCGGGCTGGCGCGGGCGCGCCGGGCGGGGCGCTGAGGAGTTCGCGGATCGGATCCGTTGCGGAAAAAGAAGGGGCCAGCGTGTACGGAAGGCCGGCCAGGTCTGCCGATGCGCAGAACAGGCCGGCGACGCGGGCCGCGGTTTCGGGGGTGGCCGCGCCGGCCAGCACGTGCACCTGCCACAGGCCCGCGGACAGGGCCTGGCGCAACTCGGTGTGGCGCTGGTCGAGGCGGCGGGCCTGGACGGCCTTTTCCGGGTCCCGGTCGGCCACGGCCGCCGCTAACCGCTGCTTGCCGGCGACCTGGGCGGCGTAGTCCGTGATCTCGGCAGGGGCCAGGGGGTCGGCGAGGACCAGCCAGCCGAAGGGGCCATCCCAGGCCGCCAGCAGGCACTCCTCGAGCGACGCGCGGCCGGGCTGGGGGGCGCCCCAGTCGCTGCGGTCGCCGGGGTCGCCGCGGTCGCTGGCGAGGAGGCCGTCGGCGATCCCGCCGATCCGGGTCCAGCAGGGCAGGGCATTCATCGCGGCGGCCAGGCCGCCCGGTGCGATGGCCCGGCCCCGCGCGCCAGCCGGCAGGGCCAGCGAGACTTCGGCGTCCGCGGGGGAGGGGCGGCCGGCGGCGCTCGCGGGGGAGGGCCGCGGGCGGGGACGGCTAAGCTCGCGGCGCTCCGGGCCGGGTGCGCGCTGCCGCGCAGGGCCGACCCGGCGACCAGCACCTCGACCGGGCCGCCCGCGACGGCCCGGACCCAGCCCAGGGCGACGGGGCCTGCGTCTGCGTGCGGGCTGATCCCGGCGTGATAGGCGGCGGCCAGGGCGGCGGCGCGTTGCGGGCGGCCGGTGTCGCGGTCGGCGGTGTGGCGCGGGTCGGCGGCGGTCTCGGGTGGGCGCCGGGGGATCTGGGTCACCCGGCAGGCATCGAGATCAGACAGCCGCTGCCACGCCGTCCCCGCCATCGAGGTCCCCAGGGTTGGTCCGCCGGGCGCGTGCTGCGCCCTGCGTCTCAGCGTAATCAGACGGGCAACAATTTGTGGCGGGAGATCCCGGATCCGTGGCGTTTGCCTGACTGAGCGTGGCAGGCGGCGGCTCCTGGATCTGGGCCACTCTCTGGGTCTGGGCTGGCCTTAGGCGCGTGCTGGCCGCTAGGCGTGTGCTGGCCGCTCGGCGACGGGGTCGACGGCAGGGTGGTCGCGGATGGGGACCTGGCTCAGCGCCTCGAGGTAGGTCTCCGCCCAGTAGGCCACGTCATGCTCCATGACCCGCCGGCGCATCGAGCGCATCCGGCGCCGCGCTTCCGCGGGGGAAACCGTCGCGGCCCGGACGATGGCGTCCTTCAGCCCTTCGATGTCGTGCGGGTTGACGATGTACGCACCGCTCAGCTCGTCCGCCGCCCCGGTGAACTCACTCAGGACCAGGGCGCCCGTGTCGTCGAAACGGCAGGCCACGTACTCCTTGGCGACCAGGTTCATCCCGTCCCGCAGCGGGGTCACCAGCATCACATCGGCGGCCAGGTAGTACGCGCCATCTCATCTTTCGGATAGGACTGGTGCAGGTAGTGGATCGGCGGGTTGCCCACTTCCCCGTAATCACCGTTGATCCGGCCCACCGTCACCTCGACCTCGTCTCGCAGGTGGCGGTAGGACTCAACGCGTTCCCGGCTGGGGCTGGCGATCTGGACCAGCACTGCCCCGGGCGGCCCCAGGCGCCCCTCGTCGAGGACCTCGCCGTAGGCCTTGAGACGGTGCAGGATGCCCTTGGTGTAGTCGAGCCGGTCGATGCCGAGCAGGACGACGTCCGGCTTGCCCAGGGCCTCACGGATGGCCTGGGACCGGGCCTGCACGTCTGGGCGCCGGGCGATCTCTTCGAGGCCGCCGAGTCGATTGAGATGGGGAACGCCGCGGCCCGCACATCGCGTCCGCTCACGAAGTTGTCCTGGGCGACGCGCTGGCGCCGCGCGCCACGGGTGCGTGGTCGGCATGCGTGTCGTCGAACCCGGCGTCGGCACCCGGACCAGCGAACCGCGGGTGGCCAGGCCCGCCGACCGGCGGCAGGCGCGCAGGAAGTTGGTGGCGTCGCTGTGACGCTGGAAGCCGACCAGGTCGGAGCCGAGCAGGCCGCGACGATCTGCCGCCGCCAGGGGAGCTGGGCGAAGATCTCGTAACCGGGAAAGGGAATGTGGTTGAAATAGCCGATCCGCACGTCGGCCCGCAGCGCGCGCAGCAGCCCGGGACGAGCTGGAGCTGGTAGTCGTGCACCCACACGGTCGCGCCCGGGCCGGCCTGCCGGTCGGCCTCTTCGGCGAAGTAGCGGTTCACCGCCACGTAGGGATCCCACCACCGGCGATGGAAGCGGGGCGGCGCGATGACGTCGTGGTAGAGCGGCCAGAGGGTCGCGTTGCAGAAGCCCTCGTAGTAGTCCCGGATCTGGTCCGCGGACAGCCCGATGCCGACGAGATGCAGGCCACCCGCCTTGAACGGCCCGGAGCCGGACCCGCGTCGCCCGACCAGCCGAGCCATACCCCTCCGGAGCTGCGCATGACCGGTTCCAGGGCGGTGACAAGCCCGCCCGGGCTGGGCCGCCAGCTCGCCTCGCCGTCGGAGTTCTCGGTCCGGTCGACGGGTAGCCTGCTGGCCACCATCACGAAGTCGTAGTCGCCGTATGGAGCCGTGGTCCCATCCTCCTTGCGGCCGGGCCCGTGCTGCGCTGGCCCGTGCTCTCCTGACCCGTGCTGGCCGGTGGCCGGTGTGGCCCGTGCTCTCCTGACCCGTGCTGGCCGGTGGCCGGTGCTGGCCGGTGCTGGTCGACCAGGGCGGGTGATCTCACACCAGCTGTTTCCCCGGCTGGCGGCACGAAACAAATCCTATCTGGTGGCCTGCCGGGCGTGATGGCGGCGGCGGCCCGGGGCGGCGGTGGCCGGAGAGGGTGCCGGGGCGGCGGCTCGGGGGTGATGGACGACCTTCACGTGGTCGGCGCACCAAAACGGACAAAACTCCCCGGGAAAAGCACACCAACCGCGCGAATGGTGGCGGGGCCGCCGCGTCGCCGCGACTTTTCCCGCGTGCCGTGCGCCCAGACCGGACAAATCGCCCGCTATAACGCACGTCACGCGGGATATGTCGTTGCAGACCATGATCAATGTTGGTGGGGAGGCAGGTGGGAACGAGGTGCTGAGGGGTGTGGCCCGGGTCGCCGGGGTCCGGCGCCGGGGGAGGTGCGCCCGCGTCGGGGGTAGGCCCGCGCCGGTGCCGCCTGCCCCGGCGGGGCCGCCGGGTCGGCGCCGTCTGCCCGCCTGAGGAGCCCGCCTGCGCCATCAGCGTCAATCAGCGGGGCAGGGTGCTCATCCCTTCGCGGACGCGTTCCGCCGTCGCGTCGAGTTCGTCGCGCGCGGGGGTGCGCGGCCGGGCGTTGAGCCGGAAGCCGTCCCCGGGGGTGCGGGGGATCAGGTGCAGGTGCACGTGGAAGACCTCCTGGCCCGCGGCCACCCCGTCCGCCAGGAAGAGGTTCACGCCCTCGCAAGGGACCGCGCTGTTCCGCAACCCCCGGGCCAGCTGGTGGGCCACCCCGAACACGCGGGTCCCCAGGTGCTCGTCGAGGACCTCCAGATTGGCGGCGTGCACCCGCGGCACGACCAGGAGGTGCCCGGGGGTCAGCGGCCGAACATCCATGAAGGCGACCACATGCTCGTCCTCATAGACACGGCTCGCCGCCAGGTGGCCGCCGATGATGCCGCAGAACACGCACGCCTGCGCCGGGGTGGATGTCATGCCGCTAGTGTGCCGGACCAGCGGCACAGCCGGGCGGCACAGCCGGGCGGCACAGCCGGGCGGCACAGCCGGGCGGCACAGCCGGGCGGCACAGCCGGGCGGCACGCCCGGACCAGGGGCAGGACCAGCGGCATGACCAGGGATGGGGACGATCAGGTGGACGGACGGGCGGTCCTGGTGACCGGGGCCGGGCGGGGTATCGGGGCTGCCGTGGCGCAGGCGTTCGCGGCCCAGGGTGACCGCGTCGCGGTGCACTACGGCCGCTCGGCCGGCCGGCCGCTGAGGTGCTGGCCGCCCTCCCCGGCCACGGGCACCTGCTGCTGCAGGCCGACCTGGCCGACCCGGACGCGGTACGCAGCCTGGTTGATCAGGCCGCGGAGGCGCTGGGCGGCCTCGACGTGCTGGTGAACAACGCGGGGATCTACGCCGCGCAGCCGGTCACCGAGGGGACGTACGAGGAGTGGCAGGCGGCCTGGCAGGACACGCTGGCGGTGAACCTGACCGCGGCCGCGAACGCGACCTGGTGCGCGGTCCGGCACATGATCCCGGCGGGTGGCGGCCGGATCATCAACGTCTCATCCCGCGGCGCCTTCCGTGGTGAGCCCGACCATCCGGCCTACGCGGCGAGCAAGGCCGGGCTGAACGCGCTCGGCCAGTCGCTGGCCCGCGCCCTGGGGTCACACGGCATCGCGATCACCACCGTGGCGCCCGGGTTCGTGGCCACAGACATGGCGGCCAGCAGCCTGGCCGGGCCCGGCGGCGACGAGATCCGCGGGCAGAGCCCGTTCGGCCGGGTGGCCGAGGCCGCTGAGATCGCCGCCGCCGTGCTGTACCTGGCGTCCGCCGGGGCCGAGTGGGCCAGCGGGGCGATCCTCGACCTCAACGGCGCGTCCTACCTGAGGTCGTAGCGTCCGGGCTCAGGGCTTGCGGCCAGCCCCGCACCAGATCGTCACGTCCGGCGGGGCTGGCTCACCGGCCTCGGGGCGCCACTGCGGCGGCTCGACCAGGCCGGGGTCCAGCAGCTCAAGCCCGCCGAAGAAGCGGCTTACCTGATCATGATCGCGCACCGTGGCCTTCGGGCCCATCAGCCGCTGGTTCATCCGCCGGGTCATCTCGGCCACCGCATCAGGCCGGATGTCGCTGGCCGGGTGGGACAGGACCAGGTAGCTGCCTTCGGGCAGCCCGGCGAGCAGCGTCCTGACCACCTCGTGCGGCTCATCGGTGTCCGGGATGAGGTGCAGGATGAGCACCAACAGCAGGGCGACCGGGCGGCTCAGGTCAAGCGTGCGGGCCGCGGCCTTCAGGATCACTAACGGATCGCGCAGGTCAGCATCCACGTAGTCGCAGCTGCCTGCCGGGCCGCTGACCATCATGGCGCGGGCGTGGGCGAGCACGATCGGATCGTTGTTGACGTAGACCACACGGGCGGCCGGATCGGCCGACTGCGCGACCTCGTGGGTGTTCGGGGCGGAGGGCAGGCCGGCGCCAATGTCCAGGAACTGGCGCACGCCGCGCTCGCGGGCCAGGAAGCGGACCGAGCGGGCCAGGAACGCCCGGTTGGCCCGGGCGTCATCGACGATCCCGGGACTGGCTGCGATCGCTTCGTCCGCGGCGTCCCGGTCGGCGGCGAAGTTGTCCTTTCCGCCCAGCCAATAGTCGTACACGCGGGCCGAATGCGCGCGCCGGATGTCTACCTGGGCGGTCTTATCGCGGCCTGAAGCCGACCTTTGCAGCCATTGGCCTGCCACCCAGTACTCCATTACCTGTCGTCGCGCCGCCTGAAGCGCAGCATAACGGGGCCAGCCCCGGCAAATAAGACCCAGAGACGCGGAAACAGCGGAGGCGGCCCCGCCTGGCTGGCCCCGCCCGGCTGCCGCGCCAAGCCACAGCCGGACCGGACAATGAACGTCTCCCGGTATACGATCGTGCGAACCAGGCCGGGGGCCGCGAGGCGGCGGCGGAGTCCCGGGCCCGGCGACGCAGACGGCCGCCTGCCCGGCGGCGCGGACGGCCGCGGACCGCGGCCCGCTCGGCCGGGTCAGCTGGCCCCGCAGTGGCAGGATGGCCGCCCTGGAGGACGACCGCAGCGGATGAAGATGCCCCGCCCCCTCATCAACGATCCCGGCCTGGCCTCGCTGAAGAGCGCGGCGCGGGCGGGCATCGTGATGCCGGCCGTCTTCGCCTTCGCCGACAAGGTGATCGGCCAGCCGCAGACCGCCCTGTTCGCGGCGTTCGGGTCGCTGGGGATGCTGGTGTTCGTCTGGTTCGCCGGGTCGGTCCGGAGCCGGTTTCACCGCCTACCTGTCGCTCGGCGTCGGCGGGGTGGTCCTGGTCACCTGGGCACGGCGTGCTCGGGCAACGCGTGGCTGGCCGCCGGGGCCATGGCGGTGGTCGGGTTCCTGATCCTGTTCTCCGGGGTGATCAACGGCTACTTCGCGGCCGGGGGAATTGCCGCGGTCCTGGTCTTCGTGCTGTCGGTCACGGTGCCCGCGCCCGTCTCGCAGATCCCGTGGCGGCTGGCTGGGGCCTGGCCGCCGGGGTCGGCCTCCTGGCCTGATGCTGATCTGGCCGCCCCGCGAGCGGGCCACGCTGCGGGCGGCAGGCGGCCCGCGGATGCCTGGATCTCGCGGCCGTGGCGGATCCGTCTGCTCTCGGCCAGCCGGCCGAGGCCACGGCCCTGGCCGCGGCCCGGACATCGATCAGCGGCCTGCGCGGCCGCCTGGGACCGGCCACCCCGCACCGGCCGA
>CAVQEM010000014.1:0-26452 GCA_963711485.1 uncultured Actinomycetes bacterium
CGCCGCGACGGCACCCCGGGCAAGCCGGCCCGGCCGGGCCGGCACTGGGTCTCCAAGCCGGGCGGGACTGGGACGCGCCCCGCGGCACCAGGCGGTGCCGCGGGGGCCCAGCCCCCCGGCGGGGCCAGCGGTGCCAGGCCGCAGGGTCAGCCTGAAGGTCAGCCTGAGGCTCAGCCCGGGAACGCTACGCCGCAGGACGCGCCGGCCGACGGCAGGCCGCCGGCCAGGCACCCCCGGCGGCGCCCAGCCCCGTGGCTCCCAGCCCGGTGGCTCCGGCCCGGGCGGCTCCCAGCCCGGTAGCTCCGGCCCCGGCGGCTCCCGTCCCGGTGACGGGGGCCCCGGCGCCGGCCCGGCCCGGCCCGGCGGTCCGGGCGGGGACGCCCTGGCCGCCCAGCTGGCCGAGCGCACCGCGGACCTGCAGCGGGTGCACGCGGAGTACGCCAACTACCGCAAGCGCGTCGAGCGCGACCGGCTGGCCGTCCGCGAGCAGGCCCTGGCCAACGTGCTGAGCTCGCTGCTCCCGGTGCTCGACGACATCGGCCGGGCACGCGAGCACGGGGACCTGAACGGCGCGTTCAAGTCGGTCGGCGAATCGCTGGAGACCATCGCGGCCAAGCTGGGCCTGGAGAGTTTCGGCGAGCCCGGCGAGCCGTTCGACCCGCTGGTCCACGAGGCACTGATGCACTCCTATTCACCGGACGTGACGGAGCCGACCGCGGTCCAGATCCTGCAGCCCGGCTACAAGGTGGGCGAGCGGATCATCCGCCCGGCCCGCGTCGCGGTCGCGGAACCCGGTGACGGATCAGCCCCGGACGACCAGGCCGAGGCGGGCCAGCCACGTGGCACTCCGGCGGGAAACAACTGACCCCGGGGAGAGGTAGTAAGTGAGCACGAAGGACTTCCTCGAGAAGGACTACTACAAGGTCCTGGGCGTCTCCAAGAACGCGACCGCGGACGAGATCAAGAAGTCGTACCGCAAGCTCGCCCGCAAGTACCATCCCGACGCCAACAAGGGTGACCCCAAGGCGGAGGAGCGGTTCAAGGAGATCTCCGAGGCCTACAACACGCTGTCCGACAGCAAGCGGCGCAAGGAGTACGACGACGCGCGCTCGCTGTTCGGCGGCGGGTTCCGGGGCACCGGCCAGGGTGCGCCGGGCGGCGCGGGCGGCGGATTCGGCGGCTTTGACCTCGGCGATCTATTCGGCGGCGGGGCGGGCAGCGGCGGCGGCAGCGCGGGCGGCGGCGGGCTCGGGGACATCCTCGGCGGCGTGTTCGGCCGCGGTGGCGGGGCGCGCACCGCGCAGAACCGGCCGCGCCGCGGCGCCGACGTGGAGACGGAGACCTCGCTGTCGTTCAGCGACGCGCTGGACGGTGTCACGGTCAGCCTGCGGCTGGCCGGCGAGGGCCCCTGCCCCACCTGCAAGGGCACCGGCGCCAAGGCCGGCACGGTGCCACGGGTCTGCCCGAACTGCGAGGGGACTGGCCAGGAGAGCAAGAACCTGGGCAGCTTCGCCTTCTCCGAGCCGTGCCACGAGTGCCGCGGCCGCGGGCTGGTGGTCGACGACCCGTGCCCGGTCTGCTCCGGCAGCGGGCGGGCGATGAGCACGCGGACCATCCAGGCGCGCATCCCCGCCGGCGTCGCCGACGGGCAGCGGATCAAGCTGAAGGGCAAGGGCGCGCCTGGCGAGCGCGGCGGCCCCGCCGGTGACCTGTACGTCCGGGTGCACGTCACATCGCATCCGGTGTTCGGCCGGTCCGGCGTACAACCTCACGGTCACGGTGCCGGTCACGTTCCCCGAGGCCACGCTGGGCGCGGAGATCAAGGTGCCGTCGCACCGCGGGGCCCCGGTCAGCGTCCGGATCCCGGCGGGCACCCCGAACGGCCGCACCTTCCGGGTGCGGGGCAAGGGCGTACGGCGCAGCGACGGGACCAACGGGGACCTTCTGGTCACCGTGCAGGTTCAGGTGCCCCAGCACGTGAACGGCCAGGCCAGGAAGGCCCTGGAGGACTTCCGGGAGGCCACCGCCGGGCAGGACCCGCGCGATGACCTGCTGCAGCGCGCCCGGAGTGTCTGACATGGATACGCACCAGACACTGATCCGCCGGCGAGGCGAGGCGCGCCGGAGGCGTGTTCTCGCCGAGCCGGGCGGATGGCGGGGGTTCCAGGGGGACGTCCCCCAGGGCAGCAGAGCGAGGCGAGGCGCGCCGGAGGCGTGTTCTCGCCGAGCGGCGGATGGCGGGGCCGGGGGGCCCGGGGCGCCCGGGGATGCTCCCCCGGGAAAGCAGAGCGGGGAGCTGTTCCCCAGGGCCGGTATGGGAGGTGACGGCATGAGCACGTTTGGCCTGTCCGACGACTCGCCCGTGTACGTCATCTCCGTCGCCGCGGAGCTGGCCGGCCTGCACCCGCAGACACTCCGGCACTACGACCAGCTCGGGCTGGTCTCCCCGAGCCGGACCAGAGGGCAGGGGCGGCGCTACTCGCTGCGCGACGTGCTTGCGCTGCGCGAGGTGCAGCGCCTGTCCCAGGAGGACGGGGTCAACCTCTCAGGCATCAAGCGCATCCTCGAGCTCGAGGGCGAGCTGCGCCAGCACCAGCAGCGTCTCACCGACGTGAGCTCGGAACTCGCCCAGCTGCGCGTGGAGCTGGAATCCACCCGCTCGGTGGCCGCCCGGCTGGCCGGCCTGCTCCGCTCCCGGACGGGCGGCACCCAGCTCGTCCCGCTGCACAACCCCGCGCCAGCCGGAGGCCCGCCCGCGACCCGGCCGGAGCGCCGGGCCCTGCCCACCGCGCCCCGGCCCCGGTCCGGGGGGCCGGCCAGCCCGGATGACGGCGAGCTTCCCGCCGCGCCCGGCTGACCCGCCGCGCACCCATCCGAATCATCCGCAACGAACACCACCGGACCCGACAGGGGTCCAGAAAGCAACCATGGACGACAAGCTGACCCGAAAGAGTCAAGAGGCAGTGTCTGACGCCGTCCGGCGGGCGACCGCCGACGGCAACCCGCACGTGGAGCCCCTCCACCTGCTGGCCGCGCTGGTGAGCCAGGAGGGCGGCACCGCGGCACCGTTGCTGCGGGCCGTCGGGGCGGACGCCGCCGCGGTATTGCGCACCACGGAGGACCAGATCGCCCGGCTGCCCAAGGCCGCGGGATCCACCGTCAGCGCCCCGGACACGGCGCGGCCGCTGTCCCTGGCCCTGGCCACCGCAGCCAAGCGCGCCCGGGAGATGGGCGACGAGTACGTCTCGACCGAGCATCTCCTGGTCGGCCTGGCCACCGACGGCGGCCAGGCCGCGGAGGTGCTGCGCCAGGCGGAGCCGGCCCGGACGAGCTCCTCGGCGCGTTCGAGAAGGTGCGCGGGCACGCCCGGGTCACCACCGAAAACCCGGAGGAGACCTACCAGACGCTGGAGAAGTACGGGATAGACCTGACCCAGCAGGCCCGCGACGGTGCCCTCGACCCGGTCATCGGCCGGGACTCGGAGATCCGCCGGGTGATCCAGGTGCTGTCCCGCCGGACCAAGAACAACCCGGTCCTGATCGGCGAGCCCGGGGTGGGTAAGACCGCGGTCGTCGAGGGCCTGGCCCAGCGGATCGTGGCCGGCGACGTGCCCGAGTCACTGCGGGGCAAGCGGCTGGTCGCCCTGGACCTGGCCGCGATGGTGGCCGGGGCCAAGTACCGCGGCGAGTTCGAGGAGCGGCTCAAGGCCGTCCTGAACGAGATCAAGCAGAGCGACGGTGAGGTCATCACCTTCATCGACGAGCTGCACACGGTCGTCGGCGCGGGCGCGGCCGAGGGCGCGATGGACGCGGGCAACATGCTCAAGCCGATGCTGGCCCGCGGCGAGCTGCGCATGGTCGGCGCGACCACGATGGACGAGTTCCGCGAGCGGATCGAGAAGGACCCTGCCCTGGAGCGGCGGTTCCAGCAGGTCTTCGTGGGCGAGCCGTCGGTGGAGGACACCATCGCGATCCTGCGCGGGCTCAAGGGCCGCTACGAGGCGCACCACAAGGTCCAGATCTCCGACGCGGCCCTGGTCGCCGCGGCGGCCCTGTCTGACCGGTACATCACCGCCCGGTTCCTGCCGGACAAGGCCATCGACCTGATCGACGAAGCCGCGTCGCGGCTCCGGATGGAGATCGACTCGCGGCCGGTGGAGATCGACGAGCTGCAGCGGTCTGTGGACCGGATGAAGATGCAGGAGATGGCGCTGGCCAAGGAGGCCGACCCGGCGAGCAAGGAGCGGCTGGAGCGGCTCCGCGCCGACCTGGCCGACCACCAGGAGCAGCTGACCGCGCTGGTGGCCCGCTGGGAGCGGGAGAAGTCCAGCCTGAACAAGGTCGGTGACCTCAAGAAGCAGCTCGACGAGCTGGAGGGCCAGGCCGAGCGGGCCGAGCGGGACGCCGACTTCGAGAGCGCCTCGCGGCTGCGGTACGGGGAGATCCCCGGCTGGAAGCCGAGATCGCCGCCGCCACCGCCGCCGCGGCCAGCAACGACGCGGGCGTCACGGCCGGCGGCGAGGCGCCGATGGTCAAGGAGGAGGTCGGCCCGGACGACGTCGCCGACGTCGTGGCGTCGTGGACAGGCATCCCCGCCGGGCGCCTGCTCGAGGGGGAGACCGGCAAGCTGCTGCGGATGGAAGACGAACTGGGCACGCGCATCATCGGCCAGGGCCGCGCCGTCCAGGCCGTGGCCGACGCGGTCCGCCGGTCGCGGGCCGGGGTGGCCGACCCGGACCGGCCGATGGGGTCGTTCCTGTTCCTCGGGCCCACCGGCGTGGGCAAGACCGAGCTGGCCAAGGCGCTGGCCGAGTTCCTGTTCGACGACGAGCGCGCCATGGTGCGCATCGACATGAGCGAGTACAGCGAGAAGCACTCGGTGGCCCGGCTGGTCGGTGCGCCGCCCGGCTATGTGGGCTATGAGGAAGGCGGGCAGCTGACCGAGGTGGTCCGCCGGCGCCGTACAGCGTGGTGCTCCTCGACGAGGTGGAGAAGGCCCACCCCGAGGTGTTCGACATCCTGCTCCAGGTCCTCGACGACGGCCGGCTGACCGACGGCCAGGGCCGGACCGTGGACTTCCGGAACACGATCCTGATCCTCACCTCCAACCTCGGGTCCCAGTACATCGCGGACCCCGCGCTGAGCGAGGAGGCCAAGCGGGTCGCGGTGATGAAGGTGGTGCAGGCCACGTTCAAGCCGGAGTTCCTGAACCGGCTGGACGACGTGATCCTGTTCGACTCGCTGAACACCGAGGAGCTCAGCCGGATCGTGGATCTGCAGGTGGCGCGGCTGGGCAAGCGGCTCGGCGACCGGCGGCTCACGCTCCAGGTCACGCCGGGGGCGCGGGAGTGGCTGGCGCTGACCGGGTTCGACCCGATCTACGGCGCGCGGCCGCTGCGCAGGCTGATCCAGTCAGCGATCGGGGACCAGCTGGCCCGGGCCCTGCTGTCGGGCCAGATCCTCGACGGCGACCGGGTCGAGGTGGACCTGGACCCGGCGTCGGACGCGCTGATCGTGCGGCGGGCTCAGCTGTCCCCGGCCGGGGCGGCCTGCCCGGACGGGAGCTCGTCCAGCAGCCGGTCGTAGTCGTCCTCGGGCAAGCCGAGGTTGACCCGGACGCGGTAGCGCAGGGTGAGCAGGAGCCGCAGCTCGGTCGGATCCCCGTTCGCGGAGAACGGGTGCAGCCCGGCGGGCTGGGCCGTCTCGTCAGAGTCCCAGCCCGCCCCCAGCCGGCCCAGGCACAGCCCGACTCCGGTGGTGGCCCAGCGCAGCGCGCCTCTCAGGTCCGACAGGTTGACCAGCAGTTCGGCGACCAGGTCGAAGAGTCGTGGGTCCTCGGGCTTTTCCAGCTCGATCTGCCGGATCAGCGCCTCGGCCTCGGGCGCCTTGTCCATCTCGAACAGCGCCCGGGCCAGCGGCACCCGGGGATCGACGAACGCCGGACCGCCGTCGGCTAGCGCTTCGCGAAACCCCTGAGCTGCGGCGGCCGGGTCATCAGCCAGCAGCCACTGCTCGCCCGCCCGCAGGTACGCCTCGGAGCGGGGGAACTCCTCAGTCTGGGTTCCGGTCGCGGCCAGACTGATCATCTGCTCGGCCGCGGTGCGGTGATCACCGCTCGCCGCAGCGTCGAACTCGATCTCATCGAACATGTCGCGAGTCAGCACCACCACGTCCGGGGACGTACCCAACCCGGGACCCCTTCCAACGCCACGAACGAACTCAAGGTGCGGGGAACGACGCTATCTGCGCGAACGCTCCAGGGCGTCCCAGAAGCCGCGGCGCAGCGCGTGCCTGGTCTCGTCATGCAGCAGCGAATCGATCGGCAGCACTGAATCCTGGAGCAGCCTGGCTTCCAGGTCCGACGGCATGCGCGGCTTGCGGGCCAGGACTGCCTCCAGCCACAGCGCCGGGGCCTCACGGGCTACGGATTGCCCGAACTCGAAGCCCTCGGCGTGGGCGGCCTGGACCGCGTCGGCGAGAGGCATCCCCTGGCCGGGCTGGCCGGCACCGTGCGGGTCAGGTCCGGGCGCTGCCGGTGGCGGCACGGGTGATTGCGGCACGGGTGATTGCGGCAGGGGAGGCTGCTGCGGCATCGGGGCTTGCGGCAGCGGGGACTGCGCGCCGTACGGGCTTTGCGGCGGGACGTACGCCTGGCCCGCGTTCGGCCCTGAGCTGGCCGGCGACGGCGAGGCAGGTGAGGGGTACTGCTGCCCGGGCATCGTCTGCTCCGGGGGAGCTACACCGTAGGGGCCCTGCTGGTACGGGGCGGCCCGGGACGTCCTGGGCGGCCCCGCGGAACGAGGCTGGCGGCGCCTGGTAGGGGTGCTGCCCGCCAGCCGGGGTCGTCTGGGCGTGGGCGCCGCGCATCCGCGAGTCGGACGGCCCGCTGGATGAGGCGGCCTGCGGCGCGGGCGGAGCCGCGTGCAGGCCTGACATGCTCTGCTGGCCCGGCATGCCCTGGCCCGGTATGGGCTGGGCTGGTATGCCCTGGCCTGGTATGGGCCGGGCCGGTATGGACTGCTGGCCGATCCCCTGAGCGGGCATCCCCTGAGCGGGCGGCGACTGCGGCGCGTAGGACGGCGGGGGGACCGGCTGGCCTGGCGTGCCCTGCTGGCCGGGCATGCTCTGGCCCGGCACGGTCTGGCCGGGCATGCTCCGGCCCGGCACCGTCTGGCCGGGCATCGCCTGGCCCGGCACGGTCTGGCCCGGCATCGCCTGGCCCGGCACGGTCTGGCCGGGCATCGTCTGGCCGGGTACGGTCTGGCCGGGCACCGTCTGGCCGGGCACCGTCTGGCCGCCCATGCCCTGCTGGCCGGGGATGTTCTGCTGGCCGGGGATGCTCTGCCCCGGCATGGTCTGCTGCCCCGCCTGGCCCTGCTGCGCCGGCCCTCCCGGCTGACGCTGGCCCGGACCGGGGCTTCGTTGCGGCTCGGAAACGCCCGGCTGCGCCTGCAGTCCTGAGGCGGCCTGCAGATTCTGTGCACTCTGCGGCGGTACCCCCCGCCCCGGCGTGCTGCTGGGCCCGAGGGACGATGCGCCGCCGCGGGTGGCCTCCATAGACTGGCGCTCGATGGGCGCGGACGGCTCACGGCGCGGCAGCGGAGCCGGCCTGGCCGGAGCCGGGAGCCGGGAGCTAGCATCCGGGAGCTGAGCATTCGGAAGCTGAGCGGTGGCGGGCTGCGCGCCAGGCTGCGCCGACCGCTGGTACTCGGCCACCACGGGCGCGGTGTAGATCGCGGGCGGGGCAGGGTGCGACCCGGCCGACAGGGCCTGCTGGCCCAGCGGGCCGGACACCGGCCCGTGCCCGTTGGTGAGCGCGCGGGCCGCGGACACGGCCAGCTGGTAGGGCTCTTCGCTGCCCAGCGACTCCGTCCCGCCGGCGAGCTGGGTAAAGGGCCGGAGATGCCCCTCGCCAATCTCGATGATGTCGTCGCATTCCTGGCGGAGACTGCGGGAAATGGTCCAGTTGCCGCCCACCGTGATGTGCACGATCGTCACCCGGATACCGAGGTCCTGCACGTCGGCGACGACCTGGGCCAGGTCTTCCTCCGCGCTGACCAGGAGCGCGTCGCTGATCGCGTTGTTGCGGGCCAGGGTGGTCAGGTCGCGGCGGATCTCACTTTCCACGCCCTCGCGCCGGCCCGGGCGGGTCCGGCCCAGCCGCAGCTTCAGCCCGGGAAGATCAGCGAGTGAGTCGTGCTCGGAGGTCCGGCGGCCCTCGACCGTGGCCTCATACCAGTAGCAGCGGAGCAGCGGGCGGCCCGTTCTCTCCCGGGCGATGCTGCCCATGAACTGCAGCAGGCCTGCGTAATCCCAGGATACGGACTCTCGGTGGCGGGTTCCGTGCACGGCCATCGCGCCATCCGCCAGCACGTAGCCCGCGTCCACGAACAGCGCGCACCGATCCACGCGACACCGTCCTTTCCTCGACGCGAGACGTTACCAGCGCCCAGCCAGCCGCGTGATGGATCGCGCGAGGTCGCGAGGACCCCCGTGACCTGAGAAGTCCGCTCTCGGCAAAAGCGGTCCCGGCATTTGCACCTGGCCCGGCAGAATCATCCGGCATGCGACTTCTTGTTCTCGGGGGTACCCGGTTCCTGGGGCGTGCCATCGTGGACGAAGCGATCCGCCGCGGCTACGACGTCACGACCTTCTCACGGGGGCTGAGCGGCGAGCCCCGGCCAGGTGCCGAGGCACTGCACGGAGACCGTACCAACTCCGCGGACCTGCTCAGGGTGGCTGAGCGAGATTTCGACCTCGTGATCGACACCTCAGTGATCGCGCCACGCCACGTGGCCGCGTCCGCCCGGTTGCTGGCCCCGCGGGTCCGCCACTACACCTACGTCTCCTCGCTCTCGGTGTATCGCGGCTTCGGTGAGGTGCCAGTCAGCGAGGAGTCCCCGGTGCTCGACTGCCCGCCCGACGCCGACGGCACGGTGGAGGAACTCGGGTACGGCGAGCTCAAGGCGGGCAGCGAGCGGGCCGTGGCGCGCGGACTTGCCGGGCCGGCACCTGATCGTGCGGCCCGGCCTGATCGTCGGGCCGCACGAACCCGTGGGGCGGCTGCCCTGGTGGCTGACCCGGATCGCGCGCGGCGGGACGGTCCTCGCCCCCGGCGAGCCGGGCCGGCCGGTCCGCATGACCGACGCCCGGGACCTCGCCGCGTGGCTGGTCGACAACACCCGGCGGGGGATCCCGGGCGTGGTCAACGTGCCGGGGGCGGACGGAACCACGTTCGGGGAACTGCTGACCCGCTGCGGCCAGGTCACCGGGCCTGGCCCCGACGGCCCGCTGCAGCTGCGCTGGGTGCCAGACGGCGTGCTGCTCGCCGCCGGGGTCCAGCCCTGGATGGAGCTGCCGATGTGGACGCCGGTGACGCCGGAGTTCGCGGGCATCTGGGATGTCACCGGGGACCGGGCGCTGCGGACGGGTATCCGGTACCGGCCGCTCAGCGACACGATCCGCGACACCTGGTCCTGGCTGCGCCGGGACGCGGCCGCGCGGGGCGGCGACCTGGGGGGGTTCGAGCGCCGGCCCGGCATCGGCCTTGACCCCGCCACGGAGCAGGAGATCCTGGCCGGCCTGGATTAACGCGCCCCGGGCGGCTGGGTAGGCTCGCGACCGTGAGCGACCGCGACGACCTGCTTCAGATGATCAAGGACATGGCCGTGGTGCACGGCGACTTCGTGCTGTCATCCGGCCAGCGGGCGAGCTGGTACATCGACCTGCGGCGGATCCTGCTCAGCGGGCGGGCGGCGCCGCTGGCCGGCCGGGTGATGCTCGACCTCACCGCGGGCCTGGACTACGACGCGGCCGGCGGGCTCACGCTCGGCGCCGATCCGGTCGCCGCCGCGATGATGCATGCGGCCAGCGCGGCCGGGCAGCCGCTGGACGCGTTCGTGGTGCGAAAGGAAGGCAAGGCGCACGGCCTGCAACGGCGTATCGAGGGCCCGGACGTCGCCGGGCGCCGGGTGCTCGCCGTGGAGGACACCTCCACCACCGGCGCATCCGTGCTGACCGCGGTGGACGCGCTGCGCGAGGCAGGGGCCGAGGTCGTGGGCGTGGCCGTGATCGTGGAACGTGGCGCCCGGGAGCCGGTGACCGCGCGGGGCCTGCCCTACCTGGCCGCCTACGACATGGGTGACCTGGGCCTGGGCTGATCGTCCTGGCCTGCCGTGCGCTGGTGCCGCGGCGCGCTCCGCCTACCCGGCTCGGGACCGCCCGCTTGCTGGCCGCCTGCCGCTTGCTGGCCGCCTGCCGCTTGCTGGCCGCCTGCCGCTTGCTGGCCGCCGCCCCCTCGCGGGCCCCCGCCTGCTGGGGGCCCGCCCTGCTGACGGGCCGCCCGCCCCAGGGACACCCCCAGCGGGACCGGCCGCCGCCAGGTGCTCCTCGGCCGCCTCCTTGCGGAACTCCCGCAGCCGGTACATGACGAACGCGGCGATGGCGACGATGGCCACCGCCGCGATCACATAGCCGGCCAGGGCGATGCCGTGCGCGATGCTCTGCCAGGTACTGCTGAGGCTGTAGCCGATCAGCGAGATCGCGGTCACCCAGATAGCCGTGCCGATGAGGCTGAGGATCCCGAACAGCAGCACGGGCATCTCGATGAAGCCGGCCACGATCGACACGAACGTGCGCACCACCGGCAGGCACCGCCCCACTGGGAGCGCCCAGGCCCCCCGGCCGGCGAAGAAACGTTCCGCCCGGTCGATGTCGGCGTGGGTGATGAGCAGGTAACGGCCGAATCTGTGCACCAGGGGCCGCTCACCGACGCGTCCCACCGTGTACGCCACGAAGGACCCGAGCAGTTCCGCCACCGTGCCGACGACGATCACCGCCACGATGCTGAAGTGTCCCTCGCCAGCCAGGACTCCCGCGAACCCGAACGTGATCTCCGATGGAATCGGGACGCAGCAGGCCTCGAGAAAGCCGAAGAGAAAGACAGCAGCCAGGCCGGCCTGGCTGAGAAAGCTCTCCATAGCTCCCTGTTGTACAGCATGGAGGGCACTCCGCCGGTCCGCATCGGGCGAGGTTGAGAGAGCTCGACCGGCGGATTTGAGCATGGACACGGCACGGCGGGCGGCGCCGCGGGAAGGGCCCCGGGCGGCGGAGGACGGCACGCCGGGGTGGCCGCGGGCGGCACACCGGATGACCCGGGCGGCGCGCCTGGCGAAGAGTCCCAACACAGATTCCGGACGCAATTCTCCAGGCCGGGACCTTCGGCGCTGTCCGTGGGCGGCCCGGTCCCCGATACTGGACTCAAAGCAACGACAGGAGCCGATCGTCATGCCAATCGCCACCCCAGAGGTCTACGCGCAGATGCTGGACCGCGCCAAGGAGCGTGGTTACGCCTATCCCGCGATCAACGTGACCTCAAGCCAGACTCTGAACGCTGCCCTCCGCGGATTCGCGGACGCGGAGAGCGACGGCATCATCCAGGTCTCCACCGGGGGCGCCGAGTACCTGTCCGGCCAGGCGGTCAAGGACATGGTGATCGGCTCGGCCGCCCTGGCCAGCTTCGCCCGGTCGGTCGCTGACAAGTACCCGGTGCAGATCGCCCTGCACACCGACCACTGCCCCAAGAACAAGCTTGACGGGTTCATGCGCCCGCTGGTCAAGATCTCGCAGGAGCGGGTGGCCCGGGGCGAGGAGCCGCTCTTCAACTCGCATATGTGGGATGGGTCCGCGGTGCCGTTGCCGGAGAACATCGCCATCGCGACCGAACTGCTTGACGAGTGCGCCAAGGCCCACACGATCATGGAGATGGAGATCGGCGTGGTCGGCGGCGAGGAAGACGGCGTCACCGGCGAGATGAACGAGAAGCTGTACAGCACGCCGGACGATGCCATGGCGGTGGCCGAGGCGCTCGGGCTCGGTGAGCGGGGCCGTTACCTGCTCGCGGCCACGTTCGGCAACGTGCACGGGGTCTACAAGCCGGGTCACGTGACCCTGCGGCCCTCGATCCTGAAGGAGATCCAGGACGCGGTGGGCGCCAAGTACGGCACGGAAAAGCCGTTCTCCCTGGTGTTCCACGGCGGTTCCGGCTCGGCGCTGGAAGAGATCCGCGAGGCAATCTCCTACGGCGTGGTCAAGATGAACGTGGACACCGACACGCAGTACGCGTTCACCAGGCCGGTCGCGGACCACATGTTCCGGAACTACGACGGCGTGCTGAAGGTCGACAGCGAGGTCGGCAACAAGAAGCAGTACGACCCCCGGGCCTGGGGCAAGGCCGGGGAGGCCGGGATGGGCGCGCGGGTGACGCGGGCCTGTGAGGACCTGATGTCCGCGGGCACCAAACTCAGCTGACCAGCCGGCCCCTCATCGGGCAGGCTGGCGGCATGGAGACGCCAGCTGCCCCTGAGTCGGCCGCTGCCCGGGGGCCAGCCGCCCCTGAGGCCGCTGCCCGGGGGCCAGCTGCCCCTGGGCAGGCCGCTCTCCGGCGGCCAGTCGGCCGGGTCGCGGTCCTGTCCGACATTCACGGGGTGCTGCCCGCACTGGAATCTGTGCTCGCCGAGCCCGAGGTGACCGGCGCGGACCGGATCGTGCTCACCGGCGATCTCGCAGCCGGGCCGCAGCCACGGGAGACTCTCGACCTGCTGGCCACGCTCGGGGACCGGGCGGTGTGGATCCGCGGGAACGCCGACCGCGAACTGGTGCAGCTCGCCCGCGGTGAGGTGACTACCGTCCCGGACCCGGTCGCGCCGTGGGCCGCCGCCCAGCTCCGCGCGGACCAGGTCGCGCTGCTGGCCGGACTGCCCCTGACGGCGACCCTCGACGTGGCTGGCCTGGGCACGGTGCTGTTCTGCCACGCGACACCGCGGGACGACGAAGAGGTGGTCCTCGCCGACTCACGGCTGGAGCGGTGGGCCGACGTCCTCACGCCCGTCGCACCGGGGGTGTCCACGGTGATCTGCGGGCACACGCACATGCCGTTCTGCCGGCTGGCCCACGGGCGGCTCGTGGTCAATCCGGGCAGCGTCGGGATGCCGTACGGCCGGGCCGGAGCGCACTGGGCATTGCTCGGGCCCGGGGTGCAGCTTCGGCGCACCGTGTTCGACGCCGGGGCGGCCTGCGCGCGCGTCGCCGCGGAATCGTCCTACCCGGACGCCGCCGAATGGGCGGACTTCTTCCTGAACGCACGGGCCACGGACGCGGAGGCGCTCGCCGTCATGGGTTCCCGGGACGGCCGGGAGGGACCGGAGGGCCTGGGAGGCGCGCAGGGCGGAGAGGGCCGGACCGGCTGAACGCCACCCGGATCGAGTCCACGACCTGGGCTGGTGCCCGGGTGATCGCCGGCCAGGTGAAGTGCACGACCTCGTAGCCGGCGGCGCGAAGCCGCGCGTCCCGCTCCAGCTGGGCGCGGGCCCGGCCCGGGGTCTGGTACTTCACCGCCCCGTCGGCCTCGCCGATCGTGCTGTACTGGCGCCAGAGGAAGTCCACCCGGCCGATGACCTCGTCGTCATCGCCGACCCAGACCTGCAGGTCTGGGGGCGGCAGGCCGGACTGGTGAAACACGGCCCGGCCGAGGGACTCCAGCACCGACTCCGCGGGCATCGCTGAACGCGGTCACCTCCCGGGCCCGCCGCAGGCCCCGCCACCGGGCGCAGTCCGCGATGACCCGCGGTGAGCTCGCTCTTCGACGCCAGCCCGGCGCCCAGGGCCGAGTCGGCGACGGCCACGGCCTCAGCGAAGGGCAGCGTGCGGGCTAAGTCGATCACAGTCCTGGGCACCGAGGTTAGCGGGACGCCGCGGTAGCTGACCAGGTGCTCCGCGGGCAGGGCGGCGATGTGCACCCGGACGCCCGGCCCGGTTGGCGTGGCCAGCCCGTTCGCCGGGAGGCCGCGTGATCCCAGCCCTCGGCTCCAGGCCGGGGCCCGCCAGGCCCAGTCCGTACACGCGGGCCGCCGAACGGTGGCTTCCGGCCGAGCGCGAGCCAGTGACCGCGAGGGCCGCGGCTACCCGGAGCAGATGCTCGCCGGGCTGCGTGGCCCGCTCGCCCGGCGCGTCGCGGACCAGCGCGGTGACGGTGGCCGCCGACGCGTAAACCCCCGGCCGCAGCGGGCACAAGGCCCCGTCCCGGACCAGCCGCCGGATCCGCCCCGCCGACACCCCCGCCGCTAGCAGTTCGCCAGTGGTCCTTACACCCTCCAGCCGCTCGTCCACCCCTCCAGGTTGACGCCGCCCGCCGACACTTCACGCCGGACGTGCGTTATGGCGGGTGATTTGTCCGTTTCTGGCGAACGTTCAGCGTGATATGTGGACGGGAGGGGCGAGTGTGACTTGAGGGACTAATTGCGAGGCACCTCGGAAGGGGCTGGTGTGACGGGGGGGACGGCGCGGACGCCAGGGCACGGCGCGGACGCCGGGGGGACGGCGCGGACGCCGGGGGGACGGCGCGGACGCCGGGGGGGACGGCGTGGACGCGGGGCTGACGGCGCGCCGGGGCGGGCGGCGCGGCAGGATGGGGCCATGGACCACCGCAACCTCATAGCCGGGCCACCCCCGGTCTATCTGCCTGACGACCCCTGCGCCGCGGAACTGGCCTCCGGCGCCGATCCCGCTACCGTTGCCGCGGGCAACCCGGCGTGCCTGGCCGCCTGGGCCGAACTGGCCGAGCAGGCCCTGGACCGTGGTGAGCTGGTCGCGGGCTACGCCTACGCCCGCACCGGGTACCACCGGGGCCTGGACCAGTTGCGCCGGGCCGGGTGGAAGGGCCACGGGCCGATCCCCTGGGAGCACGAGCCCAACCGGGGATTCCTGCGCTCGCTACACGCGCTGGGCCGGGCCGCCGGGGCCATCGGCGAGACCGAGGAAGAAGCGCGCTGCCAGATCTTCCTGGCCGACTCCAGTGCCGCCGCCGTGGCCGCCCTCGACATGCCCTGACCCCACGCCCCGACTCCGGCCCGCCGTGGCCGCCCTCGACATGCCCTGACCCCCCCTGACCCCACGCCCCGGCCCCTGCGCACCCGTCCTCGCGCCCCCGGCGCGGCCCGGCCCCGCACCCCCGGCGCGGCCCGGCCCCGCACCCCCGGCGCGGCCCGGCCTCGCTCCTCCGGCCCAGCGTGGGGCCGGAGGAGCGACGTGACGCCCAGTCGGGGACGTGGAGTAGCCTCAACTCCGCAACCGGGGCGAGGCCTGGAAGGGGCTGGTGCAATGCCGGCCATTGTGGTCGTGGGCGCGCAGTGGGGTGACGAGGGTAAGGGCAAGGCCACCGACCTCCTCGGCGACCGGGTCGATTACGTCGTCAGGTACCAGGGCGGCAACAACGCCGGTCATACCGTCGTCATTGGTGACGAGAGCTATGCTCTGCACCTGCTTCCCTCGGGCGTGCTGTCCCCCCGGGTGGTGCCGGTCATCGGGAACGGCGTCGTGGTCGACCCCGAGGTGCTGCTCAAGGAGATCGACGACCTCAGGCAGCGCGGCATCTCCTGCGAGGACCTGCTGATTTCCGCGAACGCCCACCTCATCATGCCGTACCACCGCGCCCTGGATAAGGTCACCGAGCGCTACCTGGGCAGTGCCCGGATCGGCACCACCGGCCGGGGCATCGGGCCCGCCTACGCGGACAAGGTGGCCAGGACCGGGATCCGGATCCAGGACCTGCTCGACCCCGGGATCCTGAACCAGAAGCTGGAACTGGTCCTGCGCGAGCGCAACCAGGTGCTCACCAAGGTCTACAACCGCCGGGGCATCGACGCGGCCGCCGTGGCCGGGGAGTACCTGGGGTACGGCGAGCAGATCCGCTCCTACGTGGCCGACACCGGGCTGGTGCTGAACCAGGCACTGGACGAGGGCAAGTCGATCCTGCTGGAGGGGGCCCAGGCAACCATGCTCGACGTGGATCACGGCACTTACCCGTTCGTCACGTCGTCCAACCCGACGGCGGGCGGCGCCTGCGTGGGCTCGGGCATCGGCCCGACCCGGATCACTAAGATGATCGGGATCCTCAAGGCGTACACCACCCGGGTGGGTGCGGGCCCGTTCCCCACCGAGCTGGCCGGCGAGCAGGGTGAGTGGCTGCGCACGGCCGGCGGCGAGTACGGGGTGACCACGGGCCGCCCGCGGCGCACCGGCTGGTTCGACGCGGTCGTGGCCCGCTACTCCACCCGGGTCAACGGGATCACCGACTATTTCATCACCAAGCTCGACGTGCTCTCGGGGCTGGACCGGGTCCCGGTCTGCGTGGCCTATGACGTGGGCGGCACCCGGCACGACGAGATCCCGATGACCCAGACCGACTTTCACCACGCCACCCCGGTCTATGAGTACCTGGACGGCTGGCAGGAGGACATCACGCAGGCCCGGGAGTTCGCTGACCTGCCCCGTAACGCGCAGTCTTACGTCAAGACGCTGCAGGACATGATCGGCGCGCCGGTCGCGGCCATCGGCACCGGCCCGCGCCGCGACCAGACCCTGCAGCTGCGACCGCTCGCCTGAACAGCAATAACGGACCGTCCGGCGACTGCCGCCACGAACTCCCCGGTATCAGCGCTCCGGGGTACGGCGACGTCTCCCCCAGTGCCCCGGACAGCCCGGGGGCCGCCCGGTTCCGCCGCGGGCCCGGGCCCGGCCGCGGGTAGGCTCGCGCCCGTGCGAGTCCTTCTCCTCGGTTCGGGCGGCCGCGAGCATGCGCTGGCCCGGGCCCTGTCCGCCGACCCGGACGTCACCGACCTGCATGCGGCGCCGGGCAACCCGGGCATCGCCGAGCTCGCCCACCAGCATCCGGTGGACCTGGCCGACACCGGGCAGGTAGCCGGCCTGGCCCGGGCGACGGGCGCCGACCTGGTCGTGGTCGGCCCGGAGGCGCCGCTGGTCGCCGGGGTGGCGGACGCGCTGCGCGTGTCCGGCATCGCGTGCTTCGGCCCCAGCCGCCGGGCCGCGGCCATCGAGGGCTCCAAGTCGTTCGCCAAGCAGATCATGCAGGCGGCCGGGATTCCCACCGCCGAGGCGTACACGTGCGAGACGAGCGACCAGGCCGACGCGGCGCTGGCCGAACTCGGGCCGCCGTACGTGGTCAAGGCGGACGGCCTGGCCGCGGGCAAGGGCGTGGTAGTCACCACCGACCTCGCCGCCGCCCGGGCCCACGCGGAGGCCTGCGGCACGGTGGTCATCGAGGAGTTCCTGGACGGCCCGGAGGTATCGCTGTTCGCGCTGGCCGACGGGTTCACCGCAGTCCCGCTGCTGGCCGCGCAGGACTTCAAGCGGGCCGGGGACGGGGACCAGGGACCCAACACCGGCGGCATGGGCGCGTACGTCCCGCTGCCGTGGGCGCCCCCCGGCCTGGCCGGGGAAGTAATGGCCACGGTCATCCAGCCCGCTGTGGATGAGCTGCGCCGCCGCGGCACTCCCTACCGCGGCCTGCTGTACGCGGGGCTGAGCCTGACCGCCGCCGGGCTGCGGGTGGTGGAGTTCAACGCCCGGTTCGGCGACCCGGAAACCCAGGTCGTGCTGGACCGGCTGGCCAGCCCGCTGGGCGGGCTGCTGGCCGCGGCCGCCTCCGGGTCCTTGGGCGGCGTGGCCCCGCCCCGGTGGACGGCGGGCGCGGCGGTCACCGTGGTCATCGCGGCCGAAGGCTACCCGGGCCAGCCCGCCGCTGACGACGAGATCACCGGGATCGCGGCGGCCGGGCGGGTCCCGGGCGCGTATGTGCTGCACGCGGGCACCCGGACCGATGACGCGGGTCATCTCGTGTCGCCGGCGGCCGGGTGCTCGACGTGGTCGGCACCGGCCCCGATGTGGCCGCTGCCCGCGCGGTGGCGTACCAGGCCGCGGGGCAGATCGAGATGCGCGGTGGCTGGTACCGCACGGACATCGCCGGGCATGCGGCAGGACGGCCAGCCCAGGCCAGCCCGTGACCAGCGGGCCACCCCCGCCCGGCACCAGCCCGTGACCAGCGGGCCACCCCCGTCCGGCACCAGCCCGTGACCAGCGGGCCACCCCCGTCCGGCACCAGCCCGCCGCCCGGGGGCCAGGTTCCCGGGCCCGACGCCCCGCTGCGGGTCAGCACCCTGGAACTGTTCTTCGACCTGGTCTTCGCGTTCACCCTCACCCAGCTGTCCACGCTGCTGGACGGCAGCGGCATTTCCGCCACCTCCATCGTTCAGGTGCTGCTGGTGTTCGGGGTGCTGTGGTGGATGTACGGCGGGTACGCCTGGCTGACCAACACCCGCACCCCGGACCGGACCCCGGAGCGGCTGCTCTTGCTGCTCGGCATGGCCGGGTTCCTGGTCGTGGGGCTGGCCATCCGGAACGGGTTCGGCGACTCCAGGTCGGGCGCGAGCGGCCTCTACCTCGGCCTCGGTTACCTGATCGTGGTGTGCGTGCATGGCGGGCTCTATTACCGGGTGAACCGGAACATCATCCGGATAGTCCCGATCAACCTCAGCTCGGCGCTGCTTGTCCTGGCGGCCGGGCTGACCAGCGGCCTGGCGGCCTACCTGCTGTGGACGGCGGCGCTGGCCATCCAGGTGCTGTCGCCGCTGGTAGTACGCCTTGGCGGCCGGTTCGAGATCGCCCCGGCACACTTCGCCGAGCGGCATGGTGCGCTGGTCATCGTGGCGCTGGGCGAGTCGGTCGCCTCCGTCGGCATCGGCGCCGCCGAGCATCCGCTGGACGCGCAGATCGTGCTGGCGGCCGTGCTCGGCCTCGGCGTGTCGGCGGCGCTGTGGTGGGTCTACTTCGGCGGCGCGGACGACGAGCTGGCCGCCGGGGCCATGACCCGGGCGCCCCGGACGCGGCGGCCGTCGCTCGCCCTGTCCGCGTACTTCTACCCGCACATCCCGATACTGCTCGGTGTGGTGGGGCTGGCCGCCGGGGTCAAGCTGACCATCGGGCACGCCGCCCAGCCCCGTCCGGCCGCCCAGGCCCTGGCTATCGGCGGCGGGGTGGCGCTCTTCCTGGCCGGGCACGCCGCGTTCCGCTGGGTGCTGCGGCTCGGCCCGGTCCGGCCGCGCCTGGTCACGGCCCTGTTCGCGCTGGCCACGGCGGCGCTGGGGGCCACCGTGGCGATCGAGGCCCAGCTGATCGTGCTGCTGGCCGGGCTGGCCGTGATGCTCGCCGCGGAGCGCCGCCGGGGCACGCCCGCGCTCAGCGCGGCGCAAAAGCCGCGGCCGGCCACCCCGAACTCGCCGCAGTGACCAAAGTCACCGTGCTGATCCGGCCGGTGGCCACGGCCGGGCCCTCGCGCGTGCCGGTCCGCGTGAGCGATGCGCGAGGATAGAGCATGTGATCGAGCGCTACACGCGGCCCGAGATGGGCCGGATCTGGAGCGATGCGCACAAGTACCAGCTCTGGGCCCGGGTCGAGACGCTGGTCCTGGAGGCGCACGCCAAAGCGGGGACCGTGCCGGCCGACGCCGTGGACCCGGTCCGGGCCGCCCCGCCGCCCACCCCGGCGGCGGTCGCCGCGGTGGAGGCGGTCACCGACCATGACGTGATCGCGTTCCTGACCGCCTGGGCCGACAACACCACGCCGCGCGAGGCCGCCGCCTACGTGCACTACGGGATGACCTCCTCCGACCTGCTGGACACGGCGCTGGCGCTGCAGCTGGCCGAGGCCACCGACCTGCTGGTGGCGGAGGCGACCCGGCTGGTCGCCGCGCTGCGCGAGCATGGCCTGGCGCACCGCGGCACGCTCCGGGTGGGGCGGACGCACGGGATCCACGCCGAGCCGGACGTCTGGGGGCACCGGGTGGCCGACTTCGCGTTCGCCATGGCCCGCAGCCGGGACCGGCTGGTCCGGGCCCGGGACGCGGTCGCGGTCGGCAAGCTCTCCGGCCCGGTCGGCACCTACTCCAACATCGACCCGGCCATCGAGGCCACCGTGATGCCGGAGCTGGGGCTCCGCCCGGCGGACGTGGCCACCCAGGTGGTGTTCCGGGACGGCATCTCGGAGTGGATCAGCGCTCTCGCCGTGATCGCCACGGCCTGCGAGGCGATCGCGCTGGAGGTCCGGCACGGGCAGCGGACCGAGGTCGCGGAGCTGGCCGAGCCATTCCGGGCCGGCCAGAAGGGTTCCTCCGCGATGCCGCACAAGAAGAACCCGATCCGCTCGGAGCGGATCAGCGGCATCGCCCGGATCGTCCGCGGCTACGTCACCCCGGTCATGGAGGGCATGCCGCTCTGGCACGAGCGTGACATTTCCCACTCCAGCGTGGAGCGGATCGCGCTGCCGGACGCCGCGACCGCCACCGACTACCTGCTGCACCTGACCACGGGGCTGGTGGAGGGCCTGGTGGTGAACGAGGCCCGGATGAGGGCGAACCTGGAATCCACCGGCGGGCTCATCTACACCTCGAGCATCCTGCTCGCCCTGATCGACTCCGGGATGTCCCGGGAAGACGCGTACGCCCTGGTCCAGGGGGCCGCCATGATCACGTGGCAGACGGGGACGCCGCTGCGGGAGACGCTCCGCGCCGAGGCGGCCGCGGGCGGCTGCACCCTGGACGAGGCCGCGCTGGACGAGGTTTGCCGCCCGGAGCGGTACGTGGCGCGGCTCGGGCCGGTCTTCGACCGCCTGGCGCGGCTCTCGTGAGCGCCCCGGACGCGCCCGGAAGGCCGGGGGCGGGTGGGATGGCGGGGGAACACGACGGGAGCGGGGCGCCGGTCACGCTGCTGTACTCGGGCAAGGTCCGCGATGTGTACGGCTGGGGCGACGACCTGCTGCTGCTCGTCGCCTCGGACCGGGTGTCGGCCTATGACCACGTGCTGTCCACCCCGATCCCCGACAAGGGGAAGATCCTCACCCAGCTGTCACTGTGGTGGTTCGGCCAGCTCGCCGACCTGGTCCCGAACCATCTCGTGGACGCGGACATCCCGGCCGGGTTCGCCGGCCGGGCCATGGCCTGCCGCAGGCTCTCGATGGTCCCGGTGGAGTGCGTGGCGCGCGGGTACCTGGCCGGTTCCGGGCTGCGTGAGTACCGGCAGTCCGGGTCCGTGTGCGGGGTGCCGCTGCCCCCCGGTCTCACCGACGGGTCCCGGCTGCCCGAGCCGATCTTCACCCCGGCGACCAAGGCGCCGCGCGGGCAGCACGACGAGAACATCCCGATGTCCGAGGTGGCCGCGTCGGTCGGCGCGGAGGTGGCCGCTGAGCTGGAGCGGATCACGCTGGAGGTGTACCGGCGGGGGGCGGCCATCGCCGCGCGGCAGGGCATCCTGGTCGCCGACACCAAGATCGAGCTCGGCTTCGACCCGGGCGGGCGGCTGCTGCTGGCCGACGAGGTTCTCACCCCGGATTCGTCCCGGCTGTGGCCTGCGGCCCAGTGGCAGCCCGGCCGGCCACAAGTCTCATTCGACAAGCAGATTGTCCGGGACTGGCTAGACTCGCCCGAGGCTGGCTGGGACAAACGCGACACGGAGCCGCCCCCGGCACTGCCCGGCCACGTGATCGAGCAGACCCGCGCAAGCTACATCGAGGCATATGAGCGCATCACTGGACGACAGTGGGTATGACTGCCGTGACAGCCCGGCCAATCGACCAGCGCCGCTGACTGGGCACGGTCCGGGTGACCCGAATCTGACTGTCGCTGAAGGGGGGACCGGGCCGGTGGAATACTGGCCTGGAATGAGTACGAGGCTTCCCGCCGGCCCGCATCCCACTGGGCGGGCACCGGGCGGGGGCACCCCGCCGCGACTGCGGCAGGCCGTTGACCTCGCGTTTCCGAAGGACAGGAGCTTCAACCCCATGACCATTGGCCCCGAGACCTGCTACCGCGTACGAGGCGGGATCCCGCTCCAGGGAACGGTCTTCGTTCAGGGCGCCAAGAACGCGGCGCTCAAGATGATCGCCGCGTCGCTGCTCACCGGAGAAGGCCGGACCGTACTGCGCAACGTCCCCGCGATCGAGGACGTCCGCCGGGCGGTTGAACTGGCGCAGGCCGTGGGCGCGGTGGTCAAGTTCCACGAGGCCGAGCACACCCTCGTGGTGGACGCCTCCAACCTGACCAGCTTCGTCCTGCCAGCCGAGATCGCCCGCCGGTTCCGCGGCTCGGTGCTGTTCGTGCCCGCCCTGCTGCACCGGTTCGGCGAGGCCGTCATCGAGGGCATCGGCGGCTGCAATCTGGGCAGCCGGAACCTGGACTTCCACTACCGCGGCTTCGCCCGGCTCGGCGCCATCGTCGACGAGCGCGAAAACGAGATCCACATCAAGGCGGGCCAGCTCCGCGGGGCGCACCTGTACCTGGACACCCCGTCGCACACCGGCACCGAGAACCTGATCATGGCGGCCAGCCTGGCCCCCGGCACCACCATCATCGACAACTGCGCCCTCGAGCCCGAAGTGCTCGACGTCATCGCGTTCCTGACCAAGATGGGCGCGGACATCAGCGGCGGCGGCACCGGCTTCGTCACCGTGCGCGGGGTCAGCCAGCTCACCGCGACCGAGCACACGGTGATGCCGGACCGGATCGACGCGGGGGTGCTGGCCATGGCGGCCGCGATCACCGGCGGCGAGCTGAACCTGGTCGGCGCCTCCCTCGAGCACTTCGGGGTGGTCCGCTGGAAGCTCGAGCAGATGGGGGTGGAGTTCACCCCGAAGGGTGCCGTCCTCCAGGTCCGCCGGGAGCGCACGCTGCGCCCGATCAACGTGATCACCGGCCCGTACCCCGGCTTCGCGACCGACCTCCAGTCGCCGATCATGGCGCTGAGCTGCCTGGCCGATGGCACCAGCTACATCCGGGAGACAATCTTCGACGGCCGGTACGGCCTGGTCGCTGAGCTGAACAAGATGGGTGCCAAGGTCGAGGTGGACAGTGGCAACGTGGTCATCGTGCATGGTCCGTCCACGCTCAAGGGCACCAAGGTCGTCGCGCACGATCTGCGCACCGGGATCGCGCTCATCCTGGCCGGGCTGGGCGCGGAAGGCGAGACCGTGGTCGCGCCGGGATACCTCATCGACCGTGGCCACGCCGCGGTCGCGGAGCGGCTCACCACCCTGGGCGCCGACATCACCGCCGAGGAAAGCGGCTGACCCGGGCGGCCGCTGACCTGGCCAGCGGCTGAGCGGCCCAGCCGGCTGACCCGCAAGCCCGCAGTGGGTCTGCCCCCGGAAAAGCAGTGGGTTCTGCCCCCGGAAAATGTGACGTTGCACGAAACAGTCCGCTGATTCCCTTCCCCGGACGGCGCGGACGGGCTACGAAATATACGATCGTGCAATCGTTGCCGCGTAAAGGGTCTGACAGTGACTTCACAGCACAGGGAGTACCCCACAGCCGGCGGCACCTTAGGAGTTGCCGGACCATCTGACGCGTGCCCGCCGTGCCGGGCACGCGTCGTCTGTGGTGCCACTGGCCAGCCGCCAGCGCCGGGAGGTGGCCGGCCATGACCGGCCAGCGCCAGCCCGCGGCCGAGCTGACCATCGGCGTCGTCGGGCCCCACGACCTGGTGGAACGGATCATGCTGTCCGGGAGTCCGCAGGCGAGCGGGCTGCCCGGCGGCGCCGCACACCCCGCCGCCCATCCCCCCGGGGTGTCCGGCCCCGGAACCTCAGCCACCCCGGCCCGCAGGCTCGTGGCCGCCGCGTACCGCAGCGAGCAGGAAGCCGCCGACAAGGTGCTGCGGCTGGGGCCGGGCATCGACGCCTGCCTGTTCGCCAGCCAGGTGCCTTACGAATACGCCCGGCGGGCCGGCGCGCTCCGCGTTCCGGCCACCTACGTGCCGCTGTCCGGCAGCTCGCTGTACGCGGCCCTGCTGCGCGCGACCAGGGAACTGGGCCAGGACCTCAGCCGGGTCAGCGTGGACGTGCTCAGCCGCGCTGACGTCGAGGACGCGTTCGCCGAGCTGGGCGTGCCCGCCACGGGCGTGCACGTCCGGGAGGACGTCGCGAACGCGGCCACGCTGGCCGCGTTCCACGAGCGGCTCTGGCGGCGGGACGAGATCACGGTCGCCTTCACCTGCCTCCAGTCGGTCGCCCAGCGGCTGTCCGCCGCCGACGTGCCCGTCCGGATCCTGCGGCCCACCAGCAGCGCCATCCGGGCCGCCCTGCGCACGGCGACCCTGCTCGCCGGGAACCGCCGCCTGGAGGAGGCCCAGCTCGCCGTGGCCCTGGTGGAGGTGCCCACGCTGCGGGACACCTCGCGGCGGTCCTCCCCGCGGCACGCCCGCGAGGAACTGCGGCTCACCGTGCACCGGTTCCTGGTCCAGGAGGCCCAGCGGATGCACGCCTCGGTCAGCCCGGTCAGCGACCACTGCTTCCTGGTCACCGCGACCCGCGGCTCGCTGGCGGCGGCCACCGACGGGTTCCGGGTCCCCCCGTTCAGCGAGCGGGCCCGGACCGAGCTCGGCATCGCACTGGAAGTGGGCATCGGCATGGGCCGGACCGCGCAGGACGCGGAGACGCACGCCCAGGCGGCGCTTTCCCGGTCGCACGTGGCCGCCGGGACCCGCGGGTTCGCGCTGGACCGGGAGGGGATCGCGCTGGTCCCCGCGCCGAGGCACCCGGCCGCCCCGGCCGCGGAGGCCAGCCGCCCCCGCGGCCTGGAGACCCTGTCCCGGCTGGCCGACAAGCTCGCCGCAGCGACAGCGCGCTCGTGGTCGACGCGGAAACCGCGGGCCGGGTGCTGGGGGTTACCGCCCGCACCGCCCGGCGGCTGCTGCACAGCCTGGTCGAGGAGGGGCTGGCCTGGCCGCTGCCGCCGAGCCGTGCGCCGCAGCCGGGCCTGCCGCGCCAGTTCTACCGGCTCGTCACCGAGAAACTGGAGCGCCGCGGCGCCGCCCGCTGACCAGCCCAGGCCCGGCCCGCTGACCAGCCCAGGCCCGGCCGCTGACCAGCCCGGCGGCCCGGTGCCGCCCGCTGACCAGCCCGGGCCCGGGCGGGCCGTAGTCCATGGCCGCGGTCAATGCCGCGCCGCGATCGATCCGTTGGGAAGAGCTGGTCAGTGGCGCGCGGATAGCCGCGCGCCACGGCGAGGAACACGTCGTTCGCGTCGTGGTCGCCGATCGAGATCCGCGCGCCCTCCGCGCCGAACGGCCGGACCGCGACCCCGGCCCGCGCGCAGGCGGCCGCGAAGTCCTGGGTGTCCTCGCCGAGGCGCAGCCAGACGAAGTTGGCCTCGGCGGGCGGCACCAGCCAGCCCTGGGCGAGCAGTTCGTCCCGGACCCGGAACGCTCCTTGACCACCGCGTCCACCCGCTCGAGCAGTTCCGCCTCGGCGGCCAGGGATGCGATCGCCGCGGTCTGCGCGAGCGCGTTCACCGTGAACGGAGCATGGTCTTGCGACCGCCGCCGCCACCGGCGGCTCCGCCACGAGGAAGCCGACGCGCAGCCCGGCCAGGCCGTACGCCTTGGAGAAGGTGCGCAGCACGGCGACGTTCGGGCGGTCCCGGTACACGGCCATCCCGTCCGGTACCTGCCGGGTCCCGAACGTACTCGGTGTAGGCCTCGTCCAGCACGACCAGGCAGTCCGCCGGGCACCCGGTCCAGGAAGTCCCGCAGCTCGTCCGCGTGCACCACGGTGCCGGTCGGGTTGTTCGGGTTGCAGACGAAGATGAGCCGGGTCCGGCTGGTGACCGCGTCCGCCATGGCCGGCAGGTCGTGCGTCTCGTCCCGCAGCGGCACCGTGACCGCCACCGCTGACGACAGGCCGACGAGGGTGGGATAGGCCTCGAACGAGCGCCAGGCGTAGAGCGACCTCCGCGGCCGGCTCGCCGACCGCCTCGAGCAGTTGCTGGGTCACGCCGACCGAGCCGAGCCGACCGCGACGTGCTCCGCCGGCGCCGAGAACCGCGCCGGCGATCGCCTCGGTCGGCGCCGGCGGCGCTGTTGTCGGAACCGGTTCACGTCCAGCGCCGCCTGCGCGATCACCCGCGCCACTGACGGCAGCGGCCCGAACAGGACTCGTTGGAGGACAGCTGTCGGACCGCCCGTCCGGCGCGGCCACCCGCGGCCAGGCTGGTCCGGGGTGAAGTTCTCCAGTATCGCGCCGGAAGCGGGTCGATTCCTGGGACACCGGTGCCTCCCTCGGCGACGACCTGCACATCCTAGCCCGGCCGCGTGGCGGTTCAGGCGCCCCGGCATCGCGGATCGCGGCGAGCGCGATCCGCGGGCGTCCGCGGGGCGTCCGCGGGCGTGCGCGGGGCGTCCGCGGGGCGTCCGCGGGGCGGCGTAGACCCGGCTCGGACGGCCGGGAAGGCCATTGACGGCGTGGCTGCGTGTGAGTTCTGATCAAAGAGGGTCACCCACGCGCAGTCGCGGTCGGCACGCCTTCAGAGGGCGGGTGCCATGTCCTCCCAGCCGGTCAGCAGAAGGGCGTGCTCGCCGCGATCAGCGGCGGCGCGGCCGGGGCCGTTCTGGGCAGCGTCCTTCCCCCTGGCCGGCTGAGTGCCGCCTCAGGCAACTGGACAAGCGGGTACGTTCCGGACGGAACCGCCGGGCTCGGCGCGGCGTTCCCGCTGTCCGCGGTCCGGCTGCTGGACAGCCCGATGCGGGCCAACCAGGCGCGGAACACGAACTACCTGC
>CAVQEM010000015.1:0-8477 GCA_963711485.1 uncultured Actinomycetes bacterium
TGAGGAACACGCCGCACGCGGCCGCCCCGCTCATCAGCCACTTCAGCTGCTGGCGGCGCTCCCCGGAGGACCGCCGCCAGCTGATGACCTGGCGCGACAGGGCCGCGATCCAGCCGAGGGCCAGCCCGGCGAAGAACAGCAGGCCCACGTTATTCGTCCAGGCCAGGCCGCCGGCCGGGTTCTGCACCTGGGCGAGCTGGTCGTCAGGCAGGACGTGAATGGCGTGCCGGGCGATGACGTCAACGGTGACCCCGGACTCCAGCAGCGGCGAGGATAGGGCCAGCGCCAGGTACAGCCACAGCACCCACCGCCACCGGGCCGACGGCAGGCGGCCGTCCGGGAACAGCAGGACGATGAGCGGGAACACCACCAGGAACGCGAAGAACTGCTGGGCGAAGACCAGCGCCACCGGGCCCAGCACCGGCAGGGCATGGTGGCCCGGCCGGTAGACCTGGCGGACGTACTTCTGGCTGGCGAACACCAGCAGCAGGAAGACCGGCGCGGCGAGCATCAGCCAGCCGATCGCGTTGCGGGGCTGATGCCAGGCCACCACCAGGCCCACGGCCGCGATCACCCACAGCATCACGATCAGGGCCGTCCCCGCGCTGGACGAGGTCGTCGAGCGCTGCTGGGCCAGCGCCGCCTCGGCGAGGACCGTGCCGCTCAGCAGCACGACCAGGCTGCCCAGCAGGCCGGCCGCGATCCGGGCCCGCCGCCGGGTATCCCGAATGCGGGCCCGCGCCGGGACCGCCGTCACCGGGCACCTCGCAGCGCCGCGGCGGGCCGTGACCCGGACGGTCCCAGCTCGGGCGGGCGGCGGATGCCGAACACATCGCCCAGCGCGGTGAGGGCGGCCAGTTCGCCGCACCGGCCATGCACGCCGGGCAGCGGCGGGGTGGACGACGAGCACAGGTAGAGGCCGGGGACCGGGATGCGGTACGGGTTCCAGCGGAGCGCCGGGCGGAACACGGTCTGCCGGATGTCCTGCATCCCGGCGGCGATGTCGCCGCCGACGTAGTTCGGGTTCCGCGTTTCCTCGTCGGCGGCGGTCACCGTGTGCCGGGCCAGGATCAGGTCCCGGAAGCCGGGCGCGAACCGCTCGATCTGGGCCTCGATCCGGGCGGTCATGTCCACCGTCGACCCTGCGGGCACGTGGCAGTAGGTCCACAGCGTGTGGCACCCGGCGGGCGCCCGGGTCGGATCGGCCACGCCCGGCTGGGTGACCAGGACGTACGGCGCGTCCGGGTGCTGCCCGGCGGCAACCTCGAGCCTCGGCCGCCGCGATCTCGTCGTACGTCCCGCCGAGGTGCAGCGTCCCGGCCCGGCGGCACGCCCCGTTCGCCCAGGGCACCGGGCCGGACAGGGCGAAGTCGACCTTGCACACCCCGGCGCCGTACCGGAACCGCCGGAGGGCGTCGCGGTAACGGGGCGGCAGCCGGTCACCGGCGATCGACAGCAGCGCCCGCGGCGCGACGTCGAGCAGGACCGCCCGGGCCGGGGCAGCTCGGCGAGCGAGCGGACCCAGCGCCCCGTTTCGATGGCCCCGCCCGCCGCGACGACCGCGTCGGCCAGGGCGTCGGTGATCCGGGCGCTGCCGCCTTCGGCGACCGGCCAGCCCACCGCGTGGGCCAGGCCGGTGAGCATGAGGCCGACCGCGCCGGTCGGCGGCCTCGTCAGCGGCATCATGCCGTGCGCGGCGGCGCCGGCGAACAGGGCCCGGGCCTCGGCCGTGTGAAAGCGGCGGGCGACCCCGGCCGCGGACCGCAGGCCGTTCATCCCGAACACGGCCAGCCCCGCGTTCAGGTGGGCCGGCGGCCGCCGGATCGGGGACAGCAGCAGGTCGGTCACGGGACCGCAGTCGCGGGCCAGCGGGCCCAGCAGGCGGCGGTAGGCGGCCGCGTCGCGGCCCAGCCGCTCCGCGGTCGCGTCCACGGACCGGCTGACCACGGCGGCGCGGCCGCCGTCCAGCGGCTGGGCGAACACCACGTCGGAACCGGCGAACCGGACGCCACGCGCGGCGAGGTCGAAACGGCGGAAGAATGATGAGGCCACCGCCAGCGGGTGGGCGGCCGAGCAGACGTCGTGCCGGAAACCAGGCAGGGTGAGTTCCTCGGTCCGGCAGCCGCCGCCGATCGTGGGGCCGCCCTCGATGACCAGGACGCGCAGCCCGGCGGCGCTGAGCGTAACCGCGGCCGCCAGGCCGTTCGGCCCGCTGCCCACCACCACGACGTCGGGATCACCGGACATCGTCGGTACCAGACATGCTTGTCCCCCCGGGCCGTGTGCCTTCAGCCGCGACGGCGCAGCGCCGTGAATGGGGCGGCCAGGGTCTGCAGGATGCTGCGGATCATGGAGTTGTGCCAGACGTTGCTGGCGTTGCGCCACTGCCGGCTGCTATCCACGCACACGTTGCGGGTGGTCACCGTAGTGTCCGCGGCGCCGAGCCGGTGGCCCAGCGCAGTCAGTGTCTGCACCCAGAACATGTCTTCCTTGTGGTGCCCGCCCAGCGTCATGGCCACTTCATAAAGAGGGTCGTTGGCGCGCATCAGGACCTGGGCCTGGATGACGGTCCCGGCGGGGGTGCCCTCAGCGGAAAACGTGATCCAGCCCGCGAACATGTGTCCCTGCGGGGTCATCAGCGTGAACGACTCCTCGTCCGCGTAGAGCACGAAGACGCCGGTGGACAGCTTCACGCCGCCGCCGATGGCCAGGTCGAGGAGGGCCACGTCACCTGGGCTGATGCCAGTGAGCGCACCCGCGAAGCGGTTTCCCTTGGGCCAGAACTCGGGGAAGCGGGCCTTCCAGGTGGCGATGGCCTGCTGGGGGGATACGGCCTCACCGACGGTCAGCCGGTAGGTCTTCTGCCACATTTTGCCGAAGCCCTGGACCGGGCCGGTCAGCCGGCGGCCCGCCACGTTGGTCCCGCGCACGCCGTCCCGCGCCACCACGTCGAGCCGGTCCACCTTGGCCGCCCAGCGGCCCGCGTCATTCCGCGGCGCCACACCGGCCCCGGCCTCCCGGTGGCTCAGCTCAATCTGCTCGGCCGAGCGCACCCGCTCCGGCCCCGTTGCCTCAGACACATCGGCCTCCTCAGGTCGCCGCACCGACCAGCGCCGATGCCTCGTCGTCGTAGATGATGATCGCCTCGTCGAGGCGGGTGAGCTCGAAGATTTCCCGGTAGTGGTTACTCAGCCCGTACGCCGCCAGCTGCTGCCGCTGCCGGTTGGCCCGGACCAGCAGGGTGACGAGCATCCCGATCCCGCCGCTGTTCATGTACTCCAGGCCGGCGAAGTTGAGCACCAGCCGGCTTGTCCCCGGGCCGCCGGCCTCCTCGTACGCCGACATCAGGACCGGCTCGCAGGCCGCGGTGACCTCGCCCTTGATATCGACCACCGCCACGTTGCCGCCGATATGGCGAACGCCCATCGTGACTCCAGGTCCGTCCATGACGCCCCTCCCCTTGTGACCCTGCGTTCTTATGACCTTGCGTTCTTATGACCTTGCGTCCTTATGACCTTGCGTCCTTATGACCCTGCGTCCTCATGACCTTGCGTTCTTGACCCCGCACCCTGCTTACGCTGCGTCCTGCTGACCTGGGCGCCCGGCTGATCCGGCGCTGGTCAGGCGGCCGGCCCGGCCAGCTGGCTCACCGCCGCGTCCAGATCCCCGAAGACCTCGATGAAATCCGACAGCCGGGTGATGTCGAAGATCTCCCGGTAGTGCTCGGACAGGCCGCTCGCGACCACCTTGCGGCGCTCGGCCCGGGCCCGGGCGAGCACGCTCACGATCAGCGCTATCCCGGTCGAGTTGATGTAGCCGACCCGGGCGAAGTCGAGGACCACGGTGCCGGGCTCCCCGCTCGCGACAGCCTGTTCGTAGGCCGCGTTGAGGACGCCCGCCGCGCCTCCGTCCACCTCGCCCGTCAGCTCGATGACGGCCGCGCCGCCGACCGGGCGCACGGCTGCCTCACAGCTCTTATTCATGGCCGCCTCCTCGGAGTCCCCCGCTGTGCGGTACCGGCGCGGCGCCGCCGGCCCGCATGGTGAGCTGGATGGTGTGCCGCGGGCCGTCCGTGCGCACCTGCATGGCGTCCACCATGTTCCGGATGAGGAACAGGCCCCAGCCGCGGGCCCGCTGTTCTCCGTCCAGCTTCAGTCCGAGGTCGGGCTCCTCCACCGGTCCCGGCGGCTCGTGCTCTCCGCCGAGGTCGGTAATGGCCACGATGATGTCGTCGCCTTCCTGGATGACCTCGACGTCAACCGGGATCTCGGGCCGCCCGCGGTTGCCGTGCTCGATCGCGTTCATGGTGGCCTCGGCCACCGCGGTCTTCAGCCGCTCGAGCCGGGCCGGCGGCAGCCCGCTGGCGGCCACGGCCTCGGCGACCCGGGCCAGGGCCAGGCGCTCGTTGCCCGGCTCGCTAGGCACGGCGAAGGCCGCGAGCCTGCGGGGCGCCGGCCGGGCTACCGAGGTCATCAGGCTCCTCCGGCGTAACGGGCGGACATGCTCCGCTCCAGGCACACCAGGGTGATGTCGTCCTCCTGCTCGGCCTCCGGCCCAGTGAACGCGGCGAGCTCGGTGAGGCACAAGTCGATCAGTTCCTCCCCGGAGGAACCCCGCCCCGCGAGCTCGGCGACCCGGGGGAAGCCGAACATCTCACGGTCCGGCGCGTGCGCCTCGGCCAGGCCGTCACTGTGCAGCAGCGCGCAGTCCCCGGGCTGGAACTGGAAGGTCTTCTCCTCGTAGTCCATCCCGGGCATCAGCCCGAGGGGCATGCCCCTCGCCCGCAGCTCGGCCACGCCGTCCGCGGTGCGCACGTACGGCACGTCGTGGCCGGCGTTGGCGAACTCGACCTTGCCGCTCAGCGGGTCCAGCACCAGCGCCAGGCAGGTGACGAACATGTGGGCCGGGATGTCCGCGCAGAGCAGGTCGTTCACGTGCGCGAGGACCGCGCCCGGCGCGATCAGCCGCGGCGCGGCCCCGCGCAGCAGGGCGTGCGTGCTGGCCATCACCAGCGCGGCGGGGATGCCCTTGTCAGTGACGTCACCGACCACGAACATGACCCGGCCGTCCGGCAGCGGGATGAAGTCGTAGAAGTCGCCGCCCACGGTACGGGCGGGCCGGTAGAACGCGGCCACATGCCAGCTCGGCAGGTCCGGAACGCTCTTGGGCAGGAATTGCTGCTGGATGATCTGCGCGATCTTCAGTTCCTGCTCGATCCGCTCCCGGTGGCGGGCTTCAGCCTCCTGCTGGCGGACCAGCTGGCCGACCCGCATCGCCGGGGCGGCGTACCCGGCGAGCGCGTTGAGCAGCCGCCGGTCCTCGGAGGTGTAGTCCCGTTCGGACAGCCGCGGCCCCAGGCTGATCAGGCCGATCAGGCTGCCCGAGGAGATCAGCGGGACGGTGAGCACCACCCCGGCGTCCTTCATCGCCGCCAGGGCGGGGGAATCGAGTTCGAGGCCGCGGATGTCCACCGCGCCGGCCGCGCTGAGCAGGTAGCCGACCAGCGGGTCATTGGAGGCCAGGGCGATTTCCGGCCCCTGGATGACCTGGCTGTGGGCCGGGACCGGCGCCGTGGCCGCCGCCGCCGGCTGGCTCCGCCGCCAGCCCCGGCGCCAGGTACGCGGCCGGGTGGCCAACGGCGCGCCCGCGCCCGGCGGGGCCGTGGCGGGCTGGCCCGGGCCAGGCTCGCCCGTGCCCGGCTGGCCCGTGCCCGGCTGGCCCGTGCCCGGCTGGCCCGTGCCGCCCGGCTGGGCTGGTGCGGCGCCGTTGGCGGCCGGTGAAACGGCGGCGGGTCCGTCCGCGCCGCCCGGCCCCTGGCCGGTCCCGGGCCCGGCCGGTCTGCCCGCCGGGTCCGGGGCCGGTACCTCGGCGACGCTGCCAGCGGCGCCCCCGTTGCCGCCGGCGCTGGTCCGCTCCAGCCCTTGTGCCATGGCACGCTCCGTGTCCGTCCGGCTTATCCAAGCTCAGGGCCAGCTTAGGGAGATGGCGATACGAGATCGTTACGGCAAGTCCGCGGCCTGAGGAGAATTTCACGATGCTGCGTTACGGTGGCTTCCGGAGGTCATAGGAGCACCCTCCGGGGGGAGGCGGCGTGGCGGAGCTTAACCTCGCCTTGCTCGGGCCGCCCGCGGTGACCAGGGACGGCGGCCCGGTCAGTTTCGATACCCGCAAGGCCACGGCGGTGCTGGCCCTGCTCGCGGTGCACGATCACGAGCTGAGCCGGGAGCGGCTGGCCGCGCTGCTGTGGCCGGAGGCGGACGCCGCCCGGGCGCGGGCGTCCCTGCGCCGCACGTTGTCGGTCACGGCCGCCGCGGTCGGGCCGGGCCTGCGGGTCACGCGGGCGGCGGTGGCCCTGGACCCGGACCGGGTACGGGTGGATGTGACCGACTTCGAGGCGCTGGCGGCCGGTCCAGACGCCGGGGCGCTGGAGCGGGCGGCCCGGCTCTACCGGGACGACTTCCTGGCTGGATTCTCCCTGCGCGACTGTCCCGAGTTCGACGACTGGCAGGCCGCGACCGCGGACCGGCTCCGGCAGCGGTTCGCCGCAGTACTGGAACGGCTCGTCACCGCGGGCTCCGCCGCGGGTGACCTGGACCGCGCGGTGGCACACGCGCAGCGCTGGCAGGCTCTCGACCCGCTGCACGAGCCTGCATACCAGGCACTGATCCGGCTGCTGGCGTGGACCGGGCAGCGGTCCGCGGCCCTGCGCCAGTACCGGGCCCTGGTCCGGATCCTGGACACCGAGCTCGCGGTGCGGCCGCTTCCGGAGACCACCCAGCTCTACGACGATGTCCGGGCCGGGCGGCTGGCGCCCGCCCCGGGGCGGGCGGCGGAGGCAACCCAGGCGCCGGCGGTGGCCCCGGCGCCCAGCCGGGCTGACGGCGCGCCGGGTCCCGCCGCCTGGCCGCTGGTGGGGCGGCAGGATGAGCTGCAGGCGCTGCACGCCGCCTGGCGCGGGGTGGACACCGCGGGCCGGGTGGTGACGGTGCTGGGCGCGGCAGGCTGCGGCAAGACCCGGCTGCTGGAGGAGTTCCGCGCGGAGGCGCAGGCGGCCGGGTCGGTAATGCTGGTCAGCCGGTGCCATGACGGGGAGAGCGAGCTCCCGTTCGTCGCCGCCGCTGACCTGCTGCGCACGGCGCTGTCGGTCTGCCCGGAACTGCCGGCCCGGCTGCCCGCGCACACGGCGGCCATGACCGGGCGGCTCTGCCCTGAGCTGGCCGTGGACTACCCGGACGACCCGGCCCCGCTGGACAGCCCGATGGCGCTGGCCCGGCTCTACGGCGCGATCGGGGAGGCGCTGCGGACCGCCGCGACGCCGGGCGGGAGCGGGCCGCCGCCCGGCGTGATCGTGGTCGAGGACGCGCACTGGGCCGACGGCCCGTCCCTGGACCTGCTGGCCTATCTGGCGCGCAGGCTCGCGGGCTGGCCGCTGCTCCTCGTCATCAGCTGGTCCACCGAGCACGCCGAACGGCTCCGCGGGCTGCGGGCCGCGCTCAGCGAAGCGGCCGACGCCGGCCGGGCCACGGCGGTGGAACCCGCTCCGCTGCGCGAGGAGCAGGTCCGCGACCTGCTGCTGCGCTCGGGGGTCCGGGATGCCGACGTGGGCCGGCTACTCAGCCAGACCCGGGGCCTGCCCATGCTGGTCCGCGAGTACGTGGAGGGACTGCGCTCGGGAGCCGGCGACGGCGGCGGGCACTGGTGGCCGCCCGCCTCGGTCCGGGGACTGCTGCGCAGGCGGCTGCAGGCGGCCAGCGAGCCCACCCTGCAGATGCTGTCCACCGCGGCGGTCCTGGGCAGCGGCTGCGATGCGGACCTGCTCCGCGCGGTCAGCGGGCGGGGTGAGACCGAGACCGTCGAAGCGCTCGATGAGGCCGTCCGCCGGTTCCTCCTGACCGAGACACCGCCGTCCGGAGACCGCGGCCGTCCGACCTATGAGTTCCCGTACGAGGCCCTGCGGGAGGTCGTCTACGACTCCTCGACCCTGGCCCGGCGCAGGCTGCTGCATGGCCGGGCCGCGGGCGTGCTGATCCGGCGGTACGAGCGGGACCCGGTGACCACCCGCGCCGCGCCGATCGCCGAGCATCTTCAGCGGGCGGGCCGGGACGCCGAGGCGGCCGGTTGGTGGTGGCGGGCGGCCGGGCGGGCCCGGGACCTGTACGCCCACGCTGAGGAGTACGCGTACCTGCGCCGGGCCGAGGCGCTGGGCTACCCGCCGGTGGAGGTAGCCGTGGCGCTGGGCGACGTGCTCACCGTGCTGGGTCGTTATCGGGAAGCGCTGGCCGAGTTCGAGGCGGCCGCGTCGGCAGTCGAACGGACAGCAGGCCGGCTCGGCGGGCATCGAGCACAAGCTCGCCGAAGTGCATCACCGGCTGGGCGACTGGGCCCTGGCCGAGGCGCATCTGGAGGTCGCCCTCGGCCTGCTAGGTCCCGGTGACCCGAGCCGCCGGGCCCGGATCGGGGCCGACCGCGCGGTGCTG
>CAVQEM010000016.1:0-6515 GCA_963711485.1 uncultured Actinomycetes bacterium
GACGGAACCAGCCGCCCATCCGGGGAGCCGAAAACGGGGTGGTCCGGACCCGCGGGCGTGCCGGACGGGTCCTCGTCCCGCCCGGGGTCCTGGGGAACCGGTGCTTCGCTCATCAGCCACGATCCGTTCGGATGAAATATCTGACTATCAAACATAATAGCGAAAAATATCCCCAGGAGAGAGGCGACACGCCGGCCACGATCGAATGCCGACCGTATTTTCCCCGCGCCGTGCGCCTCCTTCTAAAACGAAGCAAGGGCGAACCGAATCGCAGCTCGGCCGGGGGAGCGGCCCGGTGAGGAACATTGTCGGTGCTAACGGTCGCCGCCCTGACCGCAGGTACGTCCCAGGCGGCGTCCGCGCAGACCTTCGGCAGGCACGCCGTGAACTGGGGCAATGTGACCATCCCCGGCCAGCTGTGCGAGGTCAAGGGCTCGATCCGGCTCCACGACGGCCACGCCACGGTGAATCACGGCAGCGGATACGGCGTCCCGCTCGACGTGCTGACCACGACCCTCACGCACGGGTATCTCGGCCACGACCCTCTGAACCCAGGGCCGGTAACCGCCCTCCAGGTCTGGTGTGACACGCGGAGCGGTACGCGCCGGGCTGGCCGAAGGCATCGTGGTGTTCGGCCGCCCAGGCGGCCGGCCGCAGCTGCTCGGCACCCTGACCCCTCAGTACCGCCCCAGCCCGGCGGCGCCCATCCCGTATATCACCGTTGACCGCATCGACACGGCCGGGCACGTTGCCGTCACCGAGCTCTTCTACCGCCCGTCCAACCCGGACTGCTGCCCGTCCGGCCGCGCGGTCACCATCTGGAAGTGGACCGGCCGCACTTCATCCCGCCGAACCAAGATCACGATCAGATAGCCCGAACGCTCCCGGCCGCGTCAGGCCTGGCTGAGCCCGAGCTCGCCGGGGCCGAGGGTGGGATCGACGTTGACCAGGCTGCGCGCGGCCATCTCCAGGTAGTCCCATAGCTGCGCGTCCAGCAGCTCGTCCAGCCCGAGGTCATCCAGCGCCACCCGCATGTGATGCAGCCAGGCGTCCCGCTCGGCCTCGCCGATCGCGAACCGGGCGTGGCGCATCCGCAGCCGCGGGTGCCCGCGCAGCTCGTTGTAGGTCTGCGGCCCGCCCCAGTACTGCATGAGGAACAGCCGCAGGTGCTCCTCGGCCGGGCCGAGGTCCTTGGCCGGGTACACCGGCCGCAGCACGGGATCCTCCGCCACGCCCTGGTAGAACCGGTGAACCAGGCGGCGGAAGGTCTCCTCCCCGCCCACTGCCTCATAAAAGCTGGCCGGCTGGCTCATGGCACCAAGCTTAGGGGGGCCCGCCCGCATCGTCGTTTCTGCCGGGGTCCCACCCGCATCTGCCGCTTACCGGGAAGAGGCGCTGGCCCGGCCGGACCGCCGCGGGAACCGGCTCCCCGCCCGGCGGCGCGGTGACCACGATGGTATCCGGGCCGGCCGGGGCCACCCCGGCTTCGTCCAGCGCCGCCTTGACCCGGGACCGAAGCTCCCTGGCCACCTCCCACTGCCGCATCGGGACGGTCTTGGCCACGATGCGCATGGTCACCTCCCGGCTGGACAGCTCCTGGGCGCCCCACACCTCGGGCTGCTCGATCATCAGGGCGCCCCAGCCGGGCTCACGGAACAGGCTCTCCGCGGCCTGCTCCATCAGCAGCCGGATGCGGCCCAGGTCCTCCTCGTACGGGACCGGGTAGTCGATCACGGCCCGCGACCAGCCCTGCGACTCGTTGCCGACGCTCTCGATGGTGCCGTTCCTGATGTGCCAGACCACTCCGTTGACGTCCCGCAGCCGGGTGGTGAACAGCGTCATCGCCTCCACCGTCCCGGTCGCGTCCTTGGCGTGGATGGTGTCGCCGACCCCGTAATGGTCCTCGACCAGCATCAAGATGCCGGCCAGGTAGTCCCGCACCAGGTTCTGCGCGCCGAACCCCAGCGCCACGCCCAGCACCGTCGTCGACAGCAGCAGCGGCGTCAGGTTGAAGCCCAGGTCACCCAGGATGGTCAGGACCGCGATGCCGGACACCACGATCGACACCGCGCTGCGCAGGATCGACCCGAGCGCCCGGGAGCGCTGCTCGCGCCGGTCCGAGCCCGCCTCCACCCGGGCCGCGCGTTCGGTGACCCGGTTGATCACCCGGTGCGCCAGGACCCGGATGACCAGCGCCACCAGGATCACGAACGCGATCCGCAGCCCCTCGCTGACCGGCCCGGCCAGGTACACCCGGACCACCTGCGCCACGCTGGCGCGGTGGGTCAGGTCCCAGGCCAGCCGGCACGCTATTCCGGGGTCATGGCCGCAGCTTCCGGTCAGCGTGGCAGAACCCGCAGAACCCGCAGAACACGCGACCTGCGAACCCACAGACTCCCTCCGCAGACGCCGCTGCCCGCGAGGCTACTGCGCGGCCCGGGCGCGCACGCTGGAAAGCAAGCATCCTGAAGACAGCAAAGTGCCTTATGCCACGGTCAGCCTGGTATACCGAGCCCGGTGTACCGGGCCGCGAACGCGAGCGTGTCCCCGGCCAGCTCCGCCGTCCGGCTCACCGCGCGCGCCCCGTGCCCCACCTGGCCCTCCGCGCGCAGCAGCACCGGCCGCGACGGCCCGGACGACGTGGCGTCCTGCAGCGCCGCGCACATCTTGTACGCGTGCACCGGGTCGACCCGGGTGTCGTTGGTGAACACGGTGAACAGCACGGCCGGATAAGCCGTGCCCGGGCAGCACGTGATGGTACGGCGAATACGACAGCAGCCAGCCAAGCTGCTCAGGATCCGACGCGCTGCCGTACTCGACGTTCCACGTCTGCCCCAGCCCGAACCGCTCGTACCGCACCATGTCCAGCAGCGGCGCCGAGCAGATCACGGCCGCGTACAGCGAAGGCCGCTGCACCAGCGCCGCGCCGACCAGCAGCCCGCCGTTCGACCCGCCCGAGATGGCCAGCTGCCCGGGCGTCGTCCACCCGTCCCGGATCAGCGCCTCGGCGGCGCAGCGGAAGTCGTCGAACACGTTCTGCTTGTGCTCGAGCATCCCGGCCCGGTGCCACTCCTCGCCCTCCTCGCTGCCGCCGCGCAGGTTGGCCACCGCGTACACGCCGCCCGCCTCCACCCAGGCCAGCGCGTTCGCCGAGTACGCCGGGCGTGAGGCTGATGTCGAAGCCGCCGTACCCGGTCAGCAGGGCCGGCCGCGGCTGCGCGGGCTCCGCGGCGCCGCTGATCACCAGCATCCGCACCAGGGTCCCGTCCGCGGACGGGTACGTCACCTGCCGCGCGGTCACGGCCGGCACCGCGACGGCGCCCGGCGCGGTGGCCCAGACGTGCACCGAGGAGTCCCGCGCGTCGAACCGCAGCATCAGCGGCGGCGTCGTGTAGTCCGTGTATCCGAACCACGCTTCGTGCCCGCCCTCCGGCCGCTCGCTGAGCCCGCCCGCCGTGCCCAGCCCCGGCAGCGGAACGCGGTCCACCACGTCACCGGACACCAGGTCGTGCACCGTGATCTCGCTCAGCGCGTGCCTGGCCCAGGACGCCACCAGCACCGGCCGGGCCAGCTCGGCACCGTCCAGGATCGCGTACCCGTCCAGCACCGCCTCGGGATCCTCCCGGATCAGGTCCCACCAGTCCGCCGGGTTGCCCACCGTGGCCGGATCGGCCACCGCGATCCGGCCCCGCGGTGCGCCGAGGTCGGTGAACAGGTACAGCCGCCCGTCCCGCCCGGCCCGCACCCCGGTCTGCGCGTCCACCCCCTCCTGCACCACCCGCAGCTCGGGCGCCGCGGGGTCGGATGACGTCAGGTCGGCCAGCCACAGGTCGTTGCGCGGCGCCGTGCCCCGGGAGGCGGACAGGAACAGCCAGCGCCCGTCCCGGCTGACCGAGGCGCCGTAGTAGTCCGTCTTGTCCCGGCCCTCGCCGAAGATGAGCACGTCCTCCTCGGCGGGCGTGCCGACCTGATGCAGGTAGACCCGCCGGTGATACTGGCTTTCGCCAGCAGGCACCGACGCGGGCGGCAGCCGCCGCGTGTAGTAGAACGCCTTCCCGCCCGGCAGCCAGGCCACGCTCGAGTACCGGCACCGGTCGATCGGGCCCGTCCACCACCGAGCCGGTGCTGACGTCGAGCACCCTCAGCAGGGATTCCTCGTCGCCGCCCGCCGACAGCTGGTAGGCCAGCAGCCGTCCCTCCTTGTCCGGCTGCCAGGCGTCCAGCGTGGTCAGCCCGGACGGGTCGATGGCCATCGGGTCGATCAGGACCGCGGCCGGGCCGCCGCCGCCTGCGTGTACAGCACGGCGTGCTCCTGCCCGGGCTCGCGCCTGGTGAAGAAGCGGCGTTCGCCCCGCCACGCGGGCGTCCCCTCGTAGCCGACGTTCAGCAGCTCCCGCACCCGCGCGGCCAGCCGGTCCCGCCCGGGCCACCCGGCCCGCTGCGCGGCGAACAGCCCGGCCTGCGCGGCCAGCCAGTCCGCCCGCTCGGGGCCGGCGTCCTCCATCCACCGGTAAGGATCGCTGACCCGGTGCCCAGGATCTCCTCGGTCAGGTCCTGCCGCCGCGCCGGCGGATATTCGAACTCGCGTGTCCCGCTCATGTAAAAACTCTATGGGCCAGCCGACCTAGTACGCTTATGTGGTGGCAGAAGCGAGAACCAGGCGTCACACTGGGAGCATGAGCTTCTGTTAGACGGCCGGCGCCAGCGGGAGGTGCGGTGCGACGAGTGCTGCTGCTCAACGTGACGTATGAACCGCTGACCACCGTCGGCCTCCGCCGCGCCGTGTGCCTGGTGCTCGGCGGCAAGGCCGAGGTGGTGCACGACGACGTCGGCGGGGCAGTCTTGCACGCGGCGTCGGTGGTGCTGTCACGCCGTCGGTGATCAGGCTCAGCCGCTACATCCGGGTGCCCTACCGCAACCGGGTGCCGCTGACCAGGGCCGCGCTGATGCGCCGCGACAACTACCGGTGCGCCTACTGCGGCCGCCGCGCGGAGACCATCGACCACGTGATACCCCGCAGCCGCGGCGGCCAGCACGCCTGGGAGAACTGCGTCGCGTCCTGCACCCTCTGCAACCACCGCAAGGCCGACCGCCTGCTCGAGGAACTCGGCTGGTCGCTGGCGGTGCCGCCCGTGGTACCACGCGGCGCCCACTGGAGGCTGGTGGGCGCTCAGCACGACGGCGACCCCCAGTGGGCCGCTTATTTGCGTGAGCCCAGTGCCGCCTGAGGCCCCGCCCGGGCCTGGCCCGCCGCACCCTCCTTCCCCGCCGCTCCCCTTCCTTCTCCGGCCGAACGGGCCTGGCTTCACGGCCCCTGCCTCGCGATGGGCCGCGGGTACGCTTCGGGGGAGGTCGAAGCCGATGCAGCGCCAGATTTTCACCCCGGAACACGACGCGTTCCGTGAGATGGTGCGGGCCTTCATCGCGAAGGAGATCACGCCCTATCACGACGCAGTGGGAACGGGACGGGATCGTGTCCCGCGAGGTGTGGCTGGCGGCCGGGCCGGGCCGGCCTGCTCGGCATCCACATCGACGAGAAGTACGGCGGCGGCGGCGACCCCGACTACCGGTACTACGTGATCCTGAACGAGGAACTGGCCCGGGCCGGCGCCAGCGGCCCGATGTTCCAGCTGCACAACGACATGATCGGCCCGTACCTGGACCGGCTGTGCACGCCGGAGCAGCGGGAGCGGTGGCTCCCCGGCTACTGCTCGGGGGAGCTCATCGCGGCGATCGCCATGACCGAGCCCGGAGGCCGGCAGCGACCTGCAGGGGATCCGCAGCACCGCGGTCCGCGACGGCGATCACTACGTGCTGAACGGCCAGAAGACCTTCATCTCCAACGGCCAGCTCGCCGACATCGTGATCGTGGTGGCCCGCACCGACCCGGCCGCCGGGCACCGCGGGATCAGCCTGCTCGTGGTCGAGCGCGGCATGCCCGGCTTCACCCGCGGCCGGAACCTGGACAAGCTCGGCATGCACGCGCAGGACACCTCGGAGCTGTTCTTCGCCGACGTCCGGGTGCCGGCCGCGAACCTGCTCGGCGAGGAAGGCGGCGGGTTCGTCGCGCTGATGCAGAACCTGCCCCGGGAGCGCGTCACGATCGGCGTCACCGCGCTGGCCATCGCCGAGCAGGCCTTCGCCGACACGCTGGCCTACTGCAAGCAGCGGACCGCGTTCGGCCAGCCGATCGGCAGCGTTCCAGCACAGCAAGTTCCTGCTGGCCGAGATGGCCACCGAGATCGCGGTGGCGCGCGAGTTCACCGACCGCGCCATCATGGAGCACTGCGCGGACCGGCTGAGCACCGAAGAGGCGTCCATGGTCAAGTGGTGGAACACCGAGCTGTGCAACCGCGTCACCGACCGGTGCGTGCAGCTGCACGGCGGCTACGGCTACATGCGCGAGTACCCGGTCGGCCGCGCCTGGGCCGACAGCCGCGTGCAGTCGATCTTCGGCGGCACCACCGAGATCCAGAAGGAGATCATCGCCCGCGGCCTCGGCCTGTAGCCTGACC
>CAVQEM010000017.1:0-4841 GCA_963711485.1 uncultured Actinomycetes bacterium
GGCCGCGAGCGGGCACGGAAATTAACGGGCGGCCGTGTCGGAAACGGGGCCGGCCCGTTCGTCGCGGACTCGGAGAAGATGTCACCGGGCATCGGAGAAAACGAGGCAAGCATGAAGTACGTCATTCTGCTCATGAACACCGAGGCGGTCCGGAACCTGACCGAGGCCGAGGGCCAGGCCTGGTACGGCGAGATCGGCGCCTGGTACGAGAAGGGCGGCGGCGGTTCCGGCAAGCTGGTGGAGACCGGGTACCAGCTCGCGCCGGGCAACACGGCCAAGACGGTCCGGGCCAGCGGGGTGACCGACGGCCCGTTCATGGAGACCAAGGAGGCCCTCGGCGGTTACTCGGTGCTGGACACCGACACCATCGAGGAGGCGGTGGAGATCGCCAAGACCTGGCCCGGGGTCGACCGGGGCTGGATGACGGTCGAGGTCCGGCCGGTAGTGGAGATGTAAGGCCTCAGAACGACAGACGGCGGGCGAGCAGCTCGCGCTCGGCCGGGTTGGCGGCCAGCGCGAGCGCTCGGTCGCTGGCCGCCCGGGCCTCGTCCTCGCGGCCCAGCCCGGCCAGCAGGCCGGCCCGCAGCGCATGGTAGAGGCGGTAGCCGTCCAGCGCGCTGGCCAGCGGCGCGATCTCGGCCAGCGCCGCTTCCGGGCCGTAGACGTACCGGGTGGCCACGGCCCGGTTGAGCAGCACCACCGGCGACGGGGTCAGCGCCTGCAGCCGGTCGTAGAGCAGGCGGATCTGGGTCCAGTCGGTCTGCTCGTAGTCCGGGGCCTGCGCGTGCAGCGCGGCGATGGCCGCCTGGACCTGGTAGGGGCCCGGTCCCCGCAGGGCCAGGGCCCGGTCCAGCAGCCGGGTGGCCTCGGCGATGAGGTCCTGATCCCAGCGGGCCCGGTCCTGCTCGGCCAGCCGCACCATCCGGCCCCAGCCGTCGAACCTGGTCGCGGCCCGGGACTCGTGCAGCAGCAGCAGGGCGAGCAGCCCGAGCACCTCGGGCTCGCGCGGCATCAGCCGGTGCAGCAGCCTGGTCAGCGACACGGCCTGCGCGGCCAGGTCCCGCCGGGCCGGCTGGCGGCCCGCGCTGGCCAGGTAGCCCTCGTTGAACACCAGGTAGACCACGGCCAGCACCTCGGCCAGACGGCCGCCCAGCTCGTCGGGATCGGGTACCCGCACGTCGGCCCGGCTGGCCTGCAGGGCCTTGCGGGCCCGCAGCAGCCGCTGGTTCATGGCGGGCTCGGTGGCCAGGAACGCGGCCGCGATCTCGGCCGTGGTCAGGCCGCACACGGCCCGCAGGGTCAGCGCGATCTGCGACTCGCGCGGCAGCGCCGGGTGGCAGCAGGCGAAGACCATGCCCAGCAGGTCGTCGCCGGCCGCGTCGGTGCCGTCCCAGCTATCGGTCAAGGTCGCGGCGAGCAAGGCCAGCTTCTCCTGCCCGGCCTGGTCCCGGCGGAGCCGGTCGATGGCCTTGCGGCGGGCCGTGGTGGCCAGCCAGCCGCCGCGGTTGGCCGGGATCGCGCCGTCACCCCAGTGCTCGATGGCCTCGATGAACGCGTCCTGCACGGCCTCTTCGGCCAGGCCCACGTCGCCTATCCGGGCGGCGAGCGCGGCCCTGATCCGGGTCGCTTCTTCCCGGTAGAGCCGCTCGAGCTGATCGGCGTCCAAAGAACCTGGACCGTTCGGCCGATCAGGCCCCGCTGAACCGGGGCGGGCGCTTCTCGGCGAACGCCGCCAGCCCCTCCGCGAAGTCACCCGTGGCGGCCATTTCCCGCTGGATGCCCGCCTCGAACTCCAGCTGGGCGTCCATCTGCGTGTACAGCCACTGGTTGAGCTGCCGCTTGGTCCCGGCGTAGGATCTGGTGGCGCCCGCGGCCAGCCGGCCGAGCAGGGCATCGGTCGCGGCGCGGAACTCCTCGTCGGGCCAGACCCGGTTGATCAGGCCCCAGTCCAGCGCCGTCCGGGCGTCGAGCCGCTCGCCCAGCAGGGCCAGCTCCGCGGCCCTGGTGAAGCCCACCCGGGACGGCACCAGCAGCGACGAGCCACCGTCGGGCACCAGCCCGATGTTGACGAACGCGAGCTGGAAGAAGGCCGATTCGGTCGCGACCACCAGGTCGCAGGCCAGCGCGAGGGACAGCCCGATCCCAGCCGCCGGGCCGTTGACCGCGGCGATCACCGGCTTGGGCATCCGCCGGACGCCGGTGATCAGCGGGTGGTACCGCTCGGTGAGCATCTGGTACACGTCGACCTGGCCGCCGCCGGCTTCCTCGGCCGCCGCCTTGAGGTCGGCTCCGCTGGAGAACGCCCGCCCGGCGCCGGTGATGACCACCGCCCGGATGTCCGCGTCGTCGGTGACCGCGGTGATCGCCGCGAGCAGATCGGCGGAGAACTGCTTGTTCCACGCGTTCAGCCGGTCGGGCCGGTTGAACTCAATCTTGGCCCCGGGTCCGCTGCGGTGTATGTTGACCGTCTCATACTGGCGGTAAAGCTCATCGTCACTCACGCCCGTCATGCTATCCGGGGGGCGCCGGGGGGTCGTCCCCCCGGGAGCCAGCACAGCTATCCGGGGACGGGCCGATCAAGGAGAACATCGCGGTGCCAGCCAAGGACCCAGCCAAGGACCCAGCTAAGGTCCCAGCTAAGGACTCAGCCAAGGACTCAGATCACGCGAAGAAGCGGCCGTCGCAAGTCAGCGCCACCCCGAAGCTGCCCAGGCAGGTCTACGAACGGGAGCTGTACCGGCTGCAGGGCGAGCTGGTCAAGATGCACAGCTGGATGCGGGCCACGGGCGCCCGGATGGTGGTGATCTTCGAGGGCCGCGACGCGGCGGGCAAGGGCGGCACGATCAAGCGGGTGGCCGAGTACCTCAACCCCAGGACCGCCTCGATCGTGGCCCTGCCCGCGCCCACCGAGCGGGAACGCGGCCAGTGGTACTTCCAGCGCTACATCGACCACCTGCCGACCGCGGGTGAGCTGGTCCTGTTCGACCGCAGCTGGTACAACCGGGCAGGCGTGGAACACGTGATGGGGTTCTGCACACAGCATGAGTACATGCGGTTCCAGCACCAGTGCCCGATCTTCGAGCGGCTGCTGGTCGAGGACGGCATCCTGCTGCGCAAGTACTGGTTCTCGGTCAGCGACGAGGAGCAGCAGCGCCGCTTCCGCGACCGGCTCGACGACCCGATGCGCCGCTGGAAGCTGTCCCCGATGGACCTGGAGTCGATCACCCACTGGGAGGACTACTCGCGGGCCAAGGACGAGATGTTCGTGCACACCGACATCCCGGAGGCGCCCTGGCACGTGCTGGAGAGCGATGACAAGCGCAACGCCCGGATCAACATGATCGCCCACCTGCTCAGCACGGTCCCCTACCGGGACGTCGAGCCGCCGTCGCTGAAGCTCCCGCCCCGGCCGCCGTCCCGGGGATACGTGCGCACGCCGCGCGACATGCAGGCCTACGTGCCCGACCACGCGGCCGAGCTGATGGCGCAGAACTCGCAAGAAAAGAAACGAGCCGACGGCTCATGATCCATCGGCCGAACGGGCCGTGGTTCTTGCCCGCCATGCGTGCCGCTCAGGCATGCCCCTCAGGCCGGCTGCACCCGAGCCGGGACGGCGCGGACCCGGGACCACCATGAGTTCAGGCAGTGTTATCGGTGGGCAGGCGGCGGCTGCGAAACCGAGCATGAAACTATGCCGTGGGGTAGGTAGGCACACGCAAGGAGGCAGGACATGGCGGTCACACCTCTGCCCGAGCGAAAGGCGTGGCAGGCCCTCAAGCGGCACCACGCCGAGATCGCCGGTCAGCACCTGCGGGAGCTGTTCGCCGCGGACCCCGGGCGGGGTGAGCGGCTGACCGCGGAGGCGGCCGGGCTCTTCCTGGACTACTCGAAGAACCGCGTCACCGACGAGACCATGCGGCTGCTGCTCGAGCTGGCCGCCGAGTCGGGGGTGGCGGAGCACCGGGACGCCATGTTCCGCGGCGAGCACATCAACGTGTCAGAGGACCGGGCCGTGCTGCACGTGGCGCTGCGGATGCCGCGGACCGCGTCGCTGGTGGTGGACGGGGCTGACGTGGTGCGGCAGGTGCACGAGGTGCTGGACCGGATGGCGGACTTCACGAACCGGGTCAGGTCCGGGGAGTGGAAGGGGCTACACCGGCAAGCCGATCAGGAACGTGATCAACATCGGGATCGGCGGCTCCGACCTGGGCCCGGTCATGGCGTATGAGGCGCTGCGGTACTACTCCACGCGGGACATCACGTTCCGGTTCGTGTCCAACGTGGACTCGACCGACTTCGCCGAGGCCACCAGGGACCTGAACGCGGACGAGACGCTGTTCATCATCTCCTCCAAGACGTTCGGCACGCTGGAGACGCTGACCAACGCCACCTCCGCGCGGGACTGGGTGACCGGCCAGCTCGGCAGCGAGGACGCGGTGGCCAAGCACTTCGTCGCGGTGTCGACCAACGCCGAGCGGGTCGCGAAGTTCGGCATCGATACCGCGAACATGTTCGGGTTCTGGGACTGGGTGGGCGGCCGGTACTCGATGGACTCGGCGATCGGGCTGTCCACCATGGTGGCGCTCGGGCCCGAGGGGTTCGGCGAGATGCTGGCCGGGTTCCACGACATGGACGAGCACTTCCGCACCGCCCCGCTGGAGCGGAACCTGCCCGTGCTGCTGGGCCTGCTGGCCGTGTGGTACCGCGACTTCTTCGGCCTGCAGACCTGCGGCGTCATGCCGTACGAGCAGTACCTGAAGCGGTTCCCCGCCTACCTGCAGCAGCTGACCATGGAGTCCAACGGCAAGCACGTCACGCTGACCGGGCAGCACGTGTCTTAC
>CAVQEM010000018.1:0-5425 GCA_963711485.1 uncultured Actinomycetes bacterium
CAGCAGAGGCCATGGGCGGCAACGCCCAGGTCGACCCGCCAACCCGGACGACATTGTCTCCGCCGACCCCGCCACCACCCACCACGGTAGGCCCGGATCGCAGGGCGCCCAGGGATACCCGGGACAGCAGGAACCTTCCGGGCCGGACAGCTATCCGGGTCAGCAAGGCTTCCCGGGTCAGCAGGGATACCCGGGTCAGCAGGGACAGCAGGGACACCCTGGCCCGCAAGGCTGGGGCAGCAGGGATACCCGGGTCCGCAGGGTTACTCCGGGCAGCAGGGGTACCCGGAACTGCAGGGTACCCGGGGCAGCAGGGGTACCCGGGGCAGCAGGGGTACCCGGGGCAGCAGCAATACCCGGAACCGCAGGGATACCGGACGGGCCAGCAGGATCCGGTCGCTCCTGGCGGATCGGGGTTCCAGGGAGGTCCGGGGGGCGCCGGGGTCACGGGGTCCCAGGACAATTCGTGGTGGTCAGGCCCGACGGGGGGTATGCCGCAGGCCCAGCTCCCGCCGCAGGGGATGCCCGGCGGACCGGGCATGCCCGGCGCCGACCAGTGGTACTCGCCGCCTGCGGGGCCAAGCCGTCAGCGCAAGCGGCCCCGGTGGCTGGTCCCGCTGGAGCGGCTGCGGCCATCCTGGTGATCGTCGTCGCGCGGTCCTGGCCGAGCCCGGGATCCCCCAAGACGACGGCCTCCGGACGGGCCCGAGCCCGACCCCCAGCCGGACGAACAGCGCCTCGCCCGCCGCCGGGCGACCACGACGGTCGGCAACCTGCAGCTCGCTCAGCTGCAGGTCGGGGACTGCCTTACCGGGTCTGACCTGGATCTCAACACCGATAACCCGTGGCCGAAGCAGAGCCTGGCGGTGCCCTGCACTCAGGGGCACACCGCGGAAGTGTTCTACGCCAATAACAATTTCTGGCCGAAGAACGGCTCGTACCCCGGCAACAGCGCCATCAGCAAGGCCGGCACAACGGCCTGCGACAACGCGTTCAAGGCATACGTCGGGATCGCCTATTCGGACTCGCAGTACACCTGGACCAACATCATCCCGGACGCCACCACCTGGCCGGGCGGCGATCGGGCGCTGCACTGCGTTGCCTATTACTCCACGTCCGCGCATCCGGCCGGAGCGACCCTGAACGCCTCGATCAAGGGCACGGATAAGTAGGCCGTGGGCGGGTCAGGGTCCGGGCGGCGGGAAGCGGGACGGGGTTATGTCGGGCGGCTCGCGGAGGCCGAACTCGTCGCGGAGGGCGGTTAGGGCGGCTAGCTCGCCGCAGCGGCCATGGACGCCCGGGGTTGGGGGGGTGGCGGAGGAGCAGAGGTAGACGCCGCGGAGCGGGGTGCGGTAGGGATTCCAGCGGATGGTGGGGCGGAAGACGGTCTGGCGGAGGGACTGCAGGCCGACCGCGATGTCGCCGCCCACGTAGTTGGGGTTGCGGGACTCCGCGGCGGCGGCGGTGCGGACGGACCTGGCCAGGATCAGGTCGCGGAAGCCAGGTGCGAAGCGCTCGATCTGCGCCTCGATCCGGCCGGTCATGTCCGACCTCGGATCCGGACGGCACGTGACAGTAGGTCCACAGGGTCGCCCGGCCGGCCGGGGCGCGGGACGGATCGGCGACGCCGGGCTGGACCACGAGCACGTACGGGTCCCGCGGGTGCTTGCCCGCGGCCACTTCGGCCTCGGCCGCGGCGACCTGCTCGAAGGGGCCGCCCAGGTGCAGTGTGCCAGCCCGGCGGCAGTCCTCGTTGGTCCACGGGACCGGGCCGGACAGGGCGAAGTCCACCTTGCAGACCCCGGGGCCGTAGCGGAACCAGCGCAACGCGGCGCGGTAGCCGCCGGGCAGCCGGTCACCGGCCAGCTGCGCCAGCATCTTGGGTGAGACGTCCAGGATGGTGACGCTGGCCGAGGGCAGTTCGGCCAGCGAGCGGACCCAGCGGCCGGTCTCGATGCTGCCGCCGTTGGCGACCAGTGCGGCAGCCATCGCGTCGGTGATCCGGGCGCTGCCGCCCGGCCACCACCGGCCAGCCCACGCGCGTGCGCCAGCCCGATCAGCATCAGCCCGATGCCCGCCGTCGGCGCGGCGGTGAGCGGCATCATGGCGTGCGCCGCGGCGCCCGCCATGATCGCGCGGGCCTCCTCGGTGTGCCAGCGCCTGGCCACCGCGGAGGCGGGCAGGATGGCGCGGGGGCCGTAACCTGCGACGGCCAGCGGGATGCGCCGGCGGCTTGCGCAGCGGGGCCAGGATGGCCTGGCAGATCTCGTCCATGTGGTTGGTGATCGGCTCGATCAGGCGCCGGTAGGCAGCGGCCGTCGGCACCGAGCCGTGCGGCCGTCTCGGCCACCGAGCGGGACACGATCGCGGCCCGGCCCCCGTCCAGCGGATGGGCGAACTCCACCTCGGGCCGCGCCAGCGTGACCCCCCGCGCGGTCGAGGTCGAAGCGCCGGAAGAACGGCGACGCGACCGCCAGCGGGTGCGCCGCCGAGCAGACGTCGTGCCAGAAGCCGGGCAGGGTCAGCTCTTCGGTCCGGCAGCCGCCGCCGATGGCCGGCGCGCCCTCGATGACCTGCACCCGCAGGCCGGCCGCCGCCATCGTGACGGCGGCGGCCAGGCCGTTCGGCCCGCTGCCGACGACCACCGCGTCAAGGTCCCTCGCATGGCTGCCAATTACCCGTTGGGCTGGCTCTTCATGCCGCTCTTCGAGCCTGGCATGAGGTGGCCGAGGCCGGTTACCGGGCGGGCGATTGTCGCTGGGAGCCACTCGGCGGATCGCTGCTCAGAGTCCGAGGCTGAGCATCACGTGATCGTCTGGCCACCGGGGTTCACGGTGAGCTGCCCGTCCAGGGCGACCAGGCTGGTTGAGGTCACGGTGATCGTCACGCTCGCACCGGAGGCCAGCGACCCGGAGGACGGGTGAGACGCTGATGTGGCCCGCCAGCGCGGACCCGACCGTGACCGAGTAGTCGGGGACCGGACCGCCGTGGGCGGTGAGCGTGAACGTCCCGGTCGCGGTGCCGTTGACCGACACCAGGTCGAGCTGGCCCGTCGAAACCGACAAGGTGCCCGCGCTGCCGAGCCGAGGACGAGGACGACGACGGGTGACGACGAGGCTGACGACGAGCCGCGGCGGCCGGCGGCGAGGTTCGTGGTGGCGGAGGCCGAACCCGGCGCTCCCGGCGACCGGAAGGCAATCGGGGGCGGTCGTGCCGCCGGGCGTCGAGGGCGAGGGCGCCGACCCGTATCCCGCCGCGGCCGGACGGGCCGCCGCGCGCCGGGGACGGGCCCGGGGTGCTGACGGACGCGCCGTGCGGAAGATCCGCCCGCGGCCCCGGCGGACGGCGGGCCGTGGTGCGACCCGGCGATGACCCCTACCGCGATGGCCCCCGCCGCCATGACCGCCGTGGCCGTTCCCGCCAGCAGGGCCTGCGGATGGTGCAGGACGCGGTGCCACGGCCCGGTCCCGGGCGGCCTGATGGGCATTGGGGAAACCATTGGGACCGAACGGGCCTGCGCGATTCGCCACGGTCAGCCGATGCGCGAGCCCGGCAGGCGAGCGATCGGCCAGCATCCTCAGCAACTGCTGGCGGAACCCGGGGAACAGCGCGACCAGCGGCATCGCGCCCGCGAACAACGCCGGCGTCAGTTCCCGGCGCTTACGCTCCCCGCAGACCTCGCACTGCTCTATATGCCGGCTGATCCGCTTGCGCATCAGCACGGTCATCTGTCCGTCCCAGCCGGCCAGCATGGAATGCGCAGGACCGGGCAGGCCGTCCGGCCGGTGCGCGCGACGATCAGCGCGCCGAGGGATCGTTCCAGCTGGCTGCGGGCCCGCGACAGCTGCGCGTGGGCGTGGTTGCGCGACACGCCGAGCGCGTCGGCGAGTTCGTCGCCGTCAAGTTCGGCGACCAGGCTCAGCTCGATGACGTCCCGCTCGCCCGGGTTCAGCCCGTCGATCGCGGCTCTGACCAGTTCTGCCAGTTCGGCCTGCTCCGTCGCGATGCCGACCTCGGCGGTCTGGCTGGGCAGGTCCGCGGCCTCCTCCAGGGCGGACAGGGCGTACCCGGCCCGCAGCCGGCGCAGGCACTCGTTGCGCGCGACCGCGTAGAGCCAGGCGCGCAGCTTGCCCGGGTCGCGGAGGCTGTGGAGCTTGGCCGCGGCGACGAGGAACGTGTCCTGCACCGCGTCGGCGGCATCGGCCGGCTCGCGGAGCATCGAGCGGCAGTACGAGTGGAGCGGCACGGCGTACTTGTCATACGCCTCGGCGAGCCCGGCGGGGTCACCAGCCACGATGGCCGCGACAACCTCTGGGTCCTCCATGCGCCATACCGTAGTTGCCTACCGCATTCGGGTCAGTCGGAATGCGATAACCCGATAGCGGGAAAAGGACACCAAGCCTCACCTCAGCGGCCGCGGCAGCGAACGGGAGCCCGTGATGGCCGAGGTTGTAGTCGTACACCGCGTAGTAGCCGCCGTCGGATCCCAGCATGAACAGCAGGACGAAAACGAGCAGGATCCAGCCGACCGGATTGCGCGGCTGCCGCCGCGCGACAACCACGCCGACGCCGGCGTAGATGACGATGATGGCGCACGTAGGGCCCACGTTGAGCACGGTCAACTGCCGGACGAGGCCGACGCGGGCTGGTTGCATCTCCCGGCCGACCGGCATGCTTGTCCCGGAGCATGACCGCGTTGCGGACCTGGCCTGGATCGTCTCGGCGTAGCCGATGTCCAGCGGCAGGCTCGGCCCGCCCAGGCGGGCGCCGGAGCTGCCGGCGGTGCAGGAACGAGGCCAGCCCGCCCGGACCCGACAGCAGGTCCACCGCCTTTTCGACGATTATCTGCTTGAGCCTCTCCATGGCAGCGACGCGGACAGTACCGGATAACAAACTGGCCTTGGTGTGAGGTGGGTTGTTCATCCGGTATAGCGTGCTTGGGGTCGCCGGAATCAGCGGACCTGAGTGATGTCTCAGTACCCGGCGGCGTCCTTACCCGGGGCGGGCTGCGGGCTATGGCTTCTGAGGACCTTGTGTCGCCGCGGCACTGGTCAGGGCCGTGGCCGCAGCCACCGGGCAATCTGGAAGTGGTCCGCTTGTCGACAGTACTATGGCCCGGGCGGTACTGGGCTGGAATCCGCGCTCGTCCGAGGGCGCCGTCACCGCGACCGGGCGGGGTCTGATCGACCCCGGCTGCCGGAGCGCGCCCCCCGCCGCTGAACTCGGAAACCTCACCCGCCGCAGCCACTGCAGGAGTCACCGTGCACACTCCCGGTTCCGCCGGGGTTCGCCGGGCTGGGTGGCCAGCGCGCGCCGATGGCCCGGACCCTCGCGGAGGGCAGCTGCGAGCTGCCGGTGCTGGCACGCCCCGCGGGCGCGCGGTCATGACCGCCCGGTCGGCCCGCATCCTGGCTGCCGCCGCGGG
>CAVQEM010000019.1:0-59329 GCA_963711485.1 uncultured Actinomycetes bacterium
AGGGGCTGGCGGGTGGTGCCGGGTGCGCGGCCCGGGTGGGCGAGGGCTGGCGGGTGGTGCCGGGTGCGCGGCCCGGGGTGGGCGAGGGGCGGCTGGGCGAGGGCCCGCCGGTGGTGCCAGGCCGGGGCACTGGGGGTGCGAGCGCCGCTGGGTATGCGGAACGGACGTGGTCAGGCGAGGGCGGCCAGGCGGCGGGCGGCCGCGGCGACCCGCTCGTCGGTGGCGGTGAGAGCCACCCGGATGTGCTGCGCCCCAGCCGGGCCATAGAACTCGCCAGGCGCGACGAGGATGCCCGCCCCGGCGAGCAGATCCACCGACGCCCAGCAGTCGTACCCGGGGCGGGAGGCCCACAGGTACAGGCCCGCCTCGGAGTGGGTGATCGTCCAGCCCGGCCTTCTCCAGGGCCAGCCCGAGCTGGCCGCGGCGGGCCGCGTACACCCCGCGCTGCCGTTCGGCGTGCTCGTCGTCGCCGAGCGCCGCGGTCATCGCGGCCTGTACCGGGGCGGGCATCATCATCCCGGCGTGTTTGCGGATCTCCAGCAGCTCGGCGACGAGCGCCGGGTCGCCGGTGACGAAGCCCGCCCGGTAACCAGCCAGGTTGGACCGCTTGGACACCGAGTGCACCGCGAGCAGGCCGTCGAACGATCCGCCGCACACCTCCGGGTGCAGCACGGACACGGGCTCCGCCGTCCAGCCGAGCCCGATGTAGCACTCGTCTGAGGCGAGGACCGCGCCGCGTTCCCGGGCCGCCCGCGCCGCCTCGGCCAGCTGCCCGGCGCTGAGCACCCGCCCGGTGGGGTTGCTGGGTGAGTTCGCCCAGACCAGGCGCACCGGGCCGGAGGCAGTGGCCGTGGTGGTTTTCGTTGCGGAAGAGCCAGGGCCGGGCGCAGGGGCAGCAGGCGGGAGCACATCCGCGGCCACCGCATCGGCGCCCGCCAGCCGCGCGCCGATGTCGTAGGTCGGGTAAGCCAGCTCCGGGTAGACCACCGTGTCCCCGGGCCCGCAGCCGAGCAGCGCGGGCAGCGAGGCGATGAACTCCTTGGTGCCGATCACCGGCAGCACCGCGTCAGTCTCGACCGTCACCCCGTGGCGGCGGGCCAGCCACCCGGCCGCCGCCTCGCGCAGTGCCCGGGTGCCGTGGGTAGCCGGGTAGCCGGGGGTGTCGGCCGCCGCCCGGAGCGCGTCCTGCACCACCTGCGGGACGGGGTCCACGGGGGTGCCCACGGACAGGTCCACGATCCCGTCCGGATGAGCCCGGGCTATCTCCCCGTAGGGAGCGAGCAGATCCCAGGGAAACCGGGGCAGCCGCGCCGCGAGGGTCAGCTCGCCTCCCCCTGCGGAGGCAGCGCCGCCACGATCGGGTGGTCCTTGTTGATCTTCCCGACCTTGGAGGCACCGCCAGGTGAGCCGAGGTCGCTGAAGAACTCCACGTTGGCCTTGTAGAAGTCCTTCCACTGGTCGGGAACGTCATCTTCGTAGAAGATCGCCTCGACCGGGCAGACGGGCTCGCATGCGCCACAGTCCACGCACTCGTCAGGGTGTATGTAGAGCATGCGCTCGCCCTCGTAGATGCAGTCAACGGGGCATTCCTCGATGCAGGACCTGTCGAGGACGTTGACACAGGGCTGCGCAATGATGTACGTCACGTCGGAACTCCTCTTCCGGCATTATCCCGGTGGTTCTGGGGCCTCCCAGTATCCCGGTCCTGGGCAAGTATGTCGCGAAGGCGGCCGCGCCCGCGCCCGGGGGCCGTCAGTTTCACCGGCCGGCGGCAGGCTATCAGCTCAGCTGGATGGTGCCTGGTGGCGGTGCGCCCGCGTCACGCACCCAGCCCCTGGTGCCGGCGGCGGCGCGCCACTGGTACCCGCCGAACCGCACCTGGTGGATGCCGTACTTGCTGGCGTGGGTCACCAGCCAGGCCGTCACCTCCCAGCCGAGCTTCGGGTGCCCGATCCGTACCTGCATGGTGTGGCGCGGCCCGCGTACGGCCAGTTCCGCGGTGGCCTGGCCGAAGGTGCTGGCCAGCCCCTCGGTGATGCGGGCCGTGTCGGGGTGGTGCGGACCCGCCGCGCCGGCCCAGCAGTAGACCGCGTGCCCGTGCTCGCCGGTGAACGCGCCGGCCATCTCCGCCGCCATCCGCTCGTACTGGATGTACGCGGATCCGTCCGCGCTGCGCTGCACCGCCTGGGCGGCCTGGTACACCGGCATCCGCCGGTAGCCGGGAACGGCCTTCAGGGCGCGGAAGAACTTGGTCGTCGCGTAGACCGGATTCTCCAGCTTGTCCTTGGGCCCCCAGCCTTGCGAGGGCCGCTGCTGGAACACGCCGACCGAGTCCTGGTCGCCGTAGGTCAGGTTGTGCAGCTTGGATTCCTGCATCGCCGTCGCGTAGGCGATCGTGACCGCGGCCCGGGGCATCGACTGCTGGTGCGCCACTCCCGCGATGGTGGCCGCGATGCTGCCCTGCTGCGTATCGAGCAGCACCGACTGGCGCCCGGAGACCGCCGAGCATCCTGACCCGCTCAGCACCGGCCCGATCACCGGCGCGAGCATGCGCACGGCCAGGTAGCTGCCGACGGTGAGGACGAGGAGCAGGCTGGTCGCGATGACCGCGCGGCGCCTGGCTTTCTGGCGTCGCGGGCGCGGGGGGCGCGGCCGGCTGGTGGGCACATGCAGAAGCTACCGGCGCGGTCTGACGGGAGTGACCCAGACCACCGCATGTGCGCAGGCGCACACGAACCCTTGACCCTGACGATGCCGGCCGGTGACGGGGCCGGAACGCCCGGCGGATGGCGCGGTGTCGCGGCGGCCCCGGCATCCGCGTTACCGAGGCGGGTCGGCTGACCTGGAGATCCCACGTGGCAGGATCGAAGAGTGCAATCTGAGTCACGTCGCCGGATCCGCCGCCAGGGGCCTGCCCTGCTGCGCGGCGATTTCATCCCGAAGACCACCACCGACCAGCGGCTGCTCGACAAACGCGGGCCCAGCGACTGGGTGCACACCGACCCGTGGCGGGTGCTGCGGATCCAGGCCGAGTTCGTGGAGGGCTTCGGGCTGCTCGCCGAGCTCGGCCCGGCGGTCTCCGTCTTCGGGTCGGCCCGGGCCCGGCCCGGCAGCCGCGAGTACGAGCTGGGCGAGCGCATCGGGGCCGGGCTGGCCGAGGCCGGGTACGCCGTGATCACCGGGGGCGGCCCCGGGGTCATGGAGGCGGCCAACAAGGGGGCGACCAGCGTCGGCGGGGTCTCGGTGGGACTGGGCATCGAGTTGCCCATGGAGATGGGCCTGAACGACTACGTGGAGATCGGGCTGGAGTTCCGCTACTTCTTCGTCCGCAAGACGGTGTTCATCAAGTATTCGCAGGCGCTCGTGGTGCTGCCCGGCGGCTTCGGCACGCTGGATGAGCTGTTCGAGGCGCTCACACTGGTGCAGACCGGGAAAATAACGAAGTTCCCGATCGTGCTGGTCGGCAGCGACTACTGGTCCGGCCTGCTGGCGTGGATCAATGACACGGTGCTGGCCCGGGGGTGCATCTCGCCCGGGGACGAGGATCTGCTCACGGTGGAGGATGATCCGGCCGAGGTGGTGCGCATCATCCAGGAGGCCCACGCGCAGCGCAACGGGACCGAGGCCGGCCTGGCCGGGGCGGCCGAGCCGGAGGACGCGCCCGTAATCGGGGACTGAAATCCGCGCCTGCCGGCTGATTCCTGGACGTCGGCGGGCGCCAGACGTGGGACGATTCTTATTGTGCCGATTCTGTTGCTCCTGGCCGGGCTGGTCATCCTCGCCGGTGTTGTGGGCGTGGCGATGGGCCATGGTGGCGAGATGGCCGAGTTCGCCAGGGACTACGTCCCGCCTGACGTGATGACCGCTGCTGATGTGGCGATACTGCGGCCCCCGTCGGCGTTGTGGGGCTACAACATGCAGGTCACCGACGAGGCGTTGAGCCGGGCGGCGCAGGTCATCACCGAGCGTGATGTCGAGATCGCGGTGCTCCGCCAGCAGCTCGCCGAGCTCCGCTCCGCCACCGGCAGCCACCCGGCCGTCGCGGCCGCGGCCCTGCTGGCCCGCTCGAAAGCGGCCGGGGCCCGCGCGGCCGGCCCGGTCTGGACGCATCCGCGCCCGGCCTGGACAGTCCCGCGCCGGGTCTGGACGGGCGCGGGCCCGGTCTGGACAGTCCCGCGCCGGGTCTGGACGGGCGCGGGGCCGGTCTGGACAGCGGGCCGGGGGAGGCCGGCTCGGGGGACAACGGGTCAGCGCCCACCGGGTCAGTGCCGCGCTCCGGGGGAGCGGCCGCCAGCCGCGATGAGTGACCCGGCGCCTGCCGGCGGCCGGCCCGGACGGGCAGCTGCGCTGCCCGTGGGCGCTGTCCGCCCCGGAGTACCTGGCCTATCACGACGAGGAGTGGGGCCGCCCCGTCCGCGATGACCGGGGGATCTTCGAGCGGCTGAGCCTGGAAGGCTTCCAGGCTGGCCTGTCGTGGCTCACGATCTTGCGCAAGCGGGAGAACTTCCGCGCCGCCTTCGCGGGCTTCGATCCCGCCGTGGTGGCAGAATTCGGCCCGGACGACGTGACCAGGCTCCTCGGTGACGCGGGCATCATCAGGAACCGGGCCAAGATCACGGCCGCCATCGGGAATGCCCGGGCCGCACTGACGGTCCCGGGCGGCCTGGCCGCGCTGGTCTGGGGTTATGCGGAGGACCAGGCGGCCGTGTCCGCCGGGCCGGTCACCATGGCCGAGGTAGCCGCCTGGACCCCTGCGTCGAAGGCGCTGGCCCGGGTACTGCGGGCCCATGGGTTTTCATTCACCGGCCCGGTTACGGTTTACGCCACTTTCCAGGCCTGCGGAATCGTCGATGATCATCTGCGTGATTGCGTGCGGCGCGGTGCTTTCCGGGCGCGGATAGCTGAGCATCCCGGGTCCTGAAGCACAAGAAGCGTGTCACACTATGAGCGGACAGGGCGGGGGGTGCCATGACCAGGGGGCCTGATCCGTTGCGGCCGGGCGCCACGGGCGCCGAGGAGACACCGCCCGTCCCGCCGGGCGTGGACCCTGCGGTGCCCAGCCCCGCCCGCCTGTATGACTACTATCTCGGCGGCAGCATCAACTTCCCGGCCGACCGGCAGGCGGCCGAGCTGATCCGCAAAGACCTGCCCGAGATCTCCGACATGGCCTGGTCGAACCGCGGGTTTCACCAGCGGGCCGCGAAATGGCTGGCGGCGGACGGCGGGATCAGCCAGTTCATCGACATCGGATCCGGGCTGCCGACCCAGGGCAACACCCACCAGGTCGTCCGGGCCGTCGCGCCCGACGCCAGCGTGGTGTACGTGGACAACGACCCGATGGTCCGCGCCTACGCCGGGGAACTGCTGACCGACAGCCGCTTCACCACCTTCGTCTTCGCCGACCTGCGAGATCCTGACCGGGTGCTGGGCAGACCGGCAGTTGCGGGCGCTGATCGACTTCACCGAGCCGGTCGGGCTGCTGATGACCGCGGTCCTGCACTTCGTGTCCGACGACTCCGACCCCTGGGGCCTGGTGGCCCGCTACACGCAGGCCCTGGCGCCGGGCAGCTACCTCGCGCTGTCCCACGTCACCGCCGACAACGTGCCCCAGCGGGGGGTACGGACCGGCCTGGCGGTGTACGAACGGGCCACGGAGAACATCTACCTGCGACCCCGGGCCGAGGTGGAGCGGTTCTTTGCCGGGCTGGAGCTCATCCCGCCCTGGCCCGGTGCGGCCCCGCGGCTGGTCTTCATGGGGGAGTGGGGAGCCGAGGATCCCCAGCTCGCGGACAGTGATGGCTCACGCTGGGGATACGCAGGGGTGGCCCGGCGGCCGTGACCTCAGGAGGGTGCTATGACACGGAAGCCCAGGGTGGAGGATCTGGGCATCGAGGTGGACGCCCAGCAGTGGCGGCGCTCCGGGGAGGGCGAAGGCTCGATCGAGATCGCCTTCGTGCCCGGTAAGGGCGGGGCGGCCGAGTGGGTGCTGATGCGCGTGACTGGTGATCCAGACGGCCGGATCCTCGTCTACGACCGCCACGAGTGGGAGTGCTTCCTCGACGGCGCGCGGGGCGGCGAGTTCGACGACGGAGCCAGCTGACCGCAGTGCCGCCGGGCCTCCCGCGGCCGGCGGCCGTGGCCAGGCAGTGCCTCGCCGGGCGGGCGGCCGGTGGGCGGCCATGTCCGGCAGTGCCGGATACGGCGCTTCCGGCGTAACCTGGGAGTCTCATGAGAGTATGCGATAATCTGCGATTCACAAGTTAGGTAGCGCTATGCTGCACGCATCATCCTGCTCACGAGGAGATCGCGATGGCTGACGACGCCTACGGCGCGACCGTCGCCAAGCGCCGGCTGTCCCGCCGCCTGGCCGAACTCAGGACTGAGAGCGGTCACACTGCGAACCACGTCTGCGACATCCTCAACTGGGGACGCGGCAAGGTGGGCCGGTTCGAGGCCAACCAGTGGAAACGCCCTGAGATGAGCGACATCAGGGATCTGCTGCGGATCTACGGCGTGGATCCCGCCGCCGCCGAGGAGCTTGAGGACCTCGCCATCCGCGCCCGGGCCCGGCCCTGGTGGCGGGACTACACCGACATCTTCGAGAACGAGTTCCCCGGGTTCGAGAACGACGCCGAGCGGATCCAGGTCTGCATGCCGCTGGTGGTGCCCGGCTTGCTGCAGACCCAGGACTACGCGGAAGCCTTCATGCGGGCCGGCCCGCGGCCACCCGCGTGGCGCCGGAAGGCGATGGAGACGCGGCAGCGGCGGCAGGAAATCCTGGACCGTACCAACGGCACGGCGCCCAACCTGGTGGCGGTGATCACCGAGGCGTCACTCATGTACCACTGGGGCAGCCAGGCCGGAGCGGCGGGAGCAGATCGAGCACCTCATCGAGATGAGCCGCCGCGGCAACGTCGAGCTGCGCATCCTGCGCTTCGCGGACGGTCCCAGCCCCGGCGTGTCGTCCTCGATCAACATTTTTGACCTGCCTGGAGACGAGCCCCTCGTCTTCACAGAAACAGACACGGCTATCCAGGAGGTAAGCAGACCAGAAGAGGTGAGCTTGTACATCCAGGCTTTCAGCCGGATCCGCGATGCGGCCCAGGAGCCTGGCGATACCGTGCTTTACCTGGAACATCTCGCTCAACAACTGGAGTGACAAATGACTGACCTGTCTCGAGCACAGTGGCGCAAGGCGCGCCTCAGCAGTACCTCTAACGGCGGTTGCGTGGAAGTCGCCGGCAATTTCGTGGATGTCGTCGCGGTACGGGACAGCACCCGGCCTGGCGACGGCGCTCATGTGGTCAGCCGGGTGGCGTTCGCCGAGTTCCTGTCGGACACCAAGGCGGGCCGGTACGACCTCGACCGCTGACCCCGCCAGCGAAGCCGGCCGAGGCAGCAGGGCCGGCGAGGGCCAGGCAAGCAGGCCGGCGAAGGCTGGCAAGCAGGGGCGCCGAAGCCAGGCAGGGGCTGGCCGGCGGGCTGGCCAGGGAGGGCTGGCCAGACCGGCAGCAGGGGCGGCGAAGGCGGCCAGGCAGAAGAGAATCCCCCGGGTGGCGGCCCGGGGGATTCTTTTCTGCGGGGCCTGTCTCGAGGCCTGGCGGCTCCGGGTTCGGCAGCCGCCGCGGCCACGACTGTACTGCCAAGAGCACAGGCCCGGCAGCACTTGTCCCTCTGCTCATTACCTCGTAGCCACCGCAGTGTTACCTTACGTAGCGTTACGATCAGGCGGGCGACGGTCCCGGTCGGTTAGTAAAGACTCGTCCAACCCGACCCGGCAAGCTCCGATGTCGTTGCGCAGCGCGGACATGACTCATAATGTGTGTTTCACATATTGCGGGCCGGGAAGGCTGAGGATCATGTTAGGGTCGCTTGCCGCGGACACGCCGCACGTCACGGAAGCGGTGCCGGCGCCGGCTGAGACCGTGTCGGCAGGCGGCTGCTCCGCCTCCCCGCTTCCGCTGGATGCTACGTGCTCGGCTGTGGCCCGGCGGCTCTTCCGCGCGGCGGCGCCGGGGGTCGGCCTGTCGGCCGAGTTGATCTACGACGGCGCCATCATGGCCAGCGAGCTCGCGGCTAACAGCATGCACGCGCAGACGGGGATCCAGTTCGATGTGCGCGGCCGCGCCATGGCGGGCGCCCCGGAAATCTGGCTCTACCTACGCACCGTCGCAGGGACGCAGGAGCTGGTCTGCAAGGTCTTCGATGCCCTGCCGCGCTGGAAAGACGATGCGCCGCCCGATCCGGCCGTCCCGGTGCCGGTGGACGCGGTGAGCGGCCGCGGCCTGCATGTGGTCCACAGCCTGTCCCAGGGGCGCTGGGGTCACCACCTGACCCGGGCCCGGCTCGGCGGCTGGAAGGTCTCCGGCAAGGCGGTCTGGTTCGCCCTGCCGGTCCCGGCCAGCAGCGCCCTGGACCGGTTCCGCCGGCCGCAGCCCGGTTCGGTGCAGGCGGCCGCCATCCTGGAGCGGATGCTCTCCGAGCGCGGTATCGGGCACATCGTCCGCGCCGACGCCCCGGCCTCGGGGATGTCCGTGCTGTCCATCAGGCGAGGCCTCACCGTCTGGTGCCGCAGCCGGGTGGTGTCCTGGACCGGCCGCAGCGGTCACCGGGAGTGGCGGGCCTTTTCCGACCTGGTCGATGCCACCGAGCAGATCGTCTGCGCCCACGAGGACCTGGCCGGCGCCGACGTGGCCGCGCAGACGGACCAGGCCCGCTAAGCCCAGGCCCGGTACCGGCCCTGGGGCTGGTCACCGGCCCTGGAAACGTGGCTCCTGCTTGCGGGTGAAGGCGAGCGTGGCGGCCTGATGATCGGCGGTCCGTCCCAGGGCTGGTCTGCACCTCGGCCTCCTTCTCCAGGGCCTCGGCCAGGCCGTGCGCCGCCGCGTAACCGAGTTGCTCCTTGATGCCCGCATAGGCGGCGGTCGGTCCTGCGGCCAGCCGCGCGGCGAGCCCGCCCGCGGTCGCCGGCCAGGTCCGCGTCCTGCACCACCTGGTTGACCAGGCCTAGTTCCAGTGCGCGCGACGCGGGGACCGGCTCCGCGAGCATCAGCAGTTCGGCCGCCCGCCCCGCCCCGGCCAGCCGGGGCAAGGTCCAGGACACGCCCGTGTCGGCGGCCAGCCCGACCCGCGCGAACGCCATCAGGAAGCTGGCGCCCTGGGCAGCGATGCGGAAGTCGCAGGCAAAGGCCAGCCCGGCGCCCGCCCCGGCGGCGACCCCGTTCACGGCGGCGATGACCGGCTTGGGCATGGACATGATGGCCAGCACGAGCGGGTTGTAGTGCTCGCGGACCGTATCGAGCGCGGCCGCGCCGGCGCCCCGGCGGCGGGCAGCCCTACCGCGGACGCGGTCCCCGCAGGCATCTGCGCCGCCGGTGCGCCGGACGGCGGCGCCCCGGCGGCCGGCGTCGGGTCATCCCGCGGCCCGGCCGCCCCCAGCAGTTCCGCGTGCTCACGCAGGTCCTGGCCGGCGCAGAAGGCCCGGCCCGCGCCGGTGATCAGGACCGCGCGGACCTCCGGGCTGGAAGCGGCCCGGTGGACCGCCCCGAGCAGCTCGGTCTTCAGCTCCGCGGTCAGGGCGTTGTGCGCCTGCGGCCGGTTCAGCGTGATGGTCGCCACCGCTCCATCGAGGTCCCAGCGGACGCTGTCGGTCACCGGACTCCTCCTCGGGACAGGCCGCGGACGGTGGTCTCAGTGACTGCTGAGACGCCAGTTACCGACGGCGGCGGGCGGAAGGGAGTGCTGATCGTTACCACTGTAGGCCGGAACTCTGGATAATAGAGGTACTGATCAACACGGCTGTGGGTGGCCGGACCCGCCGCAGGCGCCGGGATTCCGGCGCGGGGCAGGCCTCCGCGAGGTCTCATACGGCCCCGAGCAGGAAGGGGATGCGGAATGGCGGCGATGAAGCCGCGGACGGGTGACGGTCCGCTCGAGGTCACCAAGGAGGGCCGCGGAATCGTGATGCGCGTCCCGCTTGAGGGAGGCGGGCGGCTGGTGGTCGAATTGTCCGCCGATGAGGCGGCCCGGCTCTCGGACGCGCTCAAGTCCATCACCGGCTGAGCCTTGCCGGTCAAGGCGAGGGTTACGGTCGCGCCGGCGGCTGGCCTGAAACCGCTGGCTGACTACCTGGCCGAGGGAGCCCGGGGCACGGCCGCAACGCCGGCCCTGATCGCCGTCCCGGTACGCAGCCCGGAGGGTGCGTCCGAGGTGCCGGTGCCTGGTGCCGGTGCATCCAGCCTGGACGCGTACGGGGGGCCCAGCGCGGCCCAGATCATCGCCAGCGCGGAGCTGACCGGCCGGGCGGGTGAAACTACCCAGACGGTGATCCGGCTCGGCACGGAGGCCTGCACGGTTCTGTTCCTCGGCGTCGGGGACGGCTCGCCGGGAGCCCTGCGCCGGGCCGGGGCGGCGCTGGCCCGCCGCCTCCCGGCCGGGCGGCCCGCGCTGACCACGGCCGTCCTCGACGAACCCGACGAGGCGGTGCAGGCCTTCACGGAGGGCGTTCTGCTCGGCTCCTACCAGTTCACGATGAAGACCTCGCAGGCGCAGGACGGCGATCTGGGGGAAATCCGCCTGCTGCTCGCCGGGGCGGCCAGCCGGGCGCACCTGGTCGGCCACGCGGCCACCGTCGCCGGCGCCGTGGCCCTCGCCCGCGACCTCGCCAACACGCCGTCAATGATCAAGACGCCAGAATGGCTTGCGGACCAGGCGGCCGCGGTCGCCGCGGAGCACGGCCTGGCGTCCCGCATCTGGCGCGAGGCCGAACTCGCCGCCGGCGGTTTCGGCGGCCTCCTGGGCGTGGGGTCGGGGTCGGCCCACCCGCCCCGCCTGATCCAGCTCAGTTATGAGCCCGCGGAGGGTTCTGGGCCCGCGGAGGCCGGGCGGCACATCGTGCTGATCGGCAAGGGCATCACGTTCGACAGCGGTGGCCTGTCGCTGAAGCCCAACGAGGGCATGAAGCTGATGAAGACCGACATGGCCGGCGGCGCCGCGGTGATCGGCGTGATGTCCGCGCTGGGCCGGCTCGGGGTCCGGGCCCGGGTAACCGGCCTGGTGGCGGCGGCGGAGAACATGCCGTCCGGGACGGCGCTGCGGGTGGGCGACGTCATCACCCACTACCGCGGCCAGACGGTGGAGGTGCTCAACACCGACGCGGAGGGCCGGCTGGTCCTCGCCGACGCGCTGGCCTACGCCGACGACGTGCTGGACCCGGACGTGGTGGTCGACCTGGCCACGCTGACCGGGGCCGTGAGGGTGGCGCTGGGCGGCTCCATGGCGGCCCTGTTCGCCACCGACGACCAGCTGGCGGCGGCGTTGCTGGACGCGGGGACGGCGAGCGGGGAGCGGCTGTGGCGGATGCCGCTCGCCGGTGAGTACCGCGACGGCCTCGATTCCCCCGTGGCCGACCTGGCCAACGTGGCCCGGACAGGCAGCCGGGCCGGGTCGATCGACGCGGCCCTGTTCCTGCGCGAGTTCACCGGCGGGCGGTCCTGGGCCCACCTGGACATCGCGGGCGCGGCCCGGGCCACCGCCGACGACGGCGAGAACACCAAGGGCGCCACCGGGTTCGGCACCCGGCTGCTACTGCGGTGGCTGGCGGGCCCGCCGGCCGGACCGTAATCGGGAAAGAAGCCGCCCTGACGGTGGCACCCGGCGGGCGGGCTACCCGCGTTTGACCGCGGTGAGCAGCCCGTCGCCGACCGGGAGCAGCACGGGCACCAGCCGCTCGTCCTGGCGCACCTGCTCGTTGACCTCCCGGATGGCGACGGTGCTCGGGTCGTCCCGGGCGGGATCGGCGACCCGGCCGCCGGCCAGCGCGTTATCGAACGCCACCACCCCGCCCGGACGCAGCAGCCGCAGGGCGGCGGCCAGGTAGTCCGGGTACTCCTGCTTATCGGCGTCGCAGAACACCAGGTCGTACGCGCCGTCGGTGAGACGGGGCAGCACATCCAGGGCTTTCCCGCTGATCAGCCGGTAGCGGTTCGACGGGAATCCCGCGTCTGTGAACGCCTTGCGGGCCAGCCGCTGATGCTCAGGCTCGGCGTTGACGCTGGTCAGGACGGCGTCCGGGCGCATGCCGCGGAGCAGCCAGATACCCGAGGTGCCGCAGCCGGTGCCTATCTCGACCACTGATCTGGCGCTGATGGCCGCCGCGATGAAGCACAGTGCTGCCCCGCCGCCAGGCCCGATCGGCGGGGCGCCGCCGATCTCGGCCGCCTCGCGGCGCGCGGCCAGCAGCGGCTCGTCCTCGGTGAGGTAGCCCTCGACGTAGGCAAGGTTGGCCTCTGCGCTCACAATGTGTGCCTTCCGGTGCATGCTTATCCCAGTCTGGGGAGCCTATCGTTACGCGCCGTGACCCGGGAACCAGCGGGGCCCGTTCGTGCGTTATCCATGACGCGAGCGAGAAACCCCCGCACCAGCGGTGATCGGGCACGCCAGCCTGGCCGGCCGGGTGCCGGCCGCGGCGTACAAGCAGAATCCGAGCAGTTGTGTTGCGGGAAGGGGATGCCCGGGCACCATGGTGGTAAAGGCAGACGGCACACGGCGGGACGGCGAGATCGTGGACATGCCCGGTACCACGCCGGACGCGGCGTCTGCCTGGACGCCTCCGACCTGGGAAGAGATCGTGCGTGAGCACTCCGCCCGGGTTTACCGGCTCGCCTACCGGCTGACCGGCAACAGCCATGACGCCGAGGACCTCACCCAGGAGGTCTTCGTCCGCGTCTTCCGCTCGCTCAACAGCTACACCCCGGGCACCTTCGAGGGCTGGCTGCACCGGATAACCACCAACCTGTTCCTGGACATGGCCCGGCGCCGGCAGCGGATCCGGTTCGAGGGCCTGGGCGACGACACGGCGCAGCGGCTGCGCGGAGACGAGCCCACGCCTGCCCAGGCCTTTGACGAGCGGCACCTGGACGGCGACATCCAGGCTGCGCTCAAGGCGCTGGCCCCCGAGTACCGGGCCGCGGTCGTGCTCTGCGACATCGAGGGCCTGTCCTACGAGGAGATCGCGGACACGCTGGGAGTGAAGCTGGGCACCGTGCGCAGCCGCATCCATCGTGGCCGCGCCCAGCTCCGGACCACGCTCGACCACCGCCGCCCGCGCCGCCCCGCCATCGCGCCCAAGGCCGTGTCGCCTGTGGTGGCGGGGCCTGTGGTGGCGGCCGGTCCCGTGGTGGCGGCTGCGGCGCCTGTGGTGGCGGCCGCGGCGGAGGAGACCGCGGCCGTGCCCCTGGCGGGTGAGCTATGAGTCATCTCGGGCAGCGGATCTCCGCCCTGATCGACGGGGAGCTCAGTAATGCTGAGCGGGACCGGGTCCTGACCCACATCGCGGGCTGCGACGCCTGCCGCCAGGAGGCGGTGGCCCTGCGCGCGCTGAAGCAGCGGATGCATACCCTGGGCGAGGCGATGGCGGACGCGGCGCTGACCGGCCGGCTGATGGCCATGGCCATGCCGCCGGACGGCCGGCCGTGGACGGCCCGGCCGGCGTGGCGTTCGCGGGGCGTGCTCCCGGCCGCCCGGATGCTGACGGCCGGCATCCTCGCCTCCGCGGTGGCCGGCCTCGGCGCGGCGGCCTTCTTCGCAGGCGGCGAGCAGCAGGTGCCTGGCCCGAAGGTCACCCCCGCCGTCGGCACGTTCCTCGTCCAGCATGCGATCATCACTGGCGACCTGCCGGTCACGCCGTCCAGTGGGCCGTCCGCCCACCCCGGCGGCAGCCCCAGTCCGGCCGCGGCCACGCGGGCCGGCCGCGTTACGGTCGGCGTGTCGGCCAGCGGCGTGACCGGGGCGGCGGCCGCGGGCGCCGCGGCGGCCGCGGCCCGCGCGGGCCGTCGGCAGTCCGCGACAGGCCAGTCGGCCAGTGCCCGGGCGGCCAGTGCCCGGTCGGCCAGTGCCCGGCCGGCTGCCGGCCGCGCAGCCGAACTGGTACGCCGCGGCATGCAGCCGGTCCCGGCCGTCAGCGCGGCCGTGTCCATGTCCGCGGCTGCGAGCCCCGGGCCGTGAGCTGACGGATGTTCTCCCGCACCACGCCCCCCTATGACGGGGCCGGTCCTCCGCACGACCCGCTGCCGCTGCGTATCGTCACCGCGGTGGTGGTCCTCGGCCTGATCGCCACCGGCGTCACGGTGATCTGGCGGGACATGGTGGGCCACGGCGGCGAGCTGATGCCCCTGGCGGCCAGCCGGGGCGGGGTCCGCCAGTCCGCGGTACCCGGGTCCCCCGGTTCGGCCCGGTCATCCGCGGCCCTGCCGTCCGCGGGGCGCCCCGCCGCGGCGGGGACCACAGCCGACGCGGGCCTGCGGCTGCTCAGCGAGGCGGCCAGCGCCTGCCGCCAGGTCTCCTACCAGGGTGTTCAGCTGACGGCCTGGCAGGGCCCGGACGGCAGCTGGACCTCAGTGGTGAACGTATGGCACCAGCGTGATCATCAGACCCTGATCCAGGCCGCCTCGCTGCCCACGGCGGCCCTGCCGCAGTACCGGACACGCACCGCCGATCCGGAGGGGGACGGCGACGACGACGCCGGCCAGCGCGATCCCGAGGGCATCATGACCATGACCTCGCAGATGGTCGTGTTGCTGGCCGAGAACTACCGGGTGTCCCTGGGCGGGCACGGGCGGGTGGCCGGCCGGCCCGCGCAGGAACTCGTGCTGCGGCACCGGGACGGCCAGCTGGCCGCCCGGTTCTGGCTGGACACCGCGACCAAGCTGCCGCTGCGCCGGGAGACTTTCGACGGCAGCGAGCAGATGGTCAGCCAAGAAGTGTTCGTGAGCCTCTCGCTCGGCTCGCCGGCGGCCGAGGCGGCGCCGCGCACCGCATCGGTACCCGGCGGCAAGCTGCTCGCCAGCGTGCAGCTGGCCCGGATGCGGGCCGCGGGCTGGCCGCTTCCCGCGCAGCTGCCCGGCCAGCTCAGCCTGGTCCGGGCGAGTCAGACCAGCGGGCCGGCCGGCACGGTCGTCGACCTGGCCTACTCCGACGGACTGTCCGTGATCTCGCTGTTCGTGCAGCGCGGCCACCTGCCCGCCCAGCTGAACGGGTGGTCGCAGGTCGCGCTGCGCGGTGATCGCGTCTACGCGGCCGGGCCCGACCAGCGCAGCGTGGCCTGGTCCGCCCGCGGCTTCGTCTACACGCTCATCGCTGACGCCCCGGACCAGACCCTGGACCAGGTCATAGGCGTGCTGCCGCACAATGCCGGGCCAGGATTCCTCGGCCGGATGCGCCGCGGCCTGCAGCCGGCTGGGATCCTGGCTCAACCCGTTCCGGTGAGGCTGCGGCGGACTGGGGCCGGACATCCGGGACACGGTCCCGTGCTCCGGGGGCAGCGTTGCGGCAGATGACGGTCTACAGTGAGGGAAGACTGCGTGCCGCTGCGGCCGCGCCCCGCCAGGAGAGCTGACGTGTTTTTCGACCTGTCCATCTGGAAGATTCTGGTCCTCGGGGTGATCGCGCTCGTGATCTTCGGGCCGGACCAGCTGCCAAAGATGGCCGCCCAGGCTGGCCGGGCCCTGCGCGAGCTGCGCCAGCTGGCGGACGGGGCGACCCGGGACCTCCGCGAGGGCCTGGGGCCCGAGTTCTCCGACTTCGACGTGCGGGACCTGCACCCGGGTAACTTCGTCCGCAAGCACCTGTTCGATGACCTGAACGGCGACCATAACGGCGCCGCAGCGGGGATGGCGGAATCCGAGGTCGAGTATGCGGCCGACCGGAGGGCCACGGCCACGCTGGCCCGCGAGGAAACCCCGCCCTTCGACCCCGAGGCCACCTGAACGCTGCCTCGTCAGCCCCCTCGTGGCCCGGACGGCGTCCAGGTCCGCTGTCCCGTCCGTGCGTCCGTCCGTGCCCTGGTCTGCCGCCGCCCTGCTCCCGTTCCCACGAGTCACACTGGCCCCTCCCGTCCACGTTTCCCGCGAAAAGTTCGTGCAAACCGGACAAAACACCCGCCATAACGCACGTCACGCGGGAAATGTGGGTGGAGAAGCGGACGCAAACCGTGATCAGTGTGACCCATGATGCTGGTGGTACAGGCCTGCCCCGGAGCGCCTATCACGCACGAAACCCAGGCGGCCGAGAGCTGAGCTCATGTGCTGGAAACGGGGGTTGGGGCCCGCAGTCGAGGGATTCATGCCGTTGCCGGTACGCCCGGCATGGTGAGGGACGGCTGATCAGGCGGGGGTCAGTCCCAGCCTCCGGCCGGCCAGCCCGCGCGAGCGGTTAGCCATACCGTTGGCGATCCCGGTCAGCTGCCGTGCGGCGGCGGACTCCGGGTCGGACAGGACCAGCGGGACACCCCGGTCGCCACCTTCCCGTAGCCGGACGTCGATGGGCACCTGGCCGAGCAGCGGCACGGGCGCCCCGGTCACCCGGGTCAGCGCGTCGGCCACCGCCTGGCCGCCACCTGAGCCGAATACCGGGACGGGCTCGCCGCAGTGCGGGCAGGCCAGCGACGACATGTTCTCGATCACGCCGGTGATCCGCTGGTGGGTCTGTACCGAGATGGCCCCGGCCCGCTCCGCCACTTCCGAGGAGGCCAGCTGAGGAGTGGTGACCACGATGAGTTCCGCGCCCGGGACCAGCTGGGCCACGGAGATGGCCACGTCGCCGGTGCCCGGCGGCAGGTCCATCAGCAGCACGTCGAGGTCGCCCCAGTACACGTCGGCGAGGAACTGCTGCACCGCGCGGTGCAGCATCGGCCCACGCCAGACCACCGGCGCGTTGCCCGTGGTGAACATGCCGATCGAGATCACTTTCACGCCATGCGCGGTCGGCGGCATGATCATCTGCTCGACCTGGGTGGGTGAGTCGGTGGCGCCCAGCATCCGCGGCACGGAGTGGCCGTAGATGTCGGCGTCGAGGACGCCCACCTTCTGCCCCGCCTTGGCCAGCGCCGCGGCCAGGTTGACCGTGACCGAGGACTTGCCGACGCCGCCCTTACCGCTGGCGATAGCGAACACCCTGGTCAGCGACGTGGGCTGGGCGAAGGGGATCTCCTTCTCCGGGCGCCCGCCGCGCAGCTTGCCCTGCAGCTCACGACGCTGCTCGTCGCTCATCACGTCCAGATCGACCCGGACCTCGGCCACTCCGGGCAGCTGGCTGACCGCCGCGGTCACTTCCCTGGTGATGGTGTCGCGCAGCGGGCAGCCAGACACGGTGAGATAGATATCGACCCGCACCACCCCGCGCTCGTCCACTGCGACGTTCTTGACCATCCCGAGCTCGGTGATCGGCCGGTGGATCTCGGGGTCGTTGACTCCCGCCAGGGCCTGGGTGACCTGCTCGGCGGTGGGGGGCGAGGAAACAGCGGGCGGCATGACCATGCCTTCATGCTACGGAGCGTCGAACCCTGGGTCGAACGGGTCGGCCGGGCTGAGCCGGTAGACGGCTCCGGTTTGCGCCCAGCGCCGCGCGGGGAGGGCGTCCCAGGGCTGGCCGGCTCGTTCAGCCGCCCGGCCAGCAGCGCCCCGATGATCCCCGGCCAGTCCGCGGAATCAGGCTCCACCCGGCTCACCCGGGCCGTCCAGCGCACCAGCAGGCCTCCTGTGTCCTTACTCGCTACCTCCACGATCACGTGACTGGCGTCGCCGAGCCCGGGGACGTGCTGCTCGCCCGGGCCGGTCAGCACGTACGCGGCGTCGCGCCAGACGTGCCAGGCCGGCCGCGGCCGCTCCTGGCCAGCGCCGCCCTGGCCCGGGACTGTGATCCAGATCAGGCCTGCCCGCTTGGTGGCTTCCGCGATGAGGGCGAGCTGCGCGTCCGGCTGGGTCCGGCCAGCGTCCGGCTGGGTCCGGCGGGCCTCCGGCTGGATATCGCTCACGCAGCCAGCGTGCCATGCGGATACGGGAGGCTGTGACCGGATGGCGTCGTGCCGATCCTCGCGGTCCGTAGGCTCGCCCTGGTCACAGCAGGCAAGGGACGCGGGCAAGGAACGAGCGGCCAGGCTGGCCCGCACCCGGGCGTTCCGTCCCTGCCCCGCCGGGACCTCAGCCGAGCACTCCCCAGGCGCCCAGCGTCTCGGCCAGCCCGCTGGTCAAGGGCAGGGCGGCCAGGTCCGCCGGGCTTCACCCAGCGTGCGTCGGCCGCGTCGTCGCCCGCGGCCAGCATCCCCCCGGTCACCGTGGCCGCATAGTCCCGGATGTCAACCACCGCACCGCGCAGCCCCGGGCCGCTCCACCGACCCCACGAGCGCGCCGCACGTCACCTGGAGCCCGGTTTCCTCCTGGGTCTCCCGGACGACCGCCTGCTCGTCGCTTTCCCCCGGCTCGATCCGGCCGCCGGGCAGCGACCACCGGCCCGCCTCCGGCTCGTGTCCCCGCTGGATCAGCAGGAGACGCCCGGCCTCGTCCTTGATGATCGCTCCTACGCAGGGAACCCGCAGCGCTGGCACGCGGCCAGTATTCCCGGCCAGAGCGGCTGGCCAACTGGCGCCCGGCGGAGGCCACCATGATTGGTGCCCCCTGGTGCTTGACGTGAGCCCGGCCGCAGATCAACGTCATTACTCATGATGAAGGCCCCGATCTGCCCGCGCTGCCAGGGCGAACTCAGCGAGCCGAGCGCCTGGCACAGCGCCTGGCAGTGCGCACGCCACGGTGCGGTGCTGCCGCTCCGGCCCGCTCACGTCCCCACCACGGAGGGACTGCACGCCCTGCTCAAGGCGGCCGCCGTGCCGGTCTGGCTGCCGTGGCCGATACCGCTGGGCTGGCTGGTCACCGGGTATACCGGCGCGGGCGACGACCGCAGCGGGACCCGAGGCTGCGTGGTCGCCCTGTCCGGGCCCAACCCGGTAGGCGGCCCGGGGGAGATGCTGGTCATCTCCGAGGAGCCGGGGCTCGGCCTGGGGGCGGGCCTGGCCGGGCTGGACGGCCCGGATCCCGGTGAGGGATTCGCGGCGGGCCCACCGCACGCGCTGATCCGGTTCGGCCACCACGAGTTCCCGCTGTGGAGCGTGGAATCGCCGGGGGCGGCCGTGTTCGCCGGGGAGGTGCTGGCCAACTGGCTGTGGATTATCCTGTGGCCGGACACGGCCGGCATCCTCCTGCTGGAGAACCTGTCCTTGCGGGATCTGCGCGACCCCGGGCAGGAACTGGACGTCCCGTTCGGCGCGCTCTCCCCACGGCTGCCCGGCTGAAGGGCGCCAGCCGGCAGTAAGGGCGTCAGCCCGCACTGAAGAACGCCAGCCGCACTGAAGGGCGCCAGCCCGCACTGAAGGACGCCAGCCGCGCTGAAGGGCGCCCACGGGGCGCGGAGGAGACACCCAGCCCGACCCTGAAGAGCAGGGTCAGGCTGGCCGCCGAGCCGTACGATGAGCCGTCGTGCGCATCGACCTTCACTCCCACTCCACCGCGTCGGACGGCACCGACCCGCCCGCCGAGGTGATGCGCCGCGCCCGGGCCGCCGGCCTCGACGTGCTCGCGCTGACCGACCACGACACCCTGGCCGGGCAGGACGAGGCCCGCCAGGCCCTCCCGGAGGCCTGACCCTGGTCAGCGGCATGGAACTGTCCGGCCCGGCTGGACGGGCACAGCGTGCACCTGCTCAGCTACCTGCCGGCCGGGGCCAGCCCGGAACTCGCGGCCGAGTGCCAGGCGATCCGGGACGACCGGGTCCGCCGCGGCCAGGCCATGGTGCGGCGGCTCCGGGACCTCGGCGTGGACGTCACCTGGGAGCAGGTGGCGGCGCTCGCGGCCGGGCGGAGCGTGGGCCGCCCGCATATCGCCCGGGCCATGGTGGCGGCGGGCGCGATCGCCACACCGCGCGAGGCGTTCGGCCCGGACTGGATCGGCGCGGGCGGCCGGGCCTACGTGAGCCGGTACGCGCTGGACCCGGCCCGGGCGGTCGGGCTGGTCCGGGCCAGCGGCGGGGCGGTGGTGCTGGCCCACCCGGGGGCGATTTCCCGGGGCTGGCGGATCCCCGATGAGGCCATCGCCGCCCTGGCCGGGGCGGGGCTGGCCGGCCTGGAGGTGGACCACCCCGATCACGACGCGGCGGAACGGGCCAGGCTCCGGGCCCTTGCCGCCGGGCTGGGCCTGGTGGCGACCGGGGGGAGCGATGACCATGGCGACCTCACCGGGCACCGGCTGGGGGTCGAGACGACCAGCCCCGCCGCGTTCGAGCAGCTAATGGCGCTGGCTGGCGGGGCCGCCGGGCCCGGCGGCGGATGAGTCGCCGTCAGCGCCACGCCAGCGATCTGTCCGACCCGGGTGCGATCGTTGCGAGCATGCTGTTCGTCCAGCGGATCCATAATGGGGCACAGGCGGCCGCGTCCGGGCTCGCCCCCGTGCGCCGTCATCGTGGTGCCCTGGCTTGCCATGCGGTTGTGCGGGCTGGTCCAGCGTGTCCTGCGGGACAGCGGCGTGGAGCTGCTCACCCGGATCTCGCGTCTGCTGCTGTCCGCGATCGCCGTCCAGCTGGCCGCGGGCCCGGGCCGGGCGGGGCGTTCGTGAAACAAGGATGAGGAAGGAAGGCAGGCCATGGAGGCGCGGATAGAGCGGGTGGCGTCACCGGGGGACGCGGACGCGCCAGAAGGCAACGCCTGGATCGTGGGCGACGACAACGAGGTCATCGTCGTCGACCCGGGCCGTGACGCCCGGGCGGTGCTGGCCGCCGTCGGCGACCGGGAGATCCTCGCCGTCATCTGCACCCACGGGCACGCCGCCCACGTCGCGGCGGCCCCTGAGGTGGCGGCGCGGGACGAGGCCCCGGTGGCGCTGCATCCCCGGGACCGGCTGGTCTGGCGCGAGGCACACCGGGACGGCGACCCGGAGATCGAGATGGAGGACGGGGGGATCTTCGAGGTCGCCGACGCCACGCTGGAAGTGATCCACGCCCCGGGGCACAGCCCGGGCTCGGTGTGCCTCTACAGCGAGGAACTGCGAGGCGGTGTTCGCCGGCGATGTCCTGAGGGCCAGCGGCCCGGTGCCGCACCATCACGAGTACCCCGACTTCCCCGCGCAGCTCAGCGCCATCGGCGAGCATCTGCTGACCCTGCCCGGTCCGACCCGGGTGCTGCCGGGGCACGGCGAGGAGACCACCGTGTCGGCGGCCCAGAAGCAGTTCGACTCGTGGGTGACCGCGGGCCCGGCTCCACTTGCCCGCCGGACCCGGACTGACCGGATGCCCCGCGAAGAGCAGCTCGGGCTGGACGGGATGCCCCGCCGCCTGTACGCGTGCACCCCGACCCGGCTGAGTACCTGGCTGGACTGCCGGCGGCGTGTACCGGATGAGCTACCTGGACCGGCCCGCCCCGCGCAAGGGGCCGCCCTGGGCGCACAACAGCCTCGGCGCCAGCGTGCACAACGCGCTGGCCGGATGGTGGCGGCTGCCGCAGGCCGCAGCGGACCGTGCCCGCCGCCGGCGGGTTTACTGGAACGCGGCTGGATCAACGAGGGGTTCGCCAGCGACGCGCAGTCCGCGGCCGCGCGGGACCGGGCCCGGGGCATGGTCGAGAAGTACGTCGCCGGCCTGGACCCGGCCGACGAGCCGGCCGGGGTGGAGCGGACGGTGGGCGCCCGGACCGACCGGATCGCGTTCTCCGGCCGGATCGACCGGCTGGACGACCGGCGGTCCGCCGGCCGGCGACCGCGAGCTGGCCGTCGTGGACTACAAGACCGGCCGCCGCCCGCTGAGCACCGACGACGCCCGGGCGTCGCTGCCGCTGGCGCTGTACGCGGTCGCCGCCGGGCGGGTGCTGCGCCGGCCCTGCCACCGGGTCGAGCTGCATCACCTGCCCACCGGGCACGGTGCACGCCTGGGAGCACACGCAGGCCACGCTGGACCGGCATCTGGGCCGGGCCGAGGACATCGCGGCTGAGTGCGCGGCGGCCGACCAGCGCTACCGGGACGGCTGCGTGACCCGGAAGGGCGCCGCGGGGGGCGCCGCGGGGGCGCAGCCGCCGGGCAGGCGAGGTGTTCCCGCCCAGCCCGGGCCCGGGCTGCGGCTGGTGCGACTTCCGTGCGGTGTGCCCGGAAGGGGCCGCCGCCACCCCCGCCCGGCGCCCCTGGGACGGCCTGGGCGAACTCACCGGGGACTGACGGCCGTAGGCCGGCATCTAGGCGGGGCGGGACGGGCGGGCCCTCCGGCACTCGGTCGCGTTCCAGAAGCTGGTCAGCGTGCTCGCCGTGGTTTCCGGCGCCTCCACCGCAGGGGAGTGCGCGGCGGCCGGGATGCAGACCCGCTGGGCGCGCAGCCGGGCCGCCATGTCTTCCTGGGTGGCTGGTTCCCACGCGTCGTCGTTCTCGCCGTAGAGGACCATGACCGGGGCCGCGTCCAGCCGGGCCAGGGCCGGGGTCCGGTCCGGGCAGGTGAGCAGGGCCTCGGCCATCGTCCGCAGGCCGGTGGGGGAACTGCTCAGCATCCGCGTGCGCAGGAAGTCGATGATCGCCGACCGGGACGCCACCCGCCACGGCCTCCGGCTCCAGCCGGGTCTGCCAGATGCGCTCGATCTCCGCGCCCAGCCCGTCCGGGGCGGTCCCGCCCAGCTCGGCCAGCAGTTCCTGCGAGAATCTGCGGCCCGCGGGCCGGTCAGCGCGCCCGGGGCCGGAACTCATCAGGGTGAGGGAGCTGATCCGCGCGGCCCGGGCCAGCAGCACCTCCCGGGTCACCAGCCCGCCGAGGGAGTGGCCGAGCAGGTGGACACCCGGGCCGCCGGCCGCGCCGGGTGAGCCGTCGTGTCCCTCGCTGAGCCAGTCGGCGACCATGGCCACGTCGGCGGCCAGCGCGGCCAGCTGATAGGCGGCCGCGTCGGCCGCGCCCGGGGTCTCGAACTGGCCGCGCATGTCAATCGCGACCACCTGGCGGCCGGCGGCCGCCAGGGCCTGCAGGATCAGCAGGAAGTCCTCTTTGCTCCCGGTGTAGCCCGGGAACGAGCAGCGCGGGCTGCCGCTCGTGTATCCCGCTGGGCGGCAGCGCTTCCAGCGCCGCGAACTTGCCGCGGCTGGTCTCGATGGTCAGCCGCCGCACCCCGGAGGGCAATTGCAGGGCTTTTGGTGTACTCACAGGCGGCCAGCCTACCCAGGGATGCTCCGGCTACGCGTTTGCGTGCCTTGACGAGTCCTGGAAGTTCCCATGGAAGCCGCTGACTAGCCGTTAGCTAGCCGTGGTGCCCTTCCGGCCGCGGCCCGACCGGCGGCGGCGGCGACGTGGCTGGCTCTGCTCCGCGGATCCCTCGGCCTTGGCCGGGGCCGCCTGGTCCCGCTGGGTCGCGTCGGCTGCCCCGCACCGTCACCCCGGACCGTGGTGCGCTTGCGGACGCGGGTCTTGCGTGGCTGATCCGGGCGCGGGCCCTGATCGGAGCGCGGGCCCTGATCCGTGCGCGGGCCCTGATCGCTGCCGCGCGCGGGCCGCCTCGGAGTGCGGGCCTTCCCGGTCTCGCCGACATCCTCGAGCTCCTCCGCCTCAAGGCCGGCCCGGCCCCGTTCGGCGCGGGGCAGGCTGCCCTTCACGCCCGCCGGGATGTCCAGCGCGGTGAACAGGTGCTCGGAGGTGGAGTAGGTCTCGGGTGGCTCCGGCTGGCCCATGCCGAGAGCCTCGTTGATGAGCTTCCAGCGGGGCATGTCCCGCCAGTCCACGAACGTGACGGCGATGCCGTCCCGGCCGGCCCGGCCGGTGCGCCCGGTGCGGTGCAGGTAGGCCTTGTCGTCTTCCGGGCACTCGTAGTTGATCACGTGCGTGACGTCGTCCACGTCCAGCCCGCGGGACGCGACGTCGGTGGCGACCAGCACGTCGATCTTGCCGTTGCGGAACGCGCGCATGGCCCGTTCACGCTGGCCCTGCCCCAGGTCGCCGTGCACCGCCGCGGCCGCGAAGCCGCGGGTGGTCAGCGCCTCGGCCACCTGGTCCGCGGACCGCTTGGTCCGGCAGAAGACCATGCTCAGGCCGCGGCCGTTGGCCTGCAGGATGCGGGCCAGCATCTCGATCTTGTCCATCTGGTGCGCGCGGAACACGTGCTGCACGGTCAGCGGCACCAGGTCGGGCTCGTCGCCATGCTCGGCGCGGACGTGCAGCGGCTGGCGCAGGTGCCGGCGGGCCAGCTGGACCACGTCGCCCGGCATGGTGGCCGAGAACAGCATGGTCTGCCTGGACGGCGGGGTGAGCTCCAGGATCCGCTCGACGTCGGGCAGGAACCCGAGGTCCAGCATCTTGTCCGCCTCGTCCAGGACGAGGGCACGCAGCGAGGACAGGTCCAGGTGCCGCTGCCCGGCCAGGTCGAGCAGCCGGCCGGGGGTGCCGACCACGATGTCCACCGTGGCGCGCAGGGCGTCGATCTGGGGCTCGTAGGCGCGGCCGCCGTAGACGGTCGCCACCCGCGCGCCCCCGAGCCTGCCTGCCACGCGCAGGTCCTCGGCGACCTGGCCGGCGAGTTCGCGGGTCGGGACCACGACCAGGGCCACGGGCGCGGAAGGCCGGCTGGCCGGCGCCTCCGCCACATGCTGCAGCAGCGGGATGCCGAACGCGAGCGTCTTGCCGGTGCCGGTGCGGGCCTGGCCGATGATGTCGTGCCCGCTCAGCCCGATGGGCAGGGCCAGGCTCTGAATGGGGAAGGGCGAGGTGATGCCGGCGACCTCCAGGGCCGCACAGATCTGCTCATCCACGCCAAGGTCACGGAACGTTTGCGTCACGTCCGGAGAACCAGCTGCCGGGTTGTCCTCGGCCGGCGGTTCTGCTACGGACGATGTCAGTGTGGTTGTCAGTTGAATCAGCTTCCATCAGTGGCCCGCTGTCTGGGCACGCCCTATACGCGTGTCCTTGCCACTGCGGACCTGGCTATCGGCTCCACCGGCGAGCGTCGCCCGCCAGCGCAGTAAGGCATCCGGCCAGCCATGCGCTGGCGATCTCGCCGCTGGGTTCTGCCAACGCTGGGTCCTGCCAGCGCGGTGTCCTGCCACTGTGCGGCACTCGCGCGCTCGGCTGGCCACGAGCCTTACTGTTAGGGAAACGCAGCAGAGGGGTGCCGCATTCCATCCCAAGTTCTGACTCGCAGTGTACCAATGTGATTTGGCCTGCGGGCGGACCAACTCGCAGTGCCGCGGTTGTTACGCTTCGCGGGTGACCGAAGCACAGCGGCGCGACGAGGCGCCGGGCGAGCCCGGCGAGCGCGGCGAGGCCCGCGCAGCGAGCCAGGCGAGCGTGGCGATCTTTCCCGGGACGGGATCATCGACCTGCTCGGCCTGCTGGCCTACGCGGAGCTGGACGCGTACTTCCGGCTGACCGAGGACGCGGCGCTCGCTCCCTCGCTCGCGGACAAGGCCGCCCTGGGCGGGATGGCGGTCGCCGAGTTCGGCCACTTCCGGCTGCTGTGCGAGCACCTGACGGCGCTGGGCGCCCAGCCGGACCAGGCGATGCTGCCGTTCGCCCCGGCACTCGATGCCTTCCACGCCCGCACCGCCCCGGCCGACTGGCTGGAGGGCCTGGTCAAGGCGTATGTGGGGGACGGGATCGCGGCCGACTTCTACCGGGCGGTGGCGCGAGCTGGTCGACCCGCAGACCCGCGAGCTCGTGCTCGCGGGTGCTGGCCGACACCGGCCACGCCGAGTTCGTGATCGCCCGGGTCCGCGCGGCCATCGCGGCCGACCCGCACGCTGGGCGGGCGGCTCGCGCTGTGGGCCAGGCGGCTGGTCGGGGAGGCGCTGGCCCAGGCGTACCGGGTCGTCGCGGACCGGCGTTCGCTGGCCGGCCTGCTGGCCGGAGCCGGCACCGCCCAGACCGGCAGCCCGGCGGGCGGCCAGCGCCCGGGACCGTCACCGCGGAGGCGAGCCCCGCACCCCCAGCCCAGCTCGGCGACATCGGGCGGATGCTGGCCCGCATCACCGACGCGCACGCCCAGCGGATGTCCGCACTGGGGCTGTCCGCTGACCTCGCGAGCCGGCTGGCCGGACCTCGCGGACCGGCCGCCGGCGGGAACCGGCCAGCCTGACCTCGCGGGGAACCAGCCTGGCGCCAACTAGTGGAAGCCGACCCGGCGCTGCTCCACGTCGGCCAGCTCGACGTAGGCGATCTTGCCGGCCGGGACGAGGAACTTGCCGCCCTTGTCGTCGGGCAGCACGAACAGCCCGCCGTCCTCGGAGGTCATGGCCTGGGTGAGGGCACGCTCCAGGTCCGCGGCCGAGACGTTGGTCTCCACGACGAGTTCACGCGGGATGGACTGGATCCCGATCTTGACTTCCACGGCGCTCCTGTGCTCGGACTGTTCGGGACAGCGGCGGCAGGGCCGTCGCGGGAGAGGTGGTCTCAGCCGGTGCGCGGCCAGCCGCTGATGCCGCGCCAGGCCAGCCGGGCCATCAGCTGCTCCGCAGCGTCCTTGGGGATGGCGCCGGTCGGTGCCCAGCCAGTAGGTCGCGCTGATCTGGGCCATGCCGACCAGGCCGATGCCGAGCAGGTGGGCCTCGTCGTCGCCCAGCCCCGCGTCCTCGCGGATGAACTCGCTGATCATGTCCGCGTGCACCCGCATGGTCGCGTCCAGCCGGTCCCGCACCGCGGGCTCGTTGCGCAGGTCGGACTCGAAGACCAGGCGGAACGCCTCGCCGGTGCTGGCGACGAAGTCGAAGAACGCCTGGAAGGTGGCGCTGACCCGCTGCTTGTTGTCGGTGGTCGAGGCGAGCGCAGCTGCGGATGGTGCCGGTCAGCGCCGTCGACGCTCTCGTCCAGCAACGCCAGGTAGAGGTCCAGCTTGCCGGGGAAGTGCTGGTAGAGCACGGGCTTGCTGACCCCGGCCCGCTCGGCGATCTCGTCCATCGCCGCCGCGTGGTAGCCCTGCGCGACGAAGACTTCCTGGGCGGCGCCCAGCAGCTGCCGACGCCGGGCGTGCCTCGGCAGCCGCGTACCGGCCGTACGGGCCTGCGGTGTTGCTGTCACGAGACTCTCCGTTGCGTCAGTCGGGCAGCAATTCCGCCCGATGCACGCCATCCTACGACCGCTCGTACCCCGGGAAGGGGGTAACGGAGGGTGACCCAGGGCGCATTCCGGGTGTTACGTCAGTCGAGACCGGCGCGGCCGGTCAGCGGTGCGCGTCCTCGTCCTCGCCGACCCCGACCTCCTGGTGCTGCTCGACCACGTCGGCCGGGTCCGCCTCGTCGGGCAGCTCGAAGTCCTGCGCTCCTCGGCGTCGTCCTCGTCGTTCTCGCCCGGCAGCCGCTTGTGCTGCTCGATGGCGTCTTCGGTCGGTGCCTTCGGGTCTTCGATGGATCGGTCTATGTCCCGGCTGCAGCTCACTCATCAGCGCCCCTTAGGTGTTGTGTGACGGTTGGGCGGTCGCCCGGCCGGAGCCCGCGATGGGCGGCGCGGCCGGTTTTCTCGAGCGTAGTGCCCCGGGCCGCCTGGTCCGCCGCGGACCCGGCGCGGCCGCCCGGGTCTGTCCGAGCAGGGTCCGGGCCGGCTGCGCACCCGGGGTCCCCCCGCCCGCCCCGGGCCCGCCCGCCCCGGGTCCGTCCTCGCCTGGCCCGCCCCGGCCGGGCCCGCCGCCGCGCCGGGCTCACATCCTGCCGCCCGCCGCCACCCGCAGCCCCGCTGCCTGCAGCCTCGCGGCCGCCCGCCGCCCCGCTGCCGCCCGCGTGGTCCGCGGAACGCTGGGCCAGGCCCCGCAACGGGGTTCCCACCGCCTCGCCGTAGGTCGGGAACGCGTGCACCACGTCGGTCAGGATGGCCAGCGGGATCCGGGCCCGGATGGCCAGCGTCACCTCGCCCATCCATTCCTCCGCGTCCGGCCCGATGGCCGCCGCGCCGACCAGGATGTCGCCCGAGCCGGCGTCGGCGTACAGCTCGACCCGGCCGCGGTCGTCGTCTTCCACCTGGGCCCGGGCCGTCTCGGCCAGGTCGTAGCTGACCGTGATCAGGTCGACGCCGGTGGCCGCGGCCAGCGAGGGGGACATGCCGACCGTGTAGACCGACGGCGAGGTGTACACGGTGCGCGGGATGGCCCGGTAGTCGGCGGCCCGGGTGCTGCCCAGCAGGTTGGCCGCGATGATCCGCGCCTGGTAGCGGGCGGTGTGCGTGTACGGGGCGACCGCGGTCACGTCGCCCGCGGCCCAGACCCGCCCGGTGGTCTTCGTCCCCGCCGCGGCGTCGTGCGCCTGAGCGCCGGGCGCCTGACCGCCGGGCGCCTGAGCGCCGGGCGCCGCCTTCCCGGGAGCGTGGGGGACGGTTTTCACGGCAGCGTTGGGAACGACCCGGCAGTACTCGTCCAGCGGCAGCATCTCGCCGGGGCCGGCCGTGATGCCGAGTTCCTCCAGCCCGAGCCCGGACAGCCGGGGCCGCCGCCCGCTGGCCAGCAGCACCCGGTCGGCCTCGATCCTGGTCCCGTCGGCCAGCGTGAGCGCCAGCCCGTCGTCGGTGGTCTCGGCCTTGACCACCGCCGACCCGAGCCGCAGGTCCACCCCGGTCCGGCGCAGCGCGTCGCCGAGGATCTCGCTGGTGAACTTGGCCTCGCCGGGCAGCACGTGCGGCTCCGCCTCGACCAGGGTGACCTGCGAGCCGAACGCCGCGTAGATCTGGGCCAGCTCGCAGCCCACCGGGCCCGCGCCCAGCACCACCAGCCGCCGGGGCAGGTCCGGGCAGGTGAGCGCCTCCGCGCTGGTCCAGGCGGGCACGTCGGCCAGCCCCTCGACCGGCGGCGCGACCGGCTCGCTGCCGGTGCACACGACCAGGTCCTGGTAGCGCAGGGTCAGCGGGGCCGGCCGGGGCCAGCCCGCCGCGGCTCTCCTGGCCCGGGTTGGGCTGGATCTCGACCGTGCCGGGCGCGGTGATCCGGCCGGTGCCGCGGATCAGGGTCACGCCCGGCCTCGGCGAGCTGAGCGGCGGCCGCCGTGTCGTCGAGGTGGCCGGCGACCTCGTCCCGGCGGGCGACCGCGTGCTCCCAGGTCTCGCCGCGGCGGGCGGACTGGAGCAGCGACTTGGAGGCCATATCGGCCAGGTACGGCGCCTCGCCGCCGACGAGGCCCGCTTCCACCAGGGCCGTGGACCGGCCGGCGCGCGATACCTCGACAGCGATCAGGCTGCCGGAGGTCCCCCCGCCGAGCACGACGATGTCGAAGTCAGGCATGCGCCCATCCTCCCCCGACTCGCTGGACGTACGCGGTCCGTTCATCATGACAGCCCTACCCAAAGCCGGTCCCCCAGAGGGGCACATTCCTCGCATCTGGGTAGGGAGACAGCATGCGCAGCATGTGGAAGGGGGCCATCTCCTTCGGCCTCGTCACGATCCCGGTGAAGCTCTACACCGCCACCGAGCAAAGGGATGTTACGTTCCGCCAGGTGCACGCCGAGGACGGCGGCCGGATCCACTTCCGCCGCATCTGCTCGGTGGACGGCGAGGAGGTCCCGTTCGCCGACGTGGCCAAGGGTTACGAGCTGCCGGACGGCGAGATGATCGTGCTGACCGACGAGGATCTCGCCCAGCTGCCGCTGCCCACGGCCCGCAGCATCGAGGTGCTGAACTTCAGCCCGGCCGACCAGGTGGACCCCATCCTGTGGAACCGGAGCTACTACGTGGAACCCGAGCCGGCCGGGGCCCGGGCCTACGTGCTGCTCCGGGACGCGCTGGACCGCTCGGGCAAGGTCGCCGTGACCAAGGTGGCGCTGCGCCAGCGCGAGTCGCTGGCCACCCTGCGCAGCCGCGGACGGCCTGCTGGTGCTGGAGACGATGCTGTGGCCCGACGAGGTGCGCGTCCCGGACTTCCCGTTCCTGGACGCGGACATCGAGGTCCGCGCCCAGGAACTGCGGATGGCGACCTCGCTCATCGACTCGATGACCGAGGACTTCGAGCCGGAGGAGTACCACGACGCGTACCGGGAGGCGCTGCAGGAACTGGTCGAGGCCAAGGTCGAGGGCCGCGAGGTGACCGCGCCGCCCGAGCCTGCCCCGGCGGAGCCGGCCAGCCTGCTGGACGCGCTCCAGGCCAGCCTGGACGCGGCCACCAGGGAGCCGCCCGGCCCCGGCCAAGCGCCGGGCCGGCCGCAAGGCCAGCGCCTGGAAGGCCAGTACAAAACCCCAAATTCTCCGCAACGAAAACCGTCCCCGTTACCCTGACTGAGCCAGGAATCCACGACTCGGGGGGCAGCTGATGAGACAACGCACGCTCGGCCAGGGCCTGTCCGTCGCCGAACTGGGCCTCGGCTGCATGGGCATGAGCCAGTCCTACGGATCGCCCGACGACCAGGAGTCGGTGGCCACCATCCACCGGGCCCTCGACCTCGGCGTGACCTTCCTGGACACCGCGGACGCCTACGGCCCGTTCACCAACGAGCGCCTGGTCGGCGGGGCCATCAAGGGCCGCCGGGACGAGGTCGTGCTGGCCACCAAGTTCGGTAACCAGCGGCTTCCGGACGGCAGCCGGACCGTCAACGGCCGGCCCGAGTACGTGCGCGAGGCCTGTGACGCGTCGCTGGAGCGGCTCGGCACCGACCACATCGACCTGTACTACCAGCACCGGGTGGACGCCACCGTCCCCGTGGAGGACACCTGGGGCGCGATGAGCGAGCTGGTCGGTGCGGGCAAGGTCCGCTACCTGGGCATCTCCGAGGCGGCGCCGGCCACCGTGCGCCGGGCCCACGCGGTGCACCCGGTCACCGCGGGCCAGTACGAGTACTCGCTGTTCAGCCGCGAGCCCGAGGACGAGCTGCTGCCCGTGCTCCGCGAGCTGGGCATCGGCCTGGTGTCCTACAGCCCGCTCGGCCGCGGGCTGCTGACCGGGTCGCTGGACGCCTCGGGCGGGTTCGGGGCGGCCGACTTCCGCCGCGGCCACCCCCGTTTCGAGGGCGAGAACTACGACCACAACCTGGCCGTCGCGGCCCGGGTGGCCGAGATCGCGCAGGCCAAGGGGGTCACCCCGGCCCAGCTGGCCATCGCCTGGGTGCTGGCCCAGGGGAACGACATCGTGGCCATCCCGGGCACCAAGCGGCGCAGCTACCTGGAGCAGAACGCGGCCGCCGCCGACATCGTGCTCACCCCGGAGGACCTGATCGAGCTGGGCAAGGCGGTGCCCCGGGACGCGATCGCCGGGGAACGCTACCCGGCCTCGTTCATGGCCCACGTCGGCCTGTGAGCCCGTGAGCCCTGGAGCCCGGATCGAGGACTGGAATCGCGCCCGTGATCATTACTGCCCCCCGGGTCATCACCGCGCTGCCCGGCGCCCCGGTCCTGGAGCCCGGGTACGTCGTGACGGACGGGAACCGGATCACCGAGGCTGGGCCGGGCCCGCCGCCCGGGCCCCCGGACGTCGAGCTGGCCGCGGGCGTGCTCGTCCCGGGGCTGGTGGACCTTCAGGTCAACGGGTACTTCGGGGTCGAGATGCAGGCCGCCGAGCCGGCGGCTGGGCCACCGTGGTCGGAGCGGCTGCCCGCGACCGGCTGCACGGCCTTCCTGCCCACGTTCATCACGGCCCCGGTGCGGCGACTCGGCCACGGCGCTGGGTTTCGTTGCGGAGAATCTGCCGGCCGCGGAGGCGGCGAGGCGCGCGGGTGCTCGGCGTGCATCTGGAAGGGCCGTTCATCTCGCCGAGGCGGCGGGGGGCGCACAACCCGGACTGGATCGTGCCGCCGGAGTCCGCCGCGGCGCTGGACGAGCTGCTGGAGGCGGGCGCGGGCCTGGTCCGGCTGGTCACCCTGGCCCCCGAGGTGGACGGGGGGCTGGCCGCGGTCGGCCAGCTGGCCGAGGCGGGCGTGCTGGTCAGCGTGGGGCACAGCAACGCGACCGCGGCGCAGGTGGCGGCGGCCGCCGGGGCCGGGGCGCGGATGGTCACGCACCTGTTCAACGCGCCAGCCGGCGATGCAAGTCCCGCGAGCCCGGCGTGGTCGGCCAGGCGCTGGCCGACCCCCGGCTGACCAGCGGTCTGATCGTGGACACCTATCACGTGGCCCGGCTAACTGCGCGCTGGCGTTCGCCGCCGCACCCGGGCCGGATCTGCCTGGTCACCGACGCGGCCGCGTGCGCGGGCATGCCGCCGGGGGAGTACCTGCTGGGCGGCGAGCCGATCACGCTGCCGCCCGGTGACGGCGTGCCGCCGCGCCGGCGCGGACGGCGGGCTGGCCGGATCGGCGTTGCGGATCGACCGGGCGGTCGCGAACATGGCGGCTCTGCTAGCCCGGGGGGCGACCGCCCCCGCCGCGGCTGGCGGGGAACGCCTGCGCGCCCGCCGCGCTTGGCCTGGCGGCCGGGCGGGCTGGCCGCGGCGGTGGCCGCCGCGTCCCGGGTGCCCGCCGACCTGATCGGGCGGCCGGACCTGGGGCGCTGGCCCCGGGGGCCGCGGCCGACCTGGTGTGGCTCGACGACGACCTGCGGGCCGCCGCGACCTGGATCGATGGTGAGAGGGTGTACCCGTGAGCATGTCTGGTGCGGGGCGATGACTGACCCGACCGCGATGCGGACCGAGATCGGGCAGCAGCCCGCCGCGTTGCGGGCCACGCTGGACGCGCTGATGCCGCGGGCGGCGAGGCGGCCGCGCTGGCCCGGGACTGCCGCCAGGTGCTGTTCATCGCCCGGGGGACCTCCGACAACGCCGCGGTCTACGGGTCGTACCTGCTCCAGGCGCACGCGGGGATGCTGGCCACGCTGGCCTCCCCGTCGATCGCCACCGAGTACCACAGCCGGGTGGACCTGTCCGGGGTGCTGGCGGTGGCGCTGTCCCAGTCCGGGGCGACCGAGGAGATCGTCGAGACGCTGGCCTGGGCGCGGGACTGCGGCGCGCGGACCCTGGCCATCACCAACGGCGGCGGCTCGCCGCTGGCCCAGGTGGCCGACGTGGCCTTCGTGACCGCCGCGGGCGCGGAGCTGGCCGTCCCGGCCACCAAGACGTTCACCACCCAGCTGGCCGCGCTGGCCGTGCTGGCCATCGCGCTGGGCGCGGACCTGGACCCGGGCCTGCTGCGCCGCGGTGCCCGGATGAGATCGAGCGGATGCTGGCCGGCCCGGGCGCGACGCTCGGACGCCGATCGGTCGGCGGAGCCTGGCCGGGGCGGCCGGGCGTGGTGGTGTCCGGCCGCGGGCACGCCTACGCCGCCGCGCTGGAGCTGGCGCTCAAGCTCAAGGAGGCCTGCTACCTGCACGCGATGGGGCTGTCCTGGGCGGACCTGCTGCACGGGCCGATCGCGGTAGTGGACGCGAGCACGCCGGCCATCATCGTGGCGGCCGACTCCGGGCCCGCCCTGCCGGGCAGCATCGAGCTGGCCCAGCGGGTGGTCGCGGCCGGGGCGCGGGCCTACGCGATCGGCGGCGGCCCCGGCCTGGCCGCGGCGAGCAGCCTCGCGGTGCCCGGTCCCCGGCTGCCCGAATGGCTCGCGCCGCTCGGCCTGATCGTGCCCGGGCAGTTGCTGACCGAGGCCCTGTCCCGGCGGCTCGGCATCGACCCGGACAGCCCTCGCGGGCTGAGCAAGGTCACCCAGACCGCGTGATGACCGGCCCGCCCGGCCAGATGCCGGTGGAGCCGGGTCCCTTCCGGGCCGCCGTGTTCGATCTCGACGGCACGCTGGTGGACAGCGAGACGCGCAGCCACGAGAGCTGGCGGCACGTGTTCACGCTCGCGCGGCATCGTCCCGGACGACTCCCTGATCCGCGCGTTCGTCGGGCGGCGCGGCGTTAACGTCCATGACCTGCTCAGGCAGCGGGTGCCCGGGCACGACCCGGCCGAGCTGATGGCCGCGACCAGCGCGCACTTCCACGCCCCGCGACCAGCCGCCGCTGGGGCCGCTGGCCGGCGCGGTCGAACTGGTGCGGCGGATCGGCGCGGCCGGCGTCCCGCTGGCGCTGGTCACGTCGGCCGGCCGCCGCTACGCCGAGGAGACCCTGGCCGAGCTGGGCGTGCGCCGACTGTTCTCGGTGGTGGTGACGGCTGAGGACGTGACGGTGGGCAAGCCGGACCCGCAGGGCTACCTGGCCGCGGCCGGGCAGCTGGGCGTGCCGCCCGCGGCGTGCGTGGTGTTCGAGGACGCCCCGGCCGGGGTGGCGGCGGCGAAAGCGGCCGGGATGTACTGCGTGGCGGTGGCGACCACCCATCCGGCGGAGGACCTGGCGGCCGCCGATCAGGTGGTGCCCGACCTGACCAAGGTCACCTGGCCCTCGGCCATGCCCTGACCGGCGGCCCGGTCAGGGCATGGCCGAGGGCCGCCGGCGCCGCCGGCTACGGCGTCGTGACGCTGACGTTGTCGAAGGTGGATGTGTTGAGGTTGTCGGGGGAGTGTGAGCAGACGACGAGTCCGACGGTGACGGGATCGGTCATGGCGATGGTGGCGGTGCCGACCTGGGTCCAGGTGGTGCCGTCCGGTGAGGAGTAGGCGGTGATGGTGGACCCGGAGCGGGTGAGCTTGAGCCAGGCGTTGGGGAAGGTGTAGCTGCTGCCGGACACACTGGTGTTGTAGCCGTACTGGAAGGTGATGCCGTTGCCTGGTGTGACGGCGAGCAGCGCGTAGGCGGAGCCGGTGGCGGTGGACTGTTTGATCATGATCCCCGACTTGGCCCAGGGATCGGTGTTGGACTGGGCGGTGACCCGGGCCACGATGCTGCCGTCGCCGGTCAGGCTCTGCGAGACGTAGTTGGACTGGTCGGTTCGTCCCCCAGATGTCGAGCGCCGGCGCCGTTGACCGTGAAAACGCCGTTCGCGTAGGAGGCGGACCCGGCCACCGCCGGGCTGCCGATGTCAGAATCCGCCCACGGCACCGGCAGGCTCGACCCCCCGGCGTGACGCTGACGTTGTCGAAGGTGGATGTGTTGAGGTTGTCGGGGGAGTGCGAGCAGACGACGAGTCCGACGGTGACGGGATCGGTCATGGCGATGGTGGCGGTGCCGACCTGGGTCCAGGTGGTGCCGTCCGGTGAGGAGTAGGCGGTGATGGTGGACCCGGAGCGGGTGAGCTTGAGCCAGGCGTTGGGGAAGGTGTAGCTGCTGCCGGACACACTGGTGTTGTAGCCGTACTGGAAGGTGATGCCGTTGCCAGGTGTGACGGCGAGCAGCGCGTAGGCGGAGCCGGTGGCGGTGGACTGTTTGATCATGATCCCCGACTTGGCCCAGGGATCGGTGTTGGACTGGGCGGTGACCCGGGCCACGATGCTGCCGTCGCCGGTCAGGCTCTGCGAGACGTAGTTGGACTGGTCGTTCGTCCCCCAGATGTCGGCGCCCGGCGCCGTTGACCGTGAAAACGCCGTTCGCGTAGGAGGCGGATCCGGCCACCGCCGGGCTGCCGATGTCAGAATCCGCCCACGGCGACCGGCAGGCTCGACCCCGCGGAGGTGAACGTGAAGTCGTCGAACACCGTGGTGTCCGTGCCGAACTGGCTGTGCGAGGTATCGGCCATTCCACCGAGTATGGTCCCGGTCAGTGCCGGTATCGTGACCGTCGAGTCCGGGAACGCGGTCCAGTCTGTGCCGTCGGTCGAGGTATAGGCGGTATAGGAATCACCCGGTCCGCATGACCTCGACATAGATCGGTGCCCGCCGTCGTCACCCCGCTAATCTGCGTCGTCGACGTTCCCTCGCTTGTGCGGTATTGCACAACCGTCCCGTTGCCCGGGGTGGCGAATATCGCGTAGTAGGGGGCTGGCGGGTCCGTGCTCGGCCGGAGCATGATGCCGGCCTTGGCCCATGGATCCGTGTCCTGCTGGCTGGCGATGTCCGCGCTTATGGTGCCATCACCAGGCATGGACTCGGCGACGTAGTGAAACTCATCGTCCGTCCCCCAGATGTCCTTGCCGCCGCCCAGCAGGGACCACTCGCCATTCACCAGATAATTGGATCCGGCCGGGATAGGATTGCCGACGTCCGCGCAGGTCCAGTTGTCCGGGCACGTTGTGGGAGGCGACGCCGCGGAACCGGTAACGTCCAGCACATCGGCTGTGACCGTACTCGACGCTGCGGCTGTTGCCGAGCTGACCGCCTCGCCGTCCAGGATGGTCCCGGCCAGGTTGGCAATGTCCACGGTGCCGCCGATAACCGGCGCCCAGGAAGCGCCGTCGGTTGAGGTGTAGGCCGAGAAGGTGTCCCCGGAACGCGTTATCCGCAGGTACGCGGGCGCTGCGCCGCTGATGGTGGCCAGTGTCACGGACGGGAGGCCCTGCCCGGTGCGGGACATCACCTCTATCCCGTTCCCGGGTGTGAGGAATGCTCCATAGTATGCGGCATTTGCACTGGTATCGGCCCGCATCATCACGCCCGCCGTCGCTCCCGCGTTGGTATCGTCCTGAGCCGTGATGTGCGTGCTGACGGTCGTATCGCCGGTCGTGGACGTCCAGACGTAGTGGAACTGGTCCGTCATGCCGGACGGGCCGATACCGCTGCCCGCTCCCTCGAACGTCCAGGTGTTCCCGGACAGTGACTGGTCGCCGGTGACGGCCGGGTCTCCGATGTCGCCGCAACTCCAGCCGCTCGGGCAGGCCGACGCCGACGGAGTATCCTGTGGGGTGTTCGTGATGCCGCCCACGCTGACGTTATCGAACGTGGCCGTTCCCGTGCTGCCACCCGCCCCGGAGCTCGCGGCCAGGCCGGCCAGCGACGCATAAGGCATGATCACGGTCGCCGTTGTCCCGGGCACGTTCGTGTAGGTGGAGCCGTCGGCCGAGGTGGCGGCCTGCAGAACATCCCCCTGGCGCTGGATTTGCAGGTACACCGGCAGGCTCGGCCGAGCATCCGAGATCGCGACAGTGGTGGCCCCGCCGAATGTCTGACGGTACTGCACCGTCAGTCCGAGCGGCGTGACGAAGACCGCGTAATACGGCGAGCCGGATCGTTAGTCTGCCGCAGCATGATGCCGGCCTGGGCGGTGGTATCCGAGCCCCCGGTCTGGGCCGTGACCCGCGCGTCGATCTGCACGTCACCGGCCGATGGCTCGCTCATCAGCCGGAAGGCATCGCTGCTCCCGCTGACGCCAGCGCCCCCCGCTGACACGGTCCACGTCCCGCTCGCGACATTCTCCGATCCGGCCGGGGCTGGATTCCCGATGTCCTGGCAGGTGAATGACGCCGGGCAGTTGCTGTCCGGCGGCGGCGGGGGCGGCAGGGTAGCGGGCAGGCCGAAGGCGTAGATCACTCCGGCCGTATTGCCCGTGATGATGGTGCCCGCGCCCACCGAGGGAGCCGCGTAGATCCAGCTTCCGCCGCCCGTGTCGTAGCTGTACAAACGCTGGCCGGTCGAGGCATCGAGCAGCTCTAAAGCGCTGCCCGCCCCGGCGATGACCATGCCGTTCATGTACGTGATGGCGCCAATGACCGGGCCCGCCTCGGGATGCTGCCAGACCACGGCTCCGGTGTTCTCGTTGAGCGCCTGGACTGACCCGCCGTAGCCCACTCCGTTGACGGTCGTGACGCCGCCAGCCTGGAACACCAGGCCCTGAGCGATCGCCGCGCTCGACACCGTGCTGTAGCCACAGACGGCACAGTCGTTCCCGATCGCGGTCTGATGCTGCCAGACGGGGCCCGCGGCCAGGTCCGTCCGGTTGAACGCGTACGTGTACCCGTTCTTGTTCGTCGCTACCAGCATCGGGGTGCCGTCGGCCGCTGTGTACAGCCCGGTGGATGTGGTCCAGTCCGAGTCGGCCACCGCCTCCGATTCGGGCAGGTGCCAGTAATCGACGACCGTCAACGAGGACGCGTTGATCCCGACGACGGCCTGGGCGTAGGTCTCGGAATCGGACTCCTCGGTCCCGGTGACCGTGAAGATCTCATTCAGCGCAGGGTCGTAGGCGGGCGAGGTCCAGATACCGCCGCCCACTGATCCATCGGGTACGAGGTTAAGCGTGTTGACGATCTGGTGCGTGGCGAGATCGACCTGGAGAAGCTGCCCTTGGACCAGCGGGCAGTCGCCGAGGCTGGCTATGCCGACATAGGCGTATCCGTTGACGATGAGCGGGCTGGACCAGTTGTAGTGGCCGCCGGCCGCGCTGTTGTCGCCGGTGGGAACGTCCCAGAGCACGCTGCCCGTGCTGGCGTCGAGCGCGTACCAGTTCGAGTCTCCGCCGCCCACGTAGACGACGCCATCCAGGACGGTCGCCGCCGAGGACACGCCTGCGCTTTGCGGGTCGCAGTCGGACTCGCCGTCGGTGACACCGAGGTAGGTCTTCCATATGACTGCGCCGGTAGACGCGTTCAGGGCGTACTCATACCCGTCCCAGGATCCTACGTAGGCGACTCCGTTGACGATGGCCGGCTGCGACGCGATCGGGCCGCCGGTCGAATAGGACCAGAGTTTGGTCAGGTCTGGGGCCGCGCTGGACGATATCGTGGTGTCGGCACTTGCTCCATCCCGTGAAACGTCGTGCAGGGACGTGGGCCAGTCGTCCTGCGTCGTGTCCTGGGTCGCGGCCCGCGTCGCGGCCTGTACGGTGCCCGAGCTCAGCGCCAGGCCGGTCAGCGAAATGAGCAAGGCTGCGCAAAGCGCCGTGCAGCGCCTCAGTGCGCGCATGGAGATCTCCCGGGGGTTATGGGCTGCCTTCGGCAGTCAACGTCAGGTTTCGGGCCGACATCAGGTCGTGTCGCCTCTTTATTTCGCGCTTGGCGGTGTCCGGGTTTTCCAGGCCGTGCTCAGTGAGATGCCAGTGAAACCTGAGCGTGGGAATGAACAACTCGATGATGCCTTTCCACATCGAGTAGCTGGTGAAAAGCCACCAGGGCCCCAGGGCCAGCATGTATTTCACGAGCCCCGGCTCCCGGTCCCGCAGGCAGGCCGCCAATTGCAGGTAGAACAGCATGAAGTTGCCGATCAGGAACGTCGCGCCGCCCACGTAGAACACGGCTGGCGGGAAGAGGTGCTGGATGAACACCGAACGGGTGGCGAAATAGGCGATGGTCAACCCCCAGAAGATGGGGTTGAGCATGAGCGACAGCGGTGTGCCTATGGTCATGAGCGTGTACGCGGTGAAGGCGCGGACGCCCATCTGGCGTGCCGCCCGGAGCGGGTGGCGTGCCTGGACCGCGCCCGCCTGGGCGTAGCCCTTGCTCCAGCGTGCCCGCTGCCGGGCGGCCTTGGGCAGGCTCATCGGGGCTTCCTCGAGCGTCCAGGAGTCGGTGATCATCTCCACGAGGTAACCGGACCGGGCTAGCCACCCCGCGATGTCGGCGTCCTCGGCCACGCACCACGGGTCCCAGGCCGCCACCATCTGCACGGCCACGTCGCGCGGGATGCCGCCCCGGACGAGCTCGTCGGCCGGGATGGCGATCTCCCGGAGGACTTCGGTCATGAAGATGTTCGACGTCCCTCCGAGCGGCGGCACCAGGCCCAGCCGGGCCATGCCGCGCAGGACGAACTCGAAGTGCACCGCGTACTCGGCGAAGTACATCCGCGTGACGATCGCCGCCATCCATCCGGCGCGAGAGCGCAGTTTCTCCGTGAGGATGTTCCAGAACAGCAGACGGGCCTGCAAGCAGGCGACCTGGGGCGGCGCGGTCCGGAAGTCGCGGACGGCCTTGAGCAGCATCCACGGGTCCGGGCTGTCCTCGCTGTCGAAGATGAGGGTGTACTCCCCCCGCGCGTGAGCCAGGCCGAAGTCACACGCACTGGGCTTGGTCCCCGGCGCCCCCGGGATGGTCAGGATCGTGCTGGCGTACGGGGGCAGTTCAAGCCGGTCGTCGCCGGCCGCTCCGCCTGCCACCGTGAGCATCCGCTGGGTCTCCGTGTCCCAGTGCTCGACGAGCAGCAGGATCTGCAGCTTGTCCTTGGGATACTGCATGTCGGCCATCGACTCGAGCAGCGCGTGGAGGACATGGAGCTTTTCCTTAGCGTTCGGCAGCAGGATCGTGAACGACCGGGAGGTCGGGATCGTCCACGCTGGGCAGCTGGCGTGGCCGACTCCCAGGATCGGTATAGGCGGCGACCGAGAGGGTTATCTTGAAGCCCACGAAGGCGAAATAAAAGATCTCGCAGGCGGCTACCACGATGATGAGGCTGGTGTGCCAGCCCCAGCGGTAGGCCACGGAGCCGAGCGCGGCCGCGAGCGCGGCCAGGACGGCTGTTTGATGCCATGAGAAGACCATGGCGGCCGTGTCTCGTTTCACTGCCCTTTGTGGCCGGGACGTTCCTGGCATCTGGGCCCCCTGTCCTTTCATGCGGACCGCTCCGCTGATCTGGCCAGCAGCAGGTGCGCCACGTGGTGCGTGGCGTAGACGGTGTAGTCGGGATTACTCCAGACCCGCTGGTAGCCATCGATCAGGCTGGAACCGAACAGGGCCTTGTACACCTGATCGAGGTGATCGTGCTCGGTTCGCATGACGATCCAGGCGATGCCGTGGCCGCTCGGGTTAAGCAGGGCCGGCCGCCATTTCCGGTAGCTGCCCTCGTACACCTGCTCCTGGATGGGCACGTGGGACGCGAAGGCGATCTCCTCGTTGCCGTAGGACTCCATGAGCAGGCGTCCGCCGGTGTAATGCGTCCTCAGCCATCGGGCGGCGGCCTGGGTCGCCTGGTCGGTGGGGGTCGGCGAGGGCCGCCAGCGGTTCCCTGAGGGTCACGATGTTCCCGCTCTGCAGCGCGCCGACGGCGATGACCACCACCGCCAGGCTCGCGGCCAGGGCCGGGGTCATGCGGGTCACTGCCCGCCAGCGCAAGCGCAATACCCGCCCCAGGAGCCGGGACACCTCTGCCGCCAGGAAACCGATCAGAATGCAGGCTGGCAACAGCATCACCAGCCCGAACCGGACGTTATAGAAGTTGTCGTAGTACTGGTAGACGTGCAGCGGCCGTTCGCCCTTGTACAGCGTGACGACGAACAGCGGGAACATCACCAGAAGGGCCAAGGCCGGCCAGGATTCCGCGGATAGCCGCGTCCGCCATAGGTAAACGGCGAGCCCGATGACAGCCACGATGGCCACGACCGGGGTGAGGTTATCGACGGTGGCGATCTCGTAGGTCCGCAGGGAGATCACGATGTTGTGGACGGCCTTCTCCCCGGAATCCACCCACAGCGACGGGCTTGGCGTACTGGCCGGTCTGGAAGGCCATCGGGCTGCCGAAGATCGCCCAGTTCCACGCCATCCAGGCCAGCGGGCCCACGGCCCGAGAATGCCGAACGTGATGAGCTGGCCCTCGGTCAGGTCCCAGTCGTTGCGCTCGTACATCCGCCGCAGGAAGAGGTAGCCGAGCAGCGCGATCGGGACGATGTCGAGGGCCACGCCAGCCGAATGGACGCACGCCCCAGCCGGCCGCGACCACGCTCGCCGTGACAAAGCCGGTGACCACCAGGCGTGCCATCAGGGGCAGGCGGGTCAGGGAGCAGTACAGGACTACGCCGGTGAGGACCACGGCGAGAGTCCAGCCCTCGTAGCGGGTCAGGGCGCACAGCAGCGCGGAGAAGCCGGCGAAGAGCAGGTACAGGTGATGGAACTGGTCGTCGTCGTCCGTCTGGATCCAGCGCAGCAGCCCGTAGACCGCCCCATCATGGTGGCGAACATGAGCAGCTCGGTCATGGGGGTGGACTGCATGTACAGCACGTTGGGGTTCAGGGCGAACACGGCGGTGCCGCACAGGGCGGCCCAGCGCTGGCGGGTCAGGTGCCAGACGAACTTGTACACCAGCACACGGCAGGCCACGTAGGCCAGCATCATCACGACGCTGCCGGCGAAGCCGCTGTAGTACGCCCAGTTGTTCCAGATGAGCGGCAGCATGAGTATGTGCGGCAGCGGGAGCCAGACCCCGCCGAGCTGGCCTACGCCGGGGGTGTCGGCGAAGAGGACCCGGCGCGCGATGAGCAGGTGGGACTTGGCGTCCCCGTAGGCGATCGTCTCCCCGTGCGGGTAGAAGTGCAGATAGGCCGCCACCGAGAGGACGCACGCCGCTGCGATCACGCCGGTGGTGGCGAGGTCGGCCCGCTTCGCGGGCTGTCCGCTCCGGCTCAGCTCGCGGCGGGGACCGAGGACTGCGGTGCTCATGACGGGATCACGCTGCCGCCGCTGACCAGGCGGGCGCTCAGCGCGCTCCCGGGCGCCGGCCGGCCGGCGGGCTCCGGGCCGGGCGCGGCGGATGAGCAGGTGGAATAGCGCCCGGTAGGCGGCCACGCTCATCAGCGCCCAGTACACGGGAGCCAGCAGCATGGTCCGGACGGCCCGCAGCAGGCCGTGCTCCATGCAGCCGATCATGAGCGCGTAGACCGTCAGCAGGCTGCCGAGCGCCCCGGCCGCGACGCCAGGGCCAGCACCGGCACCGGGAACGGCGCGGCGCTGGGCCCGGGGCCGCTCGACCAGGTAGACCAGGATCAGCGCCCAGAGCAGCGGGGTCACGAGCGTGGTGAGCACCGGCAGCGCGAGGGTCAGCTGCAGCCCGATGAAGCGCCTGGTACCGAGGTCACGCCACAGCCGGTAGGGCGAGCGCAGGTGTACCAGCCAGGTCTGGTAGCAGCCTTCGAGCCATCGGCTGCGCTGGCGCAGCCACCGGCGAGCCGGGGTTCGGCCTCCGTCGTCGGTCACCGAGGCCATCATCCGCACATCCCAGCCGCGCCGCGGGATCCGCACGCCCAGATCCAGCCCGGGGTGGCGTTATGCGGGTCCCACGCGCCGAGGCGCCTCAGTGCCTCGATCCGGAAGTGATCCGACGTACTGGCGAGCGGGAAGCCAGGCCCAGACGGCGCAGGAAGAGACTGAAGCCGGCCGCGAGTTCGGCCGCGGAGAACTGGGTGAGCCAGCTGGTGTCCGGGTTCGGGCAGCGCAGCTCGGCCTGCACGCAGACGACCCACGGGGGAAGCGCCCGGAACGCTGCGACCGCCTCGCGGAGCTGGCCGGGATCCGGCCGGTCGTCCGCGCCGTAGACGACGCAGAACTCGCCCCGCGCGTGCCCGAGGCCCCACGCTGCTGCCCGGGCCCGGCCGTCGGGCAGGCCCGGGGAAACGGTCACGACCTGGACCCAGGAATCCAGCGCCAGGCGGCCGAGCGCCGACCTGGTCTGCTCGTCATCGTCCCCGACCAGCAGCAGGACCTGCAGCCGGTCAGCTGGATACTGGAGGCTGGACAGCCTGCTGACCAGCCCGTCGAGCGCCGGGACGTGCCGGTAGCGGGACCAGGACGGTGTACACCGGCAACTCGTGGTCGCCGATGGCGGGATGGTCGGCCCGGCGGGGACGGAACCCCGGCGCGGCCAGCACGCCGACGAACCCGAACACTAGCACGACGATGTAGATCACGGTGAGGACGGCGACCGCGACCCCGGCCCACCACAGCGGCGGGGGCCGAGCCCCGCCGCCGCGCGCGACGGCCACGGCCGCGGCGCAGCCGCCGAGGGTCACGGCCAGGACCAGCTGGCCGCGGCTCAGCAGCTCGCCTGGAGCTGGGTGATCAGGCCGCGCCGGGGACGCAGCCCTCTCCGCGCCGCGGTCCTCTCCTGCGCCGAGGTCCTCGGGGCGCCGCCGGCGGCGGGCCGGTCCCAGCGGCTCCGGGCCGGAGTGAGGAGACTGGAGCTGGGTCATGGCTGTGGCCTCTCGGTGTAGATCAGGTGGTCAGGGTCTGAGTACACGAGCGCGTAGCGCGCCAGTGCGGGACGGCCGTGCAGCTGCTGCCACACCTGATCCGGGTCGCCCTGGGTGCGGCGCATGAAGATCCACCGGATGCCGTGGGCGGCGGGGGCGCGGAGGCGCGGGCGGCCACAGCAGGGTCGCTGCCCTCGTAGATGATCGAGCTGAGCGGGATGCGTGATTGGAAGGTCTCTGTCTCGTTGCCGGAGGACTCCATGAGCACCGCACCGCCGTGGTAGTGGGCGCGCAGCCAGGCCGCGGCCTGGTCATCGGCCCGCTGGGCGGGGACGCCTGGAAGGCCTGCGCTTCGGTGAGGGTGGCGATGCCACCCGCCGCGGCGAGCGCCACCGTGACGGCCGCGGCGGACAGCAGCGCCGCGTAGCCACCGCCTGCCACCGGCGTGATCCCCAGCTCGCGGCGACGATCGACAGGTAGCCGACGAACAACGCCACCGGGATGACCACGAGGACGCGAAGCGGAGATTGTCCAGGCTCGCGCTGCCCTGTGCGGGCGGCAGCGGTCGCCGCCCGAGAGAGGGCGCACGCAGAAGGGGATGATGACCAGCACCGTGAGCGGCGCTACGGTGTCGGCCCGGTGACGGCTGCGCGCGAGGTAGCAGACCAGCCCGGCCACGGTGAGCCCCAGCGCCAGCCAGCTGACGTCGTCGGCCACCGCGTGCAGGTACGTGCGCGAGGCGATGCCGAGATGCCCGAGGCCATCTCCGGCCGGGACACCCAGAGTGAGGGCCCGGCGAGGGAGCCGTTCTGGAAGTGGAGCGCGTTGTGGAACAGGGCCTGGTTCCAGACCAGCCACGCGGCGATGCCGCTGCACCCGAGGGTGGCGTAGAACACCAGATCCGCCTGCGCGCGGTGCCGCCGGGCGGGCAGTCCGGCACCGGGCTGCCGCCGCCACGCCACCCAGGCGATGGCCGCGATGACCGCGAGGTCCACACACCCAGGCCGGTAGCTGGTGAGGGAGCCGAGCAGCATAGCGGCGGCGGTGGCGGCCAGCTGCCGGTACGCGCCCGTCTGGGACCAGCGCACCAGGTGGTAGGTCGTCGCGCTGATGCAGGCGATCAGCAGCACTTCCGACATCGGCGTGCTCTGCAGGTACAGCACGTCGGGGGTGGCGGCGAAGAGCCCTCCGGCGACCACTCCGCGCGACGCGGTTACCGGTCAACGCATGGGCCGTCCGGTACAGGTAACGGGTGGCCAGCACGTAGCCGAGCATGGACAAGACGCTGCCGGCCAGGCCCGAGTAGAACCATGCGTTCAGCCATACCGTGGGCAGGGCCAGCAACTGCGGCAGGGGCAGCCAGATCCCGCCGAGCTGGGAGCCCCCAGGGGTGGGAGCGTCGAGGACCCGGCGCGCGATGAGCAGCCGCGACACGGCGTCAGGGTCCTCCAGGGTGACGTGGGTGCTGGCGAAATACCAGTAGGCGGCCGATGGAGGCCACCGCCGCCACCAGCGTGACCGCGGCGAGCACCGGGTCGTCGGGGTGCCGGACGCGCCGGACCAGGCGGCCCGGCCAGGCCGCCTCCGGTATGCTCCCACCACAGCTTCACCAGCCCCCCCAGGGACGCCACGATCACCGAGAGCTTGGCGCCCGTCTGCTCGCCGTGCATCGCGGGGGAAGTGCTGCACGGGGCGCTGCAGCACGCGCGCACCCCGGTCTTTCGACCCGCAGCAGCAGCTCCGGCGAGATAGTGCCCGCCTCAGCGCGCAGCGGCGCACCGTCCAGGACCCGCGCGGTCGACGAGCTTGTAGGCGCAGTCCACATCCCGGGCACGGATCCGCAGCAGGAGCTTGCATGCCCAGCCCCAGAGCGTGGCGTTGATCTTGCGCTGCAGGGGGTCGGCGCGCTTCTTGCGGTAGCCGATGACCGCATCGGCCCGTTCGGCGTGAGCTTCCCGGATGAAATCGGGCAACTGGGCCGCGCTGAACTGGCCGTCGGAATCGGTGAGGAAGAGCCGCCGGGAGTCGGTCTGCTCCAAGGCCGCCTCGATGCCCGTCCGGACGGCGGCGCCGTAGCCGCGGTTCACCGGGTGGTGGACGACGATGACCCGCTCCGGATAGCGAGTGGCCAGGCGGTCAGCGATCTCGCCGGTCGCGTCGGGGCTGCCGTCGTTGACGATGACGACCTGATGCCGCTCGCCCGCCGAGGCCAGCGTGCCGAGCATGTCCTCGACAGTCTGCGTCAGGTTGGCTTCTTCCCGATACGCGGGAAGCACGACGGTGACCCGCGTCCGCCCGGTCTGCGCACCGCGAGGGTGGGGCGGTCGTGGTCATCGGACTGCCTCTGGATCGAGCGGGCCTGGCCTCGGCGACGGCGGGCGAGCCGGTGCGCGGCTGACCGGAAGATCACGTAGTTGCAGATCACGAAGACCAGGCAGGTGCTCGCGATCACGGCCAGGACCGCGCTGGCGTCCGTACCCACGGCGTGGTAGAGGCCGATGAAAACGGCGGAGTCGCAGGCCAGTGCGACGCAGGGCCGTCCCGTTGTAGGCAAGCCAGCGGGCCCTGGTTCGGCCGCGGCTGCCTGCCGGGCGATCGGCCCAGGTGAGCGCCGAACTAAGGGCGAAGTTGAGTTGCGCTGAGACCGCGAACGAGATCCCGTTTGCCAGAGGGCGGTAGACGCCCAGGTGGACGAGGCCGGTCAGAAGCAGGAACTGCACCAGAAAGCAGGTCCCGCCGACCGCGGCGAATTTGATCAGTCTGATGTGCTTGCCCAGGATAGATTTCATATCCGCCTCCTTCCGCGCCTGATCAGGTTGAAATGTCCTGGGTGCGCATCCGAAATCGCGCACGCGTCACCGCGTGCACCATTCAGGGAAGAGCGCAGTACGGGTACGACAACGACAATCATTGACGCACAGACGTTCGCGCCCGGCTTCCGGAAATCACGTCGCTGTGACCTGGCGATAAGGAACGGTGCCGAGAACCTGGCAGATGGCCAGGCCCGCAACCCACGCACGGGCCAGTGCCGCCGTTCGGGCACGCATCCCACTTTGACTGGCAGTAGGCCTAGGACACGCCACAGCAATCCACCGTCATGGTGGCAGGCGTGTTTCCTGAGGCTTAGTCCTGCGGATATCTCAGAACGGGGGTGGCTGTCCAGTACGCAGCTACGGCGCGGCTGAAGCCGTGCTGGCGCGGGTGCCTGGAGATCCCTTGCAGGACTTGCCATTTCGGAGAATGTTGCTTCTAATTCCCCCTCGCTCCTAGTGGTCCCCGAGGCCTGGCGCGCCGCAGCGCAATATTGCCTGGCCCACTCTCCGTATCGGATGTTAACCCCGGCTGCTCGGCCGGAAGGGCTGATGCATCGGCTTTAACAAGATATTCACCTGGAACGTGGTGATCATTTAAATTGAAGGGCAATCTTTCGGAAAAACTAAATTGTTCGGCCGCTCGGTGCTAACCGATAGTAATAATCTGACTACTTTAAGTTTCGGAAGGGTGCGATTACGCTTCGCATGCCGCTTTCTCCCGGCCGCATGAAATGGCCGTATTGACCAGGGGAAAGCCAGGTTGGGGAGAGCCGCGCCGGGCCGGATGGGCTGGAGTACCGTGGCCGCCCACCCGGGCCGGTCGTCGCGGTCAGCGGCGCTGCGCTTCTTCTGGCGAAGCAGAGTCTGTCGACCGCGGCCGCGCGCCTCGGGGCGCCGCCGCCCACGCGGCCCGCCCCGAGCCGTCGCGCCCCGTCTGTGGCGTTACGTGGGGCTTTGCGCCGCGCGGGCGTGGCGCAAAGCCCCACGATGATGGAGGATCGCGGCTACGGCTGGCGGTAGACCTTGTGCTGGGCGGCCTGGGCCCGGGGGCGGAGGACCAGGAGGTCCACGTTCACGTGCGGCGGCCGGGTGACCGCCCAGGCGACCGTGTCGGCGACGTCGTCGGCGGTCAGCGGCTCGGCCACGCCCGCGTAGACCGCCGCGGCCTGGCCGGCGTCCCCGCGGTAGCGGTTGACCGCGAACTCGTCGGTGCGCACCATGCCCGGCGCGATCTCGATGACCCGGACCGGCTGGTCGTACAGTTCCAGCCGCAGCGTGCCCGCGATCGCGTGCTCGGCGTGCTTGGCCGCGACGTATCCGCCGCCGCCCTCGTAGGCCACGAAGCCCGCGGTGGAGGACATGATCACGATGGTGCCCGCCCCGCTGGCGATGAGCCTGGGCAGCAGGGCCTGGGTGACGTGCAGGGTGCCGAGCACGTTGACGTCGAACATGGCCTGCCAGTCCGCCGGGTCGCCCTCGGCCACGGTCTCCCCGCCGAACGCGCCGCCCGCGTTGTTGACCAGCACGTCGCAGCGCTCCAGGTCGGCCGCGAACGCGTCCACCGCCGGCCGGTCGGTCACGTCCAGGACGACGGCGTCCGCCTGGCCGCCTTTCCCGCGGATCTGGCCGGCCAGGTCGTCGATCCGGTCGGCCCGCCGCGCGGCCAGGATCACCCGGTAGCCGGCGTCGGCCAGCCTGATCGCGGTAGCCGCCCCGATCCCGCTGCTCGCCCCGGTGACGACCGCAACTGGTGGCATGGGCCCGCCTTTCGAGTTCATCGGCCTTCCGGCCCCGTTGGCTGTCCGGTCTCGCCCGGCGATGGGGTGATTCTGCCAGGACGCGACCCGGCGCCGGGCCCGGCGGCTTATGCAAAGGAATCTTTGGATGCCGGCTTCCTTGCTTCCCAAGAACCCTTTGCAAAGCTATCTTGGCATGCATGGCTGACGACAACACCACCGCGGGGCGGCCCGCGAACCGCTCCGTCAAGCAGCTCCGGGACCCGCGGGCGCTCCGGGCCCTGGCCCACCCGATCCGGCTGTCGCTCGTCGGGCTGCTGCGGGTCGAGGGCCCGCTGACCGCGACCCGGGCGGCGGCGCTGCTCGGGGAGAGCTCGGCCAGCATGTCCTTCCACCTGCGCCAGCTCGCCAAGTACGGGCTGGTCGAGGAGGCCGGCGGGGGCAAGGGCCGGGAGCGCCCGTGGCGGGCGACCGCCATGTTCACCAACCTGCCCGACGTCGCGGAGAACCCGGATCTCGCGGTGGCCGCGGACCTGCTCAGCTCGGTGATCGCCGAACGGTACTTCGAGGACGTGATGCGCTGGCTGGAGACCCGGCAGGCCGAGCCGGAGGAGTGGCAGCGGGTGGCTCAGTTCGGAGACACGTTCCTGTACATCACCCCGGACGAACTGGCCGCGCTGGGCGAGCAGACGCAGCAGATGATGGATCAGTACATCGACCGGCAGACCCATCCCGAACTCCGGCCGCCCGGGGCCCGCCTGGTCGCCTACCTGCACCTGGCTTTCCCGCTGCTGCGCCCGTTCGGCCGCCGGCCCGGGGCAGCGGACGGCCAGCCGGGGGCTGAGGGATGAGCGTCGCCGTCGCGCGGGACGGCTCACATCCCGGATCCCCCCGCTGCTGCGCGAGACCGCGTTCCGCCGGTACTGGGGTGCCCAGAGCATTTCCCTGGTCGGCGACCAGATCTCCTCGATCGCACTGCCGCTCGCCGCGGTCCTCGCGCTGCACGCGGGCCCGGCCGAAATGGGCTACCTCAGCGCGCTCATCTGGCTGCCCAGCCTGCTGTTCGCCTTGCACGCGGGGGCCTGGGTGGACCGGCGCGGCCACCGCCGGGTCACCATGATCGCGGCGGACCTGGGCCGGGCCGCGCTGCTGGCCAGCATCCCGGTCTGCTCCGCGCTGGGCGTGCTGACCCTGACCCAGCTGTTCGCGGTGGCGTTCGCCGCCGGGACGCTGAGCATCTTCTTCACCGTGTCCGACGCCGGGCTGTTCGTGGCGCTGGTGCCCAGCGGCCAGTACGTGGACGGGAACTCGCTGATCTACCAGAGCCGGGCGCTGTCCGCGGTGGCCGGCCCCAGCGTGGGCGGGTTGCTGGTGCAGGCTCTGTCCGCCCCGTTCGCGCTGGCCGCCGACGCGCTGTCGTTCCTCGGCTCAGCGTTCTTCCTGGGCCGCATCCACCCGGCGGAGCCAGCCCCGGATCAGGGCGGACGGCGGGGCGCGCTGAGCGCCGGGCGCCCGCTTCATCTGGACGTCGGCCGATCCTGCGGCCGTCGCTGGCCTGCGTGTGCGTGATCAACTTCTTCAGCTTCATGTTCATGGCCCTGTTCGTCCTGTATGCGACCCGGTCCCTGCACGTCCGGCCCGGGCTGCTCGGCGTGGTGCTGGGCGCGGGCGCGATCGGCGGTGTCCTCGGGTCGTTGCTGACCCGGCGGATCGTGGCCCGGGCCGGGGTCGGGACGGGCTTACCTCATCGGCTGCATCGTGTATCCGGCCCCGGTCCTGCTCGTCCCGCTCGCGGCCGGTCCCCGGCTGGTGATCCTCGGGATGCTGTTCGCGGCCGAGTTCATCTCGGGGTTCGGCGTGATGATCCTGGACATCAGCATCGGCACGATCATGGCGGCCGTCGTGCCCGACCCGCTCCGGGCCCGGGTCTCCGGCGCCTTCCAGGCCATGAACTACGGCACCCGCCCGGTGGGGTCCCTGGCCGGCGGGGCGGCGGGCGCGCTGCTCGGGCTGCACCCGGCGGTCTGGATCGCCGCCGCGGGCGGGACCCTGGGGTTCCTGTGCCTGCTTCCCTCGCCGATGCCCCGCTTCCGGCTCACGGAGCCGGGGGACCGTGACCCCGCCCTCCGCCGGCGGGCCGGGAAGGGCGCCTGGGCCGCTAGGCCATGGACCTGGCGCCGTCCAGGGACTCCCGGATGATGTCGGCGTGGCCGGAGTGCTGGGCGGTCTCCGCGAGCACATGCAGCAGCACCCGCCGGGCGGACCAGTGGGCGCCCTTCTCGAACCAGGGCGCCTCGGGCAGCGGATGCGCGGCATCCAGGTCAGGCAGCGTCCTGACCAGTTCATCGGTCCGCGCGGCCACCCGGTCGTACTCCTCCAGCAGCCCGGCCAGCGTCTCTCCCTCGAGCATCCGGAAGCCGTCCAGATACGCCGATACCGCCGACTCATCCCCCGCCATCGCGGACGGGCCGACCCGGATGAACTCCGTCCACTGCCGCTCGGTGGCGGTGACGTGCTTGATGACCCCGCCGAGGCAGAGCGCGCTGGCCGTGGTGCGCTCCGCGGCCTGCTCGTCGGTCAGCCCGCGGACCGTGAAGCGCAGGAAGTACCGCTGTTTGGCCAGGGAACTCAGCAGGTCAGCCCGCTCGCCCAGCGCAGTGCCGGTGGTGGTCATGGTCCGGTCCGCCTTCCTTCGGAGCCCGTACAACAGCACGGTACGGCGGGGGGCCGACAGTTCCGGACTCGTGCCAGACACAGGCACCTGACCGGAATTAACCGCGGCGAGCCACATTCATAGGGTCCGCAGAAGCTCTGCCAACAGCAAGCAGAATCCCGCCGGGCAGCCTAAGAACATCAGAAGCCGGCTGGGGCCGCCGCCGGCGAGGAGCTACGAGGAGAGACGCCGTGACTGGCATCGTGATCGCCAACTTCCCCATCATCGCCCTGATCGTGGCCGCCATGGTCGGTATCCCGCTGTGGATCACGTTCAGGCACCCGCATGGCCAGCCCGACTACACCGAGGCTCGCGCCCACTTCGGGGCCAAGGCCGCCGCCGAGGCTCATACCAGCGATTTCGTGCCCACCACCAAGGTGGCCGCGTTCGACGGCCTCACCGTGGCCCGCCAGCACCTGGCGCCGCGCACCATGGTTCCGGGCCGCCGCCACGCGACCGCCGGGCCGTCCGCCCGTACGCACGCCCAGGGCACCCGCACCCGGAACCCGCAGGCCCGGACCGCGTCCCGGGCCACCCAGCCGGCCGGCTCCGCCGACGCCCGGTAACCCTCGGTGCGGGGATCGCGATCAGAGCGGGCGGCCCTGCGACCTTGGCCTGTTCGCCGGGGGACCGCGTTCCCGCCTCGGGAGCGGCCTGGGCTACTGAACTCCGGGCGACACCCGGCGTTTGGGTCGCGTTAGCCCGGGACGCTTACGATCGGACGTGTGTCTGACCCCCAGCTGACCTCCCGCCCGGCCCAGCCGTCCCGGACGCCGCCCCCGCTCCCGCCGGCCGAGCCGGGCGCCGCTGCGCGGCGTGATCGCGGACTGGGGCGGGGTGATGACCAACCCGATCGTGGAGACCGTGCGGGCCTGGATCGCCGCGGACGAGATCGACTACGACAGCTACCACGCGGTCATGAAGGCCTGGGTGACCGGCGCGTACGACGTGGCGGGCGACGACAACCCGATCCACGGGCTGGAACGCGGCGAGTTCAGCGACGAGGAGTTCGAGCGGATGCTCGCCGCCCAGATCGTCCGCCGCGACGGCGGCCCGGTGGTGGCCGAGGGGCTGCTGGACCGGATGTTCGCGGCCACCGTGCTCAGCGAGCCCATGCAGGACCTGCTCCGCCAGGTGCCGCCGGGCCGGGCTGAAGACGGCCATGCTCTCCAACTCCTGGGGCATCAGCGCCTACCCGGCCGACGTGCTGGCCGAGCTGTTCGACGCGGTGGTCATCTCGGCCGAGGTCGGCATGCGCAAGCCGGAGGAGCGGATCTTCCGGCACGCGACCGGCCTGCTCGGGCTGGACCCGGCCGAGTGCGTGTTCATCGACGACATCGAGGCCAACGTGCAGGCCGCGGAGGCCCTCGGGATGACCGGCGTGCTGCACACCGAGCCGGCCGCGACCGCGGCCCGGCTGGCCGCGCTGCTCGGCCTGCCGTAGCGGCGCTACTTTGCTCCGTGAAGCACGGGCAGACCCGCCGCGCGCCGGGGCTGGCTGCTCTAGCCTGACCCCGTGGCCGACCATCCGAGCCCGGCTCCGCCCGATACCACGGGCCTGATTCCCCCCACCCCGGGACGATCGGCGAACATGCGCGCCAACCGGCGCACCGACACCAAGCCGGAACTCGCGCTGCGCAGCGCCCTGCACCGGCAGGGCTACCGGTTCCGCAAGGACTTCCGGCTCGATCTGGACGGCGGCGCGCGGGTCCGGCCGGACATCGCGTTCACCGGGCGCCGGGTCGCCGTGTTCGTGGACGGCTGCTTCTGGCACGTCTGCCCGCAGCACGGCCGGGACCCGGCGGTCAACGAGTCGTACTGGTCACCCAAGCTGCGCCGCAACGTGGAACGCGACCGGGCCGCGGACGCGGCGCTGGCCGCAGCGGGCTGGCGGGTGGTCCGGGTGTGGGAACACGAGTCCCTCGACGCGGCGGTCGCGGTGGTGATCGAGGTCCTCAAGGCCTGCTCGCCAAGCTCTGCTGGCCCAGCTCCGGCGGTCTAACCAGGGAGAACCATGCGCGTCTACCTGCCGGCCACCCTGCCGGCCCTGGCCGGCGTGCTGCGCGCGGCCGAGATCGGCCCGGCGCCGGTGCAGGCGTTCACCGTGACGCCCGCGCTGCGTGAGTGGTACGCCAGCGCGGACCTGGAGGAACTCGAGTACGCGGCGATGATGCACGCCGCGCGGGCCTCGCTGCGGCTGCTGCTGCGCCGACCCGGACGCCCCGCGCCGCCGCGTGGTGCTGGCCGCCGACGTCCCCGACGAGCAGGCCGGCCGGGGCGGAGGGTTCGGCGGCGGATTCGAGGAGCCGACCCTGGTGCTGCTGTCCGCGCCGGTCCCGCTGGCCCGGGTGGTGTCCGGGCACGTGGATGACCTCGGCGCCGTCGCCGACGTCAGCGAGGCGGCGGCGGCGCTGCCCGCCGCCGACGCCGGGGACGACGACGCCCAGTTCCTGGTGGACGGCGCGGAGGGGCACGAGCTGCATGTGGTACGCGACCCAGGAACTGGCCACCTGGCCGACTGACGGTGGGCGGGCCAGGGCACCGGCCAGAGCGTGGCACGATGGGCCCACCGCTAGTGAAAACAGTTCAGGGAGACCCTCATGGACGCCGTCAGCAACGTGCCGCCGCCGGTCAACGAGCCGGTGCGGGCCTACGCGCCGGGCAGCGCCGAACGCGCCGCCGTCGAATCCAAGATCAAGGAGCTGGCCGCCAGCCCCGTCGAGCTGACCATGGCCGTCGGCGGCCAGCAGCGGATGGGCGGCGGTGACCGGATCGCCGTGGTCGAGCCGCACAACCATGCCCACGTGCTCGGTCACCTCGGCAACGCGACCGGCGCGGACGTGACCGCTGCGATCGAGGCGGCCGCCGCCGCCGCGCCGGGCTGGCGGGCGCTGTCCTTCGACGACCGGGCCGCGGTGTTCCTGAAGGCCGCGGAACTGCTGGCCGGGCCCTGGCGGGCCACGATCAACGCGGCCACGATCCTCGGCCAGTCCAAGTCGGTCTACCAGGCCGAGATCGACGCGGCCTGCGAGCTGATCGACTTCTGGCGCTACAACGCGCACTTCGCCCGGCGGCTGCTGGCCGAGCAGCCGTCCTCCGTCACCGGCGAGTGGGACCGGCTGGAGTACCGGCCGCTCGAGGGGTTCGTGCTGGCCATCACCCCGTTCAACTTCACCTCCATCGCGGGCAACCTGCCCACCGCCCCCGCACTGCTCGGCAACGTGGTGCTCTGGAAGCCGTCGCCGACCCAGCAGTACTCGGCCCACTACACGATGCGGCTGCTGGAGGACGCCGGGCTGCCTCCGGGCGTGATCAACCTGGTCACCGGCGATGGGCAGGCCGTGTCCGAGGTAGCGCTCCCGCACCGGGACCTGGCCGGCATCCACTTCACCGGGTCCACCGGCACGTTCCAGCACCTGTGGCGCACCGTGGGCGAGAACGTCGCCCGGTACCGCGGGTACCCCCGGCTGGTCGGCGAGACCGGCGGCAAGGACTTCGTGATCGCGCACCCTTCGGCCGACCCGGACGTGCTGACCACGGCCCTGATCCGGGGCGCATTCGAGTACCAGGGCCAGAAGTGCTCGGCCGCGTCCCGCGCCTACATCCCGCGGTCGGTCTGGGACCGGATGCGCGACGACTTCCTGGCCCAGGTGGACGGGATGACCGTGGGCGACGTCGCGTCCGACCTGTCCCTGTTCATGGGCGCGGTCATCGACGCGAGGGCGTTCCGGCGGCTGTCCGACGCACTGGCCCGGGCCCGGTCCCGGCCGTCGATCCAGGTGCTGGCCGGCGGCGACGCGGACGGCTCCCAGGGATACTTCGTCCGGCCCGACGGTCCTGGAGTGCAGCGACCCGGAGGATGAGGTGTTCACCACCGAGTACTTCGGGCCGATCCTGGCCGTGCACGTGTTCGACGACGCGAGGTACGACGAGGTCGTGGCCCAGGCCGCGGACGCCGCCCCGTACGCGCTGACCGGCGCGATCATCGCCCAGGACCGGGACGCGATCACCGCCGCCACCGAGGCGCTGCGCTTCGCCGCGGGCAACTTCTACATCAACGACAAGCCCACCGGGGCGGTGGTCGGCCGGCAGCCGTTCGGCGGGGCGCGGGCCAGCGGCACCAACGACAAGGCGGGCTCGATCTTCAACCTGACCCGCTGGACCAACGCGCGGGCCATCAAGGAACTGTTCGCGCCGCCAACGGACTATCGCTACCCGCACATGGGCTGAGAGGGCCGTCGACATGAACGCACGAGAGCACTACCGGGAAGCCGAGCGGCTGCTGGGCGAGGCCGCCAAGGCTCACGCCGCCAACCCGCTGGGGCCCGTGCCCATGTTCCTGGTCGCGGCGGCCCAGGTCCACGCCACGCTCGCGGCTGTCCCGGGGGGCGGCGCCTAACCGCGCCGCGGCTGATCTGGGCGCCGCCAGGCCGGCCCGGAAGCGGCCGCGACCGCACAGACGACGACATTGCTGAGGTAGGAGCGCCGCGCGGGGTCGAAGGTGCCGCCGCAGGTGATGAGGCGGAGCTGGGGACCCGGGGTGAGGCCGTAGACGGCGGCGGTCGGAAAGCGGTCCTTGCGATAGGTGCGGACGGCGGTGACCCGGAACACCGCGAGGGTGCCGTCGGAGCGGCGGACGTAGGCGCGGTCGCCAGGGCGCAAGGCCGACAGCTGGTAGAAGATCCCCGGGCCCGCCACGCTGTTGACCCCGGCGATGACCGCCGGGCCGGGCGCACCCGGCTGGGGGCCCCGGTCATACCAGCCCGCGACCCTGAAGCTGGACGGGACTTGCAAGGCGCCGCCCGGACTGAGCCCGAGGTGGATCAGCCGGGTCCGGACACCGATCGCGGGAACGGTCAGCCCGGCGGGCAGGGCGACGGGTGCAGCCGCGGAAGGCCAGGGGACCTCCGCCGCGGTGCCATCCGGGGCTGGCACGGGGACGGCGGCTGGCCGCTGGGCGGGACGGCCACCGCGGGACAGCCCCAGGCTGGCCGTGCCTGGCCACGGCGGCGGCCAGGCCGGCCCCCAGCATCAGGAACGAGATGACCGTCCGGGGCGTGCGGGCCCCGTGCCTGCCTGCGCCGCCTGCGGGCCCCGTGAGTCCTGGTCCTGTTTCCCGGGGTGCTCCGCCTGCTGATGCCCGGCCTGCTGGTTCGCTTCCTCCAGGCGTGGGGCGGGGTCACGGCCTGCGGGCGGCCGGGAGGCGGCCCGGCCGGCGCGCGCGGATGCCGAGGCCAGCCACCAGGCCACCGGCCGCGATCACGCCCAGCCACGGCAGCGGGGACGAGGCTGGGCGCGGCGCGGTGCCGCCCAGCCCGGTCGCCGCGCCCCCGCGGGGCATCACCTGGCTGCCCGCCGCATCCTGCAGGTCGGTAAGGCGCAGGCGGCCCGCACCGTCCAGCACGACCAGCGTGTGCACGGTGTCCGACGCCAGCCGCAGGCGCAGGGATGCGCCCCCGCCGTCCCCGGTGACCCGGACGAGGCGGGACCCGGCCCTGACCGCCTGGTAGGACGTCACGCTGCCGAACCGGAGTTTCCGTGCGAGCACCAGCCCGCCGAGGGCGACCCTGACCACATGGTCGCGCAGCGACGCCTGGATCACCCGGACCAGCACCCGCCCGGTCCCCAGCGTCAGCGTGTCCCTGAGCACGTCCAGCCGCAGCCCGGACGCGGGTCCCATCCCGGCCACCGTGTAAGCGCCTGCGTTTCTCACCCAGAACGAGGTTGACAGCACCGGGCGCTCTGCTGGCGGGGCGCCCGCGGGGCGCATCGACACCGTGTACTCTCCCGCCGGGACCTCCTCGTACGGCGAGACCATGCCGTAGCTGACATGGTGCAGGACCAGGCGTGCCTGGCTGTCCCCGAAGGAGTACAGGTACACGTCCACCGCGGGGGTATTGGGGGACAGGTGCGCGAGCCGGACCCACCCGGTGCCAGGCGACGCCCACGCCGGAGCGGCGCCTCCCAGACCCGCCAGCAGCATCACGGCTATCGCCGCGAGCACGTACCGGCCCTTGCTTGCCAGTCTCATGTTTCCCCATCTCCCGCGTCTCCCGGCTCGCGGCCGGGTCGCGCTGTGCTGTGGTTGCGGTCAGGTTGGTGGTCAGGTGCCGTCTCTGGTCAGCGACCCGGGTCCGGCTGAAGCAGCCCGGCCGGGCTGGGCGCGTCAAACTCGACGCTCAGCACGGGTGAGCCGCCCGTGCCCGGCGCGATCAGCGCCCGGGCGGGGAGGTAGGGCGGTCGCTGGGCGCGCAGGAACGCGATCATCTGCTGGAGGCGGGCCAGGCCCGAGTGGAAGGGCGCGGTTATCTCGGCCGACCTCAGCGGCATGCCGTCGCCCGCGCCGGGACCGGAGTCCCCGAAGGCGGCCACGTGCACGGGCCCGGCGGCCGCGAGGGCGGCCAGCGTGGTCAGCAGGCGTGAGTCCACCCGGCCGGCCTGCAGCTCGGCGCGGGCACTGGCGGAGACCCCGAGGCGCCGGTTGCCCAGCAGCTGACGGCCAGCATCCCGGCGGGCGGCCTGGTCGGAGGCGAGTGCCTCCCGGTAGGCGGCCGCACCGTCGGGGGCGACGGCGCGGACCTCGATCCGCAGGCGGCCGGCGCCGAAGCTGGCCAGGATCCCCGGCGCGTAGACGCTCGCCAGGCGGCCGCCGAACTGGCTGCGCACCGCGGCGGTCGCGACCACCACATCGGAGCCGAGCGGATCCGGCGTCGCCGCCCGCAACTCCAGCAGGTTCCCGGGCGGGATCCCCTGCGCCAGCAGCGCGGAGCACATGTCCGGGTCGCACGCCACGATCGCGTTCGCGGCTGACCTGCCGGGCCACCCATGCGGCCGCCCAGGAGCGGATGGCGGCCGCGTCGTCCAGCACCGCGGCGAGACGGGGCCGCGCCCCGGCGCCGGGCGTCACGGCGGATGACCCGGGGTGCCGCGCGGCGACGACACCGGCGGCCGCGGCCGCCACGACCGCGGCCCCGCCCACGGCCAGGGCGGCTGTCCGGCGGGACCGCCAGACCCAGGCGTGACGGCGGCGTGCCCCGTTCACCCGCGAGTTCCCCGGCGCTTCGCCCCGGAGCTCGCCGAGCAGGAGGTCGCCGGCGGCCAGCGCGATCGTCTCCGCGGCCACCGGGGGGAGCTCGGTGGGCGCGGCGGGGCCCGCAGGCCGCGCTGGGTCACCGGTCGCGGACCCGATGGCCTGCGTGAGACGCCGGGCCACCTCCGGGAAACTGACCTCGCTCGTGGCGAGCAGCGAATCCAGGTATTTCATGGCGCGGGGATGGCCGCCGAGCAGCCGCCAAGCGCGGTCGAGTTCTTGCTCGCCCAGCTGCCCGACGGCCGGCAGAGATTTCGCCAGTTCGAAAGCCCCGGAGCGGGACAGCGGGCCGACATAGCGGAATCCGAGTGGCGGCCCGGCGGCTGCGGGCTGGATGAATGGATGGCGGCAGGTAATGAGCAGTTTGCCCCGATGAGTTCCGCTAGCCCAGCTTGCCATCAATTCAGCCAAGGCGGGATCACGAATTTTCCAGCCGCCGGAATCGGCCGACACGTTGTCATCGAAGTCGTCCAGAGCCAGCAGGACCGGAACGTGGGCGAGGACGTGTTCGCGGAGCAGTGCCAGCCGGTGCGCCCGCGGCACGTCGGCCTGGCCCGCCACCCGTGCCGATTCCGCCCGGCTGCTGCCGGGGGCCGTGGCCGGATGACGGCGGAGGGCGGCGGCCACCCCCGCCAGCACCCCGTCCACGGACGTTTCGCCGCGGACGACCGCCGTGACCCACTCGGGATCGAGGTGGCTCACCCGCGAGGCGATCTGGCTGGCCAGCGTGGACTTGCCGATTCCGCCGACTCCGTACAGCACCAGCCCGGCCAGCGCGGGACCGGCGAGGTCTGGGTCCAGCGCCGCCGGTCGGCGGACCGTATCGGGAGAGACGCGTGCGGGTCTGGATCTGGGTCCCGCCCGCCGGGACGGAGGCTCCCCACTCTGCGCACGGGTTCGGTGCCCGGTGCCCCGGCTGTCCCGGGCGTGCGGCGGGTGGCCCCGCGATCCTGGGGACCGCGGCGAGCGCCTCCGCCGTCCCGGGCGGTGCGGCGATGGCCGCCTTTTCCTTTGCTAAGGCAAAGTCACCCGGCCTCAGGCGGACTGGTTTCACCACCTCTAGTGTCCCCCTTGCCCCTACGACGACCACTTCGAACAGACCGTTATATAGCACGGTGGGTGGTACCGGGGCAGCTCAATTTTTTAATCTTAAGAGTTTCTGTCTGATAGTTATCTACCAATGAATATCGTATATTTAGAATTCCATAGTATTACCCCGGAAAATAGAATTTAGGACAAGATTGTCGGCTTTCTGCGGGGCGAGCCGGACCGTCAGCGTGGGCGGCCGGGGTGTCCGGGCCGGCGGGTCTCGGCGGCCTGGGTCCGCGCCACGCTTGCTGCCGCGGGGGCGACTACGAGGCCCGGCTCCAGGCCTACGCGGCCCAGTCTCGTGGGAGCCAGTCGCGTGGGGGCCAGCCGCGCGGCGGACGGGCCCGCCGCGCGGCGGGGACGGGAAGTGGTGGCCGGACCCGGTCGTGAGCCGGTGCGCCCCCCGGAGGGGACACGCCGCTTGTTCGCGCTGCACCTCCGGCGCCAGGACCCGGGCCCGGGCGACATGGTCATCGGCGCGTTCGTGCTGGCCCGGCTGCTGACGCTTGAGGCCCAGGTGGTCGTGCACGCCTATGATCACG
>CAVQEM010000020.1:0-12718 GCA_963711485.1 uncultured Actinomycetes bacterium
CGGTGCCCTGGCCGGCCGCTCCGGCGGCCGGGGCGCCCACCGCGGGGCGCAGCCTGCGGGTGCTGCTCGTCGATCACCAGGACTCATTCGTGCACACCCTCGGCGACTACTTCCGGCAGCACGGGGCGGAGGTGACCACGCTGCGATTCGGGTTCTCCCCGGCGCTGCTCGACTCCTACGCGCCGGACCTCGTGGTGCTGTCGCCGGGGCCAGGGCGGCCGGCCGACTTCGGCTGCGCGGGGCTGCTGGACGAGGTGTACGCGCGGGGCCTTCCGGCCTTCGGCGTGTGTCTCGGGCTGCAGGCCATGGTGGAGCACGCCGGGGGCGCGCTGTCGCTGCTGCCCGAGCCCGCGCACGGCAAGCCCGGCCTGGTGCGGGTGGCCGGGGGAGAACTGCTGGCCGGGCTGCCCGGCGAGTTCACCGCCGGCCGTTATCACAGCCTGTACGCACCCGCCGGCGAGGTCCGGGGCGGGTTCGTGGTCACCGCGGCCACGCCGGACGGGGTCGTGATGGCCATCGAGGACTCCGGGGCCGGGCGGTGGGCGGTGCAATTCCACCCGGAGTCGATCCTGACCGCCTCTGGCCGGGCCGGGCACCGGATCATCGGCAACGTCCTGGAGCTCGGCTATGCCGCTGATCCGGCGCGACATGACCGGTGGTGCCGCCGAGGGCGCTGGGTAGTGTGCTATGGCATGAAGAGCGTGGAACCCGAGGTTTTCCTGGTCGCCCGGCCCAAGGTCGACTATGAGGCGATGGCCGCCTACCTGCGCGAGGTGGGCGGTGAGCGGTGGCTGGAGCGGGTCGACCGCGGCCAGCTCGAGGCCCAGGATCTCGCCGAGTTCGCGGGCAAGATGTGCTACCGCTCCTGGGAGCCCGGGCTCAACCCCAACGTCCGCAAGGTCCGCGACGAGCAGGCGGCATACCTCCAGAACATCCTGAAGCAGCAGCATGGTTCGGTGCTCGAGCACGCGAGTTTCACTTCGTCCTGCACAACGTAAGTCGCGTTTTTTCTCATGAGGTGGTTCGCCACCGGCCGGGGACGGCGGTGTCGCAGGAGTCACTGCGCTTCGTCCGGCTCGATGAGCTGCCGTTCTGGTTCCCCGAGTGGGCGCTGGCGGACGCGGAGCTGATGAAGCGGGCGACGGCCCTGCTGACCGAGCTCGAGCAGTTCCAGCTGTGGATGGCCGGGCACTTCGGGCTGGACGACGACGGCACCAAGATGCACGAGAAGAAGGCCAAGACCTCGTTCATGCGCCGGTTCGCCCCGGAAGGGGTGGCCACCGGGCTGGTCTGGACGGCGAACATCCGCACGCTGCGGCACACCATCGAGGCGCGGACCGACCAGGGTGCCGAGGAGGAGATCCGCCTGGTATTCAACAAGATCGGCGAGATCATGCGGGAAGAGGCGCCGGCGCTGTTCGGGGACTACACGGTGACCGACGGCACGTGGATCCCCGGCTGGCGCAAGGTATGAGGTTCGGCGGTACCCGAGATAACGGTTGGCCCACGACCGGGTAATGGCCGTCGGCTCGGGTGCCTAGCCGGCCTGGTCGCCCAGGTCGTAGTGGATCAGGTGGCGGGGGACGCCGCGCTCTCTCAGCACCTGCACGGTCTTGACGATCATCGCGTCCGGACCGCTGATGTAGATGTCCCGGTCAGAGCAGGTTGCCTTGGCGGCGAGCTCGGGCACGGTGCCGTTCATGACCTGATCGCGGGCCGACTCATCGGATACCGCCGGGATGACCTGCAGCCACGGGTAGGCGAGCTCCATCTCCTGCAGTTCGGCCAGGTCGTACAGGTCCTGGTGGCGGCGCGCGCCGAAGTAGAGCACGACCTCGCGCCGGCGGCCCGTCACCGGCGCGAGGGTTATCGCCTCGATGATCGCCTTGATGGGGGCCAGCCCGGTGCCGCCGGCGAGGCACAAAACATCACGGGGCGAGTCCGTGTCGGCGGTCATCACGCCGTCCGGCGCGCCGAGCACCAGCGGGTCCCCGGCCCGCACATGATGGACCAGGGCGGGGCTGACCAGGCCTCCCGCGATGGCGCGGACATGCAGGCGCAGCGTCCCGTCCGGCCTCGGGGCGTTCGCGATGGAGTACCTGCGCCACAGCCTGGGCCAGTGCGGCGTCTGCACGCTGACGTACTGGCCGGGCCGGTAGCTCAGCGGCTGCTCGGGCGCCACGGTGAGCAGCGCGATGTCGGGCCCGCGCGGTTCGGCGGCGGTGACCGTGGCGATCCACCAGGCCGGGGCGTGCCGGGCATCACGTTCGGCGGCGTCGATCATAACGTCCACGGCGCGGTCGAACGCGCGTTCCCAGGCCTGCTGCGTCGCCTCGTCCCAGGCCTGCGCGGCGAACCGGTGCAGCGTGGCCAGCAGCGCCCGGCGGAACACCCCGTAGTGCCGCTCACGGACCCCGAACTTGCGATGCGCGCGCCCGAGTTGCTCCAGGTAGGGCACGAGCACGGCCGCGTCGCCCTGGTCCTGCACGATGCGGACCAGGGCGCGGAAGAACCGCTTGCGCTGCACGTCCATGGCGGCCGGGAACATCGCCCGGATCTCGGTATCCATGGCGAACAGCTGCCCGTAGAAATAGGTCATGGCCGCGTCAGAGGTCGGCTCGAGCAAGGACAATGAGGCCTGAGCAGGATTCCCAGCCGCCCCACCGGTACCGTTGAGCCGGCCGGAACCCCCGTCATGGCGCGGCGATCCGCCACCTGCAGGCGTCGTCACACTCTCAGTGTTGCATCAAGAGCGGAACGCTACCATCGATTCCGGCGACTCGGGATCAACCGGTGCAGGCTCGCGATCGAACCGGTGCGGGCTCGGATCAACCGGTGCAGGCGATTTTCCCGGTGGGCGGGCCTGGCATGGGCGTGATGGACCATTATGGGCAGTAGAACTTAATGTGCAGGAGGACGATGGATGGGCCGCCCGATAATCGGCATCACCGGCGAGCTCGAGGCAGCTCGCTGGCGCAACTGGATTCGCGAAGCGGTCGTCTCGCCGGTGAGCTATACGCGAGCCGTCGAGCGCGCTGGGGGAGCGCCTGTCGTCCTTCCGCCGGTTCCCTCGAGTTCCGTGTCCAGCCTGATCGCCAAGATCGACGCCCTGGTCGTGGCCGGCGGCAGAGATGTCGATCCCTCGCTCTACGAGCAGACCCCGCACGAGCAGAACGACCTGCCCGACCACCGGCGGGACCGGTTCGAGATCCTCATGATCCGCGCGGCGATCGAGGCCGACCTGCCCTTCCTCGCCATCAGCCGTGGCATGCACATCCTCAACGTGGCCCGCGGCGGCACCCTGATCCAGCATCTCCCCGACCGGCTGGGCAGCGAGGGCCACAAGCCGGACCCGGTGAAGCTGACCATCCACGACGTGCAGATCAGCGCGGCGAGCAAGCTCGGGCGGGTGCTCGGCGCGGCCGCGCAGGTGCCCGCCGCTCATCACCAGGCGATCGACCGTATCGGCAACGGGCTCCTGCCCGTGGCCTGGACGCCGGACCAGGTCGTGGAGGCGGTCGAGTTGCAGGGCCACAAGTTCGGCATCGGGGTGCAGTGGCGTCCCGAAGAGAGCGACGACGCGCGGATCTTCGAGGCCCTGGTGGCGGCGGCCAAGACCGCGCCCGCCCCGCCGCCCGCCGCCGAGGTGACCGGCGGCCGGTCGAAGCGAGCCTCTAAACGGCACGCCGCGCGCTCCTGACCCTTCCGCAGCGGTTACAGCGGGGGCTGGTAGTTGCTCACCCAGTGGACCTGGAGCCAGGCCATGAAGGTGGACCAGGCGCCGGTCACCTCCAGCAGGCCGACGCAGACCAGCATGGCCCCGCCGATCCTGGTGACCAGGCGGGCCCGGCGCCGGGCGAAGGCGAACGCCCGCATCGCGTGCTGGAAGCCGAACGAGACGAGCAGGAACGGGATGCCCAGGCCGAGGGCGTACACGAAGGCGAGCAGGGCGCCCCGAGCCGCGGTGCCGCTGACCGCCGACAGAGACAGCACGGCGGTGAGCGTCGGCCCAATGCAGGGGGTCCAGCCGAGCCCGAACATCACCCCGAGCAGCGGCGCGCCCGCCAGGCCCGCCCTCGGGCGGGCGGACGGGCGCACGATCCGGCCCGCGAAGGAGAACCGGTCGAAGACCCCGGCGAACAGCAGCCCGAGCAGGATCGTCAGGCCGCCCAGGATCCGCGTCAGCAGGCGGGCGTGCCCGGTCAGCAGGTGGCCGAGCCCGCCGAGCGCCGCCCCGTAGGCGACGAAGACCACCGAGAACCCCAGCACGAACAGCGCCGTCCCGGCCACCACCCGGGCCCGGGGCGCGGCCGGGGCGAGGAAACAACGGCGGGCCGCGCGGCCACCGCCACCGCGGGTCCGCCGAGGTCCGGCCCGCCCGGCGCCGCCGGAACCGGAGGGCTGGCCACCGAAGCGGGCTGTGAGGCGCCGGCCATGCCGGTGACGAACGAGAGGTATCCGGGCACCAGCGGCAGGCAGCACGGCGAGAGGAAGGTCACCGCGCCGGCCGCGGCCGCCACGGGCAGCGCCAGGATCAGCGGGCCGGAGGTGACCAGCTGGGCTGCTCCGCTCATGTGCCCACTATGCCACGCGGGCCCAGACCGGTCGACAACGGGCTACTACATAACGTAGTCGGAGGAGTCGAGACGGGCGGACGCCGACGAGGGCAGGGCGAAGACCAGCACCACGTAGCAGGCCAGCGCGACCGCGAACGCCAGCGACATGCCCAGCGAAGCGCCGGCGGCGCCGCTGCCGGTGAACCCGAGCCCCGCGAAGCCAGCCGCCGACGATGGCCAGCAGGCCGACCGCCGACAGCCAGATCGCCAGCTTGTGCCGGGTGCCGATGGCCCGGACCAGCTGGCCGACCGCGGCGATGACCAGCAAGATGCCCAGGATCACGTGCAGGGCCAGATCCGGGCTGGAGAACAGCCCGATCGATTTCTTCGGCGTCGGCGCCGTCCCGTACAGGTTGTAGATGACGCCCAGGATGAACTGGACGATCAGCATGGCCACGGCACCGAGGCTCGACATCCGCATCCGGGCCAGCCGGGCCGTCAGGTCCTGTCCGGACGACCGCGTGGCGGCGTGTGTCTGCGACATCCCGAAATCCTAACGGGTCGGCGCCGGCCCGGGGAAACCCCCGCCAGCTGGCCCGTGCCGACTCAACTTAACAGCCGGAGCGGCTATGGTGGGCCAGGTGAGATCGGTCCTCACCCGCCCCCAGCCCGCCGCCAGGCACCACAACGCGCCCGGTGGATGGCTGCTGCTGCTGGCCGGCCTGGTCGCGTTCGGCGTGGCGCTCGGCGGCTACGTCATCTACATGGTCGGCCATCCCAAGGGCTACACCATGGACCCGGTCGACCTGGCCGTGTACCGGGCCGGCGGACTCATCGTGCGGCACATTCAGCCGTACTACGACCCCCGCGTGGCGTCGCCGCTGTACGACTGGGTCGGGTACGGCAAGCTGCACCTGCCGTTCACCTATACCCCGTTCGCGGCCGTCGCGTTCGCGCTCATCTCGTTCGTCCCGTATCAGCTGTCCCTGAAGCTGTCCGTGGCGGTAGACCTGGTCGCGCTGCTGGCGGTGGTCTGGTTCACCCTGGGCGGCCTCGGCTACCGCCGGCACACCCTCGTGAGGGCCGGCGCGACGCTGCTGGGCGCGGGAGCGCTCCTGTGGACCGAGCCCGTGCTGCGGACGATCTACCTCGGCCAGGTCAACCTGGTCCTGCTGGCCCTGATCATGTGGGACCTGTGCCAGCCCGACACCCTGCAACACCGGCAAGAGCCGCTGGTGGAAGGGCTTCGGCACCGGGATCGCGGCCGGCATCAAGCTGACCCCGCTGATCTTCATCCCGTACCTGCTGGTGGCCAGGAAGTTCCGCCAGGCCGCGATGGTCCTCGCGGGGTTCGTGTTCACCGTCCTGCTCGGCTTCGCGATACTGCCGAAAGACTCCACCAAGTGGTGGTTCGACGGGCTGTTCGCGCAGGCCAAGCGGACCGGATTCACCGGCTGGGCGGGCAACCAGTCGCTCGACGGCCTCATCACCCGGCTGGCCGGCAGCATTCACGCCGGAGAGCCCGCCTGGATCGCCGTCGCCGTCCTGGTCGCCGCGGCCGGGTCGGTGTGCGCCGGGCTGCTCGACCGCAAGGGGCACGCCATGCTCGGCCTGCTCATGGCCGCCCTGACCGGGCTGCTGATCTCGCCGATCAGCTGGGACCACCACTGGGTGTGGATCGTGCCCGGCGCGGTCGTGGCCGCCCACTACGCGGTCGCTGGCCTGGCGCCGGGGGGCCAGGCGAGCCGCGGCGGCGTGCGGAATCGCGGCCGTAGCCATCGTGGCCTGGTTCGGTGCCTGGCCGACAAAGTTCTTCCACGTCACGCCGCCCAACCTCGGCACCGACTCACTCGGCCTGCTCTGGATCCCGAAGAACACCAACCCCTCCTGGTACCAGTGGTACGGCGACCAGCGCTGGTTCCCCGAATACCGCTGGCACGGATGGGCCCTCATCTGGGGCAACGCCTACATCCTCGCCGGCCTGGCCATCTTCGGGGCGCTGCTGGCCGTCTCGCTGCTGCTGCCCGCGGCCAGGAAGGACCACGACGATGAGCCTGGGCGAGATCCAGCCGGTGAGCGAGGGCATCTACGCCTACCTGCAGCCTGACGGCAGCTGGTACCTGAACAACACCGGCTTCCTGGTCAGCCGCGACGGCGTGATCAGCGTGGACGCGACCTCCACCGAGCGGCGTACCCGTGCCTACCTGGACGCCATCGCCACCGTGACGCGCAAACCGGTCCGCACGCTGGTCAACACGCACCATCACGGCGACCATACCCACGGCAACTACCTGCTGCGCGGGGCCACGATCGTCGGCCACGAACGGTGCCGCGAGGCGATCCTCGGTACGCCCATGCCCCCTCCGCCCGGCGTCTGGACCGACGTGGACTGGGGGCACCTGGAGCCCGCGCCGCCGTTCCTGACCTACACCGACGGCGTCACGCTGTGGTCCGGTGACCTGCGCTGCGAGGTCCGCTACGTGGGCACCCCGGCGCACACCACCAATGACTCGATCGTCCACATCCCCGAACGTTCCGTGGTTTTCGCCGGCGACCTCCTGTTCAACGGCGGCACCCCGTTCGCGCTGATGGGCTCGATCAGCGGCTGGATCGAGGTGCTCGAGGGCGTGCTGCGCCCGCTCGGCGCCCGGACCCTCGTCCCCGGCCACGGCCCGGTCTGCGGCGCCGAGGTCATCGACGACGTCCTGGCCTACCTGCGCTTCGTGCAGCACACCGCCCGCGAGGCCAAGGCCGCGGGCCTGTCTCCGCTAGAGGCCGCACGGGCCGTTGACCTGGGTGAGTTCAAAGATCTTCTTGATGCCGAACGAATCGTGGGGAATCTTCACCGGGCCTACCTCGAGCTGGACGGTGCCGAACGCGGCGCGCCAGTCGACCTCGCCCGGGCCCTGGGCGACATGGTGGCCTACAACGGCGGCCGCCCCCTGACCTGCCACGCTTAGCCCGGTGACACCGCGAAGCCCGCCCGAAGATCACCGGTGAGAAACGGCGCCCGCGGCGGTCTATATCCATAGACAGCCGACTGGCTCCGGGAGTACACCATGGCAGGGCGGGAGGTCGCGTGATGGGTGGGCCGTCTCCCACGGCCGGGCCATGCTGCGAGGGCGGGGCCCCGGACGCGACCGCGCTGCTGGCCGGCGCGATCGCCTACGCGCTGGGCGCGTGCGCGCAGGTCGCGCCGGGGGAGATGACCCGGCGCACGCCGTGCCCGGACTGGGACCTGGCGGCCCTGCTGGCTCACCTGGCCGCGTCAATGTCCGACCTGGAATCGGCCATCCGGACCGGGCACCTCGACGCGGACCTGGCCGCCGGGGGCCCCGACGGCGATGACCCGGTGGAGGCGCTCCGCGACCAGGCGGCGAACCTGCTGTTCTCGTGCTACGCCCACCACGGCCCCGGCCGTTTCGTCCTCGTGGGCGGCCTGCCGCTGCCCGCGGTGATCGTGGCCTGCACCGGAGCCGTGGAGATCGCCGTGCACGGCTGGGACGTCTCGGCGGCCCGGGGCCGCGGCGGCCCGATCCCGCCCGCGCTGGCCACCCGGATGCTCGCCTTGTGCCCCTTGCTCGTGGCGTCCCGCGCCGGTCTCTTCGCCCCTCCCGTGGAGGTGTCACCGCAGGCCAGCCCGGGTGACCGGCTGGTCGCCTACCTCGGGCGCAGTCCCGATAGGGTGGCGGGATGACACCGGTGTTCGGGCTGTGCGATGACTACGTGACGCGGTGGGCGGCGCTGGATCCGGTTGCCGCGGGGATGCAGGGCCTCACCAGCGCGTTCGGCGCGGCCACCGACTACGGCCCAGATGGTTCCGCGGCGCGGGCCGAGCTCATCGCCGCGACGCTGGACGCGCTCGAGCCGATGAGCCTTACCTCGGATGCCGACCGGCTGGCCGCCGGGTTCCTGCGTGAGCGGCTCGAGGCTCAGCTGGCCTGGCATCGGTGCGGCGAGCCGCTCCGGCTGCTGCGAGCGCCGATCGGCCTGGTCAGCGTGGTCAGGGACAGCGTGGACCTGCTGCCGCGCGACGGCGACGACCGCTGGCGGAACATCGCGGCGCGCCTGGCGGCCGTCCCGGTCATGTTCGCGAGCTGGCGAGCCAGCCTGGACGCCGGGCTCGGCCAGGGCCTGACCGCCGCCCGCAGGCAGGCGGTGCAGGCGGCGGTGGCCGCCGATCACTGCGTGGGAAGTCATGACGTCCTGGTCGCCTCCTACGGTGAGGGCCCGCTCGCGGCCGAGCTCGCGGCGGCCGCCGCGCAGGCCTACGGCGGGTACACGGAGCTGGCCCGTTACCTGCGTGAGGACTACGCACCGCGGGCCACGGAGGTGGATGGCGTCGGGGCCGACCGGTACGCGGTCGCGGCCCGGCTCAACCTGGGCGCGGACATCGACCTCAAGGAGGCCTACGAGTGGGGCTGGGCCGAGCTCCGGCGGATCGAAGCCGAGATGGCCGCCGAAGCGGACGCCATCAGCCCCGGCGCGAGCATCAAGGAAGCGACGGCCATCCTCAACGAATCCGCCTACGTGACCGGGCAGGACGCATACCTGGCCTGGCTTCAGGACCGGCACGACCGGGCCATCGAGCAGCTTGACGGCGTGCACTTCGACATTCCCGCCCCGCTGCGCAGGATCGAGGTGGTCCTCGCGCGCGGGTCGACCTCGGGGGCCGCTTACTACACCGGGCCCAGCGAAGACCTGTCCAGGCCCGGACGTACCTGGTGGCCGCTGGGCGGCCGGGACCCCCAGGGGCAATTCCAGACCTGGGCCGAGCTGTCCACGGTCTTCCACGAGGGCGTCCCCGGTCACCACCTGCAGGTCGGCGCGGCCAAGACCGCCGGAGACAGGCTGTCGCGGTTCGCGAAATCCAACTTCGTCAGCGGCCACGGGGAAGGCTGGGCCCTGTACGCCGAGCGGCTCGCCGATGAGCTGGGCTGGTTCGCCGAGCCGGGCACGCGGCTGGGCATGCTCGGCGGATCGGCGTTCCGTGCCGCGCGGGTGGTCATCGACATCGGCGTCCACCTGGACCTGCCCCTGCCCGACGGCTCCCGGTGGAGTTTCGAGCGGGCCTGCGAGGTACTGAGCAAGTCGGGCCGCGGCGAGCCGCACCGGATCCAGGCCGAGGTGGTCCGCTACTTCGGCTGGCCGGGCCAGGCCATCTCCTACAAGCTCGGCGAGCGCGGCTGGCTGGCGGCCCGGGCCGAGGCGATGCGGCGTCCCGGTTTCGACCTGAAGCGCTGGCACACCGCCGCGCTGAGCCTGGGGCCGATCGGCCTGGCCGGCCTGGCCGACGCGCTGGCCGGCGCCGACCGCGAACCCGGTAGCTCAGGGGCACGATGCACACGACCGCCATAGTCGCGGCGTGCCGGGTGCTGACGGTCACCGACAACGGCTGTGAGCAGGTCTGCTCCACGGTCTTGCCCGAGCTGGTGACGGTTTCGATGTCCGGGGAACGGCCCGGCTACGCGGTAGCGGCCGGGCGGCAGCCAGGCAGAGAACTTCCCGGAGGTCCCGACCCCGACCGAGACCGGCCGGTGCCCGGCCGCGGTGAAGGTCACCGTGCCGGGAATGGGCCGCTCGCCCGCTGCTGCCCGCCGGGACCGCTCGGCCCGCCCTCGATGAGCAGCCGGCCGGTCACGTGGCCGGCGCCGATCCTGGTTACCGCGGCGGCCCGGGCCGGGCTCCTCCGCCGCGCCCGCGGCCGTGCACCCGGTCAGCAGCAGGGCCGCTACCAGGCAGGCGCAGAGCTCGCAGCTGGCTCATGATTCCCCCTTGTACTCGATGACCGGCTCTTGGACGCGCCCGCCCGCCCCGGGGTTGCAGCGTCCAGGCTCGTGCTGAAAATGTGATCACCTGATGCCGGGCTCAGAAGCGGATCGCGATCTCGCGGCCCTGGCCGTCGTACTGCGGGACGTCCGGAACGGTGACCGCCTGGCCCGCCGCGATGCGCCGCGCGCTCCAGGCCACGGCGGCCGCGTCGAGGACGTCGCCGATGAGGGCCGCCGGAACTCCCGCCGGGATCTCGATGCCGGCCCGGGCCAGCAGCCGCCGCCGCTCGTCGCGGCCGGGGCCGGTGTGCTTGCTGGCCGCGAGCGGCGCTCCCGCCATGGCGCCGAACGCCAGTTCCGGGTGCACCTCATACAGCGGATGCCCGCACGCCCGGCGGTACTGGTTGGCCTCGAGCAGCTTGGCCCGCAGGCCCCACGCCTGGGCGCTGAGGCCCTGACCGGTGAGCTCACGGCAGCGCAGGTTCGCGGCCGGGTAGCTGGCCTCCGCCCAGACCGCCCGGGGCGGGATCGCGAAGACAGAGCTGCGCCGGGGGCCGAGCAGGCGGCGGGCGGCCCGGTCCGCCTCGCGCCAGCCCGTCTCCAGCAGCCCGAGCGGCATGTCGATCCCGACGACCGTGGTGCCCGCCGGGTCCAGGTCCGGCGCGAGCAGCGGGCCCAGGGACGGTCCCGTCCGGACCGTGACGGCGGGCCCGGCTGCCGCCAGCGACACCGCCACCCAGCCGTGCCGCGCCGCGTCCACGCCCGCCACCCGCATACCCGCTGACGGCGGCACACCCGCGTCCGTGTCCGGCGAGGCTCCCGCCTGGCCGGCCGCCGAGCCGCTAGGGTTTCGTGGTGGCCGAGCGGACAGCCAGCGTCACCGAGGAACGGGCGGCCGATGCCGACGTCAGCCCGGTCCTGATCCGGTGCACCGCGCCGGACGCGCTGTCCAACCTCGTCGCCGTCCTGGAACTGGGCGCCGACGGGCAGCTGGGGTGCGGCGCCGCTACCAGGCGGCCGTACCGCGGCGACCGTGAAGCTGGTCGAGGATGTCCTCGTGGCGGGGGATTTCTACGGCGCCCGCGAGCCCATCGCGGCGTTCGCGTGGCCGCTGCTGATCCAGGTGGGCGGGCTGGCCCGACTGGCCGGAACCCGGCTCGAGCTCTCCCCGCGCGGCCGGGCGACGCTGGCCAGGCCGTCCTACGACGCGCTCGGCGCGCTGTGGGCCAGGTGGCTGGTGAGTGTGTCGACCGATGAGCTGTCCCGGATCGACGCCATCAAGGGGCAGCGCAGGCCCGCCACCTTGACCTCTGCCCTCACCCGGCGCGCCGCGGTCGCCTCGGCCCTGGCCACACTGGAACCCGGTAGCCTGGACGGGCTTGGCAGGCTGCTCGGGATCCTCCGGGCCCAGCGGCCGCCGCTGGTGGCGGCGAGGAGCCTGCGGGCGCTGTGGCGGCTGTACGTCATCGACTCCTACCACGGATCGCTGGGCCACGCCGGCTCGCGGGCCTGGGATCTCGTCGAGGGCAGGTACGCGCTGTGCGTGCTCTTCGAGTACGCGGCCACCGTCGGCCTCCTCGATGTGGCCTACACCGATCCCCGCGGCGCACGCGACGATTACCGTGCCCTGTGGGGTGCCGACCAGCTCAGCTGCCTGTCCCGCTACGACGGCCTGGCCGCGGTCCGGGTCAACGAGCTGGGCGCCGCCGTGCTGCACGACCCCGGGGCCCTGCCCGGCCTGGGCCTGCCCGTCCCGCGCCGGGCGTGACCGGATCCCGTCTATGGCGGATGTCGCGGCCTGGCGCAGCCTGAATGCGGCCTGATCGGCCAACCGGAGCCGGGCTGAACCGTCATAAGAGTGGGTGGGAGATGACGAAGCGATCACGTGGAGGCGACATGAAGCGGTCGTGGCTGACCCGCGGGGGACTCGCGGCGTGCCTGGCCCTGCTCCTGCTCATCCCGGCGATCGTGGCCAGCGCGGCCCCGGCCGGTGACGGGCCGCCCGGGTTCTGGTGGGGCACGGACAGCTTCCCGGTCTCGGTGCCCGGCAGCGCGCCGTACAGCATGCCCTACCTGGGCGGGGCCTACGGCGGGTACATCGGGATGACCGGGAACTGGGCGTACTGGCTGGGCTGCAAGGGTGGCTTCATCGCCTTCTCGGCGACCAACGCGGCCCAGGCGCACACCAACTTCACCCAGTACCACAAGGGCGTCGGCGTCGGCGCGTACTGGTTCATGGGCGGGCCGGGCGTGGACCCGCACTACAACGGGACCACGACCGAGGCCTCCGCATGGGGTGCGGCGCAGGCGGCCCGGGCGCTGTCCGACATCGCGAACGGCGCTTTCGACTACAAGGTCGTCTGGATGGACATCGAACTGCCGGGCATCAAG
>CAVQEM010000021.1:0-8400 GCA_963711485.1 uncultured Actinomycetes bacterium
TCCACCGCGACCGGCGCGTTCACCAGGACATCGTCGGGCCATGGCGTACCCCCGTGCGACGGCCGTCATCATGCCGCTGTCCAACCCCACCAGCCGCAGCGAGGCCCGCACGACCTGGCCGACTGGACGACGGCCGGGCGCTGATCGCGACGGTCGCCGTTCCCGGCCATGAAGGTCGGCGACACGAGTGTCCCGGTCGCCCCATGCAACAACGTGTACGTGTTCCCGGGCCTCGGCCTGGCCGTGATCGCGGTCCGGGGCCACCCGGATCACCGTCGCCATGATGACCGCGCGGCCGCGGCCATCTGCGGCGCCGCCACGATCCTCCACGACGAGCGCGGAATCTGCTGCCAACCGGGCTGACCTGGCCGAGACGGCGACCGCGGTCGCGCGCACGGTCGCCCGGGCCGCGTGGCCGAACGGCGTGGCACCGGCTGACCGAGGCGCGGATCGACGACGCCATGCAGCGCACCCGCTGGCAGGCCCGCTACCGGTAGGACCGCCGCGGGCGGCTCGTTGCGGCGAATTTAGAAATCACCACAGCGTGTAGCCGCCGTCGATGACGGAACCGAGCGGTCATGAACGCGGAGGCGGAACTGGCCAGGAACACCACGCTCGGGGCGATCTCCTCGGCAGCGCGTAGCGTTGCTGCGGCGTGTCCTCGATCCAGTGCCGGCGGAATTCCGGGCGGTCCACCGGGGCCATATCGGTCTTGACGTAGCCGGGGGCGATCGCGTTGACCCGGATGCCCAGCCCGGCCCACTCCGCGGCCAGCGACCTGGTCAGCTGGTGCACCGCGGCCTTGGACGCGTTGTAGGCGGGCTGCCACTGCGGGCGGTTCACGATCATGGCCGAGATCGAGCCGACGTTGATGATCGAGCCGCCGCCGCGTGCGGCCATGTGGCGGCGCCGGCCCGGCTGCACCGCCACAGCGCCCGGACGTTCAGGTCGAACACATCGTCCCACTCGGCGTCGGTGACCTGCCAGGACTCGCCGTGGTAGCAGACGCCGGCGTTGTTGACCAGGATGTCCAGCCCGCCGAGCCGGCGGCCGCGGCGTCGATGACGGCGCCCGCGTCACCGGTGATGTCCGCGTCCAGCGCGGACACGGCCAGGCCCTGGTCTTTCAGGTCCGCAACGGCCGCCGCGTTCCGGCCGGGGTCCCGGGCCACGATCACGACCTCGGCGCCGGCCTCCGCCAGGGCGGCGGCAAACGCCTTGCCCAGTCCCTGGTTCCCGCCGGTGACCACGGCCTTGCGGCCGTCCAGCGCGAAACGCTCCAGTACCCGCACGCTATCCTCCTCAGCTGGACGAGCTCTCCTAGCTGGCCGAGTCTCCTAGCCGGCCGAGCCGGTCCCATTGTCGGACCGGGGGACCGCGTAGCCAGGGACCGAGGGCCAGCGGACCGCCACCACGACGACGCCTCCTCGGCGTGCCAGGAGTGGTTCACGCCGTGGAACACCACGTAATCGCCCTGCTCGGCGAGCAGCACGCTGCGGCCCGGGAATTCGACCCGGAACCGGCCGCTGATCAGGATGAGCGCGGCTGAGCGCTGTTCGCCGCTGACCCACTGCGCGCGCCGGTCGTCGCGGGGGTGGATGGCCCACTTGATCTCGACGTCGTCGCTGCGGCGGGGGTCGCCTGCCGGCTGGAAGTGGCCGAGCAGCCAGCCGCGGCTGGCCGGGGCGTCGGCGGCCGCGTTCCCCACGTAGATCTGCTCCCGTCATGCGCCCGGAGGCTAGCAGGAGCGGGCCGCCGCCGGCGCGCTGCGCGGCGGCGGCGGCGTCGGCGGCGACCTCGCACGGGCTCTGGACCGGCTCCCCCGCGCTGGCGTGGACGGCCAGGCGGCGCAGCAGCCTGCGGAACACCTGGCGGTCCTCGCCGGTGTCCAGGCCGCTCAGCAGCTGCTCCTCGGCCGCGCGCAGCCGCTGGTCCAGGCGGCGCGAGCGGTGTCGCGGCCGTGCGGGGTGGCCGCGAGCCGCCGGGCCCGCCGGTCGGACGGGTCCGGGCGGCGCTCGATCAGCCCGGCCGCCTCGAGGTCGTCGAGCAGGTACGTCATGACGGTGCGGTCCACGCCCAGGCGCTGGGCCAGCGCCTGCTGGCTGCCGGTGCTCGTCCCCAGCGGCCGAGGCGAGGACCTGGTAACCGCGGGGACCGCCCGGGAGGCCGGCCAGGGCCTCGTGGGCGGCCTTCACGTAGCCGCGGAAGACGGCGCCGAGTGCCCAGCCCAGGTCGTTGCTCAGGGCGCAGCGTCTCGGGGTCCGGGACGGGGGCAGCCTGGGTCCCGGCCAGGGATCCGGAAGGTGCCGCCATGCGTTCAGGCTACCCCAGATCCGCTAGACTACCGATGAGTTGCTTTACAGATGTTCTGTAGTGCAGACTAAATGCATGACAACAGGAGTTCAGATGAGCGAGCCTTCCCCGGCCCGGCCGGCCGTGGTGGTCATCGGCGGGGGCTACGCCGGGATCAGCGTGGCCAAGTCGCTGGACGACGTGGCCTCGGTCGTGCTGGTCGAGCCGAAAGACGCGTTCGTGCACAACGTCGCCGCGCTGCGCGCCCTGGTCGACCCGTCCTGGCTGCCCCGGATCTACCTGCCCTACGGCGGGCTGCTCAGCCACGGCCGGGTGGTCCAGGACCGGGCCGCGAAGGTCGACGCCGGCCGGGTGGCGCTGGCCTCGGGCGAGGAACTCCCGGCCGGACTACCTCGTGCTGGCCACCGGATCCAGCTATCCCGTTCCCGGCCAAGAGCGACGTCGGACCGCACCGTGGACGCCCACGAGAAGACGCTCGGCACCCACGCGGCGCTCGCCGCCGCCGCCCGGGTGCTGCTGGTCGGGGCCGGGCCGGTCGGCATCGAGCTGGCCGGGGAGATCAAGGCGGTCTGGCCGTCCAAGCAGGTGACGCTGCGTCGACGTGGCCGACGACGTGCTCGGCGGCCCGTTCCGCGCGGACCTCAAGGCGGAACTGCGCCGCCAGCTCGCGGGGCTGGGCGTGCAGGTGCTGCTGGGCAGCCCGCTGCGGGACGCGCCGCCCACCGAGCCGGGTGAGCTGCGGACCTTCACGGTGACGACCGAGGCCGGTACCGAGGTGACCGCCGACATCTGGTTCCGCTGCTACGGGGTCATCCCGGTCAGCGACTACCTGGCCGGCGGTCTCGGCCGGCGCCCGCCGGCCGGACGGGACGATCGAGGTCGGCCCGACGCTGCAGGTCGCGGGCCAGGACCGGGTGTTCGCGCTGGGGGACGTGTCCACCGCCGACCGCAAGGTCGCGGGCGCCGCCGGCCGTCAGGCCGCGGTCGTGGCCGGGAACATCCGGGCGCTGATCGAGGCCGGACCGGGCGCCGCCGACCCTGGCGCCACGCTGAGCCGGTACGAGCCGTCGCCGCCCGGGATCGTCGTGCCGATCGGGCCGGAGGGCGGCTCCGGCCAGCGGCCCGGCGATGACGACCTCCTCCCGCCGGAGGTGGTGGCCCAGGTCAAGGGCCGGGACATGATGGTAGCCCGGTTCGCGGAGATGCTCGGGGTGCGGCCGGCGGGCGCGGCCGGCCCGCGGCCGGAGGCGGGCCCGGGGTCGCAGGTGAGGGAGCCCCTCCGGAGGAATGACGCGAGTGTCGGTGTCCCGTGGGACGCTGGCCCTGATGAACGAACGCCGACTGCGCCGCGCCGCTGTGACTGGGCCGAGAGCTCGGACGCGATGCGCGCCTACCACGACGGCGAGTGGGGGCGCCCGTCCCGGGACGACCGCTACCTGTTCGAGATGCTGATCCTGGAGGGCGCCCAGGCCGGGCTGTCCTGGTCCACCATCCTCGGCAAGCGGGACAATTACCGGCGGGCGCTGGACGGCTTCGACCCGGGGCGGATCGCGCGCTACGACGACGCGAAGCTGGCCGCGCTGCTGGCCGACCCGGGCATCGTCCGCAACCGGCTCAAGGTCGCGGGCACGGCCAGGAACGCCCGCGCCTTCCTGGCTACCCAGCAGGAGCGCGGGTCGTTCGCCAGCTACCTGTGGGGCTGGGTGGACGGCACCCCGCTGGTCAACCTGCCCCGCAGCGTGGCTGAGCTGCCCGCCCGGACCGAGCTGTCCGACCGGGTCGCCAAGGACCTGAAACGGCGCGGCTTCACGTTCGTCGGATCGACGATCACGTACAGCTTTATGCAAGCCGTCGGGGTGGTAAATGATCACCTCGCTCGTTGTCCGGCCCTCGATCCGTGTCCGACTAAGGGGCCGGGAGCTGGTCTTTAACGGCGTTGCGGGGTGATAGGGGCGTCGGGATCTGGCATCATGGACAGTGAGATGAGTAATCCCCGCTTCCCTGTTACCGTGACTCAGCTCCCGGTACTGCGCTGCGAAATATGCCAGCGCACCATCGCCCACAAGCCCGGCCAGGCCAGTCGCCGTCCTGACCGAGCATTACCGTCGCGCGCACCCCGAATCCCTCGAGGCTGCGGCGGGCCGCCCCGTGTGACGGTTTTCGCGCGTCCCGCTTCCGGCTCTTATCTGCGGGGGCTGCGAGAATGCCGTCATGCGGAGCATCCGTAACCCGTTGTCTGCTGGCTCATCACCGGCCAGCCCGTCGGCTGCAGGCTCAGCCGGCTCGATCCTGAGTATCGGGTCGAGCGGCTCGATCCTGTCCATTGGATCGGCCGGCTCGATTCTTCGATCGGGTCGGCCGGTTCGATTTTGTCTATCGGGTCGGTTGGCTCGGTGGCATCCGCGTTTTCGGTCGGTTCCGCCGGAAGTGCGCTGTCGATTCTGTCCGGCTTGTCGCGCTGGTCGATCCTGGCCTGGCGGGCGGCCGGGGCCATCGGTTCGCGGGCCCGCCGGAGGGAATGACCCGGGGGACATACGCGGTTAGCGAAGGGGGGCTCGGGCTGGCATGTCTGCTGTCGTGATCGCGACCGCGTTCGGCGGACCCGACGTGCTGGAGATCGCCGATCAGGCGCCGGGCGAGCCCGGTCCGGGCGAGGCGCTTATCGAGGTCCGGGCGGCGGGCGTCAACCCGGTCGACTACAAGGTCTACAGCGGGGCGATGGGTGCCGATCCCGCGCGGCTGCCGCTGCCGGCTGGGCTCCGAAGCCGCGGGCGTGGTCACCGCGGTCGGGGCCGGCGCGGTCGGCCCGGCCGGCCCGATCGAGGTCGGTGACGAGGTGATCGCGTTCCGGGCCCCGGCGCGTACGCCGCCGAGCTGGTGGTGCCGGCCTCCGCGCTGGTACCCAAGCCGGACACGCTCGACTGGGCCCAGGCCTCCGGGCTGATGCTCACCGGGTGTCACCGCCTGGCACCTGCTGACCGCCACCGGGGTCGGCCCGGGCGACACGGTGCTGATCAACGGGGCCGCCGGGGGAGTGGGCGTGATGGCGGTGCAGCTCGCGGTGGACCGCGGCGCCACCGTGGTGGCCACCGCCGCCCCGTGCACCACGACTTCCTGCGCGGGCTGGGCGCCGATCCCGGTCGAGTACGGCCTGGGCCTGATGGACCGGGTCCGGGACGTCGCCCCGGACGGCGTCAACGCCGCGCTGGACCTGGCCGGCTCGGACGAGGCCCTGGACGTGTCGTTCGTGCTGGTGCCCGACCGGACCCGGATCGCCACCATCGCCTCGTTCGAGCGCGGGCTGGCCACCGGCATCCAGGTGCTGGGCGGGGCGCCGGGGCCGACCCGGGCACCGAGATCCGCGCCGCGGCCCGGCTGGACCTGGCCCGGCTGGCCCAGGAGGGGAAGCTCCGGGTGTTCGTGTCCCAGACCTTCCCGCTGGCCGGGGCGGCGCAGGCGCACCGGATCATCATGGAAGGCCACACCCAGGGCAAGATCGCGCTCATCCCGTAGCTGAGCGGGCCAGTTCGGCGTTGGCGCGCTCGGTCACCGTGGCCAGCACCCGGTGCGCGGTGGCCAGGTCCGTCTCGGGCAGGCCGCCGTACAGGCGCGCGGTGACCTCGCCGATACCGCCCTGGATCTGCTCGAAGCGGACGGTGCCGGCCGCGGTGAGGGTAACCAGGTTCCCTCCTCCGGCCGCGGGCTCACGGCTGATCAGCCCCTGCCAGGCGAGCTCGGCCGCCGCCGCGCGCACCGCATCCTCGCCGATCTTGAGGCCGTGCCGAGCCGGCCGGTCAGCTCGCCCTCGTCCAGCGCGCCGCTGCTCCTGCCGAGCAGGTTGAGGATCACCCAGCCGTGGAACTGGGTGCCGGTCTGGGCCAGCAACCCGTTCAGGACGGCCCGGACGGCGCTCTCGGCCTGACCGATGTCCTGGCCATTGAGGGCGGGGATACCTGGGGCGTACCTGGGGCGGGGGTACCTGGGGCGGGGGGGCGTGTCATTGGCCTGCTCCTGTCGGCATAGGTGGAGGGTCGGATCCGAGCAGCGTGTGCAGCGAGTTGATCAAGCTCTGGGTGGCCGGGCTGTCCAGGCCGCCGAGCGGCGCGGTCAGCTCGTTCTGGAGCCCCCGGACCCGCTCGGTGGCCCGGGCCGTGACCTCGCGGCCCCGGTCGGTGAGGGTGAGCTGGACGGCCCGGCTGTCGTCCGGGTGGGCCGTGCGCTCGATCAGGCCAGCCTGCTCCAGGGCCCGGGCCAGTTTGGATACGTAGAGCGGCTCGAGCCCGGTGAAGTCGGCCAGCTGGCGCTGAGCTCGGCCGCTGGCCGGACCGCTCCATCCCGAGCAGCGGGGCCAGCACGGAGTACTGCGCGTTGGTCAGCCCCAGGGGCGTGATGGCCCGGTCGATCGCCGACCGCCAGCGCATCGACAACCGCCACACCAGCCCGGTCACCGGAGCCTTCTGCTGTTCGGTCACGGGAATTACTGTACATGGCTTCTATGTACATGTACACAATCGGTGCACGCGCAAAACGGCCGGCTTAGATCCAGATCGCCCTGTTGGGCTGGTCAGGGGGAGGAGAGCTGCGGGCTAGCGCAGCCCGGCCGAGCCGCTATGGGTGAGGCGGACAACGATCCCCCGGTGCCGCAGGACCACGGTCACGTGGGGCATCGGCCGCCCGGTGAACAGATACCGCGGGCCCAGATACCGGGCGGCCCGGTGATTCACCGCTGGCTCATATCCGTCGGCGTGCAGCGCCCACGCCACGCCGAGAGTGACATCTCGCACGTACACTCCGTCGCGCAGCACCGACAGCTCCAGCCGCTGGCGGGGCAGCATCCGCTCGATGTCCTGGGCGGCGAGGCGGGTGGCGCTCAGTTCCCGGCCGGAGGTTGCGCCGGCCGACGCTCGTGCCTGCTGGGCCACCGCCAGCCATGACCCCAGCCCGATCAGGGCGACGGCCGCGAGGCCGGCGACGCGGGCGCCCCGGCGAGCGGCGGATCCGTCTGCGGGGCCCGGGGCGCCCCGCGGCCACCGGCCCGCTCCGGCCGGCCCGCGGGCCCAGCCGGTCAGCCGCCGCACTCCGGCCGGCCCGCGGGCCCGGCCGGCCAGCGGCCGCGCCGCGAGCACGGCGGCTGCGCCCAGGGTCAGCCAGGCGAGCAGGCCCGCCGGGAGGAGGAGGATCAGGAGATAATTCTGGCCGCGGTGGCCGATGTTGAGCGCCGGGATACCCGAGTACGTGGCCAGGACGGCGCCGCTGGTCAGGAGGCTGACCCCGGCCAGTGCGGCCAGCCGGCGAGATCGCAGCGGGCGGGCCGCGACGGCCAGCACCACGGCGGTAAGAGCCAGCACCGCCACCCCGAACGCGGGCGAGGCTCCGCCGATCACGCCCGCGATCCCCTCGTGGCGGAACGACCGTGACGGTTGCCACCACACCGCGGGCGGCACGGCTGACGCGGCGAGCGCCTTCAGGCCGAACGCGGGCCCGGCCGGCTGCCGCGCGCCCAGGGTCCCGATCAGCAAGCTCAGGTTGCCGTGGCGGCTGGTGAACTGCTGGATGACCGGAGCGGTCCAGCAGGCCGCGCCCGCGATCAGGCCGAGCACCGCCCACCAGTACCCGCCCCTGGCCCGGATGGTGTCGGCCAGCCCGGCCACGAGCGCCACCACCGCGAGCGCCGCGGAGGCGAGCGCGAACATCAGGTGAGCCTGAGCGGCCACCGACGCGGTGACGACGAGCACCGGCCACCAGCGGCGCTGCCCGAAAGGACGGCCAGGCCCGCGGCGAGCGTGGCGAGGAAGAAGATCACGCCGAGCCAGGGGTTCCAGTACGGCTGCGCCGCGACCAGGGGCTGCCAGACCACGGTGCCGATGATGATCCCGCTCGCCGCCAGGCCGCCGAACGCACCGAACGCCGACCGGGACGCCTCGATCGTGAGCGACGCCGCGGCCATGCAGCACAGCGCCGCGCCCCACACCACCCCGGCCTGCGGGTCAAGGTGGACCGGGATCGCCAGCAGCCAGTACTGCAGGGGCCCCGGGTCGAACGCGCCGTTACGCAGCTGGGTGGCCTGCCCGACCAGGGGGCCGTAGGG
>CAVQEM010000022.1:0-22587 GCA_963711485.1 uncultured Actinomycetes bacterium
TCGGGTAACCAGGCTCGCTCCGTGTGGCGGCGTTGCAGAGGTACCCGCCCGCGCCAGAGGACCGCCGGTCCACAGGCAGAAGACGCCGAAGCCCTGCCAGGCGGACAGCAGCTGGCCCGACGGCTGGGGTGGTCGGCGGTATCAGCCAGCCGGCCACGGTCGGGAGGTAGGCGTCGATGTGCGCGCCCCAGCTGCCCGGCAGCAGCGACAGCAGCGGCCCGAGCACCAGGACCAGGCCGATGACGGTGGTGATCGCCGGCCGCCGTGTGCCGGACCAGGTTGCCGATGGCCAGCGCGAGACAGGCCCAGCACGGTCAGGTAGAGGCCTGCGCCGACCACGGCGCGGGTCACATTCGGTCGCTCAGGGAGCACCTTGACCAGGCTGCGCAGCGAGGGACGAGCCGAGGAAGAAGAAGCCGAACGCGACGATCTCGCCGATGAGCAGCACAGCACGCTGAACACGGCCGCCTTGGCGCCGAGCATGGGCAGCCGCTTCGGCACGGCCAGGAGCGAGGCCCGGATCGTGCCCGTGGAGTACTCGCTGGTGATCACCAGCACCCCGAGCACGCAGATGGCGAGCCGCCCGAGCCCGATCCCGGCGCCGAGGATGAAGCCAACCGGGTCGGCCACACCGAGGCGCCCGGCGCGGCTCGGCATGCCCGGTTCAGCGCGACACGGTCAGCCAGGTGAACAGGGCGGTGAAGCCGAGGGTGACCACCAGGAACAGCAGCAGCGTCCACAGGTGGAGCGGACGGAGCGGATCTTCGTCCATTCGGCCAGCATCGGGTGGCCGAAGCCGACCGGTGGGGGGCCGGAACGGCGGGCCGGCCCGGCCGGTGTGGCCGGGCTGGTGGAGGTCATCGGCCGTCCTGCCCCGCGGTGACGCGGGTCGGTCGCCTGGGGGCGCCGCCCCCGAGGATGCTCGCCGGGGGAGTCTTCGCCGGGGAGCAGCTGCCGCCGGGTCGCCGGGCCGCCCGCCGCCACGGCGGCGCGGACGGGCGGCCCGACCCCGAATTCGGAGCTGTCCGCGGTCAGTTCCATGTAGGCCTCCTCCAGCGAGGCCAGCCGCGGGGTGAGCTCGTGCAGCACGACCCGGTCGGCGGCGGCGATCTCGCCGATCCGCGGCGCGTCCAGGCCGGTGACCCGGAGCGGCCCGCGTGCGGCGCCGTGAGCGTCCCGGCTGGCGGCTCCGGGGCCTGCTCCCTGTCCGGCTCGCCGGCTCGGCCTTGCCGCCCTCGGCGGCGATCAGGTCGGCCAGCCGGGCTGCGTCCGGTGAGCGGACCAGGACATATTTGTCGGAACTGCGCTCGATGAATTCCTGGGTGCTGCAGTCGGCGATGAGCTTGCCCCGGCCGATCACGATCAGATGGTCCGCCGTGACGGCCATCTCGTTCATCAGGTGGCTGGACACGAAAATGGTGCGGCCCTCGGTGGCGAGCTGTTTGATCAGGTTCCTGATCCACAGGATGCCCTCCGGGTCGAGCCCATTGACCGGCTCGTCCAGCAGCAGCACCTGCGGGTCGCCCAGCATGGCCACGGCGATGCCGACCCGCTGCCCCATGCCGAGGGAGTACCCGCCGGTCCGCTTGCGGGCCACCTCCCGCAGCCCGACCAGGTCGAGCACCTGGTCCACCCGCGACCGGGGCAGGCCCTGGGTCTGCGGCCAGGAACAGCAGGTGATTGTAGGCGCTGCGGCCCGGGTGCATGGCCTTGGCCTCGAGCAGCGCGCCGACCGTGCGCAGCGGCTGGGCGAGGTCGGCGTAACGCTTGCCGTTGATCGTCGCCGTGCCCGGAGTGCGGCCGGTCCAGGCCGAGGATCAGCCGCATCGTGGTGGACTTGCCCGCGCCATTCGGCCCAGGAAGCCGGTGACCCGGCCTGGCTCGACCGTAAAGGACAAATGGTCGACCGCGATTTTGTCCCCGTAGCGCTTGGTGAGGTCCCGTGCCTCAATCATCGATTTCCCCTTGAGACGGCCTGGCCGGCTGGTTGCGCCGGGTCCCCCGCACTGCCGTGCCCCCACAACCTAAGGTATCAAGGAATAGCGCGCCGCCGATTTTCCGGGCCTGGCTCCGGGACGCCCCGCGACACGCCGCGCCGGTCAGTGCCGCGCCGCATGCCGGCGGAGGTCACGTACCCTGCTGCGGAGTATGACCGAGCCAATGCCAGCCTCCCAGCCACCGGCGCCGCGCGCGCCGCCCGGGGATCCGCCGCGGGGTCGTGGCCTGCCTGGCCGTGGCGGCCGGGACCGCGCTGCTCGGGGTGGTGGCGGCTTCCTCTGGGCCGCGGCGGCCCCGCGGCCGTTGCTGGTGATGACCGGCCGCGGCGCCGCCGCCGTGATCAACGCTGAGACCAGCGCCTTCATCGCGGCGGACGGCTGGTACTGCTTCATCTGCCTGGCCGCCGGGATGCTTAGCGGGCTGTTCGGCTATCTGCTCGCGGTCCGCAGCTACGGCCCGGTGGCCATGGTCATGGTCCTGGTCAGCGCGGTGGCCGCCGCGCTGATCACGCTCTGGATCGGCGAGCACGTCGGGCTGGCCAGCTATCACCACCTGCTGGCCACCCTGCCGCCGGGCGCGAAGCTGCGGGCCGCCCTGTCGCTGGGAGCCCGAGCGCGATCGCGTTCTGGCCGCTCGGGGCCGGCCTGATGGCAGGCGGCATGGAACTGGCCGCGTGGCTGCGCGACCGGCGGGGGGCCGCCTCCGGATCGGCCCTGGCCCAGGAATGACCGGGCGGGCTGGCCGGCCGGGACGCCCGCATCGACACCGCCGGGATGTACCGGGATGTATCCCGCCGAAATGGCGTGGTCGGCACGCAGCCGGGCCGGCGGAATGTCCACGATGCGGACGGGCCCGGCACCTGCGCGGGCCCGCTCCGTACACTGGGCGGGTGCTTTCCAGGATTGATCTGCGCAGATACTCGCCTGCCCAGCTGAGCAGGCAAAAGCTAGCTACGGTGCTGCCCCGGGCCGCGCTGGACGTCGAGGCTGCGATCGGGAAGGTCCGGCCGATCTGCGACGATGTGCGCCATCGGGGCGCGGCCGCGGTCCGTGAGTACACGCTGCGCTTCGACGGCGTGGAACTGGCCAGCACCCGGGTCCCGGCGGCCGCGCTGGCCGGGGCGCTGGCAGACGCTGGACCCGGACCTGCGGGCGGCGCTGGAGGAGACCGTCCGCCGTGTCCGCCTGGTCTGCCGGGCCCAGCGGCCGGCCGACGTCGTGATCAGCCTGGGCGCGGGCGCCACCGTCACCGAACGGTACGTCGCCGTCGGCCGGGCGGGGGTGTACGTGCCGGGCGGCCTGGTCACCTACCCGTCCTCGGTGCTGATGAACGTGGTCCCCGCCCAGGTGGCCGGGGTACCGCAGATCGCGGTGGCCTCGCCGCCCCAGGCGAACGGCCTGCCCAGCCCGGCGGTGCTGGCCGCGTGTGCGCTGCTCGGCATCGAGGAGGTCCACGCCGCCGGCGGGGCCCAGGCCATCGCCATGCTCGGGTACGGCACGGCCGACTGTGCCGCCGTGGACACCATCACCGGCCCGGGCAACATCTACGTGGCCGCCGCCAAGCGGCTGCTGCTCGGCACGATCAGCACCGACGCCGAGGCGGGCCCGACGGAGATCGCGATCATCGCGGACGAGACAGCGGACCCGGAGTTCGTCGCGGCCGACCTGATCGCCCAGGCCGAGCACGATCCGCTGGCCGCCTGCCTGCTCATCACCACGGACCCGGTCCTGGCCGACCGGGTGGACAAGGCCCTCGTACCGCAGATCGCCGCGGCCCGGCACCGGGAGCGGGTGCGAGGCTGCCCTGGCCGGCCAGTCGGCCTGCGTGCTGGTGGACGACACCGACGCGGCGCTGGCCATCTCGGATGCGTGGGCGCCCGAGCACCTGGAGATCCAGGCCCAGGACGCGGGCGCGCTGGCCCGCCGGGTCCGCAACGCGGGCGCCATCTTCGTGGGGCCGTACGCCCCGGTCTCGCTCGGCGATTACCTGGCGGGCTCGAACCACGTGCTGCCGACCGGCGGCACCGCCCGGCACACCGCGGGCCTGTCCGTGCTGACCTTCCTGCGCGCCATCCACCTGGTCGAGTACGAGCGGGACGCCCTGGCCGAGGTGGCGCCGCATATCGACGCGCTCGGCGGGGCCGAGGACCTGGCCGCGCACGTCGCCGCGGTGCGGGTGCGCATCCCCGGGCTGAGCCGTGAGCAGTTCCGCGCCTGATTCCGCCGACGGGGGCCCGGGTGCCCTGGGGGGTCCCCGGGCCGGGTCCGCCCCGCTTCCGTCATGGCTGCCGATCCGGGAGGACCTGGCCGGGCACACCGCCTACGGCGCGCCGCAGATCGACGTCCCGGTCCGGCTGAACACCAACGAGAATCCCTATCCGCCCTCCGCGGCGATGGCCCAGGCGATCGCCCGGGCCGTCGCGGACGTGGCGGGGACGCTGAACCGCTACCCGGACCGCGACGCGGTGGCGCTGCGCGGCGACCTGGCCGCCTATCTCGGCCACGGGCTGCGGGCGGACCAGGTCTGGGCGGCCAACGGCTCGAACGAGATCATCCAGCAGGTGTTCCAGGCGTTCGGCGGCCAGGGGCGGACCGCGCTGGGCTTCGAGCCCTCCTACTCGATGCACCCGCTGATCGCGCTGGCCACGGGCACCCGCTGGATCAGCGGGGCCCGGGACGCCGACTTCGGGCTCGAGCCCGATCACGCGCTGGCCGCCATCCGCGCGCACCACCCCGACCTGATCTTCCTCACCTCGCCGAACAACCCCACCGGCACCGCGCTGGCCCCCGAGGTGATCGAGGCGGTCTGTGGGGCGGCCCCGGGCATGGTCATCGTGGACGAGGCCTACGCGGAGTTCGCCCGCGATACGTCCGCGACCGCGCTCACCCTGCTGCCGCGCTGCCGGCGGCTCGTGGTGACCCGCACCATGTCCAAGGCGTTCGCGCTGGCCGGCGCCCGGGTCGGGTACCTGGCCGCCGACCCGGCGGTAGCGCAGGCGCTGCTGCTGGTCCGGCTGCCTTACCACCTGTCCGCGGTTACCCAGGCGGTGGCCCGGGCCGCGCTGGCGCTAGCCGCTGAGCCGCTCGCCACCGTGACGGCGCTCCGCGAGCAGCGCGACGAGCTCGTCGCCTGGCTGCGCGGGCGGGGCCTGCGGGTGTCGGACTCCGACGCTAACTTCGTGCTGTTCGGCGAATTCGGCGACCGGCACGCGATCTGGCAGGCGTTGCTGGACCGGGGCGTGCTGATCCGGGAGACCGGGCCGCCCGGCTGGCTCAGGGTCACGGCGGGGACCCCCGCGGAGATGTCGGCGTTCCGCGACGCGCTGGACGCGGTGCTCGCGCGGGGACCCGAGGACCGGGTCCCCGGGCCCGCAAAGCGGTGCACAGCCAACCAGCTGCGGAGGCACAGCGATGAACGACACCTGGGGCCGGGCCATGCGGCGGACCGGGCGGGTTGAGCGGGTCACCAAGGAGACCAGCGTCCTGGTCGAGCTGGACGTGGACGGCAGCGGCACGGCCGACATCAGCACCGGGGTGCCGTTCTTCGACCACATGCTCGCCCAGCTGGCCAAGCACGGGCTGCTCGATCTGACCGTTAGGGCTACTGGTGACATCGAGGTGGACGCGCACCACACGGTGGAGGACACGGCGCTCGCCCTGGGCCAGGCGCTGCGCGAGGCGCTCGGCGACAAGGCGGGCATCTGCCGTTTCGGGGACGCCGCCGTGCCCTGGACGAGACGCTGGCCCGGGCCGCGATCGACCTGTCCGGGCGCCCCTACCTGGTGCACACCGAGCCGGACGGCATGTCCCCGCTGATCGGCACCTACGACACCACTCTGACCAGGCATTTCTTCGAGTCCGTGACCTCCACGGCAGCCATCTGCTTGCACCTGGAGGTGACCGGGCGTAACCCGCATCACCTGGTCGAGGCGCAATTCAAGGCGGTGGCCCGGGCGCTGCGCGCGGCCGCCGCCCCGGACCCCGGGCGCCCGGGGTCCCCAGCACCAAGGGCGTCTTGTGAGCGGTCGGCCCCGCGTCGCGGTCCTGGACTACGGGTCGGGAAATATCCGCTCCGCCCAGCGGGCCCTGGAGCGGGCCGGGGCGGACACCGAGGTCACCGCCGACTTCGATGCCGCACTGAACGCGGATGGTCTCGTCGTTCCGGGGGTCGGCGCGTTCGCGGCCTGCATGGCGGGGATCCGCGCGGTGCGCGGGGACCAGATCATCGACCGGCGGCTGGCCGGGTCCGCCCGGTGCTCGGCATCTGCGTCGGCATGCAGGTGCTGTTCGACGAGGGCGTCGAGCACGGCCTGCACACCGAAGGCTGCGGCCAGTGGCCCGGCGTGGTGGAGCGCCTGGACGCGCCCGTGCTGCCGCACATGGGCTGGAACACGGTTGACGTGGGCGCCGCGTCGCGGCTGCTGGCCGGCCTCGATCCCGGAACCCGGTTCTACTTCGTGCATTCCTACGCGGCCCGCGCGCTGCCGATGCCGCCGTCCGACTGGATGACGCCCCCGCTGATCAGCTGGGCCACGCACGGGGAGCCGTTCATCGCGGTGGTGGAGAACGGTCCCCTGTGCGCGACCCAGTTTCACCCTGAGAAATCCGGCGACGCAGGCGCCGCGTTGCTGGCGAACTGGCTGGAGATGGTGCGATGACGCCCGGTGGTTCGGGAGCCGGTGGTTCGGGAGCCGCTGCTTCAGGGGGCGGTGGTTCGGGAGCCGCTGCTTCAGGGGGCGGTGGTTCGGGGGAGCGGAGCCTTACCCTGCTGCCCGCCGTGGACGTGGCCGGGGGCAAGGCGGTCCGGCTCGTCCAGGGCGCCGCCGGCACCGAGACCGACTACGGCCAGCCGCTGCAGGCCGCGCTGGCCTGGCAGTCGGCGGGCGCGCAGTGGCTGCACCTGGTGGACCTGGACGCCGCTTTCGGCCGCGGGTCCAACGCGGAACTGCTCGCCTCGGTCGTGGGACGGCTGGATATCGCGGTGGAGCTGTCCGGGGGCATCCGTGACGACGTCTCGCTGGCCGCCGCACTGGCCACCGGCTGCGCCCGGGTCAACGTCGGCACGGCCGCGTTGGAAAACCCCGACTGGGTCCGGGCCGCCATCGCCGCGCACGGCGACAAGATCGCGGTGGGCCTGGATGTACGCGGCACCCGCCTCGCCGCCCGGGGCTGGACCCGTGAGGGCGGCGAGCTGGATCAGGCGCTGGACCGGCTGGACGCCGATGGGTGCGCCCGGTACGTGGTGACCGACATCAACAAGGACGGCATGCTGTCCGGGCCGAACCTGGATCTGCTGCGGCACGTTTGCGCCCGGACGGCGCGGCCGGTGATCGCCAGCGGCGGCGTGTCCAGCCTGGCCGACCTGGAGGCCATCGCCGCCCTCGTACCGGACGGGGTGGAGGGCGCGATCGTGGGCAAGGCGCTGTACGCGGGAGCGTTCACGCTGGAGGAGGCGCTCAAGGCGGTGGCGGCATGACGCGCCGGGTCTTCACCGGAACGGACTGGGAGCCGGTGGTCGGCTACAGTCGCGCGGTGGCGGCCGGGGACTATGTGTTCGTGGCCGGCTGCACCTCGGTCCTGGGCGCGGAGTTCGTCCACGAACATGATGCGTACGCGCAGACCGCGCAGGCGCTTCGGAACGTGGCGGCCGCCCTTGGGCAGCTGGGCCTGGGTCTCGCCGACGTGGTGAGCAGCCGGATCCTCGTCACCGACATCTCCCGCTGGCAGGAGTACGGGCGGGCGCATCGTGAGGCGTTCGGCGACACGATGCCCGCCGCCACCATGATCGAGATAGCCGGGCTGGTGGACCCCCGGATGCTGGTCGAGGTGGAGGCCGTCGCCTACCGTCCCGGGATCGGCGCCTGATGCCTCCGCGAGCCCGGCGCGCCACCCCCGCCCCCGCGCCCCCCGCCCCCGCGCACCCCGCCCCGCACACCCCGCCCCCGCACACCCCGCCCCCGCGCCCCGCCCCCGGCCCGCCCTTTCGTGATCAAACGATTGGTGTCGCCAGAGCAGCACCAATCAGTTGATCACGAACGTGGCGTGCGGCCCGGTTGGTCTTGCGGGGCAGGTGGGACTGGCGGGATTCGGGGTATGCGGCGCCCTGCGGAACAGGGCACCCTGAGCGTGGGCAGGAGCGCCTGGCCGCCGGCGGGGCGAGGCCTGAGGCACGGCCCGGGCCGGGCAGGACGGGCCGGACGGGCGGGACGGCGGACGCCATGACCGTGGCGGTGCGGGTGATTCCCTGCCTGGATGTGGACGCCGGGCGGGTAGTGAAGGGCGTCAACTTCCGTGACCTGCGCGACGCGGGCGATCCGGTGGAACTGGCCGCCGCCTACGACGCGGAAGGTGCCGACGAGCTGGTGTTCCTGGACATCACCGCGTCCAGCGGCGACCGGGAGACCATGATCGACGTGGTGGGCCGGACCGCTGACCAGGTGTTCATCCCGCTCACCGTGGGCGGCGGGGTGCGCAGCGTCGGTGACGTGGACCGGCTGCTGCGGGCCGGGGCGGACAAGGTGTCGCTGAACACCGCGGCCATCGCCCGCCCGGAGTTGCTCGCGGAGGCCGCCCAGCGGTTCGGCTCGCAGTGCGTGGTGCTGTCCGTGGACGCCCGCCGGATAGCGGCCGGCGACCCGGGGAAGTTCGCGGGTGGTCTCCCGCGGCAGGCTCCCGGGGATGGCCACGGCGGGCCCGCGCGTTTCGAGGTAACCACGCACGGGGGACGCCGGGGCACTGGGATCGACGCGGTGGAGTGGGCGGCCCGCGGGGCGGAGCTGGGCGTCGGCGAGATCCTGCTCAACTCCATGGACGCGGACGGCACCAAGGCGGGCTTCGACCTGGAACTCATCCGCGGGGTGCGCGCGGTGGTGAACGTTCCCATCATCGCCAGCGGCGGGGCCGGCGAGCTGGCGCACTTCGCCCCGGCGGTCGGGGCCGGTGCGGACGCCGTGCTGGCCGCCAGCGTGTTTCACTTCGGCCAGTTGCGGATCGGCGAGGTGAAGGATGCGCTGCGCGATGGCGGCTACCCGGTCAGGTAGCCCGGTCAGGAGGCCACCCGGCCGCCGCGCGGCGCCCAGGGCGGTGGCTCCAGCCAGCCGGGCTCAGCCCACGGGCGTGCCGAGGCCGGCCGACAGGGCGGCGCCGACAATGCCGGCGTCGTTGTGCATCGCCGCAGGCACCACGGTGGCCCGCAGCGACGTGAGCAGCGGCAGGAACTTGTCCGCCTTACGGCTGATCCCGCCGCCGATGATGACCAGGTCCGGCGAGGTGAGCCTCTCCACGTGATGCAGGTACTCGTCCACCCGTCCGGCCCACTTGCCCCAGCTGAGGTCGTGCAGCTCTTTGGCCCGTTCCGACGCGCGCTCCTCCGCGTCCCGGCCACGGATCTCAATGTGGCCGAACTCGGTGTTGGGGATCAGCTTCCCGCCCCGGAACAGGGCGCTGCCGATCCCGGTGCCGAACGTCAGCATCAGCACCGTGCCCAGGTGGCCGGCGCCGGCGCCGAACGTCATCTCGGCCAGCCCCGCCGCGTCAGCGTCGTTGATCAGCGTCGTGGGTACGCCCGCGGCCTTACTGAACAGGGCCCGGGTATCCAGCCCGACCCAGGCGGGGTCCAGGTTGGCCGCGGTCATGGTGACCCCGTCCACCACCACGCCGGGAAACGCGATGCCTACAGGCCCGCTCCAGTGCAAGTTCTTCACATGCTGGGCGACTACGGCCGCGACCGGATCGGGCTTGGCCGGGCGCGGCGTCTCCACCTTGACCCGCTCGGCCAGCAACGTGCCCGTGACCGTGTCCACCGGCGCTGCCTTGATCCCGGTGCCGCCGATGTCGATGCCGAGTACCTGCACTGCACAGCCCTCCGTTCGCCCGCGACTCGCCCCGGCGTGCGGCCGGAGCGGGGAGATCACCTCTATCGTGTGCCATCGGCTGACCATGTAGTACCCGGGCTGCCTGGATTATGGCCCGGAGGGCGATGTTTTCCCGCCTTGAGCCGGTGGGTACCCGGTGTTCAGCGCCGCGTCACCGCGCGACGTCTGACTGGGGGCTCGACGTCGAGGAGAATGCTTACGAGCACCTGCTCGCCGTGGCCGGGCGGCTGCTGGGTGCCCCGCTTCCGCCCGTCCGGCGCCGCTGGGCTGGGGTGTACAGCCAGGTCACCGGCAGCGGGCTCTACCATCGCTCCGAGGTGGCGCCAGGCGTGATCCTGGTCACCGGCCCGGGCGCCGGGGCATGACCTGCGCCCCGGCCACTGGCGAACAGGCGTTCGGCTGACCGCAGGCCGCTGAGTCCCGGGAGGGTTCCATGAGCAGCATCACGATCGCGTGCCTGGACATGGCGGGCACCACGGTCGCCGACGACGGCAGCGTGATGGCCGCGTTTACCGCCGCCCTGGACCGGTTCGGCCCGGCCCCGGGCAGCACGGCGCACGGCGAGGCGATGCGGATCGTGCACGCCACCATGGGCCAGTCGAAGATCGAGGTTTTCCGCGAGATCCTCGGCGACGAGGCCACCGCCCAGCGCGCCAACGACGCGTTCGAGGAGCGGTACGCGGCGGAAGTGGAAGCCGGGCGGATCACCGCGCTGCCCGGGGCCGCCGAGGCCATCACCACGCTGTGCGACGCCGGCATCCAGGTGTGCCTGCTCACCGGGTTCTCGCCGGCCACCCGCGACGCGATCATCGACCGGCTCGGCTGGCAGCCGCTGATCGACCTGGCCCTGTCCCCGGCCGACGCGGGACGCGGCCGCCCCTGGCCCGACCTGCCGCTCACCGCGCTGCTCCGGCTGGGCGGCGGAGCGGTCAGCGAACTCGCGGTGGTCGGGGACACGCCGAGCGACATCGAGTCTGGCCGGCGCGCCGGAGCGGGGCTGGTGGCAGGCGTCCTCACCGGCCGGGCGACCCGCGACGAGCTCGAGAGGGCCAAGGCCCCGCATGTGCTGGACACGATCTCCGACCTGCTCCCGCTGGCCGGCGTCAGCACTGCCTCGTAGGCCGGTGCCTGGGGATTAGCGGCCGGCGAGCGCAGCTCGTCCGGAGTGGCGATCTGCTCCAGCCTGCCGTTGTGCATCACGCCCACCCGGTCCGCCATCGGCAGGGCTTCCACTTGGTCGTGGGTGACGAACAGGGTGGTCGTCCCGAGCCGCTGGTGAAGGGAGCGGATCTGCTCACGCAGTTGCAGCCGGACCTCGGCGTCCAGCGCCGCCGGGGCTTAGAGGCCCCAGCGAGATGCAGTCAGGGTGCGGATGGCCGCCTCGGCACCGTCCAGCCGCACCTGCGCGGCGGCCCGCCGGCCTGATGTCCAGAGAGTCAGTTCCCCGGGTGCGCCGGTGACCGTCACGACCGGGGTGCGCGCCTTGGCGGTGATCCGGACCCGCTCCTCACCCGGGTCCGTGGTGATGTCGTCGCGGACCAGTTCCACCCCGACCGGGGCCTTGCGGAGCACGAACCGTGCCATGCCGAGCCGGTCCCACAGCGCCTCGGAGAGCGCGGGGGTGACCTTCCGCTCGGCCCAGCCGGGGGTGCCGCGCCGGATGTCCTCGTGGTGCACGAAGAACTCGACGAGGTTGGCCCGCTCATCCACGCCCGGCAGCCCGAACAGCGACAGACGCGGCGGCCCGCTGCGGATGGCGGTGATGAGGGCGCCGAACGATTCCCGCTTGGTCAGCCCTCGCTGCACGTGCCGGGTGTACCCGGCGAGCGGGCCGCCCATGATGCCGGCTCCCGCGTCTGGGCGGCGTTCCCGGAGCACCAGGTGGGCGGCCAGGTCAAGGGTGTTCCAGCCGTCGCATAGCGTGGGCGCGGCCGGGCCAGTCTGCTCCAGCAGCGCGCACAGCGCCAGGCGCTCATCCCGGGCGAGAGTCATCCCGCGATGGTAGCCACCCGGCCTGGCCAGTGGAATGGGCCAGCGGGATGGCCAGTGGAATGGGCCAGCGGGATGGCCAGTGGGGATGGGCTAGTGCAATGGCCAGCAGAGGTCCGGGCGCGCGGACCTGAGAGGATCGGGCTATGAACACGCACGCGAGCGCGGTCACCGGCCCCCGGTCCCCCTCCGCGCTGGACCCCGAGATCGCCGCGCGGCTGAAACGCGACGCGGCAGGCCTGGTCCCGGCCGTGGCCCAGCAGTACGACACCGGCGAGGTGCTGATGGTCGGCTGGATGGACGACGAGGCGCTGCACCGCACCCTGACCACCGGACGGTGCACCTACTGGTCCCGCAGCCGCCAGGAGTACTGGGTAAAGGGTGAGACGTCCGGTCACGTGCAGCAGGTGAGAGCGGTCGCGCTGGACTGTGACGGGGACACCCTTCTGGTGAAGGTGGACCAGACCGGCGGTGCCTGCCACACCGGCAACCGGACCTGTTTCGACGCGGACCCGCTCCCAGCCACGGTGGTGGGATGAATGGTGGCGGGATGACTGCCCCAGGCCCGGTGATTGAGCGGATGGGCACGCGCGGCCCGGCCGCGGGTGCCCGGCGCGAGTACCTGCTCACACTGCTGGCGGGTGCGGTCGGGGCCGCGGTGGTGCTGCTCGCGGCCCGCCAGGGCTGGGCCCGGGTGGTGACCATCGAGCCGCATCCGCTGCCCGTGTCCCGGGTCGCGGTGAGGGGACAGGACCTCGTGCCCGCGGCCGGTGCGCTGGGACTGGCCGCGCTGGCCGGCCTGGCCGCGGTGCTGGCGACACGCGGGCTGGCCCGCCGGGCCGTCGGCGGCCTGCTCGCCGTGTTCGGCGTGGCCATCGCCGCGTCCGTGAGCCTGCCGGTGACCGCGGCGCAGGTGCGCAGTGCCGCGGCAGGCGCGACCGCCGCGCAGGCCGGTTCGGTACCGGGCGGGAGCACGGTCGGCAGCGGCATCACCCCGGGCACCGGCGGCTCCATAGCGGGTCTCGCCCTGGCCAGCCATGTCGAGATGGCCGCGTTCCCGTGGCGCTGGGCCGTGCTGGCCGGCGGTCTCCTGGTGATCGGGACCGGCCTGCTGGTCGCCTGGCGCGGCGCCCGCTGGCCGGTCATGTCCAGCCGGTACGACCAGCCGGCCAGCCAGAAGCCGGTCGCCGTGGCTGACCCGGCCCGCCGGAACCCGGTCGGGGCGGCGGACCCGGCGGGCCTCTGGGAATCGCTGAGCCGGGGCCTCGATCCGACCGACTCCGCGGCCCCGACCGCCGGATCCGAGGCCGTATCGGGGACCTCCAGGATCGCATCGGGGACTCCAGCGCCGCATCTCAGCGCGGCATCGGGGACCTCCAGCGCGGCATCGGGCGGTCACGGGCCGGCCCGGGCCGACGGCGCAGGTTACGCTGAACAGTAGGCAGCTGGCGGCCATGGGAGGTGAGGGCGTTGGGGCAGAAGCTTCTCCCCAGCGTCCCCCGCGACGGAGAGCTGGGTCGGGCCTGATCAGGCGGCAGGCGGACGCTGGTGCGGTCACCGCGGGCGAGCGGGCGGCCAGTGTTCCGGCGCTCCGGATCCGGCCGCGTACCGCGTACGCAGCCCGGGCACGTGCGGGTGCAGCCTGGAGGGGGCCCGTATCCGGAGAGAAGCAGCCTCGCTACGATCGGGGCGCAAGGAACCCAAACCGAGGGGACAGCGAAACCGCGTGAGCGTGCTCAACGAGATTCTGGACGGGGTACGTGCCGATCTCGCTGCCCGGCAGCGGGAGGTCACGCTCGACCAGCTCAAGGACATGGCCGGGCGGGCGCCGTCGCCGAAAGACGCGATGGCGGTGCTCAAAGGCGAGGACGTGGCGGTCATCGCCGAGGTGAAGCGGGCCAGCCCGTCCAAGGGAGCGATGGCGGCGATCGCCGATCCCGCGGCGCTGGCCGTGGATTATGAGGCCGGCGGCGCGAGCGTGATCAGCGTGCTGACCGAGGGGCGACGGTTCGCGGGCAGCCTCGCCGACCTCGCGGCCGTGCGGGCGGCGGTGCAGGTCGCCGTGCTGCGCAAGGACTTCGTGGTCAGCTCCTACCAGCTCTGGGAGGCCCGCGCGCACGGGGCGGACATGATCCTGCTCATCGTGGCCGCGCTGGAGCAGAACGCGCTGGTCTCCCTGGTGGAGCGGGCCGTGTCTATCGGGCTCATCCCGCTGGTCGAGGTGCACTCGACGAGGAACTGGACCGGGCGCTGGAGGCCGGCGCGAAGATCATTGGTGTGAACGCGCGTGACCTGGCCACCCTGGAAGTCGACCGGACCGTGTTCGCGCGGCTCGCCCCCCGGATCCCGGACGGCGTCGTGAAGGTCGCCGAGTCGGGCATCCGCGGCCCGCATGACCTGCTCGCCTACGCCGCGTCCGGCGCCGACGCGGTACTGGTGGGGGAGAGCCTGGTCACCGGCAAGGATCCGCGGTCGGCCGTGGCTGACCTGGTCACCGCCGGCTCTCACCCGGCGCTGCGGGGTGACCGCGGATGACCAGCCCTGCGACCACCCGCGGCGATCACGCACGGCGGCCCGGTGCGGACCGGGACGCCGGGCACTTCGGGCCCTACGGCGGCCGGTTCGCCCCCGAGGCGCTGATGTCCGCGCTGGAGGAACTGGCGGCCGAGTACGCGGCGGCCCGGGAGGACCCTGCCTTCCAGGCCGAGCTCGCCGGCCTGCTGCGCGGGTACGCGGGACGGCCGACGCTGCTGACCGAGGTCCCGCGGTTCGCGGCCCGGGCCGGGGACTGCCGGATCCTGCTCAAGCGCGAGGACATGGCCCACACTGGCTCGCACAAGATAAACAACGTCCTCGGCCAGGCCCTGCTGACCAAGCGGATGGGCAAGAAGCGGGTCATCGCCGAGACCGGGGCGGGCCAGCACGGGGTGGCCACCGCGACCGCCTGCGCGCTGCTGGGCCTCGACTGCGTGGTCTACATGGGCGAGGAAGACACCCAGCGCCAGGCGCTAAACGTCGCCCGGATGCGGATGCTCGGTGCCGAGGTGGTCCCGGTCACCACGGGCAGCCGCACCCTGAAGGACGCCATCAACGAGGCGTTCCGCGACTGGGTGACGACGGTCGAGACGAGCCACTACTGCATCGGATCAGTGATGGGCCCCGACCCGTTCCCGACCATGGTGCGCGACTTCCAGCGGATCATCGGGGTCGAGGCCCGCGAGCAGGTACTGGCCATGACCGGGCGGCTTCCGGACGCGGTCATCGCCTGCGTGGGAGGCGGCTCCAATGCCATCGGGGCCTTTCACGCGTTCATCCCCGACGAGTCCGTGCGGCTCATCGGCTGCGAGGCCGGCGGCGAGGGCCCGGAGGACGGCCGCAACGCGGCCACGCTGGTGGCCGGCTCGGCCGGCGTGATCCACGGCATGCGCACCTACCTGCTCCAGGACGCCGACGGGCAGACCCTGCCCACCCATTCGATCTCGGCCGGGCTGGACTACCCGGGGGTCGGCCCGGAGCATTCCTGGCTGCATGACACGGGCCGGGCCAGCTACCGGTCCATCTCGGACGCTCAGGCCATGGACGCGTTCGCGCTGCTGTGCCAGACCGAGGGCATCATCCCGGCCATCGAGTCGGCCCACGCCCTGGCAGGCGCGCTCAGCTGGGCGGCGAACTCGGCCCGGGCGCCCTGATGCTGGTCAACCTGTCCGGCCGGGGCGACAAAGACGTGGACATCGCCGCCCGCTGGTTCGGGCATCTTGAAGACGGTGAGAAGGCCCTATGAGCGTCGGCCAGCCCGGGGGGTCCGGGGGGTCGCCCCCCCGGGCTAGCTCAATGAGCGCGGCTCATTTCGCTGGCGAGGAGGGGCGCGCCGGAGGCGTGTCCCCTCCGAGCCAGGGAATCGGGGGGTCCGGGGGTCGCCCCCCCGGGCTAGTCGATGAGCGCGGCTCATTTCGCTGGCGAGGAGGGGCGCGCCGGAGGCGTGTCCCCTCCGAGCCAGGGAATGGGGGGTCCGGGGGGTCGCCCCCCCGGGCTGACAGAGTCAGCGTCGCGTTCGAGAAGGCTGCCGCGGGCGGCCGGGCTGCCCTGATCGGCTACCTGCCCGCCGGATTCCCCTCGGTGGCCGGCGCGGCCGAGGCGGCGGTGGCGATCGCCCAGGCGGGCGCCGACGTGATCGAGATCGGCCTGCCGTACTCCGATCCGCTGATGGACGGCCCGGTCATCCAGGAGGCCACGTACCGCGCGCTGGCCGGCGGCACCCACGTGTCCGACGTGCTGCGCACCGTCGAGACGGTGGCCGCCGCGGGCGTGCCCACGCTGGTCATGACGTACTGGAACCCGGTGGATCACTACGGCGTGGCGGCCTTCGCCCGTGACCTGGCCGGGGTCGGCGGGGCCGGGCTGATCACCCCGGACCTCCCACCCGAGGAGGCTGGTGACTGGCTGGAAGCGGCGGACGCCTGCGGGCTCGACCGCGTCTTCCTGGTCGCGCCGAGCTCATCCGCCGCCCGGATCGAGCGGATCACCGCGGACTGCCGCGGGTTCGTGTACGCCGCGTCGCTGATGGGCACCACCGGGGCCCGGGACAGTGTCGGCGCCGCAGCCGCGGGGCTGGTCAGCCGGGTCCGCGAGGCCACCAGCCTGCCCGTCGCCGTCGGCCTCGGCGTGCGCGACGGGGCGCAGGCCGCGGAAGTGGCCGGCTTCGCGGACGGGGTGATCGTCGGGTCGGCGTTCGTGCAGCGGCTGCTCGCCGCGCCAGACGCCCAGGCGGGCCTGGACTCCGTCCGCGACCTGGCCGCCGAGCTCGCCGCCGGGGTCCGCGTCCCGGCCAGCTAGGAGGGTCAGGCCAGGGGTCGCTCGTCCCGCAACGAGGAACCGGTAATGCGACCACCCAATTACCGGAAGGTGCACTACCCTCACGTGGCGTGGCATCCCCCGGCACGACGGTCGCGTTCCTGCCCAGCCCGGGCTCCGGGACCTGGCAACTCGGGCTGCTGCCCGTCCGTGGCTACGCACTGTGCATCGTGCTTGGCATCCTGGTCGCGGTCCGCGTGGCGAGCGTCAGGTACCAGCGGCTGGGCGGCCGCGGGGCCGTGATCCTCGACGTGGCCACCTGGGCGGTCCCGGCCGGCCTGATCGGCGCCCGGTTCTACAGCGTGGTCATGGACTATGAGCTGTACTTCAGGCCGGGCCGCGACTGGATCGACATCTTCCGGGTCTGGGACGGCGGGATCGGCATGCCCGGGGCGGTGGTCGCGGGCACCCTCGGGGCCTGGCTCGGCTGCCGCCGCGCCGGGGTGAGGTTCGGTCCGGTGGCCGGGGCCGCGGCCCCGGCCGTCGCGTTCGGGCAGGCCATCGGCCGCTGGGGTAACTGGTTCAGCCAGGAACTCTACGGCCGCCCGTCCAGCCTGCCCTGGGCAGTGGAGATCGACCCGGCCCACCGGGTGATCCCCTACGAGAATTACGCCACCTTCCAGCCCGCGTTCCTCTACGAATCCCTGTGGGACCTGGCCCTCGGCTTCGCGCTGATCTGGGCGATGCGACGCTTCCGGCTGACCGGCGACCGGGTCTTCGCGCTGTACGCGGCGGGCTACGCCACCGGCAGCTTCGCCGTCCAGTCGCTGCGCATCGACTTCGCCCACCACCTGTTTGGCCTGCGGACGGACCAGTGGGCGATGATCGCCATCTGGATCGCTGCCGTCAGCTACCTGATCATGACGACAGGCAGACGGGGACTGGGCACATTCAACTCACCTGCCCCTCTGTCATCCCCCGGACGGCCGGAGTTTGCCGGCCACCTGGCCCGGGCACATCCAGGGGACAATCCTCACGAAGCGGTTGTTTCTCGCGAGCCAGGTGTTTCGCGAACCTCACGAAGCGGGGATGATTGCACTGGTGGCGTAATCTCCGTGTAACCTACGAGCGGTAGCTCGAGGGAGCCAGCGATACCCCCTTCCCGGGGTTCATGGCGGGCCAATGTCGTCCCGACCGCATGCGAGAACGCGAATTCGGACGAGACGACAGGAGTGCGGATGGCACCTGCCGCTTCAGTGGAGGCCGGGGGGCTCTACGACGCCAGCTTCGAACACGATGCGTGTGGTGTCGGTTTCGTGGCCGATCTCTCCGGGATGCCGACCCACGACACCGTGGCCAAGGCGCTGACCGTGCTCCGCAACCTTGAGCACCGCGGCGCCCAGGGCAGCGACCCGGACACGGGCGACGGGGCCGGCATCCTGACCCAGATCCCCGATGCGTTCTTCCGCGCGGTGTGCGGCTTCGAGCTCCCCCTCCTGGCGGCTACGCGGCCGGGATGGTGTTCCTGCCCGCTGACGATCAGGCCAGCGCGGACGCGGCCATGGGGGTGGAACGGCTCGCCGCCGAGGAAGGCCTGACCACCCTCGGCTGGCGCGACACCCCCTATGACCCGCGGCACTGCGGGCGTGGGGCCAGGGATGTGCTGCCGACCATGCGCCAGGTTTTCGTTGCGGCGGGTGGTGAAAGCGGAATTGCGCTGGACCGGCGCGCGTACTGCCTGCGCAAGCGGGTGGAACACGAGACCGACTGCTACGTCGTCACGCTGTCCTCGCGCACCATCGGCTACAAGGGCATGCTCACCGCGCTCCAGCTCGAGCCGTTCTACCCGGACCTGTCTGATCCCCGGTACGTCTCGGCGCTGGCCATGGTCCACTCGCGGTTTTCCACCAACACGTTCCCGTCCTGGCCGCTGGCCCACCCGTACCGCTACATCGCGCACAACGGGGAGATCAACACGGTCCGGGGGAACCGGAACTGGATGCAGGCCCGCGAGGCCATGCTGGCCAGCGACCTGTTCCCGCGGTCGGCGGACGGCCGCGGGATGGAGCGGCTGCTGCCGATCCTGGATGAGACGGGCAGCGACTCGGCCAGCTTCGACGAGTGCCTGGAACTGCTGCACCTCGGCGGCCGGTCGCTGCCGCACGCCATGCTGATGATGATCCCCGAGCCGTGGGAGAACCACGACGAGATGGATCCGGCCCGGCGCGCCTTCTACCGCTTCCACTCCACGCTGATGGAGCCGTGGGACGGCCCGGCCTGCGTGGCGTTCACCGACGGGACCGTGATCGGGGCGGTGCTCGACCGTAACGGGCTGCGCCCCGGCCGGTACTGGGTGACCCGCGACGGGTTCGTGGTGCTGGCCAGCGAGGTCGGCGTGCTCGACATCGACCCGGCGGACGTGGTCCGCAAGGGCCGCCTGCAGCCCGGCCGCGTCTTCCTGGCCGACACCGGCCGGCGCCGCATCCTGGAGGATGCGGACGTGAAGTCCGAGCTGGCCGGCGAGCACCCCTATGAGGACTGGCTGCACGCGGCCTGCTGCACCTCGATGACCTGCCCGACCGGGCCGCCGCTGCCGCCCGCCGCGGAGCTCACCACCCAGCAGCGGCTGTTCGGGTACACCGAGGAAGAGCTGCGGGTGCTGCTGGGCCCCATGGCCCGCAACGGGGCGGAGCCGGTCGGCTCGATGGGCACGGACACGCCGATCGCCGTGCTGTCCGACCGCCCCCGGCTGCTCTTCGACTACTTCTCCCAGCTGTTCGCCCAGGTCACCAACCCGCCGCTGGACGCGATCCGCGAGGAGCTGGTGACCTCGCTGGAGTCCTCCACCGGCCCGGAGGGCAACCTCTTCGAGCCGGGCCCGGCGTCGTGCCGCCAGATCGTGCTGCCGTTCCCGGTGATCAGCCGCAACGACCTCAACAAGATCATCCACATCAATGATGACGGCGACCTGCCGGGCTTCGCGTCCCACGTGGTGGACGGCCGGTACCAGGTCGCGGGCGGCGGTGCCGCGCTGCGTGACCGGCTCGACGAGATCTGCGCCGAGGTCTCGGCCGCGATCGCCCGCGGCGCGCGCATCATCGTGCTGTCCGACCGCGGGGGAGGCGAGGCGGCCGATGCCAGCCTGGCGCCGATCCCGTCGCTGCTGCTCACCGGGACCGTGCATCATCACCTGATCCGGGAGCGGACCCGGACCCGGCCGGCCTGATCGTCGAGGCCGGCGATGCCCGCGAGTGCCATCACATCGCGCTGCTCATCGGCTACGGCGCCGCCGCGGTCAACCCCTACCTGGCCCTGGAGACCGTAGGGGACATGGTCCGCCGCGGCCTGCTGGACGGGGTGACGGCCGGGAAGGCCGCGGAGAACACGGTCAAGGCCCTGGGCAAGGGCCTGCTGAAGATCATGTCCAAGATGGGCGTCTCCACCGCCGCCTCCTACACCGGGGCGCAGATCTTCGAGGCCATCGGGCTGGGCGAGGAGGTGGTCAGTACCTGTTTCACCGGCACCACCTCCCGGCTCGGCGGCGTCGGTTTCGAGGTGCTGGCCGCCGAGGCCGCGGCCCGGCACACCAGGGCCTTCCCGCCCCGGGGCGCCGGCCCGGATCACCGGCGGCTGGAGACCGGCGGTGACTACCAGTGGCGCCGCGAGGGCGAGGCGCACCTGTTCAACCCCGAGACCGTGTTCAAGCTGCAGCACGCGACCCGGAGCCGCCAGTACGAGATCTTCAAGGAATACACCCGCCTGGTGGACGACCAGTCCGCCCGGCTCATGACGCTGCGCGGCCTGCTCCGCATCCGCGGCGTCGATGAGCCCACTGACCCGCGTGGGCTGGGCGCAGCGTCGCTCCCGGCCCGCGCGCCTCACGCCCCTCGGGCGCCCGCAGAGACGCCCGCAGAGACGCCCGGAGAGACGCCCGGAGAGACGCCCGGAGGGAACCCCGGAGGGAACGGCAGCCAGGCCGGACTCCACCCGACCGGCCCGCACCCGGTCGGACGGCCGGTGGCGGTGGCGGCGCCGGCGGCCGCGGCCCAGCCGCCCAGGCCGGAGCCGCGGGGCCCGATCCCCATCGACGAGGTGGAACCGGTCAGCGAGATCGTCCGCCGGTTCTCCACCGGCGCGATGTCCTACGGCTCCATCTCGGCCGAGGCGCACCAGACCCTGGCTATCGCGATGAACCGGCTGGGCGGCCGGTCCAACACCGGAGAGGGCGGCGAGGACCCGGACCGGTTCGTGCCGGACGTCAATGGTGACCTGCGCCGCTCCGCGGTCAAGCAGGTGGCCAGCGGCCGGTTCGGGGTGACCAGCGAGTACCTGGTCAACGCCGACGACCTGCAGATCAAGATGGCCCAGGGAGCCAAGCCGGGGGAGGGCGGGCAGCTGCCCGGCCACAAGGTGTACCCGTGGATCGCCAAGACCCGGTACTCCACCCCGGGCGTGGGCCTGATCTCCCCGCCGCCGCATCACGACATCTACTCCATCGAGGACCTGGCCCAGCTGATCCATGACCTGAAGAACGCCAACCCGCGGGCCCGCGTGCACGTCAAGCTGGTCGCCGAGGTGGGCGTGGGCACCGTCGCGGCCGGGGTGTCCAAGGCGCACGCCGACGTGGTGCTGATCTCCGGGCATGACGGCGGCACCGGCGCCGCCCCGCTGACCAGCCTCAAGCATGCGGGGGCACCGTGGGAGCTGGGCCTGGCCGAGACCCAGCAGACCCTGCTCCGGGCGCGGCTGCGGGACCGGATCGTGGTCCAGGCCGACGGCCAGCTGAAGACCGGCCGGGACGTCGTCATCGCCGCGCTGCTCGGCGCCGAGGAGTTCGGCTTCGCCAGCGCCCCGCTGGTCGTGTCGGGCTGCATCATGATGCGGGTCTGCCACCTGGACACCTGTCCGGTCGGGGTGGCCACCCAGAACCCTGAGCTGCGCAAGCGGTTCACCGGCACGCCGGAGTTCGTGGTCAACTTCTTCGAGTTCATCGCGGAGGAGGTCCGCGAGTACCTCGCCGCGCTGGGATTGCGCACGCTGGGGGACGCCATCGGCCGCACGGACCTGCTGGACAGCGAGCGGGCGGTGGGGCACTGGAAGGCGGCCGGGCTGGACCTCGCGCCGATCCTCCACATGCCCGCCCTGCCCCCGGGCACGGCCACCCGCAACATCACCACCCAGGATCACGGCATCGAGCGGGCCCTGGACAACACGCTGATCCAGCTGGCCGAGGGGGCCCTGCAGGACGCGAAGCCGGTCACCCTGGACCTCCCGGTCCGGAACGTCAACCGGACCGTCGGGACCATGCTGGGCTACGAGGTGACCCGGCGGTGGGGCGGCAAGGGCCTGCCCGACGACACCATCCTGGTCCGGTTCCGCGGCTCGGCCGGGCAGTCCTTCGGCGCCTTCCTGCCCCGCGGGATCACCCTGCGCCTGGCCGGGGACGCCAACGACTACCTGGGCAAGGGCCTGTCCGGCGGCCGCATCATCGTCGCCCCGGACCCGGACGCCACCTTCGTCGCCGAGGAACAGATCATCGCGGGCAACGTGATCGGCTACGGCGCCACCGCGGGCCAGATGTTCCTCCGCGGCGTCGTGGGCGAGCGGTTCTGCGTGCGGAACTCGGGCGCCACCGCCGTGGCCGAGGGCACCGGTGACCATGGCTGCGAGTACATGACCGGCGGCGTCGTGGCCGTGCTCGGCCAGGTCGGCCGTAACTTCGCGGCCGGCATGTCCGGCGGCCTCGCCTACCTGCTCGACCCGGATCCGGTCCGGGTCAACACCGACATGGCCGACCTGGAGCCGCTCGACGACGACGATGCGGCCCAGCTGCGTGACCTGGTGGAACAGCACCTCAGCGAGACCGGGTCCGGGGTCGCGGCGCGGCTGCTGGCCGACTGGGACACCGCGCTGGCCCGGTTCGGCAAGGTCATGCC
>CAVQEM010000023.1:0-59007 GCA_963711485.1 uncultured Actinomycetes bacterium
GCACTGATCGGGGCGGCGCCGCAAAGCGAGCTGGTCGGTGAGATGCCTGAAGGGGGAGCCGAGGCGATCGCCTCCCGTGGCGAGGTGGACGAGGATGACGAGCTTCTCGACCGCGCCGCCATGGAGTTCGGCACCCGACGAGCGGGTCACCCGCGCCTGCGTGTACACGCATCCTCGATAACGGTCTTCACGTGCCACTGGATCTGGCTGGCGGACAACGATGGCGAGGTTGCGGCCGCCATTCGGCCAGCCGAAATGCCGGTAAAGCGTTTCCGGAAACACGGGACCTGCCATACATTCACCACCGTTGGTGACGTGCCATGCATTCACGACCTGTATTGGTTTTAAGCGGATTAGTACGTATTGTCGGTCAGGGTTTACCTGGGGGGCCGTGTTAGCCACGCCGCATCCGCCTCGCGGAGCCGCCACGACGGGAGAAACGATGACGGAAACACCCGCAACCGCCGTTCCAGAAACCACTCAGGTGTCACCGGCCCGGCTCGAGCCCGATGCGATCGGGGTCGCCCAGGACACGGTCATAGGTATGGCCAACGCCGCCCCGTCGGTATCGGTCGGGCTGACCCTGGCCGGTCTCGCCGCGGCGACTGCCTATGCCTCCGGGCCGATCATTCTCTTAACCGCAATCCCCATGCTCATCGTGGCTAACGCCTACCGCAGGCTGAATCTCTGGAACGCCAATTGCGGCGCTTCCTTCGAGTGGGTCGGCCGGGCGATGAACCCGTACCTGGGCTTCATCACCGGCTGGCTGATGATCGCCGGCAGCCTGGTCGGGGCGATCTCCGGCGTCGTGGTCCTGGCTCCCTCAGTGCTGGCCGTCTTCGGTGCCAGTGCCACGAGCACCTGGCCCAATATCATCATCAGCACCGCCGTCATCCTGGTCATGCTCGTCATCGCGGTCGTCGGCATCCGGATCACGGCGCGTACGCAGGTCAGCCTCGGGCTGATCGAGTACGTCATCCTGGTCGGCTTCGCGATCGCGGGCCTGGTGGCGGTGCTTGGCCACCATCACGGCACGTTCCCGGTGACCAGGGCCTGGTTTAGCGTCACCGGAATCGGCGGGCACGGCAGCCTCGCGGCGGGGTTTCTCATCGCGGTCTTCATGTACACCGGCTGGGACGCCAGCGTCTACGTGAACGAGGAGGTGAAGCGCGGGCGGGCCAACCCGGGCCGGGCGGCGATCATGGCGGTCGCCTTCCTCGCGATCATCTTCATCGTCTCGGAAGTGGGACTGCAGGGCGTCGTGTCGCCCGCCAGGCTCCAGGCCAACTCGGCGTCGGCCCTCGTGTATGTCGGCCAGGCGCTGGGTGGCAGCGGATGGGCCAAGGTGATTGCGCTGTCCCTGGCGCTGTCGGTGATCGCCTCGACTGGAACCGCGCTCGTGATCATCGCCCGGATGGCCTACGGGATGGCCCGCCACCGGGTGCTGCCACTGTTCCTCGGCAACGTGAGCCCCCGCTTCTCCACCCCCGCCGCCGCCAGTGTCGTCGTCGGCGTGGTACTCATCGTGGCCACCTGGATTTACCTTCTCTCCAGTTCAATCGCCAACGTGTTCATGCAGCTGATCGACGTGACCGGCTTGCTGTACGCAGCCTTCTACGTTCTTACCGCCATCGCCGCGATGGTCTATTACCGGCGCCGAATCGTGAGTAACCCCTGGGACGCGGTGCTGGTCGGGATACTGCCCGTCGGTGCCGTGGCATTTCTCGTCTGGATGCTGGTCAAGTCGCTGCAAGCGGCGCCAGCGTCGCAGATCTGGTCGCTGGTCGGCATCGTCGGTGTCGGCTTCATCCTGATGGTCGTCGCGCGGTTTGTGCTGCGGTCGCCGTTCTTCGGGATTCCCCGCGAGAGCGCCCCCCGGGATCGCTGACGGCGCCAGGGTTGCTGGTGCGGAGGATCGTGCCTGGGGCGGCGGCGCCGCCCCAGGTCACCGGCATGCCGTCCGCGTCATGGTCAGGTGACTTCGGTGGCGGCTTCCTGGACGGCCTTGTCGACGTCCTTCGGGCTCACGTTGAGTTCCTTGGCGATGCGCTTCTCCGCCTTGAGGTCGGCCTTGTCCACCAGTTCCTGCAGCTTGCTTTCGCCGACGATGACCAGGGCGGCCTGCCCTTCGTCGATGAGGTCGCCGAACTCCTTGACATCGGCCCGGGACATGCCCCTCCACAGATGGCCGCCGACCCCGCCCACGGCCGCGCCGACCGCGGCGGTGGCGATGATCGAGGGCGGGAACAGGATGCCGACCAGTGCCCCGACGGCAGCGCCGCCCCACGCGCCGTGGCGGGTGGCCGTCTCATCCTTGTTGACGTGCACCTTGCCCGAGGCGTCCTTGGTGATGACGGCCGCGTCGTAGGTTCCGACCGCACCCGCCGCATGGAGGTCCTTGACCACCTCATAGTCGGCTCGCGCCGCGGCCTCCCCCGGGTAGGTGCCAATGAAGATGAATACCGCGTCGGATTTTGCCATGTCGTCTCTCCCTCGTGGCCGCACTGGACGAGGCGGCGATGAGGCTGTGCCAGCCGCGTCTCGACGACCGTATGCAGCAGGACGGCCCCGCGTCCAGGCGCCGTGGCCGGCCTGTCTGCGGTCATCGGTCGCGGTCCACGCTGCCCTATGGGGGCCGCTGGGTGTCGTCACCCATGCCGGGTGATGTGCGGTGCCCGGCGGGCTTCCTGCGATGGCGACCACCCGGACGTGAACGATCCGGGCAGGTTGGCACGTTCTCCCTGGTATGGGGACAAAGCTGGCTCGGGACCGGCCCCGCCGAGGGGGGCGAGGGCCGTGACCGGTCCGTCAGGTTGCGGGGAGATCCGCCGGGCGCTGGGTGTGTACGTGGTGGGAGCTATCGACCCAGCGGACCGCGCCGTCGTGGACAGCCATCTCGCCTCATGCCAGGGTTGCCGGGAGGAACTGGCCGGGCTGGCGGGCCTGCCGGGCCGGCTGGGCAGCGTGCCTGCCGCTGATGTCATCAGGCTCACCCTGGGTGATCCCGGCCGAGATGCCCCGGACGAGGGGCATCCGCCCAAGCCAACGCTGAGGTTGCTGCTCGGATGGGCCGCCACCCGGCGGCGGCACCTGATGTGGCGTCGCGTCGCGGCCGCCGCGGCGGTGGCCGTCATCGCCACTGGCGGTGCGGTCGCGGGGTCACGGCTGGTAGCTTCGCCCGCGCCGCCGCCTGTGGCCGCGGCGCAGGCGGCCATGCCCTGGGCGGCCACGGTCCACGGCAGCGACCCGCGCACGGGGGCCGCCACCACCGTCCGGTACCTGGCCCGGCCCTGGGGGCTGGAGATGCAGGTGCAGGTCACCGGCATTGCCCCCGGGACCCGGTGCGAGCTGTGGGTTCTCGGGCCCGGTGGGCGGACCGCGGCGGGGGGCTGGACCGTCGCGGCTGGCCACACCAGCGCGTGGTACCCGGCGTCAGCGCCGCTGGCCGTGTCCGGCGTCCGAGGGTTCACCATCGCCGCGGCAGACGGGAATTACCTGGTCAGCGCCCCGATCCACGCCGAGAGCAGCTAAGCACAGGCGGTCAGTCGTGAACGGACTCGCGACCGGTTACGTGCTGGAAACGGACAGCTCATTCGTTAGCAGGGGGTATGTGATGACAAGTCGATGGTTTGTCCCGGCTGGCCTGGCCGGGGTGGCCCTGATCGCCGCGGCGTGCGGGACGTCATCGCCGGCCAGCACCAGCACGGCCAGCAAGGCAAGTAGTTCGCCCAGCGCGGCGTCCTCCCCGGCGGCCAGGTCTGCGACGGCCCTCAAGACCACGACGATCGGCGGCGCGAAGGTGCTGACCAACGCCCAGGGCTTCACCGTGTACTCGTTTGCGCCGGACACGGCGACCAAGTCGAACTGCAATGGGTCGTGCGCGCACTACTGGCCACCGGTGAAGGGGCCGCTGACCGCCGGGGCGGGCGTCACCGGCAAGCTGGCCACGATCACCCGGTCGGACGGCTCGATACAGGCCACCTACGACGGGCATCCGCTCTACACCTACGTCAGCGACACCGCCCCGGGGCAGGACAAAGGCAACGGCCTCAACCTGTCGGGCGGGGTATGGCACGTGGTGGCGGTCCCTGGCACGGCCGTACCCGCCGCGCACAGCAGCCCCAGCAAAAGCGGCGGCGGGTACGGGTACTGACTGACGCCGGCCACCGGGCGGCCGATCCTGCCTCTTCCTGAGGTACGCCCCGGCGGCCGGGCCGGAAGCGCGTAAGTGCGAGGGATGGCCATGGATGTCATGAGCAGAACACGGCAGGACGTGCGGGGACGGCCCCGCAGGATCGGGCTGCGGGTGGCCGGGGCCGGGCTGCTGGCGGCTACCGGGGGGATCCATCTGGACCTGTACCTGACCGGCTACCGGTCGGTCCCGACCATCGGCTGGCTCTTCCTGCTCCAGGTGATCGCGGCGTTCGGCCTGGCCCTGGCCGTCCTGGTGTCCGGGAGCCGGCTGGCCGCGGCCGCGGGCGCCGGATTCGCCCTGTCCACCCTGGGTGGTTACCTTCTGTCAGTCTGGGTCGGGCTGTTCGGGTTCAAGGAGGTCCGGACCACGGCCGGGATCGTCGCCGGGGTGATCGAGATCGCGGCCTTCGCCGCGCTGGCGGCCCTGGCCCTCACCCCAGCCGAGTCCTCCCAGCCGCCGGGCACCGGGCCGGCTCCCGGACTACGCGGCCGGCCCGGCTGCAGGACGGCATCCCGGGAGCGGGCTGGGCGGCGGCCAGCCTGTCCGTGATCGCCCTGGTGCTGCTGGGCGTCGCCGTGGCCGGAGCGGGCGCCCCGGCCACGGCCAGTGCGGGAGGCGGCCTGAAGGCCGAGCAGATCGGCGGCGTGAGCGTGCTGGCCAACGCCCGCGGCTTCACCCTGTACTCGTTCGCACCGGACACCCCGTCCAGGTCCGCCTGCAATGGGTCCTGTGCCGCCTACTGGCCACCGGTGAAAGGACCGGTGACAGCCGGGCCGGGCGTCACCGGCCGCCTTGGCACGATCAAACGCTCGGACGGCTCTATCCAGGCGACCTATAACGGGCACCCGCTGTACACCTACGTCGGCGACAGCGCTCCCGGCCAGGCTCACGGCAACGACCTCAACCTCAACGGCGGACTCTGGCGCGAGATCCGTACCGCCGGGTGATCCCAGCTCGCTAGGCAGGGCCCTGTCCCCGGCCGGGGGAGCCCGGCCCGCGGGACCGTCAGCTGCCGCCCAGTTCGCCGGCCGTGTTCGCGGTCCGCGCCAGCGCCAGCAGGTTGTTGCGCGCCGACAGCCCGGGATGGACGGACCTTGCATCCAGCAGGATGCCCAGCTCCCTCATGGGGGCGGCGCAGTCCGGGTAGCGCTTGCCGTTGACCCGGACCGTGCCGCTCGTCGGCCGGGCCAGGCCGGCGATCACCCGCATGGTCGTCGACTTTCCTGCCCCGTTGCGCATCCTGTGCCGCCTGACCAGCGGAAACAGGTAACCGTGCCACCCGGTAGGCGACAGGCGGGTGACGACTGGCCACCTTGCCGGGCAGATAACTGACAGGAGGGAACGTCAGGGGTCGCGCCCGCCAGGCAAGCCTCCGCCTCCTGCGGCATACGGATGGCACGCTGCTGGTGCCCTCGCCGGTCCTGGGCGAGATCGGGTACCTTCTCCAGTCGCGGGCGGTCTGCCTGGGTCGGTTGCGGCAATCGCGTTGGCCTCATCTGGCAGCGCCTGCGCGTAGTCTCTGTGTTCTCGCGCTGCGGCGGTGCAGGCCAGCCCGATCATGATCGTGGCCGCTGCCGGCAAAGAGCCTGTTCCGGCGGCGCAGTCGCGCGCTCAGCCCGGGTGGGTCGCAGGGTCCTGTGAAGACGGAACCGCAGCGGTCAGCCGGGTAACGTCTGGGATGGCCGGCGGGCACTAATGAGTGTGAAGACCGTTTATTGCGTAGGGGCTGTGTGGTGATCACCGTCCGCATTGCCCACGCCGTGCCCTGGTCCCAGAGGCCGGGCAAGGGCGGACAGTCCGCCGGTCCGCGTGTGCTTGCCAGCCAGCCTGGCGGGGCCCAGCTCGGCTTGCTCGTGGTGCTCGCCGATGACGCCGGCCACCGGGCATTGCCGACCTGGCTGGCTGATGATGCTGACGGTGCGTCGCTGGCGGTTCTTCTTGACGAGCACGGCGAGGGCATGGGGACGGTGGCTGGCGTTCCGGAAGAACTGGCTGCCAGGCTGGTGAGCGCGGTCGGCGCCCGCGTGAGCGGGGTGGAGCTCCACCCGGTCGTGGCAGACGCGCGGGAGGTGACCGCGGAGACGTTCGCGGCCCGGATCGAGCTGGGCGGGCTGCCGGACGCACGGCACGTCACGACGCGCCTGGATGCGGGCCTGGCGCTGGCCGTGGTCACGGGTGCCCGGGTCCGGGTCCCCGGCCCGGTGATGGACCGGCTGGCCGTGCCGGTGCCGGACGGCGACCTGCTTGCCCCGTTCCTGGACCGCGGGCTGGAGGTGGCCGGTAGCGAGCGTGTCATCGGTGACCGCCGCGCCGGCCGCGTCCTGCATGTCCCGGGTGATGGTCCCGGCAGGCGGCCCCGGTTCGAGCCGCGCAACATGGCCTTCGGCGACGGGCTGGACTGGTGGGTCCTGGACGCCGGTCCGGGTACCGAGGCCGGATCTGGTCCGCTGGAGTATTCCGCCGCCGCCGAGGGCCAGTGCGCCGTGCTGTCCTCGGCAGCCGCCGGGCCTGCTGATTCCGCGGTCCTGGTGCAGGCGGTCTTCGCCGATGATTTCCGCGGCGCGGTCGTGTTCAGCGGTGAGTTCCGCACCGAGGATGCCGTCGGCCGGGCCGGGCTGTGCCTGGAGATCCTCAGAGGAGAAAAAGGCGGGCCGGGTCGGCGGGAGAACCGTGCCGTCACCGTGACCGGCAGCCAGGACTGGTCCCGGCAGGAGATCACCGTGCCGGTTCCCGAGGACGCCGACCTCATCCGGTTCGGCATCATCCTGGTCGGCCGCGGCCGGGTCTGGCTGCGGAACCCCGCGCTGCGACGGGCACCGGATGAGACGGGACCGGCCTGCGGTGGGTGACAGCGCGCAGATATGCGAGGGGGACCTGGTACGGCTGGCCCGCGACGGCGACCCGGTGGCGTTCCGGCTGCTGGTGGAGCGGCACCGGCCGGCGGTCCGTGCACGCGCGGCCGGCCTGGGCGCCGATCCCGGCGACGTGGACGACATCATGCAGGAGACGTTCCTGCGCGCATTCCTCGGATTGGACCGGCTGCGGGATCCGGACCGGTTCGCCGCCTGGCTGGCCGGGATCACCGCGAACGTCTGCCGCGGCCTGCGGCGCCGCGACCAGGCCATGCTGCTGCCTGACTGGCCCGAGCCGCTGCACCCGGCCACCGCCGACGGCCTGCCCTCGGCTGAGGACCTGGACCGCGCCGACGCGCTGCGGGCGGCCGTGGCCAGCCTGCCCGCCGGCCAGCGGCGGGCCGTCGCCGTGCACTACTACGCCGACCTGCCCGCCGCGCAGATCCCCGGGCCCGAAGGCGCGGCCAGGGTGAGCCTGCACAAGGCCCGGCGCCGGCTGCGCGCCTACCTCACCCAGCACCGCCCCGACCTAGTCCCCGCCGTGCCGAGGAGGCCGCAGATGACGACCGTCCGCATCGGCCGCGCCGAGCACTATGACCGGGGCGGCCCGCTGGGCCCCGCCGCCCCCGAGCACACCGGGGCAAGGCGCGCCCTCACCCATGTCGTCGTGCTCGAAGATGACACCGCAGGGCGCGAGGTGCCGCTGTGGCTGCCGCCCTTCGACGGGAACCGCCTGGGACGGCTGCTCGGCAGCGAGCACGGCGAATCTGGCGCGCGTCGGCACCCCACGGCCGATGACCTTGCCGGCCAGCTGCTGCACGCGATCGGCGCCGCTGTGACCAGGGTGGACATCGACGAGCTGGGTCCGGAGGTGATCGCGGCACGGATCACGGTGACCGGCCCGGCCGGAGCCCGGCAGGTCACCGCCCGGCTCGCCGACGGCCTGGCGGTCGCGATCACCGCCGCAGCGCCGGTCCGGGTAGCGGACGCGGTGATGGACCGGCTCGCGGTCCCGGCCGGGACCGCGACCATCCCCGGCCTCGCGCAGCCCGGCAGGCTCGGTCCGGCGCGTCCGCACGGGGCCGCCCGAGCCGGGCGGCCCCGCTATGAGCCACGCAACCTGGCATTCGCCGGCGGGCTGGACGGCTGGCGGTTCGGCGGCAGCTTCACCGAGCACGCCAGCCAGTCGCACTGGCACGACTACACCTGCGCCACCGGGCACGGGACAGCGGTGATCTCCTCGGCCGTTCCCGAGCCGGCCGGATTCGCTTTCCTGGGCCAGGAAGTGTACGCCGATGACTATCGCGGCTCCTCGGTGATCTTCCGCGGCGAGGTCCGCCTCACCGCAGACGGCCCGGGCCGCGCGAGACTGTTCCTGCGGGCCAGTCAGGAGCGCGCCCGGCCGTACCTGCGGGAACCACTCACCGAGCAGGCCGTCCTCGCCGGCCCCGGCACCACGTTCGCCCAGGTCCCCGCCAGCAGCGAATGGGCCAGGCACGAAATGGCCGCCGAGATTCCCGGTGGCTGCGACATCTTCCTGTTCGGCGTCTCCCTGGCCGGTCCAGGCCGGATCGAGCTGCGGAACCCGGAACTGGTCCGCCGCACATGAACGATCAGCCAGATTCTGCCACCGCCCGGCCGGTAATCGAGGCGGCCCGGCCACGGCAGCGAACGGCCAGGCCGCGAAGGTCACGACCCGCAGACCATCCCGCTGCACTCCCTGCTCGCCCAACGCGGCCTGCCCGACCCAGCCGCAGCTCACAAGATCCTGGCCTGGCCGGCGAGGCACGAAGCGGCCCCGCAACCGGTTGCGAGGGTTTTCCATCGAGACCGGCTGGGGGTGGCTGGTGGCGCCCGATCGTCGTCACCGTGCTGGCTGGAGATATCACCGTGCGCGCTGGAGATAGTTCGTGCCCGGCTTCGAGAGGGCGACGGCCCGCCATGAAAGGAAAGACCCATGCGCACCAGGATCATCGCTGCGCTGCTCGTGGCGGCCGGGCTGGCCACCACCCTCGGGGGGTGCGTGGCATCGGCCGCAACGCGACAGGCGAGCCAGGCGACGTCGGGCACCGAGCGCTTCTGGGTGTCGGACTTCAACCCCAAGACCACCAGCAGCCCGACGGAGGTCGTTATGACCGGTCTCTTCACCGGCGCCGGCAAGATCGTCGGGAAGGGCCCGATCGACAAGGGCGCGATCTTCGATATCGACCTCTCGAACGGCACCATCGTGGCGAACAAGTGGCACAGGGCCCACCTCCGCTACACGCTGAACGCCAGCACGTGCCTCGCCACCGGACGCCAGAGCGGGAGCATCATCCTCGAGAGCGGAACGGGCGCCTACAAGGGCATCTCCGGGACCCTCTCGATCGGTGGCGACGCCTACGCCGTCCTTCCCCGCCTGAAGAGCGGGAAGTGCAACGAGTCCTCCAGCGCTGTGCCGCTCGGGGTCGTCGGCATGCTCACGGGAAACGGGAAGGTCACCATCAGCGGATGACGCCGTGGTCGCAGGACCGCGCACCGGGCCGCCCACGCGGGTGGCCCCGTGCCGCCTACCAGATCGCCCGAGGCCCGCTATACCACAAGGCGTTCCGCGACGTAACCACCGGTGCCAACTCCGTGATCGACAACGGGCCACGACCACCGGTCACCAGGCCGGACCCGGCTGGGACCCGGCCACCGGCTGGGGCCACCCCGACGCCCAGGTCCTCTTCCCTGTCACGCTACGTCATGTCCGTATCTGACGGCGGCAGCTGGGCGGCGCACCGGCGGCGACCGATGACGGCAGGTCCTGCGGGCAGGCACGCCAGGCAGTCTCCGGGAGCAGCACACCGCAGCGCTGGCCAAGGCCAATCTCCTGCCGGTCCAGCGACCGCACCCGGGCAGCAATGAATGTCTCAATTCCGTAACGGGCTTCCCCGCTCCGTTCGGGCCGAGGAATCCGGTGACCACCCCGGGCTCCACCACGAAGCTCAGCCCGTCGACCGCGGTCTTGTCCCCGTAACGTTTGGTCAAGCCGTCAATCTCGATCACGATGCGTCCTCTCATCGGCCGTCCCTGACGACCAGAACGCTACGGATCGCGCCACCACCGGGGATCTGCCCCAGGACCACACTTCGCCGGTGGCCTAGGTCACCAGGCATAGGCACCAGGGCCGGCCCCGGGCGAGAGCCGGGAGAGAGCCCGGGGGAGCCCAGGCGGGAGCAAACGCTTGCAGCATCAGGTCTCATGGCTGGCCTGCCGCCTCCGCGACCCTGCCGGGGTACCCGGACGATGCTGCACCGGGGCCGCCTGATGCCCCGGTCTCGGGCCCCGGGAGGGCGCACGGTACCCGCCGGCCTTCGGATCACGTCATTCGGGGCGGTCGAGTGTGATGTTCACGACACCTTGCCGGAGCCTGCAATCCTTTGCAAACATCCGCGGTAGCTTTTTCGGGCCAGAGCAACGTGACCGGCCCGGGAACCCGGACTTCCGCCCAGGGGTCACCCGGCGAGAGGGCTTATCGCATGGCATTGCTTTCACCGAAGGTAATCGCCCAGGTCAGCAGTCGCTCCGCCAGCGAGCTTGCGGTGATGTCCTGGGAGTGGATCATGCGCGCCGACGGGCAGGTGTTCTACCGGCTCACCAAGGTTGACGGCCGGCGGGAACGGAATCCATGGACCCTGGCGATCCGGCTGCCCCCCACCGAACTGGAAGCCATCCGCGGGGACAAGACCAGGGCCGCCGAAGTGCTGGACATCATCGCGCGCCAGCACGGGCACGGGCGCCGGCGCTGAATCAGGCGGCTGATCGCCCGTCCCCGGGGGCTCGCTCGTGCCTCGTGTCTGTGCCTCGTGTCTGTGCCTCGTGGCTGCGCGTCCTGGCTGGTGCCCTGGCGCGGCGAAAACTAATTGCCGGGTGGCCGCCTGCCGGGATGTGCTGGTGACATGCAGATTCGGCGGGGCCCGGGACTGGTGACATGAACGGCACGCCGGTCTTGCTGGGTGAAGCGGCCAGGTTCCTCGCGGAGCGGTACGCGGGCCGGGCGCGCGACGTCTCGGAGCTAGGCGGGGGCGACTGGTCCCGGGCCTTCTCCTTCCGGCTCGACGGGCGCGATCTCGTCGCCCGGTTTGGCCTCTACGGCGAGGACTTCGCCCGCGATCAGCAGGCGATGGCGTTCGCCGGGCCGGACCTGCCGGTTCCGGAGATGCTGGAGACGGGCCGCGGGCTGGGCGGCGCGTACGCCATCTCGCAGCGCTGCTTCGGGGTTTTCCTGGAGACCCTCGATGGACCAAGGTGGCACCGGCTTCTTCCCGCCCTCATGCGTGGGCTGGACACGATGCGGCACCTGCCAGGACCCGGTTCAGACCGGACAGTGGCCCTGACCAGCGGCGTGGCGGGCTGGCGGGAATGGCTCTGGTCCGGGCTCGCCGACCGTCCGGGTGAACGGGTTTCTGGCTGGAAAGCGGTCCTGGACAGGCAGGCTGAGCTCGCTGAGCTCTTCGCCACCGCGCAACGCGAGTTCAGCGCGCTGCTGCCGGCCTGCCCGGAGATCCGCCACGTCGTGCACGGCGACCTGCTCAACCGCAACGTCCTCGTGTCCGCAGACGGATCCCGGCTCACCGCGGTTTTTGACTGGGCGTGCTGCGCCTACGGCGACTTTCTCTACGAGGTCGCCTGGTTCACCTTCTGGGCTCCCTGGCATCCGGGGCTGGCCGCGACCGACTTCCGGTCCGTGATCCTCCGGCATTACCGTGCCACCGGCGTCGAGGTTCCCCGCTTCGACGAACGCCTGCGCTGCTACGAACTCCATATCGGCCTGACCCAGCTGGCCTATTGCGCGTTCGCCCGGAACCGGGGTGAGGAGTTGCACGCTGTGGCCCGGCGCACCCGCGAGATCCTCGGACCAGGCATCGGCTGAGCCGCCTGCGGAGGCCGGCCCACCGCAAGGCCGTTCGTCAGGGTCTCCACCAGCCGGAACGCCTGAGCAGCCAGGTCCACCTCGGCCAGAGGCATCACCCGCACCGCGATCGTCTCGATCACCGCCACCGGCTTGCCGCCGGAGTCCACGACGACCTGCCGCATGCCCGGGTGGGGCAGCTCCTCCTGCTCATGCTCGTAGTCCGCCACCAGCCCGGTCGTAGTGGTCTTGATGCCCGCCACGATCGCGGCCACGAGCTGGTCTCGCAGCGGCCCCGGGAAGCCGAACTCCGCGACAGGCAAATCGTCCGTGAACATGCCGGCCAGCCTAGCCACCTGCGCTGTTTCGGGTCAGCGACCTATTCGGGTCAGGGGCGGCGGGGGAAGCGCTCGAACTCGGGGCGGCGCTTGGCCTTGAACGCCTCCCGGCCCTCGCGGGCCTCCTCGGTGCCGTAAAACAGCAGGTTCGCGTCGTGGGCCAGCTGCTGGATCCCGGCCATACCGTCGTCGGCCGCGTGGAAGCTGGCCTTCATCAGGCGCAGGGCGAACGGCGACATCTGCAGCATCCGCCGGCTCCAGGCCACCGTCTCGGCCTCCAGGTCGGCGAGCGGCACCACGGTGTTGACCAGGCCCATGGCCAGGGCTTCCTGCGCGTCGTACTGGAAGCACAGGAACCAGATCTCCTTGGCCTTCTTCGGGCCGACCAGCTCGGCCAGCAGGGCCGCGCCGTAGCCGCCGTCGAACGAGCCGACCTTGGGGCCGACCTGTCCGAACCGGGCGTTGTCCGCGGCGATAGTCAGATCGCAGATCAGGTGCAGCACGTGCCCGCCGCCGATGGCGTACCCGGCGACCATGGCGATGACCGGCTTGGGCAGCCGCCGGATCTGGATCTGCAGGTCGGTGACGTGGAAACGGCCGACCGCGCCCGGCTGGCCAGGATCGGTGAGGTAGCCGGTGTCCCCCCGTACCCGCTGGTCCCCACCAGAGCAGAACGCGTCCGGGCCCTCACCGGTGAGGATGATCACCCCGATCTGGGGATCTTCCCGGGCGATCACGAACGCATCAGAGATCTCCATCAGCGTCTGCGGCCGGAAGGCGTTCCGGACCTCCGGACGGCAGATCGTCACCTTGGCGATGCCGTCCTCGCTGACGTCCAGGCGGATGTCCTCGTAGCTGCCAACCGGCGACCAGGTCACCGGGCCGCGGACCGCGGCCAGCTCAGGGCGGCCAGACGTCTGGGGGGCGTGGGCTTCAGGGGATAGCGACATGGTCCACAGCCTAGGACGCGGCACCCAGGCCCGGTGACCAGGCGGGGACGGCGGGGCTGCCTGGCCGCAGCAGCTGACCTGGGCGTCCCCGCTCCTTGACCGTCCCCGCTCCTTGGGCGTCCCCGCTCCCTGACCGTCCCCGCTCCTTGGGCGTCCCCGCTCCTTGGGCGTCCCGCTCCTTGGGTCGTCCCGCTCCCTGACCGTCCCCGTTCCCTGACCGTCCCCGCTCCCGAGGGCGTCGTTTTGTCGGTGGCCGGTGGGATGATTCGAATATGTGTTTACCAGAGCAGTCTGCCCGGGATGCGGCGCTGGCCGAGCTGGCCCGCCTTGATCCCGCCGCGCTGGATGCGGCCTCGCTGATGGGCCAGATCACCGATCTGGCCACCTTCATCAGCCAGGCCCAGGGTCAACTGTCCCGGCTGACCGCCACCCTGGAGACGACGGGCGGGGCGGCGGAGGCCGGGCACAAGTCCGCGTCGGCGTTCTTGCGCACTCGCTGCGGCCTGAGTCCAGGGCACGCAGCCGCGGTGACGGCGACGGCCCGCGGGCTGGCCGGGCTGGCAGCCACCCAGAAGGCGGTGGAGGCCGGGACGATCTCGTTCGATCAGGCGCAGATCATTACCCGCGCTGCCGGGGGCCTGCCGGGTCCTCAGGCCAGCCAGGTGGAGCAACTGCTCCTGGACCATGCCCCTGGCCTGGACACCAGCCAGTTCCGCCACTTAGCTGCCGAGGCGGCCTACCGCGCCGACCCCGGCGGGGCGGAGGAGCGGGAGAAGAAACGCTGGGACAAACGCCACCTGTCGTTCGGGCTGACGCTGGATAACACCGGGGTGCTGTCCGGAGCCTGCGGCGACGCCGTCTGCTACGAGATCGTGCGGACCGCCGCGGAGGCGTTCAGCCCGCCGGGCGGGCAGGGCGATCCCCGGACCGCGGCGCAGCGGCGGATGGACGGCCTGGTCGCCGCCTGCAAAGCCGCCCTCGATGGCGGGTCCGCGCCGGAACGGCACGGCGCCGCCCCGCACATCACCGTGCTGGTCAAAGACGAAACCCTCGCCCAGGGTGCCGCTGCGCAGGCGGCCGGGCCGCACCCGGCGGCCGGCGCGGCATCCGGCCCGGCCTGATCCCGCGGCACCCGGCACGGCCGCCGGGGCGTCTTCCGGCCTGGTCACCGGGGTTTCTTCCGGCCTGGTCACCGGGGCGTCGGCCGGCCGGGGCGACGCGACGCCAGGCCTGGTCACCGGGAGGCCGACGGGCCCGATCGCCACGACGCCGGGCCTGGCCACCGCAGGGCCGAGGCTGATCACCGGGGCGGCGCCGGGCCGGACCGGGCACGGCACTATGCTGACCGCCCGCCAGGTCCTGGCCCTGTGCTGCGGCGCCCAGGTCGGCGCGATCCGCTGGGCCGACGGCCTGCCCCTCGACGTCGGCCGCACCGCCCGCACCGAGCCACCCGGGCTGCGCCGCGCGCTGGAAGCCCGCGACCAGGGCTGCCGGTGGACCGAGTGCGACGCCCTGGCCGCCTGGGCCACCGCCCACCACATCCGCCCCTGGAGCCAAGGCGGCGCCACCAGCCTGGAGGACCTGGCCCTGTTCTGCCACGTCCATCATCATTACTTCATCCACCTGCTGGGCTGGACCATCACCGGCCACCCCAACGGCACCCTGCACTTCACCCACCCCGGCGGCTGGCTCACCCTCGACAGCCCACTCCCCGGACAGTGATCGCGAAGAGCAAAGGACGCTGATCGCCAGGAAAGCCCGGTCACGGCTGCTTGGTCTCGCTGGCGTGATCATCGCTGACGGACTCGTGACTGACCGGACTCGTGACTGACCGGACTCGTGACTGACCGGACCCGTGACTGACCGGACCCGTGACTGACCGGACCCGTGACTGACCGGACCCGTGACTGACCGGACCCGTGACTGACCGGACCCGTGACTGACCGGACATCGACCGACGCGCGTCACGACCTGCGGGGCGAACGTTGCCTGCTCCGGCACTAGTAATGTCAACTCATGGCGGGGGCGGTCGGGACCGCCCTGACGAGCCGGGAGGACGCGGTGGCCGAGCCGTCTCGACGACCGGCTTCGCGGCCGCGCAGGCCGGATCCCGTCGAGCTGCCCCGGATCGAGCGGCTGGCTGTGACGCGCCTGTCCGACGACCTCGCCGAGCGCATCCGGCGCCTCTCGATCAGCGAGGACATCGCCGAAGGCGGCCGGCTCCCTCCCCGAACACGACCTGGCCGGGCGGTTCGGCGCCAGCCGTCCGACCATCAGCCAGGCGGGGCGCGCCCTGTCCCTGATGGGGCTGGTGGAGATCCGTCGCGGCTCCGGCGCCTATGTCGTCCGGCGTCCCGTGACCAATCGCCGCGTCCGTCAGCCTCATGTTCGGCCTGAACCATCGCACGGGCGGCAGCCGACGCCGAGAGCGGCGGGTACCCGCCTGTGTGACCACCCAGCAACCTCGATGAGGAGCACGCATGAACACGACCGTCCGCAGCATCGGCTGGCTGGGCACCGGCCGGATGGGCGCGGCCATGGCGGGGCGCTTGATTGACGCCGGCGAGCGCGTCTGCGTGTGGAACCGGACCGCATCCAAGACCGGGCCGCTGGTGGCCCGGGGGGCGCAGGCCGTCGAGCAGATCACCGACCTGGGCGGCTGCGACATCGTGTTCGTCATGGTGTCATCCCCGGCGGACCTGGAGGAGGTGGTCTGCGGGCAGGCCGGGCTGCTCAGCGCGGACCGCCGGCCGGGCACGATCGTGGACTGCTCGACCGTGTCCGCCGCCACCTCGGCCGGCGTCCGTGCGGCCGCGGACGCCGCCGGAGTGGGCTTCCTCGCCGCCCCGGTCAGCGGCAACCCGCACGTGGTCGCCGAAGGCGGCGCCTGCATCGTCGCGTCCGGCCCGGCCGGGGTGTTCCAGGAAGTCAAGCCCGTTCTCGAGGAGATCGCCAAGGTCGCCGTCTACGCGGGCGAGGAGGAGCAGAGCCGGCTGGTCAAGCTGTGCGCCAACCTCTACCTCGGGATGATGGTCCAGGCCCTGGTCGAGGTGACCAGCCTGGCCGAGAAGGGCGGCACCGACCGGGCCGCGTTCCTGGAGTTCCTGGGCGGCACGGTGCTGGGTTCCGACTGGGTGCGTAAGCGCACCGGCGACCTGGTCAGGCGGGACTGGACGCCCACGTTCACCACCGGGCTGCTGCGCAAGGATTTCGACCTCGGGCTGGCCGCCGCGCGGGCGCTGGAAGTGCCGATGCCCGTCGGGGCCACGGTGTACCAGCTCATCCAGGCCGCCATCGGCACCGGGCTGCGCGACGAGGACTTCCTGTCGCTCTACGACCTGCAGGCCCGCGGCGCGGCGCTGGGGGAGCACACCGGATCCTGAGGCCTTCCGTCCCCTTTCGCCGCCGCGCAGGGATCCAGATGTTCGGCCACATCGCCCAGAAGCGCGCCGCCCACGGCGAGCAGCTCATCAGGTTGACGCTCGACCACGTGCGCGAGGGCCGCGAGAACAAACCCCGACTGACTGCGCCGGCAGCCGCGTTGTCCAGGTATGGGGCGTCAGCCCGCTGAGGCCCTGGGAGGCCCTAGGGTACGAGGATGGCACTCGCACCCGGCCTCCTTTCCTTCGTTCAGATCGTCGTCGCGGATACCGACACAGCGGTGGCGCTGGGCAGTGGCGATGTGCCCGTGCTCGGCACGCCCCGACTGCTCGCGCTGGCGGAAGCCGCGGCGGTGGCGGCCATCGGGCCCAGCCTGGATTCCGGCCTGACGTCGGTCGGCACGTCGGCCGCCCTGGAGCACAAGCGGCCCAGCCCGGTCGGGGCGGAGGTCGTGGTCGAGGCGGAGCTGACCGAGGTGGACGGCCAGCGGCTCGGGTTCCGGTTCATCGCCAGGCAGAAGCCGCCCGCCGGATCGGGCGATGATGAAGAGACGGTCGTCGGGGCGGGCACCCTGGAGCGGGTGCTGGTGGACAGGGACCAGTTCATCAGCCGGGCCCGCCGCGGGTGACCATCATCAGCGTGTGATCGCTGGTCATCAGCCGGACCGACTAGGCCATGCCGAGCGGCTCGAAGACCCGCTCCGCCATGAAGTCGGGCAGGGACTGGCCGCTCACCCGGGCGATCAGCACGCTCTGCACGGTCGAGCAGGTGTCGTACACGCACGACGGATGGCTTGGCCAGTTCCGGCAGCCAGTGGCCGACCGGGCCGACTCACCGGCCTGGCCGCATCGGCCCCTACTCACCGGCCCGGCCGCATCAGCGCCGCCCGCGGAACGTACGGCGCAGGTCATCGACCCACGCACCAGGGACCTCCCACGGGATGAAATGTCCGCCGTGGTCGTGCGCCGTGATGTTGACGTGGTGATACCAGGCCGCGCGGTCGCTGTCGAGGAAGCTGCGTACCCGCTGCTCGACGCTCGTGACGCCCGGCGGGTTCTCGTACCCGACGAACGTGATGCCGGTGGGTGCCTCGACCACCGGCCAGCGGTCATGCGACGGCGTCCACGGGTAGCGGTTGTTGTTGGCGTAGGTGCGGATCGAGGTGTCGATCCCGCCGCCCGCCCAGTAGATCGTCGCGTGGGTGAGCAGATCGTCCCTGGTGAAGACGGTCTCGACGTCACCGCCGTTGTCGGACCAGGTCGTCCACCGTTCCAGGATCCAGGCCAGCATCCCGGCCGGGGAGTCGGCCAGCCCGTAGCCCAGTGTGCCGGAGTCGAGGACGTGCGCGGCCAGGTGGACGGCGAACCGCTTTTCTCGGGCCACGACCTGCGCGCGGACCGCAGGCGGCAGGTTCTCCGGGATGGGCCGGCCGCCGGACAGGTCCCAGGCGCGGTCGCCGTTGAACAGGGTGAGCTTCAGCGCGGATCCGATGTGGATCCCGTAGAGCTGGCCGGCGTACTTGTGCCCGAGCTGGCCGGTGACCAGCGCGCCGACGTCGCAGCCTGCGGCGGCGTATTTCTCGTACCCGAGGACCTCCGTCATCAGCTCGTGCCAGACGTCGGCGATTTTCCAGAAGTTCATGCCAGGCTGATGGGCCAGCGGGGTCGAGAACCCGAAGCCAGGCAGCGACGGCACGATCACGTCGAACGCGTCGGCCGGATCGCCTCCGCAGGCAGCCGGGTCGGCGAGCGCGTCGATGACCTTCGACCAGTGCCAGAACGTCCACGGCCAGCCGTGGCTGAGGATCAGCGGCACCGGATCCGGGCCGGCGCCGGGCTTGCGCATGAAGTGGACCGGCACGCCGCCGACGTCGACGCGGTAGTGCTCGTAGGCGTTGATGGCCCGCTCGGCCGCGCGCCAGTCGAAGCCGTCCGCCCAGTACGCGACCAGCTCCTGCAGGTACGCGCGGCGCACGCCGTAGTAGCCGTCCTCATTCCCGGCATCCAGTGGCCACCTGGTGGCGGCCAGCCGGCGGCGCAGGTCGTCAAGCACCTCGCCGGGCACGTGGACCGGCACCGGGTCGAGGGGGAACGCTCGTGTCGGCATGGACTCTCCTCTGATCTTCCTGGGTGCCCCGGCCGTCGCCGGCCGCCGCGATCTCGGTCAGCCAGGCCCAGCACGCGCGCGTAGCCGGCGAGCGCGTCCCGCTCCTGCTCGTTCAGCCCGTCCGCCAGCCGGGACAGCCTCGCCATCCGGTCGGCGTGCCGGGACCGGACGATCTCCTGGCCCGCCGGGGTCAGCGAGAGCAGGACCGCCCGGCCGTCGCGCGGGTCGCGGCGGCGTGTCACGAGGCCGCCCCGCTCGAGCTTGGTGACCAGGGCCGTGAGCGCGGGCTGCTTCAGCTGCTCCGTGGCGGTCAGGTCGGTCAGCCGCAGCGGCCCCCGGCGCGACAACGTGTGCAGCACGGACAGGGTCGAGAAGCTGAACCTCCGCACCGACGGCAGCCGGATGAAGATCGTGTTGAAGTCCTCGATCGCGGTGGTCAGCTCGTCGAGGTCCAGAGCGCGCTCCGCAGGTGACGATGCCACGATCAGTTTTATATCAAAGTTCAATGTAGTTTGGTGCGCAGCGCAGGTGATCGGGATCGACGCACTTCGCGGCCTCGTGATCCGCCGCCTCAGCGCGGTGCTGCCAGGTAAGAATGCCGCCTCGTGCTGCTGACGGTCAGGAGCCCGTCCTCGGGGTCGCGAGGTCATACACCGTCATTCCCCCAACGGTTTTTCCGGTGAAGTGAGACTTCACCCACGCGGTGATCTGCGACCCGGTCCCGGAATCCTCCGCCGCCCGGGCCGCCCGCTCCTCCGGATCCGCTGGTCACGAAGTAGTGGATCTCGTGAGCGGAGACGAGCTTCTCGAACTGGGCCAGGGTCGGGGCCGGGTCACTGCCGGTGAAGCCGCCGATCGCCATGACCGGGACCCCGTTGCTGCCCAGCTCCAGCGAGGCCGCGCTGGTGGAGCCGACGGTGGCCGCCGCCCACTGGTAGCCGGACGCGCCGGACTCCAGCAGCCTGGACAGGGCGCTGCTGACGCTGCCCGTGCCGCCGAGGGCTCCGTGCCCGATTATCACCGCTGCCCGCTTGCACCGCTGGCACCGCTGGTCGGCCGGTGCCCGCAGTACCGGCCGGGCCAGACTCACCCGGTGGTCCCGGACGGCCTCGGGCCGGACTGCCTGGACGCCGCCGGGAACGCCGAACCCGGATCCGCCCGCGCCGCCGGGACCGCCGGGGGAAGCCGGCCACGGACGGCCCGGCCGTCGGGATCGAGCCGCCGTGCGCGGTCGCCGCCGTGTCGATGCTGTAGGCCAGCGGGCCACCCAGCCCGGCGACCAGGACCAGGGACAGCGGGGCGATGGCCAGGGCGGTGCGCCCCCGGGCGGTGCCGGCCCGGACCGCCGGCCCGGCCAGGATCATCGCGGCCGCGCCGGCCGCGGCGACCGCGATGACCACCCGGAGCCAGGGGTACCAGCTGGGACTCCGGTCGAGCAGAACCCAGGCCCAGGCCGCGGTGACCAGCAGCGAGCCGGCCAGGGTGACGCGGGCGGCCCAGGTGCCCCGGATCCGCCAGAGCGTGACCGCGCCGATGCCCACCAGCGCGGCTATCGCCGGGGCGAGAGCCACCGTGTAATAGGGATGGATGATGCCGGACATGTAGCTGAACACCACCGCGGTCACCATCAGCCAGCCGCCCCAGAGCAGGGCGGCGGCCCGGGTCCGGTCGGTCCGCGGGGACCGCCAGGACAGCCACCCCAGGGCGATCAGGGCGATCAGGGCGGCCGGGAGCAGCCAGCTGATCTGGCTGCCCATGTCCGACTGGAACAGCCGGGTGATCCCGGTCGCGCCGCCGAACAGGCCCCCGCCGCCTCCTCCGCCGCCTCTTCCTGGGCCCCCGCCGCTGCCGGTGAGCCGGCCGAGGCCGTTGTAGCCGAACGTGAGCTGGAGGATGTTGTTGTCCGTCGACCCGCCGACGTACGGCCGGTCGGCGGCCGGGGTGAGCAGGTCGATCGCGACCCACCAGCCCGCGGCGGCCACCAGGGCCGCGAGCCCGGCCAGCAGCTGCCACAGCCGCTTGCCGAGGGCGGGCTGGCCCGCCCACAGGTAGGCCAGCGCGAACGCGGGCAGGACCAGGAAGGCCTGCAGCATCTTGGTCAGGTAACCCAGGCCCAGCAGGGCCCCGGTCAGCAGCGATCCAGCGGGTCAGGCCCGATTCGACGGCCCGGGTGATGGTGTACGCCGCCAGCGTCATGACCAGCACCAGCAGCGCGTCCGGGTTGTCGAAGCGGAACATCAGGGCGGCGACCGGGGTGAGGGCCAGCACGGCCCCGGCGATGATCGCCGCTGCGGGGCCGAACCACCGGCGGACCGTGGCGTACAGCACGCCGACGGCGGCCACGCCCTCCAGGGCCTGGGGCACCAGCAGGCTCCACGAGCTGAAGCCGAAGACCCGGCCGGACAGTTCCATCACCCACAGCGACGCCGGGGTCTTGTCCACGGTGATGAAGTTGCTGGAGTCCAGCGAGCCGAACAGGAACGCCTTCCAGCTCTTCGTGCCGGCCTGGACGGCGGCGGCGTAGAACTCGTTGGCGTAACCGCTGCGGCTCAGCCCGGCCAGGTAGAGCACAGCCGTGGCCAGCAGCAGGCCGAGCAGCGCGGGCCTGGCCCAGGCCGGGTCGCCGGGGCGGCCGCGGACCAGGCGGGCAGCCTGGCTGCGTCGTCCCGGCGGCGGCGCGTGCCGCCGGACCGGGCGGGGTGGCGTGGAGATGGCCTTCACCGGAAGTCACCCTGTGCGGCACGGAAGACCCAGCTGCGGAAGAGGCCGAAGCGCACCAGCGTGGCCGTGAGGTTGGCCGCCACCAGCACGGTGAGCTCAGCGGCCCGGCCCGCCTGGGGGGCGCTGGCGTGCAGGGCGGCCAGGGCACCGGACGTGAGCGCGAGGCCAATGGCGAACGCGATCAGGCCGCGGGCCTGGTGCCGGGCGGCGTGCGCCCGGCCCCGGATGCCGAACGTGACCCGCCGGTTGGCGGCGGTGTTGGCCACCGCGGTCAGCAGCAGGCTGGCGGCGTTGGCGGCCTGCGCCGCCATCATCCCGCGCAGCAGCAGGTACAGCAGCCCATAAGCCACGGTGCTGGCCACCCCGATCAGCACGAAACTGGCCAGCTGGCCGGAGAGCCGGCGCCGCGGCGTGCCCGGCCCGCGGCCGGGCTCGCGATCCGGCGGCTGCGGGTCCGGGCTGCGCAGCGCGGGGACCCGGATCGTGCCGCGGGCCAGGCCGGTGCCGAGCCGGACGATGCCGCGCAGGTCTCCCAGGGCCGTGGCCACGACACTGACCCGCGAATCGGGGTCGTCGATCCAGTCCACCGGGACCTCGTGGATGCGCAGCCCGGCCCGTTCCGCCAGCACGAGAAGTTCGGTGTCGAAGAACCAGCCCGAGTCCGTGGTCAGCGGCAGCAGCACGTGGGCCGCGTCGGCGCGGATGGCCTTGAACCCGCACTGCGCGTCGGAGAAGCGCGTGCCGAGGCAGGCGTGCAGCAGCAGGTTGTAGCAGCGGGAGATGATCTCTCGCTTCGGGCCGCGGATGACCCGGGCGTCCCGGGCCAGCCGGGTGCCGATCGCCACGTCGCTGTGCCCGGACAGCAAGGGCGCGACCAGCGGCAGCAACGCGTTCAGGTCGGTGGACAGGTCCACGTCCATATAGGCGCAGACGCCGGCGTCGCTGCGGGCCCAGACTCGAGCGCAGGGCGCCGCCGCGCCCCGGACGCTCAATGTGTTCGGCACGGACCAGGGGCAATTCTTCCGCCAGTTCCCGGGCCAGCGCCCAGGTCCCGTCGGTGCTTCCGTTGTCGGCGATAGTGATGCGGGCCGGGAAAGGAAAGCTGTCATCACAATAGGCCCGCAGCTTCCGGACGGCTGGCTCGAGGCCGCGTTCCTCATTGCGGACCGGGATCACGATCTCGACCTGGGCTTGTCCAGGAACCAGGCCGGTCCGTGCCGCGGGCCGGGTCCGGAGTGAGGAGTCAGTGGTTTGCATGCTCCCCAGGTTCGGTGAGCCTGCTTTACCCCTCCTTAACTAACTTTCTGTACCCGCCATGAATGGCTGCCCGGGAATTCTGAGCAGGTCAAGAAGGTCTGCCCAGGGAATTATCGGTTTTTCGCGCCCGCAGCGGGCCGGCCCTGGGCTGGTACTGAGCGAAAGCTCGCTGACGATGCGTTCGGCGATCGCCAGGGACGCGGTGGCGGCGGGTGACGGCGCATTGCGGACCGCGGTCACCGGTCCGACCCGGTGAATGCGGAAGTCATCGACGAGCGCCCCGTCGGGATCCACGGCCTGGGCGCGCACCCCGGCCGGGGCGGCCATCACGTCGCCGGGGCCCAGCCAGGGCAGGTAGGTGCGCGCTTCGGCGAGGAACGCCTTCCGCGACACCGAGCCGCGCATCTCGCGCACGCCTGCCCGCCAGTTCTGGCGGGCCAGCCGGCGGAAGGCCGCGGAGCGGGCCAGGCGGGACAGCTCATCGCCGGACACGTCCCGGCGGCGGTAGCCCTCCCGCGCCAGCGCGAGTACCGCGTTGGGGCCGATGTCCACGTCGCCGTCGATGCGCGGCGTCAGGTGGACGCCCAGGAACGGGTACGCGGGGTCCGGCACGGGGTAGATGAGGTGCCGCACCCGGCCGCGGGCGTGCGGCCGCAGCCGGAGGTACTCGCCGCGGAAGGGGATGATCTCCGGCGCGGCCTCGTCACCGGCCGCGGTGGCCAGCAGGTCGGCCTGCAGCCCGGCGCAGATGACCAGCCGGGACAGCCGGTGGGGCCCGCCTTGTGTGCTGACCTCCACCTCGTCGCCGCGGCGGTGCACGCCCAGCACCGGCGTGCCCGTCAGCACCTGACCGCCGTGGGCCACGATGTCGCCGGCGAAGGAGCGGGCGATCGCGGGGTAGTCGACGATGGCCGTGGTCGGCGAGAGCAGCGCGGCCTGGCCGGTGATCTCCGGCTCCAGCTCCCGGATGGCTGCCGCGTCCAGCCATCGCACCCGGGGGACGCCGTTGGCCGCCGCCCGGCGCTCGATCTCCCGCAGCTTCACCGTCTCGGCGTCGTCCCGGGCGACCACCAGCTTCCCGCGGGCGTCCCAGGGCAGGCCCCGGTCCGCGCAGTAGGCGCTGAGCAGCTCGACGCCGCGCCGGCACAGCGTCGCCTTGGCCGAGCCAGGCAGGTAGTAGATCCCGGCGTGCACGACGCCGGAGTTGTGCCCCGACTGGTGCTGCGCGACAGCGGTCTCCTTCTCGAAGACCACCACGGGAACGTCCGACTGCGCCAGCTGCCGGGCCACGGCCAGGCCCACGAGTCCGGCCCCGACGACGCCGACCGGGTGGGCGTGGGCCCGCGTCACCATGTGAACCGGATCGCGGCGGCGGCCACGGCGCTGGCGTCCAGCTCCAGGTCGGCGGCGGCCAAGACGACGGAGGCGTTCCTGCCCCCGGTCTCAGCCTGGCCGCCGGACGTTGCGCTCGGATAGGGCCCGGCGCAGGGAGTCGCCGGCTGTGTCTGCGATCTGTCCCATCGAGCCCCAACTTCCGTGTCGGCTGCGCCACCGATCCGTGCGGCGCGACGCTGGTCATCCTAGGAAGGACGGACGCCGAGTCGGCAGCATGGCGCACAACCTTAGATGTACCAGCCAAGGGTGATCGTGGCCTACGGGCGGTATGCGGACGAAGCCGCCTTCCAGGCCCACCTGGCCACCAGGCACCTGGGCAACCGCATCGGACGGGGTCACCGCCTTTCGGCCGCCGCCCTGGTCAGCTCGCGGGGGCAAGGGGCTGGGTGCCACGCGGCCGGCGCGGTGGTAGCGGCCTATCGTGGTGGTGACGGCCTGAAGGGGCGGAAGGTGATGGCAGGGAAGGCCTTATCACTGCGGGCTGCGGGAAGGCGGCCGCGACACGCGGGCCGGCGCGCCGCCCTCACCGTCGCCGCCGCGGCCCTCGCCTCGGCTGGGGCAGCCTGCTCCGCGACATCCGGCCCGGTGGCCGCTGGTCATACGCCGCCTGTGGTCTATGTGCAGCAGCAGGGTGCCGATAACGGCAACGGCGACATCTTCCTCACCCCGGCCGGGGGCAGATCCGCAGGCGGCCCCGAGATCATCAGCAACACCGGCACGGTGATCTGGTTCCACCCCGTGCCCGCCAAGGAGGTGGCCGCCGATTTCCGCACCCAGACCTACCGGGGCAAGCCGGTGCTCACCTGGTGGCAGGGCCCCGGCTTGGGCGCCATTTCGGGCGGAACTGATTACATCTACAACGACCGCTACCAGGAGATCGCCAAGGTCAAGGCGGGCAACGGCTACTCGGCCGACGGTCAGGAGTTCCTCATCACGCCCTGGAACACGGCCCTGATCGTGGCCAATACCATCGCGACTGCGAACCTCACCTCCATGGGCGGGCCCGCCAGCCAGGCGGTCGTCAACAGCGTCGTGCAGGAGATCGACATCAGCACCGGCAAGGTGCTCTTCCAGTGGGACAACGCGGACCACGTCGCCTACCGTGACAGCGAGATCCCGCGGCCCGCCTCGGCCGCCACCCCCTGGAACTGGTCCTACATCAACGCCGTCCACCTCGACACCGACGGGAACCTGCTGATCAGCTCCCGCTACACCTGGACGGTATACAAGGTGAACCGGCACACCGGCAAGATCATCTGGGAGCTGGGTGGCAAGCAGAGCACGTTCAAGCTCAAGACCGCCCCCGGGCAGGTCCTCGACAGGGCGGGTGAGATCTTCGCCTACCAGCACGACCCGGAGGCCATCGGGAACGACGAGTACACGCTGTTCGACGATGAGTCCGCCGGCGGCGCCGGGCTGCTGCCCTACAGCCGGGTGGTCACCGTGAAGCTGGATCCGGCGACCAAGGTGGCCACCCTGGTGAAGTCGGCTAACCAGCCCGATGGCCTGGTGGCCGTAGCCGAGGGAAACGCGCAGACGACCCACAACGGCGACCTGTTCGTCGGCTGGGGCGCCCAGCCGTACATCTCCGAGTTCAGCCCGTCCGGGCGACTGCTGTTCAACGCCGAGCTCCTGGGCGGCTTCACCTCCTACCGTGCCTATCGCCTGCCCTGGCATCCGGCCGGCTAGGAACCCGGCGCGCGGTGGCCGGCCAGCCCGGCACGTGGCGGCCAGCAGGCCTGCGGCAGGTCCGCAAACCAGGCGGCCCACCTGAATTGAGTTCCGCGCTGGCGGGGGGGGGGGCGATCTTCCGCATAAGCCTTGGCTGCTGTGCTGAGCGGTGGCCGTGAACCTAGCCCTGACCGGATTCACCGTCTGACCGGATTCACCGTCTGACCGGATCACCGTCTGACCGGATCACCGTCTGACCGGGCGGCGCGCCGCCACCCGGTCCGCCGGTCTGCCGCCCAGCGGACCGCGGCCACCACGATGGCGAGCAGCGTGGCGGCGGTCATCGCGAGGAACCCGCCGGCGATCCACTGCGCCGCGCTGATCGCCATCGCGGCATGGGATGTGTCGGAGGCCCGGTCGCGGACGAGCCCGGCCGCGATGGCCGCGGCCAGGTAGGCAGGCGCCGGCACCGGAATGAGGAGGTATGCGGCACGCGGGCGCACGGCCAGGGCCCCGGCCGCCGTCCCGGCGAGCAGGAAGATGCCGAGTGCGGCGCCAGGTTCGCTTCCGGTCAGCACCGTGCCGAGCAGCCCGATCAGGGCCCCGCCAATGACCAGCGCGATCCCGGCCCGGCCGGGCCGGGAACCCCACCAGCGGACCGGAGGGCCGGGCGGTGCCTGCCGCCCGCGGGAAGGGCCGCGCGCCCTCGCGTCACGTCCAGGCACGCCTGTCTCGCGACCGCGGGATGACCCAGGCACGCCGGGATCGCGCGGCCGCCCGCCCGTATCTCGCCATGATGCGCCCGCTTCGTGCCCACGCGCGGTCGAGTTAGGCCTCGGGCCGCCGGCATATCGCGGCCCGGAACCCGCCTTGTGCCCGGGTGGATCCAGCATCTTTCCTTAAAGGTTCGGCCGGGGTTGTTTTACTGAAGGAAGCGCAGGGGTAACCTTCGCCGCAATGGTAGCAAGCCAACCTCGGGGGGGCGATGCGCAGCAGGGTGTCGTCTCAGCAGAATGCAAATAGCCCGGTACGAGCCTCCAGGCTGGCGCCCGCGCGCGCAGGAGCACGGCCAGGCGGGCCGGGGAGGCAGGGCGGTCCCGGGTCGCCAGCCGGCCCGATGGCCAGGACCTGGTATTTCATCTCCTGCATCCTCGCCGCGCTGATCCTGCTGGCCAGCGGCTTGTCCTACGTGGTCATCCGCGATGTGGGCAGCATCGGCGGATCGCACGCGATCGTCAGCGGTCCTTCCGCGGGTGCGCAGAACATACTGCTCATGGGGCTGGAAAGCCGCCGGGACTGGAACGGGAATATCCTGCCCGCCAGCATCCTGGCAAAGCTGCATGCGGGAAATGCCCAAGCGGTGGCAAACGGCACCGGGGGAAATGACACCAACACGCTAATCCTCATTCACATATTCGCGGGCGGCAAGAAGGCGGTCGGCTTTTCCATCCCGCGCGACGACTGGGTACATTTCGCCAGCACGGTCGGACCGCAGCAGGTCGGCAAGATCGACCAGGCCTACGGCGTGAGCATGTACTTCCAGCAGGCGCAGCTCCGGCAGCAGGACCCCTCCATGGGGCAGGACCAGCTCGCGTTCCTGGGCAACGAGGCCGGGCGCCGGGCGGCCGTGGCCACGGTGGAGCAGCTCACCGGGGTACGCATCGACCACTTCGCCGAGGTCAACCTGGACGGGTTCTACGAGCTCGCGAAGGTATTCGGCGGCGTGGAAGTCTGCCTCAACCACGCGGTCCGCGACCCTAAGTCCGGCGCGAACTTTCACAAGGGGTACCAGCATCTGGATGCCGCGCAGGCCCTGTCGTTCGTGCGCCAGCGCGATGGCCTGCCCAACGGTGACCTGGACCGCACCCACCGTCAGCAGGCGTTCATCGACTCGGTGATGCATCAGCTGCGGACGCAGGGAGTGCTCGGTGACCTCACCAAGGTGGCGGCCCTGCTGTCGGTGGCCAAGAGGTACGTGATCACCGACGCGGGCTGGAACCTGCTGGACTTCGCGTCCCAGATGCGGAGCCTGACCAGCGGGAATCTCGTCTTCCGCACGCTGCCGATCAAGGGCTTCGCGACCATCGACGGCCAGGATGCGAACGTGGTCAGCGTGCCTGAGATCCAGTCCATCGTGCACGCGGCCTTCTTCCCCGCGCCCGTCCCGCGGCATGCCCAGCACCACGCGGCCGCGCCGGCCGCGCCGGTCAAGCCTTCCGCCGCGGCGACCACGGTGGACGTGCTCAACGGCGGTCCCACGAACGGCCTGGCCGGGAGCATCTCGGCGGCGCTGGTCAAGGCCGGGTACCGGGCGGGGGAAGTGGGGAACACACCCGCCCGCACGGTCACCTCGGTCAGCTACGGCGCGGGCGCGTCAGCGAACGCGGCCGCGATCGCCCGGCTGTTCGGCGTCACCGCCGCGCCGGCCGGCTCCCTCGCGCCCGGGAACGTGCAGATCCTGCTCGGGGCTGCGGCCGTGCTGCCCGGTGCCCTGTCCGCCAGCCATCCCCAGACGCCCGCGAGCGTCGTTCCCACGGCCGGGCCGCAGGGCGGGGCCGTGGTCGCCAGGGACGGCATTCCCTGCGTCAACTGAGCACAGGCTCAGATCCCTGGCTGGTGGTCATCGCGTGCCCGCCCGCGTGCGGTACCAGGCGACGGCCGCGGCCACGGCGTCGGCCAGCTCGGCCGGCCTCCGTGGTGGCCAGCAACTAGCAATAAATTTCCAGAATGGGGCTACGCTTATCCGGGCCGGACCGGGCCGGGATCCCGGGCGACCGGGCCGGGATCCCCGGGCCGTTCAGGGCCGGGAGGACCCTGGCCCGCGAGTAGGGCCAGGACCTCGCCGACGGTGCGCTCCCGTCCGGCGGGGTCGGGCAGGGGCAGGTGGGTCTGGATCTGGTAGCGGTTGCGCCGGCCGTCCTTCTCCTTGACCACGTAGCCGGCCTCGGTCAGGTCGGTGACGATGCCGTACGCGGTGCGCTCGGTGATGCCCAGCCTGGCCGCGATGTCGCGCAGGCGCACTCCCGGGTCGTGGGCGATGCACAGCAGCACCCGGGCGTGGTTGGTCAGGAAGCCCCATTTCGCCACGCCCCAGACTACCATTATATTTCTAGCAATTCATTGCCAGTTTTTCATTGCCAGCGTAGCGTCAGCAAGAGGATGGGGGACTGGCCCCGGTTTCCGTGATGGCGACAGGAGAAGTCGGTGGATAACGCGGCCCGGGCGCGTCAGCGGGTGCTGGCCCTGTTCCTGCCGGTCGCCGCCGCCCTGTATATCAGCGCCGAGGCGCTCAATCCCCACGGCACCGACCAGCCGATCACCAGCCGGGCCACGGCGCTCAGGGAACTGCCGATTGCTGCCCATCACCCGACTCAGCTCTACCTCTCAGGCTCGCTGACCCTCCTCGCGCTGGGGGCGCTGGCTGTCTCCTACGCGGCGATCGCCACCCTGGTCAGGAACCGTGGTTCGGCTGTCGCCACCGTCGCCGCGCTGATCGGCGGCATCGGTGCCTTCTGCGGAGCCCTCGTCAACGTCCTGGTCGGCTACAACCTCGCCGCCGCCGCGACGGCACACATGTCCCCGGACGCGGCCGCGCAGTTCCTGACGAGCACTTTCGGTTCCCGGGCCTACGACGTGTTCGCCGCTGTCTATTTCATCGGCATCTTCGCCGGGCCAGTCCTCATGGGGTTTGCCCTCTGGCGGAGCCGGAGCGTGCCGCGCTGGCTGGCGGTCCTGTTCTTCGCCGGCCTGGAACTAGCCCAGCAGCTGGGATCGATCGGCCCGGTTCCGGTTCTCCTGCTCACGCTGCCCTTCCTGGTAGCGATGGTCCTGCTGGCCGCCTGGATCTGGAAGGCGGCGGCCCGCCCCGTCCCGGAGCCGGCTGTCGTCGCCGTTCCTGCGCCGGGCTAGCCGCGGCGATGGTGGCCGGGCGTGCTCAGGCGTCCAGGCCTGGCCCCGGCGATCCAGATGGCGACCGCGATGATCACGATGGACAGCCCGCCCGTGGCGCAGTGGCACGGCGGAGTCCAATAAGGGCGAGCGGTCAGGTCCAGTGGCCGGCGAGGGCGGGCATGACCTCGTCGGCGTAGGCGTCGAACGCCGCGGCCATGGCGTCGGGGCCCTGGTTGCCGTCGGCCCGGCACTCGCGGTTGGCCAGGAACACCAGTGAGCCGATCACGGCCGCCAGCACCCGGGGCCGCCGGTCGGACGCCGGGTCGACGCCCTCACGCCGGGCGAGCACCTGGATAATCTCGCGGTGGTGGTCATGAACGTAGCGGAGGTAGGCGGCCAGCAGGGCCGGCGTGGAATCGATCAGCCCCATCACCGGCAGGTAGGACGCGGCCTCCCCGGCGCCCCCCGGCAGCTGGCGGAGCGAGATCTGGAACGCGTGGCGGGCAGCGGTGAGCGGTTCCTCCTGCGGGGGGCGGGCCGCCAGCGCCGCGGCGAAGGCCTTCGCCCCGTCCCGGACGAAGGACAGCACCAGGTCTTCCTTGCTGGCGAAGTAGCGGAAGAAGGTCCGCTCTGAGACGTCTACGGCATCGGTGATCTCATGCACCGCCGTGTGGTCGTAGCCCTGATCCGCGAACAGTCTCATGGCGGCCTCGATCAGGGCGTGCCGGGTGCGCTGCTTCTTGCGCTGCCGGCGGTTTTCGGCGGCTCAGGGGAGGCCACCGGCGGTTCATCGGCTGGCCACGGGCCGGCCGCCGGGGGTGTGATCTGTCTCACAGACACCTCCACACGGTTTATCGTACCTGGCCGGCAACATTGTGTTACCTAATGACGTTGGACCGTCACTGACCAAGAGTGCCCCGGTAATGCACCGGCGGAAGGTTATCGGTGGCCGCGCACCGGGGTGGCTAAGGGCCGGGCGTGGCGCCCAGTCTGGCCGCCGGGTTTATCACTGGCGAGCAGCTGCACAGGGCCACGGGAATCGCGTGCGTCCCCGAATAGTCCAGTGCCGGCGCGGGCGCGCGGGCCGGCGCGGGGGCCACGAGGGCCGGCGCAGGCGCAGGCGCAGGCGCAGGCGCCGGGGTGGGGGCGGGGGCGGGGGTCGCGGCTGCCTTCCTCAGCTCGTCCAGCCGCTGCTTGGACGGCAGCAGGAGGATCGCGAGGATGACACCGAGACCGAAGATTCCCGCGGACACCGTAAAGGCCACGGTGTAACCGTGGGTGGCCGCGATCGCGGGCGCCAGCGGTCCGGTGTCGTGAGCGGCCAGGTACGTGGCCGTCGCGGTCAGCGCGATGGTGCTCAACGCGGCCGTCCCGATCGACCCGCCGACCTGCTGCATGGTGTTAACCAGTGCGGAGGCCACGCCTGAATCCTGGCGCTGGACGCCGGCCGTGGCGGTGTTGATCGCCGGGGCGAAGATCATCCCGAAGCCCAGGCCCATGACGAGCAGGGCGGGCAGGATGCCACCGAGGTAGCTGGAGGTCACGGTGAGCTGGGCCAGGTAGCTCATCGCGGCGGTGCCGAACAGCATGCCGGTGGTGATCAGGACGCGCGGCCCGAGCCGGGGCAAGGTCACGATGCTGGAGACATTGGAGCTGAGCAGGATGCAGCCGATCAGCGGCAGGAAGGCCAGCCCGCTGGTCACCGGGCTGTAGCCCTTGACCTCCTGCAGGTAGTACGTGAGGAACAGGAAAACGCCGAAGATCGCGATTCCCGAGAGGCCGACCGCGACATAAGAGCCACCCCGGGTGCGGTCGAGGATCACGCGCAACGGCAGCAGCGGATGAGCTGGACCGCCGCTCGGCGAAAACAAACCCGGCCAGCAGGAGCAGGCCGAGGACCAGGGAGCCGATGGTCAGCGTGGCTGTCCAGCCGGCGGTCTCGGCGTGGGAGAAGCCGAACACGATGAGGAACAGCCCGGCGCAGGCCAGTATCGGCCCCGGGCCAGTCCATCCGCGGTCGCGTGGCCGGCCGGCTGCTACGCATGTACACCAGGGCTCCGGTCACGGCGATCGCCGCGAATACCAGGTTGACGTAGAGGGTCCAGCGCCAGGAGAGGTACTCGGTGAGGACCCCGCCGAGGATCAGCCCCACGCCGCCGCCGCCGGCCGCCACCGAGCCGAAGACACCGAAGGCCTTCCCCCGATCACGCGGGTCGGTGAAGGTGCTGACCAGGGTACCGAGGGCGGACGGGGCCAGGATGGCGCCGAACGCGCCCTGCAGCGCGCGGGCCGCCACCAGCATCTCGAACGAGACGGCGGCGCCGCCGATGGCCGAGGCCAGCGAGAATCCGACCAGCCCGGTGATGAAGACCCACTTTCGGCTGTACATGTCGCCCAGCCGGCCGCCTACCAGCAGCAGGCTGCCGAAGGCCAGGGCGTAGGCCGTCACCACCCACTGCCGGTCATCGTTCGGGAACCCCAGCGAACGCTGGGCCGACGGCAGCGCGATGTTCACGACGGTGGAATCCAGGACCACCATCAGCTGGGCCACGGCCACCACGACCAGGATCATCCAGCGCCGGTCGACGGAGGTGGACGACGACGCAAGTGGCTGGGCCATAGGATCTCCCACTAAGCCGCGTCCGACTGAGTACAGATCGTTACCGGGGCTGGAGCAACGATTTGTCCAGCAGTGCCGCTGGGGCATGCCCCCTAACATCACTGCCTCAAGCCACCATAGGCACGACGCGAAAGCCACGTCCACCTCGGCCGGCCGCGGGCGTCGGCTGCGCAGGTTCGCGCCGCACAGAACGCCTGGCCGGCCGGATCGCGCGGTCAGGCGATTGTGCGGGCCCCCGGCCCAGGGACTGGCGTGACGTCCCGCGCGGAGTCAAGGACGTGCCCGGCCTCACAGGCCAGCTGCAACCGCACGGGCTGCCCGCAGTCGCGGTGGTGAAGCAGGACCGGGGGGCCTTCCGGTCCGGCCGCGTACTGGTCGCCCCACTGCATCAGCCCGACCAGCACCGGGTACAGGTCCAGCCCTTTGCGTGTGAGCCGGTACTCGTGCCGGCTGCGCTGGCCGCTGTCTTGGTAGGGAACCTTGCGCAGCAGTCCTTCCTGGACCAGTCGGGCCAGCCGGTCGCTGAGCACCTGCCGGGGAATGCCGGTCCGGCGCTGGATGTCGGCGAACCGGCGCACGCCGTTGAACGCCTCGCGCAGCACGAGGAACGTTGGCCGCTCCCCGATGATCGCCACCGCCGCGCCGATCGCGCAGTCGGCCGGGTCGTAGTCCATGATCCAGGTCCCTTCCATGATCCCAGGCTAAGTCTGGTTGACAGACTCAGCAACCTGTGGTCATGCTGAGTCTGTGAACCGAACTCAGGGGGATCAGGCTCCCGCCCGCATGACCGCCACGATCCGGCGGCCGGACTCCGCAGACCTGGCCGCGCTGACCGGCTTCTTCGCCGGGCTGTCCACGCGAACCCGCATCCAGAGGTTCTTCGCCCCGATCCGGCCGACTCCGGCCCTGGTCCGCCTCGCCTGCGGCCAGGCCCGCCCGGGACGACGGCACCCACGGGGCCGCGACCGACCGGGACGGCCAGGCCGGCCGCACCGATGCCCTGCTCGCTACGCACGGCGGTGTCATCGTCGGTCATGCCATGGCCGTAGACCGGGCCGCACCGCCGGAGGGGCCGGTGACCGAGATCGGCGTGGTCGTGGCGGACGCCTGGCAGGGACAGGGCGTGGGCTCGGCCCTGGTCCGGGCGCTGATCAGCGGGGCCCAGTCCCGCGGCGTGACATCGCTGAGCATGGACGTGCTGCCGGAAAATCACCAGGTGCTGGACATGATCACCGCTCACTGGGGCGCGGTGCGCACCCACCGCGACGCGGACTGCGTAACCCTCCGGGTCGCGCTGCCCCCGGCAATGAAGGCCAGCTCGATCATGGTGCGGGCCAGGGGCCCAGGGTCCGGCCGTTATCTCCAGACCGCTACCGGGGTGCCCGGAGCATAGACCCAGCCTCCTGCGCCCTTACTGGCGTGCGGATCGGCGGACAGATGGCTGTAGTCGATGTCGAACTGGTACTCGGCACCTGGTGACACCCGGTGCCCAGCTGGGTTCGGAGCCTGGACTTTCCCCTGATCGGTGAAGGACCCGTCCACGTAGGAGAACTGGGCCGGGTTGACGAGGAACCCGTCCGCGCCCCCGATGACCACCCACGCAATGATCACCCCGCCGGTGCTGTCGCCCTGCGTGTCGGTCATGGCGATGCGCGAGCCTTCCGGCGTGGTGTACCAGGACAGAGCGCTGGGGTCGGTGTCGTCCGTGGACTTGAGCGCCGCCTCCGGGGGAGTGATCCCTTGGAGGGCGTCCAGCCGGGCGGTGCTCTCGCTGAGCAGGCAGCCAGCGGTGCCGATCCCGCCGGTGGTCCCGCCCGAGCGGAAGGCCTTGGCGCACACCGGCTGGCGGGCTGAGAGCCAGGCGCTGTCCCCGGCCGCGATGGCCGCCCGCTGGGCTTGCGACCCGCTCTGGTAGCGGGCCAGTTGCACCGCATCGATCGCCGCGTCCGTGTCCTCGGTCCTGGCCTGGTAGCACTGCTCGATCGCGAGGGTGGACGACTGGCCGCCGCAGCTGGCCGGGCCGGCCTGCTCTTGGCCGGGTGACCAGGATCGAAGGGCTCGACGATGGGCGTGAACGCCGCGGCGCCGGTCCCGGCCGCCGTGACGCCCGATCCTGACGCCCTGGCCGCGGCGGCCCTGGCCGTGCTGGCCGTGGCCTGGGCCGCCGGCCTCGGGCTTCCGCTGGCCGACCCGGCGGAGCCGCCGCAGCCTGACAGGGCGCCGATCACCGCGACACCCATCACCGCGCCCGCCAGCCTGGCTCCCCGGGCCACGGTTCTGCCGCCCGTAACCGGCGTCCCTCCGCGCTGCTGGCCCATCGGGCCACCTCCCCGTCCCGTCCCCGATTTCCTGATTTTCCGGGTGACGTTAGCGGGCCGCGGGCAGGCCAGGGCGGCTTTACGGTGACGATTCTGTCTCTGCCGCGATGCGGGTCAGGCCGCGCCGCTGACCACGCTGGTGTGGAACGGCACCGGCGACGATCTGGGTCATGAGTACCGATTCAACTGAACGCTCCGGCAAGCACGCGACGCCTTACGGCGGACGCTCGCCCTTCTCGCCACGGCCACGGGAGGCTGAGATCAGGCCAGAACCCGCTGCGCGGTCGGGCCCAGCCCCCGGGCATCGTCGTGGCCGCGCAGGCCGCGTAGCCTGGCGGCTCGGGTAGGTGCTGCTCGCCGCGGTCAGCATGTCTGTCACCCACGCAGTGCTCGTGTTCGTCGGCCGGAGAGAGGTGGAGGACCGGATGGCGGAGATCCCGGCCGGGAGCCGTTACGTCGCGATGGGCAGCTCGTTCGCGGCCGGGCCGGGCATCCCGGCACGCGCGCCCGGGAGCCCCCGCCGGGCCGGCCGGTCGGCCAGCAACTACGCCCACCTGGTCGCCCGCGAACTCGGACTCGACCTGCACGACGTGACCTATTCCGGCGCGACCACCAGCGACATCCTGCGGCCCTCCGCCGCCGGCCAGCCCGCCCAGCTCGAGGCGGTCACGCCGGCCACACGGCTGGTCACCCTCACTGCGGGCGGCAACGACGTCGGCTACCTGCCCCGGCTCACCCTGGCCAGCCTGCCCTGGCCGCTGCGGGCGCTGCCGCGGTTCCGGGCCCAGGTCGCCGGCTTCGGGGATACCGCCGCCACGGACGAGCGGTTCGCGGAACTCGGGCGCAACCTCGAGGACATCGCGCGCGGCGTGGCGGACCGGGCCCCGGGCTGCCGGATGCTGTTCGTCGATTACCTGACGATCCTGCCGCCCGACGGCGGCGACGGAGGCGGGCCACCACCGGCCGCGATCGCCCGGTGGGGACGCGCGATCGCGGTGCGGCTGGCTGCGGCCACGCGGGAGGCGGCGGAGGCCAGCGGCGCCGGGTACGTGGCGGCCTCGGCGGCCTCAGCCGGTCATCACGCCTGGTCGGCCGGGCCCTGGACGCGGCGCTTCCACCTGTCGCTGCGCGGCGGGGCGCCCTACCATCCCAACGCGGACGGGATGGCGGCGGTCGCCGGGCTCGTGCTCACCACGCTCTCCGGCAGCCCGGACAAAGCGGAATGACCCCCGCAGGCGGAATGACCTCCGCAGGCGGCATGACCCCGCAGGCGGCATGACCCTGGAGATGGCATGACCCTGGAGATCAGGCGGCTGCACCTGGCCGCCCTGCGCGGGCCCGATGGCCGGGAGTGGCCCGTTCACGGTTTCGTCATCATCCACCCCGGGGGCGCCGCGCTCGTCGATACCGGCGTCGGTGGCCCGGACGACCTGCTGGGCGACTGGCGGGTGGTCAACCGCACCGCCGCCGACGCGCTGGCCGGCATCGGGATGGCGCCCGCCGACATCGGCCTGGTCATCAACACGCACCTGCACTTCGATCACTGTGGTCAGAATGCGGTCTTCCCGCACGCGCCCGTGTACGTCCAGCGGGCCGAACTGGCCCGCGCGCAGCGCGAGGCGCCCGGGCTGTGCGATTGGCTCGGCTTCATGAACGCCTCGTTCGAGCTGCTGGACGGCGACGCCGAGATCCTGCCGGGGGTGTCCGTCATCACCACGCCGGGCCACACGGCCGGGCACCAGTCCGTGGTCGTGCGCACCGGCGACGGCTCCGCCGACCTGCTGACCGGCGACGCCGCGTACACCCCTCGCCAGTACCGTGAGCCACCCGGCCCGGACGGCGCCGGCCTGCCGGACGGGCAGGCGGCCGACTTCCCCGCATGGCAGGAGTCGCTGGCGCGGATGCACGCGCTAGGCGCCGCGCGGGTGCACTTCTGTCACCACACCGCCGTCGTGCACGACTGACGGCGCGAGCGGACCTTCGACAGCAGGCGCGCGGCCGGTGTCACCGGGCCCCGGGCCCCCCGCCGGGTGAGTGGATCGAATGGCTCGACCCGTGCTAGCCACGCCCCGCGAACTTACCGGCGCGGCTGATATTTCCAGATTATGTAGGTGCCCAGGCCGACGGGCTTGATCTCGGTGCCGTAGGGCACGACCTCGACGGTGTGGTAGTAGGGGTTGCGGTGCAGTTCCGTGGCCAGGCCATGGTCCAGCGCGGTGGTGTCGGTGAAGTTGAGGGCCACGTAGGAGAAGTAGCCGTGGGCGATGTACCTGGCGAAGGTAGCGGCGTCGCCCGCCGCGACGATGCCCGCCGCGGCGGCCGGGCTCCCGGTGCTGTCCCCGGACGGCAGGACGATATTGCGGGTACTGGACCAGCGCCGCCAGTCCTGGCCGGACGGCAGGTAGTACTTGGCGACCGCGGGATCTTCCACGAGCAGCGGCCTGCTGCCCTGCGCGGCCAGCGGCCGGAAGACGCCGATGAACGCGGTCGCGTTGGGCCAGCTCGTCGCGAAACTCCACGACTGCACCGCCCCCAGGTACACCGGGAACATCAGCGCGATCACGCAGGTCGCGCTGGCGACCGCCTGCTCACGCCCGGCCGGCGCGGCCGCGATGAAGCGGTCCGCTGCGTAACCGGCGGCGATGGCCGCGAACCAGGCCCCCACGCCCACGTGCTCGTTCAGCAGCGCGACCGTGTGCAGCCAGGCCTGCTCGGCCGGCCCCAGGATCGCGGCGGCGGCCAGCACGGCCAGCAGCCAGGTCTGGGCCCGTCCCTCGCGTCGCACCCCGCTGACGACGACGCCGGCCCAGGCCAGGATGACCAGCAGGCCCGCCCAGTACCAGGAGCTGGAGAGCACAGACAGCGGTGAGTCCGTGTGGGCTACCGGGGTCAGGATGGTCCGCTTGAACCCGCTGAGGTAGCCACTCCCGCCGATCAGCAGACCGGCGGCCAGGACCGCGATCACCGTGGTCAGCAGGATCGCGACGCGCCGCAGCGCGATCCGGCCGCCCGGTGCCGGGAACGCGGCCAGCACGGCCAGCACGGGCACCAGCACGTCGAACAGGATCGTGGAGTACGACGTGGCGTTGGCCAGGGCCAGGGCGGCGCCCGCCGCGATCATGCGGCCCGGCACCGCTCCCCGCTCCCCGGCCCGCAGCACGCACCAGGCGGCCAGGGCGACCAAGAACAGGGATAGTGCGTCGTAGGTGGCGAACGCGCCCAGGTGCAGGGTGGGGCCCAGCACGGCGAACAGCGCCGCGGCGAAGAACGCGGCCCGCCGCCCGTACCGCTGCCGGGCTGTGCTCCACACCAGCGTGGTCGCCCCGAGCATGAAGACCAGCGACAGGACCCGGGCCCCGGCCAGGCCGCCTGCGCTGTCCGCGGCCGCGCCGAGCGGCGGGTAGATGACGGGCGCCCCGGCGAAGTAGTAGGGGAACGGCGGGATGGCCGTGCCGTGCAGCCAGTTCGCCCACTGCAGGTGCCCGGCCCACAGATCCAGGGCCTCATCCTGGTATGCGGTGTCGGCCCGGACCAGCCGGAGCGTCAGCAGCGCCTGGACGATGAGCACCGGCAGCAGCGGCCACCCGCGGGGCATGTGCCACCTGGTGGGCCGGTCCGGCCCGTGCGCGGCGGTCCGCTCGGTGACGAGCGGGCCGGCCGGGGACTCGGCCGGCGCGACGTATACGCATTCATGAACGGATCTCCGCGTCCTTGTGCCCGGCGTGGCTCAGCCATCGCCGACCAGGCTTCCCGGCACACCTGCGTCAGGGCTCAGCGACCCTGAGGGCAGGGCGCCGGTGCCCGTGGGTGTTTCGATACACGCGCGGGAGGCCTGGATTACCTGGCCTACACGCATAGGACGCGCGAGTCCGGCCGTCCGATCACCGCCGCCGCGGAAAATGTGACCCGGCCGTTAGCCCGGCGCGCCCGGCGCGCCACCCGACGCCCTTCGGCAGCAGGCCGAGGAGACGCCCGGGCGGATCTGCCCGTCGCTCGTGGGATCGATCCGCCGTGGAACCATCATCAGCAGGACGTCGTCGGGATCCGGGCCGGGACGGACGGTATCGGCCGCCCCGGCCCGCCGCCAGGAGCATCGCCAGCTCGCCGATGATCGCCTCGTGGGACTCGCCGGCCAGGCTTTCCTGCCCGATTTTCATGGCTGCTGCTTTGTTTATCTTCATGCCTGCCCCAGTTCGGGATTTGCTCGCTTTCAGCATTTCCTTTCGCGCATGCCTCGCGCGGGCCCGCGCCCCCGGGGCCCTATGGCTCTAGGGGAGCGGCTGCTTGTTCGGGCCGTATGACCCTGGGAGGTGGCCGCGCGAGACATACTCTTGAGGTAAGGCACGCAATAAGAGAACGGGGAAACTGGGTTACGCGCCGAGGGTCTTCGTCGTCACTAGTGCAGTCAGGAACGCTCAGAGGAGGAGCAATTCCTAATAAGGGATAGACATGAGTATCAATAAAGTATTGGCTGTGGTAATCGGTGCCGTTCTATTGCTGGCGCTGTGCGCGGGAACCAGCTTGCTGGTGGTCAACAACGCGAACAACCACAACCTGGCCGTCCAGCGGGCAGCGGCCGTGGCCAGCCACAACCGGGCCGTCGCCCGCGCATCCGCCGCCGCGATCACCAGGGCCATCGCCGCCGCGAACGCTAAGGCGGCCCGGGCTGAGACCGCCGCCAGGGCAGCCAGGGCGGCCGCCAGCAACCCGGCGCCAGCACCTGGGGCTGTCACCCCCTCTGCTCAGCGGGCACCGGCAGCGGGCGCGCCTCAGCCACTTGCGAACGCCGCTGCCGTGGTGACTCAGTACTACCAGGATCTGTCGAACGGTGATTACGCGCAGGCATGGGCACTGGGCGGTGTCAACATCGCTGGCACGGACTACAACAGCTGGGTGGCCGGGTACGCCACGACCACCAGCGTCACCCTGAACACCGTGTCGCAGCCGAACTCCGCGACTGTGAGCGCGGGCATTACCGCGACACAGTCCGATGGCGGGAGCACGTCTTATCAGGGCACCTACACCGTTGAAGGTGGCGTCATCACGTCCGCCGATATCACGCAGACTGGCTGAACACTTTACGAGGGTGGCCTGCTCGGCGTCTGGCAGCCGGCTCCTGATGGCCTCCGGCGGCCCGGCAGGATAGGGAGATCGGACGGCGTGGGAAGGACCGTGGATGAGTCGCGTGGTGGTCATCGGCGCTACCGGGCACATCGGGACCTACCTGGTGCCGCGGCTGGTGCGAGGCGGTCACGAGGTCATTGCGATGAGCCGGGGCCTGCGCGATCCCTATCACCCGGCGCCGGAGTGGGCCCAGGTCACCCGGGTCGCGGCCGACCGGGACGCGGAGGACGCCGCGGGAACCTTCGGCAGCCGGATCGCGGAGCTGCGCCCTGACGTGGTCGTTGACCTGGTCTGCTTCACGGCGGCCTCGGCCCGGCAGCTTGTCGGCGCGCTGCGCCCGTCCCGCCCGCTGCTGCTGCACTGCGGGACCATCTGGGTGCACGGCCCGGCGCTGCGGGTCCCGGTCACCGAGGATGAGCCCCGCACCGCCTACGGCGAGTACGGCACGGGCAAGGCGGAGATCGAGGCGCTGCTGCACCGCGAGACGCTGGCGGGCGGCGTCCCGGCCGTGGTGCTGCACCCGGGTCATATCAGCGGGCCGGGCTGGCCGGTGATCACGCGGCGGGCAACCTGGACCCGGCTGCCTGGACCAGCCTGGCCACGGGCCAGCCGCTCGCGCTGCCCGATCACGGCCTGGGTGTCCTGCATCACGTGCACGCCGACGATGTGGCCCAGGCCTTCGAGCGGGCCCTGCAGCGGCAGGCGGCGATCGGGGCCAGCTTCCATGTGGTGGCTGAGCAGGCCATGACACTGCGCGGCCTGGCCGCCGGCGTCGCGCGCTGGTTCGGCCGCGATCCGGTGCTGGACTTCGTGGACTGGCCCGAGTTCGAGCGCCGGGCCGGAGCCGAGCATGCCGGGGCGACCCGCGAGCACACCGTCCGCAGCATCACCGCGAGCATCGCCCGGGCGCGCGAGGTGCTCGGCTACGGGCCGCGTTACAGCACGCTCGATGCCCTGCACCAGGCCCTGGCCTGGCTCGCCGCCCACGGCGAGGCGGACATCGGCGGCCAGCCATTTCCGTAGACCGAGGGGGCTAGCAGGCCAGCGGGTGGCCCGGCACGCTCGGCTCCGGCCCGGCGCTGGCGCGGCGCCACGGCCATCGCCTGCTCGTCACGACGCCGCGCCGTCGAGCCGATGGTCAGGAACGGCTTACCAACCGTCCAGCCGGTCTTCAGGTCCCCTGTCTACGGTGGGGCGACGTGCAGGTCAACCAGGGACCGGGCGACCAGGGCCGGCGAGGGCCAGCAAGCCAAGCAGGGAGGCTGGGACGGTGCGGGAGAGCGTCACGATCTGGTACAGGGGAGCCGGCTACCAGCTCGGCCGGGCGGAACGCGGTTACGCGATCTGGCCCGGGGGCGGCTCGCCGGAGCAGCCCCTGGAGTTGTGGCCGGAAACGCCCGCGGGGTGGACCGCGGCCTGGACCCGGTTCAACGCGGTCGAGGCGCCCGGCACCATCGCCCATCTCCGGCCGCCCGCGGGCCCCGGGCCCGGGCCGCTGGCCGGCCAGGCCCCCGGCCCGCCGGCCGCTCCCGGCTCCTGGCGGCCGGCGGCCGGTCCTTTCCTGCCCGCGGGTGGCCCGGCGGGGCCGGGCGTCCCCTCGCCCGGGCCGGGCGTCCCCCCGGCTCGCCCCGGCGTTCCCGCGGCCTGGCCACGCGTCCGCTCGGCCCGGGCGCTCAGCGCGGCCATCCTGCTGATCACCGGGGTGGCCTGCGGTCTGGCCGGGCTCTTCCCCGCCTATCTCTCGGGGACAAGCCTCGCCCAGGAGCCAGCCGAGCTGGTGCCGCACGTGATCTACCTGGCCGTGTGGACGGCCAGCGCGCTGCTCATCGCGTCCGGGGGCATCCGGCAGCGGATGGGCGCCCTCCTCGCGCTGGGCATGAGCATCGTCACGTTCGGCTTCTTCTTCTCCGACCTCGGCACGGTGATTTCCGGGGGCGCGCACCTGCTGGGTGCCGGCCTGGTGCTCGGGCTCGCGGGCTGGCTGGTCTGCACGGCCGGCTCGGTGCTGGCGTTCCGGCTCCGCTCGGCCGATGCGCCCCGCAAGCTGGACGGGCGTCAGATGACGTCGGTCGTGACGCTGACCGTCGCGACGCTCGCCGCGGTCGGGGCCGCGGTCTCGTTCGCCCCGTCGTGGGACAGCTACACGCTGCGGACAGCGGCTGGCCTGACGAACTCCCTGACCGCCGGGAACAGCTTCGCGAACCCGGCCCCGGTCATCGTCGGCGATGTCGCGGTCATGGTCACACTGGTCGCGGTCGTGATCGCCGCCGCCCTCTGGCGCCCGGTCCGGCTGGGTGCGCTCCTGCTCGCGGGGGCCGCCATCCCCATGGCCGCCCAGGCGATCTCGGCCCTCGTCCAGGTCAGCGAGCCCGTGTCCGCGACCAGCTTCGGCATTTCCCCGGCGCAGGCCGCGCAGGCCGGACTCAGGATCAGCGCCGGCCTCACGCCCGCGTTCTGGATCTACTGCGCGTTCGTGGTCGCGCTGCTCATGGCGGGAGCGTGGATGGCTATGCCGCAGCGCCCGGTGAGCCGCTCCCCGGCCCGGCCCGGCGGCGTCCCGTCGCGGGGAGCCGTGGCACCGGGCCGGGCGCCGCTCAGTAGCTGAGCTCGGCGGGCAGGAGGCTCCCGGACACGTCCCCGACCAGGTCCGGATCGGTCGGGTCAAAGGCCCGGACCGGGGTCCCGGCGCTCAGGTCGATTCGGGGAAGCTCGACCCAGATCAGGGCGGGACTCGTGCGTGACCAGAAGTAGTAGGTCAGGTTGGTGAGGTCGATGGCCGACATCCACCAGGTGGGATAGACCCCGAAGTCCTCATACGGGGCGCCCGGCGGGCAGGCCACGGTGCCCGCGACGCTGACCACGCCGGCCACGGCCTCCGCGTTATCACGCGGCTCGGGCAGGTAGTGCAGGAAGTATGAGGCCCGGACGAAGCGGTCGACGGACTCGATGCCGCCCGGCACCGGCTGGTCGCCCCCGAAGGGGCGATAGCGGCGCAGGTTGGCCCGCTGCTCGGCGAACGGCGGCTCGTTGGCCACCACCTGGTACTCGCCGGAATGGTGGATCCGCAGCACCCCGCCGGTCGGCTCCACGATGGCGGAATCCCCGCCGGCGTCCTCGAGGACCAGGTGACAGCCGAGTTCCTGGTCTCGCATCGGCACGGACACGACGGAGACCTCACGCAGGGCCGACACGGCCTCAGCCACCGTCGCGTACTGGTCCAGGACCCACTGTGCCCACAGCAGGTTAGGTACCGCGCCAGGGGTGCCGGGCGGTGCGAAACCGGCTGACCCTTGGTACAGCAAGTGCGCGGCGAGGCCGGCGGAATTCACCCCATCGGTCGTCCCGGCCCCCCACATGCTCAGCCCCACCACACCGAACCGTGACCGCCAGGTCAGGCCCCCCGCGCCGCGCCGCGTGCCCTCGGGCACCGCCCAGAGCACCGGCTCATCGCTGACCGCCCAGTCCATGGTGCGTGACACGACCTTGGCGACGCCGTTTCCCGACCAGAAGATTCTCGTACACATCATCGTTCTCCGCAGTATTTTGATTACTGAAAGTAATGAACAGGCGGGGCTGTCGTCGCGGTTAGAAACAATATGATTACACAACGTAGCTATCGCGGGTCCCACGGGGCCCGGTAGCTCGTATTCAGCCGCGGCGGGCGAGAGGGCCTTCCCATGACCGGCAGGCCGGTGAATCCCGGGAGACTACGTGACAGCCGGATGGTGCTCCGGGGCGAGCGGTGGCTGGAACGCCAGGCGAGCGGCCGTCTCGGCAGCCTCGTCATGGGCTGCGCGCTGCGCTACGCGGCGTCGAGCGAGAACTCCGCCGAAGCGCTGGTCCTCGGCACGTTCCTGTCGGCCGTGCCCGCCCTGCTGGCCATCTACGCTCTGTCAGATCTGTCGGCCGGGTCGGGTAACGGCATCGCCCAGCACCTCATCTACCGCCTGCACATCCATGAACCAGCCGCCCGGCTGCTGTCCTCCGCATTCGGGAGCGAGGCCAGTAACGCCGCGGCGGCGACGGTCATCGGCCTGCTGGGCTTTCTCGTCTTCGGGCTCGGCCTGGGGAAGATCGTCCAGGCGGTGTACGCCCGGGCGTGGGGGATCGAGGTCCGCTCGCTCACCGACCGGTGGCGCTTCGCGCTCTGGTTCGTAGTCTCCACGATCCTGCTGGGCCTGCAGGTAACCGAAGAGTCGCTGGTCTCGTCGCTGGGCTGGATACTGGCCAGCCCGGTCGGTCTCGTGGTCCTCGTCGCCTTCTGGCTGTGGACACCCTGGCTGCTGCTGCACCGCACGATCAGCCTGCGGCTCCTGCTTCCGGGGGCTCTGCTGGCCGCCGTGGTCTACATGCTCGCGGTGAGCGTCTCCGAGTTCGTGCTCGGCTACTGGATCACCGACAACGGGCGCCTCTTCGGCTCCTTCGGCGTGGTCCTCGCGCTGGTGGCGTGGGCGCAGGTGGTCGCGGGAATCTGGTTTGGCTGCGCGGTCTTCTCCCCGGTCTACGCCGAATGGCGGGCAGGCTGGAAGCGGGACGGGGTCTCCCCCTTTGCCTACCCGCGCCCCGGCGGGCTGAGCCAGCCAGGGGGCGATGCTGGACCGGCCCGGCAAGACGCGCATTGAGTCCTGTCAGGAACCACGGGCGCGGCGGGCCCGCCGCCCGCCGTTAGAGTCGTTATGTGAAGTCAGCGCAGGCTGCGGGCGGGACGGGCCAGGCGGGCAAGGACCAGGCTGGGGCTGGAGAGGCCGGCTGCAGGCTGGCGCCAGCTGCTCAGCCGGGCCCTGCCGGGCGACCGCGTCGTCACCGATCCCGACGTCCTGGCGGCCATGTCCCATGACGATGCCGAATGGGCGCCGGCGGCCAGGCGGCCGCGGGCGTGCGGGCCCGCTCGGAAGCCGAAGTCCAGCAGGTCGTGCGGATCTGCGCCGAGCTGGGCACGGCCGTCGTGCCGCGCGGGGCCGGCACCGGCCTGTCCGGCGGCGCCAACGCGGTCGGCGGCTGTGTCGTCCTCGACCTGGCCCGGATGGACCAGGTGGTCGAGATCGACCGGGACAACCTCCTCTGCGTCGTGCGGCCGGGCGCGGTCAACGACGACGTCAAGGCGGCCGTGGCCGAGTACGGCCTGTGGTACCCGCCGGACCCGGCCAGCGCGCCCTGGTCCACGATCGGCGGTAACGTCGCCACGAACGCGGGCGGGCTGTGCTGCCTGAAGTACGGCGTGACCCGCGACTACGTCCTGGGCTTGCGCGCCGTGGTCGGCGGCCCGGTCGCCTACGGGGACGTGGTACGGCTCGGCCGCCGCACCACCAAGGGCGTGGCGGGCCTCGACATGGTCGGGCTGTTCGTCGGATCCGAGGGGACGCTCGGCGTGGTGACCGAGGTGACCCTGCGGCTGCGGCCCGCGCTGGCGGGCACGCCGCGGACCATCGTCGGCGCGTTCCCCGACCTGGTCACGGCGGGCGAGGCCGTGTCGCAGATCACCCGCCGCGGGCTGGGCCCCTCGGTTCTCGAGCTTCTCGACCGGGCCTGCCTGACAGCCGTCGAGAACTGGAAGCACCTGGGCCTGGAGCCCAGCGCGGCGGCGCTGCTGCTGGCCCGGGTGGATACGCCCGGAGACTCCGGCGCGGCCGAGTCGGACGCGCTCGCCGGGGCCATGACGGACTCGGGAGCGCTGTGGGCGGCGCAGTCCACCGACGACGCCGAGGCCGAGGCGCTGTTCGAGGCCCGGCGGCTGGCCTACCCGGCGTTCGAGCGGCTCGGCCCGGTCCTCACCGAGGACGTCTGCGTCCCGCGGTCCGAAGTCCCCGCGATGCTGGCCCGGATCGAGTCGATCGCGGCCCGGCACGGCGTGCAGATCGCGACGATCGCCCACGCCGGAGACGGGAACCTGCACCCGCTGATCGTCACGCCGCCGGGTGATGAGGCCGCGCGGGTTGCCGCCCAGGCCGCGTTCGAGGAGTTCCTCGACGCGGCGATCGCGCTGGGCGGCACGGTGACCAGCGAGCACGGGGTGGGCTGCTGAAACGGGACGGGATGCGCCGCGAGCTCGACCCGGGACCCTCGCCCTGCAGGACGCGGTGCGCCACGCCCTCGATCCGCGCGGGGTGTTCAACCCCGGTAAAGGGTAACCGGCCGGAGCCAAGACCTGCCACTGGCGATGTGTGCCACCGAAAAGAGGGACGGTGAGTTCGTGATCAACCGATTGGTGCCGTCCCAGCGACACCTATCGGTTGATCACGAACGCGGGATGCGCGGCCTGGCGGCCGGTTCATGGCTGGCTGAAGAAGGCCCGGATCTCCGGGGCGAGGACGGCGGGCGGGGAGCGCCGCGGTTGGCCGGTCCGGGGATCAGCCGGAGGCGCCGTGATCGAGGCCCGGAAAGAAGGCCTGCCGGTGATGCGGAAGGGTGCTGGCGAAGGCGTCGAACGCGGGCCTCAGGAAGGCGGGCCGTTTCAGGTCGCCGCCCATCAGCAGGACGTCGGCGGCGACACCGGCGTACCTGCTGACGGTGCCGGCCGTCTCGGCCAGCAGCAGCCCTTCATACCGCAGGGTCGGCGCGACCCTCCCGCATGGTGGCGTCGCCGGGGGGCGGCCTGGCGGTCCTCTTTTTTCATGGCCGCACTGGGTCATGCCTTCCAGCAGCCGCCGCGGCATGATCTTGAAGGCGGGGGGAGCCAGGCCGCCACAGCCGAACATGCTGGTGATCAGGGCGGCCGCCACCTGGCCCCGGCTGATCTCCTCATCGAAGCGCGGTACCCAGCCGGCGTACCGGTCCTTCTCCGCGGCGCTGAGGATGGCTGGCTCGTACAGGGCGAGCTGGCGGATGCCCGCCCCGACGCGGGCCGCCTCCAGGGCGATCAGGCCCCCGATGCTGACCGAGAACACCTTGTCGGCCCCGGCCGCGGCCAGGACGGCCTGAAGGTCCTCGACCTCGGTGCGCAGGCCGTGGCCTGGCCCTAATGCGGGCCGGACTGCCCGCGGCCCCGGCGGTCCGGCAGGTACACGGTGAAGGCGTCGGCCAGCGCCAGCGCGAGCTGGGTGTGGCTGCGGGCCGACTCGTTGCTGCCGTGCAGGATCACGACCGCCGGGCCGTGGCCGACCTGCAGGTAGCCGATCGTGGTCCCGTCTGCGGACGACACGGAACCGGTGGTCATGGGTGCGGTGCTGAGCTGAGCTGTCTTACTGGTATTCATGGTCCTGTCCTGGGGTTGATGGGTTTTCTCCTGGGGTTGATGGGTCTTCTCCTGGGGTTGATGGGGCCCTCTCCTGGCCCGGCGGGTTCTCGCCGTGGAATGCCGCCCACTGGCCCATCCATGCGGTGCCGGGGTCGTTCATCCGTTCGAGGAGACGCGCGGTGAACGCCGACTCGGTTTCCACCAGCGCCAGCCGGTACTCCTCCTCGATCAGGAAGAGCCCCGGCACCCCGCCGGACTGTGACGTCTCGATCAGCGCGCGGATCCCGGCCCGCTGGCGCTCGAGGTGGCCGAGCCGGACGCGCAGCAGGCCGAGCGCCTCGCTGGGCGGGAGCGCCGCGATCAGCGACAGGGCGCTGACGAACGTGGGGTACTCGTGCTGCGGCTGCCCGACCAGGTCACGCAGCCAGTCCCGCAGTTCGTCCCGCCCGGCGTCGGTGAGCGCGTACACGGTGCGCTCGGGCCGCTGCCCGCCCCGGCTGGTTTCCTGCTCGGTGATGAACCCGGCCCGGGCGAGCTGCCCGACGACCATGTACAGCGATCCGTGGTTGAACTTGATGCTGCGGTCGTCGCCGTGCTCGCGCAGGTTCCGCCCCAGTTCGTAGGGGTGCATAAGCCTGCTGGCTGAGCAGGACATGACGGCCAGCGCCAGCAGGTTGCCGACCTTGCGCTTGCCGGGCATGGGCTCCTCCTTGGTTGCCGCTCTGGCTGCGGCCTTGGTGGCCGCTTTGGTGGCCGCTGAGTCAGCGGGGTGGTCAGGCTCCTGGGACGGGTCATCGAGGGTGGTGGGCCGGCCGTCGGCGTGGGCGCGGCGCGCGTCGGCGAGAAACTCCCGCGAGCAGATCGCTGACAGCTGCGCGATCCCGCCGCTGTGCACCCGGACCTCGCCGTGGCGGATGTGCCCGGTGAGCCGGTACAGCGGCCAGCGCCGGCCGCCGGGTGGTGGAAGGTCTGCTTGACCTTCCCGCCGCCCGTCCAGGTCAGGGCCCACTGATCGATGACTGCGTCCTCGGCCACCAGCAACGTCACCGCGGCACGGTCCAGGTCCAGGCCGATCTGGATATCGCCCTGCGGAATCTGCGGCGAGCGCAGGTCGAGCACGACCCGCCCGCCGTGAACGGATCTCGAAGTCCCGGCGGGTGGTCCAGTGGCCCAGCCGCTTCTGGGTGCGGTGATCGGCGAGGATCTGGACCGCGCTGTCCGCGGGACGGGTTTGCGTGTTCATGCTGCTTCCCTTCGTTCTCTTCATTGGGCGAATGTTCAACCCTGACTATCCAGGAGTGAATAGTCGATGTCAACTAATTAAACGGGACGGGTGACGGCTCCCGGCGGCCCTGGTCCTGGAGGTCGTGGTCGTGGGGGACCTCATCGTGGGAGGCGTGGTCGTGGGGGCCATGGTCGTGGGAGGCGTGGTCGTGGGCGGCCTCGTCCCGGCCGGCCTCGTCCCGGCCGGGCTCGTCCCGGCCGGGCTGGCCGGTGGCCGCCGGCAGGCCGGGACCTCCCGGCGGCCCCGGATGGTAAGACCCGCTGCGATTGCGGTCGGCCAAGATGCGCAGCGGCATCAGCGCGTGCCAGGCTCCGCGATTCCATCATCACGAACCCGGCCAGCAGCACCGCGCCCGCCGCCAGCGAGGAGATCACCGTGTGATCGGCCCAGCAGGGGTAACTTCGCGGGCCCGCGACGGCACGAAGGTGCCGTGCAGACCGGCCAGCCCGGTGCGTGGGCCAGCCTCCGCGGGAGGCCGGGCCAGCCGGGCTAAGGGATCAGGCCCAGCTCCCGGGCCCGCGCCACGGCTTCCGTCCGGTTGCCTGCGCCGAGCTTGCCCAGCACGTGGCTGACGTGCTTCTTGACCGTATCCAGCGTGACCACCAGATCCGCCGCGATGGCCTGGTTCGGCCGGCCTGCCGCCAGCATGGCCAGTACCTCCAGCTCGCGGGCGGTGAGCGGCTCGATGATGCCGGGCAGCGGGGCGCCGGGGCCCGTGCCGCCGGCGCCCGTGCCGCCGGGGTCGGGCGCCGCCGCGAACGCGCGCCGCAGCCGGGCCAGGCAGCCGAGCGGGACGGCCGCGGCGGCGGCGTGGCCGTCCCGCTCGGCGGCGATCAGCCGGCCCAGCAGATCGGCCATCCGCGGCCCCTCGTCCGCGAAGACCCGGACGGAGCCCTGGGGGCAGGCCAGCCTCAGCGCCCCGGCCAGGGTCGTGACCGCCTCGTCGTCGGCGCCGGCGGCGGCCAGCGCCAGCGCCCGGAGGGCGCCCACCTCGATGAGGCTGCCGGTCCGGTCCTGGGCGGCCGCGGCGGCGTGCCAGCCAGCCCAGCAGCGAGAGCGCCCGGCCGGGATCATCGTGCGCGAGCAGTACCCGGGCCAGCACCAGATACCCGGGCTCATCCGGGTACCGGGGCTCGTCGTCCGGCTCCAGGCCGCTATCTTCCGCCCACCGGGCCGCCGCGCCCTTCTCACCCTGGGCCAGCAGCAGCCGCGCCCGCTGGGCCGGGACCGGTTTGAGCAGCCCGGCCGCCCCGGGTGCGACCTGGCCGGCCTCACCCATCGCGGCCATGGCTCCGGCCGGATCACCGGCGGCCTGGCGGATCCAGGCCAGCGTGACCAGGCCGGAAGCCAGCGGGAGGACGTACACCCACTGCCGGCATAGCGCGATGCCCTCGTTGACGTGCCGGAGGGCGCTGTCCAGCTCATCGCGCTGGTAGGCGACCTCGGCCAGGCTGATATGCCCCAGCCCGGCCGCCGGCTGAGCTCGCCGGCCGGGGACCTCGGTAACATCCAGCGCCCGCTGGGAGGTCATTGCCGCTGCGTTCAGGCGGCCCCGGCCGCGCTGAACCTGGGCCAGTGAATACGCCGCCCACACCGTGACCGTCAGCTGGTCGGTCTCCTGCCAGCCGGCCAGGCTGGACACGAACGCCCGCTCGGCCTCGGCCAGCTGCCCGCGCAGCCATTCGGCCACAGCCAGGAATCCCTGGATCGTGGAGTGCAGCATCCACTCGCCCGGGTGCAGCTCGGCCAGTGCCTGCCCGGCGAACGCCGCCGTGCCCTCGGCGTCCCCGTGGAGCTGGGCCAGGTAACTGCGGTGCAGCGCGATGTGCGCGGGAATGTTCACCAGCAGGCTGCCGGCCCGGCCGACCGTGGGCTCGAACGGCTCCTCAGCCCCGCTGGCGGCCACCCGCTCGGCCGCTTCGAGGAGCGGCTCCACCTCGTCCAGATGCCCGCTGGTCGCGGTCATCTGCGCCTGGGCCAGCAACAACCGGGGGCGCGACCAGGTCAGGTCATGAGGGAGTGCCGACAGCCACCGCTGGATCGTCGCTCCCTCGCCCTGGAGGCTGTACACCGTGTCGAAGTACCGCTCGATGAGCCGGGCGGCCTGGAGCATCTCGCCCGCGGCGGCCGCATGCCGGATCGCGTCGTCGGCCAGCCCGCGCTCCTCGTACCAGTTCGCGGCGCGCTGGTGCAGCTCTACCGCCCGCCCGGGCTCCTGCTCCAGGCGGGCCCGGAGCAGGTCCGCGAACAGGTGGTGGTATCTCCACCAGCCTCGTACCTCGTCCAGAGGCACCAGGAACAGCCCGTCCCGTTCGATCTGCTCCAGCAGTGCCTGGCTCCCGGCAGGCCGGTGACCGCGTCGCACAGTGAGCCGCTGAGCCGCTCCAGCACCGAGGTTTCCAGCAGGAAGGTGCGCAGCGGCCCAGGCTGCCGTTCGAGTACCTCTTCGGCCAGGTAGTCCAGGACGTAGCGGTGGCTGCCGGTGAACGCGGCGACGAACCCGGCCACGTCGGGCTGCCCGCGCAGTGACAGCGCCGCCAGCTGCAGGCCGGCCGCCCACCCCTCGGTGCGCGACGCCAGCGCCGTCACGACCGCATCGGGCAGCATGTGGCCGGCCGCTACCTGCTGCAGCAGCGCCGCGGCCTCACCTGCGGTGAAGCGCAGGTCGGCCGCACGCAGCTCAGTCAGCTGCCCGCGGGCCCGCAGTCGCGCCAGGGACAAGGGTGGGTCAGTGCGGCTGGCCAGCACCAGGTCCAGCCCAGGCGGCCGGTGCTCCAGCAGGAACTCCAGCGACGTGTGCACCGGCTGAGCCCCCACCGCGTGATAGTCGTCGAGAACCAGCCGCACATCGTCCGCGCCAGGCTGGGCCAGCTCGTTGATCAGGGTAGTCACCAGCCCGTCGAACGATTGCGGCGCCGGGGGGCCGAGCAGCGGCCCGACCCGCTCGCCGATCCCTGGCCGGACCCGGTCCAGCGCGGCTATTGCGTGGCGCCAGAACCGGGCCGGGTCGTTGTCGCCGGCGTCCAGTGACAGCCACGCGGCCAGTCGCGGGCCGCGCTGGGCCCAGTCGGCCAGCAGGACCGTCTTGCCGTACCCGGCCGGGGCGCAGACCAGGACCAGTCCCCGTCCCAGTCCTGCATCGAGTTGCTGCGCCAGCCGGGGCCGGGGCACGACCCCCGGCTGCGGGCGGGGCATGTGCAGTTTGGTCGCCAGCAGCACGTCCTGCGCGGACGGGCCCGCTCGCGGCGCGGCGTCAGCGGGCGGCTCAGCCATCGGGACCCTGCACCTCCGCCTTCCGTGATCCCCCCTTACCGCAGCTTTGCCACCCCATGGTAGTAAGCGGGCCCGGCCGCGGCCAGTCCCGGCCGGGGGTGGCGGCTGGGGGGGTAGGCGCTGGGCTGCGGAAGATTCCACCCTGGGGGCACTTTCGGGTGACGCCTGGCTGGCTGGTGGGTTCGTAGCGTGCGGGGACAGCCACGCCGACCGTTGAGGAGTGCCATGGCGGCAGAGCATTACGAGATCCGGGTGGAGGGCGTCCTGGGGGAGCGCTGGGCGGCCTGGTTTGAGGGTCTTCAGGTCGGCCGTGAGGGCAGCCAGACGGTGCTTTGGGGGCCGCTGGCTGATCAGGCGGCGCTGCAGGGGGTGCTGGTCAGGATCGGCGATCTGGGGATGCGGCTGGTCTCGGTGCGCCGGGTGGGCCGGGGGGAGTCGAGGGAGGAGGCGCGGTGATGAGTGGTGTGCTGGCCAGTGCGGCGGCGGTGCGTGCGGGGCTGCTGCCGTGCTTGCGGGAGGATCCGCGGCTGTGGTTCGCGGAGCGGCCGGGTGAGCTGGAGCTGGCTAAGGCGTTCTGCCGGCCGTGCCCGGTGCGCGGGCCGTGCCTGGAGGGTGCGCTGGCCCGGGGTGAGCCGCACGGGGTGTGGGGGGGCGAGATTGTCGGGCAGGGCGTGATCATCGCGCGGAAGGCGCCGCGCGGCCGCCCGCCCGGTACGTCCAGGAGGGCATCATGCATCCAGTCATGACCGAGCAGCTGGCCGCCGAGCGGATCAGGGACCTGGTCGCCCAGGGCGACAACGCCCGCCACGCCCGCCAGGCCCGCCGCGCCCGCCAGGCCCGCCGCGCCCGCCAGGCCCGGCAGGCCCGGCAGGCCCGCCAGGGTCGTCAGGCCCGCCCGGGCCGTCAGGCCCGCCCGGGCCGTCAGGCCCGCCGGGGCAGCCCGCTCGGCCCGGTCCGCCCGGCCCGTGAGGTGCGCCGGGCCCCCGGCGGCGCGGCCCCCGCCGCTAGTCTGGGGTCATGGCTGAGGATGGTGACGCGGCCCCGCAGATCCTTGATCTGCCCATCGGGCTCGGCGCGACCGGGACCCGGGCCGAGTTCGACAGCCTCGGCCAGGTCGGGTGCCCGCCGACCGGTACTGGGGTGCCCAGACTCAGCGGAGCCTGGACCACTTCAGCGTCGGCCACGACCAGATGCCCGCCGAGGTTTACCACGCCTACGGCTACGTCAAGAAGGCGGCGGCCCTGGTCAACACCCGGTCCGGCCGGCTGCCGGAGTGGATGGGCCAGCTCATCCAGCGAGTCTGCGACGAGATCATCCGGGGAGAGCTGGACAGCGAGTTCCCGCTGCACGTGTTCCAGACCGGCTCGGGTACCCACTCCAACATGAACGTGAACGAGGTGATCGCCAACCGGTGCATCCAGCTGGTCGGCGGCACGCTCGGCTCGCAGCAGCCCGTGCACCCTAACGATCACGTCAACATGGCCCAGTCGAGCAACGACACGTTCCCGACCGCCATGCATATCGCCGCCTACACCATGGCCACTGAGCGGACGATCCCCGCGCTGCGCCGGCTGCGGGACGCGATCGCGGGCAACGCGGAGAAGTGGGCCGGCATCGTCAAGATCGGCCGGACCCATCTCCAGGACGCCACCCCGCTGACCGTCGGCCAGGAGTGGTCCGGGTACGCGGGGGCGCTCGATGACGCGATCGCCGAAGTCGAGCGCGTCACGCACGGCCTGCTGCCGCTGGCCATGGGCGGGACCGCCGTCGGCACCGGGCTGAACGCCCCGGAGGGCTTCGGGGAAGAGGCCGCCGCGGAGATCGCCGTGATGACCGGCGCCCCGTACGAGACCGCGGGAAACAAGTTCACCGCCCAGGCCACCCTGGACCGGATGGTGCGGGCGCACGGCGGGCTCAAAGCCGCGGCCGTCACCCTGTTCAAGATCGCCAATGACCTGCGCTGGCTGGGCTCGGGCCCGCGGACCGGGCTCGGCGAGCTGATCCTGCCGTCCAACGAGCCCGGATCGTCGATCATGCCGGGCAAGGTCAACCCGACCCAGGCCGAGGCCATGCTGATGGTCGCCATCCAGGTCATTGCCTCCGACGTGGCGGTGACCATGGGCGGCGCCGAGGGGAACTTCGAGCTCAACGCGTTCCGCCCCATCCTCATCGACAACTACCTGCACTCGGCGCTGATCATGGCCGACATGTGCGACCACCTGCGCGAGTTCATGATTGAGGGCACCCAGCTCAACGAGGCCACGCTCACCGCGAACATCGAGCGCTCGGTGATGATGGTCACGGCCCTGTCCCCGGTGATCGGCTACGACCAGGCCTCGGTCATCGCGCACTACGCCGTCGAGCACGACCTGACCCTGCGGGAGTCGGCCCTGGCCAACGGGGTCAGCCAGGAACTCTTCGACCGGGTGGTCGACCCGGTGGCCCTCACCCGTGGCGGCACCGCCGGCCAGCCCGGCGGGCCGGGGAAATCCTAGAACCCGGGAAACCGGAGAAGGGGTATCGCGATGCGTGGCGGTTCCGGACGCCTCTGGGTCCGCAGGCAGAGCCCGGATCACCGGCCGCGTGCTGTTCGGCCTCGCCACCCTCGACGCGATCGGCGGGCTGGTCAACCCGGTAGCCGTCCCGGTCAAGGTCCTCGCGTTCGTGATCTGGCTGGTCGGCCTCATCGCCGTCGTGCGGCTGTGGCAGGCCACCTCCTCCGCCTACTTCAAGGCCGCCCGGTGACGACCGCGCAGCCCGCCCGGCTGTCCTGGCGTTCGCCTCACTGGCTGCCCTGAAGCCCCGCAACGGCCTGATCCCGGAACGGTCAGTCGCAGGGAACCAGGACGTCGCCGGGCTGGTACGTCGGGGCCCCGCCCACGACGGTGGCCAGGACCTTAATGCCGGCGATCCGCTCCGCGGCGGCGCTGAGCGGGTTGTCCGCCAGCACCACGAAGTCGGCGAGCTTGCCCGGCTCGAGGGAGCCGATCTCGCCTTCCCGGTGCATCGCGGCGGCGGCCTGCGTGGTGTAGAGGGAGAGGGCGTCCCGCGCGGTGAGCCGCTCACCGGGGCCCAGAACCTGCCCGCCGGCGGTGCGGCGGGTCATGGCGTCGCGGATACCGAGCAGGGGAGCGGCGCTGATCACCGGAGCGTCGGAGGAGCCGGCGACGGTCAGGCCCGCCCGCCGCCAGGACCTGAACGCGTAGAGCTGGTCGGCCTGGCCGGGGAACGCCGCCGCGAACCCGTCCCCCAGGGCGGACAGGAACCCGGGCTGGCTGACGATCACGATGCCCAGTTCCGCGGCCCGGGCCGTGAGCGCCGGGTACATCGCCCCGGCGTGCTCGATCCGGTGCCGCCGCGGGTTCCGCCCGGGGTTCCGCCGCGGGCCTGATACGCCTGGGGAGCCGGGCTGCCCCGTGCTGGCGAGGGCGGCGGCGTAGGCGTCGAGCACGGTCTCGATGCCCCGGTCCCCCTGGGCGTGCACGGCGACCTGGAACCCGCGGGTGTCGAACTCGCGGATCATCGCGGTCAGCTCGTCCCGGGTGAAGAACAGGATGCCTGACCCGCGCGGCGGGACCGGGTAGGTGCCGTGGATGGCCGCGGTCCGGCTGCTCATCCCGCCGTCGGCCCAGATCTTCACCGCCTCGGTGGCCAGCCGCCCGGAGTGGCGGCCCTGCAGGCCCTCGCCGAGCAGCCAGCCCACCTGGTCGTGCACGACCAGGCCGTAGATCCGCTGGTGCAGCGCGCCCGCCTGGTCCGCCTCAGCGAACGCCGCGAACGTGTCCCGGCGCAGGTCCGCGTCGCAGGCCGCGGTGATGCCCAGCGCCGCGAGATGCTGACCGGCCCGCCCCATGAGACGGGCCCGCCCGGCGGCGCTCATCCGGGTGATGTCCTCGCGCAGGTTGCGCTCGAACAGCGCGAACATGGGGCCCTCGAAGACCACGCCGTCCAGGCGGCCATCGCGGTCGCGGCCGAACGCGCCGCCCGGGGGATCCGGCTGCCCGTCCGCGAACCCGGCCGCCCGCAACGCCGCGCTGTTGAGCACGCAGGCGTGCAACGACGTGTGATACAGCACGGCCGGGCGGTCCGGCACGGCCAGGTCCAGGTCGTCCCGGGTGGGATGGCGTCCTTCGCGCAGCTGGTACTCCACGTACCCGCTCCCGGTCACCCACGAGCCCTCCGGGGTACGGGCGCTCATCTCGCGCAGCCGGGCCTGGATGGCCGGGATGTCGGGCGCGGCCGGCTGGCTGCAGTCGGCGCCCGCCGCCAGGTAGCCGACGTCGGCGACGTGGCAGTGCGCGTCGATCAGGCCCGGGACCACGGTGGCCCCGCCCAGCCGGGCCACCTGCGCGCCCGGGGCCGCAGCCCCCCGCACCTGCGCGGGGTTGCCGACCGCGGCGACCCGGCCGTCCCGGACCAGCATGGCCCCGGCCGTCCCGCCGCCCGGGCTCATGGTGACGACGACCGCATCCTCAATGACCAGTTCCACGGGTGGAACCTTACGTCGCGCCGCAGCCCGTCCGGGAGAGCGTGGCTCGGGCCAGGTCCGAGAGCGTGGCTCAGGCCAGGTCCGAGAGCGTGGCTCAGACCAGGTCCGAGAGCGTGGCTCAGGCCAGGTCCGAGAGCGCGCGCCCCAGCGGCTCCAGCGCCGTACTGCTCCCGGTCCCGGGGCGCCGTACTGCTCTCGGTCCCACGAGTCACAGAGGCCCTCCAACATTTCACGCGAAACGTTCGCCCGAACCGGGCAAATCGCCCGCCATAACGCACGTTTCGCGGGAAAGGTGCGTGAACTCACGATCAATGTGACCCAGGTGCCGCTGGTACGGACCCGCCCCGGAAGGAGCGTCCAGATGGATGTTTCAGCCAGGTCGTGACCGCGCGCCCTGATACCCGGGCCCCCTGCCCCGGGGCCCGGGGCAGGCGGGTGCCTCTTACCGGCTGGTGGCGAACTCGCCGGCGCGGACCGCGGGAAGCTCGTCTTCGCCGACGATGAGGTGGCTGTGGCTGAGCGCCGTGACCCCGCCGACGATCAGGGCCAAGGCCAGGGCCTCGATGGCCAGGTCCGCCACGCTGGTCTGGATGTGCTCCCCGAACAAGAACAGCCCGAGCAGGCTGGCCGACAGCGGGTCGAGGATGGTGAACCCGGGCTGGGACGCGGCGAGCGGGCCCGCCGCCAGCGCGTGCGAGGCGAGCAGCAGGGTCGCCGCCCCGGCCCCGATCAGGACGTACAGCGACCAGTTGGTCACGATGGCGTCGATACCGTCACCCAGATGGGAGCTGAGCTCCTTGATGACCGCGGCGACGAAACCCCAGGCGACTCCGGTGGCCGCGCCAAGCACCGCGGCGCGGCGGGACGGCGCGGCGCCGGGACGCCGGCCCAGGCCGAAGGCCACGGCCAGGGCCACCAGCACCACGCCCAGGGACGCCAGCCCGGCCAGCCACCACAAGGTGGCGGGCGCATGCAGCCGGCCACCCGAGGGTGATGCCGCGAGCAGGAACAGGCCCAGCCCGGAACACATGGCGATGGCGGCCAGCCAGTCGCGCCGCCTTACCGGACGTGAGCCGATCACCGCCATGTAGCCGAACACGAAGATCAGCTCCAGCGCCAGGATGGGCTGCACCAGGGCCAGCGCGCCGAAGTGCAGAGCGCTGATCTGGAGGATGAAGCCGACGATCATGCTGGCCAGGCCGAGCAGCCAGATTGGCTGGCGGACCAGCTTGAACAGCAGGTAGATGTCGAAGCCCGAGGACCCGGAGTCCCGCGCGCCGAGACGCTGGCAGACCGAGGAGCTGGCGGTACAGAAGCTGGCCGCGAGGGCCAGGACGATCGCCGCTTCCACTAGTTCTCACTCCCTGCCCGGCTCGTTTACGGCGTACCCGGAGCTTCCTCCGTTACGTACAACCGGTTCGCCAGCCGAATCTTCCCGCCAGCGGAAGGAATCTTGCCGGAGGCGACCGCGCCGCGCGGGAAGGTTCAGGGTAGCGGCGTTACGTGAGGCTCAGGGTAGCGGCGCCACGTCCGGGACCTCCTCGGCCCTGGTCCGGCGGCCCATCCACCAGAATGCCGTCCCGACGACGATGAAGGCCAGCACCGGGAGGAGCTCGGTCCACAGGTAGGTGAACCGCTGGGCGTAGGTCCAGCCCGAAGGGATGAAGTCGCTGCCGAACCAGGAGCTGCCCAGCCCGGGGGCAATGAGCTGGATGCTGGCCACGGCCACCAGGATCATCAGGATCACGGTCAGCGGCCGGTAGCAGGGCATCTTGAACGGCCGGGGCGTGGCCGGGTGGCTGCGCCGCAGCTTCCACAGCGCGGGGTAGATGAGCAGGTAGCTGATCAGCGTGGTGGAGATGGTCACGCCGAGCACCGCGTCGAAGTACTTGGCCGCGTTGCCGCTGGTGATCTGGTGGGCGAGCACGACCACGATGGTGGCCACGATGCCGCTGAACACGTTGACCCGGACCGGCGTGCCGTACTTCGCGTTGATCACCCCCAGCACCCGCGGGCCCGCCCCGTCGTAGCAGGAGACGGCCAGGGCCCGGTCCGAGCCCATGATCCAGGTCACGCCCGAGGTCAGCAGGCAGAGGAGGAACAGGATCGCGCAGGCGTCCCCGAGGACCAGCCCGGCCCCGCTCAGCGTGGCGCTGCCGCTCGCGGTGACCTGGCCGCCGTACACGGTGAAGACGTCCTGGATGGCGCTGACGAACCCGCTGAAGTTGGTGATGGCGCTGGACGGCAGGACGATCAGGATGCCGATCACGGGCAGGGCGTAGAGCACCACGCTGGCCACCGCGGAGCGGGCGATCCCGAACGGGACGTCGCGCTGCGGGTTGGTCATCTCCTCACCGGCGCTGCTGGGCAGCTCGAAGCCGACGAAGTTGAACAGCAGCACGCCGACCAGCAGGACGAACCCGCTCTCGGACGGCTTGTAGTCACTCGCGCCCAGGCCGTGCGCCCCGTGCTTGAACGCGAAAATGATGACGGAGAGCGTGAACAGGCCGAGCAGGATGAACCGGGCGAAGGCCCCGGCGGTCGGCAGCCACTTGGCCTTACTGAACGACATGATGGCGGCCAGGATCGACAGCCAGACGAACGTGAGCGCGATGATGAACCACACCGGGGTGGACACGTTCGCGCCGTGATTGAAGAACACCTCCACGGCGGCGATGCAGGTGATGGTGAGCGAGCCGCCGATCCACACCGGGTTGGTGATCCAGTACAGGAAGTTGTTCACCGCCCCGGCCAGGTGCCCGAACGCCAGCCGGGTCCAGTAGTACGGTCCGCCCTCCTCCGGGAACGCCGCGCCCAGCTCGGCGAACAGCAGCGCCTGCGGCACGAAGAACACCACCGCGAAGATCATCATCCAGGTGAAGGCCTGGCCGCCGCCCTGAGCCACGGTGGCGATGGTGTCCACCCCGACGATGGTGCAGATGAGGAAGAAGAGGATGTCGAAGCGGCCGAAGTGGCGCTGGAGTTTCTGCCGCTCGACAGTGGCCGCAACGGTCGTCGTGTCCAGGGTGTCAGTCATCCGCAGTGCTCCTGGGGGTCAGCAGGGGTCTATACAGGCACATCCTGGCCGCAG
>CAVQEM010000024.1:0-22328 GCA_963711485.1 uncultured Actinomycetes bacterium
ACGGACGATTTCGGCTGTATTTCCTATTTGTGACGCGAAAGGACTAGCTGTCAACGCCGGCCGAGCCGCGTCGGTAAGACTGCGGTCCGGTTCGGCCAAGCCTGCTGCCGACCGGCGCGGGGCTTCCCGGCCTTGCCGCCGGGGCGTTCGGGTGCAGTTCGGGGCCGAACGGCACTGGGGTTCTGGCCACCCGCGCGGTTAGCTGGATTGCGCATCGGCCCCGCGGCCGGGCCGCGGGGACCTGAGCCGGGGAGAGGATCATGGCCTACGGTCACGCTGAGCGGAACCTCGCGACGCTGAGGCTCTTGCAGCAGAAGGCTGATGAGCTGCTGGAGCAGCAGAAGCGGGAGCGTCCCGGGCGGGCGCTCGGGCGGGGCGAAGCGGCCGGGGACAGCGCCGGAGGGACCGTGATCCGCGTGCCCGGGGGCGACCGTGATCCGCGTGCCCGAGGGGACCGTGATCCGCGTGCCCGAGCCGAGATTCCCCCGCGCGACGCCCGTCCGACGGGGTAGGCGCGCTGGCCGGCAGCCAGCACGGCCCCCCTGGGCTGGTCCGCCCGCGATAGCTGTGTTAGGACGGAGGCATGCGGACTTGGCGGATGCCGGGCCGGGACCGCCTCGCTGTGCTGGCTGCGTTCGCGGCCCCGCCGGCGGTGGCGGCCATTACGGTGCCCTGGCGTGCCAGTTTCCCGAACACCGATGCCGCGCTGCTGCTGATCCTGGTGGTCGTGGCGGTGGCCGCCAACGGATACCGGCTCGCCGGGTACGTCGCGGCCGTGTCGGCGGCGATCTGGTTCGACTTCTTCCTGACCCGTCCCTACGAGCGGTTCACCATCTTGCGCGGCGCCGACATCCGACGACCGTGCCGCTGTGGCCACCGGGGCAGCGGTCACCGAGCTCGCGGTCTGGGCCGGCGCCAGGACGCCGCGGCAAGAAGGCGGGCCTGGACCTGGAGGGGATCAGCGCCGCCGCGCAGGCGGTGGTGGTCGGCGGCTCCCCGTCGGACCTGATCGACCAGGTAGCAGGCAGCTCACCGGGTTGCTGTCGCTGCAATCATGCCGTTTCCAGTACGGGGTGGCGGGTATCGGCGACCCGGCCCGGCTGCAGCACGACGGGACGGTGAGCGCCGCGCGCCAGGGACGGGACGCGGACCCGGCCGGGCGCCCGTGGCCGGCGATACGGAGCTGCTGGTGGCAAAGCGGTGGCATCCTCCAGGGCCGGTTCCTGATGACACCGGCCCCCGGAGCCGAGCCGAGCCTCGAGCAGCGGCTCCTGGCCATCGCGTTCGCCGACCAGGTCGGGGCGGCGCTCGCCTCGAGCCACCCGGTTCGACCAGTAACCTGGCCCGCTCGGCCCAGATTCAGGAACGCTCCCGCCAGAGTTGGGACTGCCGACGGCCAGCGCAAGCCCATGGCGCGAGCCCCCAGGGCTGCGGATGTTGCGCCGGCCAGATTTCCCGGCTCACCTGATCGCACCATAGACCCCGCCGGTAACGCCGCCGAGAGACCGCGGTGGCCGGCCGGGCCGGGGCATACCGGCGCAGCCCGGCGGAGATCGCTGCCCGTCAGGCTCTGGCCCGCGCCCAGCGCCGCGGCGGGCCCGGCACCGCGGCGGACCTCCCGGGTGACGGCGAGGTAGTGCAGGTGGGCGACGGTCTCGGCCAGTGCCATCCGGCGCATCATGCCCTGCAGTGCCGCCCAGCCGCGTGACCAGGTCAGCTGGCTGGCGATGGCCCAGGCGGTGGGCTGCCCCAGCCGGTCGATCACGTGCAGGATCTCCGCGCCGCGGTCGCGATGATGGGCGATGAGCGCGGCCGAGCGGACGTCGAGCCCGCGGAAGCGGTACTCATGCGCTGGCAGCGCCTCCTCGGCCGCGAAGCTCCCGGTGCGGGCCAGCGAGGCCAGGTAGTCGCTCAGCGGGTCGGTGTCCGGCGCCCCGTGCACGCTGATGTTGGGGGTGATCCGGGGCAGCAGGTGGTCGCCGGTGAGCAGCACGCCTGCGGCCGCGTCGTGCAGGCACAGGTGACCGGGAGTATGCCCGGGCGTCCAGATCGCCCGCACGTCCCGGCCGGCGATGGGCAGGCGCTCGCCGTCGGCCACGAACCGGTCAGGCTCGGGCATGGCCAGCGCGCGGCTCATCAGGGCCGGCTCCAGGACGAGGACGGGGACGTCCCCCTCGGGAACACCGTGGCCGCGCAGCCAGTCCGGGTCGGAGCCGGGATTGCGTTCCCGCATGATCCGGGCCGGGAGGGTCTCGGCCTCGGCGGCGTGCATGGCGATCCAGGCCCCGCTCTCCTCCCGGACCCAGCCGCTCAGCCCGTGATGGTCAGGGTGGACGTGGGTGACGATGACTCCCGTGACGTCGCTGGGGGTCACCCCGGCGGCCGCCAGCCCGGCCGTGAAGGCCCGCCGGCCGTCGGCGGAGTCCCAGCCAGGATCGACGATCACTGTGCCCGCGTCGGCGGTGAACGCATAGGTCAGCGTGTAACGCAGCGGGTTGCCCGGGATGGGAACCGGCACCGACCACAAGCCGGGCCGGACCTCCTCGACGGGAGGAAGTACCCGGGTCCGCCACGCGTCACGCTGCGCGGTGCCGGTCACCTGCAGGCGCCGGGTCACCTCGGGCAGGGTCATGCCCGGTCCGCCGGGGGAGTGGTGACGGCACGCATCAGGAAATCGACGAGCCGCGCAGCCTGGACGCCGATCTTCCGGGCCAGGTCCTCGCGGCGGTCGGCGGGCGTGCTCATCGCGTGCACCATGGCCCCGCCCACCAGTGTGTCCAGCAGCAGCGTGACCGACGTGGCGGGAGGTATCTCGCCCCGGCTGATGCCCCGGCGGACGATAGCCCGCGCGGCCAGCGTCTGGGACAGGCGCATCGCCTCGTAGCGTTCGGCCACCCCCGGGATCGCGGCCGCCTCCAGCCCCAGCCGCAACGCCGCGCGGCCGGTGTCGCCCGCGTAGAGGTCGAGGACCTGGGTGGCCAGCTCGACCAGGTCTCCGTGGAGCGTGCCGGTGTCCACGTCGGCCACCCGGGCCAGCCGCCAGGCCACCGCGTCGGCCAGCAGCGCTTCCTTGGTGTTCCACCGCAGGTAGAGCGAGGCCTTGCCGACGCCGGCCCGGCGCGCGACGGCCTCCATCGCGAACCCCGTCCAGCCCGCGTCGGCGAACAGGTCGAGCGCGGCCTGCGCGATGCGGCGGTCCACCGCAGGGTCGCGGGGCCGGCCGGGGGCCACCCGCGCCGTGCTGACCCGCGCCGTGCTGACCCGCGCCGTGCTCACCCCGCGTCACCTCCCGGCCCGTGGCTGGAACGGCCTCATTTGCTGAACGGTCCCCGGTCAGGATACGGTCACCTGTAACTGAACGCAAGCCGTTCAGTTATTCGTGGGTCGCTCGCCGCGCCGGGCTGCGGGTCTCCGCTCATGCCTGCTTCAGGCCCGCAACGAAAACCAGCCGGGGCTGGTCCTCCCCGGTCGCCCGTCATCCGGGGCTCATCCAGGTCGTTCGCCGTGGTTGGCTGGGATGGCAGCGGGCATGGTGGAGTCGCGCCCGCCTGCGCGCCGTCCCGACCCCCCGGGTCACCAGGAGCTCGTCATGACCGTGGACCGGATGCTGCCCAGCAGTGAGGCCGCTGACTTGCTGGACCTGGCCCGGCAGCTGGCCGACCGGGAGCTCGCGCCCCGCGTCGGCGAGGCGGAGGCCAGTGAGGCTTTCCCGGCCGAGGTCTTCAAGATCATCGGAGCGGCGGGCCTGCTCGGCCTGCCGTATCCCAAGGCGCAAGGTGGCGGCGGCTGGCCGTACGAGGTGTACCTCCAGGTTCTGGAGGAGCTGGCGATGCGGTGGGCCGCGGTCGCGGTCACGGTGAGCGTGCACGGCCTGTCGTGTTTCCCGCTGGCCACCTACGGCACCCCCGGCCAGCAGGAGCGATGGCTGCACGACCTGCTCGGCGGGGGCATGCTCGGGGCGTACAGCCTGTCCGAGCCGCAGGCGGGCTCGGACGCGGCGGCGCTGGCCTGCCAGGCGGTGCGGGAGGACGACGGCTACGTCATCGCCGGCACCAAGGCCTGGATCACCGGCGGCGGGAACGCCGATTCGTACACGCTGTTCGCCCGGACGGCTCCTGGCCGGCAGGGGGTCTCCTGCTTCCTCGTCCCGGCCGGCGCGCCCGGCCTGTCGTTCGGCGGGCCGGAAAAGAAGATGGGGCTGCGGGCGGTGCCGACGACCAGCGCGCACTACGACGGCGTGCGGCTGCCCGCGGACCGCCGGATCGGGGCCGAGGGGCAGGGGCTGCGGATCGCGTTCAGCGCGCTGGACTCGGGACGTCTGGGCATCGCGGCCGTCGCGACCGGGCTGGCCCAGGCCGCCCTGGACTATGCGGCCGGCTACGCCCAGGAGCGGCGGACGTTCGGTCAGCGGATCATCGACCACGAGGGCCTGGCCTTCCTGCTCGCGGACATGGCGGCCGCGGTCCATTCGGCCCGGGCGACGTACCTGGACGCGGCGCGCCGCCGGGACGCCGGGCGCCCGTACAGCATGCAGGCCAGCGTGGCCAAGCTGGTCGCGACCGACGCGGCCATGAAGGTGACGACCGACGCCGTCCAGGTCCTCGGCGGTAACGGCTACAGCCAGGAGTTCCCGGTGGAGCGGTACCTGCGCGAGGCCAAGATCATGCAGATCTTCGAGGGCACGAACCAGATCCAGCGCCTGGTCATCAGCCGCCACCTGGCCTCGTGAGGGTGCGCCGCAGGCGTCCCGTGGTCAGGCGGCCCCGTGGTGACGCGTCCCCGTGGTCAGGCGTCCCAGTCCGCCAGCACGGCCTTGGTGTCGCGGCCGGGTGCCGGGGGAGGGGAGGGCGTGGCCGCCGGGGTCCGGGAGAACCGCGGGGCAGGCGCGGCCTGCGGTATCCCGTCCAGCGTGATCACTGTGCCCCGTGCGGTGAGGTGCGGGGCGGCGGCCGCCTCGCCGAAAGACAGGACCGGGGTGACGCACGCGTCGGTGCCCGCGAAGATCTCCGTCCACTCCTCACGGGTGCGGCTCACGATCACTTCGGTGAACCGGGCCCGCAGCCGGGGCCAGCCGGCGCGGTCCATCTGCTCCGGCAGGTCCTCCCCGGCGATCCCCAGCCCGGCCAGGAACTGCGCGTAGAACTGCGGCTCCAGTGCGCCCACCGCGATCCACCGGCCATCGGCGCAGGTGTAGGTGTCGTAGAACGGGGCGCCTCCGTCGAGCAGGTTGGCCGAGCGGTCGTCGGTCCAGACGCCTGCGCCGCGGAAGGCCCAGACCATCTGCGCCAGCGCGGTGGTCCCGTCCACCATGGCCGTGTCCACCACCTGCCCGGCGCCTGACCGCTGCCGCTCCCAGAGCGCGGCCAGCACGCCCGCGACCAGGAACATGGAGCCGCCGCCGAAGTCCCCGAGCAGGTTGAGCGGTACGGCGGGCCGGTCGCCGGCCCCGATCGCGTGCAGCGTGCCGGTCAGCGAGATGTAGTTGATGTCGTGGCCGGCCCGGGTGGCCATCGGCCCATCCTGACCCCACCCGGTCATCCGCCCGTAGACCAGCGCCGGGTTCACCGCCTGGCAGTCCTGCGGGCCGAGCCCCAGGCGCTCGGCCACTCCGGGCCGGTAACCCTCCAGGAGCACATCGGCCTTGGCCAGGAGTCGCAGGACCAGCTCCCGTCCGTCGCCGGTCTTCAGGTCGGCGGTCACTGACCGGCGGCTGCGCAGCAAGTAGTCGTTCCCGCCGCCGGCCGGATCGAACGCGGTGGGCCGCTCCACCCGGACGACGTCGGCGCCCAGGTCACCCAGCACCATCGCCGCGTGCGGCACCGGGCCAAGCCCGGCGAGTTCGACCACCCGCAGGCCGGTGAGCGGACCAGGCATGCTCAGCCCCTTTCTGCCAGGCTCGTGCGCCATCCGGGCAGTATCGCAGTCCGTGCTCGCCCGGCCTGATCCCGGATGCTGGCCAGCGCTGGGAAGGGCACGCGGCCCCGGCTCTGGATGCCCGCTAGGATTCGTCCAGGATGTCCGGGGATATGCCGGCGGACAACGGTCCGGGCCGACAGCCCGTAGGAGGCAAGGCTGGGCACACGTGGCTCGCTCCGGCCAAGGCTGCTCATGGCCGGGCTCAGCGTACTCATGGTGCTGGGCGGCGTCAGCTGCTCGTCCGCGTCCGGGAAGGCCGTCGCCGCCCCGCCGTGGAAGCTGACCTGGTCCGATGACTTCAGCGGCCCGGCGGATTCCGGCGTCAACCCCAAGTACTGGGAGTACAACACCGGGCGCGGCGTGTTCGGCACCAACGAGATCGAGACGATGACCCCGTCGAAGTACAACGTCCATCTCGACGGGCACGGGAACCTCGACATCATCGTCCTGGGACATGGCGCGGCCGGAAGCCCCGAGGCCGCGTGGACCTCGGGCCGGATCGAGACTCGGGCCAACCGGCTGTTCAATGCGCCCGCCGGGGGCGAGATGATGGTGACCGCCTCCATCAAGCAGCCGGACGTGGCCCATGCTCTGGGGTACTGGCCCGGGTTCTGGATGCTGGGGAGGACTGCGTGGCCGGGCACCGGGGAAATCGACATCATGGAGGATGTCGATGGCCTCAGCATGGATTCCGGGACGCTGCACTGCGGCAACCTCACGCAGAAGAACCCGAACGGAACCTTCGGCCCCTGCCACGAGACCTACGGCCTGGGCAGCGGGCTGCGGCCGTGCCCAGGATGCCAGACGTCCTTCCACACGTACTCCGTGGTCATCGACCGGCGCCAGGCCGGCCACGAGCAGCTCCGCTGGTACCTGGACGGGCACGAGTTCTACAGCGTGAGCGAGACCCGGGTCGGGACCGCGGCCTGGACCAAGGCCATCGATCATGGCCACTCGATCCTGCTCGATGTGGCAGTAGGCGGCGCTTTTCCCGACACCCAGTGCCGGTGCAGCAGCCCCACCAGCCAGACCTCGTCCCAGGGCACCATGGTGGTGCGCTACGTGAAGGTCTTCACGAACTGAGCCTGCCAGGTCCGGGGGCTAGTTCCCTGACCTTGGTGCCGAGATTCGGGTAGTTCTGGCTGGCGTGCGCGAATACGCCGCTGGGCTCCGGCCGGTGGCCCTTGACCCAGATGAAGTAGTCGCCGGGCCCGAACACGTCGGTGATGTGAACCTCGGCGGCCAGGTAGTAGTCCTTGCTGGCCGACAGGGCCTGGGCCAGGACCGCGTCGGCGGCCGCCGTCACCTCGTTGTCGTAGGCCACCACGTGGAAATAGCCGGCGTCCACGGCCGCGGTGAAGCCGACCGTCCCGGACAGCAGCACGCCCTTTCTGTTCACGTAGTTGATGTAGAACGTCGAGGTGAACTGCCTGGGCTGCGCGTCGGCCCGGCCGAGCAGGTAGTAGATGGGTACCTCGGGCACCTCGACCAGGTACCGGGCGTGCGGCTGGAGGTACTGGGAGAAGGTCCGGACGAACTGCGTCGAGTTGGGCCACACCTGGTACAGGCGGCCAGACTGGATCAGGCCCAGCACGAGGGCCAGGCTCCAGATCCCGACGGAGATGTGCGGGCGGCGCAGGTGATCACCCAGGATGCGGGCCAGCCCCAGGCCCGCGATGGGCGCCGCGAAGAACAGGCCGAACCCGATGTGCTTCTGGAACGAGATGTCGGTGTGCAGGTGCATCTGGTACGCGGGCGCCAGCAGGGCCGTCCCGCTGAGGAGCACCCCCAGGCACAGCCGCTGGAAACGGCCACCCGCCGGTGCGATGAGTTCCTCCGGCTCGGTGCGGGCCCGGTGGACGTAGGCGGCCGTGCCGATCAGCGCCAGCACGAAGATCACACCGCCCCACTCCGCGGTTTCCCGCAGCAGCGTGGCCACCGGGGTCACGCCCTGCACGCGGTTCGTGGTGGTGCTCGAGATGGCCGTCATGTACGCCTTGCCGCCGAGTTTCAGCGCCCCGTAGAGCAGGGCCCCCACCGCGGCGAGGAAGGCAGGAGGGTAGAGCAGGACCCTGCGGCCGCGGAGCGGCCAGCCCACTACGGCGGGCAGAACGGCGATGGTGGGCACGAACAGCAGGCCGGCGTACTTGACCCCGACCGCGAGCGCGGCCACCGGAGCAGCCAGCAAAAAGACGGGCCACCGGAGTCCGGCCGTGCGGACCACGATCCACGCCGCGCTGGCCAGCAGGAACAGGCAGGTGGCGTCGTAGGTGGCGAAGTTGCCCAGGAAGATCGCCGACTCGCACACCGAGAACAGCGCGGCCGCGCACAGCGCGATCCGCTCATTGAACAGGCGGCGGGTCAGGGAGTACAGCAAGGCAGTGATGGACAGCATCTCGGCCAGGCTGAACATCCGCACGGCCGTGAGGCCGCCTATCCCGTTGAGGAAGCCGGCCGCCACGGGGTAGAGGAGGGGGGAGCCGGAGAAGTAGGACGCGTACTGGCCCTGCAGCGCCGTGCCGTGGAGCAGGTGCTGCAGTTCCATGTGGCCTGAGTAGATGTACAGCGACTCGTCCTCGAACGCCGTGTTGTGCAACCGCAGCGACATGACCGCTTGCAGGATCAGGATGCTCAGCAGCAGGAGCCGGCTGATCCGGGTGCGGCGCCGGGTGGCGCTGGGGGGCGGCTCGGCCTCAGGCTCGGCCTCGGCCGGACGCCGGGGCTCGGCCGGACGCCGGGGGCTCGGCCGGACGCGGGGCTCGGCCGGACGCGGGGGTCGGCCGAGGGAAGCGCCGCGGGCTTCCTTCCGCTGGTCCGCTGGGGTACGAGGGGCAGGATGGCTGTTTCTGCCGCAGCCGGAGCCGGCGTGACCGCTACCACGCTTTCGATTCGCGGTCGGGGCAGCGCGATCGTGGTCTCGGTCACGGACGTGGTGAGCGTGACGCTCGCCGGCGGCTCCTCCACCCGGATCACGTACGACCGGGCGATGTCTCGGCCAGGAGTGGGCGAGGCGGCCTCGATGGGATACGGCTGGGCGCTGTCCGCACTAGCCGCGCCCTCCGGCCCGGCGATTTCGGGCTGGGCGATTTCGGGCTGGGCGGCCTCCGGCCGGTCGGTTCCGGGCCGGTGGGTTCCGGGCCGGTCGGTTCCGGGCCGGGGCCGGTCAGTTTCGGGCCGCTCAGCTTCAGGCTCGGCGAGTTCCCGGGTCACCGTGGTCGCGATTTCGGCCGCGGAAACGTCGATGGCCTTGAACGCCTCAGCGGTCATGACCTCGATGGCTTCCATCGCCTCGGCTGTCTTGGCCTCGATGGCTTTAATCGCATCGGCTGTTTCGAGGCCCTCAGTCGTCCTGGCTTCGAGGCCGTCGATGGTGCCGGCCTCCAGGGTGTCGATCGCCCCGGCCGTGCTGGGGTCGATCGTGCTGGGGTCTGGTGCCGTGCGCGTGCCGGGCTCGGGCCGGCTGCGGGTCGGGCTCGGCCGTGCTGGGCTCGGCCGTGCTGGCGGAGGCCGCCTTGGCCAGCATGGCTGATCGCAGGTCCGCCAGGCTGAGCTTGGTGATCACCTCGGTGTCCGCGCGGGTCGCGGCCGACTGGGCAGCTGCATCCGGTCCGGTGATCCCGCCGGCCGCCACTCTTGCTGCCGACATCCCGCCTTCCGCCTCGGCCGCGGGCTCAGCCCCGGTCTGGGCCTCAGCGCCGGTCTGGGCCCCGGTCGGTGCGGTGGCCCCTGTCGTGGTCCCGGACCCCGCGCCGGGGTTGGCCTCAGCCTCGTCCCGGGCGTCATTCGCAGCCTTGGTGTCGGCTCCGGCCCGCGTCACGGCCCCGGCGTCGTGGTTGTCGGCGGGCCGGGCTGGCGCTGCGTCGTCTTGCCCTGCGTCGCCCTGGTGCCCCTCTGCAGGCTGGCTGTCCGCCGGGGCGCTGGCGGTCCGGGACTCGCGGGCCCGGGACGGTGTCTCAGCGCCGGTCGCCGATTCTGCCCCGTTCCGGGTGCCCCTACCCGCCTGAGCCGGGACGGTAATCGACTTCAGGAAGCTGTCGGGCGGTGTCTTCTCCGCGGAGGGGCGGCGATGCAGCCAGGCCGGCAGGACCACGGTCTCGGCGTCGGTCAGGACGTCGGGCCGGTCCTCGCCGGACGGGCCGAACACAGAACGGCGCGACCGTTTCTGCGCGGCTGGCGCCGGACTGCCGTTGCCGAGCTGCGCCGTTCGGCCCCGGCCGCGTGGCCAGCCGCGACGCGTCTTGGGCGCCTCGTCCCCCTGGGTGCGCTTCACTTATGCGTGCGCATCCTTAGCCGGCTGGAGGAGCACCCGCCCCGCGACCGCGAGCTCGAACAGCCCGAGGCCAAACAGGACGATGAAGTTGACTGGGTTCATCGTGAGCATCCGCCAGAAAGCCAGGCCGGTCCACGCCACTGAACTGCCCACCGTCCACAGCAGGAAGCAGACCCAGAAACGCCTGTTCCCTTCCTGCTTCTTCTCGTCACCGCCCGACGGCTTCCAGCCCAGGCGCTTACCGCGCAGCGCGTCCCAATAAGCAAAGAAATGGGCCCACCCGGAGATCAGTTTCACGGCCCATGCCTCGAGCCGGTAGGGAGCGTGGTGCCACACCGGGATAATTACCGCGGCGTAGAGAACCACGGGAACCATGAAAATCATGTTCTTGAACTCGAGGACGTTCGGTACGAACGCGAGGATCGCGATGGTCAGTGCCGGGACGACGAACGTGAACACGGCCGTGTAGATGTAGTAGATGAAACCGGAGATGTAACACAGGCGGGTGTAGAGCGGCAGCTTGGCGCCCCAGAACATTTTTCCGAAGAGCAGCCCGACTGTTCCGGAGCACCAGCGATACTGCTGGTTCAGGAACGCGGGGACGTTGTCCGGGCAGTTTCCGGTGGAAAGGGCGACAGGCAGGTAGCGGAGCCTCCAGCCGATCCGGTTCAGGTCGAACCCGGTGAGCACGTCTTCGGAGTGCTCGGCCAGCGTCATGCCGAGGTTCTGCTTGAGCGCTGCCCGGCGGTAGACGGCGCAGCTGCCGACGCAGATAGCCCCGCCCTTACGCGAGCGCGCCGTCTGGATGGACCGATAGAACAACTCCTGCACCGCGCCGGCGCCGCGTTCCACCCAGGTCTGGTCGTTGGTGATGCGGAAGAATTGGGGAGTCTGCACGATCCCGATCTCCGGGTAGGCCGCCATATACGGCAGGGCCTCGTTCAGCAGGTCGTGGCGAGGGGCGAAGTCGGCATCCAGCAACAGGATGTAATCGCCGTAAGAAACCTGGAAGCCGAACCAGAGGTTTCCTGACTTCTTGAACCAGCCCCGGTTGGGCCGCCTCGCGTAGGCAAAACCAAACTCACGCGCCAGAGCCTTGAGCTCAGGGCTGGCCGAGTCGTCCAGCACATAGGCGGTAACCGTTCCCCGGTAGTGGCGGCTCATCTCGGCCACGTACTTCCAGGTATTTCGGACCACGTCCGTGGGTTCCCCGCAGACGGGGAGGAAGACGTCCACGGAAGGATAGGTTTCCGGCCGCCAGCCGTCCACTAGCCGCTGATGCTCGGAGAAGTCGAAGTCGCGGGCCAGGCCATCCGTGATCAAGGGCAGCGCCAGGAATAGAGCTCCCATAATCACGAATGGCACGTAGAACCAGAACCAGTCGTACTGCAGCATCAGCCGCGTCTGGCTGAACAGGAGCAATGGGAAGCTGGCGATCGACGCGAGGGTGAGTATCCACGCGCCGCGCCGGACGTAACGGTATTTCTCGTCGTCCCGCGGCGGCACGGGCAGGACCGGGGCCGGCGGGGACGGAAGCGCCTCGGGCTGCCTCTCCGGAGAGGCAGCAGGCTGAGCCGTTTCAGCCGGGGCCCGGGGCTGCGGGATTGCGACGGTGTCAGCAGGCCCGTCGACGTGAGACACGGCGACGTTCGCCGGCGCCCCGCCGCGGAGTGCCACCGACGCCAGTGTTTCGGTGGGTAGCGTTCCAGAGAGCACTGTCTCAGACGCGAGCCCGCTGGACGCTGGCACCCGGGGCGTCAGCCCCACAGGCGCCTGCGGCCGGGACGTGAGTGTCCTGGGTGTGGGCTCAGCGCCCGTCTGGCGTGCGGGCGGCGGCCGTCCAGGTGCGGCGGTCGCCAGCCGCTGACGAAGTGGAATGGCCGCGGGCGGCGCCGGGAACGGTGCGGTATTGGCTGAGTCACTGGTCGGCTGCGCAGAGTCAGCAGAGCGGTCGTCATCCTGCCGTGCCACTGCTGGAAGTTGTGTGGTTGGGGGCTCATCTGCTGGAAGTTGTGTGGTTGGGGGCTCATCCCCCGCAGGCTGCTCAATGCCATGTGGCCCGCCGATGACGTACGTCACCAGTCCCCCCTCTCACTCTCGCGCCAACGCGTACGGGCGCAGACAAGCCATCAGTTGAGCGGGGTAAGACAACAATACGTGATTATCAAACATCTGGGGAAATACTTGTAGATCGTCAACAGCGTTTAACGAAAAATTAACAATTAACAGAGTCCCCAGTATTCCCTACTTTTCCCACTGATTTACCCGCGTTCGCCACCCATGCCCCCCCACTCGTGGCCGCGCCGCCGTACATGTCAGCCCATCCTCTGACATGATCCGCTTCCTCATCGTAAGGCAACGACTTCCTGAATGCGAATAAATCTGGCACTCTATGTTCATCTGGGTGAATGCCAGGAGCCCGATCCCACCCCGCGCGGGCCGCTGGCACCGGGGGCATGTGTCGTCTGGTGCGGACTTAGTCGGAGGTCATGGGGTGGAGACGGTCGGGGAGATCATCAACTGCATGCGGGGGGCCGCGCCAGCCGGGCAATCAGTCCTTGAGCAGGACGTTCTCCGGCGACTGGGGGAGTTCACGCAGACCCTCATCGCGGTGAAGGAAGGGGCCGCCGAGGAGCACGCGCGGTTCCTCGGCTTCGGCCAGCGTGGGCTCTGCCTCCCCGAGGCGGAGCTGTCTGCGTGGCTGTCCGGGGCCACGGTGCTGGTCACCGGCGGGACGGGATGTATCGGCTCCACCCTGATGGCTCAGGTGGCGCAGCGCGGGGCGGGCCGCCTGGTCAGCGTGGCCCGCGGGATCACTGACGGGTGGCCGACCCAGGCCACCGCGGAGTACCGGCAGGCCGATGTCCGGGACCGCGCCGGCCTGGACGCATTGTTCCGCGAGGTACGGCCCGACGTGATCTTCCACGTGGCCGCGCAGCGAGAGCCTGCCCGCGCCGAGGTGGAGGTGCACCGCACCGTGTCCACCAACGTCCTGGGCACCCGCAACGTCCTGGAGGCCGCCGAGGCAGCGGGCGTGCCCCAGGTGGTCTGCGCGTCCACCGGCAAGGCGCTGCGTCCCTACTCACCCGATATCTACACCGCCTCCAAGCGGGCGGCGGAGTGGGTCGCGTCGAGCGTGGCCGGCCGTGATGAGCTGCTGATCTCCGCGGGCCGGTTCACGCATGTCCTCGACAACTCTGTCATCTACCACCGGCTGCAGGGCTGGGCCGAGAACGGTGTGATCCGGCTGCACAGCCCCAACATCGCGTTCTACGTGCAGTCGGCGCTGGAGTCCGCGCAGTTGCTGCTGCTGGCGGGCCTCGGCGCGCAGCGCGGCGAGTTCCGGGTGCACGCCATTACCGACCTCGGCTGGCCGGTCAGCCTCCTCGACGTCGCCCTCGGGGTGCTCATCAGCACTGGCTCGTCAACGCCGATCTACTTCAGCGGGTACGACCCTGGGTACGAGGAGGTGCCGTTCCCCGGCCTGTACGACCCGGTGACCGCGGGAGACGTGAGCCCGCTGCTGAACGCGTTCGAGGCTGCGGCCGGGACTTCCGCGCCATGTCCGATGGTGGATGCGTTCCGGCTGGAAATGGCGGCCAACCCCAGGCCTGCCAAGCTTCTCGGGGCACTCGATGAGATCTGCGAGCGCAGCAGCGACCCGGACGTGGTGCGCGGGGGGCTGAACGAGATGTCGTGGGCGCTGCTCGACGCCACGCTGCACGCGGTGCCGCGCCGGGTGCTGGCCCGGGCGGCGGCCCTGTCCGATCCGCACCACGGCGTCATGTGCCCCGACCACCGGCGCGTCCTGGACGCGATCAGGGACAGCGCCGGGCTCGCCGCCTGCCCCTGAGCGGGACGTGCGGCGGTGATGTGAAGCCCCGGGCATCAGGCACGGGGGTACCACGCGCCGCCGCACCACACACCACACCCCCGCCGTGGCTTGGCGTGGTCCGGCGGGGCGCCGTCTACACGGTGCCCTGGTGGGGCGTGCCCGCCGGGTGCGGGCGAAGGACCTGGACGTCCAGGCCCCCCTCGAGGCGCCCGGCCAGCGCCTGGTTGAGCTCGGCGAGCGCGGGCCCGCGGGAGTGCTCGGCGAGCGCCTCCGCGCTGGACCACTTCTCGACCATGACCAGCCGGTCATCGCCCTCGTGCAGGGCGTACAGCAGGCAGCCGTCATCGTGGGAGTGCACGTCGGCGATGACCTTCTCCAGGGCCGCGATGACCTCCGCGCGGTGCTCAGGCAGTGGGCGGAAGGTGGCGACGACGACGACATCGGTCATGACCTGGGACCCTTTCCTGGAAGGACACCCGGCCGCGTCGCGGCCGGAGCTTTACCGAGCGGCCGCCAGGCCACGGCCGGCAGTAGCGGGCTGAGCAGTTTCTCCGTGAGCACGCCGCGGTAGACGCCCGCCCCGTAGGCCGCCTCGTCGGCCAGGTAGCCGAGCGAGAACGCCGCGGCCGGCAGCGGTGGCCGGGTCCGCCGCCATTCCGCGAGGGGCGGCCCGGCCAGCAGCGACGCCACGGCCAGCCGGCGCCCCAGCCTGGTCCGGGCCGTGCGGCCCCCCGGGCGGGCCAGGCCAGCCACCGCGACCGGGAGCGCGTACTGGATGGTCCAGCGGCCCGCGCCCAGCCAGGTCTGCAGCACCGAGTCGGCCATCGGCCGGAGAACGCCTTTGGGTGGCACGTCCCACCCGTGCAGCAGCCGCACCAGCTGGCCGGTGCCGGCCCCGTAGGCGACGAGCGCGGCCACCGGCCTGCGCGCCAGCAACGCAGCGACGGCCGCCGCGGGCCAGGCCTGCAGCACCAGCGGCGGCACCTGCCCCGGATGCCTGCGCGCGAGCGGTGCCGCCGAGCATCCATAACCGAACCGCCGTCCCAGCACCCGCGCCCAGGAGGCGGGTTCCGCGTGGCTCACCGACGCGGCGGGGTCGTAGCGGACTCGCCAGCCGGCTTCCGCCAGCCGCCACACCAGGTCCACGTCCTCGCCGTAGCGCAGGCCAGCGTCGAAAGGGCCAGCACCGGACGGGGCATCCGCCGGGAGAGCATCACGTGGAGAGACCGGAAGCTGTCCTGTACGTGGCCAGCGAGGCGCGGCGGACCAGCAGGGCGGCGGTCGGCACGTAGGACAGCCGGGTGAGCGGCAGCACCCGGCTTTCCTGCGGGCCCATGTCGAGCGGCGCGCGGGCCGCCAGGTAGCGGCCCGCCGAGCCGGGCCCGGTGATGGGCCGCACCCGCGGTGCCACCGCGGCGACCAGCGGGTCCCCGAAATGGGCCGCCAGGGACGTGATCCATTCCGGCCCGGCCACGCAGTCACTGTCCAGGAACGCCACCAGCCGGGTCGATACGTGGGCCAGCCCGTCGTTGCGGGCCGGCCCCGGCCCGCCGGAGCTGGGTCGCCGGATCAGGGTCGCGCCGTGCCTGCTGCACAGTGCGGCGATCTCGCCGGCCTGCCGTGACCCGTCGTCCACCACGATCACCGGGTAGCTCCGGCCGAGGGCGGTCAGGCAGCGGTCCACGAGGGCGGGCCGGTCGCGAGCCGGGATGACCACGGTGACGTCGGGCAGGCCTTCGGCGCACCCCCCCTGATCAGCGCTGGGCGGCCGGGGATGAGCCAGCCCGGTGTCGGTGAGCCGCCGGGCCAGCTTGCCCGCGGCGGCTGAGCACACCGGCCCGCGGCGCAGCTCGGCGAGCGCGCGCTGGCCGGCCGGGCTGAGCCTGAGCAGCCGCGGGGGAGACCCGCCGAACAGCACGTCCGCCCCGACGAACTGGGTCTGCGGGTCGAAGACGATGCTGAAGCCGGCCGGCAGCGGCGCCGGTCCCCGGCCCGGTCCCGCCTCGGGGCGGGTCACCTGGCGGGTCACGGTACCTCCCGGCACGTTCGCGCTGCCCGGCAAGAACGACGCCACCGGCCACTCGGCCGGGCCCGGCGGCCCACCCTCGCGAGCCGGTACCGGACGGCGCTACTCACAGGGCCAGCCCCCCGTCCACCGGGACCACCGCGCCGGTCATCCCGCTGCTGCCGTCACCAGCCAGCCAGACCAGCGCCGCGGCCACCTCCTCCGGGGCCAGCAGCCGGTCCAGGGGCTGCTGGGCCGCGAACGACCCGCCGTCAGGCAGCCCGTACAGGCGTGCGCTCTCCGCCAGAATGGGCGTGTCCGTGGAGCCCGGGCTGACCGCGTTGGCGGTCACGCCGGTGCCACGCAGTTCGGTGGCCAGCGCGCGGATCAGCCCGGCCACGCCGGCCTTGGCTGCGCAGTAAGCCGCCAGCATAGGCAGTCCCCGCGTCGCGGCGGCCGACGCGACGGCCAGGAACCGGCCGTGGCGCGGCTCGGGCCGGCGCAGCAGCGCCGGGATGGCCGCGCGGGCCAGCACCATCACCCCGCCGAGGTCGGTGCTCAGGACCACTTCCTCCTGCTCGGCGGGCACCTCCCAGAGCGGCATCCCGCCGGCGATCACGCCGGCCACGGCCAGCGCGGCGTCCAGGCCGCCCCACCGCCGCTCGGCCTCGGCGACCGCGGCGGACATGGCCGCGCGGTCCCGGGTGTCGGCGGCGAGGCCGTGCACCTCACCGGGGCCGCCCGCCGCCCGGGCCACCACGGCGTCCAGGTCGGCCCGGGTGGCCAGGTGATAGGGCAGCGCCGGGTCGTCGGCGCAGCGGTCGAACGGCCAGCACGGACCAGCCCTCGGCGGCGAGCGCGCGCACGACGGCGGCGCCGATACCCCGCGCCGCCCCCGTCACCAGCGCCACTCTCGTCCCCCCGCTCACGACTGCTCCTGCGGCGGCTCGGGGTACCAGGCGCCGACGGCGGCGGCCAGGTCGGCGGCCAGCTGATCGAGCAGGTGCGCTCCCTCCGCCGCCGAGGCTCCGGCCGGGTCGCCGAGCACTCCGTTGCCGCTGATGGCCCGTACCCCGCCGGCCCGCATCGCGGGCATCAGCCGGGGCAGCGGAGCCGTGTTCCCGGCCGCGGCGAGCCCGGCCCGGACCCGGCCCGGGGTGAGGGCCAGCTGGAGCGCGGTCTCGGTCCGCCCGGCGTGGGCATCCGGTAGGGGCAGGTCCGGGCCGGGCCGCGGGTCGGGCAGCCACAGCAGCACGTCACGCGATTCGGCGCGGAGCCGGGCGACCGCCTGCCGCGCCGGGACGGCGTTGCCACCGTGCGCGCACACGAACACCACGTGGCTGAAGGTCTCGGCGGCCGAGCGGCCCAGCTCGGTCAGCACGAGTTCCACGGCCTCCTGCCCGATCGAGAGCGTCCCGGCGAATCCTGCGTGCTCGCCGCTGGAGCCGTAGCTGACCGGCGGGGCGACCACCACCCCGGGCCGTCGGGCGGCGAGCCGCCCGGCCAGCGCGACCGCGATGTCAGTGTCGGTGGACAGCGGCAGGTGCGGCCCGTGCTGCTCGGTGGAGCCGACCGGGACGGCCAGCAGCGCGCCCGCGGTGCCCAGGCGGGCCGCCTCGGGCCAGGTGAGATCGGCGAGCAGAGTCATCAGCGCATCACCCTAGTGCCCGCTGCGTTCGCGGTGCTGGCTGCGTTCGCGGTGCTGGCTGCGTTCGCGGTGCTGGCTGCGTTCGCGGTGCTGGCTGTGTTCGCGGTGCTGGCCGCGTTCATAGCGCCGCTCCCGCCCGCTCGCCCTCGATCACCGCGGCGTGGGCCCGGCGCGGCGCCAGGCAGTCGCCCACCCGGCGCACCTCGAACGGTGCCCTATCGTGACCAGCGCCGCCCAGCGCGTGCCACAGGGTGAGGCCGAGATCCTGGCCCACCAGCAGGGCGCTGGTGATCACTTCCACCGCGCAGCCCCGTTCCGCGAGCAGCTCCGCCACCGAGGTGGCCTGATGGAAGCCGAGCTCGTCCAACCATGACCACGGCGCCCTCCGGCCCGGCCGAGCCGTCGGCCACCTGGCGGACGTCCACCACCCCGGGGGTGCCCGTGCGCCCAGGCGAACAGGACCACCCGGTGCCCGCGTTCCGCGGCGGTCACCGCGGCCTGCAGGCCACCCGGGCCGCCGCCGACCACGTACACGCGGCGCCCGGCGACGGGCCCGCATCGCGGGGAGGTGGCGCGGGACTGGGGCGGCGTGGATGGCGCGTCGCGCCCGCGCCGCGCCCGCGCCGCGCCGGCGGGCCGCGGCGATCTGCTGCCAGCCCTCGGCGGCGGCCGAGGCCAGCGGCGCCCGTTCGTAAGGCCAGTCCGAGGGGTGCACCGAGGCGGTCTCGGTGACGATGATCCCGGCCCCGCCGGCCGCACGGCGCTGGTAGTAGGCGACGTGCCGGGGCGAGAACCCGCGACCCCCGCCCAGGCTGTACTCGCCGAGGTTGGTCTCGTGCGGGCCGAACAAGACCCTGGACTGCGCGACCCGGCCGGCCAGGGTGACCGGTCTCGGTGAGCCGCGCGAACCCTGACGTCATGTCAGCGTGCGCCACCCGCCGCGAAGCCGGCCAGCGGATTGACGTCACAGGCCCGGTCTGGTGGCGCGGGGACCGGGCGGCGCCCGATCGTCACCGGGACCGGCGGCCGGGCCTGCCCGCGGTGGGCTTGGCCGCGCACTGGCTGCCCACGCACCGGGCCGCGGTGCGAGTGGTCCGGGCCGGGCCGGGGAAGCGAGGTCCGGTCCGCCCCGGCCAGAGCCTGCTCGGCCCGTGCCCGCTCAACCAGCGCCTGCTCACCGAAGCCGCGGACGCACTCCGGGTCCGGGCCGTCCAGCGGCAGCCCGGTGAAGAACTTCGCGGCCATGCAGCCGCCCCGGCAGGAGTCGTAGAACTGGCAGGAGCCGCAGGCGCCGCCCGCGGAGGGCCCGCGCAGCTCGGCGAACAGCGCGGAATCCCGCCAGACCGACTCGAAGCCGCCGCCGGCTCGGACGTTTCCGGCCAGGAAGTTCTCGTGGATCGCGAACGGGCAGGCGTAGACGTCACCGACCGGGTCGATCAGGCACACCACCCGGCCCGCGCCGCACATGTTCAGCCCCGGAAGCGCCCCGCCGTAGGCGGCGAGGTGGAAGAACGAGTCCCCGGTGAGGACCTGCTCGCCGTGCGCGCACAGCCAGTCGTAGAGCTCGCGCTGCTGCCCGGCGGTGGGGTGCAGTTCGTCCCAGACGTCGGCGCCCCGGCCGGACGGGCGCAGCCGGGTCAGCCGCAGCTGCGCCGCCGTAGCGGTCGGCCAGCGCCTTGAACTCGTCCAGCTGCCCGGCGTTCTGCCGGGTGACCACCACGGAGATCTTGAAGCCCTTGAACCCGGCCGCGGCCAGGTGCTCCATGGCCTGGATGGCCATGGCGTACGAGCCCTGCCCGCGTACCGCGTCGTTGACCTCGGCGGTCGCGCCGTCCAGCGAGATCTGCACGTCGACGTAGTCGCTCGCGGCCAGTTTGCGGGCCACGGCATCGTCGATGCGCACGCCGTTGGTGGAGAACTTCACGCCCGACGCGGTGCGCGGTGGCGTAGTCCACGAGTTCCCAGAAGTCGGGCCGGACGGTGGGCTCGCCGCCGCCGATGTTCACGTAGAACACCTGCATGCGTTCCAGCGTGTCGATGACGGCCTTGCACTCGGCAGTGCTCAGCTCGCCCGGGTCGCGCCGGCCCGAGCTGGACAGGCAGTGCACGCAGGCCAGGTTGCAGGCGTAGGTCAGTTCCCAGGTCAGGCAGATCGGCGCGTCCAGCCCATGCTCGAACAGCTCCACCAGGGTCTCGGTGCTCACGCGGCCCCCTATTGGGTGATCATGCGCGGGGTGATCATGTGCGACTCGGCCAGGGTGGCCAGGCCCCGTTCGTAGGCGGCCATCCCGGCGGGCTGGATCCCGGCCGCCGCGCACGCGGCGCGGGCCGAGGGGTGCTCGCCCAGCGACCGCACCACGGCCAGCATGGTGGCGTTCTTCAGGAACGACAGCCGCCGGGTGCCGAAGTGATAGAGCAGCGCGCCGAACGGCTCGGGGCGGATCGCCACCCGCTCGTCCAGCCGCCAGGGCCGGTCCAGGTCGAACCCGCCGGCCGGGTTCGTTGTGCCGGCCGGGTTCGCTGTGCCGGCCGGGTTCGCTATGCGGCCGGGTTCGCTATGCGGCCCCGGCCGGGTCAGTAGACACCGCACATGCCGTCGATGGAGACCTCTTCGACGAGCAGTTCCTCGGCGACCAGGCTCTCGTCGGCAGCCGGTCCGGCCGCATCGTGGCCGGCCGCCCGTGCTGGCCCGCACCGTGCTGGCCCGCACCGTGCTGGCCCGCACCGTGGCGGGCCGCACCGTGGCCGGCCTGTACCGTGGCCGCTGGCCCGTGGTCAGCGGCAAGGTGCCCCGCCGGCGTGGTCGCGGTCTGTTCGCTCATGCCTGCCTCCGGATCCGTCGTCCGGCCCGCGCTGGCTGGTCCCGCCAGCACCGCCGCTGTCGTCTGCCTCGCCGTTATGCGGCATTCAGTGCAGACACTAAAGACACCCAGTGCCAAAGGTCAAGACGGGACTTCGGCCCCTTTCACATGCCCCGCTGGGTCGTGGCATGCTCCTGTCAGGCCCACGAGCCAGGCGGGACAGAAAGGCGGTGCTGGCCAGTGAGTACTACGGGGATACCTGCCCAGCTTGGCCGCAGGCGTATCACCTCACGGGCCGAGCTGGAGCACGTCGCGTTCGAGCTGTTCGACCGGCAGGGCTTCGAGGGCACGACAATCGACGACATCGCGGTTGCGGCCGGGATCGGCCGCCGGACGTTCTTCCGCTACTTCCCGTCCAAGAACGACGTGCCGTGGGGAAACTTCGAGAACGAGCTGGACCGGATGCGGGGCTGGCTGGCTGCCTGCCCGCCCCAGTGGCCGCTCATGGACGCGATCCGGCTGGCCATCGTCGACTTCGACCAGGTGCCGCCGCAAGACGAGCGCTGGCACCGGCGCCGGATGCAGCTGATCCTGGGCGTGCGCGTGCTCCAGGCGCACTCCACCCTGCGCTACGCGGAGTGGCGCCAGGTGATCGCGGACTTCGTGGCCGTGCGCACCGGACAGCCCGCCGGCAGTCTGCTGCCGCAGACGATCGCCTACGCCATGCTGGGCGTGGCCATCGCCGCTTACGAGCAGTGGCTCCAGGACGACGACGGCAACCTGAGCGAGCTGCTGGACACGGCCATGCGCGACCTCGCCGCGGCGTTCGGCGACGGCCTGCCGCTGCGGGCCGAGCCCGCCCGGTGACGCGGTGACCCGGTGACCCGGTCGCGCGGTGACCCGGTGACGTGGTGACCCGGTGACGTGGTGACGCCGGGCCCGGATCCCCGGGACGACACCGGGACCGTGGTCGATGTCCCGGCCCGGGTCAGCCGGGTCGTGTCCCTGGTGCCGTCGCTGACCGAGACCGTGGCGGTGACCGCGCCGGGCCTGGTGGCCGGGGCCACCGACTGGTGCACCCACCCGGCCGGCCTCGACGTGCCCCGGGTGCGCGGGACCAAGAACCCCGACCTCGACGCGGTCATCGCGCTGCGCCCGGACATGGTCCTGGCCAACGAGGAGGAGAACCGGCCCGCCGACCTGGTCGCGCTCCGCGCCGCGGGGCTGCCGGTGTGGGTGACCGTGATCCGGACGCTGGACGAGGCGCTGGCGTCGTTGCGGCGGATGCTCACGGTCGCATGCCAGCTCCCCGCGCCGGCCTGGCTGGACGCCGCCGGGCAGGCCTGGGACCTGCCGGACCCGCAGGCGCGCCGCCAGGCCGTGATCCCGATCTGGCGCCGGCCGTGGATGGTGCTGGGCCGGGACACGTTCGCAGGCGACGTGCTGGCCCGGCTCGGGGTGGCGAACCTGTACGCCGGGCACGCCGAGCGCTACCCGAAGGTCCCGCTCGACGACCTCCTGGCTGCGGGCCCGGACCTGGTCGTGCTGCCGGACGAGCCGTATCGTTTCACCGCTGGCGACGGCCCCAGTGCTTCCCCGGCGTGCCCGCGGCCCTCCTCAGCGGCCGTCACCTGACCTGGTACGGCCCGTCGCTGGCCGAGGCCCCCGTCATCCTCGGGGCCCAGCTGGCCGCCGCGTCCCCTTTTCTCCCCTAACGATCTGTCCGTGGCTGGGGTGACCAGCCATCGTTGATCACCCATGTGGGCCGCTGACTCCCATCATCGGCACCATGGATCACGAACGATCATGGTCGGCCGCGACGTTTCCCACGTGACGTGCGTTATGGCGGGTGA
>CAVQEM010000025.1:0-9441 GCA_963711485.1 uncultured Actinomycetes bacterium
GCCAGGTAGCGGCGGACGGGCGGGCACCGCGCTCGCCGGCCGGCCCGCCCGCCCCGCTGCGCCCGCGCCGGCCTTTGTTCTCCGCAACGGCCCGTCCGGCCGCCTAACCCAGCTCAGCCGGCGGGGTCAGGCGGCCCCGAGAGGGATAGCCGCGGGTTAGCCGGGGACAGGTCCGGGAGCGGTGGGGGACTGGTCGCCGAAGACGCGGCTGGCGCGGACGTCGGCCTCGCTGATCTCGATGAGGGAGGACCGGCCGATGGTGCCGCCCCCCGCCACGAGCCGGCGGGCCTGGCGCAGCCGCATCCGGTCGATGGCGTTGCGGATGCTGCGCGCGTTGGCGAACCGGGGCTGCGTCATCCGCAGCCCCACGTACTCCATGAACGCGTCCCGGGCCGGGCCGGACAGCTGGTACTGCTCCCGTTCCAGCATCAGCCCCGCGATCTGCATCAGCTCGTCCAGGCTGAAATCCGGGAAGTCGATGTGGTGCGCGATCCGCGAGGCCATCCCGGGGTTGGACCGGAAGAACACATCCATCCGGTCGGCGTACCCGGCCAGGATGACCACCAGATCCTCCCGGTGTGCCTCCATGAACTGGAGCAGGATCTCGATGGCCTCCTGGCCGTAGTCCCGCTCGTTCTCTGGCCGGTACAGGTAGTAGGCCTCGTCGATGAGCAGCACGCCGCCCATCGCCCGCTTGAGCACCTCTTTGGTCTTGGGCGCGGTGTGCCCGACATACTGGCCGACCAGGTCGTCGCGGGTCACGCTGACCAGCTGGCCCTTGCGGAGATATCCGAGCTCGCGGAGCATCTCACCCATGTGCATGGCCACCGTCGTCTTGCCGGTCCCCGGGCTCCCGGTGAAGCACATGTGCAGGCTGGGCCGCGATGAGGTCAGCCCGTACCGCTCCCGGAGCCGGTCGATCAGCAGCAGCGCGGCGATCTCCCGCACCCGGGCCTTGACCGGGGCCAGCCCGACGAACTCCCTGTCGAACTCATCCAGCATCCGGGACAGCCGCTGGGCCTGCTGCTCCTCACCCAGCTCCACCGTGTCGTCGGCCGACAAGGGTTCCGGGGCCGTCTCCCGGGAACCCCCCGCGGATCGCTGGCTCGAAGGGAGCACGCCGTCGGGGCGCCCCGCCTCGCCATCGATGGGGCCCGACTCGTCATCTGAGCCGTTCGCTCCCGTGCTGCCCGAACCCGGACGGGGCATCGCGAAACCACTCGAGGCCGGGCCCGCGGTCGCGCTCATCCGCCGGCAGGCCCGGGGTGACCGGCGCCGTTCGGGGTCCCGATGTGGCCATAGCGCTCGCCTGCGGGGCGCTGCGTGGCGTAAGGCTGCAGCGAGTACCGGATCTGCCGGTCGCTGCCCTCCTGCCGGTCCAGGCGGAAGCCCGGTTCCCGGCCGGGCCGGTTCACGATGAAGCTCAGCGCCGTGGTCTGCCGGCCCAGGCTCGCGTCGTAGGCGTTGACCCGGATGTAGTGCTCCGGATAGGCGTCGCGGCAGGCGCGGACCTCGTGCAGCCCGGCGGCGGCGTCGGCGATGTCGAACATCGGCAGCCCCCACATGTCCCAGAGGAAGTTCCGGGGGTGCGGGTCGTCGGTGAACTCCACGGCGATCGACCAGCCCTGGTCGATCGCGTACTGGATCTGCGCGGCGACCTCGTCGTCGGTAAGGTCGGGCAGGTAGGAGAACGTGCCCTGGGTGATCCGCATCTGCTCTCCTCAGGCCGTCGGGGTGGCCACGACGTCCGGCGTGTCGGTCGATTCGTAGTTGAAGGTGATGTCGCCCCAGGTATCCAGGGCCGTCTGCAGCGGCTGGCAGGCCTTGGCCGCCTCGGCCAGGATGGCGTCGCCCTCGGCGACGAAGTCCCGGCCCTCGTTGCGGGCCTTGATCATGGCCTCGACCGCGACCCGGTTGGCGGTGGCGCCGGCCGCGACGCCCATGGGGTGGCCGATGGTGCCGCCGCCGAACTGCAGCACCACGTCCTCGCCGAGGTAGCCGAGCAGCTGATGCATCTGGCCGGCGTGGATGCCGCCGGAGGCGACCGGCATGGTGCCGGGCATCGAGCCCCACTCCTGCTCGAAGTAGATGCCGTGGCCCAGGTCCAGGGGGACGGTCGCCAGGCGCAGCGTGTCGTAGTAGCCGCGGACCATGGACGGGTCGCCTTCCAGCTTGCCCACCACGGTGCCCGCATGGATGTGGTCGACCCCGATCAGCCGGCACCACTTGGCGATGACCCGGAAGCTGACCCCGTGGTTCTTCTGCCGGGTGTACGTGCCGTGCCCGGCCCGGTGCAGGTGCAGGATGACCCCGTTGCGCCGGGCCCACTGCGACATGGACTGCAGCGCGGTATACCCGACGGTGAGGTCGGCCATCACGATCACGCTGCCGAGCTCTTTCGCGAACTCGGCCCGCTCGTACATGTCTTCCATGGTCGCCGCGGTCACGTTCAGGTAGTGGCCCTTGATCTCGCCGGTCTGCTCGGCGGCCCGGTTGACGGCCTCCATGGTGAACAGGTAGCGGTCACGCCAGCGCATGAACGGCTGGGAGTTGATGTTCTCGTCGTCCTTGGTGAAGTCCAGGCCGCCGCGCAGCGCCTCGTACACCACCCGGCCGTAGTTCCGGGCGGACAGTCCCAGCTTGGGCTTGGTGGTCGCGCCGAGCAGGGGGCGGCCGTACTTGTTCAGGTACTCGCGCTCCATCACGATGCCGTGCGGCGGTCCCTGGAATGTCTTCACGTAGGCCAGCGGGATCCGCATGTCCTCCAGCCGGAGGGCCCGCAGCGCCTTGAAGCCGAACACGTTGCCGATGATGGACGAGGTGAGGTTGGCGATCGAGCCTTCCTCGAACAGGTCGATGTCGTACGCGATGTAGGCGATGTACTCGCCCTCGCGGCCCGGGACCGGGTCCACCCGGTAGCACTTGGCCTGGTAGTGCTCGTGGGCGGTGAGCCGGTCGGTCCAGACCACGGTCCAGGTGGCTGTGGATGATTCGCCCGCCACCGCGGCGCCCGCCTCCTCCGGCGGTACCCCCGGCTGCGGGGAGATCCGGAAGGCGACCAGCACGTCGGTCGGCTTGGGCACGTAGTCCGGTTCGTAGTAGCCCATCTGCGCGTACGGGAGCACCCCCGCGTTCCAGCGATCGCTCGGCGGTGAGTCGGGTGTGCCCGTCATGGTTCCTCCGGTGAGTGGCGACAGTGCCTCTCTTGCCACCATGCCCGCTAACCCATCGCCTGTCTATTGAGAGTTTCGAGCAAACTCTCAACCTTTCACTTGAGAGTTATTCCCCGCTGCGGCCGGCGGCGCAGGGAAGCGTCGGGCCGGGGAGCGGTGGCGGCGGCGGGCCGGGGAGTGGCGGCAGCGGGTCGGCGGCGGGCCGGGGGGAGTGGCGGCAGCGGGTCGGCGGGGGCCGGGGGGAGTGGCGGCAGCGGGGTCGGCGGGCCGGGGAGTGGCGGCGGCGGGCCGGCGGCGAGGGAACGCGCGACCGGCTGGCGCCACCCGGCGATGCTTACGACGGTCCCTTTTGCCCCGTCGGCGGTACAAAAGGGCCCACGCTCTGGGATTCGGCCCGGTGAAAGTCGCCGTGCGCGAGGACGTAGGCCACCAGGCGGCCGGCCGCGGGGGGCAGCAGGCCGGAGTGGGCCACCAGGTACCAGTCCCGGTGCATCGGGGTTCCCGGCACTGGCAGCGCGGCGAGCCGCCCGTCGGCCAGCTCGGCGGCGACCGCGTCGCGGGAGATCAGCGTGACGCCCAGGCCCACGCTCGCGGACTCGCGGATCGCGCCGTTAGAGCCCACGATCAGGGTGAGCGGGGCGATGTCCAACTCGGTCAGCAGGGCGTCGGTGGCGGCCCGGGTGCCTGAGCCGGGTTCGCGAAGCAGCCATGCCTGCCGGGCCAGCCAGGCCACCAGGTTGCTGCCGTCCAGGCCGGTGCGTCCTGGTCGTGGCGCCGTATCCTTCGCGCTGGCGGCCAGGCCAGGCGCCGCCACCACGACCAGCTGGTGCGGGCGCTCGGCGAGGACCTCGACGTCCCAGCCCGGCTCGGGGCGGCCGCCGAGCACCAGGTCGACCTGGTGGCGGTCGAGCAGGCCCCGCACCCGGTCCCGGTTTCCCGCCTCCAGCCGGATCCCCAGCTGCGGATGCCGGGTGCGGAAGCCGCTGAGCAGCCCGGGCAGGATCTGCTCGGCCGCAGTGGTCACGGCCGCGATGCGAAGCTCGCCACGCTCCGGGTCCGCCGCGGCGGCGGCGGCCCGCCCGGCCTCGTCCAGCAGGCCCAGCACCCGCTGGACGTAGCCCGCGTACGCCTGCCCGGCCGCCGTGAGCCGCAGGCCGCGGCCGTCCGGCTCGAGCAGCGTGACGCCCAGGGATTTCTGCAGCGCGGCGAGCGAAGCTGAGACCGCCGCCTGGGTCACGACCAGGTCGTGGGCGGCGGCGCGGACCGAGCCGGTCTCCGCCACGGCGAGGAAGCTGCGAAGCTGGTTCAGCGTCACGGGGTCCTGCCCGGTTGGAAGTTAACGTTTCACCTAACTATTGCGCAATACCCTCAACCTTATGCTCAGTGAATCTGCCGCATCAACACCACGGTGGATCGACGTCGCCCCGGAACGCTTCCCGGGCTGGATCGGCTCCTTCGGCGAACGGCACGGCGCTGTCTGGGTTGAGGGTGAGCCGGACGACGCGGTCGTGTTCGCTGCGGCGGACGGGGCGGTGGCCCGCTGTTATGCCCCGTTTCCTCCCGTGGCATGCCTGCACGCGGGGCAGGAACCAGGCGAGGTGGCCCGGCTGCTGGCGGCCCACGCCGCCGCCGACCGCACCGTGGGCGTGCTCCTGGCCCGGCTGGGAGGGTACGCGGCCGGGATCTTCACCGGGACGCCGCCGCGGCTGGCCGCCTCCAAGGTCGGGTCCAGGTTGGTGCACGGGCGCAACGCGGCGGGAGGGCAGTCGCAGCAGCGGTTCGCCCGGCGCCGCGAAAAGCAGGCCGCCGAGGCGCTCCGCGCGGCAGCGGACACCGCGGCGGGGGTGTTCGGGCGTTACGGGCGCCCCCTGGACGCGCTGGTGCTGGGCGGGGACCGGCGCGCGATCGCAGGGCTGCGCGACGACCCGCGGCTGCGCGGGTACTTCGGCGTCGCGGTGGAGCGGTTCCTGACCACGCCCGATCCCCGGCTGGCCGTGCTGCGCGAGACCCCCAGGGCGTTCCGCGCCATCCGCATCCAGCTGACCGAGCCTGCGGTCCGGGACTGACCGCCGGCCTGCGCGTGCCGGTGGCCCGACCGGGCCGCCGGCCTGCGCGTGCCGGTGGCCGGACCGGGCCCCCCGCGCGCCGCCGCCCGCCGGTGATCATATACGGCGCGGGCCCCGAGGCGTTTGCGGCTGGGCCGCGATCGCGGCACGGCGGGTACCCTGGATCACGGGCCCGCGGCCGTGCCGCTTCTTCCCCTTCTTTCGTTTGGAGTGGTGCCTGGTGATCGCCGCGACCGGCCTGGAGTTGCGCGCGGGCGCGCAGCTGCTGCTGGCGGACGCGAGCTTCCAGATCGCCCCGGGCGACAAGATCGGCCTGGTCGGCCGGAACGGCGCGGGCAAGACCACCCTGGCCAAGGTACTGGCGGGCGAGGCTGCCCCGGCGGCAGGCAGCGTGCGGCGTGGTTCGAGCATCGGCTACCTGCCGCAGGACACGCGGTCCGGTGATCTGGGGGGCCTGGTCCTGGACCGGGTGCTGTCCGGCCGCGGCCTGGACGAGCTGCGCGCGGCCATGCGGGCCGCCGAAGAGCAGATGTCTGACGTGGTCCCCGCCCGCCGTGACGCCGCGGTGCGCCGCTATGGCCAGCTGGAAGAACGGCTCGCGCTGCTCGGCGGCTACGCCGCGGAGGCCGAGGCCTCGTCGATCGCGTCCAGCCTCGGACTGCCGGACCGGGTGCTGGCCCAGCCGCTGGCCACACTGTCCGGGGGGCAGCGACGCCGGGTCGAGCTGGCCCGAATCCTGTTCGCGGACGCGCAGACCCTCCTCCTGGACGAGCCGACCAACCACCTGGATGCCGACTCGGTGGCGTGGCTCCGCGACCACCTGAAGGCGTTCCGCGGCGGCCTGGTGGTGATCAGCCACGACACCGCGCTGCTCGACGTGGTGGTCAACAAGGTCTTCCACCTTGACGCCGATACCGCCACGTTGGAGGCGTACAACGTCGGCTGGAAGGTCTACCTCCAGCAGCGGGAGACCGACGCGAAGCGGCGCAGGCGCGAGCACGCCAACGCGTCCAGGGAGGCTGCATCGCTGCAGGCCCAGGCGGACAAGATGCGGGCCAAGGCGACCAAGGCCAAGGCGGCCCAGAGCATGCAGCGGCGCGCGGAACGGCTGCTCGCCGGGGTTGCCGCTGAGCGCGGCCCGCAGCGGGTCGCACGGCTGCGGTTCCCCGACCCGGCGCCATGCGGGCGCGTCCCGCTGACCGCGGCTGACCTGTCCAAGTCCTACGGCTCGCTCGAGGTCTTCACCGACGTCGATATGGCGGTCAACCGGGGATCACGGATCGTGGTACTCGGCTTGAACGGGGCAGGCAAGACCACGCTGCTGCGCCTGCTGTCCGGCCTGGAGATGCCGGACACGGGCCAGGTCACCCCCGGGCACGGGCTTCGGCTCGGCTACTACGCCCAGGAGCACGAGACGCTGGACATCGAGCGGTCCGTGCTGGAGAACATGCGCACCGCCGCGCCCCACCTGGTCGACGCCGAGCAGCGGCGTATCCTCGGGTCCTTCCTGTTCTCGGGCGACGCGGTGGATAAGCCGGCGGGCGTGCTCTCCGGCGGGGAGAAGACCCGGCTCGCGCTGGCCCTGCTGGTCGTCTCGGGCGCGAACGTGCTGCTGCTTGACGAGCCGACCAACAACCTCGACCCGGCCAGCCGGGAGGAAATCCTCGGCGCGCTGCGCCGCTACCAGGGAGCAATCGTGCTGGTCACGCACGACGAGGGCGCGGTCGAGGCACTCGCGCCGGAAAAAGTCATCCTGCTTCCCGACGGCGTGGAAGACACCTGGAATGAGGGCCTCGTCGATCTCGTCGCCCTAGCGTGACGGGCAGCCCGGCCCTGCGCGAAAAAGAAGTGATCACTTACCCGGATGTGGGTAGCCGATCGCGCCGCGATGCGTGATCATGGCGGGAGACGTAACGCAGTGGTCACTTCAGTTCACGGGAGGTACGCGTGACCGAGACCCTCAAGAAAGGCACCAGGGTCACCGGTGCCGACCGTACCAAGCTGGCGTCGGATCTGAAGAAGAGGTACGACGCGGGGGAGAGCATCCGGTCGCTGGCCGCCGCCACCGGCAGGTCCTACGGGTTCGTGCACCGCATCCTCTCGGAGAACGGGGTCTCGCTGCGTGGCCGCGGTGGCGCGACGCGCGGCAAGGCGCGGGCGAAGCGCTGAGGAGGACATGACCGCCGGACAGTCCGATCTGGCACGGGCCGACCTCGCACGCGCCGACCTCGCACGCGCCGGACTGCGCCTGGACGTCGGCGCGCCTGCCACCAGGGCGGCCACGATCACGCTCGACCGGAGTCAGCGGCGCAACGCGATGACGCCCGGGATGTGGCGAGGTCTGGCAGCGATCGGGCAGGCACTGCCCCCCGAGGTGCGGGTGGTGGTTGTGCAGGGCGCGGGTCCCTCGTTCTCCGCCGGGATCGACCTGCGCCTGTTCACCCCGGACGGGCGTCCCCGGCGAGAGCCTGGTGCCGGGGCCGGCGATCCCGGCTTCGAGGAGTGGATCGCCGCCGTCCAGGCCGGGTTCACCTGGCTGCGTGACCCCGCCATCGTGTCGGTCGCCGCCGTACGCGGCCACGCGATCGGGGCCGGGTTCCAGCTCGCGCTGTCCTGTGACCTGCGGGTGCTCGCCGACGACGCCCAGCTGTGCATGAAGGAGCCCGCGCTCGGCCTCGTGCCGGACCTGACCGGGACCAAGCCCTTGGTCGATATCGTCGGCCTGCCCCGGGCTCTTGAGATGTGCCTGACCAGCCGCACCGTCGGGGCCGCGGAGGCCGCAGAGCTGCGGCTGGCTGAGCTGGTGGTGCCGGCGGCGGAACTGGACGGTGCGGTAGGCGACCTGGTGGCGGCGCTCCTCGCCGTCGAGCCGGGCGTGGCCCGGGCCACCAAGGAACTCCTCCAGCAGGCCCCGGGTCATACCCTGGAACAGCAGTCCGCCGCGGAACGCCGGGCGCAGGCCGCGCTGCAGCGCGCCCGTCTGGGGATGTAGGGACCCCGGGCTAACGCCCCTCGCGGGGGAGGCGGGGCGCGCCGGAGGCGTGTTCCCTCCGAGCCGCGACGCCGGGGGGCTCCGGGGGGTCGTCCCCCCGGGCTAACAGGGCCCGTTCGCCCGTAGCGGACCCGGGAAGATCCCCGGAGGCAGGGAGGTTTCCCCGCTCATGTACGGGTCCCTGGCACACGATGCGCTCGTTTTACCGGGATTCCGACGTCACCCGGCAGCGGCTGAAGCCAGGCACGGTCCGCAGGATCATGTCCTATGCGCGGCCCTACCGCCGTGAGCTCGCCCTGTTCCTGGGCATGAATGCGCTCGCCGCCGTCTCCACGGTCGCGGTGCCCCTGCTGATGAAGACCATCATCGACCAGGGCATCCTGGCCAGCGACGTCGGCGTGGTGATCGCGGTGGCGTCGGTGGTGGCGGGCATCGCGCTGGCCAGCGCGGTGCTGTCGGTCGCGATGCGCTGGTACTCGGCGAAGATCGGCGAGGGGCTGATCTACGACCTGCGCACCGAAGTGTTCTCGCACGTGCAGCGGCAGCCGATCGCCTTTTTCACCCGGGCCCAGACCGGGTCCCTGGTCAGCCGGCTGAACAGTGACGTCATCGGCGCGCAGCAGGCGCTCACCTCGACCCTGGCCGCGGTGGTGTCCAACGCGCTGACCCTGATCCTGGTGCTGATCGCGATGTTCAGCCTGTCCTGGCTGGTGACCGCGATCACCCTGGTGATGATCCCCGCTTTCGTGATCCCGGCCCGGCTGATCGGCCGGCGATTGCAGCGGCTGACCCGCGAGTCCATGGAGCTGGACGCGGCGATGGGCTCGACCATGACCGAGCGGTTCAACGTGGCCAGCGCGATGCTCGTCAAGCTGTTCGGGAAGCCGGAGCAGGAGAGCGAGGTGTTCGCGGGGCGCGCGGCCCGGGTCCGCGACATCGGCGTGGTCACCGCCATGTACGGCGGGACCCTGTTCATCGCGCTGACCCTGCTGGCCTCGATGGCCACCGCGGTGGTCTACGGGGTAGGCGGAACCCTGGTCATCCACCACGCCTTCCAGATCGGCACGCTGGTCGCGCTGACCGCGCTGCTGGCCCGGCTCTACGGCCCGATCACCGCGCTGTCCAACGTCCAGGTGGACGTGATGACCGCCCTGGTCAGCTTCGACCGGGTCTTCGAGGTGCTGGACCTCAAGCCGCTGATCCAGGAGAA
>CAVQEM010000026.1:0-3882 GCA_963711485.1 uncultured Actinomycetes bacterium
ATTGGACGGTCTCGCAGAGCCAAGGGGTACCGGCGTCAGCGGGCCACGTACGCACCAGCCATTCTCATCCCCCGGGAGCGGGCGCGCAGCGGCCATCGAACCCTGACTGGGACATCGAGATACGCGAGGCCCCGATGGCGCCTGGCTGCTACATGATGGACGCGGCTTCGATGCCCGAGCGGGTGGACGAGAACACCATCATGGTCGTGCCGACCCTCGGCGTCACCTACACCGGCGCGTACGAGCCGGTCGCGGCCATGCCGAGGCCCTCGACAAGCTGCAGGCCGATACCGGCCTGGATATCGACATACGTGGACGGCGCCAGCGGCGGTTTCCTCGCGCCGTTCTGCGCGCCCGAGGTCGTCTTCGACTTCCGCCTTCCCCGGGTCAAGTCGATCAGTGCTTCTGGCCACAAGTTCGGGCTGGCCCCGCTGGGTGTCGGCTGGGTCGTCTTCCGGGACAGCTGCGAGCTCCCCGATGACCTCATCTTCCACGTCAACTACCTGGGCGGCGACATGCCGGTGTTCCAGATCAACTTCTCCCGGCCGGCCGGCCAGATCGTCGCCAGTTACTACAACTTCCTCCGGCTCGGCCATGAGGGCTACCGCCGGATCCACCAGGCGTCCTATGAGATCGGCCAGTACCTCGCCGCCGAGATCGTCAAGCTGGGCCCCTTCGAGCTGCTGTGTGACAGCAACCCGAACACCGGGATCCCGACGGTCACGTGGCGGATCCGCGAGGGGAGGACCCCGGCTACACGCTGTTCGACCTGGCTGACCGGCTGCGCGCCGGGGGTGGCAGGTACCCGCCTACACCCTCACCGGAACGGCTTCCGACATCCCCGTGCAGCGCATCCTGGTCCGCATCGGCGTCAGCCAGGACATGGCCGCCCTGCTGCTCGACGACTTCCGCGACGCGGTAGCCCACTTCGACAAGCACCCGGTCACCGTGTCCATGACAAAGGAGGAATCGGGCGGCTTCAGCCACCTGGAAAACCCCGGCCAGAAACACGGCAGGCGCTTCCTTCAGATGCCGGTCGGAGCCGGCGCTGGCACCGTGTCGCTGGCTTCCTCGGTGCGCTCAGGCAACAGCAGCACCGACCCCGCCAGGAAGCACAGCGCGCCGATGAAGGTCCCCAGATCGGACAGTTCGGCATTGCGGAGCTGCCCAGCGGCCGGGTCAGATGTAGCTGGCCACCGCGGATACGCCGAAGGCGATCGATCCGATCAGGTTGAGCAGGGTGATCCACCACGACCAGGACCGCGGGCGCCAGGCGGCCCAGCCGTGGCAGACCTCGAGCCAGGCCAGCCCGCTCGCGACCAGGAAGGCGACCGAGCCGACGGCGTCGGGGCGCCAGACGTGCCGGCGCGCGGCCTGAGCGGACAGGTCGGTCACCATCGCGACCCCGGTGCTGACGTTGAAGAACAAGGTCCCGGCCAGTTGCACGGCGGTGGACCACCAATCGATCCGGCCGGGCTGGAAGACGAAGAACCGCCGCCGGGGGGGCACCCGGCGGGCACGGGCGGGCGTCCACGGCCTCCCGGTAGGTCAAGAACCCGGCGCCGGTGAAGAACAGCGAGCCGGTGAAAAACGTCACCGAGTCCCAGCTGGCCCCGACCCCGCTGGCATAGCCGGGCGCCGCGCCGAGGGCGAACAGCAGCGACCCGATGGCGAACAAGACGGCGATCCACCAGTCCCGGGCCCCGGGTGCCCACCAGGTCGAGTCGACGGCCGAAGCGCCCTGGGGGTGCTTGCGGTGGCGGCGGGAGTCCCAGCGCGCCACGGTGCCGTCGGGGCGGACGCGCTCGACGAAGGTCACAAACGGTCCGACGCGGCCCTGCTGATCTGCGGCATCCCGCGGCACCGACACCTGCGTGTCCCTTCTGGTCGGCAGAGCTGCGTGGGCTCAGCTCAGAGGAGGCCGAGCAGACGGGTCCGGTCGACTGTCTCGGCCCGGGTGCGGACTCCGAGCTTGGCGTAGATGTTTTTCAGGTGCGCCTTGACCGTGTTGACGGACATCAGGCATTCGCGGGCGATTTCGGCGTTGGTGAGGTGGGAGGGCAGGAACCGCAGCACCCGCAGCTCGCGGTCGGTGAGGATCACCGTCGGCCGGCGGGAGGGGGCGCGGGACGGGAGAGGAGATCCGAGCGCGACCGACAAGGCGGCGCCCGATTCGGTCCCGAGCGATTCCGCGGCCGCCCGGGCCAGGCGGGCCACCGCCGGGCCTTCTTCCGGGAAGGCCCGGACGAGGTGCTCGGGGGCTGCGAGCCCGGCCGCGGCGGTCAGGTGACTCCCCGGGTACCGCCCCGGACTCGATGGCGGCGCGGGCCAGCAGCAGCTCACCGGTCACCTGGTCACGAATCGTCCCGGGGCGCGCCCGGCCGAGCCGGGCCCGCACCGCGTCGAACCGGCCGCGCGCCAGGTCCAGGCGGGCCCGCAGGAGCATGCGGACCGGGCCGCTGTCGGGCAGGGCCGTGATCAGTTCCTCAGCCTGGCACACTTGGCCGACTTCCAGGTGCCAGCGGGCGGCGGCCGCGTCGACCAGGCATCGCAACGCAGACCGCAGGCAAGTGCCGATCAGCTGGCCGGCCTCGCACCAGGGGAAACACCCGCCCCAGTGATCCAGGGCGGCGGCCGCCCGAGCCTCTCGAGCCGGAGCAGGACCTCGTGGACGAGGGTGAACGGGTTGGCCTCGATGACCTCGTCCAGCAGCTGGAACTCTGCGAGCGCGGCCGCGATCTCGTTGCGGTCGATCAGCGTTCCGGCCAGCGCCAGACGGGCGTCAACCACGCCCGGGTTGGTGTCGAGGCCGAACGCGGCCGCCGCGTCCAGGGCAACGGTAGCCTCATGCTCGGCCACCGACAACCCGGCCTTCCCGCACCGCGATCCGCGCGGCCAGCGCCGCGATGGCAAGGGCCGCGATCTCATCGCCCGGGCTGCCCAGCCCAAGACCTCGGCGGCCTCACCCGGCTTATCGACCAGCAGGTAGCCGCGCACCAGGTTCGTCCGCGCCCAGGCGCCGGCGACCCCGAGGTCCATACCCGCCTCGACCGCCTCGACCGCCCGGCGGCCGGCGTCGATCTCATCGCCCGCGCCCGCGCTGATCGCGAACGTGAGGAGCCGGAGCAGGTCGAGGGTGGCGATGTCCCCGGCCGGGGCCCGGGGGTCGTCACCGATGCGCAGCTGCGCGCGCTGGAGCCAGGCGCGGGCCTCAGCCGCGCGGCCGGCCAGTTCCAGCATCAGCGCGTAGCTCGCATCCCGGGAGGCTGATTCGATCACCAGCTCCCTCGGGAACAGGTCGACGAGTTCCGCGACGCCCGCCGTATCGGACAGGTCAGCCCGTCGGCAGGCAGCCTCGGACATGAGCGAGAGGCCCGGTCGGCGTCGCCGGCGGCGAGCAGGCAGCGGGCCGCCCCGGCGACGTCCCCCCGTGTCTGGAGCATCCCGGCGGTCAGGCGATTCAGCTCCTGCGCCTGCCGCGGGCGGCGCGCCCGCAACTGCGAGCGGAACATCTCCGCCAGCAGCGGGTGATACCGCCAGCTGTCTCGCCCCGGCCCGGTCGCCATCACGAACTGCAGGTCTGCCTCCATCCGCCGCAGCACGTCCCCGCTGTCGCCGCGGCCCGACAACGCGTCGCAGAGCCCGGCGTCCAGGACGTCGGCGACCGAGGTGCGCAGCAGGAACTCCGACAGCTCCCCGGGGGCGCGGTTAAGCAGCTCGTCGGCGAGGAGGTCGGCGATCATCGGGCTCTGCCCAGAACTCGGCCACGAGCAGCAGGCGCGTCGGCGCGGTCCCTGATCCCCGCGGCCGCGAGGCGCAGGCCGGCGATCCAGCCCTCGGTGTGCCTCCAGAGCTCCTGGATCTCACTGGCCGCCAGGCGGT
>CAVQEM010000027.1:0-88626 GCA_963711485.1 uncultured Actinomycetes bacterium
TCTCAGGGGCGGGTTACGTGGACGGCGGTGTTCTGGTTTCCCAATGCTTCATGCCTCCGGGATACGCTCACCTCAATAACAACGGCGGCGCGCGGTTGTGCCCGGGATGTGGCCGGGAACACTTTGACCGTCCGCGACGCGAGTGTCTAGCAACAGGCAGTGGCGAGGGCGGACCACCGGGAGGAGCGCGGCATGGCCAGCGAGGGCGTGGAGATCACCGGTCCGATCGGGGACCGTTTCGACGAGGTTCTCACCCCGGAAGCGGTCGGCCTGGTCGCCGCGCTGCAGCGGGAGCTGGGCCACCGGCGCACGGAGCTGCTGGCCGCGCGGGCGACCCGGCAGGAGGAGCTGTCGGCCGGGGCGACGCTCGACTTCCTGGCCGCGACCCAGGCCATCAGGGATGACCCGGCTGGCGGGTGGCCGCCCCGGCGCCGGGCCTGGTGGACCGGCGGGTCGAGATCACCGGCCCGACCGACCGGAAGATGACCGATCAACGCGCTGAACTCGGGCGCCAAGGTGTGGCTGGCCGACTTCGAGGACGCCAACACGCCGCTGTGGGAGAACATGATCACCGGCCAGCTCAACCTGAAGGACGCGCTGGACCGGACCATCGACTTCACCAGCGAGGAAGGCAAGTCCTACCAGCTGCGGCCGGACGACGACCTGGCCACCATCGTGGTCCGGCCGCGCGGCTGGCACCTGGACGAGAAGCACCTGCTCGTCGACGGCCAGCGGGTCTCGGGCAGCCTGTTCGACTTCGCCCTGTACTTCTTCCACTGCGCGCGGCGCCAGCTGGAGAAGGGCCGGGCCCGTACTTCTACCTGGCCAAGATCGAGAGCCACCTGGAGGCCCGGCTCTGGAACGACGCGTTCAACATCGCGCAGGACGCGCTGGGCATCCCCCGCGGCACGATCCGGGCCACCGTGCTGATCGAGACCATCCCGGCCGCGTTCGAGATGGAGGAGATTCTCTACGAGCTGCGTGACCACAGCGCCGGGCTGAACGCGGGCCGCTGGGACTACCTGTTCAGCATGATCAAGAAGTTCCGCACCCGGGGCCAGGAGTTCGTGCTGCCCGAGCGCAACGCGGTGACGATGACCGCCCCGTTCATGCGCGCCTACACCGAGCTGCTGGTCAAGACCTGTCACGCCCGCGGCGCGCACGCGATGGGCGGGATGGCGGCGTTCATCCCGAGCCGGCGCGACCCCGAGGTGAACGAGGTGGCGCATGGCCAAGGTGCGCGAGGACAAGACCCGCGAGTCGGCGGACGGGTTCGACGGCTCCTGGGTGGCCCACCCGGACCTGGTGCCGCTCTGCCGCGAGGTGTTCGACGCCGCCCTCGGCGACCGCCCGAACCAGCTCGCCCGGCAGCGGGACGACGTCAGCGTGTCCGCCGCGGACCTGCTCGCGGTCGAGCAAGACCCCGGGCACCATCACCGAGGCGGGGCTGCGCAACAACATCAGCGTCGGGGCTGCAGTACCTCACGTCCTGGCTCGGCGGCAACGGGGCGGTGGCCATCTTCAACCTGATGGAGGACGCGGCCACCGCGGAGATCTCCCGGTCCCAGGTCTGGCAGTGGATCCACAACAGCGTGCGGCTGGACGACGGCCCGATGGTGACCCGCGAGCTCGCCGAGCAGATCATCGCCGAGGAGTCGGCGGCCATCCGGGAGGCGGCCGGGGCGGCTTTCGACGCGCCGCGGTTCGAGCAGGCGGCCGGGCTGTTCAGCGCGGTCGCCCTGGCCGACGACTACGTGGAATTCCTCACCCTGCCCGCCTACGAGGAGATGCCGTAGCAGATCCCCGGGAGAAGCAGCGGAGATGCCGTAGCAGGCCCCGGGAACCAGCGGAGATGCCTAGCGGCCCGGGAGGCGGAGATGCGTGAGCAGGCCCCGGAGACCAGGAGGCTACCGCGCCCCTCGTGGACTGCCGCCAGGGGGCACCCTGGAGGGTAAGCGGCATGGGGAGGCGGATGACGGTCCAGGCGATGGTGCCCCGGATGACCGGGATCTGCGGGCCAGGCGGGGTGGTGTCGGATCCGGCCGAGCTGCGTACCTACGAATGTGACGGGCTCACCTCACATCGCGCCGCGCCCGGCCTGGTCGTGCTGCCGGAGACGGCGGAGCAGGTCGCCGCCGTGGTCGCGGAGTGCGCCCGGGCCGGGGTGCCGTTCGTGGCCCGGGGATCGGGGACCGGCCTGTCCGGGGGCGCCCTGCCGCGCACCGACGGCGTGCTGATCGTCCTGTCGCGGATGCGCCGGATCATCGCGATCGACCCGGTCAGCCAGCGGGCCATCGTGGAACCGGGCGTTACCAACCTGGCCGTCAGCACCGCGGCCCGGCCGTACGGGTACTTCTACGCCCCGGATCCGTCCAGCCAGGTGATCTGCTCGGTGGGCGGCAACGTGGCGGAGAACTCCGGCGGCGCGCACTGCCTCAAGCACGGCTTCACCGTGCACCACGTGACCGGCCTGCAGATCGTCACGCCCGAGGGTGAGCTGACCTGGCTAGGGGACGGCACCGGCGCGGCGCCCGGCTACGACCTGGTCGGCATGTTCACCGGCTCCGAGGGCACGCTGGGCATCGTGACCAAGATCGTGGTCAGGCTGACCAGGATCCCGCAGGTCATCACGACCCTGCTGGCCGCCTTCGAGACCACCGGCGCGGGCGGCGCCGCGGTCTCCGCGATCATCGGGGCCGGGATCCTGCCCGCCGCGATCGAGATGATGGACGCGCTGGCCATCGAGGCGGCCGAGGCCGCGGTGGCCTGCAACTACCCGGCCGGCGCCGGGGCGGTCCTGGTCGTGGAGCTGGACGGGCCCGAGGCCGACGTGCGCCGGGACAGCGCCGCGGTGCGGGAGCTGTGCCGCCAGGCGGGCTGCGGCGAGATCCGGGAGGCGGATGACCCGGCGGAGCGCGCCGCGATCTGGGCCGGGCGCAAGTCCGCGTTCGCCGCGGTGGGCCGGATCTCCCCGTCCTACCTGGTCCAGGACGGTGTTGTGCCGCGGACCGCGCTCGGCGAGGTCCTGGACAAGATCGCCGCGCTGGCGGCCGGGTCAGGGATCCGGGTGGCCAACGTGTTCCACGCGGGCGACGGCAACCTGCACCCGCTGGTCCTGTACAACGACGCCACCCCCGGGGAGGAGGCGCGGGCCGAGGAGGTGTCCGGGGCGATCCTGGACCTGTGCATCGAGCACGGCGGCTCCATCACCGGCGAGCACGGCGTGGGCACGGACAAGGCCAGGTACATGACGAAGATGTTCACCCGGGAGGATCTGGACACCATGCAACTGCTCCGCTGCGCGTTCGACCCGGCGGGGCTGTGCAACCCGGGCAAGATCTTCCCCACCCCGCGGCTGTGCGGCGAGGTCCCCGGGCCCCGCCGCGGCGTGCATCCCGCGGTCGCCGCAGGCCTTGCGGAGCAATTTTGACTAGCACTGCGGAGCAATTTTGACTGGCCTGCGGAGCAATTTTGACTGGCTGCGGAGCAATTTGACTGCCGCGGAGCTCGACTGGCCGGGCAGATGACCGGCCTGCCTCGGTCCCCGGGTCGCTGGCCCGGGCCTGCCGCGCGGTGCGGCCGGGCGGCCCGCGGGACGCGGTGGCCGGGCTGACGCCGCCCTGGGTCGCGTCGCCGGCCGATACCGCCGAGGCCAGCGCCCTGCTGGCGGCGGCGACCGAGCACGGCCTCGCGGTGGTGCCGCGGGGCAGCGGGACCACCGTGTCCTGGGGTGTCCCGCCGCGCCAACTCGACCTGGTCATCGACACCCTCCGGCTGGACCAGGTGCTGGAGCATGCCGCGGGCGACCTGGTGGTCCGGGCGCAGGCCGGCGTGACCATGCGCCAGCTGGCCGGGGTGCTGGCCACCGCCCGCCAGCAGCTTGCCCTGGACGTGCCGCCCGGGTCGGCCAACGGCGGCCAGGCCGGCTCGGCCCACGGTCGGCGGCCTGCTCGCCACGGGCTCCGCCGGCCCGCGCGGCTGCGCTACGGCACTCCCCGCGACCTGCTGATCGGGATCACCGTCATCCGGCCGGACGGGACCGTGACCAAGTCCGGCGGCAAGGTCGTCAAGAACGTGGCCGGCTACGACCTCGGCAAGCTGTACACCGGATCGCACGGAACGCTGGGCCTGATCACCGAGGCCATATTCCGGCTGCATCCGCTGCCCCCCGCGACCGCGTTCGTCACCGCCGGCTACGCCGACCCGGCCGCGGCGGCCCAGGGTGTCGCGGCGGCCGCCGGGTCCGAGCTCGCCCCGGTGGCCATCGAGATCGACCGGCCGGCCCGCCATGGCCTGGTGCGGGTGGCGGTGCTGCTGGAAGGCGACCCCGCAGGGGTGGCCGAGCGGGCCGCGCTGATGCGCGGGGCACTCGGGGCCGGGACCGCGACCCGGGACGCCGCGCCGCCCTGGTGGGGCGCGGGCCCGGGCGACCACGGGCCCGGCTCTGCGGCCCGGGCGGCCAGCACGGTGGTCCAGATCGGTTTCTGGGCCGCGGCCCTGCCCGGCGTGCTGGCCGCGGTGGACGCCGCGGGCCGGGCGGCCGGGCTGGACCCGGCGGTGGCCGGCTCGGCCGCCGCGGGCGTGCTGCACGCCGCCGTGCCGGGGAGCGCCGCACCGGAGGACGTCGCCGGGTTCCTGGCCGGGCTGCGCGAGCGCCTCGCCCGGGATCTCGAACCGGGATTGGCCGGCGGGGAAGGACCCCCGGCCCGGGCCAGCGCCGTCGTGGTCCGCGCCCCGGCCCCGGTGCAGGACCTGGTGGACATGTGGGGGCCGGTGCCCGCGCTCGGGCTGATGCGGGCCCTGAAGGATCAGTTCGACCCGGCGCACCTGATGGCACCCGGCCGGTTCGCCGGAGGGATCTGATGTGGGAGGGAGCCGAATGACCGCGTCGCCCATCGACCCGTCCGGCGAGCTGCGCGCGCTGGCGTCCGATTGCGTGCACTGCGGCTTCTGCCTGCCGGTCTGCCCCACGTACCAGCTGTGGGGCGAGGAGATGGACTCGCCGCGCGGGCGGATCCACCTGATGACCCAGATCCTGGACGGGGCGGCGGCCGGCGAGACCGTGGCCAGCGAGGCCACGGCCACCCACCTGGACCGCTGCCTCGGCTGCATGGCCTGTGTCCCCGCCTGCCCGTCCGGGGTCCAGTACGACCGGCTCATCGAGGCGGCGCGCGGCTGGGCCGAGGAGCCCGCCGCCGGCGCGGCACCGGCCCCGCTGCCGCCCCGCTCGCGGCGCGCCCGGGCGGCGCGCGCGGCGATCTTCGCGACGTTCCCGTACCCGGCCCGGCTCCGCATGCTCACCCGGCCGCTGCGGGCCGCCCAGCGGACCGGGGTGATCCGGCGGATCGAGAACAGCCCGCTGGCCGCCCGGCTGGCCCCCGAGCTGGTCGCGTCCTTGCGGGTGGCGCCCTCGCCGCCGCGGGGGCACCGCACCGCGCTGGCCCGCCGGGTGCCCGCGCAGGGCCCGCCCCGGGCCGTGGTCGGCCTGCTCACCGGCTGCGTGCAGCGGGTGTTCTTCCCGGGCGTGAACAAGGCCACCGTGCGGGTGCTGGCCGCCGAGGGCTGCGACGTCGTCATCCCGCGCCGGCAGGGCTGCTGCGGCGCCCTGTCGCTGCACAGCGGCCGGGCCGCCGAGGCCGCCGGGTTCGCCCGCCAGACCATCGCCGCCTTCGAGAAGGCAGGCGTGGACACGGTCGTGGTCAACTCGGCCGGCTGCGGCTCGGCCATGAAGGAGTACGCCCACCTGTTCCCGGCGCGGCAGCCCGGCGGGGCGGCCCCGGACACGGCAGCCCCGGACACGGCAGCCCCGGACACGGCAGCCCCGGACACGGCAGATCCGGACGCGGCGGACTGGGCCCGGCGGGCCGGGCGCTTCACCCGCGGCGTCCGCGATCTGACCGAGTTCCTGGCCGAGCTGGCCGCTGATGGAGGCCCGCGGGCCGAACGGCACCCGCTTCCTGTCACTGCGGTGTACCACGAGGCCTGCCACCTGGGGCACGCGCAAGGTATCCGGCGCCAGCCCCGTGAGCTGCTCGGCGGCATCCCCGGGCTGGAACTGGTCGAGCCTGGCCGACCCCGGGACCTGCTGCGGCTCGGCGGGCGTGTACAACCTGCTCCAGCCCGAGGCCGCCGGCGAGCTGGGCGCCCGCAAGGCGGCCGCGGTGCTGGCCACCGGGGCGCCGCTGGTCATCTCGGCCAACCCGGGCTGCAGCCTGCAGATCTCCGCCGCGATGACCGCCGCCGGGACGGGCACCCCGCCCGCCATGGCGCATATCGCGGAGGTGCTCGACGCGTCGCTGCGCGGCCTGCCGGTCACCGGGCTGACCGGCCGCCCGGATCCGCCGCGGTAAGCGGATCCCGGGCCGCCTGGCCCACGGCGAGCAGGCATCCCGCGCCCGCGCGCCGCGGGTCAGCTCGCTGAGGCCAGCCAGCCGGGGTCCAGGTGCCCCTCGGCCACGATCACCGCGGGACCGGTCAGCCAGCTGGACCGGGCGTCCAGGGTTACCGTCAGCGCGCCCCCCGGCACCGTGACGTGCCACTGGGCGGGGACGGCCCTCGTTGCGGAAGAAGTAGCGGAGGCCGCGGCCGCCGCGGCCGCGACGGCGCCGGTACCACAGGAGCGTGTTTCGCCCGAGCCCCGCTCGTGAACCCGCATGCTGAGCGCGCCCGGCCCGGTCACCCGGACCAGTTCCACGTTGCCGCCGTCCGGGAAGTCCGCCGGGTCCAGGCCCGGCGGCGCGGCCAGGTCGAACTTGTCCAGCGCGTCATCCACCAGGCAGGCCAGGTGCGGGTTCCCGACGCTCACCCGCAGGCCGTCACGGACCGCGCCACCAATAACGGCCCGTCCGCGGCCGAGCACGCTGACCGGGCCCATGCCCACGGTGATCCGGCCGTCCGGTTCCGCCCGGACCTGGCGGACGCCGGACCTGGTGGCCACCGCGAGCGACGGCCCCGCCGCCAGGCCGTGCTCCAGCAGGTAGCGGGCGAACACGCGGATGCCGTTGCCGCACATCTCGGCGATGCTGCCGTCCGCGTTCCGGTAATCCATGAACCACTCGGCGTGATCCGCGCCGGTCGGCCCGGCGTGGCCAGCGGCCGCGGCGGCCCGTTCAGCGGCCGGCAGGGAGGCGGTGCGGACCGCGCGCAGCACCCCGTCCGCCCCGATCCCGGCCCGCCGGTCGCACAGCCGCGCGGTGAGCGCCGGGGTGAGGTCCCGCCGGCCGTCGGGATCGGGCAGGATCACGAAATCGTTCTCGGTGCCATGTCCCTTGGCGAACTGTCCCTTGGCGAACTGTCCCCCGGCGAACTGCCCCTTGGTGAACTGTCCCCCGCCGGACTGCTCTCGGGCGAACTGTCCCCCGCCGGACTGCCCCCTGGCGAACTCACGCATCTGTCGATGGTAGCCACCGCCTGGGCCGGCAGGTCCGCCCCGGGACCGGCGTCCAGCCAGATCACCCGCGGATCGCGGCGGAACCACGCGTCCTGGCGGCGGGCGAACCGCCGGGTGGCCCTGACGGTCTGCTCGCGGGCCTCGTCCTGGCTCCACTCCCCGGCCAGGAACCGGAGCACCTGGGCGTAGCCGAGCGCCTGGCTGGCGGTCCGGCCCTCGCGCAGCCCCGCCTTCTCCAGCCCGCGCACCTCGTCGACCAGGCCGTCCCGCCACATCCGCGCCACCCGGGCCGCGATCCGGCGGTCCAGCTCGGCGCGGCTGGCCCGCAGCCCGAGATGCACCGCCGGGTACAGCGACGCATAGCCCGGCAGTGTCGCGGTGAACGGCTGCCCGGACAGCTCGATGACCTCCAGCGCGCGGACGATCCGGCGGCCGTTGCTGGGCAGGATGCCCGCCGCGGCGCCGGGGTCGAGCGCGGCCAGCCGGGTGTGCAGCTCGGCCGGGCCCCGCACGGCCAGCTCGGTTTCGAGGCGCTCACGGACCGCCGGGTCGGTACCAGGGAAATTCAGGTCGTCCAGGGCGGCCCGCAGGTACAGCCCGGAGCCGCCGGCCAGGATCGGCACCCGGCCGCGGGCCGTGACCGCGGCGATGGCGTCCCGCGCCATCCGCTGGTATTCGGCCACGTTCGCGGGATACCGCACGTCCCAGACGTCGAGCAGGTGGTGCGGGACGCCCTGCCGCTGCGCCAGCGTGAGCTTGGCGGTGCCGATGTCCATGCCCCGGTACAGCTGCATGGAGTCGGCGTTGATGACCTCGCCGCCGAGATCGCGGGCCAGCCGCAGGGCGAGATCGGACTTGCCGGCCGCGGTCGGGCCGAGGACCGCGATCACCGGATCTGCCATGGGCCCAGTCTGTCACCGGGCGGGCAGGCCGGGACCAGTCCCGGCCTGCCCGCCCCGTGCTGGCTAGCGCCGCCTGCCAGCCCCTGGGGGCGGCTGGCTCAGCACGCGGCTAGAGGTGGCCGCGGCCTGGCTGGACCCGCCTGACCCGCAGGTAGACCAGGCCTGGGCGGGAGCAGGCCAGGAAGCGCAGCCGGACAAAGGCCGCGAGAACACGGTTCGGCGCGATGACCCGCAGGCCGCTGGCTACCGCTGGCCGGCACAGCCGCCGCGTGAAGTCCGTGACGTCGGTGATCTGCAGCATCGCGTGCGCGGTCCAGCCAGGCCGCAGGACCACCACCCGCAGCGGGGCCCCCGCGACCCAGGCCGCCGGGCTGCCCAGCTGGCGCCCGTGCCGGTTCACCGCGGAGACGCCCGGGAACCCGGCCGTGTAGCAGGTCCGGCGCGTCCGGTTGGTGAACCTCAGCAGGTAGGTGAAGCTGCCCGCGGCGCCGCTGCCCTGGCTCACCGAGAACCTGAGATCGGCCCGGGCGCAGCCCGGGATGATCGCCGGCCTCGCGGAGTGCGCGGGGGCAGTCGGGGCCGCCGAGGCAGCTGTCACGGTCAGCGCGGTGGTGCTGGCGACCGCCAGGGCCACGGCCGCCCGGCGGACGGTACTCACGGAAGAATGCATATAAATCCCCCTTGGTGATGGCGGCCCCGTAGGCCGCCCACCTGTGAAGACGCAGGTCAGGGGGGCAGGGTTGATCGTCTCCGGGGGTCAGTCTGGGGCGCGCAGGCGCGGCGGGCGCGCGGTCAGGCGGGGCGGCCGATGGCGGGCATGCCGAGCGAGACCGCGGATGCCGGGCCGGCCGCCACCGGGCCTGCCAGGCCGTCCTGGCGGGCCTGCCAGGCATCGCCCCCCCGGGTGCGGCGCAGCGACCGCGGCGGGGCATCTGCGATCAGGTAATGCGGGGCGCCCCGGGTGACCACGGTGGTGACCACGTCGCCGGGGCGCGGGACGGTGTCACCCGGGGCGAAATGCACCAGCCGGTTGTCCCGGGCCCGGCCGGACAGCCGGTGCGTGGCGCCGTCCTTACGGCCCTCGCCCTCGGCGACCAGCACCTCGACCTCGCGGCCGGTGAGGGCCTCGTTCTCGGCCAGCGACACGTCGTCGGCCAGCGCGGCGAGCCGCTGGTAGCGCTCGGCGACCACCCCGGGGGGCACCTGCCCGGCCATCCCGGCCGCCGGGGTGCCCGGGCGCGGCGAGTACTGGAACGTGAACGCGCCGGCGAACCGGGCCTGGCGGACCATGTCGAGGGTGTCCTCGAAGTCACGGTCGGTCTCGCCGGGGAAGCCCACGATGATGTCGGTGGTGATGGCCGCCTCCGGCATGGCCGCCCGGACCCGGTCCAGGATGGCCAGGTACTTGTCCCGCCGGTAGGCGCGGCGCATGGCCCGCAGCACGGCGTCGGAACCTGACTGCAGCGGCATGTGCAGCTGGGGCATCACGTTCGGCGTGCCGGCCATGGCCGCGATCACGTCGTCGGTGAAGTCCCGCGGGTGCGGCGAGGTGAAGCGGACCCGCTCCAGGCCGCCGATCCCGCCGCACGCGCGCAGCAGCTTGCCGAACGCCAGCCGGTCGCCGAAGCCCACCCCGTAGGAGTTCACGTTCTGCCCGAGCAGGGTGACCTCGACGACGCCGTCTTCCGCGAGCGCCCTGACCTCGGCCAGCACGTCGCCCGGCCGCCGGTCCTCCTCCCGTCCGCGCAGGCTGGGCACGATGCAGAAGGTGCAGGTGTTGTTGCAGCCTACCGAGATGGCCACCCAGGCGGAGTAGCTCGACTCGCGGCGGGCCGGCAGGACCGAGGGGAACCGCTCCAGCGACTCGGCGATCTCCACCTGCGCGGCTTCCCGGACCCGCGCCCGTTCGAGCAGGGCCGGCAGCGAGCCGATGTTGTGGGTGCCGAACACGACGTCGACCCAGGGCGCCCGCTCGGCGATCCCGGCCCGGTCCTTCTGGGCCAGGCAGCCGCCCACGGCGATCTGCATGCCGGGCCGGGACTGCTTGACCGGCAGCAGGTGGCCCAGGTTGCCGTAGAGCCGGTTGTCGGCGTTCTCGCGGACCGCGCAGGTGTTGAACACGACCACGTCCGCGGGTTCCCCGCTGGGGGCGCGCTGGTAACCGGCGTCTTCGAGCAGCCCGGCCAGCCGCTCGGAGTCGTGCATGTTCATCTGGCACCCGTAGGTGCGTATCTGGTAAGTGCGGGAGGCGCTCATTTCGCATCCGAGGGTACGCGCACTGGACGGCATGTCCGGAATCTCCCCGGGGAGTCCCTGGCATGTCCAGAATCAACCGTGGCGGACCCGCGAATGGTAGACGATATCCCCTATGACAGACAGCGTTCCAGCTCCCCGGACCCCGTACGGCGCCTGGTCCTCCCCCATCACCGCGGCCGACGTGGCCAAGGGACAGGTGCTGATCTCCTTCCCCACGGTCACCGGGACCGACGTGTGGTGGCAGGAGGGGCGCCCGGACGAGGGTGGCCGGGTGACGGTTGTCTGCCGTGACGGGGCCGGCCAGCAGCGGGCCATGCTGCCCGTGCCGTGGAATGCGCGAAGCCGGGTGCATGAATACGGCGGCCGGGCTTACCTGCCGGTGCCCGGGCGGCCCGGGGACGGGAAAAGCGAGGCCGCGGGCCGGGCGGTGGTTTTTGTGAATTATGAGGACCAGCGGCTGTACTTGGCGGCCGAGCCGGGGAATGCCAAGCGGAAGAACGCGGAATCAGCCGCGGAGGCGGCCGCACCGACCCCGCTGACGCCGCGTGAGCCGCCGGCGGGGGACGGCGCGCTGGCTGCCGGCGGCGGGGGGACTGCGGACCACGGGCAGGCCGCGCTGCGCTTCGCGGATCTGACCTTGTCGCCGGACGGCCGGGAGGTGTGGGGCGTCCAGGAGCGGCATGAGGGCGGGAAGATCACCCGCAGCATCGTGGCCGTGCCGCTGGACGGGAGCGCGGCCGACGACCCCGCGGCCATCCGCGAGCTGGTCAGCGGCCCGGATTTCCTGGCCTTCCCGACGTTGTCACCGGATGGGAGCAGGCTGGCCTGGATTTGCTGGAATCACCCCCGGATGCCCTGGGACGGGACCGAATTGCGGGTGGCCCAGATTTCCGATGGGGTGCTGGGGCGCGGGCGGCTGGTTAAGGGCGGGATGAGAGAGTCCGTGCTGGCGCCGGTGTGGCGCGACGAGACCAGCCTGTACGTGGTCTCGGACTGGCCCGGCTGGTGGAACATCTACCAGGTCGGGCTGGTCGGCGAGCCGGCCCAGGCGCTGTACCCGGCCGAGGAGGAGTTCGCCGAGCCGTTGTGGCAGCTGGGCGGCCGGCCGTACGCGGCGCTGGGCGACGGGCGGCTGGCCGTGCTGCACGGCCAGGGCGGGATGCGGCTGGGCCTGCTCGACCCGGAGACCGGCGAGCTCACCGACCTCGACCTCCCGTTCCAGGAGTTCACGTCGGGCGTGTCCGCGGACGGCAACACGATCGTCGCGGTGGCCGGCGGACCGCAGACCCCGCTGTCGGTGGTCCGGATCGACGCGGCCACCGGCACGTCGCAGGTGCTGCGCCAGGAGACCGAGGAGGTCCCCGGGGCCGGGTACCTGCCGGTGCCGGGCCAGGTCCGGCTGGAGGGCCATTACGGCCGCAACGTCCACGCGCTGGTGTACCCGCCGACGCACCCGGAGGCGGTGGCCCCGGACGGGGAACGCCCGCCGTACATCGTGTGGGCGCACGGCGGCCCGACCTCCCACGTGACCGGCCTGCTCGACCTGGAGAAGGCCTACTTCACCAGCCGGGGTATCGGCGTTATCGACGTGAACTACGGGGGCTCGACCGGGTACGGCCGCAGTTACCGGGAGCGGCTGCGCATGCAGTGGGGCGTGGTGGACGTGGAGGACGCGGTGGCCGCCGCGCTGGCCCTGGCCGGCCAGGGCGAGGCCGACCCGGACCGCCTCGGGATCCGGGGCGCGTCGGCGGGCGGCTGGACGGCGCTGGCCGCCGTCACCACGCACGCGGCCAGGCGCCGGGTGTTCAGCGCGGCGGCGTCCTACTTCGGGGTGGCTGACCTGCGCGAGTTCGCGGCCGAGACGCACGACTTCGAGTCGCATTACCTGGACGGCCTGATCGGCCCGCTGCCCGGGTTCGAGTACGTGTACGCGGAAAGGTCCCCGGCCGGCCACGTGACCGACGGCACCTGCCCGGTGCTGCTGCTCCAGGGGCTCGACGACCCGATCGTGCCGCCCCGGCAGGCCGAGAGCATCGCGGCCGAGCTGACCGCCCACGGCATCCGGCATGCCCTGCTGACGTTCAAGGGCGAGTCGCATGGCTTCCGCCGCGCGGAGACGATTATCGCGGCGCTGGAGGCAGAACTGTCGTTCTATGCGCAGGTGCTCGGCTTCACCCCGCCGGGGATCCCGCAGCTGCCCCTGACCGAGCCCCGGAAGGTGGCCCAGGCCGCGATGGCGGCCCCGGAGGGCGCGGGTCAGGAGGGCGCGGGCCCGGAGGGCGCGGGCCAGGAGGGCGCGAGCCAGGAGGGGTGACCAGGAGGGCGCGGTCCGGGAGGCTGCTGGGGCGGCCGCCCAGGGGGCTGGGCATGAGGCTGGGGCGCAAGGGGCCGGGGCGGCGGCCCGGCTGCGGGGGGCCGGGGCGGCGGCCCGGCGCGGGGCCGGGGCGGGACACCAGGGGGCTGCGGCGACGCAGCGGGGGGACGCGCCCGCGGGGCCCGGCCAGGCCGCCCAGGTGGCCAACTCCGCGAGCTGACCGCCGGTCAGCGGGCGAACTCGGTGGCGCGCGATTCCCGGACGACCGTGACCCGGATCTGCCCGGGGTAGGTGAGTTCCTCTTCCACCTGCTTGGCCACGTCCCGCGCGATCACCTGGGCCTGGATATCGTCCACCCGCTCCGGCTTGACCATGACCCGGATCTCCCGGCCCGCCTGCATGGCGAACACCTTCTCCACCCCGGGCTGGGCGGTGGCGATCTGCTCCAGCCGCTCCAGCCGCTTCACGTAGGCCTCCAGCGACTCGCGCCGGGCGCCTGGCCGGCCGCCGCTGATCGCGTCCGCGGCCTGGGTGAGCACGGCCTCGACCGTGCGGACCTCGACCTCGTTGTGGTGAGCCTCGATCGCGTGCACCACATCCGCGGACTCGCCGTAGCGCCGTGCGATCTCCGCGCCGATCAGGGCGTGGCTGCCCTCGACCTCGTGAGTCAGGGCCTTGCCCACGTCGTGCAGCACCGTGCAACGTTTCAGCAGCACGGGGTCCATTCCGAGCTCGCTGGCCATCATGCCGGCGATGTGCGCGGATTCGACCAGGTGGCGGAGCACGTTCTGGCCATAGGAGGTGCGGTAACGAAGCCGGCCGAGCAGGGTGACCAGCTCGGGGTGCAGGTCGGTGATGGAGAGCTCCACCAGCGCGTCCTCACCCGCGCGCACGCACAACTGCTCTACCTCGCCCTTGCTGCGCTCGTACGCTTCCTCGATCCGCTGCGGATGGATCCGGCCGTCGAGGACGAGCCGTTCCAGGGTGAGCCGCCCGACCTCACGGCGCACCGGGTCGAAGCAGGACAGCAGCACCGCTTCGGGCGTGTCGTCGATGATGAGGTTGACCCCGGTGACGGACTCGAAGGCGCGGATGTTCCGGCCTTCCCGGCCGATGATCCGGCCCTTCATCTCGTCGCCCGGAAGGTGCAGCACGGAGACGACCGACTCGCTGGTCTGCTCGCTGGCCACCCGCTGGATGGCCAGGGTCACGATCCGCCGGGCCCGTTCCTCGCCGTCCCGGCGCGCCGCGGTCTCGGTCTCCCGGACCAGCAGCGCCGCCTCTCGCTTGGCCTGGTTCTGGATACCCGCGACCAGTTCCGCCTTGGCCTGATCGGCGGTCAGGCCGGCGGTCTGCTCCAGGACCTGGCGGCGTTCCTCATCCAGCCGGTCCAGGTCAGCCCGCCGGGTTTCCAGGTCACCACGGACCTGGTCCAGGCGTGCGGAGCGTTCCTCCAGCTTGCTGAACTCAGCGTCCAGGCGGGTCTCCCGTTCGGCCAGCCGTGCTTCACGGCGCTCAAGATCGGCGCGCAACTCCCGGGCCTCGGCCCGGGCCCCGCGCAGTTCACCTTCGGCGTCCCGGCTGGCCTGGGCGGCCTTGTCGGCGGCCAGCCCTGCTTGGCGCATGATGGCGGCGGCATCGGTCTGCGCCCGGGCCTGGATCTGACTGGCCTCCCGGCTGGCTTCCTGCAGCGTTCGCTGGGCCGCGGCCGTGGCCTCCACGGCGGCGGCCGCGGCCCCCGCGGTGGCTACCTCGGCGCCGGCTGGTTCTGCGGGGGCGGCCTGCGCGCCGGCTGACCCGGTGCGGCCAGCCTCCGCGCGGCCAGCCTCCGCGCGGCCAGCCCCGTGCGGCCAGCCTCCGTGCGGGCTGGCTCCGTCCGTCCCGCTTCCGCACGGCCAGCCTCCGCACGGCCAGCCTCCGTGCGGGCTGGCTCCGTGCGGGCTGGCTCCGTGCGGGCTGGCTCGGCCGCGGGCGGCGCCAGCCCGGCAGGCTGGTCGCGGCCCGGCAGCCTGCGCAGCACGACGATCAGCGCGAACACGGCCGCCAGTAGCCCGACAGCCCCGATAACGAGAGAGATTGCGCTGCTCATGGCACACCCCAATCCTGCTCGCCGGCCCCGGCACCAGGGTCTGGCGCCAGGGGGAAACCCTGCAGCGAGGGGTCATGCCCGCCATCGGCCTGCCGCGGCGTGGCAGCCGGCCGTACAACTGACTCTAGGCCTGGTGCGCGCCTCCAGTCGGCCCGGACCGGCTCAAGGCGGCGTGGACCGGGTCAAGCCGGTCCACGCCGCCTGGGCCGGGCCAGGCCCAGATGCTCCCAGCCCGGTTAGGCCAGGCGGCCCTGGCCCGCCCGGGTCGGCTAAGCCCAGCCGAGCACAGGCGAGCCGTCCCGGCCGCACGCCCAGACCCGGCCCGGCTGGCCACCGGGTAGAGCCCAAGGCGGCCAGCGCGGGCCGGAGCATTCGCGGCCTTTCGTGGAAAGCGCGCGGACCTAAGTCCCGGCCGGGCCATGACCCGGCCGTCCTGCAATGACCCGGCTGAGCCCCCGGGCGGGGGCCCTGCCGGGCCTATCGGCCCGGACGAGCGTCCCCGCCCGGGCCAGAACCAGTCAAAGTCCGTGACCTTCAGGCGGTCACAGCCTGTATTTACTCATCTTCATCCGTATGGCACGGAGTAACACCTCGCTGCCGTGAGGTTAAGCGGAGATAACGTTTTGGGCAAGCAGTCCGTTGCGATCTTCTTGATTCTTACCCTGTGTAACGCTTCAGTTACCTATAATCCGCACCGCGGTCGCACAGGGCCACCGGGGCCCTAGGCTGGATCAGCGTCACCATCGGCAATGGTCAGAGCCATGTCGTCGAGATCGATCCCGGCCGTCGCGGCGTCAACGCCTTCCTGATCGAGGGCCTCGCGGACCACGCGGTAGGCGATCGGCGCCGGGTAGCCCTTCCGGGCCAGCAGCCCGACCAGCAGGCGCACACGGGCGGGCAGCGGTTTACCCCGGCTGGCGGCGAGGCCTTTCGCCACCAGCCGCCGGGCGGTGGCGATCTCGTCGGCGGGATCAAGGGCGCTCACGGCCGCGCTGATGTCCTGGCCATCCACGCCGCGCTGCTTCAGCTCGGCCGAGAGGGCCCGGCGGGCCAGACCCCGGCCGTGATGCCTGGACTCGACCCAGGCGCGGGCGAACGCGGCGTCGTCGATCAGCCCCACTTCGGTGAAGCGGGCCAGGACAGCGGCGGCCGCGTCATCGGGGATGCCGCGGCGGCTCATGGCCTCGCGCGAGCTGGACCCGGGTCCGCGGCCGCCCGGTCAGGAGCCGCAGGCAGAGCTGCCGGGCCTGCTCCACAGGGTCCCTGACCGGGTCAGCCTCCGCGCCAGCCGTCCCAGCCCGGGCCGCGGGCTGGGACGGCGTACGCCTGCGTCGCCGGCCGGTCAGGCACCGCCGCCCACACCAGTCGGCGCGCCGCCCGCCGTCCGGCCCGGAGCCGTCCGGCCTGCCGTCGCCCGGCCCACCGGGGCGCCACCCGCTGGGGCACCCGCCGCGGGGGCACCCGCCGCGGGGGCACCGGGCGCTGATCCGTTGGTGGCGGCCGGAGCGGCTTCCGCGTCGATGCGCGGCCCGACGCCGAGCTTCTCCTTGATCTTCTTCTCGATCTCGTTGGCGAGGTCCGGGTTGTCCCGGAGGAAGTTGCGGGAGTTCTCCTTGCCCTGGCCGAGCTGATCGCCCTCGTAGGTGTACCAGGCTCCGGACTTGCGGACGATGGACTGCTCGACCCCCAGGTCGATCAGCCCGCCCTCGCGGCTGATCCCGGTCCCGAAAATGATGTCGCACTCGGCGGTTTTGAAAGGAGGCGCGCAGTTATGGACGATTACGTCCTCGGCGACCAGGTTGTGCAGGTCCGCGACCTCGACATCGAACGTGCGGCACCGGCGGGCAGGCAGGATCTCGGCGACTCTGGAGAACCAGAGCTGGTCCGCCAGGATGTCCTCCAGGAAGGGGTCGTCGAGCCCGTCGGCCAGCCGCTGGACCCGATCCCGGCGCAACCGGGGGACACCCAGCACCACCTTCATGCCTCCCCGCGGGTCTCCCGCGCCCTCACCGACCAGCTGGGCCGCCAGCTGGGCGGTCGCCCCGATGCGGTCGAGGTGGGCCAGGATGGGCTGGATCATCTCATCGCTGAGGTAGATGCGCTGCGACCCCCGGTAGCGCCCGTCCCGCCCGGCGAGTTCGCGCGTTATCACCTGGCCACGCGGCCCCCACATGGGGATCGCGGCCGCGAACGCGGACACGTTGTCCACGCCGGAGACCCGGACCTCCCAGGAGGGATGCTTGCCCGAGATCCTGCGCCCGTTGATCAGCCCGCCGTGCTGAGCGCGGGCACGGCGCTGGACGCTGCTCCCGATGCCCCAGCGGAGCAGCAGCCAGTGGAGCTGATAGGCGAGCTGCTCCGACGTGGTCGAGAAGCCGATCCGGATGCCACCCGTCTGCTCACGTGAGACGTAACCGTCCGACTCGAAGAGCCCGAAGATCAAGTTACCGATGACCTCGGCTGAAACATCGGGGGCGAAGAATGCGGCCGGGAGTTTCTTGACCGCTGCCAGGTCACCATAGATTCCCGCCCACCGGCAGAGCTCGACAACGCCGTTCTTCTCACCGGGCCGGGGCGAGAAAGCGGCTGTTAGCCGACCAGCCGGCTTGGCCACGCAGCCCAGGGTGCCGGCGATCCGGGCAGCGTCCTGATGCAGGGATTCCACGACGTTGGTGAAATGAACCGGCGTCTTCCCGCCTACGTAGCCATCGCCGATGAGGTAGCCGAGCAGCCTGGCGTGATCTGGCGGAACCGGTTCATATGATCCGAATTCCGAGTAGGCGCGGGGCCGGGCCAGCCGGTCCCCGCGAACGAGATCCCCGGCCGCACGCCAGCCATGCTCGGTGAGCATCTTGTGATCAGGAGTTACCCAGAGCTCAGTGCCGTCGCGGAGCTTGACGCCGATGACGTCCTGCTCACCCTGGTCGAACCAGGAGACGACTTCGCCTGCCTGCAGCACGCCTCTCTTGTCGGTCGAACACCACATGAACCGGAAGCCGCCCGTCCACAATTTCCTCGATGCGGCGGGTGATACCGGTGGAAGGATCGAAAACGCGCGTTCCTTCCGCGAGGCACTTGTTCTTGACCACCTTGATCCGGGTCCGGCTGCCCACGGCCTCGGTGCCGTCCTTCAGGGTCTCGATCCGGCGCACGTCGAGCCGCACCGACGCGTAGAACTTGAGCGCCCGCCCGCCGCTGGTGGTCTCGGGGCTGTTGTGCACCATGACCCCGTCGACGAAGTAGTTGTGCGATCCCTCAACCTCGATGTCGAACCGGTTCATCGACCTCGTCGGCGGCTTGACGTGGATGTCCAGGATCCTGGCTGGCACCAGGCACATCTCAGCCGGGACGAACTCCGGCTCCACCCGGAACTGCCCGCGGAACCGTGGCAGGAGCTTGTCGTCCATCGACGGATGAATGTACGGCGCGACAAGCTTCTGGAATTTCTCTGACGCCGCAGCGGTGAACTGCAGGATGGCCTGGCCCCGGGAACCACGGGTGACGACCCTGACGTCGAGCCGGTGGGTAGCCCGCAGGTAGTCGGCGAGCCGCTCGCGGGAGCCCGGGCTCATCGCCTGCACGCAGATCTCTATCCGGCCGGTGCCGCCCTGCATCCTCTCCTGGACACCCTCCGACCCGACCGTGAAGCAGCCATCGTCCATGTACCAGACCGCGAGGGCGAAGGGCGTGAGCGCCTTCAGGTATTCCCAGCTGAGGTGCTTCTTGCCATCCCCGAAGTACACCGCCTCACGCAGTTCAGCCAGTTCGGGAAGCGGGGTCAGGTCAGCGAAGACCGCCCCTTTGGCATTGGAAGACAGCGTGCAGCCGATGTTGCCGAGGAGGCTGACCTTCCAGTCCAGGTACGCGGCCTGCTTGGCCCCGTGGCCCATCCGGAACCGGGTACCTGACCCGCCGCGCGGGTTCGGCGAGAGGCTCCCATCCCCCATCAGCGCGCCCAGGATGAGCTCCATCTGCTGCCCGCTCAGCCGCCAGGGCTCGGCGAGGGCCACCCGGTCACCAGGGACCAGCTCTCCTGCTTCGCGCCAGCCTCCGGGCGTGCGGACCAGGTGGTTCTCCGTCGCCGCGAACTGGGCCCTGCCGTTCCCGCCTGACTTGGCCACGGTGAACTGGAGGAACCGCTCGGTGCGGCCGTTGTTGAACCAGTTGACGATGCGGCGCGGGACTATGCGCCCGGATTCCGGGTCGTAAGAGAGGACCTCGACGTCCAGGCGCTGGTTAACGATCTTGCCGATCTTCTCCTGCGTGCCGTCCGCCAGGGTTACCCGGGTCGCGTATGACATGCAGCCGAACATCACCCCGACCTTCTCGCGCAGCTGGTTGATGAAGATCGCGGTGGTCTTGGTCTGGCTCAGCGCGCCGGTGATCTTCCGCAGGGCCTGGGACATCAGCCGGGCCTGGAGGCCCACGTGGCTGTCGCCCATCTCGCCCTCGATCTCGGCCCGGGGCACCAGCGCGGCCACCGAGTCGATGACGACGACGTCGATCGCCCCGGAGCGGATCAGCATGTCCGCGATCTCCAGGGCCTGCTCCCCGGTGTCCGGCTGGGAGACGAGCAGCGCGTCGGTGTCCACGCCGAGCTTCTTCGCGTAGTCCGGGTCCAGCGCGTGCTCGGCGTCGATGAACGCGGCGATGCCGCCGGCCTTCTGCGCGCTGGCCACCGCATGCAGCGCGATCGTGGTGTTGTGTGTCGGCACACATTCGCGTCCCGCCAGGTACGTGTGGCTCGGGTGATCCACCTGGATGCAGCGGACAGGCACCGAGGAAGCCGGCTCGACGGCCGTCACGTACCTGAGCGTCGCCCTGCGTGTGCGCAGCGGCGTAAGCCGGGCGGCCTTCCGGGGCAGGCGGAACACCGGCAATTCTGTCTGGAAGCCCAGCCGGTACCGGATGCCGACCACACGCCCATGGAGCACCGCAGGGGCCTCGCGCATCGTGACCTTGATGCCAAGCCCAAGCAGCAACTCATGCACGTCGCTGGCCAGTTGGTCATTCGTCACGCTGAATTCACATGCGGCCGTGCCAAATCCCCGGCCAGCACCCGATCCGCCGGCGCCCACAGTCCCATCTGTGTCCATGAGTCCTTGCAGGAGCGCAAGCCGCTGGGCTACGGAGCCGTGCAAGTAGCGTTCCGGGATGCGCTTGCTTCCAAGGATCCCTAGCCCGCGCAGGATCTCCTGGTCCACGCAGGTGATCCTTGCGTCGTCCGTGCTTCCGTCGCCCAGCCACGCCCCCAGCGTGTACGGCGCTACCGGGAGTTCCTGGGCCGGGTATTCCAGCGGGCCGCAGGTCTGGACCGCGTGGTTAAGCGTGTGGCCGTCTCGCGCCCACAGGGTCGCCCTCATGTCCCGCGTGGTCACGACCGCTGGAGACCACCGCTCCGTACGGCCCCACAGCGTGGTCGTCACCCATTGATGGTCCGCGTCGGCGACGATCTCCGTCCCGTCGGAGAACCTGACCAGGAAGCACTCATGATCCGACATGACAGGCGTGGCAAACGTGACCCGGGTGGTCGAGCCGTCCCCAGCGAACACCTCCTCACCTGGCGACAACTCACCCATCGTCGTCCAGCCCTTGGGTGTCGGGATCGGCGTGTCCAGAGCGAGCGCCTTGCCGCTTCCTTCGGGTCCGTAGACCTCGACGACCCGGCCCCGGGGCAAGCCGCCGATGCCCAGCGCGACGTCCAGCGCGATCGCGCCGGTGGGGATCACTTCCATCGGGGCGCGGCCCTCGTCGCCGAGCCGCATGATCGAGCCCCGGCCGAATTGCCGTTCGATCTGGGCGAGCGCAGTCTCCAGGGACTTGTCCCTGTCACCGCCGGTCCGGTTGACCGCCCTGTCGCTGCCTGCCATGGGAACTCCCGTTGGATTCAAGAGCTTGCTTGCTGGTTCGGTTGCCGGTCCAGAAGCTACGTGCCGCCACCGACAATTCCGCGCGCTGGTGCTGTGCTGCCGTCCGTGCTGCTGCCGTCTGTGCTGCCGTCCTGACGTCGCCGTGCCGCGGGTCGCGGGGCCACGGAAAGGAGGCCCTCGAATGGCCGTCCCAGGCCACTACCTTAAGCGAACAACTGTTCGACCGTGATGCCAACACGCCGCATCCCCGGAGAAAATCCGCTCCGGCCCTGGCCAGCGCGCGAACTCAGCGCAGGTTGGGCGGGACGTCGAACTCCTGGCAGACCGCCCGCCACACGGTCTTGGCGTCCACGCCGTCCGCCAGGGCCTGGTCAACGGTCCGCTCCCCCAGCACCGCCAGGACATGGTCCTTGGCCACGCTGCTCGCGTACGCGTCACCGAACTGCGCGCGCATCCGCGTCCAGAACTCGCTGAGCCGCACGGTCCTCCCTGATAGCTGCCCCAGGACCCCCGGTCCATCCTGCGGGCGAGAGTACCGGCGCCCCGGCAGCATCCCAACCCGCCACCCTCGCCGCCACCCGAACCCGCCACCCTCGCCGCCACCCCGGCTCGCCGCCCCGGTCCCGCCGATCGGTGCCGCCGCCGGCCAGCCGCGAACCAGCCACGGACCAGCCACGGACGAGCAGCCCGGGCCGGCCACCCATGTTCGTAACAAACGTTGGGGAATGTAATTAGTTCTGCTGGGGAAGGGTCCCTACGGGGCGCCCGCAATGGCACGACAGAATTGGTGGTTCCTGGGCGCATCCAATTCGGCACGGCCTGCCCGGCTCCGCGGGCGGGCACCGACGTTCGTCTGGGAGAGCGCATGGACCCATCAGCCGAGGACGGCGGCGGACCTCCGACGACACTGGCGCAGGACGCAGCAACCCCGCCCCAGGTGGCCGTCCCGCAGCAGCGCAGCCCCTCCTCCGGCCCATCACCGGCAGGCCCATCCCCGGCCGGGCCCTCTGCCGCGGGCCCGCCGTCCGGGCCCGCGCCCACGTTAATGCCGCGCCGGCGCACCGACGGCGTCGCGGTGGCCGCCCTGGTCTCGGGCATCGTCGCGGCGATCCCGGTCACCCTGGTGCTCGGGCCGCTGGCCCTCATCCGGGTCGGCCGGTCCGGCGCCCGCGGCCGGGCCCTGGCCATCACCGGCCTGGTCCTGGCCGGCCTGTGGACCGTGGCCGCCGCGATCGTGGCCGCCGCCATCATCACCCGGCCCCCGCCGCCCACGCCGGCCACGCTGCCGCACGTGTTCAGCCTGCGGGCCGGCCAGTGCCTCGACTCGGGCACCAACAGCATCACCGGCGTCCGGGTGCTCAGCTGCGCGCAGGCGCACGACGCCGAGGTGTTCGCCACGTTCCGGGTGACCGGCTCGCGCTACCCCGGTGCGGCGGCCCTGCAGCACCGCGCCCGGCAGGGCTGCGTCAGCCGGCTCAGCGGCTACCTGAACCCCCAGCTGTCCGCGTCCACGCTGGCGCAGTCCTACGTCTACCCCGACTCCGGGGCCTGGTCGGCGGGTGAGCGCACCGTGGTCTGCACCGTCCGCAGCACCTCCGGCCCCCTGGTCGGCTCGGTCCGGGCCGCCCCCTGACCTGGGGTCACGACGGCGCTGGCCTGGGCGCGTCCGTCACTTCGGCAACGTGTTCCAATCAGGCATGGAGAGCAGGGATCCTTAGGTACGATAGGGGTGATGCCACGACGTACCGCCCCGCCCCAGAACGCCACGCCCGCCGAGCCTGACGACAGCATCCAGGCCGCCGGGAGCAGGGACCCCCTCGAGGGGTTCGGCGCGGTCACCCGCGACTGGTTCACTTCCGCGTTCGCCGCCCCTACCCAGGCCCAGGCGCAGGCCTGGTCAGCCATTGGCAAGGGCGAGAACACCCTGGTCATCGCCCCGACCGGGTCGGGCAAGACGCTGGCCGCGTTCCTGTGGGCGCTGGACCGCCTGGCCGCGGCCCCCGCGCCCGAGGACCCGAAGCAACGCTGCCGGGTGCTGTACATCTCCCCGCTGAAGGCCCTCGCGGTCAACATCGAGCGGAACCTGCGCGCCCCGCTGACCGGGATCCGGCACACCGCCCAGGCCATGGGCACGCCCGAGCCCGACATCCGGGTCGCGGTACGCACCGGTGACACCGCCGCCGAGGAGCGCCGCCGTCTGGCGGCCAGCCCGCCGGACATCCTCATCACCACGCCTGAATCGCTGTTCCTCCTGCTCACCTCCAAGGCCCGGGACGCGCTGCGCGGGGTGGACACCGTGATCGTGGACGAGGTCCACGCGCTGGCCGGCAACAAGCGCGGCGCGCACCTGGCCCTGTCGCTGGAACGGCTGGACGCGCTGACCGCGGACGGCGCGAAGACCGGCGCGAGGAGCGGCGCGCGGACCGGCGCCCGGCCCAGCGGATCGGCCTGTCGGCCACGGTCCGGCCGGCCGGCGACGTGGCCTCGTTCCTGGGCGGCGCCCGGCCGGTGACCATCGCCGACCCGCCCAGCAGCAAGCAGCTCGACGTGAGCATCGTGGTGCCGGTCGAGGACATGGCCGACCTGGACGCGCCGCGCGGCGCCCACGGTGAGGACCCGCCGGAGGGCCAGGCCGCCCGCCGGTCCATCTGGCCGCACGTGGAGGAGCAGGTGCTCGACCTGATCGAGCAGCACCGCTCCACGATCGTGTTCGCCAACTCACGCCGGCTGGCCGAGCGGCTCTGCGCCCGGCTCAACGAGCTGGCCGCCGAGCGCGCCGAACTCCGGCCGGGCACCCCGGACCGCGAGGCCAGCCAGCCCGGGCTGCCCGCGCAGATCATGGCCCAGGCCGGCTCGACCGCCGGCGCGCCCCCCGAGGTGGCCCGCGCGCACCACGGCTCGGTGTCCCGGCAAGAACGGGCGCAGATCGAGGAGGCGCTCAAGGCGGGCCGGCTCCGGCCGTGGTCGCCACGTCCAGCCTGGAACTCGGCATCGACATGGGCGCGGTGGACCTGGTCATCCAGGTCGAGTCGCCGCCGTCGGTGGCCAGCGGCCTGCAGCGCACCGGCCGGGCCGGGCACAACGTCGGCGACGTGAGCCGCGCCGTCATCTTCCCGAAGTACCAGGGCGACCTGGTCCAGGCGGCGGTGGTGGCCCGGCGGATGCGCGGTGGCCAGATCGAGTCGCTGAGCATCCCGCGCAACCCGCTGGACGTGCTCGCCCAGCAGATCGTGGCGATGACCGCGCTCGACGACTGGTCCGTGGATGACCTGTACCAGGTGGTGCGCCGGGCCGCGCCGTTCGCCAGCCTGACCCGGCCGGTGCTCGAGGCGGTGCTGGACATGCTGGCCGGGCGGTACCCGAGCGAGGAGTTCGCCGAGCTGCGGCCCCGGCTGGTCTGGGACCGCACCACGGGCCTGCTGCAGGGCCGCCCCGGCGGCCAGCGGCTGGCGGTGACCAGCGGCGGCACCATCCCCGACCGCGGCCTGTTCGGCGTGTTCCTGGCCGCCTCGCAGCGCGGCGACGGCCGGAACTCCCACCGGGTCGGCGAGCTCGACGAGGAGATGGTCTACGAGTCGCGGGTCGGTGACGTGTTCGTGCTCGGCGCGAGCTCGTGGCGGATCGAGGAGATCACCGCCGACCAGGTGCTGGTCTCGCCCGCGCCGGGCCAGCCGGGCAAGCTGCCGTTCTGGCACGGCGACGCGCCGGGCCGGCCCGCGGAGCTGGGCCGGGCGCTGGGCGCGTACTGCCGTGAGCTGTCCGAGGCGGGCGAGCAGGAGGCTGCCACCCGGCTGCGCGCCGACGGCCTGGACGAGCTGGCCGCGGCCAACCTGGTCCGCTACCTGACCGCGCAGCGGGAGGCCACCGGGTACGTGCCCGATGACCGGACGCTGGTCATGGAGCGGTTCCGCGACGAGCTGGGCGACTGGCGGCTGGTGCTGCACAGCCCGTTCGGCGCGCCGGTGCACGCCCCGTGGGCGCTGGCCATCGCGGCCCGGCTGCGCGAGCGCTACCCGGGCATGGACGTGCAGGCCATGCACACCGACGACGGGATCGTGATCCGCGTCCCGGACACCGAGGAGCCGCCGCCGACCGGGATCGCCGAGCTGCAGCCCGAGGAGATCGAGCAGCTGGTCACCGACGAGCTGGGCAACTCGGCGCTGTTCGCCTCCCGGTTCCGCGAGTGCGCGGCCCGGGCGCTGCTGCTGCCCCGGCGCCAGCCGGGCCGGCGCAGCCCGCTGTGGCAGCAGCGGCAGCGGTCCGCGCAGCTGCTGTCGGTGGCCCGCAAGTACGGCACGTTCCCGATCGTGCTGGAGACCGTGCGCGAGTGCCTGCAGGACGTGTTCGACGTGCCGGGGCTGGTCAGCCTGATGAGGGAACTGGCCAGCCGGAAGATCCGCCTGGTCGAGGTGGAGACCCCGGCGCCGTCGCCGTTCGGGCGCTCGCTGCTGTTCCGCTACGTGGGCGCCTTCATGTACGAGGGGGACGCGCCGGTCGCCGAGCGCCGCGCGCAGGCGCTGGCCCTGGACTCTTCGCTGCTGGCCGAGCTGCTCGGCCAGGCTGACCTGCGTGAGCTGCTCGACCCGCTGGTGGTGGAGCAGACCGAGCGGGAGCTGCAGCGGCTCGCCCCCGAACGGGCCTGCCGGGATCTCGAAGGCGTGGCGGACCTGCTGCGCGCCATCGGCCCGGTCTCCGCGGCCGAGGTGGCCGAGCGCAGCCAGGACCCCGGCGCGGCCGCGGGCTGGCTGGCCGGGCTGGCGCGGCAGCGGCGGGCGCTGGAGTTCCGGATCGCCGGCGAGGCCCGGTGGGCCGCGATCGAGGACGCCGGCCGGCTGCGGGACGCGCTGGGCGTGCCGCTGCCCCCGGGCGTGCCCGCGGCGTTCAGCGAGCCGGTGCCCGACCCGCTGAGTGACCTGGTGGCGCGCTACGCGCGCGGGCACGGGCCGTTTGCCGCCGCGGACCTGGCCCAGCGTTACGGGCTCGGGGTGGCGGTGGTCAGCGGCGCGCTGCGGCGGCTGGCCGCCGAGGGGCGGATCGCCGAAGGCGAGTTCGTGCCCGGGCGGCGCGGGACGCAATGGTGCGATACCTCGGTCCTGCGCACGCTGCGCCGCCGCTGCCTGGCCAGGCTGCGCAAGGAGGCCGAGCCGGTGCCGCCGTCGGCGCTGGCCCGGTTCCTGCCCGCGTGGCAGAACGTGACCCAGCTCGCCGCGGGCCAGTCACGGGGCCGCGGCCGCGGGCCGCGGGCCAGCGCGGACACCGTGTACGAGGCCATCGACCAGCTGGCCGGGGCGGCCATCCCCGCGTCGGCGCTGGAGACCCTGATCCTGCCCGCCCGGGTGCCCGGCTACCAGCCCGCCATGCTCGACGAGCTGACCGCGGCCGGCGAGGTGGTCTGGTCCGGCGCGGGCGGGCTGCCCGGCGGCGACGGCTGGGTGACGCTGGCCCCCGCGGACACCGCGCCGCTGCTGCTGCCCGGGCCGGGTGAGATCACGCTGACCCCGCTGCACGAGGCGGTCCTGGCCGCGCTGGACGGCGGCGGCGGGATGTTCTTCCGGATGCTCGCCGACCGGACGGCCGCGCTGCTGCCCGAGGGCGAGCGCAAGGAGGCCACCGACGCCGCGGTCGCCGCGGCCATCTGGGACCTGGTCTGGGCGGGCCGGCTCACCAACGACACGCTGGCCGCGCTGCGCACGGTGCTGGGCACGGGCCGTCCGGTGGCCGACAGCGGCCCCGCGGGCACGGGCTCCGCCGGCCCGGGTTCAGCCGGCATGGTCCCGGCCCGGCGGCGCACCGCGGTGCGGCCCGGAACCCGGGGGCGGGGCCGCGGCGGCTTCGGCCGGCCGGCCATGCCGTCCCGGACCGGGCCGCCCACGGTCACCGGGCGCTGGTCACTCGGGCCGCCCGCCGACGCGGACCCGACCCGCCGGATGCACGCGCTGGCCCGGACCCTGCTGGACCGGCACGGGATCCTGATCCGCGGCGCGGCCGCCACGGAACGGGTGCCCGGCGGCTTCGCGGCGATCTACCCGGTGCTGCGGGCCATGGAAGACGCGGGCCAGTGCCGTCGCGGCTACTTCGTCGAGGGCCTGGGCGCCGCGCAGTTCGCGCTTCCCGGTGCGGTGGACCGGATGCGCGCGCTGGCCGCCGAGACCGGCGAGCGCGAAACCCCCGGCGACCCGTGGGCGCGGGCCGGCGATCCGGGTGCGGGCTCGCCCGTCCCCGGTTTTTTCCGCAACGATAACCCGTCCCGGGCCGGCCCTCAGCGTGACCGTCCTCGCCGCCGGTGACCCAGCCAACCCGTTCGGGGCGGCTCTGCCCTGGCCAGAGCGGCCCGGGGAGGCGCCGGGCGGCCACCGGCCGGGCCGCAAGGCCGGTGCCGTGGTCGTCCTGGCCGGGGGCGAGCTGGTGCTCTACGTCGAGCGGGGCGGCAAGACCCTGCTGTCCTGGACCAGCGACCCGGCCGTGCTCGGGCCGGCCGCGACGGCCCTGGCCGGAGCGGCCCGCGGCGGGGCGCTGGGCCGGCTGACGATCGAGCGGGCCGACGGCTCAGCCGTCCAGGATTCGCCGCTGGCCCGGGCCCTGGAGGAGGCCGGGTTCCGGCCCACGCCCCGCGGCCTGAGGCTCCGGGCCCAGGTGGCCTGACTCTGGAGGGGCCCGGGGGTGGAGTGGCCTGACCCTGGAGGGGCCCGGGGGTGGAGTGGCCTGACTCCCTGGCCCCCGGATAATGGCATTCCGGCTGCGCCCGGCGTCCCCATAGGGCACCTTTCTCAAGGGGGAACCGGGGACAACGCAGCAACGCCTGGCCTCCGCCTGCAAGCGGGCCCCGGGCGGCTTAAGCCGCCACGGGTGGGAGGACAGGAGGGCGCCGTGGCCGACGCGGAGGGCATCGATCTCTCGAGCTACCAGCCTGCGTTCGACTGGTCCGCCGCAAGAGGGCGGATTTCGTTCGCGTTCATCAAGGCGACGGAAGGCAGGACGATCCGGGACCCCGATTTCGGCGTCAACTGGCAGCAGGCCAGGGACCTCGGCATCGTCCGTGGCGCCTACCACTTCGCCCACCCGTCGAACGGGGCGGCCACCGAGGCCCAGGCGTTCCTGGCCGTGGTCGAGGCCCACGGCTTGAACGCCGGTGACCTGCTCGCCCTCGACCTGGAGACGTCGGACAACCTCGGCCCAGCGCGGGTGGCGGAGTACGCGCAGAACTGGTGCGCGGACGTGCAGCGCGCCACGGGGCACGCGCCGGTCGTGTACACGTTCCTGGACTTCGCCCGGCAGGGGAACTGCGCCGGGCTGGGCCACTACCCGCTGTGGATCGCGGAACCGTCCGCCCCGGCGGGGAAGCCGGTGGTGCCGCAGCCCTGGTCAACCTGGGCGTTCCACCAGTACGGGACGACCCAGGTGGGCAGCAACACGGTCGACGTGGACGTGTTCAACGGGGACACCGCCGCCCTGAAAGCATTCGCCAACCCAGTGTCGTCACCCAAGGAGGAAGCCGAAGTGCAGAGCGGGTCCCTGAACAGCGGCGCCAGCGCCGTCACCGCGATCGCCATCCCGTTCGGCAGCGCCAAGGAGATCGGTTTCGCCTGCGACAACGGGATACAGGGCCTGCCGACCGCCCAGCTGCGGGTGGCGGTCTGGGCTGGCCAGTGGACCGTGCACAACTCGGTGGTGGTGGACAGCAGCAAGGGCCAGACGGTGATCAAGTTCGGCAATCCGTCGAAGACATCGGTGGTGTCCGTCGAGCGGCTCGACGCGGGCACTGTGAGCGTCGGATACCAGATCTCCTAAGCTGCCAGTGTGAACGGCGCCCCACCCACGATCTACGACGTCGCCGCGATCGCGGGCGTGTCCATCGCGTCGGTGTCCCGGGTGCTGAACGGGACCGGCAGCCCCCGCGCGGATACCCGGGATCGCGTGCTCCGGGCGGTGGCCGAGCTCGGCTTCGTGCCCGACGGCGCGGCCCGGGCGCTGAGCGTCAAGCTCAAGGAGACGGTCGGGGTCGTCTACCGGCGCGTGCCCAAGGCGACGTCCGGCGGGGTGTTCGCCGAGGAGGACGAGAACCTCCAGTTCGCCGACATCATCAACCGGGGCATCGAGGTGGCTGCGCAGCGCAGCGGCTTCAGCCTGCTGATCAGCTCGGTGGCGGCCGAGGACGCGGACGCGGGCCGGCGGATGCTGGCCCTGGCCCGCAAGTGCGACGGGCTGATCGTGCATGACCTGGTTCTGGACGAAGGCCAGCTGGACCGGCTGGGCCGCCAGATCCCGGTGGTCAACCTGGCCGGGATCACCACGCCGCACACGGCCAGCGTGCGCGGTGACAGCGAGGCGGGCATGCGTGACCTGATGCGGCACCTGATCCGGGACCACGGGTACGCCGCGCTGGGGTACCTGGCCGGGGTCGCGGACAGCCCGGACAACGTGGCCCGCCGGGCGGTGGTGATGGCCAAGGCCGGCGCCGCGGGGGTGGAGCTCGCCGCGGGCCCCGAGTGGCAGGGCAGCTACTACGCGGACGGCGGGGCCCAGGTTATCGACGGGCTGCTCGGCGCGGGCCGGCCGCTGCCGCGGGCCATCGTGTGCGCCAACGATCTGGCCGCGCTCGGGGCCCTGCACACGCTGGCCCGCCACGGCGTGGACGTGCCGGGCGAGGTGGCGGTCACTGGTTTCGACGACATCCCGGTCGCGCGGCGGCTCCATCCGGGGCTGACCACCGTCCGCCAGCCCATCCAGGAACTCGGGGCCACCGCGTTCGAGCTCCTGGAGTCGCTGGTCCGCCACGGCCAGCCGGAGCCGCGGGATGTCGTCCTGCCCACCTGCCTGATCCGCCGGGAGAGCTGCGGCTGCTAGCGGGCCCCGTGTCTTAGGCGGTGTCCCAGAGCACGGGCAGCGCCGGGGGCTTGCGGAACACCAGGCCCCGGGGGGTGGCCGGGTGGTCCGGGTCGAGCCGGAGGCCGGGCAGCAGGCGGAGCGCGGCGGCGAGCGCGGCCCGGGCCTCCAGCCGGGCCAGGTGCACGCCCAGGCAGAAGTGCGGGCCCCGGGCGAAGGCCAGGTTCTGCCCGGCGTTGCCGCGGCGGATGTCGAAGCGGTCCGGGTCGCTGAAAGCGGCCGGGTCCCGTCCGGCGCCGGCCAGCGAGACGCTGACCAGGTCGCCCCGGCTGACCGCGGCGCCGCCGAGTTCGGCGTCACGGGTGGCGTAGCGGTCCACGACGGCGGCCGCGGGTTCCAGGCGCACTGACTCCTCGATGGCCCGCGGCAGCAGCCCGGGGTCGGCGCGGACCAGGTTCAGCTGGTCGCGGTGGCCGAGCAGATGCCACGCCGCGTTGGTGATCATTCCTTCGGTGGTCTCGATCCCGCCGAACATGAGCACCGCCGCATTGGAGACGATCTGTGCCGGGCTGAGACCGCCACCTCCGGCGTCGGCCCCCCGGCGCCCGCGGGTGGCCCGCGGGGCCGGCCGGGCCGCGTCCGCGAGGAGCGAGGACCCGGCGGCGCTGTCCATAACCGCCTGCAAACCGCTGCTGAGCTGCCCGAACGCCGCCAGGCCGGCGGTCACTCCGGACGACGGGGTGGGCGTCGCCTCCGGGCCGCCCGCGGCCAGCTGCGTGACCGCGCCGACGATCGCGTCGTACCAGGAAAGGATGGTGCCCGGGGGCACCTGGCCCAGCCCGAGCACCCGGGCCACCGTGGCCACGGCGAGCGGGGCGGCCAGGCCCCGGCTCAGGTCACCCCGCCCGGCCGGGCGCATCACGCTGACCAGCCGGTCCGCTTCACCGGTCACGAAGCCTTCCAGCTGCTGGTGCACGGCGGCCTGGCTGAACGGGCCGGTGAACGGGCGCCGGTGCCGGTCGTGCTGGGGGCCGTCCAGCGAGAGCATGCTCGGTCCGACGATCCGGGCCGTCGAGAAGCGCGGGTCGTCCACGGTGAAGGTCGCGCTGTCCCGCATGACCGCCAGGGCCAGGTCGCGCCGCGTCACCAGCCAGCCGCCCAGGACCGGCACCCAGGAGGCAGGCTCAGCCGCGCGCAGCCGGGCCAGGCTGGGATGCGGATCATCATCCAGGTGCGCCAGGCTGACCGCCGCGCCCAGCGGATACCCGCGAGCCCGCGCGGTCTTCGCCGGTGAGCTCGCGCCGTGGCCAGTCATACCGACGACGCTACTGCCCCGCCAGGCTGAGTCCCGCTCGCCCGGCGGGCTCCGGCGGCCACCAGGCGGCCCGGCCACGCTGGCACCGCCCGATGCCACCCTCGTAAGCCGGTCGGCACCATCGGCAAGCCGGCCAGCCTTCCCCGCGCGGCCGACGCGACGCCCTCAGCCACCTCCTGCCAGCCGAATTCGGCGGTGGCCAGTGCGGTCAGGGCCTGGCGGGTCTGCCTTGAGGAACCCGGCGTATTCGCGGTGAACAGCAGCCAGCCGGCCAGTTTGTCCCCGATCTCCCGCACGGCCCCCGGGCCCAGCCTGAAGGACAGCTGAGGGCGCAGATCCTGGCGGACGGCGGAGGACAGCAATTCTGTCACTTCCGCAAGCCCGGAGTGGGCCGCCGCCAGCGGCACCGAACCGCAGCACGCGGCTTCCGCGAGGACCATGCCGAATGCTTCCGGGAACGTGCTGGGAATGACCACGGCCTGGGACACGCACATCAATTCGGAAACATCATCGTGCTCGATCCGCCCGGCGAAATGCACGCGTCGCATGGCGGCCCGCGAAGCGTTCACGTAGCGTTCCCGCTCAGGGCCGGCGAGCCCGTCGAGGAAGGCGGCCAGGAAATGAAGCTCACCGGCTGGCCCTCCCTCCAGTTCCCGTCCGCGTGCCGCGATGACGCGGGCGGCCTGAAGGTCACCCTCGCCCAGGGCGCGGGTCAGTTCGAGGAGCGTATGACGGTACGCGCCAAAGCCGGCGATCATGAGTCGGGCGTCAGGTACGCTCTCGACCACCAGCGGCCACGCCGCGAGGAGCAGGTCCACCCCTTTCGAGACGATGAGCTTCCCGACGTAGCTGACGATCCGGTCACGGACCGGGTCGGCGGCCCGGAGAGCCTCCGCCGCGTCGCCTTCCCCGCCCCAGCTTGGCGGGTCTGCTTCCAGGCGTGCCGCCAGCGCCCGCAGCCGGTTCTCGGCTTCCCGGGGCGGGCGCGGGTGGAACCTCCGGATATCAACGCCTGGCCCGAGGAGCCTGGTGCGCGCGGGAAGGCCCGGCAGGCGGACGACCTCCCACAGGCTCTCGGCGGTGTGCCTGGAGCCCACGAGCACGCCGGCCGCCGCCGCGAGGCCCTCGCGGGCGTAGGGCCCGAATCTCTCGACGTTCGGCCGGACCGTGTACTCGAGCGCCGATCCGTGGATCTTTACCGCATACGGAACCCGGCCGCGTAGCGCTCGGGCCAGGATCACCGGGCCCATCACGACGTGGTTCGCGAGCGCCTCGTCCGGCCCCACCGCAGCGACGACATCGCGGACGGCGGCGACGTTAGCCTCGATGTAGTGCCCGAGCTCACCGTCGGTCAGCTGCGGGAAAGTGCGGGCCTCGAACCCTTCATAGCGATCGGCGACATAGACAGGCAGCAAGCCCCCGATGTCCGGCACGTAGGCCGTGCACCGGACTGGCTCACGCGAAACCTCGACACCCAGGCACCCGTTGCGCCACCGGCCCACGGCATCCACGAAATCGAATTCAGCTGGATTTTTTTCCTGGCACAGCAGGTGCACCTCATGCCCAGCATTCACCAGCCACCGGGTTAGTTCCGCGTTGTAGATATTACTTCCGGTGCCCCGCAGGAGATATCCATGAAATATCAGAATGCGCAATCCAACCACGTCCCCCGACGAATGCCCGTCAGCTCGGGCGCAACACGCAGGCAACCCGGCGAGGCAGATATCCGGAAAAATCCGGCCTTGATTACCTCAGCGGATTCGCTGACTTTAATACTGAATTCAGTGTAACAGAATCGTTCTTGGGGCCTGGACTGTTATCCAGCTAAATGAATGTCACGCATATGGGAAATCGTGATAATTCTGATTAAGCCGGGCCGCCCGCCGCACCGCGCGGCCGCGGCTCACCGCGGTCCATCACGGCGATCCCGCAGCGCCCCAGCCGTGTCTGGGCACGCCACGTTCACCCCGTTGGGGGGATGCTGCCTGCGGGCACGCGAGGTGGGATCGGTGGCGTGACCGGGCATAGGGGGACTGGAGTCAGGATTACGGCGGTACCAGCAGCGTAGGGGGCCATATGGGGTCGGCAGGAACGCCACCGGCCGCGGGGGACGCGGGCACCGCGCGCCGGGCCGCAGCCCGGCTGGTCCTGGTCGCCATCCCGGCGGGGGCGGACCGGACCGGCTGGCGGGACCGGGCCGCCTGGCGGGCCGGGCCGGCTGGCGGGACCGGGGCGGGAGCGGGTGACAATCGCGACGAGTCAGCCGGACAGCCTGGTCACCGGGGGCGTCCGCAGCCTCGAAGTGCGCTGGATCTACCCGGGGCAACTGGAACCCGCCGTGGCCGGATGGTTCGGGCGGTTCGCGGCCACGGTGGAATCACGCGAGGACGCCTACCTCCTGGCCCCGCAGTTGCGCGGGATCTCGGTGAAGATCCGCGGGGGCAAGGCGCTGGAACTGAAGGCCTATCACGGCAGCCCGGGCCGCCTTGACGTGGCGGGCCGCGCCCGCGGGCGCCTGGAGTCCTGGCAGAAGTGGTCCTCCCGATGCGGCCCGCTCAGCCAGGACAGCGGTGATCCGGCCCGCTGGACACTGGTCGGCAAGACGCGGCGCCTCGCCCAGTTCTGCCTGGCCGGAGGGCAGATCGTGGCGCACGCCCCGGAACGGGGCCACGAGCCGCGGTGCCAGGCGGAACTTACCGAGATCCACACGGCCGGCGAGGACTGGTGGTCGCTGGGATTCGAGGCGACCGGCCCCGCCGATCTGCTCCGCAGCACGCTCGAAGCCACCGCCGCGCTCGTGTTCACCCACGCCCTGCCCGGCGGGCTCCGGCCCGGCCCGCAGGAATCCAGGTCCTACGCGGAGTGGCTGTCCGGGCACCCGGGCCGCGGGAAAGGCGCCTGAGGGCTGCTCCCGGCCCGCCCGGGTCCCCCAGGAGGCCGGGCGGCGCTAGGTCTTCAGGATGTTGACCGCGCGGGCGATCACGAGAGCGCCCAGGCCCAGCGATACGCATGCCTCCAGGATCATGAGGAGCTTGGCCCACGGCTTGATCGCGGACGTGTCGGTGGGGCTGAATGCGGTGGCGGTCCAGAAGGCCAGCGACAGGTAATCCACGAACCGCGGCACCCAGGCGGCCGGCGCGTAGTCGGTGTGCAGCATCTCAGGGAAGACGAACGCCGGGCTCACGCGGGGGTGGTGTGCGCGGGCGGCGGCGCCGCCCCGGTCGAGATCCCAGTACCAGAGCCCGAAAGTGATCACGTTCGTGGCCCAGATCACCGCGCCGGTAGCCAGCAGCCCGATGGGGTTGTTGGCGAACGTCTTGTTGGCGGTCAGGATCTCGGCGACCAGCCGCGGCGGAGAACAGGTTCGCCAGCGTGATGAAGGTGATGACGAGGCCGGTGACCACCCTCAGCCAGGCCTTCTGCCGGTCAATGCGACCCGGGTCCCCGATGATCAGGACGGCCAGCAAGACGAGAAGGACGACGGGGACCACCCATCTCGGATTCACGCGGTACTGCGCCGGCAGCGCCACATGCAGGCCGGCCACGGCCAGGATGGCCAGGGCCACCGGCCACCAGTGCTCACCCCGCCCGGCGGCCGCGGCCGGGTCCGCCGGGCCGGCGGCGGACTCGGGTGGCGTGTTCATGACCAGGGCCCTTTCGCTGCGCACCGAGACGGGAACGGCCACCGGCTCAGGCATAGCCAGCGTGTCATCGCGCCGGGCTCCGGGGATCACCCGTGGCGGATGGTGCCGGCCTGGCGAATAGGAAGCGCCCGGGCCTCAGGGACCGGCCACCGAGGCGAGCAGTTCGCCCCGGGCCTGCTCCACCGCAGCCAGGATGGCCCCGCGCAGCACCGGCTGGCCGGTCACCCCGGTCGGCACCACCTGGGGGTGGGCCGGGCAGATCCGGCCCACCTCCGCGGCCACCCGGTCGGCGAGCGCGGTCCCGCCGGCCAGCCCCACCTCGCCGCCGAGGACGACGAGGCCGGGGTCGAGTACCACGCTGACCGCCGCCGCCCCGGTCGCCACCCGGGCGGCCAGCTGGTCGAGCAGGGCGCTGGCCGCGCTCGTCGCCGGCCTGGGCGGCGGCCACCGCGGCCTGCACGGCCGCGGCGGCCGTGGGCGCCGGGAACCCGTAGCTCTCCGCCAGCGGCCGTACCGCCTGGGCGCCGACCAGGGACTGGAACGCGCCGGTGGCCGGGTGGCTGACGTCCTGCGGGAGCGGCATCCCGGGGACCGGGAGATACCCGATCTCGCCCGCGGCGCCCCCCACGCCGCGGTGCAGCCGCCCGCCGATGATGGTGGCGAGGCCGAGGCCCACCCCGATCCACATCAGCACGAAGTCATCGGCGCCCTGGGCGGCGCCCACGGCCCGCTCGGCCATGGCCGCCAGGTTGACGTCGTTCTCGATCGTCACCGGCTGCCGCAGGTCGCTGCGCAGCGCGTCCAGCACCCCTTCGTGCCAGGCGGGCAGGTTCACGGCCAGCCGCGGATCCCCGGTGCTCGGATCCAGCACGCCGGGCGTGCCGATGACCAGGGCGTTCAGCCGTGACATCTGCACGCCCGCCGCGTGGCAGGCGGCCGCCACCGCGCCGCGGACCAGCTCGACCGGGTTGGCGGCGCCGTTGGGGTCCACGCTGACCTGGGTGACCACCTCGCCGGTGATGTCGGCCACGCCGGCGCTGACCTCATCGCGCTCGACGTGCAGCCCGGCGACGTGCGCGCTGGACGGCACGACCGCGTAGAGGGCCGCGTTCGGCCCGCGGCCGCCCGCCTGCTCCCCCGCCGCCGTGACCAGGCCGCGTTCCTGCAGCCGGGAGAGCATCTGTGACGCGGTCACCTTGGACAGCCCGGTCCGCTCGCCCACCTGGGCCCTGGTCATCGGCCCGCCGCCGAGCAGCAGCTCGAGGGCGGCCCGGTCGTTCAGCTCCCGCAGCAGCCGGGGCGTCCCGGGCCGTTGTTCCATGCCTTCCCTCCGTCGCATGACGTCCCCCCAGCACCTGCTCGCCCGCGGCGAGGAGCCGGCCAGCCAGGGTCCGCCGGCCGCCAGCAGCGGCGCCCGGCGGGAACCTGGCTGAATTCTGTCTCAATCTGGAAACAGGGTCTATCTAATAGGAAACTTTACTGTTAGTTTCACCCCAGAATCCCCACACGGTTGGTCAAAAGCCGGGCCCGGCCGGTCAGCCCAGCGACGTGACCGCCGGGCCCGGTTGGGCAGCGCGCTGAGTAGGCAGGCAGCGACAGCCTAGACGGCCGACAGCGCCGGAGCGCCCTGGGATCGCGAGGAATTACGTGAAGCGCGAAGGATCAAGCCGGGAAGGGGGATCTCTGGTGAAGCTGACTAGATCGGCGGCCGCGTGTGGTGTGGCGGCCCTGCTCGCCACCCGCGGCGGCGCCGAGTGGGGGCCCATCATGGCCGCTTCCACCCTGTACACCATCCCGGTGGTGGTGTTCTTCCTCATCGTCGCGCGGCGGATGACCGCAGGCCTGGTGGCCGGGGCGGTGAAGGGATGAGCGCAGGTGTCCCGGCCGACCCGGTGCTGGACGGGATGGCCGACGCGATCCTCATCCCCCGTTCCCGGGCGAGCGGGCCCCGCGCTGGGTGCTGTCGGCGCTGGAACGTGGCCTGGCCGGGGTGACCATCTTCGGCCCGAATATCGCCGGGCCGGGCCAGCTGGCCCGCCTCACCGCCCAGCTCCGCTCGGCGGGCGGTCTGCCCCTCGTGGCCATCGACGAGGAGGGCGGCGACGTCACCCGCATCGCCTACCTGACCGGCAGCCCCTACCCGGGCAACGCCGCCCTGGGCGCGGTGGACGACGTGAACCTGACCACCGCGGTGTACCGGGCGCTGGGCCAGGATCTGGCCGCCCTCGGCATCAACGTCAACCTCGCCCCGTCGGTGGACGTGAACACCGCCGCCGACAACCCCGTCATCGGGATCAGGTCGTTCGGCGCGGACCCGGGCCTGGTGGCCCGGCACGGCGCCGCGGCCGTCCGCGGCCTCCAGGCGGCCGGGGTGGCCGCGTGCGCGAAGCACTTCCCCGGGCACGGCAGCACCAGCGCCGATTCCCACCACGGCATCGTCACCCTGGACGCCAGTCTCGACCTCCTCCGGCGCCGGGACCTCCCCCCGTTCGCCGCGGCCATCACGGCCGGGGTGCGCGGCGTGATGCCAGGTCACCTGCGGGTACCCGAGCTCACCGGGGACGCTCCGGCCACGCTGTCCGCCGCGGCCCTGAGCGGCCTGCTGCGGGGCGGGCTGGGCTTCACCGGGGTGATCATCTCAGACGCACTGGAAATGCGCGCCGTGAGCGCTCTGTACGGCATCCCGGAGGCCGCGGTGCTCGCCGTGGCCGCCGGGACGGACCTGCTCTGCCTGGGGCGCGACGCCGCGGAGGACAGCTACCTGGCGGTGCGGCGGGCTCTCAGCGAGGCGGTGGCCAGCGGCCGGCTGCCCGAGGAACGGCTGGCGGAGGCCCGGCAGAACGTGAGCCCGGCTGCGCGACTGGCTGGCCGAGGCGGCCTCCCGGGCCCGGCTGGCCGGGCCCGGCCCCGATGGCAGCGGCCCGGATGGCACCGGCCCGGATCACACGGGCCTGGATGGCACCGGCCTGGATCGCACCGGCCTGGATCGCACAAGCCTGGATCGCACAAGCCTGGATCGCAACGGTCTGGATGGCACGGGTCTGGATGGCACGGGGCCGGACGCGGGCCCGCTCGCCGGTTACGGCGCCCACATCGGCCTGGTGGCGGCCCGGCGCGCGGTGCGCGTCTCGGCTGCCCCCGGCCCGCTGGCCGACCCGGTGGTGGTGGAACTGGCGGCGCAGGAGAACATCGCGGTGGGCGACGTCCCGTGGGGCCTGCGTCCGTGGGTGCCGGGCACCAGCATCCAGCGCATCCCGGCCGGCCTGGCGGCCGGCGAGGCAGCCCCGGTCACCCGGGCCGCGCTGGCCCGGGCGGCGGGCCGGCCACTCATCGTGGTGGTCCGCGACGCACACCGGTACGCGGCCGTCCAGGACGTGGTGAGCGGGCTGGTCGCGGCGCGCCCGGACACGGTGGTCGTGGAGATGGGGCTGCCGCTCTGGGCCCCGCCGGGGGGCGTGCATCTCGCCACCTACGGCGCGGCCCGGGCGAACGCGCTCGCGGCGGCGGAGGTCCTGGGGCTGGCCTGGTGAGCGGGCGGCGCGCGTGACGGATACCGTCCGTCCGGGCCAGACGAGGGCTAATTCCTACTAAAACGGTCCCGCGAGTGGGCCAGACGGCCCGTTCAGTGGCCGGCAACCTGCATAATGCTGGACATGAGGCTCTCTGCCCGCGCTGACTATGCGCTGCGCGCCGCGGTCGAACTGGCCGCGGCGGATGGCGGTCACATCACCGCCGAGCAACTGGCGCGTGCCCAGCACATCCCGGGCAAGTTCCTGGAGGCCATCCTCACCCAGCTGCGCCGGGCGGGGCTGGTCCGCAGCCAGCGTGGCCCCGAGGGTGGCTTCTGGCTGGCCAAGCCGGCCGGGGAAATCGCGCTCGCCGACATCATCCGGGCCATCGACGGCCAGCTGGTCGGCGTGCGCGGCGAGCGGCCGGAGAACATCGGCTACATCGGTGTCGCCGAACCCCTGCAGAGCGTCTGGATCGCGCTGCGCGCCAACGAGCGGGCCATCCTGGAAGAGGTCACGCTCGAGCACATCGCCACCGGGCGGCTGCCCCAGCGGATCGTCGAGCTGACCGACGACCCGCGCGCCTGGGCCTGATTCCGGCTTCCCCCGCACTCGCCTGGCCTGCGGTCGTGAGCCGCCCGGACGGTTCGTTAGGTAAAAGCGGGCGGGGGCCGCTCTCGCAGCCCCCGCCCGCCGGGTCGTCCAGTCGTGGGTTACACCGGGACCATGTCGCTGAAGTCGCCGCGTACCCGGCGGGTGACCTCGTCGAAGGCCGGGTGATCCTCGTTGACGCCTAGCGGGTCCAGCACCCGCTCGGAATCCATGCCCCGGATATGCCCGGCGGGCACCCGGAGTCTCCCGGGCTGCAGCTCGGCGGAGAACGCCCGGGACACCGGCAGCTCCAGCTCGCGACCGGCCCGGTTGATCGAGCGGGCGTCCACCGGGGTCCGGCCGTTTCCGGACGGGGCGCCGGCGGGGGCGAGCTCCGCGTCGTTCTGCAGCTCGGCCAGGGCGAAGCTGTCCGAAACCTCGCCGAGCACGTGGGACAGCGGGGTGTTCAGCGCCGTGCAGATAGCGGCGAGCAGCTCAGAGGATGCTTCCTTCTGCCCGCGTTCGACCTCGGACAGGTATCCCAGGGAGACCCGGGCCGCGGCCGACACCTCGCGCAGGGTTCGCCCCTGCCGCAGACGTAGCCGCCGCAGCACGTCACCCAGCAAGTGACGAAGCAGGACCATCGCGGCACTCCCTTCGCGAAGTGTGTCACCAGATAGCTCCACCGTACTCGCCCTCACCGACAGTAGGGAAAGCACCGGCAGCCGTGTTCGCTGCTAACGTAACACTGTAATCATCGGCTCTCTTCCCGCGCGAGGGCAAGAACCAGCCCCAGCGCTTCGCGCACGGTCGCGGCGCGGATCGCCTCCCGGCCGCCGGACAGGGCCAGCCGGCGCACCCGGGTCTGATCCCCGGCGCTGGCCGCGACGTAGACCGTGCCTGCGGGTTTTCCCTCGGCCGGGTCCGGGCCGGCCACACCGGTGGTGGCCGCGCCGACGGAAGCGCCGAGCCGGCCGCGCACCCCCTCGGCCATGGCCCCGGCCGCCTCGGCCGACACGGCCCCGTGGGTGTCCAGCACGTCCTGGCCCACCCCGAGCAGCGCGGCCTTGAGCTCGGTCGCGTAGGCCACGACACCGCCGCGGAAGACCGCTGAGGCGCCCGGGACGTCGGTGAGCGCCGCGGCGAGCAGGCCGCCGGTCAGTGACTCGGCCACGGCGATGCTCAGCTGCCGGTCCGTCAGCAGCGCGATCAGCTCCGCCGCGGCGTCCCCGGATGCCACCCGCCTACCCCCCGGCTCCGGGCCGGGCGCCCACGGGCTCACCGGGCCGCCGTGTGCCGGGGCCGCCACGGGATCACCGGGCCGCCGTGTGCCGGGGCCGCCATGGCTCACCGGGCCGCCGCGGACATGCTGCGGCGGCGCAGGCGCACGGCCCGGACGGTGTAATCGGCCCCCGTGACCACGGTCACCACGACGGCCAGCCCCATCACCACCATCCGCACGATACCGGGCGGCCCGGGCACCACGTACAGGGCGATGGCGAGCACCTGGAGCAGGGTCTTGATCTTGCCGCCCCGGCTGGCCGCGATCACCCCGTGCCGGATGACCCAGAACCGCAGCGCGGTCACCCCGAGCTCACGGGCCAGGATCACCGCGGTCACCCACCAGGCCAGCTCGCCCTGGGCGGACAGCGTGACCAGGGCCGCCCCGGTCAGTGCCTTGTCCGCGATGGGGTCCGCGATCTTCCCGAAATCCGTGATCAGGCCACGCTGCCGGGCGATCCGCCCGTCCAGCAGGTCGGTCACCGACGCGATCAGGAACACGGCGAGCGCCGCGGCCCGCCAGCCGGTCCCGCCGGCCAGCAAGAGCACGACGAACACCGGGACGAGCAGCAGCCGGAGCACGGTGAGCGCGTTGGCCACGTTCAGCACGCCCGGCTGGGGGACGCCAGCCTGCAGCGCGGGCGGGGCCGGCCGCGCTCCCCCGCCCGTCTCCGCGGCGGGCTGGCTCAATGCGGTCACCCGCGTCCGGCGGCCGCCGCGGGCACGGCGAGCCAGTCGGCCACCAGGTCCACACCGTTGCCCTCGGCGACCCGGGCGCAGATCAGCTCGCCGATGGCCGCCCCGGCCACGCCGCGCACGGTCGTGGTCCCGTCCACCTCCGGCGCCTGGTGGGCCGCCCGGCCGAGGTAGGTCCCGTCCCCGAGATCCTCCTCCAGGAGCACCTCCACCACCTCGCCCACGCGGTCCGCGGCCCGCTGGGCCATCAGCTCGTCGGCCAGGCCCGCCAGCTCATCCACCCGCCGGGCGATCTCGGCGGGATCCAGCTGGCCGCCCAGGGTGGCCGCCTCGGTGCCGTCCTCGTCGGAGTAGCCGAAGATGCCGATCGCGTCCAGGCGCGCCTCGGACAGGAAGCGCTGCAGCTCGTCGACGTCGGCGGCGGTCTCCCCCGGGAATCCGACGATGAAGTTGGACCGCACGCCGGCCTCCGGCCAGGCCTGCCTGACCTGGGCGAGCAGGCCCCCGAACCGCTCGCGGTCGCCGAAGCGCCGCATCGCGCGGAGCACCTTCCCGCTGGCGTGCTGGAAGGAGAGGTCGAAGTAGGGGGCCACGCCGGGGGTGGAGGTCATCACCTCGATGAGCGCGGGGCGCACCTCCGCGGGCTGGAGGTAGCTGACCCTGATCCGGTCGATGCCCGGCACCGCGGCGAGCTGGGGCAGCAGCTCATCCAGCAGCCGGGGGTTGCCCAGGTCCTTGCCGTACGACGTGGAGTTCTCGCTGACCAGAACCAGCTCCCGGACCCCGTGGCCGGCCAGCCACCCCGCCTCGGCGACCAGGTCTTCCGGGGGACGGGACAGGAACGCGCCGCGGAACGCCGGGATGGCGCAGAAGCTGCACCGCCGGTCGCACCCGGACGCGATCTTGAGCGGGGCCACCGGCCCGCCGGACAGCCGGCGCCGGAGCGTCCGCGGGCCGGACGCGGGGGCCAGCCCGGGCGGGAGCTCCGTGATCTCCGCCGCGCCGTGCCCCGGCGGCCGGCGGGCCAGGTCAGCGGACCGCGCCGCGGGTGCGATCGGCAGCAGCTTGCGCCGGTCCCTCGGCTCATGAGCGGGACGCCGTTCCCCGGCCAGGACGGCATCCAGCCGGGCCCCGATGTCCCCGTAATCGTCGAAGCTGAGCACCTGCGCCTCGGGCAGCTCGGCCGCCAGGTCGCTGCCGTACCGCTCGGCCAGGCAGCCCGCGGCCACCACCTTCGCGCCGCTCCCGGCGGCGTCGAGCAGCTCGCTGACCGACTCCTGCTTGGCCGCCTCGATGAACCCGCAGGTGTTCACCAGCACGACGCTCGCCTCGTCGCTGCCGGCCAGCGTCCACCCCGCGGCCTCGAGGCGGGCCGCGAGCTCCTCGGAATCCACCTCGTTGCGCGCACAGCCCAGCGTCACGAGGCTGACCGTGCGCTGCGGGGGCTGGGAACTTTGCTGACTCGACGACACACCGGAAGCCTACGGTAAGCGCTCTGGTGCTGCAGTTAGCTGGTGACCGGCTTCCCGGGCCCCAGGCTGAGCGTGACGGGCTGGCCCGCGGGGCTGGGCGAGCCCACCTTCTTGCCGTTGACGGTGAGCACGATCCCCCCGGGATTGCCGATGTCCATGTTCACCGTCCGGGAGAAAGTCCAGGTCTTCGAGCTCCCCCCGACCACGTAGGCCTGGGAGAGGAAGCGTCCGTTCGGCCTGGTGAACTCGACCCAGCAGTCCTGGATCGCGGTGAGGCTGATCGTCACGTTCTGGCTCACGGCAGGCGAGGGCGGCACAGCCGAGTGCGTGGGCGAGGCCACGGGATGGGCGTGGTGCCGCGGGGCCAGCTGGCCCGAGCTGGCCTGGGTCCGCGCGGGATGCGGCGCGGTCGAGTTCACCACCCGGTAGATCCCGTACCCGGCGATCACCGCCAGGACCAGGACCATGGCCAGGCTCCAGTTGGGCCGCCGCCGCTCCTTGATCTTGATCGGCGTGGCTGGCTCGAACACGTCCGCGGCCCTGATCGCCTGCGGCGCGCCGTGCACGGCGTCGTACTCGCGGATCAGCTCCTCGTCGTCGGCTCCCACGGCCCGCGCGACGCTGCGGATATGACCCCGGGCGTAGAAATCTCCGCCACAGGCGGAAAAATCATCATGCTCGATCCCCCGGATGATCGTCTCTCTAATGCAGGTTCTCTGGCTAACCTGCGTAATGGTGAGACCCGCCTGGCGGCGCGCATCCGCCAGGGCGTCACCAATGCTCACGCCACGCCTCCACGCCATATCGCACTGCGCACTGTCCCGGGTGCGGGAGCAGTAACCGGATGCGAGCGGCCCGCCCAATATCCGGGCCGCTAACAAGTGTAGACATCCCCCTCTGCCGCGGCGGATGCCGTGGCCTAGCTCAGTCCTGCCCCGCCCCGCAGCGAATCAATCACGCTGTCCACGTCATCTGGCCGCACCAGGACATCCCTGGCCTTCGAGCCCTCGCTCGGCCCGACGATGTTGCGGCTTTCCAGCAGGTCCATCAGGCGGCCCGCCTTGGCGAACCCGACCCGCAGCTTGCGCTGCAGCATGGAGGTGGAGCCGAACTGGGTCCGGATGACCAGCTCCGCGGCCTGCATCAGCAGCTCCAGGTCGTCGCCGATGTCGGCGTCGATCTCCCGCTGCTGGCTCTCCGGCGCGGCGACGTCCTCGCGGTAGGCAGGCTGCGCCTGCCGGGTGCAGTGGCTGACTACCTCACGGATTTCCTTCTCGGTGACGAAGGCGTTCTGCAGGCGCAGCGGCTTGCTGGCGCCCATCGGCAGGAACAGGCAGTCTCCCTGGCCGACCAGCTTCTCCGCCCCGGGCTGGTCCAGGATCACCCGGCTGTCGGTCAGGCTGGAGGTGGCGAAGGCCAGCCGCGACGGCACATTCGCCTTGATGAGCCCGGTCACCACGTCCACGCTCGGGCGCTGGGTCGCCAGCACAAGGTGGATCCCGGCGGCCCGGGCCAGCTGGGTGATGCGCACCACCGAGTCCTCGACGTCACGCGGGGCGACCATCATGAGGTCGGCGAGCTCGTCCACGATGACCACCAGGTACGGATAGGGCGTGAACACGCGTTCGCTACCCGGCGCCGCCGTCAGCTTGCCCGCGCGCACCGCCTTGTTGAAGTCGTCAACGTGCCGGAAGCCGAATGCCGCCAGGTCGTCATAACGGCGGTCCATTTCGCCGACCACCCATTGCAGCGCCTCAGCCGCCTTTTTTGGGTTAGTGATGATAGGCGTGTAAAGATGCGGTATTCCCTGATAAATAGCCAGCTCGACTCGCTTGGGGTCAACCAGGATCATCCGGACGTATTCCGGCGTGGCCCGCAGTAGCACGGACGTTATCAGGCCGTTGATGCAGGTCGAATTGTGCGTGGGGATGCATGAACGGCTGGCCAGGTACAGGCGGCTACGGCTATCGACTTGAATGCAGCGAACCGGTACGGATTCGACCGGGCGCACATCCACTATGTAGCGCCGCCGCGCCGGGCTGGCTGGCCTGACCTGGCGCTGCCGGGCCAGCTTACGGCTGAGCCGGAACACCGGCTCACCCGGAGTGAAGGCGACCACATAGACGGTCGAGGTGTCCACGCGACGGCCTTTGCCGGGCTTGGTCCGGAGCGTGGCCTTATACCCCAGGCCAAGCGTCAACTCCAGGACCCCATACGCGAGATCACGACTGGTGACCCCGAACTCAACCGTTCCACTTGGGTTGCAATAGCCGTCTGTGTCCAGCAGTCCGGCGAGCAAAGCACGGCGCTGCGAGACCGACGCATGCAGATACGCCTCGGGGATGTGCTTGGCCCCAACCTCGCGAAATATCTCACGAAGCGTCCGGTAACGCTCACGGGGAGGTGAGGACGGAGCAGCATAGCCCCTGCGGCCCCGCGGGAAGCGCCCCCCGGCTGCCTGGGGCACAGCGGAAAGACCGACGCCAGCCTGGAGTGCGGCTTGGCCAACGCTCAGTCCCTGACCTGCGAACTCAAGCGCCTCGGCGATGCGCCGCTCACGCTCAGGGCGGTTCGAGATCATGTACTGCATCGGGGCGCTGGCATAGCGGGTAACCACGTATCCGTCCTCACGGATCTGATCAAGAATCTCCTCGTCAGCACAGGTGAAGCCCGCACCCAACGTCGTCCCGTCCCCCAGCCAGCAGCCGAACGTGTAGGGGGCCACCGGCAGATCTCGCTCCGGGTAGCGAAGCGGCCCGGATACCGCGACCGAATGGTTGAACCGCCCCCAATGCCGGAGCGATCCGGCAATCTGCCTGGTCGTGACTGGTTCGGCGTCGGCTTCCCGAGCGCGATCGTCACCGGCACTGACGTGTTCCGCGAGCGCCTTGTAGACGAGATGGCGGGAGTACGCCTGGGCCCAGAATCCGACCTCGCGTCCACCTCGCCGGTAGGTTGGCCGGATCACCCGGCCTTCCTTGGGCAGGTCCATGACGACCCGGTAGAGCACGTTTCGGAACTGAGTACCCACATCGCCCAGAACCTCGCTGGTCCCGGTCAGGCGGTCAGGTTCACCCAGGACCTCAGCCGCCCGCTCGGCCACGCGAGCCACGTCCGCCGACGGCCAGTATTGTCTCCCCCGTGCAGGTCGGGCCTGTTGCTGGCGCCCTGCCGCCGAGTCCGTCTGCCACAGGTGCTCCGCATCGGCCACGATGACCGTGCCATCAGAGAACTCGATCTCATAGCACGGACGCCCCTGCATGACCGGGGTCGCCCCCACCACCGTGCACCGTTGACCATGGTCGTCAAAGACCTGATCGCCTGGCTGGACATCCCCCATCGTTGTCCAGCCACCGGGGGTAGGGATCGGGGTGTCAAGGGCGAGGGCCTTTCCCGCGCCAGTGGCCCCGGCGATCAACATGTGCGGCATCTTGGCCAGGTTCGCCACCACGGTCCGGCCCTCGACGTCCTTGCCCAGGCCGACCACCATCGGATGGTGATCATTCACCGCCACCTGGGAGCGCAGCACATCCCCCAGGCTGACGATTTCCTTGTCCGCGTTCGGGATCTCCACCCCGATGGCGGACTTGCCCGGGATCGGGGAGATGATCCGCACGTCCGCGCTCTTCACCGCGTAGGCGATGTTCCTGGTCAGCGCCGTGACCCGCTCCACCTTCACCGCGGGACCCAGCTCGATCTCGTACCTGGTCACCGTGGGCCCGCGCTTGAACCCGGTGACCCGCGCGTCCACCTCGAACTGCTCCAGCACCTCCGACAGCGCCCGGACCACCATGTCATTGGCCCGGGTCCGCTCCTTGGGCGCGCTGCCCGGCTTGAGCAGCGCCATCGGCGGCAGGATGTAGCTGGACTCGGCCGACCCGGACAGGGTCAGCTGCTCGCCCCGGACCAGCCCGGCGGCGGGCTCGTGCAGGCCCGCGTCGGGGCGGGCGGCACCCTCGGGTGACACCACCGTCTCGTGCGGTCCCGGGGCCACCGCCCCGGCTGGCCCGAAGCCCAGCGCGTCGAGCAGGGACTCGTCGGGATCCTCGGCGGCCGGCCCGGCCGCGTCCGCGGGCTGAGGCACCGCGGCTCCCCGCAGGCGCCCGGCGCCTGCCGCCTTCGCTCCGGGGCCGTCGCCGAGGATCGGCGTGTCGTAGGGCCGGTGGTGCTCGCCGGCCTCGATCGCCGGGGGCCGCTTGCGGCCGCCCCGTGCCATCGGGCCGGCCATCGCCGAGCCCTCGATCCCCGCGGCGGGATCGTCCTCGGCGTCCCCGAAGTCCAGGTCACCCCGCTGGGCAAAGCCGCGCAGCTCGGCCAGCCGGTCGGGCACCCGGTGCACCGGCGTTCCGGTGATCACGAGCAGCCCGAACCCGCTGACCAGCGCGAGCAGTGGCGCGGCGACCCACGGCGTCAGCGCGGCCACCAGCGGGGCCGAGACGAAGAAGCCGATCAGCCCGGCGCCGGACCGCATGGCGGTCTCGCCCGCAGACGGCTGCGGCGTGCCCGCCGCGATGTGCACCAGGCCGAGCCCGCCGAGCAGCAGGCAACTCCAGCCGATCACCATCCGCCCGGTCTGCGCGTTGCGGTCGGGATGGCGCAGGAACCGCCAGGCGAGCAGGCCGAGCAGGAGGGGCACGGTCCAGGCGGCCGAGCCGAAGGCGCCGAGGAACAGGTCGGCCAGCATCCGCCCGGCGAAGTTGTGCAGGTGGAACCAGGTGGTGGCGGCGACGATGATGGCCGCCGCCAGGAAGGCCAGGCCCAGGCCGTCCCGCTGGTGCGCCGGGTCGAGGTCCCGTGCGCTCTTCCCGAACCGCCGCGCGCCGAACCCGGCCGCATGGGCGGCGACCATCCACAGTCCGGCCACCAGCCGGACCAGCCAGCCGGCCAGGATCAGGATCGGGTCAGTCGTCCGCTGGGGCGACCGCGCCGCGGCCCCGCGGGTGCGGCCCCGGCCCGAGGTCCGCTTCCTGCCCTGGCCCGACCATCTCTGGGCCGACCGCTTCCGCCCGGAGCGGTTCGGCCGCTTCCGCCCGGTCCGGGACGCGCTGCTGCGGCCCTGACCCTGGCGGGGCCGCGGTGGCATCGCGTTCTTGCTGCTGGCCTGCCCGCCCGCTGGCCGCCCGCCCGGCAGCACCGGGGGCGCCCGTCTGCCCGCCCGCGGCCCGGCCCTGCCCGGCCGCCGGGCGTGCCTGCCCACCGGACGCGCCCGTCCCTGGGCGGGGGGTGCCCTTAGCGACACGAGTAGCCATGATGCCCAAAGTACCCACGATCAGAGCGGTGCAGGCGTAAGCGTACGGGCGTGTCGCCATGATCTTCGGCCCCGGGTGAACGGCGGTTATCGCTGGTCTGGCGGGTCCGCGAACACTCGGCGCTTCCGGTTGGCAGCGGCGTTCTCGCAGGCCACTCTGGATTGAATCCCCCGCAGCACGATCATGGACGGAGCGGAAGGACCGGACATGTCAGCAGCCGACCCGGTACGGGTCATCGCGGACCTCTTCACCGCCGAGGGCGCCCGCGAGTACCTGGGCGAGGCGGTGACCCAGGCCCAGCACCTGCTCCAGGCCGCGGCCCTGGCCGAGGGGGCTGCCGCAGCACCTGAGCTGGTCGGCGCGGCCCTGCTGCACGACGTGGGCCACTTCACCGGGGCGGTCAGCGGGCAGCAGCGCCGGAGCGGCACCGACCGCCGGCATGGCGACCAGGGCGCGGACTGGCTGGCGCAGTGGTTCGGGCCCGGGGTGACCGAGCCGGTCCGGCTGCATGTCGCGGCCAAGCGGTACCTGTGCGCCGTGGAACCGGGGTACTTCGGCCGCCTGTCCGCGGCCTCGGTGCACACGCTGCGCATCCAGGGCGGCCCGATGACCCCGGCGGAGAGCGCGGAGTTCGAGGCCAGCCCGTGGTGCCAGGCCGCGCTCCGGCTGCGCCGCTGGGACGACGCGGCCAAGGACCCGGGAGCGGTGGTGCCCGCGTTCGGCTACTACCAGCGGCTGCTCCGCCAGCTGGCCCGCCAGCACGAGTCCGGCGCCACCCGGTAGGCCTCCCTCAGACTTCGATGACCACCGGAATGATCATGGGCCGCCGCCGGTAGCTGTCGTTGACCCAGCGCCCGACGGTGCGGCGGACCAGCTGGCCCAGCTGATGGGCGTCGTTGATCCCGTCGGCGGCCGCGCGCGCCAGCGCTTCCTCGATCTTCGGCCGGACCTCGCTGAGCGCGGAATCGTCGATGCCTGACCCGCGGGCGTGGATCTCCGGGCCGGCCACCAGCTTGCCGGTGGTCGAGTCGACCACGATGACCACCGAGAGAAACCTTCCTCGCCCAGGATCCGGCGGTCTTTCAGCGAGGTCTCGGTCACCTCGCCGACGGACAGGCCGTCCACGTAAACGTAACCGCACGGCACCTTGCCCACGACCTTGGCCTTGCCCTGGGCCAGGTCGACCACCACGCCGTCCTCGGCGATCACGACGTTGGCGGCCGGGACGCCGGTGAGCTCGGCCAGCTGGGCGTGCGCCCGCAGGTGCCGCCACTCCCCGTGCACCGGCATGAAGTTGCGCGGTTTCACCTGGTTCAGCACGTACAGCAGCTCACCGGCGGGCGCGTGACCGGACACGTGGACCAGCGCGTTGCCCTTGTGCACCACCCGGGCGCCCCACCGGGTCAGCTCGTTGATCACCCGGTACACGGCGGACTCGTTGCCCGGGATCAGCGAGGAGGCCAGGATGACCGTGTCGCCCTCGGCGATCCGGATCGGGTGGTCCCGGGCGGCCATCCGGGACAGCGCCGACATGGGCTCGCCCTGCGATCCGGTGCAGACCAGCACGACCTCGCCGGGCGGCATGCCCTCGGCGTCGCGCGGGTCCACCAGCAGGCCGCCGCGGACCGAGGGGACCCGCAGATACCCGAGATCGCGCGCCACGCCCATGTTCCGCACCATGGACCGGCCGACGAACGCCACCCTGCGGCCGTGCGCGGCGGCCGCGTCGAGCACCTGCTGGACGCGGTGCACATGGCTGGCGAAGCAGGCCACGATGATCCGCTGCTGCGTGCTCGCGAAGATCTCGTTGAGGACCGGCGAGATGGCCCGCTCGCTGGTGACGATGCCGGGGACCTCGGCGTTGGTGGAGTCGGACATGAGCAGGTCGACGCCCTCGGCGCCGCGCCGCGAGAATCCGCCCAGGTCGGTCAGCCGGCCGTCCAGCGGCAGCTGGTCCATCTTGAAGTCGCCGGTGTGCAGCACCACCCCGGCCGGGGTGGTGATGGCCACCGCGAGCGCATCCGGGATGGAGTGGTTGACCGCGAAGAACTCCAGGTCGAAGGGGCCGAACGACTGGCGCCCGCCCTCGGCGACCTCCACCGCGGCCGGCGCGATCCGGTGCTCGGTGAGCTTGCTGCGGACCAGGGCCAGCGTCAGCCGCGAGCCGATCAGGGGGATGTTGTCCCGGCGCCGCAGCAGGTAGGGCACCGCACCGATGTGATCCTCGTGCGCGTGGGTAAGGACCATCGCCTCGATGTCGTCGAGCCGGCCGTCCAGCGAGGTGAAGTCGGGCAGGATCAGGTCCACGCCGGGCTGGTCCGGCTCCGGGAACAGCACCCCGCAGTCCACGATCAGCAGGCGCCCCTGGTACTCGAACACGGTCATGTTCCGGCCGATTTCGCCCAGGCCACCGAGGCCCACGATGCGCAGCGTGCCGGACGGGAGAGCCGGCGGTGTGCCGAGCTCCGGATGGGGGTGACTCACTTGATCTTCACGCCTCCAGCGACCAGGTCGGATCGCAGTTGTTCGATCTGGGCCGGCGTCGCGTCGATCAGCGGGCCGCGGAGCGGCCCGCCGGGCAGCCCCAGCAAGCCGAGCGCCGCCTTGGTCGTGATCACGCCCTGGGTCCGGGTCATGATGCCGGTGTAGAGCGGGAGCAGGTCGTAGTGGATCCGCCGGGCCTCCTCGACCCGCCCCGCCCGGTACGCGTCGATCATCTCATGCAGCCGGTCCCCCGCCACGTGGCCGACCACGCTCACGAAGCCGGCCGCCCCGACCGAGAGCCAGGGCAGGTTCAGCATGTCGTCCCCGCAGTAGAAGACCAGGTCGGTGGCCAGCATGACCAGGGAACCCGCCCCCAGATCACCCTTGGCGTCCTTGACGGCCACGATGCGCGGGTGCTCGGCCAGCTGGAGCAGGGTCTCCGTCGCGATGGCGGTCGCCGTCCGGCCAGGTATGTCGTACAGGATGACCGGCAGGCCGGTGGCGTCGGCGGCCCTGGTGAAGTGGGCCACGAGCCCGCTCTGCGGCGGCTTGTTGTAGTACGGCGTGACCAGGAGCAGTCCCGACGCCCCGGCCCGCTCGGCCTGGCGGGCCAGCTCGCACGTGTGGGCGGTGTCGTTGGTGCCGACCCCGGCCACGATGGCGGCCCGGTCACCGACCGCCTCGATCACGGCGCGGAGCAGGCGTTCCTTCTCGGCGTCCGTCGTGGTCGGCGCTTCGCCGGTGGTCCCGCTGATGACCAGGCCGTCGTTGCGCATCTCGTTGACGAGATACGTGGCCAGACGGGCCGCCCCGTCGTAGTCGACCGCCCCGTCGGCGGTCATCGGCGTAATCATCGCGGTCAGCATCCGGCCGAAAGGAGCCTCCGCGGCGGGCTGGGTGGCTGTCATGAACTGAACGCTACCGGGCCATGGCGCGCCGGGGCCACCGCGCCCCGCCTCCGGTCATGCTGAAGACGCGGTGACGTGAGCTCGGGGGTACCCACGTCAACCGCGTCTATCTAGGTATCGGCCTGGGCGGGCCACGCGTTACGCAGGGTGATGAAGATTCTTTTCTGCGTGATCATCATGGCTCCGGGCCGCGGTTCTGCGCCGCCAGGCCGCCGCGACAGCCAGACCTAATGGGCAACTGCCGCTGTGATCACGAGGAAGATGACCGTGATCACGACCAGCGCGATGGTGACCGCCAGGTACTTGGTCATCACGCCGAGGATGACCCTGGCCCGCCCCTCGGCCGCCTCGGATGCGTGCGCCGCGATCCAGGAGTCCTCCGCCGCCCGTACCGCCGCTTCGGCCGCCGCGCCCGCGCCGGCCCGGAGTTCGGCCTGCGCCTGGAGGGCCGCCCGGATGTCCTCCTCCACCTTGGCGGCCGCCGCCTCGATCCGGTCCAGCGTGGCCACGCTGAGGGCCGCGGCCTTCATCGCGACCGACTCGGCGGTCCCCGGTGTCCCAGTGACCAGGCTGGCGGGAATCCCCACTGGGACTCCCGCGAAGGCGCTGCCCGCCGCATCATCCGCGGCGACCTTCTGCGCCCCCGGGGCAGGGCCCATCGGGCTGATCACGGCGCCCGCAGCCACGGGCGCCGCGCCCATCGACGACTCGTGCAGGAAGCCGACCACGGCCTCTCTGGCGGCCGCGGCCAGATCAGGAGTACCGGTGGAGGATGCCGCCTGGTGGCGGCCCCGGAGCCGGTGATGGCGGCCCCCGTCCGCTGAACCGGCGGGACGCCGCGGGTGGTGCACAGGCCGAGTGCTCGCCATGTCGCCCAACTTCTCTCAGTGACCACGCGGGATACGGTCGATCTACGTCCAGCCACACCTCACTGACCGCAGTACCTGACGTACGCACAGTAATCATTATATCACACTAAGTGATGGATTTCCGGCGGCCGGCGGCCTGATACGGTCAGGACGGGGGCCCGGCCGGGGCCACATCCTGCCGGGCCACCGCGAGCAGCTGGCGGGTCAGGCTCATGGCCTGTTCGGCCGCGCCCAGCTGGCCCAGGCTGGCCAGGCGCTGCGCCTCGCGCAGCTGCTCATCGAGGCGGGCCAGCCGCGCCCGCTGCTCGGCCTCGGCGATAGCGCGGCAGATGACCGAGGGCAGCCGGGCGGGCCGGTCCTTCAGGACGTAGTCCGTGGCCCCCTGCTTGATGAGAGCGACCGCCGCCTCGTCCCCGAGCACACCGGACCAGAAAACGAACGGCACGTGCGGGCACTGCTCCTGCACGATCTCGAGGGCCTCCTCGCCGGAGAAGCCCGGCAGATGATAATCAGACAGGATCACGTCCGGGCGGAAGGCGGCCAGCTGCTCCACGAACGGCGCCCTCGTGTCCACGACGACGGCCGTGAAGTCGAGCCCCGCCCTGGTCAGCAGGCGCTGCGCCAGCTCGGCATCCCACGCTTCGTCCTCCACGATCAGGATGCGCGCCTTCCGGCCCGGTGACGTGGAACTGCCCCCGTGCGCGGTGCCGCCCTGCTGCTCACTGCTCATGGATCCATCCCTTTATCCGGCGTGACGGGGTCAGGGGGGGCCTCGTTCAGGAGCAGCCAGAACATCCCCAGGGCGCTAATCGCGTCGGAGAAATCGGCGAAGTTGACTGGCTTTCGCACATAGGCGTTAGCGCCGCTGTGATAGCTATTGAGAATATCCTCTTGCTGCTTGGAGCTGGTGAGGATGACAACCGGCACGATCTGGGTCCGTTTGTCGGCCCGTATCCTGCGCAGCACCTCCAGGCCGTTGACCTTGGGCAGCTTCAGGTCGAGCAAGATGAGACGGGGAAGCATCGCGCTGGTACTGCCGCGGGGGAATAGATACTCGAGGGCCTCGGCGCCGTCGTGGGCCACGGCCACGTCGTTGAGGATGTTGTTCTTTTTCAGGGCCCGGAGCGTGAGGGCCTCGTCGTCCGGATTGTCCTCTACCAGCAGGATGGTCTGGTGCGTCATGTGGTTTCCTTCGGGTCGAGGGTGAAGTAGAAGGTCGCTCCCTGCCCGATCGCCCCCTCGGCCCACGCACGACCACCGTGCCGCTCCACGATCTGCTTGACGCTGGCCAGGCCGACGCCCGTGCCGGGAAAATCACCGGCAGAATGCAGCCGCTCGAAAGGCCGGAACAATTTGCCCGCGTAGGCGGAGTCGAAGCCGGCGCCGTTGTCCCGCACGTAGTAGCAGATGCCCGCGTCGCCCGCCGGGGCCGCGCCGAACTCGATCAGCGCCTCGTCCTGGCGCGAGGTGAACTTCCAGGCGTTCCCGACCAGGTTTTCCAGGACCGAGCCGATCAGGATCCGGTCGCCCGGCGCCCGGACCGCGTCCTGGATGATGAAGCGGACCCGGCGGTCCGGCGCGCCGTGCTGGAGATCCTGGGCGATCCGGGCCACCTCGGCGCTGAGATCGACCGGCTCGATATGTATCTCGGCCCGCGCGACGTGTGAAAGCTCCAGCAGGTCCTCGATGAGCGCCGCCATCCGCTGGCTGGAGGCCTGGATCCGCTCGGCGTAGCCTCGCCCCACCTCGCCGAGATCATCCCCGCAGTCCTCGATCAGCGCCTGGCTGAAACCAGCCAGGGACCGCAGCGGCGCGCGAAGGTCATGGGCGACCGAGTAAGTGAACGACTCCAGGCTCCCGTTGGCCTGCTCAAGGTCGGCCGCCCGGCGGCGGAGGCTGGCCCCGGCCCGGGCCTGCCGCTGCTCGGTAATGTCCCGGGCGATCGACGACGCACCGATCAGGACGCCGTGCTGGTCCCTGATGGGTGAGACCGACACCGATACCGGCAGCGTGCTGCCGTCCTTGCGCCGCCGCTCGGTCTCGAAGTGCTCGACGCGCTCACCACGGCCGACCTTGCCGAGGATCTCCCTGATCTCGCCGGTCCGGTCTGGAGGGCACAGGACCGTCATCGGCTGCCCGATGATCTCCTCCGCCCGGTACCCGTATATCCGCTCGGCGGCCGGGTTCCAGCTCGTGATCACCCCGTCCGGGGTTTTTCCCACGATGGCGTCGTCTGAGCCTCTGATGATCGCCGCGAGCAGCTCAGACTCGGCCGGGTCCCGGCCGGTGGCACTCTCCTTAAGCGGCGGCTGGCCCATGAGGACACCTCCCCGGTCGGGCCGAACACGAAAAACAGGAACTATGGCTGCCGCACGAGGCGCGACAAGAGATTTTCCCCGTCCCGGACTATCTTTAGATCACTATACACCCGGCCAGATTCGTAAAAATGCGGCAACAGCCGCCGCCGGAGAAGTACGACTTATCGGATTATTTCACTTGTGCTCCCTTCTCCTGATTATTTGTGTGCGTAACCATGCCCGCGCCCAGCCTGGTTTCATTACGATGCCTATCACATAATCGCTCCGAGACTTTCAGCACTTCTGGCTCGAGTACGCGTGCGGTAATGTTTATCCCGTATCGGCACGTTGTTTAAATTCAGGCAGATCACCGGTGACACCCGGCTCGGGGGAGGACAGGCACATGGCTGACACGGTGCTGACTAACTTGATGGACGGTGCAGTAGGCCCGGGGCTGGAAAAGGCCCCGACCGGGATCCCGGGGCTGGACCAGATCACCGGAGGCGGGCTACCGCTGGGCCGGGTGACGCTGGTGGCGGGCAGCGCAGGGGCGGGCAAGACACTGCTGGGGATGAATTTTCTGGTCACCGGCGCTCGCGACTGCGGGGAGCCTGGCGTACTGGTGACCTTCGAGGAGTCGGCGGCCAAGGTCGCCAGCAACGTGCGATCGCTCGGTTTCGACCTCGACGAGATGCAGCGGGACGGCCAGATCGTGCTGCTCTCGTTCCCGGTAGAGTCCTCCGAGATTGTCGGGATCGGCGAGTTCGACTTCGGGCCGCTCTTTGCCATCATCGACGATGCCATCAGCCGGGTGGGTGCCAGGCGGGTCGTGCTGGACACCATCGAGGTGCTGTTCGGCGCGTTCGGCGACGACTCGATCGTGCGGTCGGAGCTCAGCCGTCTGGCCCGCTGGCTCGAGCAGCGCGGCGTCACCACCATCGTCACCGGAGAGCGGGGCGGCGACACAGTCTCACCCGGCATGGGATCGAGGAGTACGTCACCGACTGCGTGATCGCGCTGGACCATCGGGTGCGCGACGAGATCTCCACCCGGCGGCTGCGGGTCGTTAAGTACCGCGGGTCGGCCCACGGCACCAACGAGTACCCGTTCCTGATCTCCGCCCGTGGCTTCACCGTGCTCCCGGTGACCTCGATCGCCCTGGACTACGGGGCGCCCGAGGATCGGGTTTCCACCGGGATCCCCCGTCTGGACCACATGCTGAGCGGCGGGCTGTACCGGGGATCGACCACGATGGTGAGCGGGACGGCCGGGACAGGCAAGACCTCGCTGGGCGCGCACCTGCTGAATGCCGCCTGCGGGCGCGGTGAGCACGCGTTGCTGACCTTGTTCGAGGAGTCACCGGATCAGTTCCTGCGGAATATGCGGTCAGTCGGGCTGGACCTGCAACCGTGGGTTGACGCGGGCCTGCTGCGTATCTGGGCCGCCCAGCCCTCCGCGTTCGGGCTGGAGACCCATCTGGCCGTGCTGGCCCAGCTGGTCGAGGACGACACACCGTCCGTGGCAGTGCTCGACGGGATCTCTGGCCTCGCCTCCGGGGTCCTGGCCCCCGAGGCGCTCTCGGTGGTTTGCCGCCAGATCGACCTGCTCAAGTCCCGGGGAACCACCACCCTGGTCACGGCGCTCAGCCACGGGGAAGAGACGAGTACGGTCAGCGTGTCATCGATGGTGGACACCTGGCTGCTGCTGCGCAATGTCGAGGCCAACGGCGAGCGCAACCGGCTGCTGTTCGTGCTGAAGTCGCGGGGCACGGCCCATTCGAATCAGGTCCGCGAGTTCGTGCTCACCGACCACGGGGTCGAGCTGGTGGACGTGTATGTCGGGCCAGAAGGAGTCCTGGCCGGCTCGGCCCGGGTGGTCCAGCAAGCCGCCCTGCGCGACGCGGACCTGCAGGTGGCCGAAGACCTGGGCCACCGCCGGCGTGAGCTGCAGCGCAGTGTCCTGGAGCGCGAGGCCCACCTGGTCGCGGTGCAGGACCAGCTCGACGCCGAGCGGACCGAGATCGAGCGGATCGACTTGCGCGAGCGCCACCAGGTCGCCGAAACCGAAGCGGATCGGTCGGCCATGTCCACCCGGCGCTGGGCGGACGCGGCGCCGAGCAACGGAGGGCAGCCATGAGCCAGCGTGGCGTCACGCATGACGGAACCGGGACCCCGGCCGATTCCGGCCCGGCCTGGGAACTGCGCTTGTATGTGACCGACAGGTCGCCCAAGTGCCTGCGCGCGATCGAGAATCTGCGCCGGGTCTGTGAGGAGAACCTGGCTGGCCGTTACCGGATCGAGGTGGTGGACCTGCTGGAAAACCCGCGGCTGGCCGCCGACGATCAGATCCTGGCCGTGCCCACGGTGGTGCGCAGGCTCCCGGCGCCGATCCGCAAGCTGGTCGGCGACCTGTCCGACACCGAGCGTCTGCTCGTCGGCCTGCAACTCCGGCCGCCCGGGAGTCCTGGGACATGACCGGCGACGCGGCTGCTGACCGCTGGGCCCTGACCCTCTACGTCGATGGGATGTCCGCGAGCTCGATCCGGGCCATCGAGACCGTGCGGCGCCTCTGCGACGAGCGCCTCGGCGGCCACGTCGACCTGGAAGTCATCGACGTGCACCAGCAGCCCGCTCTGGCCCGGCGTGACCACATCGTCGCGGCGCCCACGCTGGTCAGGCATCGTCCCCGCCCGGCGCGCCGGGTCGTCGGCGAAATCGACGACCACGCCTGGGCGGGCCTCGGCCTCGACCCCGGCTCTGCCGCAGTCAGCGGCCGGCACACTCACGCGGACGGGTAACGCCATGGCCAGATCGCGGGCTGCCCCGACCGCAGTTCCTGGCCCCACCGCGAACCTCCCCGTGACCAGCCCGGCCGGGGAACTGGCTGAACTGGCCGAAGCGCGGGCCCAGCTACGCGAGGCGCAGCAGACGATCGAGGCGATCCGGGCGGGCGGAGTCGACTCCCTGATGATCGGGGCGCCCGGGCAGGAGCAGATCTACTCCCTCGACAGCGCCGACCGCCCCTACCGGCTCATCGTCGAGGCGATGAGCGAAGGTGCCGCCACCGTCTCCCCGCGCGGGGTCATCCTCAACGCCAACCCCCGGCTGGCCACGATGACCGGCCACAGCGCCCAGGAACTGGTCGGCAGCGCGGTGCTCGACCTGATCTCCGACGCCTGCCGCCCGGCTTTCGTCTCCCTGATCGATGTCAGCATCGCGACCAGCGCCCGCGGCGAAGTGGAGCTGGCCCGGCCGGACGGCACGACCGTCCCGGTGCTGATAGCGGTCAGCGCATTCGACCTCGACGGCATGCCCCTGCGCTGCCTGGTCCTGACCGACCTGACCGCGCGGCGCGCCGCCGAGGATCGGCTGTCCGGCGCGAACGCGGCGCTGCGCGAGGCCGAAGGGGAGGTCCGGACGCTCAATACCGAACTCGAAGCCCGCGTCGCGCGGCGTACAGCCGACCTGGAGCGGTCGAACCAGAACCTGCAGGCCTTCACCTACTCAGTCGCCCATGACCTGCGCACCCCGCTGCGAGGATTGAGCGGATTCAGCGAAGTGCTGCTGGAGGACTACGGCGACCACCTCGACGAGACCGGCCTCGGGTACGCCCGGCGCATCCAGGCAGCGAGCGAGCGGATGGGCGCGATCATCGATGACCTGCTGAGCCTGTCGCGGGTGTCCCATGCCGACATGAATCTCGGACCGGTCGATCTCAGCGCGGAGGTCGCCGCCATCGCCGGCGATCTGCAGGCCAGCGAACCCGCCCGCCGGGCGCGCTTCGCCATCGAGGAAGGCGTCTGGGCGACCGCCGACCGCGCCCTCATCCGCATCGTCCTGCAGAACCTGATCGAGAACGCCTGGAAGTTCACCAGGCGGCGCGACACGGCCATCATCGAGTTCGGCGCGACGCACACCGGGGGAGCCGGGATCTGCTGCTACGTGCGCGACAACGGAGCCGGCTTCGATCCCGCCTACGCGCACAAGCTGTTCCAGCCCTTCGAGCGGCTGCACGCCGTCAGCGAATTCCCCGGCACCGGCATGAGCCTGGCCAGCGTCCGGCGGATCATCGAACGCCACGGCGGCCACACCTGGGCCGAAGGGGCCGTGGACCGCGGGGCCACCTTCTACTTCACCCTCGACGCGAAGGACCCGCCGTGAAGGACAGGCGGCACGCCCTGAAGGACAGGCGGGAGGACAAGTCGCAGGAACAGCTGGCGCAGGCCCAGCGCCTGGAAAGCCTGGGCCAACTGGCGGGCGGGGTCGCGCACGACTTCAATAACCTCCTCGCGGTGATCCTCAACTACGCGGCCTTTGCTTCCGATGCGCTCGCCGCCGCGGCCGAGTCGGACTGGCCCGAGCGCTGCGAGTCGGCCCGCGAGGACCTCGGGCAGATCAGCCTGGCCGGCGAACGGGCAGCCAGCCTCACCCGCCAGTTGCTCGCCTTCGCCCGCCGGGAGGTGGTGCAGCCCCAGGTGCTCGACCTGGGCACCGTCATCACCGGGGTGGAGGAAATGCTGCGCCGGACCCTCGGCGAGCACATCGAACTGGTCACCTCGCTCGCCGGTGACCTGCACCCGGTCCTGGCCGACCCGGGACGGCTGGAGCAGGTGCTGGTGAATCTCGCCGTCAACGCCCGCGACGCCATGCCGGGCGGCGGCAGGCTGACCATCGAGGCCAGAAACATCACCGTGGACGCGGAGTCCATCGCGGGGGGTCGGTGTCCCTGCCGGGGCGGCATGTGCGGCTACAGGTCAGCGACACCGGGACCGGGATGTCCCGGGAGGTCATCGAGCACGCGTTCGAGCCATTCTTCACCACCAAGACCGACGGCGGGGGGACCGGGCTCGGCCTGGCCACCGTCTACGGAATCCTCAAGCAGGCTGACGGTCACATCCGCATCTACTCCGAACCCGGCGGGGGCACGACCTTCAGCATCGTGCTGCCCGCCACCACGCAGGCCGCCACCCTGGAGGCCCGGGAGGTCACCTACCAGCGCAGACGCACCGGGGAGACTGTCCTGGTCGTCGAGGACGAGGCCGCCCTGCGCGAGGTCACCAGGCGGATCCTGGCCCGTAGCGGCTACCGGGTGATCACCGCGGCGAGCGGGCCGGAAGCCGTTAACATCGCCCGCGAGTACCCGGGCGAGATCCACCTGCTCCTCACGGACGTCATCATGCCGCACATGCTCGGCAAGGAAGTCGCCGAGAGAATACTGGCGATCAAGCCTGGGACCGAGGTGCTCTACATGTCCGGCTACGCCCGGCCCGTCCTCGCCTCCCAGGGCAGGCTCGAACCGGGGGTGGCCCTCGTGGAGAAACCATTCTCCGAGGCCGACCTGCTGGCCAAGGCCGGGCAGGTGCTCAACAGCCATTTCCCGGGGTTCGAGGCCAGCTGCAGCCCGGCCGGGCTGCCCCGGGGGCCAGAATCAGAAGACCCACCTCAAGAACACGCCGATGATGCCGACGGCGACCCCTACCATCCTGGCGGTCTGCGGTAAGGTACGCCTGTCCCGGGTGGCCCGGGACGGTGTGGAGCCCAGCGAAGCCGGTGCGATTCCGGCGCTGTCCCGCAACGGTGATGCCCCGGACGGTGATGCCAGCCGGGGATGAGCCCGGACGCCTGGCCCGTGCCGACGTACTGTCCTCGGCGGAAGGACGGTTCGTCCGATACCCCGGCCGGGGTTTCGCGGCGGCCCCAGCCTTCTCCGGGCCCATGGAGGATGACCATGCGGTCTCTCACCCGCCGCGTCCCGGTCCTGGCGGCATCCGCCGCGCTCACCGTGTTCGCGGCCGCCTGCAGCACCCAGGCCAGCAACACCAGCGCCACGTCCGGCAGCGGCGCGTCCAGCCGCCCGGCCGCCCAGGGTTTCCCCGTATCCGTGGCCGCGGCCAACGGCACGGTGAAGGTCGCGTCCCGGCCGACCGCGATCGTGTCCCTCTCCCCCACCGCGACCGAGATGCTGTACGCGATCGGCGCCGGAAGCCAGGTCAAGGCGGTGGACTCGCTGTCGGACTACCCGCCGCAGGCACCGCGGACCAAGCTGTCCGCCTACCAGCCCAACGTGGAGGCGATCGTCGCGGAAAAGCCGGACCTGGTGGTGGAGTCGGGTGACACCGGGCAGCTGACCAAGCGCCTCGCCGCGTTTTCCATCCCGGTCCTCGAGCTGCCCGCGCCGGCCAGGCTCGCCGGGGAGTATGCCGAGTTCGACCAGCTCGGCCGGGCGACGGGGCATCTCGCCCAGGCCCAGCGGGAGGTGACCAGGCTGCGCACCCAGCTGCACCAGATCGCCGCCGCCGCGCCGCATCACGCCAGGCCGCTGACCTACTACTACGAACTGGACCAGACGTACTACTCGGTGACCTCGTCCACGTTCGTGGGCCAGCTGCTCGCCCTGCTCGGCATGAAGAGCATCGCGGATCAGGCGTCCGGCGCGGCCAAGTCGGGCGGCTACCCGCAGCTGTCCGCCGAGTACATCCTCAAGGCCAACCCGGACTACATCATCCTGGCTGACACCGTGTGCTGCCATCAGGACGCCGCCACCGTGGCCCAACGGCCCGGCTGGTCCGGCCTGGCCGCGGTCAGGGAAGGCCACATCATCGGGCTCAACGACGACATCGCGTCCCGGTGGGGGCCGCGGGTGACCGACCTGCTGCGCACGGTCGAGACCGCGATCGCCAAGGGCAGCAGCGGGTGAAGTCGGCCGAGCGCGGCGGGACCGGGGCACCGGCCACGACGGCGCGGGCCGACCAGGCCCCCGCCAGTCAGGCCCCCGCGCCAGTCCCGCGCGACCAGGCGCCCGAGTCCGCGCCGGCCGGCGCAGCCACCACGGGCCGCACCACCACGGGCCGCGCCACCACGGGCCGCACCACCACCGGCCGCGCCACCCGCGCCACGCTGGTGGCCGCCGTCGTGCTCCTGATCGCGCTGGGCGTGGGCGTGTCGGTCGGCCCGGCCGGGCTGTCTCCCGTGGACGTCGCCGGGGCCCTGCTGGCCAGGCTGCCCTGGCACCCGGCCGTCAGCGTGCCCGCGATTGACACGGCCATCGTCTGGCAGATCCGGCTGCCCCGGGTGGTGCTCGGCGCGCTGGTGGGGGCCATGCTGGCCGGCGGCGGCGCGGCGTACCAGGGCGTGTTCCGCAACCCGCTGGCCGACCCCTACCTGCTCGGCGTGGCGGCCGGCGGCGGGCTGGGCGCCACCATCGTGATCGTCGCGGGCGGCAGCCCCGCGCTGCTGCCCCCGGCCGCGTTCCTCGGGGCGGCGGGCGCCGTCGCGCTGACCTACCTGCTGGGCGCCGGGGCGGCCCGCGGCCCCGCGGGCGGCGGCCCGGGGCTGGGCCGCGGGACCGGGTCGATCCTGCTGGCCGGGGTGGCGGTGGCCGCGATGCTCACCGCGGTGCAGACCTACCTGCAGCAGGCGCACTCCCAGACCCTGCAGGCCGTGTACTCCTGGATCCTGGGCGGCCTGGCCCAGGCCACCTGGTCGGACGTCACGCTGATCCTGCCGTATGTGATCGTGGCGGCCGGGATCCTGCTGGCTCACCGGCGGCTGCTCGACGTGCTGCGGATCGGCGAGACCGAGGCGGGCAGCCTCGGGGTGGACGTGGCCCGGCTGCGGCTGACCGTGGTCATGGCGGCCACGCTCGGCACCGCGGCGGCGGTCTCGGTGAGCGGGCTGATCGGCTTCGTCGGCATCATCGTCCCGCACACGGTGCGGCTGACGGCCGGGGCGAGCTACCGGATCGTGCTCCCCGTGTCGATGATCGGCGGCGCCGCGTTCCTGGTCCTGGCCGACGTGCTGGCCCGCACCGTGCAGTCCCCCGACGAGGTGCCGATCGGCGTGATCACCGCCCTGGCCGGCGCGCCCTTCTTCCTTTTCATCCTCCGCTCGCGCCGCGCCCGGCAGGAACTTGCGTGATCTCCTTCGACCGCGTCGGCGTCCGGTACGGCAGCGCGCAGGCGCTGGCTGAGGTCAGCGAGCAGGTCCCGGCCGGGCACTGGCTGGCCATCATTGGCCGCAACGGAACCGGCAAGTCGACGATGCTTCGCGCCGCCGCGAGACTCGTGGGGCATGAGGGGACGATAACCATCGGCGGGCAGCCGACCGCCAGGATGCGCCGGCGTGCGCTGGCCCGGCTCGTCGCGTACGTTCCGCAAATGCCCGAGCTGCCTCCGGACATGACCGCGCTGGACTACGTGCTGCTGGGCCGGACCCCGCACATCGGCTACCTGCGCACCGAGACCCAGGCCGACCGGGACATCTGCGCCGGGCTGCTGGACCGGATGGAGCTCAGCCCGATGGCCGGCCGGACGCTCGGCACCCTGTCCGGCGGCGAACTGCAGCGGGCGGTGCTGGCCCGCGCCCTGGCCCAGGACGCGCCGGTGCTGCTGCTGGACGAGCCGACCAGCGCGCTGGACCTGGGCCGCCGGGTGGCGGCGCTGGAACTCGTGGACGAGCTGCGCCGGGAACGGTCGCTGACCGTGCTGTCGGTGGTGCACGACCTCACGCTGGCCGGGCAGTTCGCGGACCGGCTACTGCTGCTGGACGACGGCCGGGTCGCGGTCACCGGGGACCCGGCCAGCGTCCTGCGCGACGACGTGCTGGCGCGTCATTTCGGGGCGGGCCTGCACGTGCTGACCACCCCGCAGGGGGAACGGGTGGTGGTGAGCTCGCGCAGTGCGGTCGAGCTCACACCCCCAGATCCCGGCCGATGATCTCCTTCATGATCTCGGTGGTCCCGCCGAAGATCGTCTGAACCCGGCTGTCGGCGAACGCCCGCGCCACCGGGTACTCGGCCATGTAGCCGTAGCCGCCGTACAGCTGAAGGCAGCGGTCCATGACCCGGTTGCACAGCTCGGTGTCCCACCACTTGACCATGGACGCGTCGGTGTTGGACAGCCCGCCGTCGGTGTGCTGCAGCACCGCGCGGTCGGTGAACGCGCGGGCCACGGCCAGCTCGGTGGCCATCTCGGCGAGCACGAAGCGGTTGTGCTGGAAGCTGCCGATCGGCCGGCCGAAGGCCTGCCGCTCCTTGCAGTACGCCAGCGTGTCCTCGAACACCTTCTCGGCGGCCGCCAGCGCGGTCGCGCCGATCGCCACCCGCTCCCGGGGCAGGTTCTGCATCAGCGCGACGAACCCGCCGCCCTCCTCGCCGAGCAGGTTGCGGGCGGGCACGATCACGTCGGTGAAGAACAGCTCCGAGGTGTCCTGCGCGTGCATGCCGACCTTCTCCAGGTTCCGGCCCCGCGTGAAGCCGGCCATGCCGCGCTCCACCACGAGCAGGCTGATCCCGCGGTGCCCGGCCGCCGGGTCGGTCCGGGCCACCACGATGACCAGGTCGGCCAGCTGCCCGTTGGAGATGAACGTCTTCTGGCCGTTGAGGACGTAGGACCCGCCCCCCGCCCGGCTCCCCGTTCCCCTGTCACGGTCCCCCTCCGCCCGGACCGCGGTGGTCTGGATGCCCTGCAGGTCGCTGCCCGCGCCGGGCTCGCTCATCGCGATGGCCGTGATGAGCTCGCCCGAGCAGTACCCCGGCAGCCAGCGGTCCCGCTGCTCCGGCGTGCACAGCCGGAGGAAGTACTGGCCGTTGATGTCGTTGTGCACGGCGAAGCCAGGTCCCGTGGCCCCGGCCCGGGCGAGCTCCTCGTCGAGGATCAGGTAGAAGCGGTAGTCCGGGTGGCCTCCGCCGCCGTACTTCTCGTCCACGTCGATGCCGAGCAGGCCGCCCGCCCGGCGGCCAGCCAGACGTCGCGGGACACCATCCCGTCCCGTTCCCACTGGCCATGGTGCGGGGTCACCTCGCGGGCGATGAATTCCCGCACCATCTCCCGGAACGCGTCGTGCTCGGGGGTGAAGATGTCGCGGTTCATGCCGCCTCGCTTGCTCGCGCCGCCCCGTCCGCCCGCATCAGGCGGCGGTGGATTCCGGCAGGTAGGCAGCCCACTGGGGGTCGCCGTCGTTGGCCGCGCCGATCAGCCGCCAGTGCGCGCCCCGTGGCGCGGCCGGGATCCGGTTCATGGTCCAGCCGAGTTCCTCGATCAGCCGGTCGGCCTTGCTGTGGTTGCAGCGCATGCACGAGGCCACACAGTTCTCCCAGGCGTGCGGGCCGCCGCGGCTGCGCGGGACGACATGGTCGATGGTCTCGGCCTTGCGGCCGCAGTACGCGCACAGGTAGTTGTCCCGGCGCATCAGCGCGCCCCGGGTCAGCGGGACCCGGCTGCGATGCGGAATCCGGACGTACCGGCGCAATCTAATCACCGAGGGCGTGACGATGATCAGCGAGGAGGAGCGCAGCAAGGCACCCTCCGCATCATCGTGCACCACTTCGGCCTTCTCGCCCAGGACCAGGCACACCGCGCGCCGCAAGCCGACCGTGGTCAACGGCTCATACGTCACGTTGAGCAGCAGTACCCGTCGCAAGCCCGCCTCCTGCCTGGTGCGGTGGGCAAGCACTAGTGTGCCGGGCCAGCTCCCGGGAGTCCGGGCAGGCCCCCTGGTTCCCTCCAAGCACAGGGTTCCGGGGAAGCACAGTGTGCGAGCCAATGACAGCGTAGCTGGCGATGCCCGCGCACACATAACGCCGGCGTGGCGGGACGGCGAATTGTCCCCGGCCACCTCGCCGGACGCGGCGGGCGGCGTGCTCGCTTAGGGTGCGATCATGACTGCCTCCAACTCCCCCGCGACCCCCGCAGCGGCGGCGGCGCCGGGGTATCCTGCGGCCCGCCGCGCCGGTCTCGTCGAGGATCTGCACGGCCACCGCGTGGCCGACCCGTACCGCTGGCTGGAGGACGCGGCGAGCCCGGAAACCCAGGAATGGCTGCGGGCCCAGGACACGCTGTGGGCCGGCGCGGAGGCCGGGCTGCCCGGGAGGTCCCGGTTCGCGGCCAGGCTCGAGGAGCTGATGGGCGCCGGGTACGTCAGCTCCCCGGTCTGGCGCGGGCCGCGGCAGTTCTTCACGCGCCGCCTGCCCGGGCAGGAACACGGGACGCTGATGACGGCCGCCCCTGGGGAGCCGGAGCGGGTGCTCATTGACCCGGCGGCCCTGGACCCGGCCGGGCTGACCACGCTCGATTCCTGGCAGCCGGACAAGGAGGGCCGGCTGCTCGCCTACCAGCTGTCCTCCGGCGGGGACGAGGAGTCGGAACTGCGGGTGCTGGATGTGGTATCCGGCGAGCCGGTGGACGGCCCGATCGGCCGCTGCCGCTACTCCCCGGTGGCCTGGCTGCCGGGCGGCCAGGCGTTCTATTACGTCCGCAAGCTCCCGCCGGGCCAGGTCCCGCCCGGTGAGGAGCAGTTTCACCGCCGGGTGTACCTGCACGCGGTCGGCGCGCCCCCCGACGAGGACGTGCTGGTCTTCGGCGAGGGCCGGGACAAGACGAACTACTACGGCGTCTCGGTCAGCCGGGACGGCCGCTGGCTGGTGATCTCGGCCGCGCAGGGCACCGCCCCGCGCAACGACGTGTGGCTGGCCGACCTGGCCGCCTCCGGGCCGGCCGGGCCGGAGCTGCAGGCGGTCCAGGAGGGCGTGGACGCCCGGACCGGGCTGCACGCGGGCCGGGACGGGCGGCTGTACGTCTTCACCGACGCGGGCGCGCCGCGGGGCAGGCTGGCGGTGACAGATCCGGCCCATCCGGAGCCGGCCCGCTGGCGCGACCTCATCGGCCAGGATCCGACCGCGATCCTGAACGACTACGCCATCCTGGACGGCGCGGAGCTCGCCCGGCCGGTGCTGGTCGCCTCCTGGACCAGGCACGCGATCAGCGAGATCACCGTGCATGACCTGGCCACCGGCGAGCGTGACCGGCACGCTGGCCCTGCCCGGCGCCGGCCACGCCGGGGGCGCCGCCCGGCTGGGGACCATCGGGGGCATCATCGCCAGGCCGGAAGGCGGCCACGAGGCCTGGTTCGGCTACACCGACCACACCACGCCGGCGGCTGTCTACCGCTACGACGCGCGCAGCGGGGAGGTCACCTGCTGGGCCGAGGCGCCCGGCGCGGTCGGGTGCCGGACGTGCGCACCCGCCAGGTGACGTTCGCCTCCCAGGACGGCACCGAGGTCCGGATGCTGGTCATCTCTGCTGGCCCGGACGGCCGGACGGCGCAGCCCCGGCCGGCCATCCTGTACGGCTACGGCGGGTTCGGCATCAGCATGGCACCGGCCTACTCGGCGTCCATCCTGGCCTGGGTCGAGGCGGGCGGCGTGTACGCGATCGCGGCGCTGCGCGGCGGCGGCGAGGAGGGCGAGGACTGGCACCGCGGCGGGCATGCGCGAGCACAAGCAGGCCGTGTTCGACGACTTCCACGCGGCGGCGGAGGCGCTCATCGCCGGCGGCTGGACCACCCCGGGGCAGCTGGGCATCTCCGGCGGCTCGAACGGCGGGCTGCTGGTCGGGGCGGCCCTCACCCAGCGGCCCGGACCTGTACCGGGCCGTGGTCTGCTCGGCCCCGCTGCTGGACATGGTGCGCTACGAGCGGTTCGGGCTCGGCCAGACCTGGAACGACGAGTACGGCACCGCCGCAGACCCGGCGGAGCTGGGCTGGCTGCTCGGCTACTCCCCCTACCACCGGGTGCGGCCCGGCACGCGGTACCCGGCCACGCTGTTCACCGTGTTCGACAACGACACCCGGGTGGACCCGGTGCACGCGTGGAAGATGTGCGCGGCCCTGCAGCACGCCACCACGGCGCCGTGGCCGGACCGCCCGGTCCTGCTGCGCCGGGAGCGGGAGGTGGGCCACGGGGCCCGCGCGGTCAGCCGGTCGGTCACGCTGTCCGCGGACACGCTGGCCTTCCTCGCCGCCCAGACCGGCCTCGGACTCCAGGCAGGCCAGCCCTCCGGCGGATCAGGCGTTGACGAGCGCCTCCCGGTAGTCCCGCACGGCCGGGAAGTCGCCGTGCTTGCGCGGCCACCGCCTCGCCCAGCGACCGGGCCGCGCGCAGCACGATACCGGGGCGGTGCTGGCTGGGCAGGCCGAGCAGGGTGTCCCGGCTCAGCCGCAGCGCCTCCTCGGGCTCGCCGGCCTGCAGCCGGCAGCGGGCCTGGCCCAGCGTGACCAGCGAGCGGTCGAGGAACTCGGCCGGCGAGTACAGCCGCAGGGCCTGCCCGAACGCGTCGTCCGCGCCGCGGTAATCGCCCAGGGTGACCAGCGCGTCGCCCTGGTGGAACAGCAGCTGCCGCTCGGTGTACCCGAACGCGGTGTCGCGCCGGTCCTCCTCCGGCAGCCGGTCGAGCGCCTCGTGGGCCCGGTCCAGGGCCGCGCTGGCCCGGCGCACCTCGGCGCCGCCCGCACCGCCACGACCGCCCAGGGCGGCCGGCATGCGCCCGCCCGCCCGGGCCCGGGCCAGCCGGGCCAGCGCCCGCGCCTCCATCGACGGGCGCCATCACGCCGGCCACGCACGGCTGGTGACCCGGCCAGGTCGGCGCTGGCCCGGGCGGCCGCCGCGGCCTGCGCCGGATCCCCGTAGTACAGCGGCACGAGCGCTTCGCGGACGGCGACCCAGGCGCGGAGGTGCCGGTCCCCGGTCTCGTCCGCGGCGGTCCGTGCGGTGCTGAAGAAGGAACGGGCCAGGCGGTGGTCACCGACATCGATCATGGTGATGCCGGCCAGCCCGGCCAGGCGGGCCGCCAGGCGGCAGAGCCGCTCGACGAACTCCAGCGGCTGGCGCTGCTCACACATCCGCCGGACGTCACCGAGATCGAGGAGCACGTCGCAGAGCAGCCGCATGGGCGGGACCGTCATGTACTGGCGGCCGTACTCGCCGGCCATGCCCTCCCAGTGGTCGAGCATCGCCACCGAGACCGTGGCACCGAGCAGCGCCTCGTCCAGGCGGCGGCGGATCCGCTCGACGGCGCCGAAGAACCGGCCGTCGGCCGGACTCGCGGGGTCCGCCATCAGGCGCAGCAGGGTGCGCCGGACCACGTCGTCATCCGCCTCGCTCATGCTCAGCGCGGCGGGGCCGGCGGAGACCTCGGCGGCCGCCCCGCCACCAGCGGCCAGGGCCGGCCGGCGAGGGCAGCATCGGCCGGCCGGCCAGCAGCCCGGCCAGGGCAGGCCCGGCCAGGGCAGGCCCGGCCAGGGCAGGCCCAGCCAGGGCAGGCGCGCCCAGGCCAGTATCGGCCAGCCCGGGACCCGCCCCGGGCGATGCGGGCCGGGGCGACCCCGCCGCTGCCGATGGGGCCAGCGCAGAAGGTTCCCCGGCTGAGAGGGCCCGTGTTGAGGGGGCGAGTGCCGATGCGGCCAGAGCCGATGGACCCGGACAATGGACCCGGAGACGATGGAGCAAGAGACGATGCCGGGGAGGCGGGCCGGGGCCGGCGCTGGGCCCGGTGACGCGGCGCGGGGCGGCCCGGCTCCAGCGCAGGCAATTGCGTGGGAGTAAGCCCGATGCGGCCCGCGATGCCCCCTCCGGGGCTGCGCTGCCCCGGGTCCGCCGGGCCGCTCTCGCCCGGGGAAGGGACTGCGGTGAGTATCGGCGGCGCGTTTCTTCCGGCGCCGGGCAGGTCGTGGCCGCGGTGCCCGGGGCCGCCCGGTCTGCCCGGTTCCTGCGGGGCGGTGTGCGCCAGCCCGGACAGCGTTAACACCGGGGCGCGGTGCCGCTGGCCGCACAGGCAGGGGCCCTCGTATCCGAGGTCGGCCGGCTCGGCCTGGTAGACGCGGCACAGGTAATGGAGGTACTCGGGTCCGGGCCGTTTCTGGCCGCCCTCGTAGGAGGACAGCAGGGTCTCGCTGAACCGGGGCGGGGTCCGGCCCTCGCTCACATACCGGGCTCTGACCTGCGCAACTACGTCCGCTAGCGCGATTCCCAGCGCGAGCCGGTGGGCGCGGACCAGGGTGGTGCCGAAGGCAGGGCCGCACTGGCTCTGGATGAGGAGCGCGATCTCCGAAGGAGACTGCCCAGACGCCAGGCAGTGAGCCCGGATGGCCCGGGCCATCGAGATCTCCTGCCGTGCTTCCGGGCCGCCGGGCGCCGGGGCGCTGCCCGCCTCGGCCCGGGCCGGGCTCGCCGCGCCGCCCTGGCTGACCTCGCTGAGCAGCAGTCGTGGTGCCGCCAAGCCCGTACCTGACCGGGCGCGCCGTGCTCCCATGTCCCGTTCCTCCTTCTGGGCCCCGTTCCCGCGTCCCCGCCCCGAACCGTGCTAACTCACTGTTACATCTAAAGTGCTCTCCGCCGCCCAAATCAAGGAAATACCTCACTCCCCGTCGGTACTCCCGCCGGCGCTCCCCGTCGGCTCGGGAACATGAGCCGTGCAATTCTCTCTCTACACATTGCATCCTGCACGCTCCCCGGGCCCGGCGTCATCACAATCACACGGACTGATACCAAACTGCTTCGGAGTGACCGCCGGGGACCGGCTCAAGGTGGCCAGGTCAGCCAGGATCGCCGGCCACTATGGGGAGCGGCCCCCGGCCCGCCGCTGGCGTTTTCCGCCCAGCCCGGCCGGCTCCTCCCCCGAGCGGCGAAAGGAATCCCCGTGATCTCGCCAGCGCTCCTCGCGGCGCGCGTCCTCGCCACGGCATCCCAGGACACCCTTGAAAGCGTCTGCAGCGACCACGGCCAGCAGCCCGGGATCGCCTGCCGGCTGACCTGGAACCTCACGCACAACCGGACGGCCGCCGAACTGGTCAAGGTGTGGCTGGCCCAGCCGGTCAGCGCGGTGCTGCGGATCGTCTTCGTGCTGCTGGTCGCGGTGCTCATCCGGATCGTGGCCCACCGGCTGATCAACAGGATCACCGCCCGGGCGGCGCAGGCGGGAGCCAACGGCAAGACCGACGCGGCGCACGTGCTGCTCGGCGAGCGGCGGCGGCAGCGGGCCACGGCCCTCGGCTCCATCCTGCGCAACGCGGCGTCGGTGCTCATCTTCGGCATCGCGGCGGTGACCATCGCCGGTGACCTCGGCCTGAACCTGGCCCCGGTTCTGGCCAGCGCGGGAGTCCTGGGCCTGGCTATCGGCTTCGGCGCGCAGAGCCTGGTGCGCGACTTCCTGGCCGGGATCTTCATGCTGCTCGAGGACCAGTACGGGGTGGGCGATGTCATCGACTCGGGGTACGCCAGCGGGACGGTCGAGGCGGTCAGCCTCCGCGTCACCACCCTGCGCGACGTCAACGGCGTGGTCTGGTACGTCCGGAACGGGACCATCAACCGGATCGGCAACGAATCCCAGGGCTGGGCCCGGGCGGTGATCGATTTCCCGGTGGCCTACGACCAGGACCTGCCCGAGGTCCGCCGGATCATGAAGGAAACCGCGACGGAGATGTGGCAGGAGGAACGCTGGCATGACGTCATCATGGAGGAGCCGGAGGTCTGGGGGGTCGAGGCGGTCTACAGTGACGCCATCGTGATGCGCCTGGTGGCCCGGACGCTGCCGCTGCGGCAGTGGGAGGTGGCCCGCGAACTCCGGGAACGGCTGAAGAACGCGATGGCGTCCGTGGCCGGCGGCCGGGCGAGGCGGTGGCCACCGCGATCAGCGCCGGCAGCGCCGCCACGGCCGAGACCCAGGCCCACGCACCCGCGCTGCCGAAGCCGGCGCGCAGCCGCCCCCGCCGGGGACCGGGTGAGCGGTGATGCGGTCACGCTGGCCGGCGGGCGGGGCTAGCCTGGAGGCGCGATGAACGAGACGCAAGGAACCGCCACCAGCCCGCTGAGCTTCTACGAGGCGGTCGGCGGCGAGGAGACGTTCCGCCGCCTGACCCGCCTGTTCTACCAGGGCGTGGCGGCGGACCCGGAGCTGCGCGCGGTCTACCCGAGCAAGGACCTGGGGCCCGCCGAGGAGCACCTGCGGCTGTTCCTCATCCAGTACTGGGGCGGCCCGGCCACCTACAACGAGCTGCGCGGGCCACCCGCGGCTGCGGATGCGGCACCGGCACTTCGTCATCGGCGAGGCCGAGCGGGACGCCTGGCTGCGGCACATGCGCGCCGCGCTCGACCAGATCGGGCTGGAGCCCGCGCTCGACGCCCAGCTCTGGGATTACCTGGTGATGGCCGCGCACAGCCTGGTCAACGCGCCCACCGGGCCCGGCCGCCCGGACCTGGGGCTGAGCCCCGCGTAGACCAGCCGGGCCAGCCGCGGTGGGCTTAGCCCCGGGTCAGCTTGCGGTAGGTGACCGCGTGCGGCCGCGCCGCCTCCGGCGCCGAGCCGCTCGATCTTGTTCTTCTCGTAGGACTCGAAGTTGCCCTCGAACCAGAACCAGTCCGAGCCGCCTTCCCAGGCCAGGATGTGCGTGGCGATGCGGTCCAGGAACCACCGGTCGTGGCTGGTGATCACGGCGCAGCCCGGGAACTCCAGCAGCGCCCGCTCCAGCGAGGCCGAGGGTCTCCACGTCCAGGTCGTTAGCGGGCTCGTCGAGCAGCAGCAGGTTGCCGCCCTGGCGCAGGGTGAGCGCCAGGTTGACCCGGCCCCGCTCGCCGCCGGACATCATCCCGGCCGGCTTCTGCTGGTCGGGGCCCTTGAAGCCGAACGCGGCCACGTAGGCCCGGCTGGGGATCTCCACGTTGCCCACCCGGATGGTGGATTCGCCCGCCGGAGATGGCCTCCCAGACGTTCTTGGCCGGATCGATCCCGGACCGCAGCTGGTCCACGTAGGCGATCTTGACCGTGTCGCCGATCCGGATGCTGCCCGAGTCCGGCTTCTCATCGCCCACGATCATCTTGAACAGCGTGGTCTTGCCGACCCCGTTCGGGCCGATCACGCCGACCAGGCCGTTGCGCGGCAGCGAGAAGCTCAGCCCGTCGATCAGCACCCGGTCGCCGAAGCCCTTGGTCAGGTCGTCGACCTCGACCACCTGGCTGCCCAGCCGGGGGCCCGGCGGGATCTGGATCTCCTCGAAGTCCAGCTTGCGGTGCTTGTCCGCCTCGGCCGCCATCTCCTCGTAGCGCTCCAGCCGGGCCCGGCTCTTGGCCTGGCGGGCCCGCGGGCTGGACCGCACCCACTCCAGCTCCTCTTCCAGCCGCTTGCGCCGCTTGGCGTCCTTCTGCGCCCTCGACCTTGATCCGGGACGCCTTGGTCTCCAGGTAGGTGGAGTAGTTGCCCTCGTAGGGGTAGGCGTGGCCCCGGTCCAGCTCGAGGATCCACTGCGCCACGTTGTCCAGGAAGTACCGGTCGTGGGTGACCGCGACGACGGTCCCGGGTACTTCTCCAGGTGCTGCTCCAGCCACTGCACGCTCTCCGCGTCCAGGTGGTTGGTGGGCTCGTCCAGCAGCAGCAGGTCGGGCTGGGACAGCAGCAGCTTGCACAGCGCGACCCGGCGGCGCTCCCCGCCGGACAGCATGGTCACGTCGGCGTCCGGCGGCGGGCAGCGCAGCGCGTCCATGGCCTGCTCAAGCTGGCTGTCCAGGTCCCAGGCGTCGCGGTGGTCAAGCTGCTCCTGGAGCTGGCCCATCTGTTCCAGCAACTCGTCGGAGTAGTCCGTCGCCAGCTTCTCGGCGATCTCGTTGTACTGGTCCAGCAGGGCCTTGGTCTCCGCCACGCCGTCCTGGACGTTGCCCAGCACGGTCTTGGTCTCATCCAGCCGCGGCTCCTGGCTGAGCAACCCCACCGTGAAGCCGGGGAAAAGCCGCGCATCGCCGTTGGACGGCTGCTCCAGGCCCGCCATCATCTTCAGCAGGGTTGACTTGCCCGCGCCGTTGGGCCCGACCACACCGATCTTCGCCCCGGGAAAGAAGGCCAGCGTTACGTCATCAAGGAGGACCTTGTCGCCCTTCACCAACCGGGCGGCATGCATCTGATAGATAAATTCAGGCATGGTCCAAGGTTAGGGGTATCAGCGCAGCGGCTCGCACGGCCCGGCCCCCGGGGGAAGCGTGCACACCCGGTCCCGGCCGGACTTCTTGGCCCGGTACAGCGCGGCGTCGGCCGCGGCGAGCAGTTCGAACAGGTCCTCGCCGTCCAGGCCCAGCGCGGCCACCCCGATCGAGACGGTGACGGTCACCGTGGCGCCGCGGGCTGGCACCGCGATCTCCCGGACCCGGCCCCGCAGCCGCTCGGCGATGTGACAGGCCTCCTGCTGCCCGGCTCCCGGCAGGACCGCCACGAACTCCTCGCCGCCGAACCGGCCCAGCACGTCGCAGGCCCGCACGTGCTGGCCCAGCGTGCTGGCCGTCGCGGCCAGCAGGTCGTCCCCGGCCAGGTGCCCGTAGGTGTCGTTGACCCGCTTGAAGTGGTCGATGTCCACCAGCAGGATCGCGGCGGGCCACGCCGAGCCGCCGGGCTCGGCGGATCCGCTGCTCCGCCTCGCACTGCCAGGCGGCGGCGTTGAGCAGGCCGGTCTTCGGGTCGGACTGGGCGGCGGCGCGCAGCTGCTGGTGCAGCAGGCTGCGCTGGAGCAGGATGACCGGCGGCAGCGCGACCACCAGCATGACCCAGCTCAGCGTGCAGGCGATGGTGACCAGCACTCCGGCGCACAGCCCGGCCGCGTCGACCAGCAGGCTCTCGAAGTCCCGGTGGCGCTGGCCCAGGAACATGGCCCGGAGACGCTGGGCCAGGGACACTGGCCAGGGCACGCCGGACGCGCCGCCCGTCCGGCCAGGGCGATCAGGACCGCGTTGACGAGCACGAACAGCGCGCGCGCAGCACGCGGCCCCGAGCGACCATCACCGGGTCGCGCAGCCACGGGCCGTGCGGGTGGGCCAGGCTGAACAGGCCGTGGAACACCAGCGAGCTGGCCGCCCCGGCCAGGCCCAGCGCGGCAGCGGTGAACGCCCGCCAGTACAGCGGCCCCTGCCGGGCCCGCCAGTGCGTGTAGGCGCCGATCAGCACGGGCCCGAGCAGCGCGTACTCCGGCGGCAGCAGCAGCGCGGCCGGGAGCCACCAGGCGGTGAGCAGATCATGCGTACCCGGCGGCGGCGTGCCGCCGCGCCGGGTCGCCTCGACGCAGACCGCCCCGCAGCCCAGGACGACGGCAAAGAGCCCGAGCTGGCTGGCGTGCGGCTGGAGGCGGGGCAGCTGCCAGGCCGCCAGGATGAACTCGATGGCGGTCACCGCGATCAGGTACGCACGCAGCCGCCGCCGCTTGGGCAGCCGGTCGAACGCCCAGGGGGCGTCGGGACGGCGCCCTGATCCGCCCCGGTTCTCACGGTGCATCGTGCGCTGGACTGCCGACATGCCACCTGTCCATCACTGCCGCAGGCAGGCCCCTCCGGCATTTCGGTCACATTCCGTATTCACGAAGCGGCCGAACTATGACGCTGGGTAACAGCGTAGGGCCAAGGGGCCTGCCCGGCAGGCAATTCCGTGTAACCAGCGAGTCGGGACCTCAGAACGGCGCGGACAGTCCCGCGGGCTCACCAGGCCCGTCCGGCCCGGCCAGCCCCGGCCCGGTTCCGTTGCGGCCGTCAAGGGCGGCCACCGCCTCGGCGTCAGCGTCCAGGCTGACCTCAGCCACGGGCCCGCCGCCGGGCCCGGGCTCCGCCCCGTTCCCGCCCGCGGCCTGCACCACGGGCCGCCGCGGCCGCTGGAAGCTGGCCACGCCGCGGGCCAGGTCATGCCCGACCGAGGTCGCCTCGACCTCAACCGCTATCCGCGAGAGCCCGTCCTTCTCGTACGGCCGGACCTGGAGCCGGCCCTTCACCAGCACCGGCTCGCCCTTGTGCAGGCACTTCGCGACGTTGTCGGCCAGCGTCCGCCAGCAGACCACGCTGACGAACGACGTCGTCCCGTCCGTCCACTCACCCGTCTCCCGGTCCACCCGCCGCGGGGTGTAGGCGACCCGCATCGAGACGCTGGAGATACCGCTGGCCGTGATGCGGAACCGGGGGTCGCGGGCGACGTACCCGGACAGGAACACCTGTGCCTCGTTGATCATTGCCATCCTCCTGGCTCGGCCCGGCGGCCCGGTGAGCGGTGCCGCCCGCGGCGGCGCGGTGCCGCCCGCTGGAATCCACGATCACCGCCGGAGGATGGGCGCGGCCACGCCGAACCGGGTTCTGTGGATAGCGGCGCCGACTCTGGGCGGTTGTGGACAGGGAGGCGCGAAGCGGGGGTACCGCATGCGACAATCGGGCTGCCCGCCCCGCGGTGAGACCAGTCAGGCGATGAAGTCGGGCCCGGAGATCAGGCCCCGGAGCAGGAGATCAGGCGGAGACCAGTTCGGAGGGCTCGGCGATCACGTCAACCAGGGCGCCGTTGCGCATCACGGTGATCGCCATCGGCTGCCCGATCGCCTCGGCGAACATCAGCCGCTGCAGATCCTGCGCCGCGCTCACCGGGTGGCCCCCCGCGGTCACCAGCAGGTCCCCGGCCCGCAGGCCGGCCCGGTCGGCCGGGCCGCCGGGCACCACCTCGGCCACCCGCAGCCCGGTGGGCCGCCCGACCCGCTCGGCCAGCATGGCCGGGAGCGGGGCGGGCACGCTGACCAGGCCCAGGTAGGCCCGCCGGACCTGGCCGTGCTGCATCAGCGCGGCGATGATGCTTCCGCGTCGTCGCGTTGACCGGGACGGCCAGGCCCAGGCCCACCCCGGCGACCGCGGTGTTGATGCCGACCACCCGGGAGTGGCTGTCCGCCAGGGCTCCGCCGGAGTTGCCCGGGTTGAGCGCCGCGTCGGTCTGGATCACGTCCTCGATCAGCCGGGCGGCGCCCGCGCTGCGGGTGGGCAGGGACCGGCCCAGGGCGCTGACCACGCCGGCGGTGACCGAGCCCGCCAGGCCGAGCGGGTTCCCCACCGCCACCACCAGCTGGCCGACCACCAGGTCGTCCGCCTCGCCCAGCTCGGCGGGCGGTGGGGTCGTCCCGGAGGCCCGCAGCACGGCGAGGTCGGACAGCGGGTCCGTGCCCACCACCCGGAACGGGGTCGTGGAGCCGTCCGCGAATGCGGCCGTGCCGCCCTCGGCGCCGCCCACCACGTGCGCGTTGGTCAGCATGAAGCCGTCCCCGGTGAAGACCACGCCCGAGCCGAGGCTCTCCCCGCCCCGCCGGCACCGCCCCGGCCGGGCTGCGGCACGCGCAGGCTGGCTACCTTGCCGGTGAGCTCGGCCGCTACCCCGGCCACGATCTGCGAGTAGCTGTCCAGTGGTTGCTGCTCTGGCACGCTGCCTCCTACCCCGGCGGGTCCGGAGGGTGCGGGCCTTGCGGGGGATTACATAATTACAACTTGTTCAGTCTGCTAACGCCAGCCCGCGGGCGGGCCTTCCCGCCGGGTTACGCCGAGGGCGGAACCAGCCGGCGGCAGGCCGGGGTGACAGGCAAGGGAAGGCAGGGCAGGGCAAGGGAAGGCAGGGGAAGGGACCGGAAGGCAAGGAGGCTCGGCGCCCGGCTACCGCCGGGCCGCCCGGACCGCGCCGCAGAACCGGGCGTACTCCGACAGCTCCTGCTTGACGGGCATCAGCACCATCTGCTCGGCGACGTCCTGCATCCGGGACCGCATCTGCGCCTCGACGCGGCTGCGTTCCCGCAACGCCGCGGCGCTGACCATGCTCATGCACCCGGACGCGGTCAGCCAGCCCAGGGCGAGGATCGCCGCGATCAGGATCGCGACCCAGGGCAGCAGCGCGGCGTCGCTGAAGACCGCGGCGGCCCGATGCGCTGCGTGGAAGACCCCGATCACCAGCAGCGCAACCAGCCACGCCAGCCCGGCCACCACGCAGCCCAGCAGCAGGCCCTGCCAGGCCGCCACCAGCCGCCACCAGGGCTCCACGCTGTTCTCCTTGGGCAGCGACTCGCCGATCGCCGCGCCCAGCGCGCCCGGGATCTCATCCCGCTTCGACCTTGCGGCCACCCGGACCGTGTTCGACCAGGGAAGCGGGAGCGTGGGGCCGATCTGCTCGCCGATGGCGGTGAGCGCGTTGTCGATCTCCGCCTGCTGCGCCCCGGCCGGCCCGCCGGAGATCCCGCGCAGTTCTTCCCACAGGTTGCCGAGCCGGAGCTTGCGCACGGGATCATGGCCGAGCGCGCGGTCGACCAGCCAGGACACGGGCCAGCCGACGTAGTCCACGGCCCGCAGTTCGCGGGCGCTCTGCAGGGCCTGGCCGACCCCGGCGGCCCCGGCAGCCTTGCTGAACGACTCCCCCAGGACCACGGCGCTGCCCGGGGGGACCTCGGCGAAATCCTCGGTGTCGGTGTCCAGGCCCGCGGCGCGCGCCTCACCGGCGAAGGGCATGAACCGCTCGGCCATGGCGTCCAGGTCAGCGGCGATCCGGTCGGTCGCGGCGCGCCGCTTCGTGACCGTCTCGGTCAGCACCGTGCGCAGCTCGTCCACGCCCGCGCCGGTCCGGGCCGAGGTGACCAGGACCCGGGCGTCGTGCAGCCCTTCCGTGTCGAGCAGCCGGGTCAGGTCGGTCACGCAGTCCTCGGCCTGCTCGGGGGTGAGCAGGTCGGACTGGTTCAGCACGACCGCCATCACCGACGAGTGGCCCGCCAGCGGGGTGAGGTAACGGCGGTGCACGGACGCGTCCGCGTACTTCTGCGGGTCGAGGACCCACAGCATCAGGTCAGCCAGGCCGACGAGCCGGTTCGTCTCCACCGCGGCTCCCGCGGCCACCGAGTCGTGGTCGGGCAGGTCGATGAGGATCAGCCCGCCCAGCGACGACTCACCCTCGCTGAGCGCGCTGGACCGGGCGTAGCGGTTGCGGTGCGGGATACCCAGCCACTCCAGCAGCGGGCCGGCGCCGTCCATGCCCCACACGCAGGCGTGCGGGTCCTTAGTGAACGGCCGGGTCACCCCGACGGCCGAGAAGTCCGCCCCGGCCAGCTGGTTGAACAGCGATGACTTACCGCTGCCGGTCCCGCCGGCCAGCACCGCCACCGTGTGGTTAGGCGACAGCCGGAGCCGCTCACCGGCCCGGGCGACCAGCTGCTCGGCCTCGGCCAGCAGCGGCGGGCTGAATCCTTCCGGGCCGCTGCGGGCCGCGCCGATCTGGATGACGCGCGCGAGCGCGGTCAGCCGTCCGGACAGGTCCGCGGCCGTACCCGTGCCGGCCAGCCCCGTGGGCCCCGTGCTGGCCGGCCCCGTGCTGGCCGGCCCCGTGCTGGCCGCCCCCGTGCTGGCCGGCCCCGTCGCGGTCTGCCCGTTGCCCGCCTGCCCGGCCCCGGTGAGCCAGGTGGACGGGTATTCCCCGATGCTCATCTCGCCATCTCAAGTGAGTAGGTGGCCTGGTACAGCCGGACGGCCGCAGCATCGTCCAGCGTCCCGGCCGAGTCAATCACCTCGACGAACCTCAGCATTTCCTCGTCGAAGAGACGGCCCATCCGCTCGTGCAGGTCCGCCCGGGCCTTGGTGCCGATCTCGCGGAGCGGGCCCGCGCCGAACAGCGAGGTCAGGAGGAGCTGCGGCACGGTCCCGGTGCCCTCGGGACCGCCGTCGACGTCACGCTGACCGAGCATCGCCACGACGAGCACGGTCGCCAGCGAATCGTCATCGAAGGACATCACCCGGGCGATGGACCGCTTGGTCACGCTCTCCGCCTTGACCAGCCGCATGACGTGGTCCTGCCAGGCGCTGACCGCCCGCGCCGCGCGGGTCGGCAGGTCCGCCGAGGAGCGGGCCAGGGGCAGCGTCGCCTGGCGGAGCGGGCCCGCCGGGCTGGCCCCGTCGCCGTCCGGGATGTCCGCCATGGCGTCAACCGTGGTGCCGAAGATCAGCCCGGCGTCCGCGGCGAACTGCGAGCCGGTCCAGCTCTGGCTGGCTTCCGCGGCAGCGAACGCCTCCAGCAGGGCCGCCCCGGCTGGGTGGTTGCGCCAGCGGCGGACGGACTCCTCGGCGGCCCGGTCGCCGACCGAGAGGATCAGGGACTCGATCCCGGCCCGCAGGGCGCTCTTCAGCGACTGGGCCCGGGCCGGGACGCCGCGCTTGCGCTGGCGGCTGGCCTGCCTTCCCCGCGGCGCCTGGAGGCCGCGCAGCAGCTCGCCGGTGCCGGCGAAGTCTTGCCAGCGGGCCAGGATCTCGCCGCGGAGCAGCGAGCCATCCGCCAGCGCCTCGTCCGCCTCGGCCAGCCCGGCCGCGTAGGCGCCCTCGACCGCGGCCTTCAGGTCCGAGCGGATGTTCAGCTGGGCTTCCACCTCGGCGGCCAGCGCCGGGACCCGGCTGCGGAAGGTATCCAGGGCGCCCGCCATGGTCTGGGTCAGCACGGCAACCCGGCGGTCCGCGCGCACCGCGGTGTCCTGCAGCCACCCCCGGACCGGCGCGGACGCCTCGGCGGGCAGCCTCCCGTCGGTGATGATGGTCTCGTTGATCACGAAACGGTCATTGTCGCCGAGCCCGTTAGCCTCGAGCATGGCCCCGAAATGCGTGGTGAGCTCGGCACCGCTGGTTGGCGGGACCCGGGACAGCACGATGCCCAGGGCGGCGCCGCGTTCCTTGGCGTACTCCAGCAGCTCCCAGACCGCCGCGTCGGCGTACCGGCTGGCCGTGGTCATGAACAGCCAGAGATCCGAGGCATCCAGGAACTGGTGGGCGAAGTCCCGGTGCGCGGATACCACCGAATCGATGTCCGGCGTATCGAGCAGGGCCACGCCCCTGGGCATGCCCTCGCTCGCGGCGAGCACGAGAAGGCCGTCGCGCCCCGACCGGGCCAGGCCCTCCTGGCGGACACGGGGCACCGTGGGCAGGAACACGTTCTCCGCGAACCAGTCCACCTCGTCGGGATGGCAGGCCAGCACCGGGCTGTTCGTGGTGGGCCGGCGGATCCCTGTCGCGCTGACCTGGGCTCCGACGATGCTGTTGACCAGCGTCAACTTGCCCGCGCCGGTCGACCCCACCAGGGCGACCAGGATGGGCGCCTCGGACTGCCGGATCCGGGGCAGGAGGTAGTCATCGATCTGGCCGAGCAGTTTGCGGCGCTCCGCCCGGGTGGCTTCCGCGCCCTCGGTCTCGAAGACCAGGTTCACATCCACGATCCGGCGGCGCAGCGCGAGCAGGGCCGCCTCAAGCTGCCGGGCATCGACCCTGCGATGCCGCCCCGCTTCGCCGCCCTCCGGACTCACTGGCCCCGCCACCTCGGGTCCTTGGCCCGGCCGCGACGCCGGCGGCGTGCCGGGCCGGACGGGGTCGGCCGCGGGCACCGCATCCGTGCCCGCGGCACGTGCCGATGCGGCAGCTGGGCCCTGCCCTTCCGTCATTGCTCTCCTGTCACTGCCCTTCGCCCGTCGGGACGACTCCGGCAGGCCCGGATGACGTGGGCACGATTACACTCTGCGCCACCCTCAGTACCTCTCGTGAGAGTTCGGCAATCTGTGCCCCGACATTCACTACCTGACCGATGACAACAATCGCTGGCGGACGCAATCCAGCCGCGCCGACTTCCTCGGCCACAGTGGCGAGCCCTGTGGTAATTATGTGCTGCGTGGGCAGGGTACCGTCCACTATGACCGAAACTGGCGTCCGCGAATCCCGGCCGTAACTCATCAGTGTTCTGGTGATCGGCTCCAGGTTCTCCAGAGCCATCAGGAGAACCAGCGTGGCCTGCGAGCCGCCCAGCTCAGCCCAGTCCACCGTGGACCGCTCGTCGCCGGGCGGGATATGCGCCGAGATCACCCGGAATTCCTGGGTGATACCCCGGTGAGTGAGCGGGATACCGGCCGCGGCGGGCACCGCGACCGCGCTCGTCACCCCCGGCACCACCGTGACCGGAATACCGGCCTCGAGGCAGGCGAGAATCTCCTCGCCGCCCCGGCCGAACACGAATGGGTCACCGCCTTTGAGCCGGACCACAAACAATCCCCGCCGGGCCCGCCCCACAAGCACCGAATTGATCTGCTCCTGGGCCATCGCCCGGCCGCGCGGGATCTTGGCTGCGTCAACCAGTTCCACGTCCGGGGCGAGCTCATCGAGCAGGGAACGGGGCGCGAGCCGGTCGGCCACCACGACGTCCGCCTCGGCCAGCAGTTGCCGCCCCCGGACGGTGATCAGCCCCGGGTCGCCCGGGCCCCCGCCGACCAGCGCGACCCGGCCGCCCGGGCGGCGCCGGCGGCGCGCGCTCAGCCGGCCGGACTGCAGGCCGGCCAGGACCTCGTCCCGGATGCCCGCGCTGCGCAGCGGATCGCCGCTCACCACGCCGAACCGCACGTCGCCCGCGTGCCCGGACGCGGGCGTCCAGGCGGCGGAGGCGGCCGCGTCATCGGCCCGGACCGACCAGATCCTGGCTGCCTCAGCCTCCTGTGCCACGGCCGCGTTCACGGCCTGGTCGTCGGTGCAGGCGCAGACCAGCCACGCCCCGGCGCAGTCACCTGGCGCGTACTCCCGGGACTCCCACCGGATCCGGCCCGCCGCGCGAGGTCGTGCAGCGAGGCGGTGATCTGGGGCGAGACGACCAGCACGTCCGCGCCCGCGTCGAGCAGGCCGGGAACGCGCCGGGCGGCCACGGCGCCACCCCCGGCCACCAGTACCCGGCGGCCGTCGAGGCGGAGGGCCAGGAGGTAAGGCGCAGCCGTGCCGGCGACCATGGCGGTCCGCCCTCCTTCGGCTCACGGCTGGGCCCGCACCCAGCGATTCATTCCCCAGGCCACAGAGACTAGTGGCTCCCAGGCCCCGCTACGGCGTGGGCTCTGTGCCTCCCGGCCCCGCTACGGCGCGGCCTGTGCCTCCCAGGCCCCGCCACGGCGCGGCCTCTTGCCTGCCCGGCCCCGCTACGGCGCGGCGTCTGCGCCGGGGGCGGCGGCCGCCGGGGCCCGGGCGGCGGCGGCCAGGGCGCAGAACGCGGCCGCGGCCACCGCCGCGCCACCCTTCTCCGACACGTTGGTCAGGACCGGGAGGCCGCTGGCCCGCAGCGCATCCTTAGCTTCCGCCGCTCCGGCCAGGCCCACCGGGAGCGCGATGACCAGGGCGGGCTGCACGTTCCGGCTCATGATCTCCGCCAGCGCCTCGGCGGCGCAGCCGACCACCCAGATCGAACCCGGCCCGGCCTGCCCGAAGGCCAGCCGGACGGCGGCGGCGGGCTTGCTGATCCCGGCCGTCCGTGACAGCCGCTCGGTCAGCGACTCCGCGCTCTTGCAGATGACCGGGTATCCAGGGATCCCGGCGGCGACCGTCACGTCATCGGCGATCACCGGCACGCCGGCGGCCAGTTCCGCGACCCCCGCGGCCAGGACCCGCTCGTCGCAGACCAGGTCGGTCGCGTAGTCGAAGTCGGCACTGGCCACGATGACCCGCTCGGTCACGCCGCGGCTCAGCGGGGCGAGCCGGGTCAGATCGATGCGGGATCTAACAATCCGGTAAGCCTCGTCCTCGGGCATCCCGTCCGCCGGCTCCCGCCCGCCCACCCGGGACGCCCGGTCACCATGAATCCTTCCAGCTGGCCATCGACCCGTAATTCATCGTTTCCAGATCACTTGAATAGGTAAATCCCTCACCTGCACTGGCGTCATCAGCATGGCACAATGGGCCGACCAGTCGAGGGTCATCCGCGTGCGGGACCCGGCTGCGCCGCTACACTGGCCAGGCGTAACCGTGGTCGCGTTCCGCACCGGGCGGCTCCGCAGCGTCGTCAGCCACGCGATAACCGCGCATAAAAAGCCGGGATGAGTCAGACAGGTTTGCCCCCGTGATGGCGGGCAGACTTAGCAAGATCCCGGGGCTGGCTGAATCGTTCGGCCCGTCCTCAGGTAACTACCAGGTTGCCCGGGTGGCAGAATACGGCGGCACCCGGTACAACCGGGTGGCAACTGACCGACGTGCGTCGCGAATGGAGAATTGATGGGCCCAATGGAGGCGGCACTGCGGAAGGCGGCACCGTGACCGGCACGTGGGCAGCGGACGAAGCGATCGACGACGCGGCCGCCAAGGCGTTCTTCGCCGAGTTCGGCGAGCCGGCCGAGCACATGCCGCCGGTTGCCATCGTGATTGCCGCCTACAACGAGCAGGGCGTGATCGGGTCGGTCGTGGATGCCCTGCCCGCCTCCATCTGCGGGCTCGGCACCGTGGCCGTGGTGGTCTCGGACGGCTCCGCGGACGGGACCGTGGCCGAGGCCGGCGAGCATGGCGCGCTGGTGGCGGACGCGCCGGTCAACCGGGGCCAGGGTGCCGCGCTGCGCCTCGGGTACCGGCTGGCACGCGAAGGCGGCGCCCGCTACATCGTGACCACGGACGCGGATGGCCAGTACAACCCGGCCGAGATGGAACGCGTGCTGGCCCCCGTGGTGTCGGGGGAGGCTGACTTCGTGACCGGCTCCCGCAAGCTGGGCAGCCAGGAGACCAAGGACCTGGTCCGCCGGATGGGCACCTGGGTCTTCGCCCAGACCATCACGGTGCTGACCGGCGAGCACATCACCGACTCCTCGTTCGGCCTCCGCGCCATGCGCGCCGAGGTGACCGGGGTGGTCCGGCTGGAGCAACCCCAGTACCAGTCGGCCGAACTCCTGATCGCGGTCCTCGCGCGCGGGTTCCGGGTCACCGAGGTGCCCGCCACGATCCACAAGCGCCAGGTCGGCGAGAGCAAGAAGGGCCACAACGCCATCTACGGCCTCAGGTTCGCCCGGGTCGTCGTGGGCACCTGGTGGCGGGAACGGCAGCACCGGACGCCCGGCCTGGCCGCGGCACCGGCGCCGGGCACGGAGCCGTCCGCCAACGGCGCCGCGCCGGCAAACCCGGGCACGGCGGGCGACGCGGCCCTCGATCCCGGATCCGCCCAGCGGAACTGACCAGGCCCCCGGTCCTGGATGGGCGGGTCACGATCAAATTCCGGATCCGCAACGAAAAGCACCCGGGGCCGGTGGATATCTACCGGCCCCGGGTGCTTTCGTGGCCTGGTCAGCGGGGGTGGCTCGCCCGGGTGGCTCGCCCGGGTGGCTCGCCCGGGTGGCTCGCGGTGCCGCCCGCTCAGCGGCGGGTGCCACGCTCCGGGGCGGGTGAGGCGTCGGTCTCGCCGTGGTGCGCGGCAGGCTGGCCCGCCGAGCCGTTGGCCCAGGCGGGCACGCCGTTGACCCGCGCCGAGCCCATCGCCTTGGCGAACCGGGCGGGGTCGGCGGGGGGCTCCGGCGCGCGGCCGGGCTCGTGGGTAATGAGGGACTCGACCGGCTCGTCGGCGACCGGCGCCCGGCCCTCGACGACCGCCAGGGTGTCAACCTTGGCCTTCCGGTCGGCAAACAGGATGAAGTGGAAGATGACGAACCTGAGCGCGAACGTCAGGCAGTTGGCCGCGAAGTAGAAGATGTCGGCCACGATGACCCGGGACGCCCCCGACAGGCCCATCTCCATGGCCACGTGGTTCCCGAACTTGCTGGCCAGGGTCAGGATGACCCCGGCGCCGATGGAGACGGCCACGAACGGCAGGGTCTCTTTCAGCAGATGCGGACGGCCCTTGCGTTCCCACGCCCAGCGGCTGATCACGTAGCTGACGGCCGCCCCCGCGAACCAGCCCGCGAACCCGGCCACGCCGGCCGTCAGGCCGGCCGGCCCGAGGCAGATGATGTACGTGATCTGGGTCGCGGCCACCGCGCAGAACGCAGCTGGGGCAAAACGGATGAAACGCTTCACGACCGTACTGCGCAACCTCGTCTGCAACGGCGCGGGAACGACTCGCCACAGGGCGTCAGTAATCCTGGGCGGAAGAAAAGTCATCAGCGTCCTAGCTCTTTCGGAGACCGACAGGTCGTCCAGATAGGTATACAGTACGGGACCCCCCCGATGTCCCAGGTACGCGCCCTACTCTCAGCATTCCCTCAGCCTGGTTCCGCCGCGTCCGCGGTGCATGATCACTAGTTGCCCAGCACGCACCGCCTGACACCTCCGTCCCACGCCGGCCGCCGCGCCCTAGCTGACCGCACCGCCCAGGCTGGCGGCCCGGCCCAGGAGCCGCCGCTGTACCGGGCGCGCCACAGGTGATTGCTGGCGCCCTTCCAGAACACATCGATCACGCCGCTGGGCTGGCCAGCGGCGAATGGCGCACTGCCGAGCGCCCCCATTCGCAGCGAGGCCGCCTTCTGCCAGCCGCCGCCGGAGCTGGCCGACCACCAGAGCTTGCCGTCGGTGCCCTTCCAGAACACGTCCGCTCCCTTGCCGGGTGCACTGACCGCGACCGGGCCCGCGGACAGGCCCCCGGCCAGCTCGGTGGCCTTGCTCCAGCCCGAGCCGGGCGTGTACGTGATGTGCCACACGCCGTTGCGGGAGCTGGAGGCCCAGAACACGTTGACGGCGCCGTCCGGCAGGCCGGTCACCGCGGGGGCGCTCCCCAGCGTGCCCATACCCTTGTTAACCGCCTTGCCCCAGGACGGGCCCGAGCGGCGGATCTCCCACAGGTGACCGTCGCTGCCCTTCCACACCACAGTCAGCGCGCCGTCGCCGGACACAGCCGGGGCCGGGACGGAGGACAGGTGGCCCCCCAGGTTCCGCGGCTTGCTCCAGCCCGTGCCGGGACGGTACTCGGCGTACCACAGGTGCTTGTCCGGGAACCCGCGCCAGAACACGTCGATCTGGCCATTGGCCTGGCCCACGGCGGCCGGCCGATTGCCCAGCATACCCATCTTCAGCTGCCGCAGCGCGGACCAGTTCGTCCCGGGGACGAAGGAGGCCTCCTGCAGGCGGCCGTCTCTGCCCTTGGCGAAGACCGCCACCCCGCCCGGGACCGATGCGACCGCGGTCGGCTGGGTCGCCAGCCTGCCGCCCATGCTGACCGGGCCGTGCCAGCCGCTGCCCGGCGCGTACCAGTCGTGCCACAGCCTGCCGTCCGCCCCCTTGAAGAAGGCATCCACGTCCCCCGAGGACTGGGCGGCCGCCCGGGAAGCCTGCGGCGACCCGCCGGTCACACCCTGCCGGACGTCGAGGTAATCCTCGTCGATGTTGATCGTGTCACCGCCGTAGGTGACGTTCTGGCCGCCCAGGTACTGGTGGATGCGCTGGTGCCTGGCCCAGTCGGTACTCGGCAGAATGGGGTCGCTGGTGTTCGCCTCCCCGTTCCACAGGGCGTCGTAGATCACGTCTGGCATGGCGTCGGCGAGGTTGGTGTAGTTGTTGACCAGGGCCTGGACGCCGGATAGCGAGTTGCTGTAGACGCCGGACGAATACCCGAGCGTGTGCAGCTCCCTGGTCCACGAGGTCAGGAAGCGCAGCACCCGGCCATTCAGCGTGGCGGGGTAGGCCTCCATGTCGTAGTACAGCGGTGTCCCCGGGCCGAAGCCCAGCAGCCGGGCCTGGCTCACCGCGTCCTCGGCCGCGCTGGCCGCCTGGCTGGCCGCGGAGTGGATCTCCCCGAAGCTCGCCTGCGGGCCCACGTAGATGGGGATGAAGTGCCACCCCGCCGCCTGCTGCTGGCTCACCCAGGAGGCGGTCAGGTTGGGCTGGGCGCAGGCCCGGTCCGAGCCCCCGATGTAGATGCCCACCGCCCCGTACGGGGAGGCCTGCAGCCAGTTCTGCATCACGGCGGCGCTGGGGGCGGTGCAGGCGTCGAAGCCCTGGCCGGTGAAGTCGGTCGCGCCGGCGGGCAGCATCGCGGGGGCCGCCGCGATCCGGGCGGGCGCGCTGCCGGGGACGTCGGGCGGCGGCGTGCCGCTGCGCATGCCCTGCGCCGGGACCCGGAGCGACGCGCCGGCCAGGATGCGGCTGACCAGGGCGCGGTCGGTGGAGTAGGTCGCGGTGACCATGATCCGCCTGGTGGTCACCGTGATCAGGCGATCCACCGGGTACATGGCCGTGGCCGCGGTGGCGCGTCCGGTCGCCGGCTGGACGAGCAGCGCCTCCGTGGTCCCGATAAGCGTGCTCGGGCAGTGCTGGCTGGGCCCTGGCGCGCCCAGGTAGAGCACGTGACGGTCGAAGCGGACGCAGCTGTGCGGGTCCGCGGCCAGGCGGATCACCCGCCAGGTGCGCGGGATGGTGAACGTGTATCCGCGGTACGTTACCCGCTGGGACCCTGGCTGGGATGTGAGGTGGGACGGAGCGTGCGCGACGCTCGCGGTAGCGCTCGCCACGGGTACCCCCGCAGTGGCGAGCAGGAGGCCGCAGGCCCACCCGGCCGGGACTAGCGCGCGGCGGTGCCCGCCCTTTCGGGCATACCTATTAAATTGCATGATGAATCCCCCCCGGACAGCCGCATTCACCCCTGTTTCCGGCGGACCGCAATTTCCTGCCCCCGCGGGCGCCAGATGGTGGGACACGGCCACTCATCATTTACAGGATGGAGCTTAAAGGCTGAGGTCTCCCACTGACTAGAGTGCCCAGTGTGCGCGGGCCATACTCCGCAAGGGCCTCGTGCTAAAACAATCGAGGAGATAGAAACAAGAAATGTTTCAGCCGGACAACTGGTCAGAATTGCTGATACCAGTGGGCAGCCCGCCGGAACTGCCCGGGCTGGCGTGCCACAGCTTGCGGGGCGGCCCTTTCAGTCCCGGGCCGGGCGATCCGGTCTCGGCGTACGGGGACAGCACGAAGCCGTTGGGGTAAACGATCTTCTCGCCTGTCTCCTGGGGGGCCGGTGTCTTGCCCGGCCTGCTCGCCCCCCCGCCCTGGGCCGGGACGTCACCGGCCGCCATGGCGGCACGTACCGCCTCGATGCCGCGGCCGCCCGGATCTCCTCCAGCGCGGCCAGATCCCAGCACTCCTCCCCGTTGATCGACACCGACCCGCCGGTCCGGCGCACCCGGCCGCGGACCACGAGCAGCCAGGACCCGAACACCCGGGCCGCGCACCGCGGCTGGACGGACTCGAAGAACGCCAGGTCCACCGGGCCGGTGGCATCGTCGAGGGTGGCGAAGATGATCCTCATCCCGGACCGGATGGCCGGGGTCTGGGTGGCGATCTTCACCCCGGCCACCAGGATCCGCGCTCCCGCCCGGCAGCGGTGCAAGCGGGCGGAGCGCACCACGCCCAGCTGGCCGAGCAGGTCCTCGTAGAAGCTCACCACGTGCTGGCTCAGATCGATGCCGAGGATCTCCAGCTCGGCCTCGACCCGCTCGGCCGGAGTCAGTTCCCGCAGCTCACCGGCGGGGGCAAGTTCCGCGAAGCCGTCGGCGTCGAGGTCCAGCAGCGACTGGCTCCCCCCGGCCGCCCCTCCCGCAGGCCCCCCTCCCGCAGGCCCCCCTCCCACGGGCCCCCCTCCCGCAGGCCCCCCTCCCGCGGGCCCCCCTCCCGCGGGCCCCCCTCCCACGGGCTCCCCTCCTACGGACATCCCGCTCCCCGCCAGCCGCCCCTCCCCGGCGCCCTCTCTCCCGTCTGGGCCACCCTCCTCCGCCACGACCGACCCACCCTCTTCGCACATTTCACGCCGACGGTGCGCTGTGGTGTCCTTTTTATGGGGGTTTGCGGGCACGGCGGGCGTGAAATGTCGCGCGGACGGCCCCGGGCCGTGGCGGGAGGGGCGCGTGCGGCGGTCCAGGACCCCGACGCGAGCCAGCAGGTCGCGCCGGGACGGTGGCTGGGCTGCCCCACGAGAGTCCCCTGACCCACGAGACTCTTCTACCCCACGGGAGACTCTTCTGCCTTACAAGGCTCTTCTGCCTTACGAGACTCTCTTGCCCTGCCAGACTTCTCTCCCCTGCCAGACTCTCCCACCCCGTAAGACTCTTCTGCCCTACGAGACTCCTCCGCCGCGCGAGGCTCCCCCCGTCCGGCGGCCGGCTCATCAGGGTCATAGAGCGAGTCCAGGGCGCCCACCAGGACCAGCCGCTCGGCGACCGGGCGGGATACGGCCGCCCGCTCCCACAGATCGCGCAGCGACGTATAGGGCTGCCCCGCGACGATCCGGGCCACCTCGGCGTCGCTGATCCCCTTGATCTCGCGCAGTCCTGGCCGCAGTCCCTCCCCGGGCAACTGGGCGACC
>CAVQEM010000028.1:0-513474 GCA_963711485.1 uncultured Actinomycetes bacterium
GGTACCGCGTTCGGAGCCGGGCTGGGCCTGGAGCGACGCGGGGTGGGCGGGCGGCGGGCTGGGCTGAGCGGGCCGCGCGCTGGGGTGATCCGGCGGCGTGCCGGGTGAGCCGGCCGCGCATTGCTGTGATCGGGCTGGGGCAGGGCAGCAGGAAGTCCGGCACCGCGCTGGGCGCCAGAGGTCGTGCTATCCAGTCCCATAGTTTTCACAACATCATTGTGCCGTAAATCCTTCCGCTCCCGCAATCCGGCCCCCCGGGAACGGCGGTGGCGCCGGGACGCCGGGACCGCGGCGGGACGCGGGTGGCCCTGGGGACGGAACGGACTACGCCTGGACGGGCGCCAGCCCGCGGCTCCTGGGTGGCTGCCAACTCCGTCGGTGACCAGTGCACCGGTGCGAACACACCGCTGGGACCGGATATTTCTGCGCTCATGGGCCCGCCGAGTCCCTGTGGTGTTTGGTGGTGTTTGCCTTTCGCACACGTTGGGTATTTGCCTGATCGCTAAGAGTTATCCCATTTGTGCACCCGGGAGGCTTCGTGCGCGCTGTCCTGCGGGCCGCCGCGACGGCAGGCCTGACCGTGGCCACCCTCACTGTCCCGGCCCTCGCTGTCCCGGCCCTCGCTGTCCCGGCCCTCGCTGTCCCGGCCCTCGCTGTCCCTGGACGGGCGGCGCTGGCCAGCTCGTCGCCGGTGGATATCACGCCGAGCCCTTCTGCTCCGGGTACCTCCACCACGTTCGCGGTCAATTGCAGCTCGCAGACCGCCGGCGGGAATGCCACCTCCGCAATCCTGATCGGCACGACCCTGGGGCTGGGCGAGCACATCCCCATGCAGGCCAGCACGCACACCAATGAATTTGTCACCACAGTGGTCCTGCCCGCGACTATCAAGGCGGGCACATACCAGCCTGACATTGACTGCTCCAACGGCGTCACGGCGAGCGCCGCGTTCACCGTGAAGGCGGCTCCCGGGGTCGCCCCCGCCACCGGCGACGGCACCACCGCGACCGCCACCGATGACCAGCTGACCGCGATCGGCCTGGCCCTGGCCGGCTTCGGGGCGGTGTCCGGCGTCCTGTTCTTTATCCGGCGCCGGCTCCGCGCCTGAGCCTGGGCCATCCGGGCGGGCCGCGGTGGGCATCCTGCGCAAGCTCTGCGTCGCGCTGATCGCCGCGTCGATCCTGGCCGGAGTGGTCCTGGCCTTCGTGGGCAGTCAGACGCTGCGCTGGTCTCCGCCCCCGTTCCCGCCGCGTTCGGAAGCGCTGCCCGCGGCGGCGCCCCCTGCGGCTGCGCCCTCAGCGGCGGCACCCTCAGCGGCGGCACCCTCAGCGGCAGCGCCCTCTGCGGCAGCGTCGCCTGGGCGCCCGGCCGCGCGGCACCCGGACCCTCCCGGGTACCCGCCACGCCCGATGGCCCGCTCGGTGCCGTTGTCCATCGACATCCCGCGCATCCGGGTGCGGGCCAGGATCATCCCTCTCGGCCTGCGCCCGGACGGCTCTCCCGCGGTGCCGCCGCTGGCCACCCCGTTCGTGACCAGCTGGTACGACGGCGGGCCGACCCCCGGGGCCCGGGGCGCGGCTGTCATCTTCGGGCACGTCGATTCGGCAGCGGTGGGCCCGGCCGTGTTTTACTCCCTGGGCCGGCTCCGGGTCGGGAACCTCATCTACGTCGCGCTCGCCGACCGGCGCACCGCCGTGTTCCGGGTGTACGCGGCGGGGCTGTACCTGAAGACGGGCTTCCCGACGCTGGCCGTCTACGGGTACACCCGCTGGCCCACACTGCGGCTGATCACCTGTGGCGGGGAGTTCGACCGCCACACCGGGCACTATCTCGGGAACATCGTGGTGTTCGCGGAGTACATGGGCCAGCGCGGCTGAGCTCGGTCGCGACTGAGCTCAGGCCAGGCCGGATTCCGTCCGGGCGGCCGAGCTCACGGGATAGCCCTCACTGGAGGGGGCGCGCAGCGATGCGCTCGACCGCCCGCGCTCCGCCGTCATCGGCTCCCCCGCCGTCGTCGGCGCCCCCGGTACCGTGCGGAACGCTTGACCTTAACTCCAGGAAGCCGCGGAGCAGGGCGGCAGTGCCGTCGAGGTGCTCGGCCACGGCCCGCTGGGCCCGCGGCGCGTCACCGGCCAGGATGGCCTCCACGATCGCGGTGTGCTGCGTCGCGGTGTGATCGATGTTGCGCTGCAGCACCGGGATCGCGTTGAGCAGGTCGTTGAGGCGCACCCGGGCATCGGCGCAGGCCGCGGCGAGGAGACTGGAGCCGGTGAGCTCCGCGATGGACAGGTGGAACAGCGTGTCCATCCGCCGGTAATCCTCCGGGCACGCCTGGTTCACCGCGGCGAGCCGGGTCAGCAGCGCTTCACGGACCCGCTCCGCGGCCTGCGTGCGGCCCTCGCCGGCCGCCTGGGCGGTGCCGGCGGCCCGGGCGTCCCCGGCGGCCCGGGCGGTCCCGGCGGCCCGGGCGGTCCCGGCCAGGATCTGGGCGGTCCCGGCCAGGATCTGGGCTGCCCCGGTTTCCACCGCCATCCGGAAGGTGAGCGCATCGTTGATCTTGTCGGCATCCTCGGCCGCGATCCGGCGCAGCTCGGCGTGACTCGGCGCGGGCGGGGTGTACGTGACGAACGTGCCCCCGAACCGTCCCCGCCGCGACTCCACGTAACCCGCGTCCCTCAGGTCCCCGATCGCCTCGCGGAGGGTGATCCGGCTGACGCCGAGCAGGGCCGCGAGCTCCCGCTCGGCCGGGAAACGCTCACCCGGGCCGACCACGCCCAGCTTGATCACCGCCAGCAGCCGCTCGACCGTCTCCTCGAACGCGTTCTGGGACCGGACCGGGCCCAGCACGGCGGCGAGGTCCACCCCAGGCGCCGGGAGGGCCGCGCCCCCCGCGGGTGATGAGCGGGAGGGGTTCTCGGCGGGTGATACGCGGCCGGGGGCGGCGGCGGCCGGGGGGCCTCCGGCGGCGCCGCCGGGCGCGGCCGGGGGGCCTCCGGCGGCGCCGCCCGCGTCGCCGGCGGCCGCCGTGGCCCCGCCGCCGGCGCCGCCCGTGTCGCCCGCCGCAGAAAGTCGGCTGGTACGGCGCGGAAATCCAGTCCTGGGTCTTGACATCCGCCGCTCGCTATCCATCAATGGTCTGATATTAAACCATTCGCTCCACCGGTGGCAGATCAGCGTCCGCTCGGCTCCCGGCCTCTATGGTTCCCAGGCCCGCGCCAGCCCAGGTAACAGGCCCTCCCCAGGCCCCCTCAGCATTCAGGAGCAGTCATGGCGGTCAACGAGCAAGCGGCACCGCTCAGCGAGGACGAACAAAAGCTGCACCAGCTGGGCTACGCGCAAGAGCTGCGGCGGCGGATGTCCGGCTTCTCCAACTTCGCCGTCTCGTTCACGATCATCTCGATCCTGTCCGGCTGCCTGACCCTGTACGGGTTCGGCATGCTCACCGGTGGCCCGGCCGTGATCGTCTGGGGCTGGCCGTTCGTCGGGATCATGACCCTGCTCGTCGGCCTCTCGATGGCCGAGGTGTGCTCCAGCTTCCCCACCGCGGGCGGGCTGTACTACTGGTCGGCGAAGCTGGCCCGCAAGAACGGGGCGGCCTGGTCCTGGTTCACCGGATGGTTCAACTTCCTGGGCCAGGTCGCAATCACCGCGGGCATCGACTTCGGCGCCTCTCTCTTCATCCACGCATTCCTCTCGCTGGCGTTCAACCTGAGCGCGGCGCATTGGATCACGGTGCTCATTTATGCCGTCGTGCTGGCTGTGCACGGCATGCTGAACCAGTTCGGCATCCGGCTCGTCGCGCTGCTGAACGACATCAGCGTGTGGTGGCATCTCCTCGGTGTGCTGATCATCGTCGCTGTGCTGGTCTTCGTCCCGTCGCACCATCAGTCGGCCAGCTTTGTGTTCGGGCATTTCAACAACGGGACCGGCCTGGTTGTCCCCTCGTTCTACATCGTGCTGATCGGCCTGCTCCTGGCGCAGTACACGTTCACCGGCTACGACGCCTCGGCGCACATGACCGAGGAAACGCACAAGGCTGCCACTGCGGGCCCTCGTGGCATCGTCATGTCGATCGTGGTCTCTTTGTTCGCCGGGTGGGTCCTGCTGATCGGTGTCACGTTCGCCATCCAGCACTACGCCCCCGAGTCGCTGGCCTCGGTGCCCGCCGCCCAGGTCATCATCGACGCGATCGGGAAGACGGGCGCCGAGTTCCTGCTGCTGATCGTCATCGGGGCCCAGCTGTTCTGCGGGATGTCGTCGGTCACCGCCAACTCCCGGATGATCTACGCGTTCTCCCGCGACGGCGCGCTGCCCGGCTCGGCCTTCTGGCACCGGGTGAACCATCGCACCAGGACCCCGACCAACGCGATCTGGCTGGCCGCCGGCGGCGCGTTCATCCTCGGACTGCCTTACCTGTGGAACTATGCCGCCTACGCGGCCGTCACCTCTATCGCGACGATCGGCCTGTATATCGCCTACGTCACACCGACCTACCTGCGGCTGCGCCTGGGCGAGAGCTTCCAGCGCGGGCCATGGCACCTGGGCCGGTGGAGCTACGTGGTCGGCTGGATCGCCGTCGCCTGGGTGGTGATCATCACCATCCTGTTCATGCTCCCGCAGGTCGGCCCGATCAACTTCACGACCTTCAACTATGCCGTGTTCGCGGTGCTCGCTGTGATCGGCTTCGCCGGGATCTACTGGCTGGTCTCGGCCCGGAAGTGGTTCACCGGGCCGCGGGTCCAGGGGACACCGGAGGAGCTGGCTGCGATCGAGCAGGAACTGGCCGGCTGACGCTGCGGCGTGCTCAGCGCGGCCCTGCTCGTCACCGCCGGGCCTGGTGTACCCGCCCTGGCCCGGCGGACTGGATCAAACCGGACCGGGTAGCACGTAGGCAGACCGGATCGCTGAGACTGGAGGCCCATGGAGAAGCAGCGCGGTGCGACCGCCCACACCCGGCGCCGCGGGATGCTCACACTCGAGCGGCTCCGCGTGGAGGTGAGCGAGGGCAATATCGACACGGTCGTCGTCGCCTTCACCGACATGCAGGGGCGCCTGCAGGGCAAGCGGCTCGCCGCGGAATTCTTCCTCGACGACGTGGTCGGCAGCGTCATCGAGGGATGCAATTACCTGCTCGCGGTGGATGTGGAGATGAACACCGTCGCCGGGTACGCGATGTCGTCCTGGCAGACCGGCTACGGCGACTTCGTGATGGTTCCTGACCTGAGCACGCTGCGCCGGGTGCCCTGGCAGGAAGCCACCGCGATGGTCATCGCCGACCTCACCTGGCACGACGGGACGCCTGTGGTGGCCTCCCCGAGGCAGATCCTGAAGGCGCAGACCAACCGGCTCGCCGAGCGTGGCCTGCAGGCCATGGCCGGCACCGAGCTGGAGTTCGTGGTGTACACCGATTCCTACGCCGCCGCGCAGGCCGCCGGATACCGCGATCTGACCCCGGCCAACTCCTACAACGTGGACTACTCGATCCTGGGCACCGCCCGGATCGAGCCGCTGCTCCGCAAGCTCCGTAACGGCATGGCCGGCGCGGGCCTCCAGGTCGAGTCGGCCAAGGGCGAGTGCAACCTGGGCCAGCACGAGATCGCCTTCCGGTACGCCGAGGCCGTGACCACGTGCGATAACCACTCGATCTACAAGACCGGGTCCAAGGAGATCGCGGACGCCGGCGGCATGAGCATCACGTTCATGGCCAAGCCGAACGCGAGGGAAGGCAACTCCTGCCACATCCACCTGTCGGTCCGGGAGGACGACGGGAACCCGGTGATGGCCGGGGACGGGCCGCACGGCCTGTCCGCGTTCGGCGAGCACTTCATCGCCGGACAGCTCGCGGTGCTGCCCGAGCTGCTGCTGTGGCACGCGCCGAACGTCAACTCCTACAAGCGGTACGTGCCGGGCAGCTTCGCCCCGACCGCGGTCCGGTGGGGCGTGGACAACCGCACCTGCGCCATGCGGCTCGTCGGGCACGGCGCCGGGCTGCGGGTGGAGAACCGGGTCCCGGGCGGCGACGTGAACCCCTACCTGGCTGTCGCGGCCATGATCGCCGCAGGGTTGCACGGGGTGGACCGGGAGCTGCCGCTGGAGGGGGCGTTCGAGGGGAACGCCTACGCGGCCGAGGGCAGCCGGGTGCCGTCCACCCTCCGCGACGCGCTGGACCTGTGGCTCAAGAGCGAGCTGGCCCGCGAGGCGTTCGGCAGCGACGTGGTGGAGCACTACGCCAACGCGGCCCGGGTGGAGATCGCGGCGTTCGACGCCGCGGTCACCGACTGGGAACTGAACAGGGGCTTCGAACGGCTGTAGGCCGGGCCGGATCCGCACGCGAGGAGACTGGAACAGGCATGTCCACGTTCACCGTTGTCAACCCGGCCACCGAGGAGACGGTGGCCGCGGTGCCGTCCTGCTCGGCGGAGCAGGCTGATGAGGCCGTCGCGCGGGCGGCGGCCGCGCAGGCCGGCTGGCGGGCGGTGACCCCCGGGGACCGGGCCGCCCTGCTGCGCCGCTTCGCTGAGGTGGTGGACAGTCATCTCGGGGAACTCGCGCAGCTGGAGGTGGCCTGCTCGGGCCACCCGGTCGGGCAGGCCCGCTGGGAGGCGGGCAACGTCCGGGACGTGCTGCGCTACTACTCCGCCGCCCCGGAACGTCTGACGGGCCAGCAGATCCCGGTGCCGGGCGGCCTCGACGTCACCTTCAAGGAGCCGGTCGGCATCGTCGGGCTGATCGTGCCGTGGAACTTCCCCATGCCGATCCTGGGCTGGGGGCTGGCGCCCGCCCTGGCCGCGGGCAACCCGGTGATCGCCAAGCCTGCGGAGCGCACCCCGCTCACCGCGATCCGGATCGGCGAGCTGGCCCTGGAGGCCGGGCTGCCCGAGGGCGTGTTCCAGGTGCTGCCCGGCAAGGGGTCGGTGGTGGGCCAGCGCCTGGTGGATCACGCGGCGGTACGCAAGATCGTCTTCACCGGGTCGACCGAGGTCGGCAGCCAGATCATGGCCGGCTGCGCGCGCCAGGTGAAGCGGCTCACGCTGGAACTGGGCGGCAAGAGCGCCAACATCGTGTTCGCCGACGCCGACCTGGAACGGGCGGCGGCCAGCGCGCCGTACGCCGTGTTCGACAACGCCGGGCAGGACTGCTGCGCCCGGTCCCGGATCCTGGTCCAGCGCAGCGTGTTCGACCGTTTCATGGAACTGCTGGAACCGGCGGTCAAGGGCGTCACGGTGGGTGATCCCAGCGACCCCGCCACCGAGATGGGGCCGCTGATCTCGGCTGAGCACCGCGCCCGGGTCGCGTCCTACGTCCCGGAGCAGGCCCCGGTAGCGTTCCGCGGCGCCGCCCCGGCCGGGCCGGGCTTCTGGTTCCCGCCCACCGTGCTCGCCCCGGTCGCGGCGGACGACCCCGCGTTCACCGAGGAGGTGTTCGGGCCGGTCGTGGCCGTCGTCCCGGTGGAGGACGAGGCGGAGGCCATCACCGTCGCGAACAACACGCCGTACGGGCTGTCCGGATCCATCTGGACCGAGAACATCGGGCGGGCGCTGCGGGTGGCCAGGGCGGTGGAGACCGGCAACCTGTCGGTCAACTCGCACGCGTCGGTCCGCTACTGGACCCCGTTCGGCGGGTTCAAGCAGTCCGGCCTGGGCCGCGAGCTCGGGCCGGACGCGCTGGACGCGTTCACCGAAGTCAAGAACGTGTTCATCGCGACGGACTAGCCCGCACGGACCGGATGGGACTGGCCGGCACTGACGGCCGGCACTGACTACGGAAGGACGGGGCACGCACATGCAGCGCCTGCAGGACCGAGTCGCCGTGATCACCGGCGCGGGCAGCGGCATCGGGCTGGCCAGCGCGCGCCGGCTGGCCGCCGAGGGAGCCACCGTGGTGGCGGTGGACGTGGACGAGACAGCGGGCAAGCGCGCCGCCGAGGAGGTGGGCGGCCTGTTCGTGCCCGCCGACGTGACCGACGAGGACGCGGTGCGGGAGATGTACCAGCAGGTGGTGACCGCCTACGGCGCGGTGCACATTGCTTTCAATAACGCCGGTATCTCGCCACCGGACGACGATTCGATACTGACTACCGGCCTCGACGCCTGGCGGCGCGTGCAGGAGGTCAACCTGACCTCGGTCTTCCTGTGCTGCAAGTACGTGATCCCGCACATGCAGCGCCAGGTCGCGGCGGGCGGCCCCGGCGGGTCGGTCATCAACACCGCGTCGTTCGTGGCCACGCTGGGCGCGGCCACCTCGCAGATTTCCTACACCGCGTCCAAAGGCGGCGTGCTGGCGATGACCCGGGAACTCGGCGTGCAGTTCGCCCAAGAGGGCATCCGGGTCAACGCGCTGTCCCCCGGCCCGGTGAACACGCCGCTGCTGCGCGAACTGTTCGCCCAGGACCCCGGGCGGGCCGCGCGGCGGCTGGTGCACGTGCCGATGGGCCGGTTCGCCGAGGCCGAGGAGATCGCCGCCGCGGTCGCCTTCCTGGCCAGCGACGACGCGTCGTTCATCACCGCGTCCAACTTCCTCGTGGACGGCGGGATCTCTGGCGCGTACGTGACGCCACTGTGAGCCCGCAGCCCATGCCCCCCCACGTCGGCATCGGCACCTACGGGGAGCACGCCCGGTGGGGCCCGTGGGACCGGCTCGCGGCGCTGCTGCCGATGAGCTACCCGGAGGCCGTGGCCGCAGCAGGGGGTGTCCCGGTCCTGCTCCCCCCGCAGCCCGGGATCGAGCAAGCGCTCAGCCGGCTGGACGCGCTGGTGCTGGCGGGAGGCGGTGACATCGACCCGGCCGCCTACGGCGCCGATCCCCACCCGCTCACCGAGCGCGTGTACCTCGCCCGGGACCGGGCCGAGCGCGCCCTGCTGGACACGGCCCTGGCGGCCAGGATTCCCGGTCCTGGCCATCTGCCGGGGGCTGCAGATCGTCAACGTGTTCCATGGCGGCACGCTCCGCCAGCACCTGCCCGATGACGTGGGCCACCACGGCCATGGTTCCGCAGCGGGGACATACGGCTCGCATCAGGTGCGGATCGCGGGGGACAGCGCGCTGGGCGGGATCCTCGGCCCGGTGGAGGCGGACGGCCAGGTGCGCGCGGTCGTGCCCACCTCGCATCATCAGGCCATCGGCCGGCTCGGCCCGGGGCTGGTCGCGACGGCCTGGGCTGACGACGGCACGATCGAGGCGGTGGAGCCCGGCCCCGTGGCCAGCGGCGGGCCCGGTTTCCTGATCGCGGTGCAATGGCACCCCGAGGCCGGCGATGACCTGAGGCTGTTCGAGGCGCTGATCGACGCGGCGCGGGCAGCGGGAAGCCCGCCCGCGCCGAGCCTCTAGACTCGCCTGCGTGAGTACCGGACTCGCAGTCGAGATCACCCGCCTGGTCAAGAGATATGGCCGGGTCACCGCGGTGAACGGGCTCTCGCTGCGGGCCAGGCGGGCCGCCGTGACCGCCATCCTCGGCCCTAACGGAGCCGGGAAGACCACCACGATCGAGATCTGCGAGGGCTACCGGCATCCCGACGACGGCGTGGTCCGGGTCCTCGGCCTCGACCCGGCTCGCGACGCACGGCAGCTCCGGCCGCAGGTGGGCGTGATGCTGCAGTCCGGCGGGATCCCCCCGGCCGCGCGGCCCGCCGAGTACCTGGGGGTGCTGGCGGCGTTCTACGCTCATCCGCTCGACCCGGCCATGCTGCTCGACCGGCTCGGCCTGAGCGGCAGCCGGCGCACCCCGTTCCGGCGGATGTCCGGCGGCCAGCAGCAGCGGCTGGCCCTGGCGGCCGCGGTGATCGGCCGCCCGGAGCTGGTGTTCCTCGACGAGCCCACCTCGGGCCTGGACCCGCAGGCGCGGCTCGCCACCTGGGAGCTCATCAGCAGCCTGCGGCGCGGCCGGCGCGGCGGTCATCCTGACCACGCACAACATGGATGAGGCGCAGCGGCTGGCGGACCAGGTCGCGGTCGTGGACCACGGGCAGCTGGTGGCCGAGGGCACCCCGGCCGACCTGACCGGCACCGCCGGGCAGCTGCGGTTCCGGGCCGAGCCGGGTCTGGACACCGACGGGCTGATGGCTGCCCTGCCGGCGGGCAGCGCCGCGAAGGAGTCCCCGGCCGGCCACTACATCGTGGAGGTGCACGACCGGGTTGACCCGCAACTCCTCGCGGCGGTGACCGCGTGGTGCGCCGAGCACGGTGTGCTGGCCCAGGATCTGCGCATCGAGAGCCGCACCCTGGAGGACGTGTTCCTCGAGCTGACCGGACGGGAGCTGCGCTCATGAGTGGCTCTGCCAGCCCGGAGGGGCGTCTCCCCGGACCCCGGATCGCCGCCTCGCGGCGAGCGGCGGCGCAGCCGCCGCGGTGGGTCCGGTCCGGCCGCCTGCGGACCGGACAGCTGCGTGGCCCGCGCCGGACCCCGGCGCCGGACCCCGGGCCCGGATGATCGCCGCGCAGGCCGGGCTGGAGCTGCGCATCCTGGTCCGCAACGGCGAGCAGCTGCTGCTCACCCTGATCATCCCGGTCGCCCTGCTGGCCGGGTTCAGCCTGGAACACCTGATCAAGGGGACCCGCGTCGACTTCCTGGTGCCGGGCATCCTGGCCCTGGCGGTGATGTCCACCGCCTTCACCAGCCAGGCCATCGCGACCGGCTTCGAACGGCGCTACGGCGTGCTCAAGCGTCTCGGCTCCACCCCGCTGCGCCGGGACGGGCTGATCGCCGCGAAGACCGCGACCGTGCTCGTGGTCGAGCTGGGCCAGGCGATCGTGATCATCGCGGTGGGGCTGGCCCTGGGCTGGGCCCCGAATGCCCGCCCGGCCGCCGCCGTCTGGACGGTGCTGCTGCTGCTCGCGGGCACCGCCGCGTTCAGCGGGCTGGCCCTGCTGCTGGCGGGCACCCTGCGGGCCGAAGCCACGCTGGCCGCGGCCAACCTGGTCTACCTCGTCCTGCTGGGCGTGGGCGGAGTGATCTTCCCGCTGAGTAAGTTCCCGGCCGGCGCCCGGCCGGTGCTGCGCCTGCTGCCGTCCGGGGCACTGTCCGACGGCCTGCACTCGGTGCTCCAGCAGGCGGGCGGACTGCCCGTGCGTGACCTGGTCGTGCTGCTGGTCTGGGCCGCGATCGCGATCGGCGTGACGGCGCGGGTGTTCCGCTGGGAGTAGCGGACCCGTGACCCAGGCCAGGGCGGAGGCCGCGCTCGGGGCCGCGCCGCCGGCGCTGCTCGTGCTGACCGGCGTGGTCTCGGTGCAGGTCGGGGCGGGCCTGGCCGCCCGGTTGTTCAGCCAGGTGCCGCCGGCCGCGGTGACCGGGCTGCGGCTGTGGACGGCGGCGCTGCTGCTCGCGGTGTTCGGCGCGCGCGGGCTGCGCCGCGAGATCACCGGGCTGATCCGCCGGCGGGCCTGGGCGGACGCGGCCGTGGTGGTGGCCTTCGGGCTCACCCTGGCCGTCATGAACTACTCCATCTACCAGGCGTTCGCCCGCATCCCGCTGGGCGTCGCGGTGACCGTGGAGTTTCTCGGTCCCCTGGCCGTGGCCGTGGCCGCGTCCCGGCGTATCCTCGACCTGGCCTGGGTGGCGCTGGCCGGCGCCGGCGTCGCGCTGCTCAGCCAGGCCGGCGGCCCGGCGCCGCGGCCGGCGGTCACGCCGCCGCCGGGGTCACCGCGGCCGGGCACGGGCTAGCCGGGCTCAACCTGGCCGGCCTGCTGTTCGCGCTGGCCGCGGCGGCTTCCTGGGCCGTCTACATCCTGCTCAGCGTGGCTACCGGGCGGCGGTTTCCCGGGTCGTCCGGGCTGACCGTGGCCATGGGCGTCGCCGCGCTTGCGGTGACCCCGGCCGGGCTGCTGGCGGGCGGGCGCACCCTGCTGCGGCCGGCGGTGCTGGGCACGGGGGCGGCCATCGGGCTGCTGTCCTCCATCATCCCGTACTCCCTGGAGCTGGAGACCCTGCGCCGGGTCCCGGCCAAGGTGTTCGGCATCTGGATGAGCGTGGAGCCGGCGGTCGCCGCCCTGATCGGGCTGGTCATGCTCGGCCAGAGCCTCAGCCTGGCGGAGTGGGCCGCCATCGGCTGCGTCACGCTGGCCTCCGCCGGTGCCGCCCTGTCGGTCAAGTAGCGGGCCACTGGGTGCACTCCCGGCATCGCGCTTCTACCATGGGGTCCGTGCCAGCCGATGTCAGCCCCGACAGCACCCAGCCCGCCCCGGCGGGGGCCGCCGACAGCGGCTCCGCGGCGGCCAGGGCGCGGCGCGGCGCGCGGGCCTGGGCCGCTCCCTTCCTCTTCCCCACGCCAACGTCGATGCGCCGGGTCGCGCTGGCCGGCGTGGTGGCGAACGCCGGGATCATCATGACCGGCGCCGCGGTGCGGCTGAGCGCGTCCGGTCTTGGCTGCCCGGACTGGCCGGAATGCACTTCCAGCAGCCTGGTGGCGGCGCGCACCCGCGGCGACCCGATCTTCCACACCTACATCGAGTTCACCAACCGGATGCTGACCTTCGCGCTGATGGTCGTCGCCGTGCTCGTCATGGTCACGGCCTGGCGCTTCCGCCCGGCCGGTACCCGGCGCCGCGCCATCGTCTGGCTGGCCGCGGCCCAGCCGCTCGGCGTCGTGGCCCAGGCGGTGCTGGGCGGGATCGTGGTGCTGACCGACCTCAACCCGGCCGCTGTCTCGTTTCACTTCCTGCTGTCCAGCGCGATCCTGGCGCTGGCCGTGACGCTCTGGTCGCGCTGCGCAGAAGGGGACGGGCCGGCGACCAGGCTGGTCCGCGCGGACCTGCGGGTGCTCTCGGTGGTCCTGGTGCCGCTGGTGGCGCTGATGCTCGCGGCGGGCACCGTGGTCACCGGGACCGGGCCGCTGGCCGGGTCGACCTTCGTTCCGCACGCCGGCGGCGGGCCCGCGTACGTGCCGCGCTACCACCTGCCGCTGGAGGGCGTGACACAGCTGCACGCGGACATCGGCTGGATGCTCGGCACCCTGGCCGCCGTGCTCGCGGTGTGCCTGCAGCTGACCGGGGCGCCGCGGCGGGTGCGCCGGCTGGGCTGGCTGGTGCTCAGCCTGGTCGCGCTGCAGGGGGTGATCGGCTACTCGCAGTACTTCAGCGGCCTGCCTGCCGGGCTGGTCTGGTTCCACGTCAGCGGCTCCGTGCTGATCTGGATCGCCGCCCTGAGGCTGATGTTCGCCACCCGGGATCGCGGCCCGGTGGTCCCGGCCGACGGCCCGGAGATCCCGGCCGGCGAGCTAGGGCGCGTGGGCCGGCCCCTGACGGTGCCGGCCGAAACCTGACACACCACGCGGCGCCCAGGGGGGCTGCGGCGGCTCCGGCTGGCGCCGGAAGAACGCGCTGCGGGCCATGGCCATCAGCCGGAGCAGGTCGCGCCGCCGCTGCTCGAACTGGTCCGGGGCGATGATCTGGCGCTGGGCGCGCAGATGGACCAGGGCCAGCTCGGTGGCGGCCAGCTGGTAGTCCTCCATGGCCCGGGCCGCGGCGCGGCCCCCGGTACGGCGGGCCCACAGCCGGGCGGCCCGCCGCTCGCGCAGCGTGCTCAGCATCTGCAGATCCGCCTCGGTCACCACGCCAATGGCCTCGTACACGGGCAGGAACCGCCAGATCAGGCGCACGATCCGGCGCCGGTCGGCGACGATCACCCCGGCCAGGATGCCGAGCACGCAGGCCAGGACGGCGTACGCGATGGCCAGCCCGTGCAGCCCGAACGAGGTCAGCCCGTTCCACAGCCCGTGCAGCAGCATGGCGGCCAGCAGGCCCAGCGGTATCGCCCACCGGCCGTGCCGGTGGGTGGCCGCGTACGCCACCCCGAGGCCGGTCATGGACGTGAAGATGGGGTGCGCGAGCGGGGAGAGCACGCCGCGCAGCACGAACGTGGCGCCGAGCAGCCTGACCCCGCCTATCTCGGGGCGGACCAGGGCGCCGATGTAGTACCCGATGTTCTCCATCATGGCGAAGCCGAGTCCCACCATCGCGGCGTAGATGATTCCGTCAGTCGGGCCGTCCAGTTCCTGGCGCCGCCGCCAGAGCAGGATGATCAGGATGAGTCCCTTGAGGCTCTCCTCGACCACCGGGGCCCCGAAGGTGGCCGAGACGTACTGACCCGTGCTGTGCCCCAGGGCCGGCTGGGTGATGAAGACCAGCCCGGCGGTGTTGATCACCGCCGCGAGCAGCGCCGCGACCCCGGCTCCCCAGGCGAAGGCGAGCACCAGGTTCACCCGGGGCTCGGGTTCCAGGCGGTCGAGCAGCAGCACGCAGCCGACCAGGAACGGCACCGGGAGCAGGGCGAACGGCAGCGCGATGAGAAAGGGCGCGACGCTGTGACCGGCCGCGTCCACGCTCTGCAGGGCGTCCGCGCCGAGGACCACGATCCCGCACCCGATGGCGGCGATGATGCCCAGGATCAGCCCGGTCCGCGGTCTTCCGGGCGGCCGGCCCTCGATCACCGCGCGCGGGTCGAAGCCGGGCATCGGGGTCGCCATGGCAGGGAGCGTACCGGGAACCACAGCGATAAGCCCGGGGCCGTGAGCGCGACGGCCACGACGCGGTTCGCGGGACCGCGGGGGCGGTCCGGAAAGGAGGCGAAACTGGGGATAGGGTTTCGAGTGCCTGGCCGAGGCGAGGCCCGGACGGAGGTCACGAGAGGAGCCCTGATCCCGCGGTGAGCAGCACATCAGATACCCAGGCCGCAGGCCCGGCCACCCTGGAGTGGACCGATGCCGACCGGCGCGCCGTTGACCTGATCCGGGTCCTGGCCATGGACGCGGTGCAGAAGGCAGGATCGGGTCACCCCGGCACCGCGATGAGCCTGGCCCCGGCGGCCTACCTGCTGTACCAGAACGTGCTCCGGCATGACCCCTCCGACCCGAACTGGCTCGGCCGGGACCGCTTCGTCCTCTCCTGCGGGCATTCCAGCCTGACCCTGTACATCCAGCTGTACCTGTCCGGGTACGGGCTGTCGCTGGACGACCTGAAGCTCTACCGGGAGTGGGGCAGCCTGACCCCGGGCCACCCGGAGCATGGCCTGACCCCGGGCGTGGAGACCACCACCGGCCCGCTCGGCGCAGGGCCTGTCCAACGCCGTCGGCATGGCCATGGCCGCCCGCCGGGAGCGGGGCCTGCTCGACCCGGACGCGCCCGAGGGGACCAGCCCCTTCGACCATCACGTCTACGTGTTCGTGTCGGACGGCGACATCGAGGAGGGCGTCAGCCACGAGGCGTCCTCCCTGGCCGCCCACCAGGACCTGGGCAACCTGGTGGTGCTCTACGACGACAACCAGATCTCCATCGAGGACAACACGCAGATCGCCAAGTCCGAGGACGTGGCCGCGCGCTACGAGGCCTACGGCTGGCACGTGCAGCGGCTGGACTGGCGCCGGCCCAACGGCTACCACGAGGACCCGGCCGGGCTGTACCAGGCGCTGCAAGAAGCCCGGGCCCGCACCGATAAGCCCTCGCTCATCGCGCTCCGGACGGTCATCGCCTGGCCGGCCCCGCACGCCCAGAACACCGGGGCGGCGCACGGTGCCGCCCTCGGCGAGGACGAAGTCGCCGCGACCAAGGAAGTCCTCGGCTTCGACCCGGCGGTGACGTTCCCGGCCGAGGACGCGCTCGTCGAGCACGCCAGGAAGGTGGCTGAGCGGGGCAAGCGCCTGCACGCCGGGTGGGACGACGCCTTCAGCGCCTGGGCCAGGGCCAACCCGGAGCGGGCCGCGCTGCTGGACCGCCTCCGGGCCCGGCGGCTGCCTGACGGGTGGGCCGGGGCGCTGCCTGCCTTCCCCCCGGATCAGAAGGGCATAGCAACCCGCAAGGCGTCGGAGGGGGTGCTGAACGCCCTCGCCCCGGTGCTCCCTGAGCTCTGGGGCGGCTCGGCAGATCTCGCGGGGAGTAACAACACCACGATGAAGGGCGAGCCGTCGTTCATTCCGCCCGAGCGGCAGACCGAGATGTTCCCCGGCCACGTGTACGGCCGCACCTTGCACTTCGGGATCCGGGAACACGCGATGGGGGGGATCCTCAACGGCATCGTGCTGGACGGCCTGACCCGGCCCTACGGCGGGACGTTCCTGGTCTTCAGCGACTACATGCGGCCGTCGGTCCGGCTGGCCGCGCTGATGAGGCTGCCGGTGACCTACGTGTGGACGCACGACTCGATCGGGCTCGGCGAGGACGGTCCCACCCATCAGCCGGTCGAGCACCTGGCCGCGCTGCGCGCCATCCCGGGGCTGGACGTGGTCCGGCCCGGCGACGCGAACGAGACCAGCGTGGCCTGGCGGGCCAGTGCTGGAGCACACCGACCGCCCGGCCGGGATGTGCCTGAGCCGGCAGAATCTGCCCGTCCTGGACCGCTCCGAGGGCAAAGGCCTGGCCAGCGCGGATGGGGTGGTCCGTGGCGGGTACATCCTCGCCGAAGGGGCGGGCGGTGAGCCGACGGTGATCCTGATGGCGACGGGCAGCGAGCTGCAGATCGCACTCGCCGCACGGAACGTTCTCCAGGATGAGGGCATCCCGACGCGAGTTGTTTCCATGCCGTGCGTGGAATGGTTCACCGCCCAGGATGCTTCCTATCAGCAAGAGGTACTGCCACCGCATATCCGGGCGCGCGTCAGCGTCGAGGCCGGCGTCGCGCAGCCCTGGCACGTGTTCACCGGCGACTTCGGTGAGTGCGTCAGCCTGGAGCACTTCGGGGCATCCGCTTCCTACATGAAGCTGTACGAGGAGTTCGGGTTCACCGCGGAGCACGTGGCAGCAGCCGCCCGCTCCAGCCTGGCTCGGCTGGGCACCGCAGCGAACGCGAGAAGCGAGGAATCATGACTTCCCAGCCGCAAACCCCACAACCCACTCACGCCCACCCCATCCTCGACGAGCTGACCGCCGCTGGCGTGTCCATCTGGCTCGACGACATCAGCCGGGAGCGGCTGAGGACCAAAAACCTGTCCGAGCTGGTCCGGGACTGGGACGTCACTGGCGTGACCTCTAACCCGACGATCTTCGCGCACGCGGTAGCCCACGGTGACGCCTACGACCAGCAGATCGCTGACCTGGCGATACGCGAGGTGACGACCGACGAGGCCGCCCGCGACATCGCCACCTACGACATCCGCTGGGGCTGCGACGTGCTGCGCCCGGTCTACGACGCCACTGACGGGGTGGACGGCCGGGTCTCCATCGAGGTAGACCCCCGGATCGCGAGGAAAACCGCGAAGACGATCGCCGAGGCGCGGGCGCTGTGGTGGATGGTGGACCGGCCCAACCTGTTCATCAAGATCCCGGCGACGGTCGAGGGGCTGCCCGCGATCACCGCGGCCCTGGCCGAGGGGATCAGCGTGAACGTCACGCTGATCTTCTCCCTGGAACGGTACGGCCAGGTCATCGACGCGTTCATGGCCGGCCTGGAGCAAGCCCTGAAGGCTGGCCGGGACATCTCCGCGCTGGGCTCGGTGGCATCCTTCTTCGTCAGCCGGGTCGACACCGAGGTGGACGGCAGGCTCGACAAGATCGGCACGCCCGAGGCCGGCGCGCTGCGCGGCAAGGCGGCCATCGCCAACGCCCGGCTGGCCTATGAGCTCTACGAGCAGCGGATCGCCACCCCGAGGTGGCAGGCCCTGCGCGACGCGGGTGCCCGGGTGCAGCGCCCGCTGTGGGCCTCCACCAGCACCAAGGACCCGGCCTATGAGGACACCATGTACGTGGTCGAGCTCGTGGCCCCGGACACGGTCAACACGATGCCGGAATCGACGCTGCGCGCCACTGCGGACCACGCCGAGCTGCGCGGGAACACGGTCCAGGGCACCTACGACGAGTCCCGGCAGGTGTTCGCTGACCTGGGCCGCTTGGCATCGAGTACGACGACGTGGTCCGGGTGCTCGAAGAGGAGGGCGTGCAGAAGTTCGCTGCCTCCTGGAACGAGTTCCTCGGCACCATCGAGTCGAACATGGCCGCGGTGGGCAAGCCATGACCGCTGGGCCGCCTGGTAACAACAGACGGAGCACAGTGATGACTGATGCGGTGACCGACGCAGACCAGGACGGAACCCCGACCGCCGGGGACCAGGCGGCCGCCAACCAGGCGGCCCGCAACCAGGCGCGCAGGGAGCAGCTCCCAGGAGGGCACCTGAGCCAGGAGGAGCAGGAGGCGCTGACCCAGCCCGCCGGGCTGACGCCCGTCGTCAGCGGCCCGGCGGCCAACCCGCTGCGGGACCCGCGGGACCGGCGGATCCCCCGGGTGGCGGGCCCCTGCGTCCTGGTCATCTTCGGCGTCACGGGGGACCTGGCCCGCAAGAAGCTCATGCCGGCCATCTACGACCTGGCCAACCGCGGCCTGCTCCCGCCGGGCTTCTCGCTGGTCGGGTTCGCCCGCCGTGATTGGGAGGACGAGGACTTCGCCCAGGTCACCTACCAGGCCGTGAAAGAGCACGCGCGGACCCCGTTCCGGGACACCGTCTGGCAGCAGGTGTCTGAGGGCGTCCGGTTCGTGCCCGGCGAGTTCAACGACGACGAGGCGTTCGACCGCCTCGCGCAGGTCGTGGCCGAGGTGGACCAGGAGCGCGGCACCGGCGGGAACTACGCCTTCTACCTCTCGGTCCCGCCGAAGTTCTTCCCCGTAGTGGTCGAGCAGCTGAAGCGGTCCGGGCTGTCCACCCCGCCGCAGCCGTCACCCGGGCACCCGCGGCCCTGGCGCCGGGTGGTGATCGAGAAGCCGTTCGGTCACGACCTGGCCAGCGCCCGCGCGCTCAACGAGACGCTGAGCGCCGTGTTCCCGCCCGAGTCGGTGTTCCGCATCGACCACTACCTGGGCAAGGAAACCGTCCAGAACATCCTGGCCCTGCGGTTCGCCAACACGCTGTACGAGCCGATCTGGAACCGCGGCTACGTGGATCACGTGCAGATCACGATGGCCGAGGACATCGGGGTCGGCGGCCGGGCCGGGTACTACGACGGCATCGGCGCGGCCCGGGACGTGATCCAGAATCACCTGATGCAGCTGCTGGCGCTGACCGCGATGGAGGAGCCTGTCTCGTTCGACGCGGACGCGCTGCGGGCGGAGAAGGAGAAGGTCCTGTCCGCAGTCCAGCTCCACGAGGACCTCGGGGCACCACCGCGCGCGGGCAGTACGCGGCCGGCTGGCAGGGCGGCGTCCCGGTGCCGGGCTTCCTGGAAGAAGAGGGCATGGCGCCCGACTCGCGGACCGAGACCTACGCCGCGGTGAAGCTGCGGGTGGACACCAGACGCTGGGCCGGGCGTCCCCTTCTACCTGCGCACCGGCAAGCGGCTGCCGCGCCGGATGTCGGAGATCGCGATGCTCTTCCAGCGCGCACCGCATCTGCCGTTCGCGGCCACCGACACCGAAGAGCTCGGGCAGAACGCCCTGGTCATCCGGGTCCAGCCCGATGAAGGGGTCACGGTCAGGTTCGGGTCCAAGGTCCCCGGCTCGGCCATGGAAGTGCGCGACGTGAACATGGACTTCGCCTATGGCGAATCGTTTACCGAGAGCAGCCCCGAAGCGTACGAGCGGCTGCTGCTCGACGTGCTGATCGGCGATCCGCCGCTGTTCCCCCGGCATCGCGAGGTCGAGCTGTCCTGGATGGTCCTCGACCCCATCGAGGCGTTCTGGGCCGAGCATGGCAGGCCCGAACCCTATCCGGCCGGCTGGACGGGCCGCCCTCCGCGGATGCCATGATGGCCCGCGATGGACGCGCCTGGAGACGGCTTTGAGCGCAGCGGCCCCGCGCGCGGCAGCGCCTCGGGACGGAGCCGTGGCCGCCACGATAGCGTGCCGCGCTGGCGCGGGCGGAAAGGACTGCCTCCGATGATGATCGACCTGGCCGAGACGACCACGGACCGGATTCACGAGGCTATCCGGCAGGCGCGGCAGAGGCTCGGCGGCCCCGCCAGCGGGATGGTGCTCACGCTCGTCATCGTGACGGACGAGGCGGCGCAGTATGACGCCGTCCGGTCGGCCAGCGAGGCGGCCCGCGAGCACCCGTGCCGGGTGCTGGCGGTGATCACCCGGCGGCCCGAGGCCAATTCCCGGCTCGACGCGGAAATCCGGGTCGGCGAGTCCGGGCCGGGTGAGGTCGTGCTGCTGCGGATGTACGGGGCCCTGGGCGAGCACGCCGACTCGGTGGTCACCCCGCTGCTGATGCCAGACACCCCGGTGGTGACCTGGTGGCCCGGCAGTCCCCCGGTCGCCCCCGCGGGCAACCCGCTCGGCGCCCTCGCGCAGCGCCGGATCACCGACGCCGCCTCGTCCCCGGCGCCGCACGACTGCCTGGCCAGCCTGGCCTCGCACTACCAGCCTGGGGACACCGACCTGAGCTGGACCCGGGCGACGCCCTGGCGCTCGCTGATAGCAGCCACCCTGGACCAGCCGCACGGCGCGATCGGCGGTGGCCGGGTCGAGGCCGAGCGGGACAACCCGAGCGCGGACCTGATCGCCTCCTGGCTGGCCGTGCGGCTCGGCGTCCCGTTCGAGAACCGGGTGTCCGGCGGGCCCGGGGTCACCGGGGTCATCTTCGAGACCAGCGACGGGGAGATCACGCTGACCCGCCCGGACGGCCGCCTGGCGGTGCTGCGCCGGCCGGGCGAGCCGGAGCGCAGGGTGGCGCTGCACCGCCGGGACACCGCGGAGCTGCTGTCCGAGGAGCTGCGCCGGCTCGACCCCGATGAGGTGTACGCGGAGACCATCGCCCCCTTCGTCCCGGCCCAGGCCGAGGTGAAGCGCAACGGCGGCAGCCGCAGGCGGGCCACGGCCAGCGCGGACACGTCCCGCAAAGAAAAAGCGCGGTGAGTACGCCTGAGGTACTCGTCCACCACGACGCGAGCCTGCTGGCCAAGGCGGCGGCGGCCCGGCTGGTGACCAGGCTGGTGGACGCCCAGGCGAGCTCGGGCACGGCGGACCTGGTGCTGACCGGCGGCGGCATCGGCACCGCGGTGCTGGCCGAACTGGCGGCCGCGCCGGCGCTCGGCGCGGTGGACTGGCGGCGGCTCGATATCTGGTGGGGCGATGAGCGCTTCCTGCCGTCCGGCCATCCCGAGCGGAACGAGGCGCAGGCGGAGCGGGCCCTGCTCAGCCTCGTGGACACGGACCCGGCCCGGGTCCACCGGATGCCGGGCACGGACGGCCCGGACGGCAACGACCCCGAGGCGGCGGCCGCACGGTACGCGGCCGAGCTGCGCGCGGGCCGCCCAGCCGCAAGACCACGGCCCGGTACCCGCTTTCGACGTGCTGCTGCTGGGCGTCGGGCCGGAAGGCCACGTGGCCTCGCTCTTCCCCGGCTATGCCGGCGCTGTACGACGAGCGGCCGGTCGTCGCGGTCCGCGGCGCACCCAAGCCGCCGCCCACGAGGATCACCATGACGCTGCCCGCTATCCGCCGGGCCCGCGAAGTGTGGCTGCTCGCGGCCGGTGAGGAGAAGGCCGGGGCGGTCCGCCTGGCCCTGTCCGACGCCGGGCCCGTGCAGGTCCCGGCGGCGGGCGCGCGCGGCCAGCAGCGCACGCTGTTCATGCTGGACCGCAGCGCGGCCAGCCAGCTCCCGCCCCAGCTGAGCCGGATCGCCTCACCCTGAGCCAGCCATCACCCGCTGAGTCATCCCAGGGCACAGCCGTCCCAGGCCCTCAGCCGTCCCGAGCCTGAGCCATCTCGCCCTCAGCGGGTGACCTCAGTCGGGATAGCGGCCGGCCCCGTCACCAGACCCGGAGTCGCGGTCACCGGGCCGGTGGTCCGGCCCAGGCCGGTCGCCCCGGGATGGCCGGGTGGCCAGCCGGAGCAGCATGAACAAGATGACCAGCACCGGGATGAACGCGTACGGGTCCCGTGCGCTGAGCGCGATGCCGAGCCAGATGATCAGGATGGGCAGCATCGGGCTGAGCCGGCCCCGGGACGGCCCGGCGGACACCGGAAGTGGCTTATCCCTGGCCGGCTTCACCTGGGGATCCGGCCGGGGAACCGCCAGCCTGGCCTGCTGGGGAAGATCACGGGTCAGGTCGCGGAGTCCGCCCCAGGTCTTCGCGGCGAACGCGAGCGTGGTCCGCTCGTCGAACTCTTCCAGGCTCAGGCGGCCGGCGCTGTAGGCCTCGCGCAAGATCTCGACGACGTGTTCGCGGTCGGCGTCCGAAGCGCGGATACCACCGTCATCCGGCATCTCCGGACCTCCCCGAAACCCTGTCATCTGCCATTCGCCCCTTTCATCCGGAGGATACCCCGGACCGGTCGCGGCGGACCCCGGCCGGGTGACCTCAAAGCCGGCCGCAGCCCGGGTCCGGGACGGTCAGCGGGGCGGAAGCCGACCGCCACCGGGACCCTGCGTGGTCAAGATTGCCCCGCTATGGTTAGATCTCGCCGTGCCCCCGGTGCCCCGCCGACTCACCCAGGACCGGAACCACCTGATCGTGTGCGGGGACGACGCGCTGGCCTACCGGGTCGTCGAGGAGCTCACCGTCAACTACGGCGAGCGGGTAACGGTGCTGCTCAGCGCCCGGGCGCGGGGGCACGGCCCGCGGATCGCCCGGCTGCCGGGTGCCCGGGTCATCGAACGGCCGGAGCTGGACGGCACCACCTTCGCGGACGCGGGAGCCCGGTCCGCGCGGGCGATTGCCCTGATGGGCCGGGACGACCTGGCTAATTTCCACGCGGCGCTCCGCGCCCAGGACGTTAGCCCCGGCCTCAGGCTGGTGATGCGGAACTTCAATACCGGGCTTGGCGAGCGGATGCGCAGTTTCTTCCCGGACTGCGCGGTGCTGTCCAGTTCCTCGATGGCCGCCCCCTCGTTCGTCGCGGCGGCCCTGGGGGAGCCAGCCCCCAGCCACGTCCGGCTCGCCGGGCGCACCCTGTACGTGGCGCGCCCCGGCGAGGCCGACTCCGCGCACCTCGTCTGCGGGCTGGCCACGACCGGGGCGTCCGGCCAGCCCCGGCTGCTTCCCCCGGACCAGGACGTGGCCGACCTGGTTCTCGCCGTGGCCGACGGCGCCCCGCGTAACCCGCTGACCAGGCAGCGCCGCCGGCCGCTGCGAGCCATCGTGGACCTGCCCCGGCTCCTCTTCGGGTACAAGCTGGGGCTCGTGTTCCTGGCCCTGTTCGGCGTCCTGGTGGCCGGTTTCGTGCTGCTCGCGACCGCCGGCGGCTACTCCCCCGGCAACGCGCTGTACCTGACTTTCCTCGACGCGGCGGGCGCGGCGCTTACGAATGCCCGGCTGGGCGCCCCGGAGAAGGTCGCCCAGTTCTTGCTGACCTTTGACGGGATGGCGTTCCTGCCGGTGGTCACCGCGGCCGTGGTCGGGGCCCGGCTCACCGGGTCGGTGCGCGGCAAGGATCGGCCGCTGAGCGGTCATGTCATCGTGGCCGGGCTGGGCAACGTCGGCACCCGCATTGCCGGCCAGCTGCACGACCTGGGCGTTGACGTCGTCTGTGTGGACCGGGACGAGAACGCGGCCGGCATCCGCCTGGCCCGCCAGCTGGGGCTGCGTGTGGTGATCGGTGAAACCACCCGGGAGGAGACTCTGCGGACGGCGGGCATCCGCACCAGCCAGGCCCTGGTGTCGGTGACCAACAGTGACATCGTGAACCTGGAGACGGCACTGCACGCCCGGGCCCTGGCCTCGGACGTGCGCCTGGTCCTGCGGCTGTCCGACGACGACCTGGCCGAGCGGGTGCAGAAGACCGTGGGCAATGCGATCTCGCGCAGCGTCCCTTACCTCGCGGCCCCGGCCTTCGCCGCGGCCATGCTGGAGCACCAGGTGCTGCGCACCATCCCGGTCGGGCGGCACGTGCTGCTCATCGCGGACGTCAGGGTCGGGGCCGGATCCGAGCTCGCCGGGGAGCCGGTGGAGAATGTGCACCGCGGCGGCGAGGTACGGGTCATCGCGATCCAGCGTGCCGCCGCCGGCGGCGTCGACTGGTCACCGCGGTCCGATTACCTGATCGCTCCGCAGGACCGGATCTACGTTCTGGCCACCCGCACCGGGCTGAGCGGGGTATTGGCGCGGAGCCAGCACGGTGGTGCAGTCGCGCCAGCGTAAGCAAAAACCTGGGTCTCCCCCAGGCAGGAATCCGGCGTTACGCTCAGGGCAGATCTTCCGTGTGGTTCTGCTGAGCCGCTTGTGAAGACGGAAGAAGGTCCCAGATGGTCCGTTCTATCCGGTTTTTTGGTCCCGTTCAGGGAACGCCCGCCACGACCCGGGCGCCAGGCCTACCAGCCTGCCCAATAACCGCCGCCGGGATCTTCAGTCAACCCACGCGCCGTTCCGGATCTCCGGGCTGTCAGCCCTCATGGCCGGGCAGTGCACCGCCTCATCAGGAGGAATCTTGAGCGTCAACGATGACCTACCTGCGGGTCCAGTGGCCCCCGCGGCTCCTGGGGCCGCCCCGTTGTCCGGAATAGCTGACCCGGCACCTCTGGGGCTCGCCGCCTTCGCCCTGACGACGTTCCTGCTGTCGGCGTTCAACGCGCAGTGGATGACCGCGGCGAGCGGCCTGGCCTGGCTTGGATACGCGCTCGCGTACGGCGGTCTGGTCCAGCTCCTGGCCGGCATGTGGGAGTTCCGCAACCGGAACGTTTTCGGCGCGACCGCGTTCGGCAGCTATGGCGGCTTCTGGATCGGCCTGTTCTTCTACTTCAATCTCGTCGGGAAAGCGCTGGTCCTGCACCCGGCCACGGTCCCCCTGTTCGACAAGGACGTCGGCTGGATCCTGCTGGCCTTCGCCATCTTCAACACCTACATGCTGCTCATGGCCACGCAGGTGAACGCCGCGGTGTTCGCGGTGTTCCTCACCCTGGAGATCACCGAGATCATCCTGTTCATCGGCAATTTCGAGGGCAGCAGCAGCACGGTCAAGGTCGGCGGGTACGTGGGCGTGGTCACCGCGGTGGTCGCCTGGTACGCCTCGGCGGCGGGCGTCGCCAACGGGATGGGCAGCCGCCTGAGGCTGCCTGTCGGGCCGCCGCTGCTGGCCCCGCGGGTCTAACGGTCCCAGCCAGGCCCGTACTGCTCAGGCTGATCCCGGGGGGCAGAAGCAGGCCCCCCGGGATCACGCGTTCCCGGCCCCGGGCAGGATTGGGCGCGTGGATCTGCACGAGAAGCGGCAACTCGACCGGGCCAACCACATCGCCCGGGTGAACGAGCATGTGGCCAAGGCTAAAGCGCACGCGCGGCCCTGGCGGTCCATCATCGCGGTGGCGCATGGCCATCATTGCGGGCGGGGTCGCATCCGAGGCGGCCACGGGTTTCAAGGACTGGACCGGCGACGGCCATTACGTGTACAAGATTGTGGCCGCTGGGTGTATCGCCGCGTTCTTCGTCTTCGGCGCGGTGGCCGCGGCCGGGCTGGCCGGAAAGGCGAGGCAGGTGCTGACCCCGGCGGTTGGCTCGTCCCACGCCGCGGTGGTGCGCTACGCCATCCTGCTCGTCGGCGGGGCGGCCATCTTCGTCCTGGGCATAGGGCTGATGAAGGTCCCGATCGGGCAACTCCTCGTCGGCGGGGCGGTCACCACCATCCTGCTCGGCATCGCCGGGCAGCAGTCGCTGGCGAACCTATTCGCGGGCCTGGTGCTGCTGCTGTCGCGGCCCTTCGTCGTGGGGGACTATATCCGGCTCAAATCCGGGGCGCTGGGCGGCGTGACCGACGGCCTCGTGGCCGAGATAGGCATTACCTACTTGCGCCTGGACACTGACGACGGCACCCTGCATCTGCCCAATTCCCAGGTGCTCGCGGCCGCGGTGGGGCCTATCGCGCGGCCACGCCCCGGGAAATCAGAACCGGTGCCCGACGAGCCCATACCGGCCCGCGAGCTGCCCAAGCCGGCTCATGACGACCCGTCGTACGGCGGCCCGCCGGACGGATCGCCATGACGCCCGTCTCAGTGGTGGTTCGCCTCGTAGCTGGACACGACGTCGGCCGGGATACGGCCGCGATCGCTGACCGAAATCCCGCTTTCCTTGGCCCAGCTCCGTATCGCGGCGCTGTGCTGCCGGTGGGCCGTCGTCCGGCGCTTGGTGCGGCCGGGCCGCGTGGACGCCCGGCGCGCCCGCTCCGCGTACCGGCCGACCACATCGTCAAACTTTTGGCTGTGCTTGGCGCACAGGTCGATCTCATACTCCCGGCCGTCCAGGCTGAACCGGCGAGCGTGATGCTGGCCGTCAGGAATCGGTTTCTGGTCGTAGTCACAGGCAAATGTGACGGAAACCTTCTGTGCCACTTGGAGGCCCCCCTTCCTCTGGTGGCAAATATATCCCGCCACGGGCGGCCCAACCATAACGACACCCAAACAGGGGCAGAGCAGCAACCCGGGAAGCCGCCATTCGGGGCGGCGCTGCCCGGGCAGGGCCGGTGATCCGGGCCGCCGCCCCGGTCCAGGGGCGGCTATGCGTCAATGACGGCCGGGATAGTGTCCCCGTTCCCGGCGATCGTGATTGCCGGGCGGGGGGCCATAGGGGAAGGATTCCTCAGGCTCACTGCCGTAGCCCTCGAGGGAGTGGTCGGCCGTGTCATCCCACTCGGCACCCTCGCCATAATCGGGCCCAGCAGGATAAGCCCCTGAGTCGTCGGCGGGCGCTTCGCCGGGATAATCCGTAATGCCCGGCTGGCCGGAATAGGGACGGAAAGCGGGGTCATCGGGGTACCCGCCCGCGGCTCGGCGGTGGCTTCCGGACTGGGAGGTGCGGTAGTCACCGGTGCGCGGCGCGTCCGGGTAGCCGGGGTCGCGGTACCCCGCACGGGAATCCTGATCGCGGTACCCCGGACGGGAGTCCTCATCGCGGTACCCCGCACGCGAGTCCTCATCGCGGTACGCCCGCACGCGAGTCCTGATCGCGGTGGTCCGGTCCGGCCGGGTCCGCCGCGTACCGGGGCCGACCGGGCTCGCCGGGGAAGCCGGGGAAGCCGGCCGGCTCACGGCGGTGGCTGCCGGACTGGACGCCGCGGTAGTCGCCGGTGGCGGGCACATCCTGGTAGCCCGCCGCGCCGGCCCGCCGGTGGTCGCCGGAAGCCGGGCCATCGTGGTACCCCGGGCCATCCCGGTACCCCGGGCCATCTTCATACCCTGGGCCATCCTCATACCCCGGGCGGGCCGGGTACCCGGGGCCCGTTCCGTACTCCTGGGCCGGGCTGCGGTAAGAGCCTGTGGCCGGCTCGTCCTGATACTGGGCCGCCGAGGCCGGGTAGGCGGGGTCGACCGGGTCAACGGGGTAGCCGCCCGAGTCTCCCCGGTAGGCCGGGGCCGGGCCCGTGCCATAGTCGCCAGGCGCGCCGGCCGGATATCCCGGCTCCGGGCGCGGCCCGTCCGGGCGCCGCCCCCGCGGGGCTCCGGCCCCGGCAGGCATCCGCATGGAGACGGTGGCCTGGCCCTCGTCCGCGCCCCGGCCTGCCGGGACGGCCCCGTCCGCGGGCCGGCCCGGCGGCATCTCACGGCCGGCCTCGCCCGATGCCTCCCGGCGCCCTGAGCGCTGGCCCTGCGGGCCGCGGCGCAGCGCCTCGATCATCCGGGCCAGGTCATCCATGGGCAGCCGGAACGTGCCGGTGCAGGTACCGCCCTGCCAGATGCTGAAAACCGCGACGCCCGTGTCGGCGTACCAGCTCAGCCGCATACTGCGGGAGTCGCCTCGTACGTCGAAGAACACCTCACCAAGCCGGGGCAACGGGGCTGCGTCCGACGCTGACATGGAGCCCATGGTGGCGCTGAACTCACGGGTTTGTCCAATTAACCCTGGACCATGATTGGTCACGGAACGGCCGGCACCGTCTCCGGGCTGGGGGGATGCCCTTCCGGACCGGCCTTCGCGGGCGGGCTCGACAACCTCTGGCCCGGATTCGCGATATCTCTGGCCCGGATTCGCGATCCTGCCTGCGGAACTGCCCCCGCGGATGGCATCATTGATCATCGGTCCGCTGGACAGGACTGGTTTCGCTGGAGCGGGCGGCACCCCGGTTGCCGCTGCTCATCCGGCAGGGTTGCTCCCCTAGCTAATCCCGTGGCGGTCACGGGCGCCTTGGGGCTGCCCGCCCCCGGGAACACGCAGGTGATGCAGCGCGTTGCATACCTGTGACGGGGCAAAAGCCGCACAGGGCGAACCAGATGTCCGACGGAACTAGACGGAACTAGAAGGTCGGCTGGACGCGGAATACACACACTGAGCTTGTTGAGGAGATCTAGTCATGTCTGAGGTACGGCGGCAGGTTACCCTGCCTCCCCGGCCGAACTGGGGCTGGCAAGATGCCGCCGCGTGCCGCGGCACGGATGTCGTGCTCTTCTTCGGCCCCGACGGCGAACGGCAGCCAGAGCGGGATATCCGGGAGCGGAAGGCCAAGGCGCTGTGTGCCACCTGCCCGGTGCGCACCGAGTGCCTGGATTACGCGATCTCGAGGCCGGAGAAGTACGGCACTTGGGGCGGCCTGAATGAGGACGAGCGCGCTTCTGAGCGCCGCCGCCGGATGCGCCGCGCGAACGCGGCCTGACCGGGCACTCCCCTGAACCGGTAGATAACACAGGCACCACTGAACACTGGCCGGCCGCGGCGGACGCCGCGGCCGGCCAGAATACTGTCCATGGTCTGCGCGTCCTGCCGTCACCAGCACCATGAGGACTGCCCGGGAGGCACCTGGTGCGATTGCCAGCATCTGCCGCCGCCGGCGCTGCCGGGGCCGCCACGCGCGTCCCGCTCGCTCGGCTGGGTTCGCGAGCCTGGCCGACCCCGCGCCGGACCCGCGGCTGGACCGCCTGACCGGCCCCGCCTGACCGGACCGCGGCTAACCGGACCCGGCCTGACCGGATCGCAGCTAACCGGAATAGGCACGGCCAGCCCGGGGTTGCCATGATCCGTGGGCACGCTGGGCGCCCCGGCCGCCGGGAAGCCGGGACAAGGATTTACTTCGGATCACGAAGTTATCTCGACAGGCCGTGCTCTTTCGTGTGATGCTCATGTAGTGAGCGCTGCCGATCCCCTTCTCGTCGCCCGCAGGCATGTCAACCTGCTCCGGGTGCGCAGCGCTGCGTGTCGTCACGGCCGCTGACCACTGCCCCGATCGTGGGCGTGTGCCGCGGCCGGTGCCTGAAGCCATGGCGGCCTGCCTCCCGCGAGCCTGAATCGCGAATCAATCAAGCCGCCCTGGCCAGCAGGTGGCCGGCGCAGCCGGCTCCGGCTGCCTGCCGCGTCACGCGTCCCGCCCCAGCCAGACCCGCAGTTACGGGCCGGACCGAGCAGGACAAGAAGGGACGCGCCAGATGCCGTCAGCCCACCATCACCGTGGCCAGGGCCAGTGGGCGCTCGGATATCGCGAGCCGCTGAACAAGAACGAGGAAAACAAGAAGAACGACGACGGGCTCAACGTCCGCCAGCGCATCATCGACGTCTACTCCCGGCAGGGTTTCGACTCCATCGACCCGGCCGACCTCCGCGGCCGCTTCCGCTGGTTCGGCCTGTACACGCAGCGCCGTCCCGGTATCGACGGCGGCAAGACGGCGACCCTCGAGCCCGAGGACCTTGACGACCGCTACTTCATGCTGCGCATCCGCATCGACGGCGGCCAGCTGAGCAACGACCAGCTGCGCACCATCGCCGGCATCTCCGACCGGTACGCCCGGGGCACCGCCGATCTCACCGACCGGCAGAACGTGCAGCTGCACTGGGTCAGGATCGAGGACGTCCCGGCGATCTGGGAGGCGCTCGAGGCGGTCGGCCTGTCCACCACGGAAGCCTGCGGCGACACGCCGCGGGTGGTGCTGGGCTGCCCGCTGGCCGGGATCGACGCGGACGAGGTGATCGACGCGACGCCGCAGATCGCCGAGGTCACCGCCCGCTACGTGGGCGACCCCGCCTTCTCCAACCTGCCGCGCAAGTACAAGTCGGTGATGAGCGGCTGCACGGCGCAGTGCACCGTGCACGAGATCAACGACGTGGCCTTCGTCGGCGTGACCGGCCCGGACGGCGAGCCCGGCTACGACCTGTGGGTGGGCGGCGGGCTGTCCACCAACCCCATGATCGCCAAGCGTCTCGGCGCGTACGTCGCAGCCTGGCCAGGTCGCTGAGGTCTGGGCCGGGATCACCGCGGTGTTCCGTGACTACGGCTACCGCCGGCTGCGGCACCGGGCCCGGCTCAAGTTCCTGATCGCCGACTGGGGCCCGGAGAAGTTCCGGGAGGTGCTGGAGAAGGAATACCTGGGCTACGCGCTCCCGGACGGCTCTCCCCCGCCGCCGCCCGCCGACGGCCGGCGTGACCATGTGGGCGCGCACCGCCAGCGGGACGGCCGGTACTACGTCGGGTTCGCGCCCCGCGTGGGCCGGGTGTCGGGGAGTGCCCTGGCCCGGGTGGCCGACCTGGCCGCGCGCTACGGCAGCGGGCGGGTGCGGACCACCACCGAGCAGAAGATGGTCATCCTCGACGTGCCGGAGGACCAGGTGGCCGGGCTCACCGCCGAGCTGGACGCGGCGGATCTGCCCGCCACGCCGAGCGTGTTCCGGCGGCACACGATGGCCTGCACCGGCATCGAGTTCTGCAAGCTGGCCATCGTGGAGACCAAGGCGCGGGCCACCCAGGCCATCGCCGAGCTGGAGCGCCGCCTGCCCGGCTTTACCGAGCCGGTGACGATCAACGTGAACGGGTGCCCGAACTCCTGCGCCCGGATCCAGACCGCCGACATCGGGCTCAAGGGATCCCTGGTGATCGGGCCCGACGGCCAGCAGACCGCGGGATTCCAGGTCCACCTGGGCGGCACTCTGGCCGGGGGTGACGGCGAGAGCTCAGGATTCGGCCGGAAGATCAGGGGCCTGAAGACCACCGCCGAGGAGCTGCCGGACTACCTGGAGCGGGTTCTGCGCCACTTCCAGGAGGGCCGGGCCGCGGACGAGACCTTCGCCGCGTGGGCCCGCCGGGCCAGCGAGGAGGATGTCGCGTGACATTCCACGCATCTGGGACAGAACGTGCAATCCCGTTTTACTGCCCATATTGTGGCGAGGAGGACCTGGAACCACAAGAACAGGACGGCGGCTGGCGGTGTCGTAGCTGTATCCGGTCCTTCCAGCTACGATTTGCTGGAACGGGAGTGATCCTGTGAGCCCCGGCGTGACAAAACGTACGTATCCAGGTCAGGCAGGACCTGACATCTCCGATCCTGAAGCTCGGGAGGAACCAATCCGCATGGAGAGGCTCGCAGCCCAGGCGGCGGAGAAACTCGCCGACGCACCCGCTGAAGACATCGTCCGCTGGGCGGTTGACACGTTCGGGTCGCGCATCTGCATCACGTCATCGATGACCGACGCGGTGATCATCCACCTCGCCTCGCAGGTGCAAGAGCGGGCTGGACGTGATCTTCCTGGACACCGGATACCACTTCCCGGAGACCATCGGCACCAGGGACGCGGTGTCCGCCATCTACCCGGTCAACGTCGTCAACGTGACCCCATCCCGGACGGTGGCCGAGCAGGACACCGCGCTCGGTCCCCGGCTCTACGGGCGCAACCCCGACCTCTGCTGCTACTTCCGCAAGGTCGTGCCGCTGGAGCGGGCGCTGGACCCGTACGACGCGTGGATCACCGGGGTCCGCCGGGAGGAGACCAACGCCCGCAGCGACACCAAGGCCGTCCAGTGGGACCCCCGGCGGCAGATGGTGAAGGTCAACCCCATCGTGGCCTGGACCCAGGACCAGGTGGACACCTACATCGCCGAGCAGGGCGTGCTGGTGAACCCGCTGGTCTACGACGGGTACCCCTCCATCGGGTGTTCCACCTGCACGATGAAGGTGGCCCCCGGGGCGGACCCGCGCAGCGGCCGGTGGACCGGGACGGGCAAGACCGAATGCGGCATCCACACCTCCTGACCCCGTCTCTGGTCGCGATCGCGCACGGCAGCAGGGACCCGCGGGCCGGGGCGACTATCGCCGGGCTGCTCGCGGTGGCCCGGGACCGGGCGGCCGCGCGCGGGCTGGCCGGGCTCGAGGTCCGCGGGGCATTCCTGGGCCACGCGCCGCCCGCCCCGCTGCAGGTCCTCACCGCGCTCGCCGGCCAGGACGGCGGGCACGACGGCGGCCGGGGCCCCGGGCGGCGTGACGTGGTGCTTCCGCTGCTGCTCACCGCGGCCTACCACAGCGGCACGGACATACCAGGACTGCTGGCCGGGGCCACCGCCGGCCTGCCCGGGCTCCGGATCCGCTACGGAGAGCCGCTGGGACCGCACCCGGCGCTGGTGCGCGCGCTCGAACGGCGCCTCGCCGAGGCCGGCCAGGATCCCGCCGACGACCCGGCCCGTACGGCGGTGGTGCTCGCCTCCGCCGGGTCGAGCCATCCGGCCGCCAACGCGGCGATCGCCCGGATGGCGTCCGGCTGGCAGGCGGCCCGCGGCTGGCTGGCGGTGCGGCCCGCCTACGCGTCCGCCGCCTCGCCTGCCCCGGCTGAGGCCGTGGCGGACCTGCTCCAGGCCGGGGCGCGGCGCGTCGTGGTCGCCAGCTACCTGCTGGCCCCGGGCCTGTTCGCCGACCGGATCCGCGGACACGTCCCTGGCCGCGGGGGCCGCGGCCGTCTCGGCGCCCCTGGGGGCCGCGGACGACGTGGCAGACGTGCTGCTCGATCGCTATCCAGCAGGCCGCCGCGGGCCGTGCGGCGCAGGAAGGTGTCGCAGGCCAGCGCAATGACCGCGGGTTTCCGTGCGGTAACCCGCCCGGTCGCGGCGGCTTCTCCCGTCGGCAGCAAGCACAATCGCGGCGGGTTTCCGCCTGGTAGCCAGCACAGTAGTGTCACATCATGACGTCTCCGCACACCACCAGCGGGGCACACCACCTCGGGACAAGCCAGCACGGGGCCGGCCAGCACGGGGCGGCAGCATCTCACCCACGATGTGCTCAACCAGGTTCCGCCGCTGGCCGGCTACGACGTCGCCGATGATCCTGCGCTCCTGGCGGCGGTCGGCCGGGAAGGCGCAGCGTGGGCCGAGGCGGCGCCTGCACGAGCTGGGTGAGCTGGCCGGGGCGGCGGAGACCCAGGAGCATGCCCGGCTGGCCAACGAGCATCCGCCGGTGCTGCGTACCCATGACGCGCGAGGCCACCGGATCGACGAAGTCGAGTTCCATCCGTCCTGGCACGTGCTGCTCGCCGCCGCGGCCGGCCACGGGCTGCACGCGGCGCCGTGGGCGGATCCCTCGCCCGGCGCGCACGTCGCCCGGGCGGCCAGGTTCTTCGTGTGGTCGCAGGCCGAGGCCGGTCACGGCTGCCCGGTCTCGATGACCTACGCGTCCGTCCCGGCGTTGCGCCATACCCCTGACCTGGCCCGCCGGTTCGTGCCGCTGCTCACCGTCCGGGACTACGATCCCGGGCTGCGGCCGCCGGAGGGCAAGGCCGCCCTGCTGGCCGGCATGGCCATGACCGAGAAGCAGGGCGGCTCGGACGTGCGCGCGAACACTACCCGGGCCGAGCCGGTGCCGGCGGACGGGCCGGCGCCCACCTGCTCACCGGGCACAAGTGGTTCTGCTCGGCGCCCGATGAGTGATCTGTTCCTGGTCCTGGCCCAGGCTCCGGCCGGGCTGACCTGCTTCTTGCTTCCCCGGGTGCGGCCCGACGGCACCCGCAACGGCTTCCGGCTGCAGCGGCTCAAGGACAAGCTCGGCAACCGGTCGAACGCCTCCGCGGAGGTGGAGTTCGACGCTGCGCTGGCCTGGCAGGTGGGCGAGGCCGGGCGGGGCGTGCCCACCATCATCGAGATGGTCAGCGCGACCCGGCTGGACTGCGTGCTGGGCAGCGCAGCGGGCATGCGCCTGGGCTGCGTCACCGCCGTGCACCACGCGACGTACCGGCGGGCGTTCGGCGCGAGCCTGATCTCCCAGCCGCTGATGGCCTCCGTGCTGGCCGACCTCGTGCTGGAATCCGAGGCCGCGACCACGCTGGCGCTGCGGCTGGCGGGCGCGGCCGACCGGGCCGCCCGCGGTGATGCGGCCGAAGCGGCGCTGCTCCGGGTCGCGCTGCCTGCCGCCAAGCACTGGATCTGCAAGCGCGCACCGCTGCACGCCGCCGAGGCGCTGGAGTGCCTGGGCGGCAACGGTTACGTGGAGGAGTCCGGCATGCCCCGGCTCTACCGGGAAGCGCCGCTGAACTCCATCTGGGAGGGCTCGGGCAACGTGACCGCCCTGGACCTGCTCCGCGCGCTGCAGCGCCAGCAGGGGGCGGCTGACGCACTGGCGGCCGAGCTTGCCCTGGCCGGCGGGCGCGGACCCGCGGCTGGACGCGGCGATCAGCAGGCTCGAGCTCCGCGCTGGCGCGGCCTGGCTGACCCGGGCCGGGCCCGACGCGCAGTACGCGGGCCGCGGCGGCTGGCCGGGCGATCACCGTCACCCTGCAGGCGGCCCTGCTGGTCCGGCACGCGCCGGGGGCGGTCGCGGACGCGTTCTGCGCCTCCCGGCTCGAGCCCGCGGGCACTGCGGCCGGGCCTGGGGTCCCGTTCGGGACGCTGCCTGACGGGCTGGACCTGGCCGGTGTTTTGGGCCGGGCCACGCCGGCACCCGGGTAGGGTCTGCAGGTGCGCGTTTGGCCGGGAGCTCCCTATCCGCTCGGAGCAACGTGGGATGGCACGGGGACGAACTTCGCGTTGTTCTCCGAGGCTGGCGAGCAGGTCGAGCTGTGCCTGCTGGACGGGACCGAGCCTGGCCCGCTCGACCGAGACGCGCATCGCGCTGACCGAGGTGGACGCGTTCGTCTGGCACGGCTACCTGCCTGACGTCGGCCCCGGGCCAGCGGTACGGGTACCGGGTGCACGGCCCCTACGACCCGGCGCGCGGGCACCGCTGCAACCCGGCGAAGCTGCTGCTCGACCCCTACGGCAAGGCCATCAACGGCGAGGTGCAGCTGGAACGAGGCGGTGTTCAGCTACCGCTTCAGCGACCCGTCCGCGCTGAACACCGATGGACAGCGCGCCGTACATGCCGACGAACGTGGTCATCAACCCGTTCTTCGACTGGGGCGACGACCGGGCCCCGCGGACCCCGTACCACGAGACGGTCATCTACGAGGCGCACGTGCGCGGCCTGACGCTGCGCCATCCGGACGTGCGGTGCCGAGCCAGCGCGGCACCTACGCCGGGCTGGCCCACCCCGCGGTGATCGAGCACCTGACCCGGCTGGGCGTGACCGCGGTGGAGCTGATGCCGGTGCACCAGTTCGTGCCCGAGCACAACCTGCAGGCCCGCGGACTGACCAACTACTGGGGTTACAACACGATCGGGTTCCTCGCCCCGCACAAGGGATACTCCTCGTCGCGGCAGCTCGGCGGGCAGGTCGGCGAGTTCAAGGCGATGGTCAAGGCGCTGCACGCGGCGGGCATCGAGGTGATCCTCGACGTCGTGTACAACCACACCGCGGAGTCCGATCAGCGCGGCCCGACGCTGTCTTTCCGCGGCATCGACAATGCCGCCTATTACCGTCTCCGCGACGATGACCCGCGCTACTACGTGGACTACACGGGCTGCGGGAACAGCCTGAACGTCCGGCATCCGCACGCTCTCCAGCTGATCCTGGACTCGCTGCGGTACTGGATCCTGGACATGCACGTGGACGGGTTCCGGTTCGACCTCGCCTCCGCGCTGGCCCGGGAACTGCATGACGTGGACCGGCTGTCGGCCTTCTTCGACCTGGTCCAGCAGGATCCGGTGGTGTCACAGGTCAAGCTCATCGCCGAGCCGTGGGACGTGGGCGAGGGCGGCTACCAGGTCGGCAACTTCCCGCCTCTGTGGAGCGAGTGGAACGGCAAGTACCGGGACACCGTCCGCGACTTCTGGCGCGGCCAGCCGTACACGATGGCCGAGTTCGCCTCCCGGCTGACCGGGTCGAGCGACCTGTACGAGACCAGCGGCCGCCGGCCGGTCGCCTCCATCAACTTCGTCACGTGCCACGACGGGTTCACCCTGACCGACCTCGTCTCCTACAACCGCAAGCACAACGACGCGAACGGCGAGGACGGCGCGGACGGCAGCAACGACAACCGCTCGTGGAACTGCGGCGCCGAGGGCTCGACCAGCGACCCGGCGGTGCTCGAGCTGCGGGCCCGGCAGCGGCTGAACTTCCTCGCCACGCTGCTGTGCTCGCAGGGCGTCCCGATGCTGCTGGCCGGGGACGAGCTCGGCCGGACCCAGCGCGGCAACAACAACGCCTACTGCCAGGACAACGAGACGTCCTGGGTGGACTGGCACATGGCTGAGGACGAAAACTTCCTGCTGGAGTTCGTCCGGGGGGTCGCCGAGCTGCGGCGCAAGCACCCGGTGTTCCGCCGGCGCCGGTTCTTCACCGGGCCTGCCGACGGGGCGGCGGGCCGGCCCGGGGACATCGCCTGGTTCACTCCCTCCGGCCGGGAGATGACCGACGCGGACTGGAAGACCGGCTACGCGAAGGCGATGGCCGTCTTCCTGAACGGCGACGCCATCACCGAGCCGGACCCCAGGGGCGAGCGGGTCCGGGATGAAACGTTCTTGCTGCTGTTCAGCGCGGACAGCCAGCCGGCCCGCTTCACCCTGCCCGCCGAGGACTTCGGGCACCGCTGGGAGGTCGTGCTCGACACGGGCGCGGCGGCCCACTCCGAGGACGGCCGTCCCGGGGCGGCGATCACCGCTGACGGGCTGCCGCACCCGGCGTTGCCCGGATCTGAGGCGGCGGTCGCGGCCCGGCTGGAAATCCCCGAGCACCAGGCCGGGTCAACGGTGATGCTGGCGGGCCGCTCCATGATGGTGCTGCGCCGCGTCGGCGAGCCCGACACGGGCGGATGAGCCCTCCCACGGAGCGGGCGCGGTGCGGCTGATCTATCCCGGCCCGGCCAGCGCCGGCGAGCCGGACCTGGCCGGGCTCTACGCCTACCCGGACCGCGGCGGCACGGACCGGCCCTGGGTCCGGGCCAACATGATCGAGAGCGCGGACGGGGCCGCGACGGTGGACGGCCTGTCCGGCGGCCTGGGCGGTCCCGCTGACCGCGAGGTCTTCGGGGTGCTCCGGGCGCTCGCCGGAGTCATCCTGGTCGGTGCGGGCACCGCCCGCGCCGAGGGGTACCGCCCGGCCCGGGTGGCGGGGCGCTGGACGGCGCTGCGCGCGGGGCGGGCGGCCACGCCACCCATCGCGGTGCTGAGCGGCCGGCTGGACCTCGACCCGGCGGGCCCGCTGCTGGCGGAGGCACCGGCCGGGGCCCGCACCATCGTGATCACCGCGGAATCCGCGCCCGCGGCCCGCCGGGTGGAGCTGGCCCGGCACGCCGACGTGATCATCGCCGGGAAGGATAAGGTGAGCGCCGCCGCTGCGGTCAGCGCGCTGGCCGGCCGGGGCTACCGGGAGATCCTCGCCGAGGGCGGCCCGCACCTGCTGGGCCAGCTGTCTGCGGCGGGCCTGCTCGACGAGCTGTGCGTGACGATCAGCCCGGTCCTGGCCGGCGGCCCCGCGGGCCGGATCATCCAGGGCCCGCGGCCGGCTTCGGGTGGCGCGGCGCCGGGCGGGCCGGCGCCGTGCGGGCCGGTACGCCGGGCGGGCCGACGGCCGGCAGACGGGCCGGCCCAGACGGGCCGGTACCCGACGGGCCGGTGCCCGGGGGTCCCAGCCGCCTGACGCTCGCGCACGTCCTCGCGGACGGGGACTACCTGCTGTGCCGCTACCTGCGCGCGGGCGCATAAGCCCCGGCCCGCCCCTTCCGGCCCGTTTTTCCGCAACGAACCGTCCGTGGCCGGTCCCCGCGCCGGCGGGCCGTAGCCCGGGTCCTAACCAGCCGGCTCCAGCCAGCGGGGCCCCAGCCAGCCGGGGCTCTAGCCGGCCGCGGCGCCGAGGATCTCGGCGAGGTCGTACTTCACCGGCTCCTCCAGCTGGTCGTAGGTGCACGAGTGCGGGTCGCGGTCCGGGCGCCAGCGGACGAACTGGGCGGTGTGCCGGAACCGGCGGCCCTCCATGTGGTCGTAGCGGACCTCCACGACCCGCTCTGGCCGCAGCGGCACGAACGACAGGTCCTTCCCGGCGTTCCAGCGGCTGGTCTCCGACGACCGTGGGTTGCGTGCCGCCGGGGCGCCGCCGGCCGCGGCCTCCTCCGCGCCGCCCCAGCGCCACGGATGACCGTCGAACGTGGTGACCAGGGGCTGCAGTTCGGTGAACAGCTCGCGGCGGCGGGCCATCGGGAACGCGCCCACCACACCCACGCTGGCCAGGTCGCCGCGGTCGGTGTACAGGCCGAGGAGCAGCGAGCCGACCGCCTCCGGGCTGCTCTTGTGCGGCCGGTACCCGGCGACGACGCAGTCCGCGGTGCGCTCAGGCTTGATCTTGAACATGACCCGCTTGTCCGGCTGGTACGTTCCGTCCAGCGGCTTGGCGATCAGCCCGTCCAGCCCGGCCCCCTCGAACTGCTGGAACCACCGCCCGGCCAGGTCACGGTCGGTGGTCGCCGGCGTCAGGTGCACCGGAGAGCGGGCCGGGGCCAGGGCCTGCTCCAGTGCGGCCCGGCGCTTCCTGAACGGCTCTCCGCACAGATCGGTGTCGTCCAGCGCGAGCAGGTCGAAGGCGACGAAGTGGGCCGGTGTCTGCTCGGCGAGGAGCGCGACGCGGCTGGCCGCGGGGTGGACCCGTTGCAGCAGGGCCTCGAAGTCCAGCCGCCGGCCGGACGCGTCAGGGATCACGATCTCCCCGTCTACCACGCACCGCGCCGGCAGGTTCGCGGGAAGGGCCTCGGCCAGTTCCGGGAAGTAGCGGGTCATCGGGCGCTCGTTGCGGCTGCCGATCTCCACCTCGCCCCCGTCCAGGAAGACGATGGACCGGAAACCGTCCCACTTGGGCTCGAAGCTGAACGGGCCCTCGGGTATCTGCGGTACCGGCCGGGCCAGCATCGGCGCGACCGGCGGGTTGACCGGAAGGTTCATGACCCCATCCTGCCTGGCCGTCCGCCCGGGCGGGCCCGCCGGGCCGGTCAGCCGGGCAGGTCAACCGGGATTCAACAGGGGATCATCAGGCAGATCCGGCCGCCGGGGCCGGGATAGCCTGTGTCCTCAGCCACCAACCCCAGCCGCACCAACCCCAGCAGCGACGATCTGGCGAGCGAGGGAGCCGTATGGCCCTGCACAGGCAAGTCGACCAACAGGACGAGATCGAGATCAACCCGGTCTACGTCCGCGAACTGCACTTCTCGGTGCCCCGGCACCGGCTGGCGCGGCACGGGCTGCTGCCCGACACGGCGCTCCAGGTCGTGCGGGACGAGCTCACCCTGGACGGTAACGCCCGGCTCAACCTGGCCACGTTCGTGACCACGTGGATGGAGCCCCAGGCGGAGCGGCTGATGACCGAGACCCTCAGCAAGAACATGGTCGACAAGGACGAGTACCCGCAGACCGCTGAGCTGGAGTCGCGGTGCGTGAACATCCTGGCCGACCTCTGGAACGCACCCGAGCACGGGTCGGCGACCGGCTGCTCCACCACCGGGTCCAGCGAGGCCTGCATGCTCGGGGGGATGGCGCTGCTGTGGCGCTGGCGCGCGCGCCGCCGGGCAGCGGGCGCCGACGCTACCCGGCCCAACCTGGTGATGGGCGCGAACGTCCAGGTCTGCTGGGAGAAGTTCTGCCGCTACTGGGAGGTCGAGCCGAGGCTGGTGCCGATGGAGCCCGACCGGCTGCATCTGCGCGGCCAGCAGGCCGCCGCGCAGTGCGACGAGAACACGATCGGGGTGGTGGCGATCCTGGGCTCCACCATGGACGGAAGCTACGAGCCGGTCGGGGAGATCAGCGCCGACCTGGACCGGCTCGCGGCCAGCGGCGGCCCGGATGTCCCGATTCACGTGGACGCCGCCTCGGGCGGGTTCGTGGCCCCGTTCCTCCAGCCCGACCTGATCTGGGATTTCCGGCTCCCCCGGGTGGCCTCGATCAACGCGTCGGGGCACAAGTACGGGCTGGTATACCCGGGCGTGGGCTGGGTGGTCTGGCGCAGCCCCGAGGCGCTGCCCGAGGACCTGATCTTCAAGGTGAACTACCTGGGCGGGGAGATGCCCACGTTTTCGCTGACCTTCTCCCGGTCCGGGGCCAATGTCGCGGCCCAGTACTACAACTTCCTGCGCCTGGGGTTCGAAGGCTACCGGTGCGTCCAGCAGGCCTGCCAGGACGTAGCCATGCGCCTGGCCAGCCAGATCGCCCGGATAGATCCGTTTGAGCTGCTGTCTGATGGCAGCGACCTGCCCGTCTTCACGTTCAAGATCCGCGACGAGTCGGCGGGCTTTACCGTGTTCGACCTGTCCGAGCGGCTGCGGACCCGGGGCTGGATAGTGCCCGCGTACACGTTCCCGGCCAACCTGGAGCACGTCGCGGTGCTCCGGGTCGTGGTGCGCAACGGGTTCAGCCAGGACCTCTCCGACCTGCTGCTCAGGGACATCCAGTCGCACGTCCGGATCCTGGCCGCCCACCCGCGCAGCCACGTGCCGCTGGCCCCGGCGGACAAGCGGCAGTCGTTCGCGCACTGATCCCCGGCGGCGTGCTGGTCACCGGCGTGCTGGTCACACCTGGCTCAGCGGGCCGGGGCGGGTCCCCGGTTCCGGGCGTACCACGCCCCGGTCACGCAGAGCGCCGCCACGGCCAGCAGCGCGGCCAGCCGGACCACCGGCATGACGAAGGTGTACAGCGCGTCCAGCACCGCGTAGAGGTGGCTGTGCCGGGCCGGGTAGCCCGGCATGCCGGGCATGGACGCCGCGGTGCTCGCGGCCAGCTGCCCCAGGACGACCCAGTCCAGCCGGGTCGCCGGGTACAGCACGAGCAGGCAGAGCACGGCCGCGTCATACCAGGGCCGCTGATAGGGCCAGGCCAGCATCCAGGCCAGGCTCAGCGCGAGGGCCGGCATGACCGCCGGAATCTCCGGCAGCCGGTCGGGGAGCCGCCACAGCAGCAGGACGGCCAGGACGACCACGACCGGCACGATCACGAAGTCGACCTCAGCCAGGGAGGGGTGCAGGAACGAGAGCGCGAACAGCCGGTACAGGGTGTCGTCGGTGGCGTCGCGGTGGTTGGCCAGGACGGTGAGGGCCGGGCGGCCGAACCACAGGTAGGAGGGCACCAGGACGGCCAGCGCCCCCGACGCGGCCGCGATCAGGGCGCCCAGCGACCGGCGGGCGGCCCAGGCCAGGCCCAGGCCGAACAGCGCATAGGTGATCTTCAGGTCGGCGGCCGCGCCGGTCAGCGCGCCCGCGGCGGCGAACTGGCCAAGATGCGGCTCACCGTCGTCCTGCCAGGGCTTCACCAGCAGCAGGCCGAGCAGGCCGCAGGCGGCGGCCACGGTATCGAGATGACCCGACGCGACCAGCCCCCACAGCAGCAGCGGGTTCAGCGACCAGAGCAGGTGCGCCCGGGCCCGCCGGGCCGGGTCAGAGCGCAGCACCCGGTCCACGGCGATGATCACCAGGCCGAACGCCAGCGCGTTCCACACCTTCAGCCAGAGCACAATCCGCGCCGTGGACACGCCGCCGAGTTCCGCCGCCGTGGCCTGCTCCAGGCTGGCCAGCGGCCCGTAGTCGGACGGCTTTCCCAGCCAGAAGTCCGGGGCGGTCTTGCCGACGGGGTCGCCTGGCCTTGCGCAGCTGCTTCGGGGTCATCCGGTACGGGTTGTGGCCGAGCACGACGATCCGGCCGTACGCGGCATAATCCAGCGTGTCGGATGACCCGGCGGCCGGCAGGACGGTCAGCGCGGCGGTGACGATGAACGCCGCGGCGAGCAGCAGCCGGATGGGCGGGCGGGCACCGCGGCGCACCGCCACCAGGCCGGCCGCCACCCCGGCCGCGCCGCACACCGACGCGGCCCACAGCAGGATGGTCACGGCCGCGACGGGCAGCGGCCAGGAGAACCACCAGGGCGGCCCGGCCGGGGCCCGGGGGGTGGACACGACCGCGCTGCCCGGCCCGGCCGCGGAGATGAACACGAAGACGGCGATCGCCACCGCGATGGCCGCCGCCGAGAACCAGCCCAGCAGGCCGGTACCCCGGCCCCCGGACAGCAGAACGGGACGGCCGGCGTCCGTCGTGGGCGGGCGGGACGGTGGCGTGGGCGGGCGGGACGGTGGCCTGGGCGGGCGCGCCGGTCTCAGGGCATTCCGGCTGCTGTCCTGCTCGTTTATCGGGCACGCTCCGGTGGCAAGAGTGGACCGCAGGCGCCCACCGCCCGTGCCGGGCAGGGCCCGGCCTGAGAGCCGGTGGATCCCGCGGCCGCCCAGCCGCATACGAACCAAATGTCCAGCCTGCCTGACAACAGTAAGCCGGAAAGACGGTAATAGGTCCCGGCGGACGGCTTAAAGTGGCAAATATAGCGTCAGGGAAAGGTAACCGAATAGCCTATAGCGTCAGGGAAACGTAACCGGATGGTCCGCATAGTGCCGGCGTGCTGGTCACACCTGGCTCAGCGGGCCGGGGGCGGGTCCCCGGTTCCGGGCGTACCACGCCCCGGTCACGCAGAGCGCCGCCACGGCCAGCAGCGCGGCCAGCCGGACCACCGGCATGGCGAGGTTGGTCTGCACGTCCAGCGCCGCGCCAAGCCAGCTGTGCGGGGGCGGGAAGCTCGGCATGCCGGGCATGAACTCCACGGTGCCTGCCGCGAGCAGCCCCAGGACGACCCAGTCCAGCCGGGTCGCCGGGTACAGCACGAGCAGGCAGAGCACGGCCGCGTCATACCAGGGCCGCTGATAGGGCCAGGCCAGTACCCAGGCCAGGCTCAGCGCGAGGGCCGGCATGACCGCCGGGATCTCCGGCAGCCGGTCAGGGAGCCGCCACAGCAGCAGCGCCGCCACGAGCACGAAGACAGGCACGATCACCAGATCCACCTCGGCCACCGACGGGCGCACGAACGAGTGCACAAACAGCCGGTACCAGTTGTCGACGGTGGCGTCGCGGTGGTTGGCCAGGACGGTGAGGGCCGGGCGGCCGAACCACAGGTAGGAGGGCACCAGGACGGCCAGCGCCCCCGACGCGGCCGCGATCAGGGCGCCCAGCGACCGGCGGGCGGCCCAGGCCAGGCCCAGGCCGAACAGCGCATAGGTGATCTTCAGGTCGGCGGCCGCGCCGGTCAGCGCGCCCGCGGCGGCGAACTGGCCAAGATGCGGCTCACCGTCGTCCTGCCAGGGCTTCACCAGCAGCAGGCCGAGCAGGCCGCAGGCGGCGGCCACGGTATCGAGATGACCCGACGCGACCAGCCCCCACAGCAGCAGCGGGTTCAGCGACCAGAGCAGGTGCGCCCGGGCCCGCCGGGCCGGGTCAGAGCGCAGCACCCGGTCCACGGCGATGATCACCAGGCCGAACGCCAGCGCGTTCCACACCTTCAGCCAGAGCACAATCCGCGCCGTGGACACGCCGCCGAGTTCCGCCGCCGTAGCCTGCTCCAGGCTGGCCAGCGGCCCGTAGACAGAATGGGCCGATTGCCAGGCCTTCGGCGCCGTCTTGCCGACGGGGTCGCCGGCCTTGCGCAGCTGCTTCGGGGTCATCCGGTACGGGTTGTGGCCGAGCACGACGATCCGGCCGTACGCGGCATAATCCAGCGTGTCGGATGACCCGGCGGCCGGCAGGACGGTCAGCGCGGCGGTGACGATGAACGCCGCGGCGAGCAGCAGCCGGATGGGCGGGCGGGCACCGCGGCGCACCGCCACCAGGCCGGCCGCCACCCCGGCCGCGCCGCACACCGACGCGGCCCACAGCAGGATGGTCACGGCCGCGACGGGCAGCGGCCAGGAGAACCACCAGGGCGGCCCGGCCGGGGCCCGGGGGGTGGACACGACCGCGCTGCCCGGCCCGGCCGCGGAGATGAACACGAAGACGGCGATCGCCACCGCGATGGCCGCCGCCGAGAACCAGCCCAGCAGGCCGGTACCCGGGCCCCCGGACAGCGGAGCCGTGGACGGCGATGCCGCCCGTCCGGCGGCCTGCCCGGGTGGCGGGGCGGGCGGTAGCGGTGCCGGGCGGCCCGGTATCAGGATGTCCCGGCTGCTGTCCTGCTCGTTTATCGGGCACGCTCCGGTGGCAAGAGTTAACCGCAGGCTTGACCGCCCCCACCGGGAGCGCTCCGGCCGGGCGGCTGGTAAATCCGCGCCGCCCAGCCGGATGCATACTAATGTCCCGCCTGTTCCTTTAGCAGTGAACAGGAAAAACGGTAATAGTGGTTCCCCGCAGAAGACTGAATGTGGCAAATATAACGTCAAAGAAAAGTATCAGGACGGGCATTGTCAGGCCTGCCGGGTGATACCGCGGCCGGGCTCTTCCGCCGGAACCCGGAGCGGGTACACCAAGGCCCGGCTCGGGCCCGCTCACAGGGAGCGGCGCCGCAGCCGGGCCAGGGTCGGGATTACGCTCAGTCAGGCGTGCTTGCGCAGCCGGTCCAGCGCCTCGCGCAGGATCGCGGCACCGTCCGTGTCCGTGCGCCGTTCTTTCACGTAGGCCAGATGCGTCTTGTACGGCTCGCTGTGCGGCGGGCCAGGCGGGTTGTGCTCGTCACGTCCGGCTGGGTAGCCGCAGCGGGGGCAATCCCAGGTCTCGGGCACCGCGGCATCAGAGGCGAAGCTGGGCCGGGTCTCATGCTTGTTCGAGCACCAGAAGGAGACCCTTATCCTGGGCGCCGCCTCACCACGCTCCGCCTCGCCCATCGGGCCAGCCCCTACCCGGCTTCCCCTGATCGCGTTGCCACTACTCACAGTTCACCCCTTGCTACGTCCGCTCTTGGCCCGCCCGGCGACCCCCGGGCGCCCGCATCAGCGGTTCAGCAGTAGATCCAGCCCGATGATGCACAGGAACCAGATGATGCCAGTGAAGATCGTGAGGCGGTCCAGGTTCCGCTCAACTACGGACGATGATCCCAGCGTAGAGGAGACCCCGCCACCGAATAGGTCCGACAGGCCGCCGCCCTTGCCCTTGTGCAGCAGCACGAGCAATATCATCAGCAAACTGGTGATGATGAGGACGACCGAGATTGCGATGACCACTGCCCTGTCTCGTCCCTCCGGATGCCTGCCGCGAACCTGCCCTGCCGTGAACAGCGCCGCATGAACCGGCGATGCCCTGGACAGCAGCCGCGGGTCAGGCGTCGACTTCTAGCTTGCGGTACTGGCATATCGTGGCGAACTCACCGGCATCCAGGCTTGCGCCCCCGACGAGAGCACCGTCAATGTCAGGCTGCGCCATAATCGCAGCAATGTTGTCGGCCTTCACCGACCCGCCATACAGGATACGCACACTTGCGCCCGCTTCGGCGCCGTGACTCTCGGAAACACGGCCGCGGATCGCCCCGCAGACCTCTTGCGCGTCCGCAGGTGACGCCACCTCTCCGGTGCCGATGGCCCAGATCGGCTCGTAGGCCACCACCAGCGCCGCCACCTGCTCCGGTGAGATGCCGGCGAGACCCCCGTCGAGCTGGGCGAGGCAGTGGCCGAGCTGTTCACCGGCCCGACGGACCTCCAGGTGCTCGCCAACGCACAGGATCGGGGTCATCTCGGCGCGCAACGCGGCCTTCGCCTTGGCGTTGACCAGCGCGTCGTCCTCACCGTGGTACTGGCGGCGCTCAGAGTGCCCGGCCAGCACGTAGCTGCAGCCCAGCTTGGCCAGCATCAGCCCGGACACGTCGCCCGTGTAGGCACCCTTGTCGTGCGGTGACAGATCCTGCGCCCCGTAGCCGATCCGCAGCTTGTCCCCCGCCACCAGGGTCTGCACGCTGCGTAGCGCGGTGAACGGCGGCAGGACCACCACCTCGGTGGCGTCGTAATCGGCCGGAGTGAGGATGAAGGCGAGCTTCTGGACCAGCGCCAGCCCCTCGAAGTGCGTGTTGTTCATCTTCCAGTTGCCGGCCATCAGGGGCTTGCGAGTGGAGGAGCTGCTGCCGGTCATTTGTCCGCCTCGAGTGCGCTGAGCCCGGGCAGGGGCCGGCCCTCCAGGTATTCCAGGCTCGCCCCGCCGCCCGTGGAGATGTGGGTAAACGCGTCCGCGGGGAAGCCCAGCTGACGGACGGCCGCCGCGGAATCGCCGCCGCCGACCACGGTCAGCCCGCTGACGCGGCTGATCGCCTCGGCCACGGCCCGGGTTCCAGCGGCAAAGGCCGGGAACTCGAACACGCCGGCCGGGCCGTTCCAGAACACGGTCTTCGCGTCGGAGAGCTTCTGGGCGAACAGGGCCCGGGTGGCCGGGCCCATGTCGAGGCTCTCCCGGTCGGCGGGAAACTCGCCGACGGGGACGACGCGGTGATCCGCGTCCGGGGCGAACCGGTCGGCTGCCACCAGGTCAACCGGCAGGACGACCTCGACTCCCCGCCGGGCCGCCTCCGCCAGCACGTCGGCGACCCGCGGGATCTGGTCGGCCTCCAGCAGGGACTTGCCCACCTCGTAGCCCTGGGCGGCGAGGAAGGTGTACGACATCCCGCCGCAGATGATCAGCCGGTCGGCCCGGCTGAGCAGGTTGCCGATGACCGCGAGCTTGTCCGAGGGCTTCGCCCCGCCGAGCACCACGACGTACGGCCGCGCCGGGTCAGTGGTGAGCTGGCGCAGCACGGCGATCTCGGCGATGACCAGTTCCCCGGCGGCGTGCGGGAGCAGCGCGGGCACGTCGTACACGCTGGCGTGCTTACGGTGCAGGGCGCCGAAGCCGTCCCCGACGTAGAGGGTGGCCAGCGCGGCGAGCCGGGCCGCGAACCCGGTCCGCTCGGCGTCGTCCTTGCTCGTCTCGGCCGGCTCGAACCGGACGTTCTCCAGCAGGCCGACGTCACCGTCGCCCAGCCCGGCCGCCAGGGCGGCCGCCGATTCCCCGGCCACATCCCCGGCCAGCGGGACGGGCTGGCCGAGCAGCTCGCTGAGCCGGGCGGCGACCGGCCGCAGCGAGGGGCCGCCCGCGGCCCGGGCCGCGTACCCGTCCCCCTTGGGCCGGCCCAGGTGAGCGCAGATGACCACCCGCGCGCCGCGGCCGGTGAGCTTCTTGATGGTGGGCAGGCTGGCCCGGATCCGGCCATCGTCGGTGATCACGTCGCCGTCGAGCGGGACGTTCAGGTCGGCCCGGAGCAGGACAACCTGCCCGGCCACGTCGAGGTCGTCGATGCGTTTCATTGGAGCTGGGCGCCCACGAGCGCGGTGAGGTCCACGAGGCGGTTGGAGTAGCCCCACTCGTTGTCGTACCAGCCGATGACCTTGACCTGGTCGCCGAAGGACATGGTGAGCGACGAGTCGAACGTGCACGACCAGGGGGTGCCCACGATGTCCGAGGACACGATCTTGTCCGCCGTGTAGAGCAGGTAGCCCTTCAGCGTGCCCTCGGCCGCCGCCTTGAACGCCGCGTTGACCTCCTCCTTGCTCACCTCCCGGGGCAGCTGGACGACCAGGTCGGTCACCGACCCGTCCGGCACCGGGACCCGCATGGACATCCCGTCCAGCTTCCCCTTCAGCTCCGGCAGCACCAGCGCCGTGGCCTTGGCCGCGCCGGTGCTGGTCGGGATGATGTTCTGCGCCGCAGCCCGGGCCCGGCGCAGGTCCTTGTGCGGGAAGTCCAGGATCACCTGGTCATTGGTGTAGGCGTGAATGGTGGTCATCAGGCCCTTGACGAGGCCGAAGCTGTCGAGCAGCACTTTGGCCATCGGGGCCACGCAGTTCGTGGTGCAGGAGGCGTTCGAGATGATGTTGTGCCGGGCGGGGTCGTAGGCGCTGTCGTTCACGCCCATCACGATCGTGATGTCCTCGTCGGAGGCGGGCGCGGAGATGATGACCTTCCTGGCGCCGGCGTCGAGGTGCTTGCGCGCGTCCCCGGCCTTGGTGAACCGCCCGGTGGACTCGATCACCACGTCCACCCCGAGGTCCCGCCAGGGCAGCGCGGCGGGATCCCGCTCGGCCAGGACGGCGATCGTCTTGTCACCCACCTTGATCGCGTCGCCGTCCACGCTGACGTCCTGGTCGAGGGTGCCCAGCACCGTGTCGTACTTGAGCAGGTGCGCCAGGGTGGCGGTATCGGTCAGGTCATTCGCGGCGACGATGTCGATGGTCCCGGCGCCACCCTGCCCCGCAGCTGCTGCGGCGTGCACGGCCCGCCAGTAATTCCGCCCGATGCGGCCGAACCCGTTGATGCCCACTCGGATAGTCACGGCAGCGCGTCTCCTCGTCCTTAGCTTTCGTCCTCAGCTCTGCGCACGGGTCTGCACCCAGCGGTACGCCTGCATTTCCCGCTCCGACCCTATCGGACGATAGCCGTGGCACGGGCCCGCCGCGGGCGCGCCCGGCTTACCGAGCGTGACGGCCTGGGCCCCTACTGGGTCATCATCTCGGGGGTGAGGCTGGACTCGGTGTCGGGGACACCGAGGTCCCGGGCCCGCTTGTCGGCCATGGCCAGCAGCCGGCGGATCCGCCCGGCGATCGCGTCCTTGGTCAGCGGCGGGCTGGCCAGCTGGCCCAGTTCCTCCAGGCTGGCCTGCCGGTGCTCGATGCGCAGCGCCGGCCACGGTCAGGTGCTCGGGCGCCTCCGGGCCCAGGATCTCCAGCGCCCGCTCCACCCGGGCGCCGGCCGCGACCGCCGCCCGGGCGCTGCGCCGCAGGTTCGCGTCATCGAAGTTGGCCAGCCGGTTGGCGGTCGCCCGCACCTCGCGGCGCATCCGCCGCTCCTCCCAGGCCAGCACGCTGTCGTGGGCACCGAGCCGGGTCAGCAGGGCGCTGATCGCATCGCCGTCCCGGACCACGACCCGGTCCACACCGCGCACCTCGCGGGCCTTGGCGTGGATCTTCAGCCGCCGGGCCGCCCCGACCAGGGCCAGGGCCGCTTCCGGGCCCGGGCAGGTGATTTCCAGGGACATCGAACGGCCCGGCCCCGTCAGGGAGCCGTGGGCCAGGAACGCGCCGCGCCAGGCCGCCTCGCAGTCGCAGGTCGTCCCCGACACCACCTGCCGGGGCAGCCCGCGGACGGGCCTGCCGAAGTTGTCCACCAGGCCCGTCTGCCGGGCCAGGCTGTCCCCGTCCTTGCGGACCCGGACCACATACCGGTTGCCCTTGCGCAGGCCGCTCGGGGCCAGCACGATCAGGTCCGAGGAGTGGCCGTACACCTCCGCGATGTCCTTGCGCAGCCGCCGGGCGGCCACGCCGGTGTCCAGTTCGGCTTCCACCACAATGCGCCCGCTGGCCAGGTGCAGTCCCCCGGCGAACCGCAGCAGCGCGGACACCTCCGCTTTGCGGCAGCACGGCTTGAGCACCGTCACGCGGCTGAGCTCGTCTTTGACCAGGCCGGTCATCGCCATCGGCATCACTCCCCCTCGAAAATCTCTGCGAACGCCCCGGCCAGCTGACGCGGGTCGTGGCGCGGTGATCCATCGCGCATCGCCAGGTCGGCCAGGACCAGCCTGCCGCCCAGCAGGCCCGCCGCCTTCTCCAGCTCGGTGGCCGCGCCCCCCGCGGCCCCGCGATCCGCCAGCACGATGTCAATCTTCAGTTGCGGCGCATGATCGGCCAGCACCTCCAGGTGAGTCTGCGGGGAGAATCCTTCTGTCTCGCCCGGCTGGGCGACCAGGTTCAGTGCCACGATCCGCCGGGCCGGCGTGCTGACCAGTGCCTGGGCCAGGTCGGGGACCATCAGGTGGGGCAGCACGCTGGTGAACCAGGACCCCGGCCCCAGCACCACCCAGTCGGCGTCCAGGATCGCCGTGACCGCCTCCGGGCAGGCAGGCGGATCCTCCGGGATCAGCGACACCGAGCGGACCCGGCCCGTGGTGGACGCGCAGGCGACCTGGCCGCGGACCGTGCTCAGCGCGAGCGGGCGCTCCGGGTCGAGCCCCTGCACCTCGGCCACCAGATCGAGGGGGACCGACGCCATGGGCAGCACCCGGCCGTGCGCGCCGAGCAGCAGGCCCACCCAGTCCAGGCCCTGCACGGTGTCGCCGAGCAGTTCCCACAGCGCCACGATCAGCACGTTGCCCACCGCGTGCCCGCCGAGCTCGGCCTCCCCCGTGAAGCGGTGCTGGACGACCCGGCTCCAGGTGGTGCCCCAGGCGTCGTCGCCGCACAGCGCCGCGAGCGCCATCCGCAGGTCACCGGGCGGCAGGACGCCGTACTGGCGGCGCAGCCGGCCGCTGGAGCCCCCGTCATCGGCCACGGTCACGATGGCGCTCAGCTGGCGGGTTACCCGGCGCAGCGCCGAGAGCGCGGCGAACAGGCCATGGCCGCCACCGAGCGCCGCCACCTGGGGATTCAGCGGCCGGACGGAGGGAAACACATCCACCTCGGCCTGCGTGGAGCCGGCGGGCCCGGGGTCAGCCCGGCCAGCCATCATTCGCGCCCCAGGTCTCGGTGCACGACCTGGACGGATGGCCCTTTGCCGCTCAGCTGGCTGGCGATCTGCTCGGCGACCGCCACGCTCCGGTGCTTGCCGCCCGTGCAGCCGACCGCCAGCGTGACGAAACGCTTGCCCTCCCGCTCGTCGCCGGCCAGCACCACCCGCAGCGCGGCCATGTAGGAGTCCATGAATTCCGCGGCCCCGGGGCGGCTGAGCACGTAGTCGCGGACCCGGTCGTCCTGCCCGGTGAGCGGGGCCAGGTCGGGAACCCAGCGGGGGTTGGGCAGGAACCGGCAGTCGGCCACGATGTCGGAGTCGACCGGCAGCCCGTACTTGTAGCCGAACGACATCACGTTCACCCGCAGCGTGGCCGGGGCGTCGGCACTGAACGCGTCGTGCATCCGGGCCCGCAGCTCGTGGACGTTCAGCGCCGAGGTGTCGATGACGAGGTCGGCTTCTTCGCGGACGCCGCGGAGCAGTTCCCGCTCGGCGGCGATGCCCTCCACCACCCGGCCGTCCTCCTGCAGCGGGTGCGGCCGGCGGACGCTCTCGAACCGGCGGACCAGGGTCTCGTCACTGGCCTCCAGGAACACGACCCGCGGCGGGCCGCCCCGGGCGGCCAGCTCCCCGATGGCCGACTGCAGGTCGGTGGTGAACGCCCGGCTGCGCACGTCCATGACGGCGGCGATCCGCGGCACCGCGCCCATGGCCCGGCGAGCCAGCTCGATCATGGTCGGCAGCAGGCCCGGCGGCAGGTTGTCGGCCACGAACCAGTCCAGGTCCTCCAGGGACTTGGCCGCCGTGCTGCGTCCCGCCCCGGACATCCCCGTGATGATCACAATGTCCGGGCCTGCCTCAACCATGGCCGTCCTGCCCCCCGATGTCACTGGCATTCTGCGCGCCGTTCCCCTGGTGCTGTGCTGGTGTCCCCTGGTGCTGTGCTGGTGTCCCCTGGTGCTCTGCTGGTGTCCCCTGGTGCTCTGCTGGCTGCTCCCCCGCGGGCTCCCCCGGCCGGAGCGCGGCGAGCACCGCGCTCGCGACCCGCGGGCCGATGCCGGGAAGCCCGGCGATCTCGGGCTCGGTGGCGTTGGCCAGCCTGCGCACGGAGCCGAAGTGCCGTAGCAGCGTAGCCCGCCGGGCCGGGCCTAGTCCCGGGACCGAGTCAAGCTCACTGACCGCCAGGGCCTTTGACCGTTTTGCCCGGTGATACGTGATGGCGAAGCGGTGCGCCTCGTCCCGGACGCGTTGCAGCAGGTACAGGCCCTCACTGCTCCTGGGCAGGATCACCGGGGAGTCCTCGCCGGGCAGCCAGACCTCCTCCAGCCGTTTGGCCAGGCCGCAGGCGGCGACGTCCTCGATGCCGAGTTCACCGAGCGCCCGGGCCGCGGCGGCCACCTGGGCCGGCCCGCCGTCGATCACGACCAGGTTGGGCGGGTAGGCGAACTTGCGTTGCCGCGCGGCCTCGGCAGAGACCTCGGGATCACCGAGTGAGTCGAGCTCCCCGGTGGCCTCCCGCTCGTCCAGGTAGCGGCGGAACCGGCGCAGGATCACCTCGTGGATCGCGGCGACGTCGTCGGTCCCGTCGAGGCCCCGGATGCTGAAGCGGCGGTATTCTCCCTTGCGGGCCAGGCCGTCCTCGAACACGACCATGGACGCGACCACGTGGGTACCCTGCAGGTTGGAGACGTCGTAGCACTCGATGCGCAGCGGCGCCTCGTCCAGCCCGAGCGCCTCCTGGATCTCGTGCAGGGCCCGGCTGCGGGTGGTCAGGTCGCTGGCCCGCCGGGTCTTGTGCAGGGCCAGCGACTCGGCGGCGTTGCGGGCCACGGTCTCCAGCAGCGCCTTCTTGGGCCCGCGCAGGGGTACCCGGAGCCGGACCGGCCCGCCCCGCCGGCCCGCCAGCCACTCTTCCACGGCCCCGGCGTCCGGCGGCAGTTCCGGGACCAGCACCTCGCGCGGGATGGCCGCGGACCGGGCGGCCGGCCGGGTCGTCCCCTTCTGCCCCATCGTCCCCTGCTGCCCCACCGTCCCGTCCGGGATCAGCGAGCCCGGCGCCGGGCCGGCCACCGCGTCGTCGCTGTAGACCTGGCCCAGGAATTGCTCGACCAGCTCCCCCGTGGTCACATCCTCGACCTTGTCCACCACCCAGCCGCGCTGGCCGCGGACCCGGCCGCCCCGCACGTAGAAGACCTGGACCGCCGCCTCCAGCTGGTCCTCGGTGAGCGCGATCACATCGCAGTCGGTGCCGTCGCCCAGGACCACGGTCTGCTTTTCCAGCGCGCGCTGCAGCGCCTTGATGTCGTCACGCAGCCGCGCGGCCCGCTCGAACTCCTCGGCCCGGGCGGCCTCGCGCATCTCGGCTTCCAGCCGGCGGATGAACCGATCGGTCTCCCCCGCCATGAAGTCGCAGAATTCCTCGGCGAGCAGCCGGTGCTCGGCCTCGCTGACCCGGCCCACGCACGGGGCCGAGCACTTGCCGATGTAGCCGAGCAGGCACGGCCGCCCGATCTGCCCGGCCCGCTTGAACACCCCGGCCGAGCAGGTCCGGACCGGGAACACCCGCAGCAGGGCGTCGACCGTTTCCCGGATCGCCCAGGCGTGCGAGTAGGGCCCGAAATAACGAACCCCCGCCGCTTGGCGCCGCGCATGACCATGACCCGCGGGAAGTCCTCACCTATGGTGACGGCCAGGTAGGGATAGCTCTTGTCGTCCCGGTACCGGACGTTGAACCGGGGGTCGAACTCCTTGATCCAGGAGTACTCCAGCTGGAGCGCCTCGACCTCGGTGGCCACCACGGTCCAGTCGACCTTGGCCGCAGAGCGCAGCATGGTCTGGGTACGGGGGTGCAGGCTGGCGAAATCCGCGAAGTAGGAATTCAGCCGCTGCCGGAGACTCTTCGCCTTTCCGACGTAGATGACGCGGCCGTGCGCATCACAGAACCGGTAAACGCCCGGCGACTCGGGGATAGACCCGGGGGCTGGCCGGTAGGAGTGCGGATCTGCCACCCCGTAACTCTATGCGCGGTCGCCCATGGCTGAGCGTGCGGCGAGCGCGGCACCCCGCGCCCCGGCCCGGTCCAGGTCAGGCACCAGGACGAAATCGACCAGCTTGGCCTGCTCGGCGCGGAGCGTGGTGTGCTCCCGGACCTGGCCCAGGAACCATTCGCTGAAGGCGGGATCGGCCTCGACCACCCCGCCCCCCACGAAATAGGTGTCCGGATCGGTGAACATGGCCGCGATGGAGAAGAGCACGGCCGAGCGCCATGGCCTGCTGCCCGAATATCCTCAGCGCCAGCGGGTCGCTGGCCTCACCGTAGGCCCGGACCAGCTTGGCCGCCCGGGACAGCGGCTGGACGCCGGCGAGCCCGTGCCCTTCGTAGCGGCTCAGCCAGTAGGGGAGCAGGTTCTGCTCGATCCCGGACAGCGACGCGAAGCTCTCCACGTCGCCCAGCAGCCCGCAGTTGCAGGCCGGCACCGGCTGGCCCTCCTCGAGCAGCCCCTCCAGCGGGATCTGTACGTGGCCGAGCTCACCGGCCATACCGGCCGCCCCGCTCACCACCTGGCCCGCCTCGACCAGGCCGCCTCCCAGTCCGGTGCCGACGATGACCGCCACCGACGAGTGGTGGGCCGCGTTGTCGCCGAACCGCGCGACGTGCGCGTACAGCGTGGCCGCGTTGGCGTCGTTGATGTACACCACGGGCAGGCCCAGCCGCTCCTCCAGGGCGGTCCGGATGTTGAAGCCGCCCCAGCCGGGATGGCGGAAGTTGGTGGCGCCCTTGGAGGACAGGACGCCGTCCGCGCTGGCCGGCCCGGGAGTGTCCAGCCCGACCGCGGCCACCGCCGCCCGGTCCACCCCGGTGACGTCCAGCACCTGCGCGAACGAGGCGGCCAGCGACTCGATAGCCACGTCCGGCCCCTCGCGGACCCGGCTCGGCCGTTCGAGCATGTGCTCGATCAGGAACCGTCCTGACGGATCCAGCACCGTGGCGTTGTTCATGGTGCCGCCGTTGTCCACGCCGACAATGAACGACTGGGACGAGGTTGCCATCTGACCCTTTCCTGCCGGTGTCCTGGCCGCAGCGTAGCGCCTATGGCGCCGGGGCTACAGACGCCGGCGGCATGCCCCGGGCGTCTACGGTCCCGCCAGCCCTATTCCGCGAACGCCTCGGCGGGCGGGCAGGCGCAGACGAGGTTGCGGTCGCCGTAGGCCTGGTCGATGCGGCGCACCGGGGGCCAGTACTTGGCCCGCCGGTCGCCGGGCAGCGGGTAGGCCGCCCGGCCCGCTCGTAGGGGTGCTTCCAGTCGGCCTCGAGCAGCATGGACGCGGTGTGCGGGGCGTTCCGCAGCGGGTTGTCCTGGCTGTCGTACTCGCCGGAGCCGACCATCCCGATCTCCCGCCGGATCGCGATCATGGCGTCGCAGAACCGGTCCAGCTCGGCGAGATCCTCGCTCTCGGTGGGCTCGACCATGAGTGTGCCCGCCACCGGGAAGGACATGGTCGGCGCGTGCAATCCGTAGTCGATGAGGCGCTTGGCCACGTCCTCGACGGTCACCCCGGTGTCCCGGGTCAGCGGCCGCAGGTCCAGGATGCACTCGTGCGCGACAAGCCCGCCGCGCCCGGTGTACAGCACCGGGTAGTGCGGGCCCAGCCGGGCGGCCACGTAGTTGGCGGCGAGGACCGCCACCTCGGTGGCCCGGCGCAGCCCGTCCGGTCCCATCATCCGGATGTACGCCCAGGAGATCGGCAGGATTCCCGCCGATCCGTACGGCGCGGCGGCGACCGGGTGCGCCCCGGCGGTACCGGACTGCACCGCGCCGGCAGGAACTCGGCCAGGTGCGCGCGGGCGGCGACCGGGCCGACGCCGGGACCGCCGCCGCCGTGCGGGATGCAGAAGGTCTTGTGCAGGTTCAGGTGCGACACGTCCGCGCCGAACCAGCCGGGCCGGGCCAGGCCGACCAGGGCGTTCAGGTTCGCGCCGTCCACGTACACCTGGCCGCCCGCCGCGTGGACCGCGTCGCAGACCTGCGTCACGGTCTCCTCGAACACGCCGTTGGTGGACGGATAGGTCAGCATGATCGCGGCGATCTGGCCGCCCCGCGACTCCAGCTTGGCGTGCAGGTCACCCAGGTCGATCGCGCCGTCGGGGCCGCACTTGACCACCACGACCCGCAGTCCGGCCAGCACCGCGCTGGCGGCGTTGGTCCCGTGGGCCGACTCGGGGATCAGGCAGATGTCCCGGCCGGTGTCACCGCGGGAGCTGTGGTAGCCCCGGATGGCCAGCAGGCCCGCCAGCTCGCCCTGCGAGCCGGCGTTGGGCTGCACGGACACGGCGTCGTAGCCGGTGATCTCGGCCAGCCACCGTTCCAGGTCACCGATCAGCTCGGCGTAGCCCGGCGGCCTGCCCCGGCGGCGCGAAGGGATGCAGGTCGGCGAACTCCGGCCAGGTCACCGCCTCCATCTCGGCGGCCGCGTTCAGCTTCATCGTGCAGGAGCCGAGCGGGATCATCGAGCGGTCCAGCGCGATGTCGAAGTCGGCGAGGCGGCGCAGGTAGCGCAGCATCGCCGTCTCGCTGCGGTGCTCGTGGAAGACCGGGTGGGCCAGGTACCCCGAGCTGCGGGCCAGGCCGGCCGGGAGCACCGGGCCGGACTCAGCGAGCCGGGCCGGGATCGTGGCCCCGTCCTGCCCGGCGGCCAGCAGCGCGGCCACCTCCAGCAGGTCGGCGTCGGTGGTGGTCTCGTCGCAGGCGATGCCGACCGTGTCGGCGCCGGCCAGCAGCAGGTTGTACCCGGCCTCGCGGGCCCGGCCCACCACCGCCGCCGCGCCGGGCAGCCGCACCCGGATCGTGTCGAAGAACCCGTCCGCCGGGGCGGCCAGGCCGCTCTCCCGCAGCGTGGCGGCCAGCCGGGCCGCGCGGCCGTGCACGCTGGCCGCGATCGCGGCCAGCCCGCCGGGACCGTGGTACACCGCGTACATCGCGGCCATCACGGCCAGCAGGACCTGTGCGGTGCAGATGTTGCTGGTCGCCTTCTCCCGGCGGATGTGCTGCTCGCGGGCCTGCAGCGCCAGCCGGTAGGCCGGCCGTCCGTCCGCGTCCAGGGAGACGCCCACCAGCCGGCCGGGCAGCTGCCGGCGCAGGTCATCACGGGTCGAGATGTACGCCGCGTGCGGGCCGCCGTAGCCCATCGGCACGCCGAAGCGCTGGGTGCTGCCGACCGCGATGTCGGCGCCCAGCTCGCCGGGCGGCGTCAGCAGGGTCAGGGCCAGCAGGTCGGCGGCGACCGCGGCGACCGCGCCCCGGCCGTGCGCGGCGTCGATGGCCGGGCGCAGGTCCCGTATCTCCCCGCTCGCCCCCGGGTACTGCAGCAGGAGCCCGAACAGCTCACCCTCGGGCTGGGCCGCGATCAGCTCCGGGGTGACCGCGGCGACCACGAGCTCGATGCCGAGTGGCTCGGCCCGGGTGGCCAGCACGGCCAGGGTCTGCGGCAGGCAGTCCGCGTCGGCCAGGAAGATGCGGCCGTGCCGGGCCGCCCGCCGGGCCATTGTCATGGCTTCCGCAGCCGCGGTCGCCTCGTCCAGCAGGGAGGCCCCGGCCACCGGCAGCGCGGTCAGGTCCTCGATGAGGGTCTGGAAAGTGAGCAGGGCCTCCAGCCGGCCCTGGGAGATCTCCGGCTGGTAGGGGGTGTAGGCGGTGTACCAGGCCGGGTTCTCCAGCACGTTGCGGCGGATCACCGCCGGGGTGTGCGTGCCGTAGTAGCCCAGCCCGATCATGGACCGGGCCACCGTGTTCCGGCCGGCCAGACGGCGCAGTTCGGCGAGCGCCTCCGCCTCGGACAGCGCGGGCGGCAGGCCCAGCGGCCTGGAGTCGCCGATCCCCGGGGGCAGGGCCGCCTGGGCCAGCTCGCCGAGGGTGGCGTGGCCGGTCGCCGCGAGCATCCGGTCCTGATCGGCGGCGGACGGCCCGATGTGGCGTGATTCGAAGGCCAGCGACCCGGACTGCTGTGCCCCGGACCGCTGTGCCCCGGGCTGCTGTGCCCCGGACCGTGCTGCCTCAGACCTCGGTGCCTCAGACTGCGGTGCCTCAAACGTCATGGGAGCCTCCAGAGGGAGCCGCCAGGCACGCCCGTGCCTGCCTGGTCCTCCCCCTCTGTCGCCGCCCGCCCGGGGGTGGCACGCCGTGGGCGGGCGCGGCACGCCGCTGCGCGCGAACTCCAGAGATGCCTGTCCCGTCCGGTCCTGGGTGCCTGAGAGGTTCCGGGGAGGTTGCCCCTTCGGCGCCCCGCGCTGGCTGCGCGGGGTCTCTCCCGGACGGTGTGATCAGCGGTACCGAGCTTACCCGAGCCTGCGCTGCGCCCGGCGGCCACGGCGCGCAGACCCACCTGCCCATCCGTTGCCCGCGCGTGTGCTGAGAAGCCCGGCCAGCCGAGGTCACAGGTCAGGCAGGTCAGCCGGTCCGGCGGGCCCGCCGCCGGGCCAGCTCGTCGGCGCGCGTGCTGCTTCCGGCGGCTTCCGCCGTGCCGTCCGCGGCCTCGTCAGCCTGCTCAGCGGGCAGTTCGGCCAGGGTCCCGTCAACCTCCTGCCAGATGCGGCCGAGCGCGATCCCGAACACGCCCTGGCCGCCCTGCAGCAGGTCCACGACCTCGTCGGAGGAGGTGCACTCGTAGACGGAGACCCCGTCGCTCATCAGCGTGACCTTGGCCAGGTCATCGGTACCCCGGCTGTGCAGGTGGGCTACGGCGGCGCGGATCTGCTGCAGCGAGATGCCGGTGTCCAGCAGCCGCTTGACCACCTTGAGTACGAGGATGTCGCGGAAGCTGTACAGCCGCGCCGAGCCCGGATCCCTGGGCGGGCCGGACGCTGGGCTCGACCAGGCCCGTCCGGGCCCAGTAGTCGAGCTGGCGGTAGGTGATCCCGGCGGCTGAGCACGCGGTGGGCCCGCGGTAGCCGATTCCTTCCGGCCGGGTGGCGACGTCGTCGCCGAACAGCAGTCCCTGCTCCCCAGCCTGCCGGATCGCCGCACCGCGGACTCCCGGTGAATCGCTGTTACCTTTGGTTACCGCCACGCCTGCCTCCACCCGGGAGTTCGCCACCCTGGGTACTCGTCTCGCACGGTAGGCCGCCAGCGGCGGGTGCGTCAACGATCGCCGGCGGCGCGTCGCCGCCGGGCTCTGCAGCCAGCCTATGGCCTGGGGCGCCCCGGCCGTCATGTGGCGCGGCCGAAGTCCTCCGGGGTGATGGTGTCGAGGAACTCGCGGAACTTCTCGACCTCGTCTTCCTGCTCGTCCGGGATGGCCACGCCCGCCTCGTCGAGGACCTCCTCGCTGGCGTAGATGGCCGCGCCGGTGCGCAGCGCCAGGGCGATGGAGTCCGACGGCCGGGCGCTGACTTCCTTCCCGTTCGAGAAGATCAGGTCCGCGAAGAAGATGCCGTCCCGCAGCGCCGTGATGTTCACGGTCTGCAGCTGGACTTCGAGGGCCTCCAGCACGTCCCGGAACAGGTCATGGGTGAGCGGGCGCGCCGGGCACCATGCCCTGCTGGGCGAAAGCGATCGCGGTTGCCTCGACCGGCCCGATCCAGATCGGCAGGTAACGGTCCCCCTGCGTCTCCTTCAGCAGGACGATGGGCTGGTTCGTGGGCATCTCGACCCGGACGCCGACGACCTCCATCTTCCTCACGGCGGCTCCGTCCTCACACGCGCGTGACGCGCTGCCTCGTGCATGGGCCCTGCGGTGGGCACTCCCTTGCCAACGTACACCCGTGCCGGCGGAAAGTGCTGTGGCGGCCAGCAGGCCCGGCCGGACAGCCTGCGTCACGCCCCGGACCTGGCCGCGGCCGGCCCGGCGAATCCTGGCTCGTCATATCCCGCACCCCCCAGCCTGACTTCGGTCTGGGCGGGCGCGAGCGGACTCGAGCCGGAGCCAGCCGCCCCGCGGGCCGCCTGGGCCAGCCCGTCCGTCTGGAGGCCGGCGTCGGCCAGGGCGCTGCCCATCAGCGAGCGCGTGCAACTGCAGGGACAGGGCCGCGATTTCCTGGGCGATCTGCCCGGCCCGCTCCCGCGAACCGGGGCTGCGCTGGCGCCGCGTGGGCGCGACCACCTGCTCGATCAGGGAGGTCTCGCGCTCCACCGCGGCCCGGACGGCGCGCAGGTGCCGCGCCTGGACCCCGTACCGGCCGAGCGCGACGATGATCCGGGCGGCATCCAGGGCCTCCGGCCCGTACTGCCGTCCCGAGGGCCGGACCAGCCCGAAGTCTTCCAGTTCGGCCAGGTAGCCATCGTCGATCCCGGCCGCGTCGAGCAGTTCCCGGCGGCTCAGCGGCCGGCGGCGGCGGCGGCCCGTCGGGATCCTCCTCGGCGCCTTCGTCCTCGGCGGCGGCCAGCCGGTCCTTGATCACCCGCAACGGGAGGTACTCGTCGCGCTGGGCGGTCAGGATGTAGCGCAGCCGGTCCACGTCGGCCGGGCTGAACCGCCGGTACTTGGACGGCGAGCGGGCGGGCTGGATCAGCCCCTCGGACTCCAGGAAGCGGATCTTGGAGACGCTGACATCAGGGAACTCGCCGCGAAGCTGGGCCAGCACTTCACCGATGCCGAAAGAAGCCCGGGCAGGCTGAGCGTTCATGCCCCTACCTGGGCGCCCCCGCCGCCGCGCTCATACTGGGGCCGCCGCCCGGTCAGGAACACCAGCCGGAACTTGCCGATCTGGACCTCGTCGCCGCCGTTCAGCGGCGCCTCCTCGATCCGCTCCTGGTTGACGTAGGTGCCGTTGAGGCTGCCGACGTCACGAACGGTGAAGCGGTCGCCACGACGGTAGAACTCGGCGTGCCGGCGCGAGACCGTCACGTCGTCGAGGAAGATGTCGCTGTCCCGGTGCCGGCCGGCGGTGGTGATGTCGTGGTCGAGCAGGAACCGGCTGCCCGCGTTCGGGCCGCGCCGGACCACCAGCAGCGCCGTGCCCGGGAGGCAGGTCTTCCGGGGCGGCCTGGTCGGTGAACTCGTCGTAGTCGCCGTCGGCCAGGTCACCGCCCAGCGAGATGGTCGAGGTCGTTTCGCCGGGGCGCTCGGCCCCGCCTCGCGCCAGCATCGTCCCGCAATGCAGGCAAAAACGCGCGTCGTCAGGATTGGCCTGACCGCAGCGTGTGCAGTAGATGCTCGGCATGTCGTGGCCCAGCCTCTCCTCTGCTGGCCATGGGCTCGGGGCGGGGACCGCATCGGACCTGGCCCGTTCCCGGTGCTCGGACGGTGCGTACTCGGACGTTGCGTGCTCAGCTGGCGGACTCCACGCTACCTGGGGTGCGCCCGGCGGGTCCATGCGCCACGCGCGTCGTCCAGCCGGGCGCAACCGTGCCCACCAGCCCTGGCGCCGCCCCTGACCGGGGGATGACTCCGGGGCCCCGGACGCGCCCGGGCCGCTTTCACGACGCCTTCGCCACATCCTGGCCGCACCTCCGACGCACGACACGTGCACGCTCCGATGAGGTGGATTGTCTCATGGGTGGCGATGCCCTCGCTGGACACTGAGCTGGCCAGCTTAACGCCCTGGCCAATCGCCGGCTTGTTAATGGCCTGATCCTTCCGCGACGGCGGCGCGCTCAGTTACCAGAGCGCTCCGCCAGCGGCTGGCCGCGCTCAGTTACCAGCGCGCTCCGCTACGGCGGCCCACTCGTCCAGCAGCGCCTGGGCGGTGTCGGCGTCCGCGCCTTCCGCCCACAGGTGCGTCACCGCGTCCGCGGGGTCGGGCAGCACCAGGACCCAGCCCCCATCGGGCTCCACGATGCGTACCCCGTCGGTGGTGTCCACGGTCCGGTCGCCTGCCGCCTCCACGACGGTGCGCATCACGCTGCCCTTGGCCGCCCACGGCGTGGGCATGGAGCGCCGCAGCAGGTGCGCGGCCGGGATCCGGGCGTCGATCTGGCTGAGCGACAGGCGGGTCCGGGCGACCAGGCCGAGCAGCCGGGCGAAGGCCGCGATGCCGTCCAGGGTCCGGCTGAATTCCGGGACCACGAACCCGCCCCGGCCGTCGCCGCCGAAAATTACATCGTCGCCCGCGGTGGCCTCGGTGAGGCCGTGCAGCGAGGTCGGGCGTCCAGTCCACGTGCACGCCGTGGAACCGGCAGACCTGCTCGGCCACCCGGGTGGTGGTCACCGGCAGCGCCACCCGGCCGGACCGCCGCTCCGCGGCGATGAGGTCCAGCGACGACCAGCAGGGCCCGGTCGTCGCTGATCATCGCGCCCTTGTCGTCCACCAGCATGATCCGCTCGCCCACCTGGTCGAACCGCACCCCGAAGGCGGCGCGGGACGAGGCGACCAGCTCGGACAGCCGCTGCATGCCCGCCCGGACCTGGGCCAGGCTCTGCGTCGGGGTGGCTTCGTCCAGCCGGTTGTTGACGGTGAGCGCGTCCACGCCGAGCCGGCCGAGCAGGCTGGGCAGGACCAGCGACACCGTGCCGCCGGCGCAGTCCACCACGACCTTCAGCTCCGCCTCGCGCACCCCGGTCAGGTCCACGCTGCGCGCCAGTTCCTGCGTGTAGGACTCCACGACCCGGGACGGGTAGGTGAGCTCGGCGATCTCGCCGGGGAAGGCCCGCCGGTACTCCTGCCGGGAGAAGACCCGCTCCAGCTTGCGCGCGGCCGCCTGGGACAGCTCCGCGCCCCGCTCGTCCAGGAACACGATGTCGATGGACTGCGGGTCACCGGAGGTGGTGCGCAGCGCGACACCTCCGCCGCACACGCTGCGCGCGGTCTGGAACCGGGCCACCGGCAGCGGCTGCGCCTCCAGGTCCACCACGTTGATCGCGCTGGCGTTCAGCGCGCACTGGACGGCCCGCTTGAGCGCCCGCGCGGCGCGGGAGACGTCGCGGGAGGTGGTGACCATCGACCCCTTCTTCAGCGTGGTCGCGTAGGCGCTGGTCAGCCGCACGCACAGCTCCGGCGTGATCTCCACGTTGACCAGGCCGGACACCCCGCGCGGCCCGAACAGGGTGCGCTGGCCGCGCGATTCCCAGATGACGCTGGTGTTCACCACCGCGCCCGCCTCGATGGTCTTGAACGGGTAGACCTTGACGCCCGCGGAGAGGTAGGCCTCCGGCTCGATCACGCACTCGTCGCCGACGACCGCGCCTTCCTCGATCCGCGCGGAGGGCATCACGTCGGTGTTCTTGCCGATGACGCAGCCGCGCAGGGTGACGCCCTGGCCCACGTAGACGTTGTTGTGCACCACGGCGCGGTGCAGGAAGGCGCCCTCCTTGACCACCACGTTGCTGCCCAGCACGGTGAACTCGCGGAGTTCGGCGCCCGCCTCGACCTTGGCGTAGTCCCCGATGCAGAGCGGCCCGGAGAGCAGGGCCTCCGGGTTGACCTCGGCGCCCTCGGCCACCCAGACCCCCGGCGACACCTCGAACCCGTCGATCTCGGTGTTCACCCGGCCGGACAGCACGTCGGCCTGGGCCTTGAGGTAGCTCTCGTGCGTGCCGACGTCTTCCCAGTAGCCGTCCGCGATCCAGCCGAACAGCGGCGCGCCGCGCTTGAGCAGGGCCGGGAACACGTCAGCGGACCAGTCCACCGACTCACCGGGCGCCACCTCGGCGAGCACCTCGGGCTCCATCACGTAGATCCCGGTGTTGACCGTGTCCGAGAACACCTGCCCCCAGGTGGGCTTCTCCAGGAACCGCTGGATCCGGCCGTCCTCGCCCACGATGATGATGCCGAACTCCAGCGGGTTCGGCACCCGGGTGAGCCCCACGGTGACCAGGGCACCGTTTTCCTTGTGCGCGCGGACCATGGCGGTCAGGTCGATGTCGGTCAGCGCGTCGCCCGAGATGACCAGGAACGGCTCGTCCCGCAGCGCGTCCTCGGCGTTCTTCACGCTGCCCGCCGTGCCGAGCGGGGCCTCCTCGGTCGCGTACTGGAGGCTCATCCCGACGTCCTCGCCGTCGCCGAAGTAGTTGCGCACCAGCGAGGCCAGGAACTGGACGGTGACCACCGTCTCGTCGAACCCGTGCCGCTTCAGCAGCCGCAGCACGTGTTCCATGATCGGCTTGTTGCACACGGGCAGCAGCGGCTTGGGCTGGTTGGCGGTCATCGGCCGCAGCCGGGTACCCTCCCCGCCGGCCATCACGACGGCCTTCACCTGTGGCGGGCCTCCTTCCCTCGTCCGGGCCAGCGTCCCTTCCTCCCCGCGCCCAGGCCGGATGGCGGACCGGCAGGGATGCCTCCATCATGACGGGCGGCTCCCGGCCGGCCAACGCCGCTATCTGGTTAGCCATCCGGTTGTTCCGGTTCGGCCACCTCGCGGGCCCGGCCCCCTGGCCCCGCCAGCCGCTCCGCCTCCGGCCCGCCCGGCGCGCCTCCGGCCCGGCGGTCGAGCCGCCAGGCCTGCACCAGGTACAGCCCGGCCGCCGTCCAGTACAGCGCGGTCCCCCAGGCCACGAAGGCCCAGCCGACCACCTTGGCCACCAGCGCGGCGTGGCCGGAGTAGGCGCCCAGGAGCAGCAGCGGGAACGCGTAGAACAGGCACAGCGTGGCGGCCTTGCCCACGAAACTGACCTGGAGCGGCTCCCAGCCGCGGGACCGCAGCCGGAGCAGGGCCACGCCGAGCACCAGTTCCCGGCCGACCAGCACCCCGACCAGCCACCAGGGGATGAGGGCCCGGATGGCCAGCCCGATCGAGCATGACCCCGATGTAGAGCCGGTCCGCGGTGGGGTCGAGCACCTGCCCGAGCCGGCTTCTCCTGGTGCAGGGCCCGGGCGAGCTTCCCGTCCAGCCAGTCCGACGCCGCCGCGGCGATCAGCAGGATGACCGCCCAGCCGTCCGCGTGCGGGCCGAGGACCAGCCACAGGAACACCGGCACGCCGAGCAGCCGCGCGATGCTGATCACGTTCGGGATGGTCCAGATCCGGTCCGGCAGCCGCTCCTCCGGCCGGCGGGCCGGCCGTGACATCAGCCAGGCCGCCGGCCGTCATGGCAGCGCCGGCACCGCTCCCCCTCCGCCGCAGCGTCCGGCGCGCTGCTGTTTCCGCCCACGGCGCGGGCTCCCTTGTTCGCGGTGCACACCCGTGGCCGACCCTACCCGGCACCGCCGGCTGCGGCTCGCGGCGAGGCTGGCCGCCTTGGCCATCAGGTACTGCTGCTCGCGCAGGTTCGCCGTGCCCGCGGCGGCGGACCGGAACTCGGCGGCGGCACCGGCGGCGTCCCCGGCCATCTCGAGCAGGTGCCCGCGGACCGCGTGGAAGCGGTGATGGCCGCCGAGCCGGCCGCGGACCTGGTCGAGCTGGGCCAGCCCGGCCGCCGGGCCCTTCACCATGGCCGCGGCCACCGCCCGGTTGAGGGTCACCATCGGGTTCCCGGTCTGCCGTTCCAGCAGGCCGTAGAGGGACAGGATCTGCGGCCAGTCGGTCCTGGCGTGACTGGGCGCCTGGTCGTGCACGGCGGCGATCGCGGCCTGCAGCTGGTACTCCCCCGGCTGGCCCCGCTCCCGGGACGCTGACGCTGCCGCAGCGCCCCGGTGATCAGCGTCGTCCCCTCGGTGATGAGCGCCCGGTCCCACCGGGTGCGCTGCTGGTCGGCCAGCGGGATCAGCTCACCGCCGGGCCCGGTCCGGGCGGGCCGCCGCGCGTCGGTGAGCAGCATCAGCGCCAGCAGCCCGGTCACCTCCGGGTCGCCGGGCAGGCTGGAGTGCAGCCCCCGGGCCAGCCTGATGGCCTCGCCGGACAGGTCGCTGCGCGCCAGGTCGGGGCCGCTGCTGCTGGCGTACCCCTCGTTGAACAGGAGGTACAGGACGTGCAGCACGGACTGGAGCCGCCCGGCCCGCTGGGCCGGTGGCGGCAGCGTGAACGGCTCGCCGGAGGCTTTCAGGGTGGCCTTGGCCCGGCTGATCCGCTGGGCCATGGTCGGTTCTGGCACCAGGAACGCGGCCGCGATCTCCCGCGTGGTCAGGCCGCCGACCGCGCGCAGCGTGAGCGGGATGGCCGCGCCCGGGGTGAGCGAGGGGTGGCAGCACATGAACATGAGGATCAGCGTGTCGTCCCGGGCCGGGGCGTCCTCGCCTGGCACCGGGCCGGCCGGGGCCGTCAGTGACCACGAGGCGGCCAGCACCTCCCGGCGGCGCCGGGCATCCTCGCTGCGGTACTGATCGGTCAGCCGGCGCGCGGCCACCCGGATCAGCCAGCCGAGCGGGTTGTCCGGCGTCCCGTCCCGGGGCCACCGGGTGGCCGCGGCCAGCAGGGCCTCCTGGACGGCGTCCTCGGCGGCGCCGAAGTCCCCGGAGCGGCGCGTGACGGCCCCGAGCACCTGCGGCGCCAGTTCGCGCAGCAGGCCCTCGGCGGCCGTGGCCCCGCCGGTCCGGGGCACGTTCACAGTGCTTTCCCCAGACGTTCGCGCCGACCAGGAAAGGCCTGCCGCTGGCCGGGCCTGGCGGCCCACCCTCGCGAGCCGGTACCGGACGGCGCTCACAGGTCCGGGTCGGGGGCGCTGAGCACCTGGCGGACCTCGATGGGCTGGCGGACCGGCGCCCCGCCGGGGCCCGGGGCGGCGGAGACCTGCGCGGCGATCTCGATGGCCCGCGCGGGCGTCTCCACGTCCACCAGCCGGTACCCGGCCAGCAGCTCCTTGGACTCGGGGAACGGGCCGTCGGTGATGACCGGCGCTCCGGTCCCGGTCGCGACGACGCGCCGGGCCTGCTCGGGACCGGCCAGCCCCTGGGCGTCCACCAGCTCGCCCCGCTCGAGAAGCTCGCGGTTGAGCGCGTGCTGGAACTCGATGTGGGCCCTGATGTCCGCGGGTGACCACTCCGGCATCGGCGGGCAGCCCGACTCCGCGGGCCCGTAGTTCTGCAGCAGCATGAATCGCATCGGTTCATCCTCCCTGGTCACGCGGCGCCACGGTAGCGCCGTCAGCCAGGTGTCGGGGCTGGCCTGCCATTCTCGACACGGTCCCGCGGGCGCGCGGGGTTAGCGCACCGGACGGGGAGTGAGGCTGCCGAGACGGGGTAGGGGGGTCGCCGAACTGCACATGACCGATGGAACAGAGGAGCAGATCATGCTCACACTGACCGATAGTGCCGTGACGGCCATCCGCAACCTGACCTCCCAGCCAGAACTGCCCGATGAGACCGGCCTGCGCATCATGTCGCAAGACGAGGGCGGCCCGGCGTTCCAGGTAACGCTGGCCGAGAACCCGGTAGCCGGGGACCAGGTGATCGAGTCCGAAGGAGCCCGCGTCTTCCTGGAGCCCGGTGCCGCGGTGGCGCTGGACGACAAGTCGCTGGACGCGCAGGTGGACGAGGAGGGAACGGTCGCCTTCACGCTCGCCGAGCAGGCGGTCTGAGCGCTCCGCGGCGGGCGCCCGAGAGGCTCCCGCCGCGCTGACAGCCGGCCCGCGGACCCGGGATGGTGACGGGCCTGCGGGTCCGCTTGCGTTACCGGGCCCCAGCCGCCGCGTCCCGGGTGCTTCCCCCGCGCCGCCCCGGGCTTCCGGCCCGGCCCCGGCTTTAAATTCTCCGCAACGGACCTTATCCGGGTGCCGCACGTCGTCACCGGCGCGTGGCGTCACGGGGCTTAGGTTCCGTTTGAGGTGGGAATAGACCCCCCTGCCGACGTTCACGGGGGCGTCCGGGGAAGCAGCGGGGCGGCAGCATAGTGGGCGTCACCAGTGGACTCGAGACTCTGTTCGTCGTGGCGCTGGTGGCGGCGCTCGCGCCTATCGTGGTGGCGCTGCTGCCCGGGCCGCGCATCCCGCAGGTCGTGATCTTCCTGCTCGGCGGGGTGCTGATCGGGCCGCATGGCCTCGGTCTGGCTAACACGGCCAGCATCACGCTGCTGTCCAATATCGGGCTCGGCTTTCTGTTCCTGCTGGCCGGCGACGAGCTGGACCCGCGGTTGCTGCGGGAGCGGCCGGGACGACTGGCGATCACCGGCTGGCTGGTGACGGTGGTGCTCGCGGTCGGGGTGGTGGCCGGGCTGGGCTCGGCCGGGTACATCCGTGACTTCGTGCCGGTCGGGCTGGCCCTCACTACCACCGCGCTCGGCACCCTGCTGCCGATCTTGCAGGACAACCACATGCTGGGCGGGCCGTTCGGCCGCTACGTGCTGGCCGCCGGGGCAGTGGGGGAACTGCTCCCCACCATCGCGATCTCGGTGTTCCTCACCCAGCGGGACCACTTCGCGGCCCTGGCCTCGGTGGCGCTGGTCGGGGTGCTGGCCCTCGGGCTGAGCTTCGTCCCCTGGCTGACCAGGAACCGCCGGTTGCGCGGCGTCATCACGGAGGGTCAGGACGCGACCGGCCAGACCACGCTGCGCTGGACCACCGTGCTGTTGTTCCTGCTGCTCACCATCGCCAGCCGGTTCGGCCTGGACGTGGTGCTCGGGGCGCTGCTGGCCGGCATCGTGCTGCGCGGCTGGACCCGTCAGGTGAACATGGACACGAGCGGGCTCGAGCACAAGTTCGATGCGGTGGGTTACGGCATCTTCATCCCGATCTTCTTCGTGGCCTCGGGGATGACGCTGGACCTGAAGGCCATCAGCCAAGATCCGCTGCGGGCAGTGTTCTTCTTCGTCCTGCTGCTGGTGGTCCGGGGCCTGCCGTCGCTGGTCGTCTACCGCCGGGTGCTGTCCGTGCGCCAGCGGCTGCAGATGACGTTCATCACCGCCACGACGATGCCGCTGCTCATCGCGCTGGCCGAGATCGGGCAGCGGGACGGGGTCATGCTGCCGGCCACCTCCGCCGCCCTCGTCGGCGCAGGGGTTCTGTCGGTGCTCATCTTCCCGCCCGTCGCGGTGCTGCTCGGCCGGGGCGGCCGGGCGGGAGCGCTCGGCGAGGCCGGGGACCGCCGGCCCGGAAGGCCCGGCGGGCGAGGCAGGCGGGGAACTCGCCGCGAGCGGCTAAGGGCCCCTGGACCGGGGCCGCCAGGTTAGGGCGCCCGCCAGAGGGTCGCGATGCCCTGCCCCACCCCGATGCACATGGCCGCCGCTCCCCGGGACCCGCCGCGGCGGCGCAGCTCGTGCAGCAGCGTCGTGGTGATCCTGGCCCCTGAGCAGCCCAGCGGGTGGCCGATCGCGATCGCGCCGCCGTTGACGTTGACCCGCTCCGGGTCCAGCTTGAGCTCGTCGGCCACCGCCACCGCCTGCGCCGCGAAAGCCTCGTTGAGCTCGATCAGGTCGAGGCTGCCTGCGTCCCAGCCCGCCCGGCCGAGGACCTTGCCCATGGCCGGGACCGGCCCGATGCCCATGTAGTCGGGGTGGACCCCGGCGGCCGCGGTGCCCTCGTACCGGGCCAGCGGGCGTCACCCGCCGGCCAGGACCCGCTCCGAGACCAGCAGCACGCCGGCCGCGCCGTCGTTCAGCGGTGAGGAGTTGCCGCCGGTCACCGTGCCGCCCTTGCGGAACGCGGGCCGCTTGGCCGCGAGCTCCTCCAGGGTCAGCGCCGGGCCGGATGCCCTCATCCTGGCTGACCAGCCCGGCCTGGGTCGGCACCGGCACGATCTCGGCGCCGAACCGCCCCGCGTCCCGGGCCTGGGCGGCCCGCTGGTGGCTGCGCAGCGCGAACTCGTCCTGGCGCTCCCGGCTCACCCCGTACCGCTCGGCTACGTTCTCCGCCGTCTCGCCCAGGCTGATCGGCGGGTAGAGCTCCTGCATGCAGCGGGCTGACCAGCCGCCAGCCCAGCCGGGTGTCGGCGACTCCGGCCTCCCGCGGGAACGGCTCGCTGGCCCGGGGCAGCACGAACGGCGCCCGGGTCATCGACTCGGCCCCGCCGGCCAGCATGATGTCGGCCTCCCCGGCCGCGATGGCCCGCGCCGCGCTGGCGATGGCCTCCATGCCGGATCCGCAGAGCCGGTTGACGGTCGCGCCGGGCACCTCGACCGGCAGGCCGGCCAGCAGCACGCCCATCCGCGCGACGTTCCGGTTGTCCTCGCCGGCCTGGTTGGCCGCGCCCCAGTACACGTCGTCGATCCGGGCCGGGTCGAGCCAGTCGTTGCGGGCCAGCAGGGCCCTGATCACCTCGGCGGTCAGGTGATCGGGCCGGACCGTGGCCAGCGCGCCCTTGATCTTGCCGACCGGGGTCCGGCACGCGTCTACCGCGAACACTGCCGTCATGTCTGCCACCCTGCCCTCTGCTCGCCACGTCCTTCCCGAGGTTACCCGCGCAGCGCACAGATATCCGTATCGCGCACTCGACGCATGCCGCCCGCTGGGAACGGTGGCCACGCAGGTCAGCGCCGGATCTCAACAAGCAGGACCCAGCTGTTGATCAGCCCGGACGCGGTCGCGACGGTCATGGCGGCGGCCAGCCAGTACAGGCCGCCCACGCTGGTGGTCATCGTGCCCGCGGCCCCCACGACGGCCAGCAAGGCGGTCAGGGCCGCGGGGCTGAAGTGGGTGAGGCGCCAGCTGAGCGGATCCTCTCGTTCCTGCTTCCACCGCGGCAGGCTCCTGATCACCAGCACGACGACGCCCGCGGCGAGGATCGCCTGGCCGATGCCGAGGCCCAGGCCCGACAGGCCGGGAAGCTGGATCAGCAGGCTCGCGGCCAGTGCGTAGGCGAAGAACGCCAGCGTTTCGATGGCCCGGTCGGGCAGCGCCTTGACCTTGAGGATCGGATCGAGGTTGAAGGAGATGGCCACGAAGGCCAGGCCCAGCAGGGCACCCGCCGCGGCGGCGAACGAGGTGCCGAAATCGTGCCACTGGCCGGGTCGTAAGCCGCCGCCACCGAAATCCTTCCGTCGTTGACGTCAACACCCTGGCAGGAGCGGCGCCGCCCCGTCTGCGGAACGGGGCCGGATCGCCCGGATCGGGGGGGCGGCCGGGAGCGTGCCACCTGGTCAGCGGACCGGGGCGCCCCGGCTGGCCGCGCGCGCCGCGGTCGCCCAGGGCGCCTGGACGTTGAGCCGGATGGCCCGGGTGCTCCCGGCGAGCGCGAGTGCGGCCTGGTAGCCCGGCGGGTGCCGGGAGCGAGATCAGCGAGCAGCCGTGCACCGGGATGGCGGGCACCAGCTGATCCGGGCCGCCCGGCCCGGCGCAGGCCAGATGGGGCACCGGGACGGCCGAGGACCGGGAACTCGCCGACCTCGTGGCCGATGCCTTCCCCCGTGCACTTGAGGACCGCCTCGGACCGCACCCACCACCGGATGACCAGCTCGTGCCGCCCGGCTTCGCTGAGCGACCGGCCCCACTCCGCGTCGGCCGCGTTCATGTCCGCCGACATCGAGCAGACGCATCCGGTCGGCTGCTGCTCCACGTCCACGCCCACCTGCTGGCTGGCCACGGCGATCAGCACCGCGTCCCCGCTGTGCGCGAGGGAGAAGTGCACGCCGAAACGCAGCGGCAGGGCCGGGCGGCCGGTCGGCTTCCCGCACCGCGCGCACGGCTCACGGTGGAAGACCAGGCTGGACGGCGGGAAATCCAGGTAGCCGGACAGCACCCGGCGCAGCATCACGTGCGCGGCGGTGTACCGGCGGCGGTCAGCGCGGAACGCGAACGCCGCGGCCCGCTTGTGCTCCTCCAGGCTGAGCTCGGCCAGCTCGGCGCGGCCCACGTTGACCGAGGTGATGTCGAGCCACCACACGTCCGCACTGCCCGCGGACGGGACCGTGAGCATCAGCCGCTCCCGCCACGAAGGTCACGGCGGGCCGCCGGATTCCATTTCTCCATGGTGATGTCTGCCGCCTCGAATCCGAATACCCCGCGCGGGCCAGGGTTCCTGGCGTGAACCATACCGCGCCGGGCCCCGGCCACGTGATCTTCCCCAACTGCGCATCAGGGCTATTTCACGGGGATGGTCAGGCCGGGACGGACAGCGACAGGGCGAACCGGTCCTGCTCATCGGTCCACCAGGATGCGCATCGCGAACCCGGCGGCGGCCAGCTCGGCCGCGACCCCGGCCCGCCGGAACTTGGCCGACACCTCGGTCCGCAGCTGCTCCCCGGCCGCGAACGCCACGGTCAGCCCGATGCCGGGCAGCCGCACCACCTGGTCCTCCGCGGAGCGCAGCCGCATCTCGATCCACTCGGCCTGCGGGTCCCACACGGCCATGTGGTCGAAGGCGTCCGGGTCGAAGTCCGCGCCCAGCTCCGCGTTCAGCACGGCCAGCACGTTCTTGTTGAACGCGGCGGTCACCCCGGCGGCGTCGTCGTAGGCGGCCAGCAGCACCGCCGGGTCCTTGACCAGGTCGGTGCCGAGCAGCAGGGCGTCGCCCGTCGCGCAGGCCCGGCCCGCAGCCGGGCCAGGAACGCGGCCCGCTCGGCCGGGAGCAGGTTGCCGATGGTGCTGCCCAGGAAGGCGACCAGGCGGGGCCCGCCGGGCGCGGGCAGGCCCAGCCGGGCCTCGAAGTCCGAGACGACGCGCGTCCACCGTCAGTCCCGGGTAGCTCGCCGAGGACCCGGTGCGCGGCCGCCGATCAGCGCGCTCTCGCTCACGTCCACCGGCACGTAGCTGCGCAGCGTGCCGGCCTCGCGCAGCGCGTCGAGCAGCAGCCGGGTCTTCTCCGACGAGCCCGAGCCCAGCTCGACCAGGGCGCTGGCCCCGGTCGCGGCCGCGATCGCGGGGGCCGCGGCGGCCAGGATGGACCGCTCGGCCCGGGTCGGGTAGTACTCCGGCAGCAGGGTGATCTTCTCGAACAGCTCGCTGCCCCGCTCGTCATAGAACCACTTGGGCGGCAGGGTCTTCGGCACCGCGGTCAGGCCCGGCCCGCGCGTCCGCGCGCAGCGCGGCGGCCAGGAAACCGTCCGGCAGGCACCGCTCGACGTGCAGCTGGTTCATGATCGGAGTCCCTTCCCTCGTCGGCCTCCCTCGTCGGCTGGGCTGCGGTTCAGCCCGCCGGTTTGAGCGGGCCGGCGTCCACCGACGCCGGGCCGCGCGGTCAGTACCGTGCGGTCCGGCACCGCGGTCCAGCCCGGCTCGTCGTCAGAGGGTTCGGAGGCCACCACGACCTGGCCGGGCCGGGCTCCGGTAGCAGAGCGTGTCGCCCGCGGCGGTGGCGGCGATCGCCTCCCGTCGGTGAGCAGGAAGTTGAACCGGCCGGTGATCCCGGCCGCGTCGAGGTCAGCCGACCGTGCCGGCCAGCGCGCCGGCCGGGCCCTCCCCGGCCCGCAGCCGCTGCAGCACCAGCGCCCAGGCCAGCGCCGAATCGGTGCGGGCCTCCAGGGCGAGCAGGTCCGCGGCGGGCAGGGTGGCGGCCAGCCCGGCCGTCGCGCCGGGCCAGCCGTCCAGCCTGCCGTTGTGGCTGAACAGCCACGGCCCCGCGGCGTACGGCGCGGCGGCGGCCTCGCCCTGGGCGGTGCCGTCGGTGGCCGAGCGGACCGCGGCCAGCAGCGCCCGGGTCCTGGTCACCCGGGCCAGGTCGGCGAACGAGGCGTCGCCCCACATCGGCACCGCACGCCGGTAGCGGGCCGGCACCGGGTCACCGTCGGCGTACCAGCCCACCCCGAACCCGTCCGCGTTGACCGTGCCGTGCCTCTGCTGGCGGGGCGCCCAGGACTGGCGGAGCAGCCCGTGCGGCGGGTCGGTGAGCACCGATCGCAAGCGTGGCCTGCGGGTCCGAGGTAGGCCAGATGGCGGCACATCCGGGGGCGTCATCCCCGCCGGGTGGCCGCGTGCCGGGTCACGGCGGGCGCGGCGTCCCGGGCGGTGCGGAAGCCGGCGAAGATCTGCCGCCGGATCGGGTAGTCCCAGTTCCGGAACGTGCCCCGGCAGGCCACCGGGCCGACCGCGAACGAGCCGCCGCGCAGCACCTTGTAGTCGGGGCCGAAGAAGACCTCGGAGTACTCGCGGTACGGCCAGGCGCGGAAACCCGGGTAGGGCAGGAAGTCGCTGCTGGTCCACTCCCACACGTCCCCGATCAGCTGCCGGGCGCCGCACGGGGCGGCGCCGCCGGGGTAGCTGCCCGCGGGGGCGGGCTGGAGGTACTGCTGGCCGAGGTTGGCCCGGTCGGCGGTCGGGTCCTCGTCGCCCCACGGGAAGCGCCGGGACCGCCCGGTGGCCGGGTCGAACCGGGCCGCCTTCTCCCATTCCGCCTCGGTCGGCAGCCGGCGCCCGGCCCAGCGGGCGTAGGCGTCCGCCTCGTACCAGCACACGTGCATCACCGGCTCGGCGCGGGGCACCGGCTCGGTGACCCCGAACCGGTCGCGGATCCAGCTGGCCCCCTCCCGGCGCCAGTACAGCGGCGCGATCAGGCCGGCCCGCTGCCGGTGCGTCCCAGCCCTCCGTGGTCCACCAGCGCGGCTCGTCGTACCCGCCGTCGGCGATGAAATCCTGGTAGGCGGCGTTGCTGACCGGCGTGGTGTCGAGGTAGAAGGACGGCACGGCGATCTGGTGCGCGGGCCGCTCGTTGTCCAGCGCCCAGGGCTCGGTCGAGGTGCCCATGGTGAACGGGCCGCCGGGCACCAGCACCTCGGCGCGGCAGGCGCAGCGCGTCCGCGCGGCGGCGGGCCGGGCGGCGCCGCGGTCAGCGCGGCCGCGCCCGGCGGAGCTGGTGGGTGATCAGCATGGTCTCGTCGTGCTGCTGCTCGTGCTGGGCCACCATGCCGTACGCGAACCCGTCGGTGACCAGCGGGGCCCCGGCGAACGTGGCCGAGTCCAGCAGGTCCATGACCCGGCCGCGGACCTCGTGGGCGTACGCCCGGGCCTCGCGGGCGGCAGCAGCGGCAGCGTGGGCCGCTCGCGCCCGCGGGTGCTCGAACGCGTCGTAGAGCGGGTCGATCTCGGGGTGCATCGGCTCCCGGCCGCCCACCGTTGCGCAGCAGCCACAGCTCTTCCTGGTTGGCGATGTGCGCCAGGTCCCAGACCAGCGGCGACATCAGCGGGGAGTGCTGGCGGACCAGGTCGGTGTCGTCCACGGACTCGGTGAGCAGCCGGGTGCGCTCCCGGGCGGTGAGCAGGTTCCCGGCGATCACTTCCCGCAGCTCGTCCACTCCTCGCATCGGCCCGCGGGCGCGGGGCAGGGGTGGCAGGCGTGGAGTCATGGGGACTCCTCCAGACAGGCGTCGGGGTGGCGGCGGTCGTAGCCGCGAGGCTGATCGGCGGCGCGGGCCTCGTCGAGCCGGTCGTCCGCGGGGCACCGGCCGCGCAGCACGTAGCGGTCGGCGAACGGGTGACCGCGTCCCGGATCGCGGCCGGGGCGCCGAGCCGGCCGAGCGCCGGCGTCGGCCGCGGCGAAGCATTCCCGGCTGGCCGTGGCCAGCTGCGGGTCGTCCTGGCCGTGGCGGGCCGCGCGCAGCAGCAGTTCGCCGGGCCGGCGTGTCCTTCTGCAGCGGCTCCACCGCGGCCATCGCGGCCTGCGCCGCGACCGGGTCGTCGAGCAGGGCGGACACCACCGCGGTCGGCACGATCCAGCCGTCGCCAGGCTGCGCGTCGATCACCCGGAGCTCCAGGTGCCCGCGCGGCCGGACCGGCGGGAACAGGGTGGACAGGTGATACGTGAGGTCGTCGGCGGTGGGCGGGGGCCCGGCCGCGCCGCGCACCCAGTCGCGGAACGTAAGGCCGGTCGGCGCGGTCCAGCGGCGGGAGCCGGGGTCACGCAGCAGCATGACCTGGGCGTCGAGCACGTAGCTCACCCAGGCCTCCCGGGGATCGGTGTCCTCTGGCCAGCCCGGGCCGCGGTCCGCGGAGCCTGGTTCCGCGTCCGCCGGGGCCCGGGTCCGGCTGGGGTCGAGCCGGGACCATACCGCCTGGCGGGTGGACTTCCACCCGGACACCTGGCCGTCCTGGAACGGGGAATTGGCGAACGACGCCACCAGGACCGGACCCAGCCCGTGCAGCAGGTGCCAGCGCCACCGGAATCCGGAGGGACCGCTCTGCTCCCGCCCGGCGTCCACGCACACCTGGACCGAGGCGGTGCTGCACATCATGACCCGGCCCCAGGGGCCGCTGCGGTCGAAGAATTCTTCCATGGCCGCGTAACGCGGCAGGTCCAGGACGCGCCGCGGGGGTCTGAGGGGATCAAGGCCGTGCCCGGCGAGGCTGAGCCCCGCGGGGGCGATGGCCTGGCGGACGGCCGTAAGGTCGCTCCCGGCCGCCGCTACGCAGCCGCCCAGGCCGGGGGCGGGCGCGGAACTCAGCTCAACCTGGCCGCCGGGTTCGGTAGTCAGCCGACCCCGGCCAGGGAGCGCCCCGGGCTCGTCCAGGCGGGCGAGGGCTGCGGCCACTCGCCGCTGGTCAACGGGGAGAGCCGGGTCACGGCCGTCACAGACCAGCCATTCCAGCTCCACCCCGACCGTTCCGGGCGGTCCTGTCTTGAACGCGATCCCGTGCGCCTGCTCCTCCGCCTCACGCTCGGTGAGTGGCGGGCCAGGCGAGCAGGCATCGTCTCCGCGCTCAGAAGTCATCGATTACCCCGTCCGTGTCGGTGGTCGCCGGGCACGTTCTAGGAAACCAGGTCTCCCTCGCCGTCAATTCCACCCTGCCATACCCTGAGACCCCGGACCGGTGCACCCCTCGAGGGAGGCGGGATGACCCTGCACGAGGCGGATGTCGTCGTCCTGGGCATGGGCCCGGGGGGCGAGGACGCCGCCGGGCGGCTCGCCGTGGCCGGTCTCTCGGTGGCGGGCGTGGAGGCCCGCCTGGTCGGCGGGGAGTGCCCGTACTGGGGCTGCATCCCGTCCAAGATGATGATCCGGGCCGCGAACCTGCTGGCCGAGGGACGCCGGATCCCCGGGATGGCCGGGAGCTCGCAGGTGCACCCGGACTGGGCCCCGGTCGCCGGGCGGATCAGGGAGGAAGCCACCGACAACTGGGACGACAAGGTCGCGGTCGACCGCTTCACCGGCAAGGGCGGCACCCTGTTCCGCGGCCACGGCCGGGTCACCGCGCCGGGCGAGGTCACGGTGGGCGGGGACGTGCTCCGGGCCCGGCGGGCCATTGTCATCAACACCGGCACGCAGCCGTCCGTCCCGCCCATCGAGGGCCTGGCGGGCACCCCCTACTGGACCAACCGGGAAGCGATCGAGACGACTGAGGTCCCCGCGTCGCTGCTGGTGCTCGGCGGCGGGGCGATCGGCACAGAACTTTCCCATGTGTTTGCCCGGTTCGGGGCCCGGGTCACCGTGATCGAGGAGACCGGACGCCTGCTGCCGTCGGAGGAACCCGAGGCGGGCGCCCTGCTCGCGGACGTCTTCCGCCGGGAGGGCATCGAGGTCCGCACCGGCACCACGGCCCGGACGGTCCGCCACGACGGGACGGCCTTCACCCTGGCCTTGTCGGACGGCACCGAGGTGACGGGGGACGCGCTGCTGGTCGCGACCGGCCGGCGGACCGACCTGGCGGGCATCGGCGTGGGCGCGGTGGGCGTGGACGAGACCGCCCAGGCCATCCCGGTGGACGACCACCTGCGGGTCGCGCCAGGGGTGTGGGCGATCGGCGACATCACCGGCCACGGCGCGTTCACCCACATGTCGATGTACCAGGCGAACATCGTCGTCCACGACATCCTCGGCGAGGAGGTCTCCCCCGCCGAGTACCACGCGGTGCCCCGGGTGACCTTCACCGACCCGGAGATCGGGTCGGTCGGCCTCAGCGAGGCCCAGGCCCGGGACCGGGGCATCGAGGTGCAGACCAGCATCTCCCCGATCCCCAACTCCGCCCGGGGCTGGATCCACAAGGCGGGCAACGACGGGTTCATCAAGCTGGTCGCCGACGCCGGCCAGGGCATCCTGGCCGGGGCCACCTCGGCGGGGCCGGCCGGGGGCGAGGTGCTGAGCATGCTGACGCTGGCCGTGCACGCGCGGGTGCCGGTCCGGCGGCTGCGCGAGATGATCTACGCCTACCCGACGTTCCACGGGGCTGTCGAGGCAGCGCTCCGGGAGCTGGCCCCTTAGGAGCCGCAGGAGCCGGGATGCGGCGGCGAGCCGGGCATCCCGCGCGGATGCAGCCCCTGCTCCTCCGCCACCACGCGGAGCAGGCTGGCCAGCTGGGCACGCTGCGCCTCGGTCAGCCCGGCGCCGAACTCCGCCTCGTGCTCCGCGGTCACCGCCCGGACCTGGTCCACCGTGGCCCGGCCCTGGTCGGTCAGGTAGAGCGCGTGGGAGCGGCGGTCGGCGGGATTGCGCCTGCGCTCGACCAGGCCGAGCTTTTCCAGCTCGTCCACCAGGAAGACCATCCGGGTGGCGTTCACCCCGATCATCTCGGCGATGGCCTGCTGGGACCGGCCCTGGTTCGCGGCCAGCCGGATGAGCATCCCGGCGTGCCGCTGCTCCAGGCCCAGCGGCTGCAGCCGCTCGCCGTACCGCCGTGCCCCGTGCAGCCCCAGCTGCACGAGCAGGAAGGACAGGTGATCCCCCGGAACACCGCGGGCCCAGGTCCCGGACCGGACGTCGCCCTCCCCGCCGGAACGGCCGGCCGTGTCCCGCTCCGCGGCCGCGGGCGCAGGCTCTGGCGCAACGTCTTCCATAGCCGGATACTATCACTGGCCTAAATACTTGCGACTCGTAATCATCTCTGTTAGAAACGATGTCATCGCTAAATAATCAGCCGGCGGAAGTGGTGAGGCATGGTGCGTGAGACGGCAGGCACCTCCGGAATCTCCGTAACGCGGCGCTCCGCCGCCCGGCGGCCGAGGGCAGGCGGCGGCGAGGCCGTCCGGCGGGCGAGCCTCGGCATCTCCGTCGGGCTGCTCGTCCAGTACGCGCTGGGCCTGTGGGTCAGCCTGTACGTCACCGTGCCCGGACGTGAACAGGGTGGCGGTGCGCTCACCGCCGTCGGCCGGGCCCTGGCGGACGGTCCGGCCGCGCTGGCGGTGCACGCCGGGCTCGGCCTGCTCCTGCTGCTCGGGTCGATTGCCCTGGTGGTCCGGGCGGTACTGGCCGCGCACCGGGTTCTTCGTGGTCACCTCCGTGGTGAGCCTGCTCGCCGTGCTGGGCGCGGCGGGCAGCGGCGCGTCCTTCGTGAACAGCGGGCAGGACGGTGCGTCGCTGAGCATGGGCCTGCTCACCGCCGTGGCGCTGCTCTGCCAGCTGATCAACCTGTTCCGGCTCAGCGCCTCGCACCACGCTCCTGACCAGCCCGGACGCTGAGCCAGGCCCGGCTTACCCGCCCGCGACACAGGGCACGTCCCAGGGGTCATAGTCCTGGCACACGGCGGCCGGGCTCCGGCAAGATGCCCGGCATCGTGGGCAGGGCCGCACCCTGGACGAGGGTCGTACAGCGTGGCGGCCGGCCACGGGGTGCACGTGCGGACTGCCCGTGGGCCAGCGCCAGGTCCACGGGCAGATCGTTATAGCCCGCAGGTGGGTTCACCCACAGCCGCATCCGGGCGTAGTTGGCGCCGTTCTCCCGCATGATCGTGACCGGGCTGTGCTGCTGCCCGTGCAACGTGAACTGCGCCCCGGCCGCGAGTTCGTGCGGGGTGAAGGACAGGTGGCGCCGCGCCGGCGGGAAGGTCGCAGTGCCCGCGCGCCGGGTCCAGCGCCACGTTGCGGGCGTCGGGGCGCCACACCCGCCTCGGTGGCCACCTTGATGGTGGCGCTGGCCGACGGGCTGGTGGCATCCAGTGTGATGCCCAGGTCGCTGAGTCAGCAGGCTGTCGGCCCACCGCGGCGGCGCACGACCGGACGCGATCGCACATAGTTCTCCGCAAACCAACAGCCGAACTAACCCGAACAGTAGATCCGGGGCTGGAGCCGGGCAATGGTCACCCGGGGCGGCCACCCCGCCGGCGGCCGACCCGGGAACCGGTAGTTTGGGGCGCGAACAGGAGGCGTGCCGATGGGCGGCGGGATCGAGCACCTGGTCCAGTCCGGACCGCTGATCCTGGCCGCGCCGATCGCGGCGGCGGCCGGTGCGCTCACGTTCCTGTCCCCGTGCGTCCTGCCGCTGGTCCCGGGCTACCTGTCCTACGTGACCGGCATGTCCGGGACGGACGCGCAGCGTGCCGAGGCGGCCGCCACGGAGCGGGTCGCGGTGGCGCCCGACGGGAGCAGCGTGGCCGTGGACGGCGCGGCCAGCGGGACTCCGGCCGGCGCGGGCGCGGCCAAGCCCGCGGGCACGTCAGCCGCCCGGGCGACCGCAGCGCGGCCCGGCGGGCTCGCGGGCGCTGCCGGGGGCCGGACCCTGCTCGGGACCACGCTGTTCGTGCTCGGCTTCTCGCTCGTGTTCGCTACCGAGGGCCTGGCCTTCGGCGGCCTGGGCCTGGTGCTGCAGCGCCACGTGGCCGGCGTGACCCAGGTGCTCGGGGCGGTCACGATCGTGCTGGGGCTGCTGTTCGCCGGGGTGTTCGACCGTTTCGCCATCACCGGCCGGATCGTCCGGCCCTCGGTGCGGCCACGGGCCGGTCTGATCGGGGCCCCCCTGCTGGGGGTGCTCTTCGCGGTGAGCTGGACCCCGTGCATCGGCCCCACCCTGTCCACCGTGCTAACGCTGGCTCTTACCTCGGGCACCGCCGTGCGTGGCGCTGTGCTCGCGTTCATCTACGGTCTCGGCCTGGGCATCCCGTTCATCATCGTGGCCTTCGCCTTCCAGCGGGGCGTGACCGCGTTCCAGTTCGCCCGCCGGCACGCTCAGCTCATCGCCCGGATCGGCGGCGGCCTGCTGGTCCTGGTCGGCATCCTGGAGGTCAGCGGCGCCTGGACCGCCGCCCTCCTCTGGCTCAAGCTGCACTGGCTGGGGAGCTACACCAGCCCCCTCTAACCCGCCCTCTGCGGCCTGCGTGGCTGGTGTTACCGCTGTGCCGCCAGGCCGGGCCGGTGAAGCTTGTCGGATGTGCTGGTTAGGGTGTGGACGATCAATCGGCAAGTTGGTGGTGACGATGTGGGGGTCGGCCGTGGACACCGCACCGGACGTCAGCGCGGCCAGGCCGCGGCTTGTGGTGTCGGTGACTGCTTCTGCTGACGGGCGGGTAACGCTCAACCGCGCCAGCCGGTTGCTGGACGAAGCCGCAGGAAAAATGTGGGACTCCATTCATCCCGGCAGCGCGGACGGGATGTTCGCAGCACGCCGCGCGGAGATTGAGCGGCGGTACGCGCCCCAGGTGGTTCTGGAGGGAAGCGGAACATTCGTTGCCGATGCGGACGGGCCGATCACGGGCTTGCCCGCGCCCCGTGGCGACATCGCGACGCTCTACGACGACTTCCTGCCCGATGACGACTTCCTGCCCGCTGAGGCCAACTGCCGGTGGTTCGCGGTCGTCGACGGCCGCGGCCGGATCAGATGGACACGCATGGGAGACGCGGGCAGACGGCTGCTGGTCATCGTGTCGCACGCGACACCAGCGCCGTACCTGGCGCATCTACGGGGCGAGGATATTCCCTACCTCGTCGCTGGCGACGGACCGGTTGACCTGGGCGACGCCCTGCGCGCGATGAAGGGTCGGCTCGGAGCCACGTGTGTCGTCTCGGAAGCCGGCGGCGGCCTCAACGGTGCGCTGTTGCGTTCCGGGCTCGTTGACGAGCTTCACCTGATGCTGTTGCCGTCACTGGTCGGCGGCCTTGGCACGCCGACCACCTTCGACGGCGCTCCCCTTGAGCCGGGCCAGTTCCCGACTCGACTGCGGCTGCTGGACGCACATGTCACGGCAGACGGCATCGCCTCGTTGCACTACGAGATCTATCCTCAGCCTGCCGGCACCGCCTGACGGGCCCGCCGGGCGCCGCACCGCTGCCGAGGCAGCGGCGTTAGCTGCGGCGGGTCACGGCCAGGGCGGCGCCCGCGAGCACGAGGACGACCAGGCAGGCGAAGGCGAGCACCGAGGCCGCGTTGATCGCAGGGGCGGTGGCCAGCAGCCAGGCCGCACCGCCGAGCAGGGCGATCAGGCCGCCGAGCGAGGCGAGCAGGGCCAGAACCCGGCTGCCCAGCGAGAACGAGAGCCCGCAACTCCCGTCATCCCCGTGCAGGGTGCGCGGGGCTCCGCACCGCCGGCAGCGGTCCAGGTTGGCGGGGTACTGGGCCTTCAGCTGGAACTGCGCGTCAGCGGGCATAGGACTCACGCTTCTTTCGCCACGTCGGCACCCGGCCGCAGGGCAGACCCTGCGCCCTGTGCTGCCCACCTCCATGATGCCCCGGGGGTGCCGCGATCACCACCCTCCGCGGGCGGCCCGGGGGTTAGGGCCGCGGGCGGGGCGGCAGCGGCGGGCGTGCCTTGGACGGGCGGTCCGACGTGTCCGGCGGGGTGGCCGACGGCCTGGTCTCGAGGGCCTCCATGGCCAGCCGCGCCGCGATCTCCAGCTGCACGTCCCGGCCCTCGGCCCAGTCCTGGGGTGAGATGAGCACCTCGACATCGGGGTCCACGCCGTGGTTCTCCACCCCCCAGCCGAAGCCATCCAGCCAGATGGCGTACCGCGGGACGGTCATCGCGGTGCCGTCCACCAGGACGAACGGCGACTCGATTCCGATCACCCCGCCCCAGGTGCGGGACCCCACCACGGGTCCGAGTCCCAGGATGCGGATGGCGGCGGTGACGATGTCGCCGTCCGAGCCGGCGTTCTCGTCGGCCAGCGCCACCATCGCGCCGCGCGGCGCGTCCCGCGGATAGGTGGCCGGGGTCATCCAGCGCGGGATGTCCCAGCCCATGATCCGGCGGGCCAGCTTCTCGATGACCAGCTCGGACACGTGGCCACCCCGGTTGGATCGGACGTCCACGACGAGCGCCGGCTGCGCCATCTCCACCCTCAGGTCCCGGCTGAAGTGCGCCCAGCCCTCCCCCATCATGTCGGGGATGTGCAAGTACCCGGCGCGGCCATCCGTCAGCTCGCGGACCCGGTGCCTCTTCTCGGCTACCCAGTCCTGGTAGCGCAGCCGGCGGTCGCTGCCCAGCGGGGTCACCGCGAACCGCCGGGGCGGTTCGCCGTCGCGCCCCACGGTGAGCTCCACGGGCCGGCCGGCGGTGCCGACCAGCAGCGGCCCCGGCCCGACGGCCGGGTCCACCGGCCGGCCGTCCACCGCCAGCAGCACGTCACCGGGCCGGACCGTCACGCCCGGGGCGGCCAGCGGGGCGCGGGCCCGAGGGTCGGAGGACTCGCCAGGCAGCACCCGGTCGATCCGCCACCGGCCGTCCGGATCCCGGGACAAGTCCGCCCCGAGGAGCCCCACCTGGCCCTTGCCGCCGCTGCCCGGCGTGGCCCGGGGCCGGATATAGGCGTGGGAGGTCCCCAGCTCGCCGACGACCTCCCAGAGCAGGTCGGCAAACTCCGAGGGGGTACCGATCCGGTCCAGCACCGGCCGGTAGGACTCCAGGACGCCGGGCCAGTCCACCCCGCCCATGTCGGGGACCCAGAAGTCGTGCTGCATAAAGCGTCCGACCTCGGTGAACGCGTGCCGCCAGAGCGCCACCGGGTCGGCGATGAACCGGGCGCGGGACAGGTTGACCTGCACGGTATCCCCGCCGTCCGGATCGGCCTTCCGCTGGGACGGGACCACCCGCAGCTCGCTGCCGTCACGGACGACCAGCCACTCACCGTCGCCACTGACCTCGAACCAGTCCAGCCCGCCGACCAGCTCCGTGGTCTTGCGGCGGGCCAGGTCGAAGCGTTCCAGCGAGGACCGGGGCCGTTTGCCGTCCGGCACCGCCGCCCCTTCGCCCAGCACCCCGATGACAGGTTCCTTGAGCCAGGCGAAGCCACCGCTCACCGCGCGCAGCGATGCGTACCGCGACTCGGCCACCGGCAGGCTGACCACACGGGTGGGCAGGCCGTCCGCGTCCACCCGCACGGGAGGCGGCGCGTCGTCCTCACCGTCCGGCTGGTCGTCGTCCCGGGCCACGATCTCACCGTCCGCGCCCGCCTTGGCCTCGCCGTTAGCCCCGTTCTTGTCCCCGTTGTTGTCCGGCCCGTTCCCGACGGGCCGTCCCTGGGGCAGCGGCGCGAACGGGGACGGCGTGTCCGCGGCCAGGGGCACCAGGTACGGCCGGGACCCGAAGGGGAACGACAGGTCGAAGAAGTGCGCGTCATAGACCGGGTCGAAGATGCGCGCGGACAGGAAAGCCAGGTATTTCCCGTCCGCAGTGAAGACCGGCTCAGAGTTCGACGAAGCGGCCGTCGGTCACGTCCACGATCTCGTCGTCGGCCAGCCGCGCAATCCGGATCCGGCTCAGCGGCTGCGGGCCGGGATGCGACCAGGCCAGCCAGGCCGAGTCCGGCGAGTAGGCCAGCCCGGATATGGCCCCGTCCGGTGACTCGGCCAGCTGCCGCACTGCCCCGGAGGCGATGTTCAACCACCAGCAGCCGCCCGTCCCGGGCGGCCGCCGCGACCGTGGACCCGTCGGGCGCAGCCGCGAGCTCGTTGACCAGCCCAAGCTCCCCCGCGGCGAGCCGGCGCGGGCCGCCCGCGGATCCGGCCCCTGACGCCTCCACGCCATCGGACGGGGCGACCTCGAGTCCGTCCACGCCCCCGGCGTCGCTGACCCACACGACCAGGCCGTCACGGCCCAGGACCCGGGGCATCCGGGCCCGGACGTCCGGCTCGACGGCCAGCGCCCGGGCCGGCCCGTCGCGGTGGGTGAGCCAGTGCACCGTGCCGCGGACCTCGATCACGCTGGCCAGGCCGGTGTAGTCGCAGGACAGGTCGCCCAGGTGGTCCGCGGCCGAGATCAGGCGCGGGGCCAGTGCGGTGGACGCCGAGCCCAGGCTGATACTCAGCGGCCGGGGCTCGCTGTCCGGCGCGAGGTTGTCCAGCATCCACAGCTCGCCGCGGACCTGGTAAATCACCCGACTGCCGTCCGTGGTGGCCTGGCGGGCGTACTCGCCGTCGTGGTCGGTGTGCCGGAGCAGGTCGGAACCGTCCAGCCGGCACGAGTACACGTTGCCCGTGCCCTCGTGGTCGGACAGGAACGCGAGGCGGTCACCGACCAGCATGGGACTAGCGAACTGCCCGGTCAGGTCGGCCAGGATGCGCTGGAACGGTGCGCCGTCCGCCGACGTCCACAGCCGTCCCGCGGTTCCGCCCCGGTACCGCTTCCAGAAGGCCGGGTCACGTCCCCAGCTGCCGTTCAGCAGGGCGCGGGCGCTCTGCTCCAGCGTCACGTCCGCGACCGGGCCGAACGGCAGCCGCTGCGGTGCGCCGCCATCGACCGGGACCGCGTACGCCCAGCCCTGCCGCTCGAACGCCTGGCCGCTCGCGCTCAGGGCCAGCACGTCGCCCTCCGGCGTCCAGCCACACACCTTCCCGAGCTGGTCACTCCAGTAGGTGAGGCGGCGGCCCCGCTCGCCGTCCACCCCGGCCAGGTACACCTCGGCCGGGCCGTCCCGCCAGCTGGTCCAGGCCACCCAGCGCCCATCGCGGGAGAACCGCGGGCTGGCAGCCTCGGCCCGGTCCGCGGACAGCCGCCAACCCCGGCCGCCGTCCATCGGCGCCAGCCACACGTCATCTTCGGCCACGAACGTGAGCAGGTCACCGTGGATATGAGGAAAGCGGAGATACCCGGCTGACGTCATCGCAACATCGTAGGACTGACCGCGCCCGGTGCTGCGCCGGGCCAGCCCGTGCACCGGGCCAGCCCCTGCAACCGGCCAGCCCGTGCACCCGGCCAGCCCGTGCACCCGGCCAGCCCGTGCACCCGGCCGCCTGCCCGGGGATCGGCCCGGGCTGCTGGGTGTCAGATGTTGGATTCGTCCGGTGGGAGACCGGGCGGCGGCTGCGGGGATCCGCCCTGGCCGGCGGCATGGGGGCAGGAGAGGCCGAGCGTGTAGGCCGTCATCGACAGCGACCCGTAGGCGTAGCCGTCAACCAGGACGCCGGTATCCGGCGTTCCGGTGGCTGACGCCAGGCCAGCCAGGTACACGGCGGGGATGAAGTGGTCAGGTGTCGGCACCGCATGGCCGAAGTCGCGGTGGGCGTCAAGGGTCACGAATTCGGCCGGGTCGGTCAGCATCCGGGCCTTGGCGTCCTCGTCGAACCGCTGAGCCCAGTCGTAGCCGTCATCGGCGAGGTTCCAGTCCATCCCGCCCAGGTTGTGCACGACGTTGCCGCTGGCGATGATGAGCACGCCCCGCTCCCGCAGCGGCGCCAGCCTGGCGCCGAGCTGGAGGTGGTAGTCCAGCGATTTGTCGGCGTTGACGCTGAGCTGGACAACCGGGATAGAGGCGTCGGGGAAGGCGTGCGTCAGCACCGACCATGTGCCATGGTCGATCCCCCAGCTGTCGATGTCCGCACCTACCCAGGTGGGATGGACCAGCTCGCTGATCTCTGCGGCCAGCTCGGGTAGCCCGGGTGCGGGGTACTGCACCTCGAACAGGGGTGCGGGGAAGCCGTAGAAGTCGTGGATGGTCCGCGGCCTGGCCATCGCGGTGACGGCGGTGGCGTTGATGTACCAGTGCGCGCTGATGACGAGGATGGCGCGGGGCCGCGGCACCGCTTGCCCGAAGGCCTTCCATGCCGTCGTGTAGCGGTTGACCTCGAGGGCATTCATCGGGTTGCCGTGGCCGATGAACGCCGCAGGCATCGGGACGCTGACGGGATCGGCGTTCACTGTCGCGGCCTCCCTCGATGCGCGGCGTGGTCGCTTCGCGGGACGGACAGCGCCTCTTGCCGGGCAGGTCATCAGCCTAACGGCCGCCCCCCTGTCTTCCGCTGCGTGTCCGGTGGGGCGGGATCTGGCCACTGAGGCGGGCAGAGAGGGAGGCGGACAGGAGTGAACGGGCGGGAGCCCATCCGGCCGCAGGAATCGTCCTCATTCACTACGTAATTTAGTACTCAGAGGCGGCTATTAGCGGCAGGCCCGGTGCTGATCCGGGCTTACCCGGAATCACTTGTCGATAGCATGCGCGGATGCCACAATTCAGGGCGTGGCGATTACACCCGGCGAAGGCATTCCCGAGGAGGAACCGGCGCAAAACTGCACCGCGGGCCTAATCGGCCCGGGCGGGCCTGGCCCCACGGCTGCCGGCCCGGCCTGGCCCTCCGCACAGGATCCAGGCATCCTTCCTGGTCAGCGGCAGCCCTTCGGGCAACCCCGCACCCCGGGTCAGGGCGCCGGGTGCCCGGCTGCCACCCCGTATGCGCATGCCACAACGGCCGCGCCCAGGGCCGGAAAAGAATGCCCTGAATTCAGTTACCGGCCAGCCACACCTGATTACGCAATCCTGAAAAAAACTCTCGCGGACGCCGGCCCGGCCGCCGATAGGCAGATGGCGTATTTCTACAGCCTTCTGTTCACGGCCAACCCCGAGCTGCGCGCGATGTTCCCGCTAGCCATGGACGAGCAGCGCCGGGCGCTCAGCTCGGCGCTGGCCAGGTGCGTCTGGAGCATGGACAACCCGCCGTCGCTGCACGAGTATCTGGCGGAGCTGGGTCGAGACCACCGGAAGTACGGCGTCCAGGAACGGCACTACCAGGTCTTCGGCGAGACGCTGGCCGCCGCGCTGCGCCTGATCAACGGGCCGGCCTGGGATCAGGAAACGGCGGCCGCCTGGCACACGGCGGTCAGCCACATCTGCTCGGTGATGGCCGCGGCGGCCCAGGAGGCGGCCGGTGAGCCGCCGTGGTGGGTCGCGGAGGTGATCCGGCACGAGCGCCGCTGTCCCGATCTGGCGGTGCTCACCATCCGGCCCAGCCAGCCATTTCCTTACCAGCCCGGCCAATACCTGAGCGTCCAGGTCCTGCGCTGGCCGCGGGTCTGGCGGAACTACTCCATCGCCAACTCGCCCCGGCCTGACGGCACGCTGGACCTGCACATCCGCGCCATTCCTGGCGGGCAGGTCAGCAGGGCGCTGGTGCACGACACCAGCGCGGGAGACACAGTGCTGCTGGGACCAGCGCGGGGCGCCATGGTCGTGGACCACGGCTCAGCCCGCGACATCCTGTGCATCGCCGGCGGCACCGGCTTCGCGCCGATCAAGGCGATCATCGAGGGGGTGGCTGTCCAGCAGGGCAGCGGGGCCACCCGCCGGGTGCGGCTGTTTGCCGGGGCCCGGCGCCGCCGGGACCTGTACGACCTGGCCGACCTGGCCCGGCTGGAATCGCGGTGCGCGCGGCTGGAGGTGGTCACCGCACTGTCGGACGACCCCGGCGCCCGGGGCCGCCACGGCCTGCTGCACGACGTGGTGCGGCAGCAGGCCAGCTGGCAGGACTGCGACATCTTCGTCAGCGGCCCGCCCGGCATGGTCCGGGCCACGCTGCGGATGCTGGCCCGCCGGGCCTCAGACGAGCACCTGCACTGTGATCCGCACGAGGACGCCGGGGCATGGCCGCCTGCCTGACCGGCCCAGACCTGCCCCTTCTCAGACCTTCCGCCATTGCGGCACCCAGGCCCCGTCCCTTACCTCGTAGTCCGCGAACAGGGCGGGCGCCTCGGCCCGCATGATCTCGGCGATCTTGCCGAACACGAGACGGATCTCCTCCTCGGCCCCGGGATCGGTCCGGGCCTCGATGGTGTGCCGCAGGGTCCGGATGTTCGCCGTCCAGACGATGCCGGTGGCCACCCCGTCCGGCGCGAACCGGCGCATGAAGGAGGTCTTCTCCTTCTTCTCATGAAACGGCACACCCTCTTCGTCCAGCCCGAAGTGCTGCGCCATCCAGCGCTGGAACTCCTCCATCTGGCCGAGCAGCGCGGTGGCCCGCTTCATCAGCTCCGGGTCCTCCCGGGCCCAGTCAGGGAACCAGAACGGGATCTCGTCCAGCCGGACGAAGCGCAGCGACTCCTGCGAGACCGCCGTGCCTGGACGGTGCCGGACCAGCTCATGGGTGTTCCCGGAAACCACGGGTTTTCCGTTACGCCTGACGAACAGCAGGCCATTGGGGACCCGGACACAATGAATACGGCCCTCGTAGTGCTCGATACCGTCGTTATAGCCTTCCTCGTTCCAGTAGCGGCTGCTCACGCCGGACCTCCCGGCGTGATTGACCAGTGGCGTGAGGCGGCGCGAAATGAGGGAAACCACGTAGCATGGGCGCAGGTTACGGAAGCGCTGGCCGTTCGGCATGGTGCGCTGAAGGCCCGTGCGGTCGTCGATCCGCACGTTCGCCGACCAGCCCGCTTTGATGGCCAGCACCTGCAGGTCGTCCGCCATTTCCCGGGACGACGTATAGATAACTCGATGGTTGAACGTGCGATGTGTCGTGCCGGCGCCTTGAATCATCGCTTCGAGGAAGATCCTGATGAGGTCCGGACTCCACTCGCCCACCATGGCAGGCACGCGCTTGTCGTAGGAATGACCGAGCCCAGCGAGAAAATCGCGGAGCGGCAGGCATTGCGTGCGGACGCAGCCACCGCCGGTCACGGGCAGATAGGCAGGGAGCCCCATGGCGCGTATCGTGTCGGCCATCTCGTCCAGAACCTGACCGCGATTCTGAGACAAGGTGATCCCGTGACGGCTGGCAGAGCCTTCTGCGAGGTAATAGCCAAGGAACCTGGCAAAAGGCTCAATGGGAAATGAGACGCCTGGATAAGAGCGTGTCGTTGGCCTATCCCGATCCAGGCGCTGGTAAGCCCGTTGTGTCGACGGGATCGTTACCTCATCAGGCGAGCAGCCTATCCAGCGCGCATGCTTCTGATACTGAACCCTCTTGTGCAGGATGTCTGCGGCCGTCTCCACCGCGAACTCCTGCTCTCCCCGCTTCGCCCGTTGCGTGTCATGTCTGCGGATCCACATCCTGTGATTGGGAGTCACCAGAAGATCGACTTGCTCGGAGTGAACCCGGTACATCGGTCCGGCGTATTCGGCGTGGAAGACCTCAGTTGCCTTCTGATATTCCAGGTCGTGGCTTACCGGGTTCAGCGTCCCGAAGACCTCGGTTCCGTCAACCTTCGGCCACGGTTTCCAGCCCTCAGTGGTCAGCACCTCGGTCTCGTCGTCATAACAAAACACCCGGCTCACGTTGTGCAGCACGAACGTGAAGCTGGCGTGCTCCAGCACCGACCCGTGCTGCTGCTTGAGGATGTTCTGCAGGTAGGCCTCGTGGTCGTTGCGGACCCGGCGGACGTTCGGGTTCAGGCCGGGCTCCCAGGCGCGGTAGCACATCTTGCCCGCGAACTCGGCCAGGTTCTGCGCGTCGCTGGCTCTGCCGCCGTCAGGCAGATCGCCGCGGTCGAGCCGCTCCAGCCACTGCTCACCACCCACCTCACGCAGATACGCGGCAAGCTGGTCGTAGTCGATGGCGGGCTGGGCGACGAGGAAAACCTCAGGCTCGACACTTCTCATGGCTCCGCACCCTAGCGGGGCCTGCCGACACCGGGGCAGTCTCCCACCAGGATGGGAACAATGAGGACGGCGATGTAGAGCAGGCGGTGGCGGCTCCGACTGACCGATGAGAGCGTGCCAGCGGGGTGCGCGGACCGGAAGGATGTCCACGATGAAATACCTGATGCTGATCTACGGGAACCAGGAGAAGTGGGACTCGATCCTCGGCGAGGAGTGGCCCGAGGAAATCGCCAAGCAGGAGGCGTTCAACCGCAAGTACACGGATACGGGCGAGCTGATCGGCGCCTACGGCCTGGCCGACGCGGTGAATGCCCGGCTGGTCCGGCGGCGGGACGGCGCGCCCGCGGTCACCGACGGGCCGTACCTGGAGACCAAGGAGTACATCGCCAGCTTCTACCTGGTCGACTGCGAGAACGCCGAGCGGGCCGAGCAGATCGCGGCGGACATGCCCTGGGCCGACCAGGAGCCGACCGAGGTCTGGCCGATCCTGCACGAGTCGCCCACCAACCCCTGACGGCGCTCAGCCCGGAGCCCTGATGGCGGAGCCCAGAATGACCGCGGACGGTGAGCCCGGGGACCTGCTGCGCGAACTGGCGCCGCAGGTCCTCGGGGCCCTGCTGCGCCGGTTCGGGCACTTCGATCTCTGCGAGGACGCGACCCAGGAGGCCCTGCTGGCCGCCGCGGTGCAGTGGCCCCGCGACGGGACCCCGGACAACCCGCGGGGCTGGCTGATCACCGTGGCGGCGCGGCGGCTGATGGACGCGGCGCGCAGCGAGCAGTCGCGGCGCCGCCGCGAGGACCAGGTCGCGGTGGCGACCCCGCAGGCCGAGCTGCTCAGCCCGGCGGCCGACGCGGATCCAGGCCGGGACCGGGACGACTCGCTGGCCCTGCTGTTCGGCTGCTGCCACCCGGCCCTGTCCGCGCCCAGCCAGATCGCGCTGACCCTGCGTGCGGTGGGCGGCCTGACCACCGCGCAGATCGCGGCGGCGTTCCTGGTCCCCGAGGCGACCATGGCGCAGCGGATCAGCCGGGCCAAGCAGGCCATCAAGGCCAGCGGGGTGCCGCTCGCCGGGCCCGGCCCGGCCAGTGAGGCGGACCGTGGTGAGCGGCTCCGCGCGGTCCTGCACGTGCTGTACCTGATCTTCAACGAGGGGTACGCCGCCACCCACGGCGACCAGCTGACCCGGCCGGACCTGTCCGGGGAGGCGATCCGGCTGGCCCGCTGGCTGCACCGGCTGCTGCCCGGTGACGGCGAGGTGACCGGGCTGCTGGCGCTGATGCTGCTGACCGAGGCCCGGCGCCCGGCGCGGACCAGCCCGGACGGGGAGCTGGTGCCGCTGGCCGAGCAGCAGCGCGGCCGCTGGGACCAGGCCCTGATCGCCGAGGGGGTGGAGCTGGTCACCGGGCGTAGCGCTGCAGCCCCGGCCAGGCCGCCCCAGAGCGCCGGGGACCTCGGTCGCCGTACCAGCTGCAGGCCGCGATCGCCGCGGTGCACGACGAGGCGAAGGACGTGGACGCGACGGACTGGCCGCAGATCCTCGCCCTGTACGACCTGCTGGACCGGGTCGCGCCGAACCCGGTGAGCAGCCTGAGCCGGGTGGTCGCGGTGGCCCGGGTGCACGGCCCGGCCGCCGGGCTCGACGCGCTGGCCGCCCTGCAGGCCGACCGGCGGATGGCCGGCTACCACCGGCTGCTCGCCACCCGGGCGCACCTGCTCGGCCTGGCCGGCCAGCACGGCCCGGCCGCGGCCACGTACCGGGAGGCGGCGCGGCGGGCCACCAGCCTGCCCGAGCGCCGCTACCTCAGCCGGATGGCCGCGGACCAGGCGGGCCAGGCTAACCAGGCGGCAGGCTAACCGGGAACCCCGGCGCCCTCCGAAGCAGAAGCCCCCGAGGACATACGGGCCCGGCAGAGCCGGAGCAGGTTGGCGATGACCAGGTGGCCCGCCCGGCCCGAGGCGGACAGGATCGACTCCGGGTGGAACTGCACCCCCCACCGGCCCGCCTGCTCGTCCTCGATGGCCATGACCACGCCGTCCGGCGTCACGGCGGTCACCGCAAATGCCCCCTTGACGTGCGCCGGCACCGCATGCAGCGAGTGGTAGCGGCCCGCGGTGAATTCCTCCGGCAGCCCGTCGAGCAGCCCCGAGCCGCCCAGGCCGGCGGCCCGCTGGACGCGGCCTGGCTTGCCGTGGGCGGGCTCGGCGAGCAGGCCCAGTTCTCCCCCGGCGTGCTCCACCATGGCCTGCAGCCCGAGGCAGACCCCGAACGCGGGGAGCCCCCGGGCGTCCAGCTCCGTGAGCAGGGCGTCGCAGCCGAAGTCGGACGGCTGCCCCGGCCCGGGCGACAGCACCACCAGGTCGGGACGGTAGTCGTCGAGTGCGGACGGCGGGAAGCCGGCCCGCAGCGTCATCACCTCGGCGCCCTCCTGCCGGAAATAACTGGCCAGCGTGTGCACGAACGAGTCCTGGTGATCGACCAGCAGGACCCGCAGGCCCTCGCCGGGCCGCCCGGCTGGGTCCGCGCCCGCCCGGCTGGCCCGCTGCGGGGACCGAACCGGGCGGGCCTCTTCCTTCCCGCCCTGGAGGGCGGTCTGGGCCGCGGCGAGCGTCTCCAGCAGGGCCCGCGACTTCAGCTCGGTCTCCCGCTCCTCGGCCTCCGGGTCGCACTCGAACAGCAGCGTCGCGCCGGCCCGGACCGCCGCCACCCCGTCGCGGATATGCGCGGTGCGCAGGGTGAGGCCGGTGTTCATGCTGCCGTCGAAGCCGATCACCCCGACCGCCCCGCCGTACCAGCAGCGCGGTGCGTCCTCATGGTCCTCGATGAACTGCATGGCCCAGGTCTTCGGCGCCCCGGTCACGGTGACCGCCCACATGTGCGACAGGAACGCGTCCAGCGCGTCCAGGCCGGGGCGCAGCCGCCCCTCGATGTGGTCCACGGTGTGGATCAGGCGGCTGTACATCTCGATCTGGCGGCGGCCGATGACGGTGACGCTGCCCGGCACGCAGACCCGCGACTTGTCGTTGCGGTCCACGTCGGTGCACATGGTCAGCTCGGACTCTTCCTTGGCCGAGTTGAGCAGGGTGCGGATATTCTCGGCGTCGCCCAGGGGGTCGGCGCCCCGCCGGATCGTGCCGGAGATCGGGCACGTCTCCACCCGATCCCCGCTGACCCGCACGTACATCTCCGGCGAGGCGCCGACCAGGCTCTCACCTTCCCCGAGGTTGAAGAAGAACTCATACGGAGCCGGATTTACCTGCCGGAGAGTCTCGTAAAAGGCGGCCGGGGATTCGCACGGGCCGCGGAATACGTGGCTGGGCACCACCTCGAACAGGTCGCCGCGGGCGAAGCGCTCCTTGGCCTGCCGCACGACCTCCGCGAACGCGCCCGGTACCGGACGCGCGCGGAAGGTCCCGTCCGGCCCGGGCCCCGCTTCTTCCTCCGCAACGGAACCGCTCGCGTGGCCGGCCACCCGGACCGGCGCCGGCGCCGTCTCCCGCGCCAACCCTTCGGTGCTCGACCCCCCGACCGTGAACTCGTAGCGGTAGACCATCGCCGATTCACGCTTGCGGTCCAGCGCATACAGCTCGTCGGGGAGATGCAGGACCAGGTCACGCTGGGATTCGGGGCGGTCGCGGCGGAGCCGGACCGGCTCGAACTGGAAGGCCAGGTCGTAGCCGAACGCCCCGTACAGGCCGAGATGCGGATCGTCACCCGCGAACGCGGCGATCACCTCGCGCAGCGCCGTGAACACGGTGGGGCGGCGGCTCCGGTCCTCCTCGGCGACCAGGCCGGATGGCTCGGGGACGACCACCTCGATCTCGTGCGCGCCCGGGCCGGGCGCTGAGGAGGGCGGTCCTGACCGCGGCCGGCCCGGAGCAGCGCCTCGCCGAGCACCGGGAGCAGCACTTCGCCCCGCGGGTTCAGGGCCCGTACCGCGATCCGGCGGCCGCGGGCCACGATCTCCGCGCAGGGGTCCACGTAGGCCAGGTGCCAGCGGCTGTACCGGCCGGGGTACTCCATGCCTGAGCTGAGCACCCCGCCGCGCCGCTCATCCACGCTCCGGGTCAGCCCGGCGAGAACGTCCGGGCTGAACGGCTCGGCGGTGCGGGTGACGTGGACGCCACCGGCGGTGACGAACTGCGTCCGCTGGACACGCTGCGGATCCACCTGGTCGCCTGCTTTCTATGGGACTTTCCGCCGGCGCCAGGCGAACGCACGAAGCGACCGCCGTTACCGGACGGTCGCTTCTGGCTGTCGGAATGCGCGAACCAGCAACCGCCTAACGGCGGCGCCACCACTGGCTGGGTGCGTTGCTGGGTCGCATGGCCGTGAGCCTATCGGGTCGGCCGGCCATGCGCCACCACTTACCCCCGTCTGCGGGGTTCCTGCGCGTCCCGCGGCGAGGGGTCCGGGTGAGCGGCCGTGCACCCCGCTGCCGTGCGGCCCGCTGCTGTGCACCCCGCTGGCAGGCACGGCAGCGGGGCTGGAGACAGGCGCCGCGGCGGCCGCGGCCCGGCCGGGCGCGATTTCCTGGCCCGCAGGCTGGTGTTCCGGCACGGGCACGCCGAGCAGCCGGTACACCTCCTCGCCGTCCACGGTTTCCCGCTCCACCAGCAGGTCAGCCAGCCGGTTCAGATCATCCTGATGCGTGCGGATGAGCATGACCGCGCGCTGTTCCGCCTCCCGGACCAGCCGCGAGACCTCACCGTCGATCACGGCCTGGGTGGATTCGGAGAACGGGCGGCTGGACACCGGGCCGCCGCCGCCAAGGAACATCGAGCCACCCTCCGGGTAGCCCACCGGCCCCAGCTTGGGCGACAGCCCGAACTCGCGGACCATCTTGACGGCCAGGTCGGTGGCCGAGGCCAGGTCATTCGAGGCGCCGGTGGAGCCCTGGCCCAGCACGACCAGTTCGGCGGCCCGCCCGCCCAGCCGGACGGCCAGCGACTCGTTCAGGTAGTCCTCGCCGTACAGGTGATGCTCGACCAGCGGCAGTTGCTCGGTCACGCCGAGCGCCTGCCCGGCGGGCAGGATGGTGACCTTGGCCACCGGGTCGGCGTGCGGCGACAGGGCCGCGACCAGGGCGTGCCCGGATTCGTGGATGGCCACGGCCCGCTTCTCCTCGGGTAGCAGCAGGTTGGAGTCGGCCCGGCTGCCCAGCAGGATGCGGTCCCGGGCGTCGTTGAAGTCCTCCATCGCGATGTTGTCCCGGCTCGCCCGGACCGCGAAGATGGCCGCCTCGTTGACCAGGTTGGCCAGGTCAGCGCCGGAGAAGCCGGGAGTGCCCCGGGCCACCACGTCGAGGTCCACGTCGGGAGCCAGCTTCTTGCCCTTGCTGTGCACGGCCAGGATGGCGGCCCGTTCCTTGAGGGTGGGCAGCGGGATCGTGATCTGGCGGTCGAACCGGCCGGGACGCAGCAGGGCCGGGTCCAGGACCTCAGGCCGGTTGGTGGCGCCGAGCACCACGATGCCCGCGGTGGTGTCGAAGCCGTCCATCTCGGCGAGCAGCTGGTTGAGCGTCTGCTCCCGCTCGTCGTTGGACACATACGCGCCACCGCTCGCCCGGCGCTGGCCGATCGCGTCGATCTCGTCCACGAAGATGATGCAGGGGGCCCGCTTGCGGGCCTCGGCGAACAGGTCGCGGACCCGGGCCGCGCCGACTCCGACGAACAGCTCGACGAAGCTGGAGCCGGACACGGAGATGAACGGCACCTCGGCCTCGCCGGCCACGGCCCGGGCCATCAGGGTCTTGCCGGTGCCGGGCGGCCCGACCATCAGCACCCCGCGGGGGGCGACGGCGCCGAGCCGCTGGTAGCGCTCCGGGCGCTTCAGGAAGTCGACGACCTCGCTGATTTCCCGTTTCGCGGATTCGTAGCCGGCCACGTCGGAGAACTTGGTCTGCGGCCGCTCGGCGTCGAAGACCTTGGCCCGGGCCCGGCCGACCCCCATGAGCCCGCCCAGCGGGCCGCCCGCCGCCCCGCCAGCCCGGGACATCCGCCGGACCAGCCAGAACACGATGATGAACGGGGCCAGCAGGATGATCCAGTAGAGCAGCTCAGTGCCGAGGCCGCTGCCCGGCGCGGCCGCGTTGATCTGCACCCCGGCCGTCTGCAGCGTGGTTTCCAGCGGGGTGCCGGCGAACGGGAGCGGGATGACCGTGGTGTAGTCGTCGCCGTTCTTCAGCGTGCCGGTGGCCGGCGCGGTGGATCCGGTGCTGTTGTCCAGCGTGAACGTCTTGACCTTGTGCGCCTGGACGTCGCTGATGAACGTCGAGTAGCTCAGGTTGACCGAGGTCACCCCGCCGAACCGGGGCAGGAACAAGAACAGGACCAGGGCCACCATCAGCGCGGCCGGCCACAGCCAGTGCCGCCAGCCAGGCGGTGGCGGGGGCGCCGTGGGGGTGGGCTTATCCCCGCGGGGCGGTGGCTGTGACTGCTTGCTCATGAGTCATTCTTACGCGGCCCCTGCCGGGTATGCGTAATCACTCCCCCTCTAGAGCCGCGGCGCCCATCCGGGCCAGCGCCCGCTCCCGGCCGCCCACGGTCTCGGCGGCCACGATCGACGACCGGCTGAGCACGGCGATGCCCGCCACCGCGAGCGCGCCGCCGGCCAGCTGCAGGCCCAGCTGCCAGGCCGAGGAGGCGAGTTTCTCGTCGAATACGGTGGCGGCGATGACCACGGCGACGATGGGTGCCAGCGTGTCCAGCACCGGCAGGCTGAGGGACAGCGCCCCGGAGCTGTACGCGCTCTGCCCGAGCAGTGCTCCCGCGATCCCGCACAGCAGGAGGGCCCACGGTTCCCAGGTGGCCAGGGCTCCTACCCCGCGGACGGCCACGACGTCCACGCTGGCCTTGGTCAGGGCGGCCAGGACCCCGTAGATCGAGCCTGCGGCCACGGCGAGCCAGATGACCCGGGCCTTCCCGGTGACCCGAAGCCCGGCCAGGGCCGTCACCGCGCTGAGCGCCCCGGCCGCGAGGAACACCGGGGCCCACTCGCCCAGGCTGGGTGCCTTCACCCCGCCGCTGGGCGGGGCCACGCTCAGGAAGATGACGATGCCGCCCGCCACCGTGACCGCGCCGGCCCGGTCCTGCAGGGTGAGCCGCCGTCCCTGCCGCCGGGCGATGAGCGGCAGCGCGAACAGCACGTCCAGCGAGGCCAGCGGCTGGACCAGGGCCAGCGGCCCGAACGCCAGGGCGAGGGCCAGGATGAAGAACGACAGCGCGTCCAGTCCGATCCCCGCCAGCCAGCGGGGCCGGCGGGCCAGGTCCAGCAGCAGCCTCGGATGCAGGGCCTCGTCGGCGCCGGTCGCCCGGGCCACGGTTTGCTGGACGAGCGCGGCCACGGCGAAGCAGAACGCCGCGAGCAAGGCGGCGATCACCGCGATCACCGTTGTCACCCGACCTCCCCGTTCAGCTGGCCCCGCCGTGCTGCGGCGGTCTCGCGTGCCGCGCCGGCCTCCCTGGCGGACGGCACCGCCTGTCCCCCGGCACCACGGCGGCCTATTGGGTCAGCATTTCACCCAGGTCCGACACTGGGCCTGGCGGATTATCCGGCACTCCCCTGCGCCGCCGCCAGGTCCCGGCCGCCAGCCACTGCGACCCGGACACGGTGAACTCCCGGGCGCTGGCCAGGCCAGGCACCATACCGGAGAGCAATTCCCGATTTACGCACGGATATGCACAGGTGGGATGCGGGGCTCCCCGAAGTGAGAGCCCGGCGAGGCAGACCCGGTCACTGCCGCGGGCGCAATCAGCGCCCCGAGCGGGGGTGGCCCGGATCCTCGCGCGGCCCGTGGGCGAGCCCGCAGGCCTGCCTTCTGACCCGGCCGCCCACCGACCCGGCCGGAACCAGCGCCCGGCCTCCGGATCGCCAGGCTCCTCCCCCAGGCCGGCGGGCCGGTGCGCGCCCACGGAGGGTTCCGGCGCCTGGCCGGACAGGTGGGCCATCAGGGCGGCGTCCTCCCGCATCTCCGCCTCGGTCGGCGACAGCGAGATGATCACGGTGAGCACGAAGGCCAGGATGCTGATGCCGATGATCAGCGGTAGCAGGAACGCCTGCGCGCTCACGCCGCCGGACATGCTGGCGAGCATCCCGGGGTTCTGGGTGCCGTAGACGTGCATGGCGGCGATGCCGGTGTAGTGCATCCCGCTCACCGCCACACCCATGATCAGCGACGCGACCAGGGTGAACCCCACCGCGGCCAGGCGCAGCGCGGCCCACAGGGCCGCGGTCCCGGCCACCACCGCGATCAGCACCGAGAGCACGACGACGGCGTTGTTGTAGCGGACGGTGTCCGGCATCCTCATCGCCGCCATGCCGATGTAGTGCATGCTGGCCACACCCAGCCCGATGATCAGCCCGCCGGTCAGCAAGTTCCGCCAGCCAGCGCTGCCGAACCCGACGATCAGCAGGCCGGTGCCCACCACGATGACCGCGATGACCATGGACAGCACCGTCACCGGCACGCTGTAGGTGATCGTCTGGCCGGGGATCGTGAAGCCGAGCATGGCCACGAAGTGCATGACCCAGATCCCGGTGGTCGCGATCGAGACCGTGGCCAGCGCCAGCCAGCGGGCCCGGGATGCACCGTGCGAGGCACGCGCCCGCGTCGTGCACCGCAGACCAAGGAAGCAGCCCAGGCTCGACATCACGAAGCCGAGAGCCGGCGTCAGCGGGCCGTAGGTGAAGTTGTTGACGTGCACCACTGTTCTGGCCCTTCTTTGCGCCACCATCCTTAGCAGGTCATACGGCCCTTCACCCTGCCATATCCGCGCACGCCTAGTGATGTCCTACTGGCAATTCGTGACGAGAACTCGGAGTGACTTACGTCACACTCTACGTCACGATAATACTTAGCAGCATCGCAGTTGGCCTCGGCAGATTGGCTAGGTCTCTGCTGCGCGTGCGGTGGCCTCGCGTCAGAGGCGGTACACGCGCCGGGCGTTGCCTGCCGCCACCATCTCCGCGACCCGGAGCGCGTCAGCGTGGCTCCAGTCACCGTCGGCCACCCAGCCGCCGAGAACCCGGGCGGTGGCGCGGCGCCACAGCAGGGCCCCCAGGTAATGCAGTTCCGGCGGCCCCCAGGCATCCGAGGAGAACAGCAGCTTGCCGAACGGGGCCAGCTCCAGTGACTCGGCGACCACGGCCGCGGCCCGCGCGCCGGCGTAATTGATGGCCAGCCCGACGTCCAGGTAGACGTGCGGGTACGCCTGGGCCAGGTAGCCGGCCCCGCGGTGGTACGGGTAGCAGTGCAGCAGCATGACCGGCACCCCGGCGGGCCCGGTGCGCTGCAGGAACCCCCGCAGCAGCAGCGGGTCACAGCGGCGCAGGTCGGCATCCGGGTCCCCGAACCCGGTGTGCAGTTGCAGCGGCAGCCCCAGCTCCAGCCCGGTCCACAGCAGGTGGCGCAGCAGCACCGGGTCCTCGACGCGGACCCGGCCGGTGGCCTCGATCCGCCGCAGCCAGCCGCCCGCTGCCGCGGTCACCTCGGCTGCGGCGGGCGGCTCGGGGTCGAAATCGAGGCCGTAACGGTAGCCGACGATGCTCTTCAGGCCGACCGCAGCGGCGGCCTGGCTGGACAGGGCGGCCGCGAAGCGGACCGCGAAACCGGCTGCGCTCCCGTCGCCGTCCAGCACCGCCTGCTCCGCCACGCTCTCCAGGCGGACGACCTCGTCCGCCTGGGCGCCGGAGGCCTCCCGCATCCCGTCCAGGCCGAGCAGGCCGGGCCGCGGGTAACCGGTGTCGATCAGGAAATGAGCGGTCCCGCTGGCCCGCAGCAGCCGCCGGGCGACCTCGGCGGGGCCCAGGGCCGAGCGCCGCGCCAGGTACTCGGCGGGCGCGGCGAACGGCGCGAGGTCCAGGACCGGCGCGCACCAGCGCCGGATCGCGACGCCGAGCTGGGAGTCGAACTGGGTCAGCCCGGCCGGCAGGGGCCGGTCCGACTCGGTGATGAGCTGCTCGAACTCAGCCGTTCCCGTCTCGGCTGCCAGGGCCGGGTGGACGTGGTGGTCGACCAGGGCCAGGGCGCCGACCCCCGACTCCAGGGGGTCGGCGGCCGGGAACCTCTCAGCCATGCGTGCGGGGTCAGATCTTCGTGAAGTGCTGGAAGCATTCCCAGGCCGCGTCGGCGCCGGCGAACGCAGCGGCCTCGGAGCGCTTCACCGCCAGGTAGGCCTCGCGGCGCAGCGGCCCCAGCGCCTCCATCAGCAGGTCGTCCGCGGCCAGCGCGGCCAGCGCCGCCCCGAGGGAGTCCGGCAGCCGGTGCGCGCCCCGGGCCTCCCGCTCAGCATCGGAGAGGGTGGCCGGATCGACGTTGACGGCCTCCCCGGGGTCCAGCTTGCGCCGGATGCCGTCGAGGCCTGCGTGGATCACTGCCCCCAGGGCCAGGTACGGGTTCGCGCTGGAATCCGAGGGCTTGAGCTCCAGGTTCACCGTGCCGCCCGGATCGCCGAGCATGGGCGAGCAGATGCGCACCGCGGCCTCGCGGTTGTCCATGCCGTACACCGTGAAGGCGCTGCTCCACATCTGCGGGGCCAGCCGGCGGTAGGAGTTGACGCTGGCGCAGGTGAGCGCGACCAGGGCGGGCAGATGGGCGAGCAGGCCGCCGATGAAGTGGTAGCCGGTGGCGGACAGCTGGTACTCGTCGTCCGGGTCGTAGAACACCGGGTACTCCCCCGGCTGGCCATCCGGCCCGAGGTCGGTCAGCGACACGTGCAGGTGGGTCCCGTTGCCGGCCTGGTTGAGCACGGGCTTGGGGGCCAGGCTGGCCCACAGTCCGCGGCGGAACGCGACACCGCGGACGGTCTCCCGGTACAGGACGTGGTTGTCGGCCGCGCGCAGCGCCGGGGCGTGCCGGACCGTCATCTCCTGCTGGCCGTGGCCGAGTTCCGGGTAGTAGTTCTCGACCTGCAGACCCTGCTCCTGCAGGGCCGCCAGCAGCTCCATGGTGAAGTCGTGGGCCAGCGCGAAGCCGGTGGAGGAGTAGCACAGGCTGTCGTCCACCGGGATGAGGCGGTCCGGGCCGCCGCCCGGATCGGCTTCCCGGCGGCCGAGGGTGAACTCGGGCTCGAACGACGCGTGGACCGCGTACCCGTCGGCGGCCAGGTCCGCGATGGCCCGCTTCAGGAACGTGCGCGAGCAGCCGTCCCAGGGCTCGCCGCCGGGCTGGACCAGATCGGCCAGCATCGCCCCGGCGCCGGGCGCATACGGGAGGGGCACGAACGTGGACGGGTCCGGCATGATGCGGACCTCGCCGACCGGCCCCATCCCGTCCACCGGCTGCAGGGAATCCAGCATGGACATGGCCATCATCGCGACCGTATGGCCGATCCCGGTCCGCAGCCGGGCCGGGAGCATCGCGGCCGACGCGGCCTTGCCGCGGATGATGCCGCCGTGGTCGGCGTACAGGAACCGGACGAGGGAGACCTGGCTGGCGTTGGCACGCTCGATGACCGCGCTGGCCGCGTCATCGTCCGCGGCGCCCGCGAACCCTGCTGGCACGTAGTCACTCATGGGACAGAGGTAGCACGCGCGACCGCCGCCGGACAACGAAATCCGCAGACCGGTCGTTTACCGTATTCCGGCTGACGGGACCCGGCAGAGCCGGGGCCCGAACGCGGGAAAGCCGGTGCCGGGACCCGGGAAACCCCGGGGCCCGGAACCCGGGAAGGCGGCCCCGGCGGCCTCGTTGACACTGCGAGCCGTCATCCCCTAGATTCGCAATGTTCGACGATAGAACTGCTGTGCGAACAGCGCACGCCCTCCGGGTGGAACCTCTCCTTGCTGGCCCTCCCCGTCATCGGTGATCAAAGGAGTTCCCGTGACCTTCCTCGACGAGGCGACGTGGCGCGGCAAGGCCTTCAGCGGCGGCTGGAAGGCACTCTCCGGGGGCGAGGCCCCGGTCACTAGCCGGCCACGGGCGCGGAACTCGGCCGGGTCGCTGTCGCGTCGCCCGCCGACATCGCCGCGGCCGCTGCCGCCGCGGCCGCGGCGCAGCCGGCCTGGGCCGCGCTCCCGTACACCGAGCGGTCCTCCATCCTCCGCCGGGCGGGGGACATCTGGACCGCGCACGCCGGGGAGATCGAGGGCTGGAGCATCCGCGAAGGCGGCAAGATCGCACCCGCGGCGCAGTTCGAGACGCACGTGGCCACCGAGGAGATCTACGAGGCAGCCACCCTGCCCTCGCGACCCTACGGTGAACTGCTGCCGACGGAGTCACCCCACCTCAGCTGGGCCGAGCGGGTTCCGGTGGGGGTGGTTGGCGTCATCTCCCCGTTCAACTTCCCGCAGATCCTGGCCATCCGGTCGGTGGCGCCGGCGCTCGCGCTGGGCAACGCGGTGGTACTCAAGCCTGACCCGCGCACCGCGGTATGCGGCGGTGTGGTGCTGGCCCGCGTCTTCGAGGAGGCCGGGCTGCCCGAGGGGCTGCTGCACGTGCTGCCGGGCGGCGCGGACGCCGGGGAAACGCTGATCACCGACCCCCTGGTCCGGGTGATCTCCTTCACCGGGTCCACCGCGGTAGGCCGCCACGTCGGCGCGCTGGCCGGCCAGCATCTCAAGCGCGTGCACCTGGAGCTGGGCGGCAACTCGGCCCTGATCGTGCTGGACGACGCCGACCTGGACGCGGCCGCGTCGGCCGGGGCGTGGGGCTCGTTCCTGCACCAGGGCCAGATCTGCATGACCACCGGGCGGCACCTGGTTCAGGACTCGGTCTACGACGGCTACGTGGCAGCGCTGGCGGCCAAGGCCAGCCACCTGCCGGTCGGGGACCCGGCCAGCGGCCAGGTCGCACTGGGCCCCGTCATCGACGAGCGGCAGCGCGACAAGATCCACGGCCTGGTCACCGGGAGCGTGGACGCCGGCGCCCGGCTGGCCGCGGGCGGCAGCTACGACGGCCTGTTCTACCAGCCGACTGTCCTGGCCGAGGTCGCGCCCGCGATGCCCGCGTACGCCAGCGAGGTCTTCGGGCCGGTGGCCCCGGTCATCCGGTTCTCCACCGCGGACGAGGCCGCCAAGCTCGCCGCGGACACCGAATACGGGCTGTCCCTGGGCATCCTCACCAAGGACGTGCTCCGCGGCCTGGACCTGGCCCGCAAGATCCCGACTGGCATCGTGCACATCAACGACCAGACCGTGGACGACGCGCCGAACACCCCGTTTGGCGGCGTCGGCGCCTCGGGCACCGGCGCCCGGTTCGGCGGGACCGCCAACCTCGACGCGTTCACCGATACCCGCTGGGTCACGATGCGCAGCGAGATCGCGCCCTACCCGTTCTAAATGCCGGCCGCACCAGCGCGCACGCGTACCCAGGTCGGAATCGTCGGGGCCGGGCCGGCCGGGCTGCTGCTGTCCCACCTTCTCGCGCTGCGCGGCATCGACTCGGTGCTGGTCGAAGACCGGAGCCAGGCGTACTGCGAAGCCCGCCAGCGCGCGGGCGTCCTGGAAGACGGCAGCGTCACGCTGCTCCGGGAGGCTGGCCTGGCAGGCCGCCTGGACCGCGAGGGCCTGGAGCACGGCGGGATCTACCTCCAGTTCGCCGGCGGGCGGCACCACATCGACTTCCGCGACCTGATCGGCCGGACCGTCACCGTCTACGCGCAGACCGAGGTGGTGAAGGACCTCATCGACGCCCGGCTGGCGGCCGGCGGCCACCTGGAGTTCGACGTGACCGGCACCGAGGTGGACGACCTGGAGACCACCCGGCCGGTGCTCCGGTACACCGGCGCGGACGGCACCAGGCACGAGATCACCTGCGATGCGATCGCCGGCTGCGACGGCTTCCACGGGATCTGCCGCCCGGCGGTCCCGGCGGGCCTGCTGACCGTCTGGGAACGTGACTACCCGTACGCCTGGCTGGGCATCCTCGCCGACGTCCCGCCGTCCACCGATGAGCTGATCTACGCCCATCACCCGGACGGGTTCGCGCTGCACAGCCTGCGCAGCCCGCTGGTCACCCGGCTGTACCTCCAGGTCTCCCCGGACGACGAGATCAGCGCCTGGCCGGATGACCGGATCTGGGCCGAGCTCCAGCGGCGGTTCGCGGTGCCCGGCTGGGAGCTCAAGGAAGGCCCGATCCTGGACAAGGGCATCACCCCCATGCGCAGCTTCGTCAGCGCGCCGATGCGCCACGGGCGGCTGTTCCTGGCCGGGGACGCCGCGCACATCGTGCCGCCCACCGGCGCCAAGGGACTCAACCTGGCCCTGGGAGACGTCGCGGTGCTGGCCGCTGCCCTCGGGGAGCTGCTGCGCGGCGACCCCCGCCTGGCCGACTCCTACACCGGCACCTGCCTGGACCGGGTCTGGCGGCGCACCCACTTTTCCTGGTGGATGACCACGATGCTGCACGCCACGCCGGGCGCGGACCCGATGGACGCCGAACTCCAGCTGGCCCAGCTCCGCTACGTCACCACCTCGCGGGCGGCCGCGGCCTCGCTGGCCGAGAACTACACCGGTTACCCCCAGCGGTCCTGACCGGGGCGGCCCGCCGGCGTGCGTGGCTCACCGGCCTGCCCGGCTCAGCCAATGTGCGCGGCTCAGCCGATGTGCGTGCCCTTGCGGGCGTACAGCGTGTCGTGCCGGGCGTGCTTGAAGACCGGCACGAAATTGGCCCTGAAGTAGGCCCGCAGCTGCGGGTACCAGGCCACCCGGCGGTAGGCGTTATAGGACAGCCAGACGAACTGGGCGCGGGTGAACTCGTCCCGCCACAGCAGCTGGACGGCGGCGACGTCGCCCGCGCCGGTGCCCGGCTTGAGCCCGTTGGACAAGCCGAGATCGCTGCCGAGCCCGTCCAGCATGTGCGGGCAGCCGGGCTGGTCGGGGCTGAACCGGTTGGCCATGAGCAGGTAGGACACCTGGTCGGTGGCGACGCACGCCCCCTTCGGGATGATCTTCTCCACCTGCGCCGGCACCGGGCCGAGGGGCAGCTGCACATGGGATTCAAAGCTGCCCTGATCCAGGGCCAGGACCAGGACCGCCAGGCTGGCCAGCACCGCGGCGGGAATCCACAGGCGCTGCCCGTCCGCGGCGGACAGCCAGCCGGTGCCCCGGCTGAGCGCCTCGAGCAGGCGGGACAGGGGCAGCGCGATGGACATCGCGAAGAACGGCGCCAGGAACGCGGCGAAGTGATAGTGGAACTGGTCCGGCCACATGAACATGACCACGATCAGGGCGGTCGTGGCCAGCGCGAACCAGTCCAGCGCGGGCGGCGCCTGGCGCAGCATCCGCCACGCGACGGCGATCATCGTGGCGACCACGATGATGAGCACGGCCGTGGCCGTGAGGATCAGCACACGCGGATGGGCGGGGAGAAGCCCGGGGTTGCTGATACCGAGCATGTGGCTCAGCCGGGCGGGCAGCGGCACCCGGGCCGACCCGGCCCGGGGGGCGACCTGGGCCACGTACAGGCTCTGGTAGAACCGCTTGGGGGCCAGGGCGGCGAACGGGATGACGGGGACCAGGAAGCCGACCGCGACCCCGCCGGCGTACACGGCAGCCCGCCTGATCCGCGGGAGGAGCATGACCACCAGCACGATGACCGGGAAGATCGCCCACACCTCGACGCAGCCCGCGAAGCCGAACGCGACACCGCCCCAGAACAGGCGCTTGCCGCTGCTGGTCAGGTGGTCCCGGTCGAACAGGGCCAGCGCTCCGAGCAAGCAGAACAGCACCAGCCACGGCTCGACCAGGATGGTGCGGGCGGTGGCCACGCTGTCCGGGTAGACCGCCAGGATCCCGCAGCCCACGATCACGGTGACCAGCCCGCGGTGCCGGAGCAGCAGGCCCAGCAGGAGCACGCCCGCCGAACTGGCCAGGGTGGTCAGGATCCGCCCGCTCGCCATCGCGGTGGCCGTGCCGGTGGCCTTGGACAGCAGCGCGGACGGGATCATGAGCAGGGTGATTCCCGGCGGCTGGACCAGGATGAACGAGCGGTACGGCAGGATGCCATGGACCAGGTTGACGGCGCTGCCGAAGTAGGGCCCGTCGTCGTACTCGGTGACGCCCATCAGGTAGCCGGGACGGCTCAGCAGCAGCAGCCGGAGCGCCAGGGCCAGCAGCGTGCAAACGCCGATGGCCACGCTGACCGGGGTCAGCCAGCCCTTCCGGCTGTTCTCCCGCGCGGCCCCCGCATCACTGCTCGATTCTCCGGGCGGCCCGCCTGCGGCCGGCCTCGCAATCGTTCCGCTCACCGCTGATTTGCTCCCTCAGCCCTACTCGCCTGAACCCTCACAGCAACCTGCGCACAGCGCCACCCGATGACCACACTGCGAGTGATGAACCGCACTGGAATTGTGAAACACGCTGAGCTGCGTTCTGGGAAGGGGCCGAGACCGTGTATCCCCGGCGGGCTCAGCTGCGCGAAGCGACCGCTCGCGACCGCCACCAGATGTTACCGGATGAACATCCCGGCGAATAGCGGATGCAAACCTCCATAGACCCCGCAGCCCGTCAAAGCCGGCACTTGCGACATCCCTCGCACCGCCGCCCAGCGCCGCCGTGCCACCCGGCGATCACGGCAGGCCCCACGAATTTACTGGTCAGCCCGGGCTTCCCGGCGTATTTCCAGCCGGTTCGGCGTGGCACGGCCGTCAGCCGGGGCGGGCGGCCCGCAGCCGCCGATGACGTTTGCGTAACAGGCCTGCTGCTGGCGTGCCCGGCCTTCCGGGCAGCCTGCGGGCACGCGGTGAGCTGGCCGCACCTGGCCGGCCCGCCCCCGGCGGCGGTCATCCCGGTGGTCATCCTGTTCGCGCTGATCGGGCGGCGCGAGGTGGGGGTGACGGCGGGCTCGGTCCGGCCGCGGCCGCCCGCTCGGCGGCCAGGTAGGGGATGATCAGCAGGCACCCCCACAGGCCCGCCAGCGCCCAGCCGGCCAGGACGTCGGTCATCCAGCTGGCGGCCAGGTAGAGCCTGGTCAGCCCGGCCACGAGAGCGAACAGGAACGCGCCGGACATGAGCAGCGCGCGTGCCCCGAAGGAGCGGCCGGCCATCACCATCAGCCCCAGCATGCCCCAGGCCCCGAGCGCCTGGGCCGCATGCCCGGAGGGATAGGACCAGCCGTGGAACGTGCCGATCCAGTCCGCGGCCGGTGGCCGGGGCCGCGCGGCCAGGGTCTTGGCCAGCATCGACCAGGCCCAGGCGCCCGCGAGGGACAGCGCCGGCAGCACCGCGGGCAGCCATTCCCGGCGCCACCACCACAGCGCCAGCCCAGACCCGATCACCACCGGCCAGAGCACGAAGCCTGACCCGAGCCAGGTGAGCGTGCCAGCCAGGCTGGTGAGCCAGGGCTGTCGGTGCCCGATCACGAACGCCAGCACCCGGGGGTCGAGCCGGGCGCTGTTGATGTGGCTCAGCACGCTGTTCGTCAGCGACCCGAACGACCAGGCGCACGCGCCGAGGGTCAGCACCGCCACGGTCAGGGCGAATCCGGTCGGGACGCCTGGCTGGAAACGCGCGGCGAGCCAGCGGAGCTGAGCCGGGAAACGCCGCTCGAGCCGGCGCGCCAGGCGGCTGCGCCCCACCCGGCTGACCTGCCGCCCGGCCCAGCTGTCCGGATCGCGTGCCGAGCGCAGCAGGTGCCCGAGGACGAGCGCGAGCACCACGACCACGAACAGTGCGATGCCGACCTGGGCCGCGTAGCGGGCCACCTGCTTCCAGCTCGCCCCCGCGAGGTAACCGAGCATCACCATGATCGTGCCCCAGGTCGCGCCGCCCGCCACGTTGAACGGCAGGAAGACGCGGTAGGACATCCGCGCGATCCCGGCCAGGCCCGGGACCAGCACCCGCAGCGCGGCCGTGAACCGGCCGAAGAATACGGCCCGGCCACCGCGCGTGGCCAGGTATTCCTGGGCCTGCTCGATGCGGCGGGGTTTCAGGAAACGGCGGAATGGCCTGGTCTGCAGCAGGCGCGGGCCGTATTCGCGGCCCACCAGGTATCCGACGGAGTCGCCGATGATGGCCCCGGAAATCCCCGCGACCAGGACGGCCCACAGGCTCACGCGATGGTACGAGGCGAGCACCCCGCCGAGGATCAGCGCGGTCTCCCCTGGGAAGAAGAAGCCCAGGAACACCGAGGACTCGAGGGCCGGGACAGCGAAGACGATCAGGAGCGCCAGCCATCCGCTGAGACTCAGGATGTGCTCGATGAGGCTGGTCACCGTTCCCAGGGTAAGGGCAGCTGGCCCGGCCCCCTGAGGCGGTCGCCGGGCACCGCCTCAGCCCGCGCCCCGGCGGAGGCCTAGCGGACGTCCAGGCCGGTGACGGCGCGGCCGATGATCATCCGCTGGATCTCCGACGTGCCCTCGAAGATGGTGAAGATCTTCGCGTCCCGGTGCCAGCGCTCCACGGGGAAGTCACGGGTGTAGCCGTTGCCGCCGAGGATCTGGATGGCCTGCTCGGTCACCCGCACCGCGGTCTCGCTCGCGACCAGCTTGGACATCGACCCCTCGGCACCGTCCAGGGCCATGCCGCGGCGGGCCATCCAGGCGGCGCGCCAGGTCAGCAGCCGGGCCGCGTCCACCGCAGCCTGCATGTCGGCCAGCATGAAGCCGATCGCCTGGTTCTGCCCGATCGGGCGGCCGAACGCGACCCGCTGGGTGGCGTAGTCCCGGGCGAACTCCACCGCGGCCCGGCCGACGCCGACCGCCATGGCGGCCACGCTCGGCCTCGAGGCCTCGAACGTCTTCATCGCCGCCTGCTCGCCGCTGCGCCCCCCGGACCGCACCCGGGCCAGCCTCGCGTCCAGCTGCTCCTGGCCGCCGACCAGGCAGCGGCCGGGCACGCGCACGCCGTCCAGCACGACTTCGGCCGTGTGCGAGGCCCGCACCCCATGCTTGCGGAACTTCTGGCCCTGGCTGAGGCCGGGGCTGCCCGGCGGGATCACGAAGCTGGCCTGGCCCCGGGGACCGAGCGCCGGGTCCACCGAGGCCACCACCACGTGGACATCGGCGATCCCGCCGTTGGTGGCCCACGACTTGGTTCCGTTGAGGACCCATTCGTCGCTGGCCTCGAGGTACTCGGCGCGGGTGCGGATGGCCCCCACGTCGCTTCCCGCTTCCGGTTCCGACGCGCAGAAGGCGCCCAGCTTCACCTCACCCGGTCTGCCGAACATTTCCGGCAGCCACTCCCCGATCTGCTCGGGGGTGCCGTTGCTGGCCACGGCGACCGCGGCCAGGGTGCTGCCCACCAGGGAGAGCGCGATGCCCGCGTCGCCCCAGAAGAGCTCTTCGAAGGCGACCGGGATGCCCAGCCCGCTCGGCTCGAGCCACTGGCTGGAGAAGAAGTCGAGCGAGTAGAGGCCGATCTTGGCGGCGTCCTCCAGGATGGGCCAGGGGGTCTCTTCGCGCTCGTCCCACTCGGCGCCGGCGGGCCTGATCACGTCGGCGGCGAACCCGTGCACCCAGTCGCGCATCTCGCGCAGATCGGGCCCGGGGTCGAGGGAAAACCCGCTGGCGGCGTCGGGTCCAGTGGTCATCATGCTCCTCGGGGATCCGGCACGGAGACGTATGTTACCGAAGAGTAGCACGAATAAGTTACCAACCAGTAACAATAACGGCCAGTCCCGGCCGGCCCCGCCGCCCCGGTCCCGGGTGCCTCCCGGCCCGGGCCGGGGGCCCTGACGTTACTCGGTGTCGTGGCGGTCCAGGAACTCGTACACGTCGGACTCGTCCACGCCCGGGAAAGCTTCCCGTCGGCAGCGCGGACAGGATGTGCGAGTGGGCCCGGGCCGACGGCCAGGCCATCCCCTCCCAGCGGGTGGCGAGCCTGGCGGGCGGCCGCTGGCAGCAGTCCCCGTCCGGGCAGCGCGACACCATCCGCGTGGTCGTGTCCCGGCCCCGGAACCAGCGCGAGTTCTCATAGCCGGTGCCCAGGGTGATCGCGGAGCCGCGCTCGGCGCCCGGGTCCACGTGCGCCATGCACCAGAAGGTCCCGGACGGGGTGTCCGAGTACTGGTAGTACGGGGAGTAACGGTCCGGAGACCCGAACACCTGGCGCCCGGACCACTTGCGGCACATCCGCTGCCCTTCGATGGCCCCCGTGGAGTCGGCCGGCAGGACCAGCCCGTCGTTCTCGTAGGCCTTGTAAATGATGCCGCTCTCATCGTTCTTGACGAAGTGGCAGGTCAAGTCGAGGTGGTGGGTGGCGAGGTTGGTGAACCGGTGGGCCGCCATCTCATAGGACACCGAGAACACGTCCCGCAGGTCCTCGACGGACAGGTCCCGGGCTTCCATGGCCTCGCGCAGGAAGCGCGAGGCCGTCCGTTCCGGCACCAGCACGGCCGCGGCGAAGTAATTCGCCTCGACCCGCTGGCGGAGGAAATCTGCGAAATCTCGTGGCGCCTCGTGGCTGAGCATGAAGTGGCCGAGGGTCTGGAGCAGGATCGTGCGGGGCGTGTGCATGCCCATGGATTCCTGCTTCAGGTAGATCCGCCGGTGGCGCAGGTCGGTGACGGACCGGACGGATCGCGGGAGATCCTGCGCGTACCTGACCGAGAAACCGTGGTGGCCGACGATGGCCATCAGTGCCCCCTGGGACAGCGCACCGCCCCGGTAACTGACGGAGTCCAGCGCATCCCCCGCCACGTGCTCGATCTCGGCGAAGTAGTTGCCCCGCTCGCGCATCGCGTCGCGCAGCCCGGCGTTCGCCACCCGCGCCTCTTCCGGGGTGGCCGTCGGCCGGGTGCGCTGCCTGCGCAGCTCCGCGTAGACCGCGGCCAGGTGCTCGAGCACGTCGTTCGGGACCCGGGCGCCGACCTTCAGGCGCGGCAGTTCCAGGTCGGCGTACAGCGGGTCGCGTTGCGCCTCCTCGACGGCGATCTCCAGCTGGGCCCGGCGGCTCGGCGGCTGGTGCCGCAGCAGTTCCTCGGCGGGGACAGACAGGGCTTTGGCCAGCGCCTCGATCAGGGACAGTTTCGGCTCACGGCGGCCGTTCTCCAGCAGGGACAGCGCCGAGGGCGCCCGCCCCACCCGGGCGCCAAGCTCGGCGAGGGTGTACCCGCGGGCGCGGCGCAGATGCCGGAGCCGCTGCCCGAATGTCGCAAGGTCTAGACCACTTGCCGGAAATCTGGGCAGTTCTTGCTCCAAGAACTCTGTCACATATTCATCATAGATGAAATCTGAGCATTCTTCAGGACCTTCGGCACTAGCTTTGCCCCCGGAAGGCCCGCAGGCTCGAAGGTAACCACCCAGGGGACGGCAGAACGTCGGGAGGATCCAGTGAACGAGAGTCGCCTCGAGGGCACAGCGAACGGCACGATTAACGGCAAAAACGGGAAGGGCCCGGTCAGCGGGCCGCAGCAGCAGGCCGCGGGCCTGGCTCGTGAATGGGCCACCAACCCGCGCTGGCGCGGCATCGAGCGGACCCATTCCGCGGGCGACGTAGTCCGGCTGCGCGGATCCGTCCAGGAGGAGCGCACCCTGGCCCGGCTCGGGGCCCAGCGGTTGTGGACCCTGCTGCACCAGGAGGACTACATCGCGGCCCTCGGCGCGGTCACCGGGAACCAGGCGGTCCAGCAGGTGCGGGCCGGGCTCCAGGCCATCTACCTGTCCGGCTGGCAGGTCGCGGCCGACGCGAACCTGGCCGGCGAGACCTACCCGGACCAGAGCCTGTACCCGGTCAACTCGGTCCCCCAGGCGGTCCGCCGGATCAACAACGCGCTGCTGCGCGCCGACCAGATCACCTGGGCCGAGTCGGACGGCTCGGACAGCAAGCACTGGCTCGCGCCGATCGTGGCCGACGCGGAGGCGGGCTTCGGCGGCGTCCTGAACGCGTTCGAGCTGATGAAGTCGATGATCGCGGCAGGCGCCGCGGGCGTGCACTGGGAGGACCAGCTGGCCTCCGAGAAGAAGTGCGGCCACCTCGGCGGGAAGGTGCTCATCCCCACGTCCCAGCACATCCGCACGCTCAACGCCGCCCGGCTGGCGGCCGACGTCGCCGGCGTGAGCAGCCTGGTCATCGCCCGCACCGACGCACATGCCGCCACCCTGATCACCAGCGACGTGGACGAGCGTGACCGGCCGTTCATCACCGGCGATCGGACGGCCGAGGGCTTCTACCGGGTCCGCAACGGGATGGCCGCCTGCGTGGCCCGCGGCCTGGCTTACGCGCCCGTACTCGGACCTGCTGTGGATGGAGACCTCCACCCCTGACCTGGACGAGGCCCGGGAGTTCGCCGAGGCGATCAAGGCCAGGTACCCGGACCAGATGCTGGCCTACAACTGCTCGCCCTCGTTCAACTGGCACCGGCACCTCGATGACGGCACAATCGAGAAGTTCCAGCGCGAGCTGGGGCAGATGGGCTACAAGTTCCAGTTCATCACGCTGGCCGGCTTCCACGCGCTGAACTACTCGATGTTCGATCTCGCCCAGGGCTACGCGGCCGAGGGCATGCCCGCCTACGTCAGGGTCCAGGACGCGGAGTTCGCCGCCGAGTCGCGCGGGTACACGGCCACCCGGCACCAGCGGGAGGTCGGCACCGGCTACTTCGACCTGGTCGCGTCCGCGATCAGCCCGCAGTCGTCCACCACCGCGCTGCGCGGGTTGACGGAGAGCGAGCAGTTCTCCGCGGCGCACTGAGTTCCCCGCCCGGGCGCTTCGCCCGGGCGCGGAACCGAGCCGCCAGGCCGGGCGGGCCAGGCTGTGCCACCTGGCCCGCCCGGCCTGGCCGGCGCGGGGACCCCCGGGGGACCCGGCTAGGAAAGCAGCCGGGTCTCCGTGGGGCGGCCGGGGGCCTCGTCCTCGGCGTCCGCGCTCCCGGCATCGTCTCGTCCCTCGCGCCGCCACCGGGACGGGACGAACACCGGGCAGATCATCAGGGTGCCCAGCAGGACCAGCACGCCGCTGACCAGCATGGTGTGGAATCCCGCGCCGTATCCCTCGCCGCGCAGCGGGATGAGCCTGGCCGCGAGCTGGGCGTTCAGCCCGAGCAGCCCGGTCCAGGCCAGCATGACCACTCCGGGCAGCGCGGTGCTCAGCGGCGAGACCGGCGCCACCATGAGGATGCCGAGGAACAACCCGGCCAGCAGCAGGACCCCGAGTGCGCTGAGGCCGCTGATGCTGGTCAGGCTGATGCCCTGCGCCGCGAGCCTGGTCATGTGCGCCACGGACCAGCCGCCGCCGAAGTAGATCGCCGCGGCCAGGGTGACCCCGAACGCTACTCCCATCAAATGCCTCGGCACGCGATCACCACCTCTGGGGCGCCGGTTTATGTGCATCCCGGCGCAAAACTCTACTTGAGCACCCCATGAGCAGCAGCCAGGACTGCTATTCCCGCCTGCCACATTGCCCCCAGCCGCGAGGGCCGCAAGCCGGGAAGCCCCTCCAGATAGCGGGCCGGCCACCGGCCCCAGGCGCCCGGAGCGGCCCAGGCCAGCGAGCCACCCACGTGGGCAAAGACCCCTCCTCACCCGGTCCCCCGGCGGCGAGGAATGGCGCGACGCCCCAGTCCCCAGGTAAGGAATTGCCGCCAGAATAGCGCCACACAATGCCAGGCCACTGGCCCGATACCGCCCGGCCGGCCGGGCAGGCTTGCGGCTGTCCCGGACGGGAATGGTGCCCCACGTTAATCCCGGTCAGCCCGGCGCCCCCTGGGTGGGCGGCACTCCCGGCCGCGGGTGCCCGCAGCCGGCTCCCTGCGAGCCGGAGAAGGCCGAGGTGAGCTAGGCCAGGGAGGTCTCGCCGGCCAGCGCGTCGGTGGCGGAGGGGTCCTCCGCCAGCGCGTCGGTGGCCGACGGGTCGTCGGCCAGCGCGTCGACCGCCCCGGCCAGGTCGGCGAGCGCGGGGAGCGCCTCGAGCAGCATGACACGGCTGTCGGGCGGCAGTTCCCTCAGCGCCAGGCTGAGCAGCCGCTCGTTGAGGCTCTTCCAGCGCAGCACGGCCGTCATGCCGGCGGGCGTGAGATCGAGGCTGGCGGTACGCCGGTCACCCTCGCCGCCGGTCCGGGTCACCAGTTTGGCCTGGCGCAGCGAGTTCGACAGGGTAGCCACCGAACTCGGCGCGAGCCGGAGCAGCCGGGCCAGCTGTCCCGGGCGCGACCCCGGATTCTCCGCCATGCAGGACAGCATCTCCAGCTGGGCCACGGACAGGCCGGACCCAGGGTCCGCGGCCCGGGCGGCGCGGCGCATCGCCCGCCGGAGCCGGGAGACCGCGTCGGCGAGGTCTGCTGAGTGCACCTGGGTGCCGAGTAGTGAGGGCATGAAACCGAGTATACCGACTGGCAAACTAGAGATAAAGGCTTCTCTGCTGTTACCAAAGTAGACCTGCCGCCCGGCGGGGCGGCCCGCGCCCGGCCGCCGGGGGGCTCCGTGCCCGGGCAAAGGGCGGCACCGGGCGCGCAGCAGGCGCTCTGCGGACTATCCGCGTTCCGGCCACCGGCCCGCCCGGCCGCGAATAGTGTGCGGTGATCTGCGGGACATGCCGGCCCGGTACTGGCCAGGAGGGCCTGCGACAGACAGACTCGTCCACGGGGGAAGTCCGAGCTACGCCCTCGCGCGGCATCACGCTCGCCGCCTCGCCGGCTGGCGCAGAAGGGACGCCGATGCAGGAACTGCGCATCGTCGCGGTCAGCGAGGACGGCAGCTATGCCGTGCTCGCGGTACCGGGGCGCGGCGGGCGCTTTTCGCTGCCGATCGACGACCGGCTGCGGATTGTGGCCCGCGGGCAGTTCTCCCGGCTTGCTCAGTACGAGATCGAAGTGGAGAGTCCCTTGCGACCCAAGGAGATCCAGGACCGGATCCGTGCCGGAGAAACCGCGGAGGAGATCGCTGACGCCGCGGGCGTGCCTATCGAGCGGGTCCGCCGCTTCGAGGGCCCCGTGCTCGCCGAGCGCGCGTACCGGGCGCAGGAGGCGCAAGGTGCGTCCGTCAGGCAGCCCGGTGACTCCGGTCCCGGGCCCCGCCTCGGCGACATCGTCACCGAGCGCCTCGCCGAGCTCGGCGTGCCCGCCGAGGAAGCACAGTGGGACTCGCGTAAGCGGGGCGACAACAGCTGGGAGGTCCAGCTGATGTTCACGACCAGCGGGCGGCCGCTGATGGCGGAGTGGGTGTTCGATCCCCGGCGCCGCCACGTCACCCCGGCCGACGACGACGCGGCCCGGCTCTCGCTGCCCGAGGCCGATCTGGCCAGGCTGGCGCCCGGACCCCGGGCCCCGGCCCGGGCGACGGTCACCCCCATCGGCAGCCGGCTGGCGGCCGCACCGCCGCCGGCCGTGGTGGACGCGCGGCCCGAGCCGGCTCGGCCGCCGACCCCGCGGTAAGCCCGGCGCGCCCGGCGGAGGTGCATCCGGCACGGGCCGCGGAAGCGCGGGCCGCCGAAGCACGGGCCTCCGAAGCACGGGCGGCCGAAGCACGCGCCGCCGAAGCACGGGCCGCCGAGCACGGGCCACCGAAGCACGGGCCGCGGAGGCTCAGCCAGCCCAGGTAGCCGCGGCACACTCACCGCACGGTGCGGAGACCCGCCCGGCGCACGCCGCCGAGGCGCGCCCGGTGGCCGAACTGGCCGACGCCGCGCCGGACGCAGACAACCAGGAGGCGGCCGTGCCACAGCGCGGCCGGGCCCGCAAGGCCGCCGGAGGCCGCTCCAGGAGGTCATCCGTGCCGTCCTGGGATGAAATCATGTTCGGCACGTCACGCCAGCCGGAGTAATTGGGCCGGTCTGGATTTCACCAGTCCGGCCTGACCGCCTTTCCGGTCCTATCCGGGCCTGGCTCAGGCGTGGTTACGGCCGGGGCGAGCGATTCACTCGGTTTATCTCGCCGTGATCCGCGCGGGCGGATAACCGCGTTCCCCGGGTGGCGGCGCGGGGCACGGCGCGCGATTGTTCATCTCCCGGGTAAACGGCCGCAGTTACCGAGGGTAATCTCCTGCGCCGTGCAGCGCCACAGGCGGCCGGCGCAGGCCCGCCTCTGGTACCGATTTGGCCGCTGTTCACGATCCGCACAAAGCGGGGCCAGGCGTGGGTCCCGAACATCCGCACGCCCGCCCGGCTGCGAGCCTTTGCGCCGTGAATCACGGGGCCGAATGCCAGGGGAGGATCTGCCCTGGCCGGGCCTCGCGGATAGCGGCAGGCGAAGCGTCACGCCGATGGGGCGGCGGCCCGGCGGGGGTTATCCCCGTCCGTGCCCCGCACCCTGGTCCCGCCCGGCCACGGTCCGCCACGGCCTCCGCCCGGGCATCCGTCCCGCGCCGGGCGCAACACCCCGCGATCGCGTCGGCTCTGGCCCGTTCGGGGGCCCGGACCGCGTACGATCGGCCAGCGTGAGGCGTGCACCGCAGGGACGTGGGGACCGGGGAACGGGCCGCCGGGTGCTGCGGCGTGTCCGCGCAGGTGCCGCCGCGCTGACCGTGGTTATGCTGGTCAGCGCCTGCGGCCTGATCGGCGGCTCGGCGGCCATCTCCGCCAACGTCCCGGACCAGATGACCGTGACTAGCCAGGTGTTCAACCAGCATCTGTTCCCGCGGGCCTTCACCTGCCACGGCTCCGGGCAGAGCCCGTCGCTGCACTGGTCCGGCGCACCGCAGCGCACGAAATCACTCGCCCTCCTCGTCGATGACGCCTCGGCGCCGATCCAGCCCTACATCTACTGGATCGTGTTCGATATCGGATCGCAGACGACCGGTATCCAGGCCGGGCAGGTTCCGCCCGGCGCGCGGCAGGCGAACAACAGCAAAGGTAATGACCGATATGATCCGCCCTGCCCGGTGAATGGCCTGCACACGTACCGCTTTACCGTCTACGCCCTTAGTAGGTCACTGTCGCTGCCTGACGGCGTGGCCATGAAAACCGCCTGGAGCGCAATCGCACAAGCGGCCATCGCGCGCGGCAGACTGCAGACAACCGCCCGTCCGTAATCGGGTGATCGCAACGGGTAAACCGACTTGGCAAAAAAATCCCTAAACGCATGACACCGCCCATACGGGTCCGCCAGACTGACTGATCAGTAGCTCAGCCTTGGATGGATTCGAGGCGCTAGCGATACAGGGGAAGGCCCGCGTGATGGCCGCGTTGGCCTCGCTGGCGCCGCCCATACGGCCATGGCTTGTTGGGTGGTGCAATGTATCTGCTCGTGATCGGCCTCGTCGCCGTTATCGTCGCGGTCCTCGTCGCGGTTTTCCTCGTGGCGCGGCGTCGCGGTGATGATGACGAGCCAGGCGGGCGGCAAACCGTCCGGGACCGGTTCGGCGGCCGCAGCGGTGACTCCCGCCTGAGCACCGACCCGCGCGCAGCCCGGAACTCGGCGGACCGCGGGGCCGGGCTGTCCCGGCGGCCCGCGGGGGAGCCCCGCGGCTACGGCGGCCCGGATCGCGACTACGACCGAGGCGGTTTCGACCAGTCCCGCGGCTACGAGCCGTCGCCACGCGGCTACGGGGCCGGTCCTGCCCCCAGCCGCGACGGCACCGAGCGCATCCCGGCAGCCCGCCGGGGCGCGCGCTCACCCGAGGCACCCGAGCCTGCCACGCTGGCCGGTCCCCGGGCACCCCGTGCTGACACGGCACCCCGCCGCGGGGCCGTGGGCACGGATACCGGCCCCGGGCCTGCCCTCTACGACACCGGCCCCTCCGCCGCGGAGTTCGCGACCTCGCGCGTCAACGCCGACCCGGACCTGGCCGACTCTGACGTCTTCCCCCGGGTACGCGCGGAGATACCGGAAACGGAGGCCAAGGCCCGGCCGAAGAACCAGTCGAAGGGACGCGGCGGGCCGTCCCGTGGCCGGCACGACGACGATGACGACGACTGGCCGAGCACGGAGTGGGACAAGCTCTCGGACGAGCAGTACTGGGCTGAGCTGTCCGCCGACAAGCCGCTCGCGACCACGGCCCGCAGTGCACAGCCCAGCGCCCCGGCGCCCAAGCCCGCCCCGGCCGCGAGGCCGGCCAGCCGCCCGGGGGCACCGCGGCGGCCCGACACCGCGGACACCGACCCCGGCCGCCCCGGTCTGGCCAGCCGTCCTGGCTCGGGCGCCCAGGCCACTGAGCGCCTGCCGGCCGGGAACCACCATGAGGGCGCGGACACGGCGCCCCCCGGCCCCGTACCGCCCACCCTGGCGCCGTTCATGCCCGCCGCCCCGGCTGGGGTACAGCCAGGGGCGAGGAGCCAGGCGCCCCGGGCCCGGGGCGATGACGACCCTCTGACCAGCCCGTCGTTCGCACGCCGCGCGGCGGCCGACGACAGCAGGTCTTACCGGATTCCCAGCGGGCGGCAGGGCCAGCCGCGCACCGGCTCCTCCAGCGTGCCCCGGGGCGGCGCCGCCGATGAGCACTCCGGCAGCTACCCCGTCGCGCAGGACGGCTACCCCAGCGCGGCAGACGTCTATCCGTCCAGCTACCCCGGCGCTTCCGGCGGCTACCCGGTGACCGGCCGGGACAGCTATCCCGGACCGGCCCGGTCGCGCGACGGCTACGCTGGCCCGGCCCCGGACGGCTACGCCGGCCCGGCCAGCGGTTACGAGGCTTATCCGGCGGCACCGGGCGGAAGCCGGACTACCCGGCCCCCGCGTCCGGTGGCAGGCACGGGTACCCGGCCGGCCCAGGCTGACCGCACCGACCCGGATATGTCACGAACCGACCCGGGCGGCTCGCGGACCAGCCCGGGACGGAGGCGCAGCACGCCGGCCCGGCAGGCACCACTCAGCCAGGCCCAGCCGGGCCAGGCCCAGCCCGGCCAGGCCCAGCCCGGCCAGGCCCAGCCCGGCCAGGTCCAGCCCGGCCAGGTCCAGCCCGGCCAGGTCCAGTCCGGCCCGGCGCCCAGCACGGGCTATCCGGCTAGGCCGGCGACCGCAGCCTCGGCTCCAGGCTGGGCCAGCGACCGTAGCGCCGCAGCCGAGGCTCCCTCGGCGCAGTCTGGCGTCGGCAACCCGTACGGCAGCTACGTGGACACAGCCCGGCCGGCTCCCCCGGCCCCGGCACCACGGGCTTCTTCGGCACCGCGGGCAGCCTCGGCACCGCGGGCAGCCTCGGCACCGCGGGCAGCCTCGGCAGAACCGCCGGCTCCGGCGCGCACGCCGGCGTCGGCCGCGCCCCCAGCCTCGTATCCGCCAGCACAGCAGCCGAGCAGCGGCAACAGCTACCCCGGATATACGACCGGCCCGACAGCGGCCTACTCAGACCCGTACAGCTCCGGTCTCCGCGGCGGCTACCCGGCCAGCGGCCCGCAGCCGGTGTCCGCCGGCCGGGCGGACCAGGGCTCCACCTGGTATTCCGCACCGCCAGCGGCGGCCACGCCGCAGCCGCCAGCCACTCCCTACCCGTACCAGCCGGAGCCGGGGTACCCGGCCACCGGCGACTACGGCACTCAGCCTGGCCGGGCTGGCTACCCCGGCACGCCGCCCGCGGCAGGCCGGCATGACACGCGGTACCGGAACGGGCAGACTGATGATCTATACCGCCCCGACGGGTACAGCGGCTATCACTCTCGTCAGGGTTGACAAACCCACCCCGCGCGCCGCGACAATGTGCCGATCGACGCTAGGCAGGGGAGATGCTGGACGGAACCCGGGATCACGCGCGCAGTTACCATCTGCACCGGCTGGCAACGGCCCTGGATACCAAGGGCCTGCATGCGTCAGTGAAGACCACGTATCCGGCCGCGTTGCACATATTTATCCCGGGCGCGACGATGCTCGCCGAGAGCATCGACTGCACCCCCGGCACGGACGGCAAAGGCCGGCTCCGCTGGTATTACCGCTGGTCCTGGGGGGAGCTGCTGCATGACGCGGAGGATCCTTCCGCGGCGGCGGCGAAGATCGCTGAGGTACTGTCCTCCCGGTGAGCATTTCCTGTCCGGCGGGCACGGTCCTCCTCCCGGGCACGGTTCCTCCTAGAGCGTGTCCCGTAGAGCGTGTGCCGTAGATCATGGGACGGGATGGCGGAGCCAGGTCCTGATCGAGGCTGCGCCGGCGGTTCCGCGCCGGCAGCGCCGCGGCCAGGTCGCCGCGCAGGTAGCCGGAGTGCTCCAGGGGCGCGGCTGGCATGGCCCCCCCCGGCCCCGGCGCCCGGCCTGCCCCTCACTCACGGCTCCGTGTCAACGGGGTAGGTTTTGCGCCGCCCGCGGCGCAAAACCTACCCCGATCACGCCACGCCCGCAGACTGGCCGGCCAGAGCGTGTCCCGTAGATCGTGTCCCGTAGATCTTGGCGGGTCGTTTCGGCTTGGATTGGGTCGCGGATGAGGACCGCTGAAGCGGCATGACCTGACCGATGGCGAGTGGGGCGCGGCTGGGGCCGCTGGCCCGGGTGACCAGCGCCGGGCAGCGCCACGATTGACTGGCCTTCGTCCCGCTGACGCACCGGGTTGAAGGTCGCCCGGCGGGCCAGGGCCTGCCGCGGACCCGGCCGGGCCGGGTGCTGGGTGACCAGGCTTACTCCAGCGCCATGATCCGTGCTCAGGTGCGCAGACGCGGGATCAAGGCGACTATTCCCGAGCCCTCCGGCCAGACCCGCAGCCGGCTCCGGCGTGGCCGCCGGGGCGGCCGGCCGACCCGCCTTCGGCCTCGCGGCCGATAAGCGGCGCAACACCGCCGGGCGTGCCTTCGGCCAGCTCCGCCAGCACTGCGCTGTTGCGACCCGGTACGGCAAACGAGGCTTCGTCTGGCGCGGAACCGCCGACGTCGCCTCCATCAGGATCTGGCTCCGCCACCCCGTCCCATGATCTACAGGACACGCTCTCGCCGGCACGGTCCTCCTGGCGGGCACGGTCCTCCTGGCGGGCACGGTCCTTGTGGATCGCACGGCCCCCCGGCTGGGGCAGTCCTCCCCGCTCGCACTGGTCACTGACCGCCGGGCACGGGGTACTCCAGCTCGATCGCATGCCGGAAGGCGATCCCGCCGCCGGTGTCCTCCGCCAGCCACGGCTTGATCTTCCTCACCTCGTCGGCGAAGTTCCGGTGCACCGCCACAATGTCCATGCCGCGGCGCTGATAAAAGCCGATCGCCCGGACGTTGTCGTTCCCGGTGGTCAGCCAGAGACGCTGGCCAGCCTGCCGGGCCCGCTGCTGGGCCTGCGCCAGCAGGGCCGTTCCGATCCCCCGGCCCTCAGCCAGGCTGTTGAGGGTGACGATCTCCAGGCCGCCGGGCCCGGCCCGGTAGGTCAGTACGCCGAGCGGGGTGCCGCCCGGCTCCTGCTCCGCCACCAGCCCGGGCAGCGCCACCACGTCGTGCGCGCCGGACAGGCTGACGACCGGCAGTCCCCAGGCGGCGGTGATGACCTCAGCCAGCCACGCCCGGTCCTCGTCGGCGAGATCCCGGACCAGCGGCCCCGACGGGCGCGGCCACAGGTCCGCGAGGGCCACCCCGGCGCCGGCCAGCATCCGGCGCAGCAACGGCAGCGACAGGCCGACCACCGTGCTCCAGTCGCCGTCGATGCCCTCGACGAACGGGGCACCGAAGCCATCGATGCTGAACGCCCCGGCCATCTTCTCTGGTTCGCCCGTGGCGACGTAGTCCGCGATCTCACGCTCCCCTGGCTCGGCGAAGCGCACCACGGCGCTGGCCGCCGCGATGGTGCGCTGGCCCGACCGCGTATCGATCAGGCAGTGACCGGTGTGGAGCGTGCCCTGGCGTCCGGACATGCGCCTCCACAGCGCTGTGGCCGCCTGCGGGGATGCGGGCTTGCCCAGCGGGGTGCCGTCCAGATCCAGCAGGGAATCACAGCCGAGCACCAGGTCACCCCGATGCCGCCCGGCGACCGCCGATGCCTTCCGCTCGGCCAGCGTGCACACGGCACTGGCCGTGCCCACGGCGGCGTCGATGGTCTCGTCCACGCCGCTCACGTCGATGACCGGGGCGAACCCGGCGTCGCCCAGCAGCCGGCGGCGGGCCGGCGACCTGGACGCCAGCACCAGCCGGGGAGTTCTCGTTGTCACCGGGCCAGGATTGCGCAAAGACCCGATCAATATCCTGGCAATGGCCAGGTGCCTGATCATACGGTGGCTACTCTAGGTCAGCCTGTCACTACAGAGTTAGCGATACGAGTGGTCGTCGTACCTCCGGCCGTGGCCCCGTCCCGGCCAGCTCTCCCGTCCATCGCTGGACAGCCCGTTCGCCAGTCCCGGCGGCGGGCCTGGCTGGCGTGCTGGCCCCCGGCGTGCACGGCGCTGGTCACCCTCGCGGTCACCCTGTGGAAGATCCAGGTGCCGTCCTTCTGGCGGGACGAAGGCGCCACCCAGTCCGCGACCCAGCGTTCCTTCCCTGAGCTGATCGGCATGCTCAGCCATGTGGATGCGGTCCACGGCGCCTACTACGTGCTGATGTGGCTGGAGGTGCGGCTGGCCGGCCACAGCGAGCTTGCCCTCCGGTTGCCCTCGGCCCTGGCCATGGCCACGGCGGCGGCCCTGATCACCGTGACCGGCCGGCGGCTGGTGTCAGGCCGGGCCGGGCTGGCCGCCGGGCTGGCCTTCGCGGCGCTGCCCGCCGTCAGCTGGTTCGCCCAGGACGCCCGTCCCTTCGCGATAGAGACCGCGACCGCCGCGGCGGCCAGCTACTTCCTGGTCCGGCTGGCCGGGGATGACGGCCGGCGGCGCTGGGCGTACTGGTACGCGGCCAGCCTGGTGGCCCTCGGGCTGGCCAACGTGTTCGGCCTGCTGCTCATCCCGGCGCACGCCGCGACCCTGGTGGCCTGGCGGGGCCAGCGCCACCGGCAGGCCCTCGTCCGCTGGTGGCTCAGCGCGGTGGCCGCGGCCTGGGTGGCCCTGCTGCCGCTGCTCGCGGCGGCCTGGGCGCAGCGCGCCCAGGTCGGCTGGCTGCGCCCGCCGGGAGTAGCGGCCGCGCTCGCCACCGGGCGGCTGGTCGGCGCGGCCGGGCTGCTGCTGACCGCGGCGGTGCTGATGGGGACCGGTCTGGCGTACTCCGCGCTGGGCCAGCGGCTCGCGGCCGACTGGCCGGTGCGGCTGCCCGCCTTGTGCCTGCCCTGGCTGGCCGGGCCCCCGCTGATGCTGTTCGTGATGTCGCAGTTCCAGCCGGCCTACACGTTCCGTTACATCGTGTTCTGCATGCCCGCGGCCGCCCTGCTGATCGGCACCGGCCTGGCCGCCGCGGGGCGGGTGAACGCGGTCGCCGGGCTAATCCTGATCGTCCTGCTCGCCCTGCCGTTCCAGCTGGGTGAGCGGGGGCAGGCCGGCCACACCGACAACATCCGCCGCCTCGACCAGATCGTGGCCCAGTATGAGCATCCCGGGGACGCTGTGCTGTACCCGCAGGCCGGGTCCCGGTCGTGGGCGGCCGCCTACCCCTTCGGCCTCGCCCGGCTGCGTGACGTCATGCTGGGTGAGTCGGCCGCCCGGTCGGACACGATCGCCGGCACCACCGCGCCCGGCGCAGGTCGTGCAGGCCAGGCTGGCCGGGGTCACCCGGGTCTGGGTCCCTGAGAGCAACGTCCTGGCGCCGGTACGGCCAGCCGAACTGCGGGGACTGCCATTCCAGCTGGTGCGCGAGTGGCGGGTCAGCGTCTCCTGGCTGTCCCTGTACGAATACCGGCCCTGACCTCAGCCCGCAGCGGGCTTCGCGGGCTGCGCCGGGGATGACTCCGCCAGCCGGGCGTGCAGCCGCTCCCTGACTTCGTCGGGCGTACAGGCCCGGCGCCGCCGCTCGTCCCGTGCGATCATCACGCCCGTGGCGGCCACGCCCGCCAGGCCCGCCAATCCCGCTACTTTCCACCAGCGCACCTGCTTAGGCTACGACCGTGCCGACCACGACCGCGCGCCTCACGCTGGATCAGGCCCTGGAGCAGACTCGCACCGGGGACATATGGCTGTTCCGTGGCCGCACGCTGGCCGACCGGGCGATCCGGGTCGGCACCAACAGCCCGGTGAACCACGTCGGCATGTCCGTGGTGATCGAGGACCTGCCCCCGCTGATGTGGCACGCGGAACTGGGCCGCGCGCTGGAGGATCTCTGGTCAGGGACCCGGCACCGCGGCGTCCAGCTGCACGATCTGCGGGCGGCGGTCGGAGTCTGGACGGGCCGGTACGGCCAGCGGGCGTGGCTGCGCCAGCTGGAGCACCCGCCACGGCCCGGGATGGAGGATGCGGTACTGCGCACCATCGCCCGGCTGGACGGCACCCCGTTCCCTAGCACCGCCCGCCTGGCCAGCCGGTGGCTCCTCGGCAGGCTCCCCCGGATGGACCGGCTGCCCGGGCCGCGCCGTGACCGCGATAGCGCCTCCCGGCCCGCGGACGGGCCGGTCGCGGACGCCCGGTCCGGGAACCCTCCGGGCCCGGACCGGGCGCTGGAGAGCGCATACTGCGCCGAGGTCGTGGCGGCCACCTACCAGGCCATGGGCCTGCTGTCCGGGCGGCACGAGCCGCAGTGGTACGACCCCGGCCGGTTCTGGAGCGGTGATGACCTGGAGCTGGAGGCCGGAGCCAGGCTGGGCGGCGAGATTGCCGTCGAGGTTCAGGCCCGCTGACCCACGGCGAGGCTGGGGCCGCGCCGGACGGCCGCCCCGGACGGGAATGGTGCGCCGGACACGGCCCGGCGTCATGGACGGTAATCCAGTAACGCCTATCGTCGAAGGGAGTGGCGTCCGGGTACCACCACCATTCCCTGACCTCTTCATCACCTTACGTGAGTGAGATAAACAACGGCTCCAGCCACCCGGGCAGGTGGCTGGAGCCGTGTGCGCCTGGGCCGTAGCGGGCGCGGTGCCGGCGCTGCCGTCAGCCGCCGGGACCGCGCCGCGCGACGCGGCCGGGAGCGCCGCTACCAGTAATGGCGCCGCGGGCCCACGGCGTGGCCCAGCGTGCCGAGCAGCAGCAGGATGAGGCCCACCACCAGGACGATGATCCCGAGGGTCCAGAGGATCGCGATCTTGAGCAGGAAGCCGAGCAAGAGCAGGACGATGCCGACGATGATCATGAGATCTCCTTGAGAGGCGTTATCCGGTTAGAGACAGGTGCTCTGGGTTTCAGCCGGCCGCGGCCAGGAGGAGCGACCCCGACGCAATAGCGGAGCCGATCGATGACAAGCGCCGGCGTTACGGACAACCGCGGGAGTCTCGGCGGTTTCGTGACGGCCATTCCAGTATGCCGCAACTGGCGCCCAGTGCAAATCTTCATCGCCGGCCTGCCGCATTCCGGACCACATCCGCAGAGACCGCGGCGAGTTTGCGGCGCTCCGATCTGGCTTGCGCACGGAGCCTCCCGTACGCCTCGTGCGCGGACAGGCCCTGCTGGCCAATCAGCACGCCTTTCGCCTGCTCAATCACGGCCCGCGAGTTCAGCGCCGACTGCAGCTGGGCGGCCAGGACGGTCTGCTCCTGGCCCTGCATCATGCTGGCGATCAGCAACGCGGCCAGGTCGGTGAAGGCCAGCAGGGCCAGCTCGCCCTCGGCGGACCAGGGATGCCGGTCCTCCGAGAGCACGGCCACCACCCCCACCGCGTCCTGGTTGTAGGGCAGCGGGCTGGCCAGCACCGCCCGGACGCCCCGGTCCACGGCCGCGGCGCTGAACAGGGGCCAGCGTGGCTCCTCGGTCAGGTCTTCCGCCCCGACCAGCACCTTGTCCTCGAACGCCGTGATGCAGGGTCCCTCCCGGTGCTGGACCTGGAGTTCCTCCAGGTGCGCCAGCCGGTCGTCGGACACCGCGACGTTGTGCAGATGGTGGTCGCCGTCCGCGAGCATCAGCCCGGCCCCGTCCACGTCGAAGATGGCGTGGGTGGACCGGACGATCTCGTGCATCGCGTCCTGCACCTTCATCTCGCCGAACCGCAGCCTGCCAAGCTCGGCCATGGCCGAGCTGACGTCCTGCATGTTGACTGTCATGGTTGGTCCTCCTGCGGCCTAGACCTCGGCCGGCCACGAGCCCCAGCGCAGCGCGGGCTCCGGCAGTTCCGGGGGCTCGGCGAAGGTGGGCGGGTGCTCGAGGTCGAGCGCGTCGAGGGGCGGGACTGCGGCCGCGTCCCGCGCGGTCAGCGGGGGCAGATTCCACTTCTGCTCGACCAGCTTGAGCACGGAGGTGTGATCGAAGACCTGCGAGGTCACGTAGTCGCGGCGGGCGTACGGCGAGACCATGACGGCCGGGACGCGGAAGCCCAGGCGGTCGTAGCGCTTGGGCCCATCGTCCAGCAACTGGGCCTTCTTCACGTAACCCGGGGCCAGCACCCGCGCCACCGCGTGCTGCCAGGTCCTGCGGCTGAATACGCTGCGCCCCTGGATATCGTCCGGCTCGACCGCGGCTGGCGGCGCCACGTGGTCGTAGTAGCCGCCGTGCTCGTCGTAGAGCCAGATCAGCAGGGTGCGGGCCCACCCCTTGCCGTGCATGACCCGCTTGATGACCTCGGAGGCGAAGCTCTCGCCCTTCTGGATGTCCTGCGGGTTCTCCTCGGAGTACACCTTGAAGTCAGGATCCACGACGCTGAACGCGGGCAGCGTCCCGGCGTCGGCATCGGCGAAGAACTGCTCCGTGCCGCGCACGTGCAGTATGTACCGGGCGAGGCCCAGCGGGTAGATGTCCCCGGTGAACTGCATGTCCTTGCCCAGCTGGGCGAGCGAGGTCGGGTTCAGCACACGGAGTGACCGGAGCCGGCGCTCGAGCATCCGGCGCCGGTGCTGCAGCGCCGACCGGAGCCCCGTCTTGCCCCCGGCCAGCGGGTGGTAGTTCGCCCACGAGATGCCGTGCTTGCTGAGCAGGTCGAAGATCGTGCCGTGCTCCGGGTAGTCGGCCAGGTTCATCGGCAGGTCGTCGATGAGCCCGTTGGCGGTCCCGGAGATCAGGAACCGGCGGTTGGGGAACGTGGGCCCCAGGCAGGAGGAGAACCAGCGGTCCGCCAGCGGGAACGTCCGGGCCAGGCCGTAGTAGAAGGGCAGGTCCCGCTCGGTCCAGTAACCCATGGCCCGGGTGGCGTCCTTGTCCGGCATGAGCTGCTGGGTCGCGGTGACAAACCCGTCGAGCTTGCCGTCCGCCCACTGCAGGTGGGTGGCGTGCCAGCTCTGCGACGGCGAGTCGGGGATCTGGACCGTGCTGGCCAGGTGGTGCGCCGGAACGGATTCGCCCTGCGCCCCGAGGTTGGATACCTCCGGCTCGCCGTCCGGGCCGAGCGGAAACCCCTCGCCCCGGCCTGTCAGCATGCCCAGGTAGTTGTCGTAGGAGTGGTTCTCCATCATCAGCACGACGATGTGCTTGATCTGGGGCAGCAGGTCGGTCCCTGCGGGCTGGCCCGGCGCCGGGAGCTGGCCGGCGCTGTAGTCGGAAATGTGGCGGGAGACCCGCTTCAGCTCACGCTGTTCGAGCCGGTTCCACACGTTCGCGCCACCTTCGGTAGAGGGCCGCATTGCCTGCGGTGCTGCTGGCTGGGCGCGGTCTCAGCGCGGCAGCCTGCCCCCCTCTACCCAGCCGACCGCGCCCCATTCACGGCTCCCCCGCCGTATAGCAAGACAGAGCAAAGCCGGGGCTTTCCCTCAGGAACCTGGACGAGCTCGCGGGCGCGACGGCCTACCGGGGAACCCGGACCAGCAGACGGCCCGGCTGCACCACGACCACCAGCTCGCGGGTGGTGCCCATGACCTCGCCGTCGAGTTCCCACAGCTGCGGCCGGTCGAGCTGGACCCGGAGCTCACGGAACACGCTGCGGGCGACCCGGCCGGTCCGGGTGCGCCGCAGGAACACGTCCACCGTGAGGGCCAGCCAGCCGGCCCATCCCCGGGCGGTCAGCACCATGACGTCGAGCAGGCCGTCGTCCGGCTCCGCGCCCGGCAGCAGGGCCACGCCGCCCTGCAAGGCGCCCACGTTGCCAACGATGATGCCGCTGGCCCGGCGGCGCAGCACGCGGTCGCCGTCGGCGCGCAGCGTGGCCCGCGCCGGGCGGACCCACAGATGACGCAGAGCGGAGAGCGAATAGGCCACCCAGCCCAGCCGTTTCTTGAGCGGCTCGCTGGTACTGTCCAGCAGCATCGCGTCGAAGCCGATCCCGGCCATGGCCACGAATGGGTGCCCGTTGGCGTTGCCCACGTCGAGGCGCCGGTCCCGGCCGTTCAGCGCGACCATCAGCGCCTCGTCCAGGCCCAGCGGCAGGCCGAGGTTACGGGCCAGGAGGTTGCCGGTCCCGGCCGGCAGCACGGCGAGCGGGACCCCGCTGCCGGCGACCCCTTCGGCGCACGCGGTGACGGTCCCGTCGCCGCCGCTGGCCAGGACCACGTCCACATGCTCGGCGACCGCGGCCGCTGCCAGTCCCCGGCCGGTTTCGTCCGGGGTGGTCTCCAGCCAGAGCGGCTCGTCCCAGCCCTGCGCGGCCATGGCTTCGCTGACTTCGGCCCGGAATTTCCCGCCCTCGGAGTGTTTCGTGGGATTGACCACCACAGCCGCACGCACGCCGCTACATCGCCTCAGGCCGCATGCGGCGAACTGTACTAGGAATACATGCGCCGCTTCGCGGTGCTCCCGTGGGGACGAAACTGGGCCCTGCAGCTCCGCTGGCAGCTGAGGCCGGTAGCCGGTGTCATGGTTTGGGTGCCGGATTAGCTGGCGGCTGGTCGCGCGGACGGGCAGGCTTGGGCTGGCGGGTCGCCTGCCGTCGCCGACGGCCTATGGTCCGTTCGAGGCCGGGTACTAGTTTGGTTGCTGGAGTCCTGTGTCGGGTACCCCCCGTTGCTGCTGCGTGCGCGTGTGTCAGTCTCCTGTGCTGATCAGGGGCTCCGCGCGGGCGGCTCGCCTTTCCCGTTGTCTGGAAGTGAGCCGTTGCAGGAGGCGGGCAGGGCCGATGAGAGTGATGTATGAGCGGGTGGCCGGGATCGATGTCCACAAGGACATGATCAAGGTCGGGGTCCGCGGGCCGGGGCACCGGGCGTGGACGCGCACCAGTGAGGTGCTGGAGTACCGGACGTTCTTCGGGGTGCTGCTGACGATGGCGGCCGACCTGCGCCAGCGGGGTGTCACTCATGTGGTGATGGAGGCCAGCGGGGTGTACACCGAGCCGGTGTATTACGCGCTGGCCGGGCAGGGGTTCGAGCAGGTCGCGGTGATCAACCCGGCGCACGCCAAGGCGCTGAAGGGGCACAAGACCGACGCGAAGGACTGCCTGCGGCTGGCGGAGTTGTTCGAGTGCGGGCTGCTGCGCGGCAGCTACATCCCGTCGCCGGAGCTGAAGGACCTGCGGGACCTGACGCGGTACCGGGCCAAGACCGTGCAGGCCCGCACGTCGGAGATCCAGCGGCTGGCCAAGGCGCTGGAGTCGGCCGGGATCAAGCTGGACTCGGTGGTGTCGGACCTGACCGGCAAGTCGGCGACGCTGATGATCGAGGGCCTGATCGACGGGGAGCGGCGCGGGCAGGTGCTGGCCGACCTGGCGATCGGCCGGATGCGCACCGCGGGCAAGCTGGCCGACCTGTCAGCGGCGCTGACCGGCCGGTTCACCGAGCACCACGCAATGCTGTGCCGGCTGCACCGGGACCGGATCACGCTGTTCAACGCGGCGGTCGCCGACCTGGAGGCCAAGATCGCCGTCAAGGTCAGCCCCTACCAGCGGGAGCTGGAGCTGCTGAAGTCGGTCGATGGGTTCGGCGACGCGGTGGCGCAGGCGTGGCTGGCCGAGATCGGGCCGGCCCCGCATGAGTACTTCGCCAGCCACGAGAAGCTCGCCTCCTGGGTCACGCTGTGCCCAGGCAACTACATGAGCGCCGGGAAACGCAAGCACGGCCGGACCGGCCAGGCCGGCGCCTACATCAAGCCGATGCTGGTGCAGGCCGCCTGGGCAGCGATCAAGACCCAGGCCGGCTGCAGGCCCGCTACCACAAGCTGGTGCGCCGCTTCGGCGGCCCGAAGAACCCGGCCGCGGTGAAGAAGGCCATCCTCGCCATCGCGCACACCCTGCTGAAGATCGCTTACGAGGTGCTCCGGAGCGGCAAGCCGTATGAGGACCTCGGCCCGGATTTCTACACCCGGCGGGAGTCGCCCGAGCAGCGCCGCGCCTACCTGCTGCGGCAGCTGGAGAAACTCAGCCCCGGCTGTGCCATCACCATCACTCCCGCGGAGGCTGCCTGACAAGCCGCGGCACGGCGCGCCTGGCCATGCTGGCTGACCGCGGAGGCGTCGCCGGCGCCCCGCCCGCACCCAGCCCTCCTTAGCGCCGTTACGCATAACGCCTCACGATCCCTCGCCGACATCACTGGCCAGGGTTCGCTGCCGCGCGCCGGTCAGGGCCCAGTTTCGTGTCAGTCCGGGGGGACGAGGTAGGTGTGACGCCCTGCCAAGTATCCGCGGGCTATGCCCGGCCCAGGGCCGAGCATGGCCCAGGGCGCCAGCCCCCGCAATATCCGCGGTCCGAGGCCGGCCCCGCCGGAGGCGGGGTTCTGGCCGAGGCTGCGGATGGCGGGGGGTCCAGGGGGGTCGTCCCCCCGGACTAAGCTTGCGTGGTGACAGTGCCGACATCGACCACGGCCGCCATCCGCCGGCAGGGGAGCCTGAACGTGCTGGCCTGGCCGTCGCTGGACGCGCTGGACGTGGACGCGTTCGTGACGACACGGCACGGCGGCGTCTCGGCCGCCCCCTACGCCACCCTCAACCTGGGCCTGCATGTCGGCGACACTGCGGCCGACGTGCTGGTGAACCGGCGGAGGGTAGCGGCCGCACTCGGTGCCGACCTGGGCGATTTCGTCTTCTGCAACCAGGCGCACGGCCGGCGGGTCGCGGTCGTGTCCGCAGCGGACCGGGGGCGCGGCGCGCTCCGCCTGGACGACGCGATCGCCTCCACGGACGCCATGGTCACCACCGACCCGGGCACGGTGCTGGCCATCCTGGTCGCCGACTGCGTGCCGATCATCCTGACTGACCCGCAGGCCGGCGTACTGGCCTGCGTGCACGCGGGCTGGCGCGGGACGGTGGCCGGCGTGACCGGGGCCGCGCTGCACGCGATGCAGGCGCTCGGCGCCCGGCCCGAGCGGATCCAGGCGGCGATCGGCCCGGCCGCCGCGGCGGACCGCTATCAGGTAGGCCCGGAGGTCGCGGCGGCGGCGGAACGGTACTTCGGCGGGAACCTGGATGAGATCATGCGCCCGGACGGTCCCGGCGTTTCACGCGCGGGCCGGTGGCTGTTCGACCTGCCCGCGGCCAACCGGCGGGTGATCCGCGAGTCCGGGGTGCCAGACAGCCAGATCCACGGCAGCGGGCTGAGCACGGCCAGCCGGGTCCCGGACAGCAGGGGCATGAACAGCCACGGCCCGGAGTTGTTCTTCAGCGACCGGGCCGCCCGCCCGTGCGGCCGGTTCGCCGCCGTCGCCCGGCTGAGGCCCAGGGAGGACACGTGAACGCCCCGCCGTTCCGGTACGACGGGTACCAGATCGATCCCGCCCGCGGGCTGCTGACCTGCCGGTACTCCGTCGGGGACCACCGTTTCACCGAGCAGGTCACCGTGCCTGCCGCCGCCGGCCGCTGGGACCGCGAGGCCGTCAGGCAGGCGGCGCGGCTGGTGTTCCTGCTGGCCGGCGTGTCCTACTACAAGACAGCCGCACCTCCCGTGATCGACCTGGGCGGCACCGCGGTCACTGATACCGAGCGGGCGTTCCTGCGCTCGTTCTATCTCAACGGCCTGGCCGAGTTCGGTTACCGCAACGGCCTGGACCTGTCCGGCCTGCGCATCGAGGGCCCGTCCCGGCCCGGCGGGGCACTCCCTGCGGCCCGGCCCCCGTCCCCGTCCGCGGGGCCTGGCCGGCCCCTGGTGCCGTTCGGCGGCGGCATCGACTCGATCGTCACCGTCGAGATGATCCGCGAGCGGGCCGAGCCCGCGCTGTTCATCGTGAGCCGGCCCGGCGACCTCTTCGACGCCATCGAGCGGCCCGCGGCGGTCACCGGGCTGCCCATCCTGCGCGCCGAGCGCGAGATCGACCCGCAACTGCTGCGCTCCCGCGAGCTGGGCTTCCTGAACGGCCACGTCCCGGTGACCGGCATCATCTCGGCCATCGCGGTGCTGGCCGCGGCGCTCGACGGCCGGGATGCCGTGGTCATGTCGAACGAATGGTCCGCGTCCATCCCGACGCTGGAAGTGAACGGCTCGCCGGTCAACCACCAGTACTCCAAGAGCGCGGGGTTCGAGGCGGCGTTCCGCGGCGTGCTGGCCGGATCACTCGGCCCGGACTTCGCCTACTTCTCCGCGCTGCGCCCGTTCAGCGAGCTGTGGGTGGCCCGGCGGTTCGCCGCGCTGACCCAGTACCACGGCACGTTCCGCAGCTGTAACCGCGCCTTTCACATCGACAAGTCGCGCCGGCTCGACCACTGGTGCGGCCGCTGTGACAAATGCTGCTTCATCGACTTGATCCTGGCGCCATTCCTGCCCGCCGCGGACCTGGAACGGATCTTCGGCGGGCACGAGCCGCTGGCCGATAGCGACATGGCCGGCACTGTGCTGGCCCCCCCGGGCCCGGCCGCCGCGGGCCTGGCCACCCCGGGCCTGGCTAGCACCGGCGGCGACGACGGCTCACTGGCCGACAGGTTCCGGTCCCTGCTCGGCACCACTCCCACGAGCAAACCGTTTGAGTGCGTGGGTGAGGTCGGTGAATGCCGGGCCGCAGCGCTGCTCGCCGCGCAGCGGCCCGACCGGGCCGGCACCAAGCTGCTCCAGGTGCTGGCCGCGGAACTGGACGGCCTGCCGCAGCTGTCCACCCCCGCGGAGCTGCTCCGCCCGCTCGGCCAGCACTTCATCCCGGATACCTATGCGCCCGACGATCTCCTGGTCTGACCTGCGCGCCGCGCCCGGCCAGGTCGGCCTGTGGGGGCTCGGCGTGGAGGGCCTGGCCAACCTCCGGACGCTCAGCGCCCTGGGCCGCCAGCCGGTGCTCGTCGACGACCACCCGCCGGCCGGCGGGGTCGACGGGCAGCCGGTGCTCGCCACCGGCGACGGTGGCCTGGCCGCCCTGGCCAGCTGCGACGTCGTGATCAAGTCACCGGGCATCAGCCGGTACCGCGACGACCTGCGTCAGCTGGAGGCGCGCGGCATTCCGGTCGTGGGCGGCCTGGGGTTGTGGCTCCAGGAGGCACCCCGGGACCGGGTGCTGTGCATTACCGGCACCAAGGGCAAGAGCAGCACCACGGCCATCGCGGGCCACCTGCTCACCCGGTGGGGCTACCGCTGCATGGTCGGCGGGAACATCGGCCAGCCTCCCTGGGAACCCGCCCAGGCCAGCCTGGGCTATGACTACTGGGTGATCGAGACCTCCAGCTACCAGGCCACCGACCTGGCCTGCTCGCCGCCGGTCGTCGCGGTGACCTCGCTGCACCCCGATCACCTGCCCTGGCATCAAGGCGTGGAGAACTACTACCGGGACAAGCTGTCCGCGTGTTCCCAGCCAGGCGCGGACCTGACCGTGGCCAACGGCGACAGCGGCCTGCTCCGGGACCGGGTGGCCCTGCTCGGGCCGCGGGTGGAATGGGTGCACGCTGACGACGACCCGGACGCGGACTGGATGGGCCCGCTCGGCCTGCTGGGCACCCACAGCAGGCGCAACGCCCTGATCGCCCGGGCCTGCCTGCGGGCCCTCGGCGTGCCGCAGGCGGCCGACGACGCCGCGCTGCGTGCGGCCGCGGCCGGGTTCGCGCCGCTCAGCAGCCGGCTGCAGGCCATCGGGACGGTGGCGGGCGTGACGTTCGTGGACGACAGCCTGTCCACCAACGTGCTGCCCACGCTGGCGGCGCTGGACGCGTTCCCGGGCCGCCGGGTGGCGCTGATCGCGGGCGGCCAGGACCGCGGGATCGACTATGCGCCGCTGGCGGCGGGGCTCGCGGACCGCCCCGCGCCGACCCTCGTGCTGACCGTGCCGGACAGCGGCCCGCGTATCGCGGCCGCGATCGAGGCCGCGCATCCCGGTAAGGCCGAGGTGCTGTCCTGCCCGGACCTGGGCCTGGCCGTGCAGCGGGGCTTCGCCTGGGCCCGCCCGGACGGGGTGGTGCTGCTCTCCCCGGCCGCGCCGAGCTTCGGCCAGTTCCTCGACTACCGGGACCGGGGCGACGCGTTCGCCCGGGCCATGCGCGCCTGCTCCGCCGGGTAACCGCGATGCCGCGCGCTCCTGCGAAGGCGCTCCCGCAGGCCCTGCTGCACGATCTCGCCGCCGTGGTGGGCGGCCCGCACGTGCTGACCGGCGACGCCACCGCGGGCTACGCGGTGGACTGGACCGGCCGGTTCCGGGGCGACCCTCCCGCCGTCGTGCGGCCGCGGGACACCGCGCAGGTCGCCGCGGTGCTGGCGCTGTGCTCCGGCGCCGGGGTCCCGGTGGTTCCCCAGGGCGGCAACACCGGCCTGGTCGGCGGGGGTGTCCCGGTGCACGGCGAAGTCGTGCTCAGCCTGGCCCGGCTGGACCGGCTCGGCCCGCCCGACCTGGAGGCAGCGCAGGTCACCGCGGGTGCCGGGGTGACCCTCAGCCAGGCCGCCGCGGCCGCGCCCGGCCTGGACCTCGGAGTCCTGATCGCCAGCCGGGACAGCGCGACCGTGGGCGGCGCGGTCGCCACCAACGCGGGCGGGCTGCGGGTGCTGCGCTACGGTCCGATGCGCGCCCAGCTGCGCGGCATCGAGGCCGTCCTGGCCGACGGCACCGTCCTGTCCCACCTGTCCGGCCTGGTCAAGGACAACACCGGGTACGACTACCCGTCGCTGCTGGCCGGGTCGGAAGGCACCCTCGCCGTCATCACCCAGGCGCGGCTCCGGCTGGTCCCCCGGGCCCGCGATCTCGTCACCGTGCTCTGCGGGTTTCCCGGCCTGTCCGAGCTTCACGCGTCGGCCAGGATGGCCGCCGCCCGGGTCCCGGGCCTGCTCTCGGCCGAGTTCTTCACCGCCGCGGGGCTGGACCTGCTGATCAGCCGGGCTGGCCTGGCCCCGCCGCTGGCCGTCCCCGCGCCGGCGTATCTCCTGCTGGAGGCGGACGGTCCCGGCGCGCTGGACGATCTGGCCGCCGCCGCCGGGGACCATCCCGCCGCGGTGGCGCAGTCGGCGGTGGACCGGGCCCGGTTGTGGGCCTACCGGGAACGGCACCCGGAAGCAGCGGGTTTCCTCGGCGCGGCGCTCAAGCTGGACGTCTCGGTGCCCGCCGCGCGCTGGGTGCAGCTGGCCGAGGGGGTGGCCCGGGTCGTGACCGGCGCGGACCCGGGCGCCACGGTGATCACCTTCGGTCACGTCGCCGACGGGAACGTGCACGTCAACATCGTCCCGGCGGCACCGCCGGACGGACGGCACGAGGACGCGGTGTTCTCGTTCGTCACCTCGCTGGGCGGCTCGATCTCCGCCGAGCATGGCATCGGCGCGCTGAAAGCGCGCTGGCTCCCGCTGGCCCGGTCCGCGGCCGAGCGGGGACTGTTCGCACGGATCCGCGGCGCGCTGGACCCGGCTGGCATCCTGAACCCGCACGTGCTGCCGCGCTGAGCTCGGGCTGCCGCGCTGAGCTCGGGCTGCTGACCTGGGCGGACTCTCCTCGGGCGCCGCGCCGGCCGGATGAGGCCGGTGGGCGGCACGTTTTGGGCCCTGTCCCCGGGGTAGCCAAGGGCCCGTTCAGCCGCCTGGCTGGGCACGCACTACCGACTGAGAGGAACCACTCCGGTGTACATCGGCATAGGCACCATCGTGGTCATCGTGATCATCGTCCTCATCGTCCTGCTGCTGCGCCGCGCTTGACCCTGACTTCCCGGACCCTTCCCACCGCGCCGGGGCCTGGCCTCTGTGGCCGGCCCCGGCGCGGCCTTGGCTGGGCGGCAGGGCGGTAAGGTACCGGGCACTCATGACTGCTGACGACTCCCCCGGATCCCGCTCCGCCGTGACCGCCCGGCTGCGTGCGGCGGGCTGCGTCTACGCCGAGGACGAGGCGGATCTGCTGATCGCGGCCGCCCGCACGCCTGCCGACCTGGCCAGCCTGGTTGACCAGCGGGCCGCGGGCCAGCCACTCGAGCACGTGCTGGGCTGGGCGGAGTTCTGCGGCCTGCGGATCGCGGTGGATCCCGCGGTGTTCGTCCCCCGGCGCCGCACCGAGTTCCTGGCCGGCCAGGCCATCGCGCTGGCCCGGCCGGGCGCCGTGATCGTGGACCTCTGCTGCGGCTCGGGTGCCCTGGCGGCCGCCCTGGCCGCCGCCATCGACCGGCCCGAGGTGCACGCCGCCGACATCGACCCGGCCGCGGTGCGCTGCGCCGGGCGCAACCTCGCGGCCGCAGGCGGCCGGGTGTACGAGGGCGACCTGTTCGAGCCGCTGCCCGTGGCCCTGCGCGGGCGGGTGGACATCCTGCTCGCCAACGTGCCCTACGTGCCGACGGGCGACGTCGGGCTGCTTCCCCCCGAAGCGCGGGACTTCGAGGCCCGGGTCGCCCTGGACGGCGGGCCCGACGGCCTGAGCGTGCTGCGGCGGGTCGCAGCCGGCGCACCGCAGTGGCTGGCGCCGGGTGGCCACCTGCTGTCGGAGATCAGCGAGCGCCAGTTGGCCGCGGCCACCGGGGCGGTCACCGGCACCGGGCTCACCGCGCGGGTAGCCAGGTCGCGTGAGCAGGGCGCTACCGTGCTGATCGCCACCTGGCCGGGCTGAGCCGGGCTGGTTCCCGCCGGATCGGGCCAGGGACCTCGGGGGCAGTGGCAGTCTGACACCCATGGCCCCGGAGACGCTGCCCCGCCAACTCGCCCGCACCCGTCGTTTCAGCCTCGGCCACCCGGCCCAGGCCAGCGTGTCACCAGACGGCGGGACGGTCTTCTTCCTGCGCAGCCGGGCTGGCGACGACCCGGTCAGCTGCCTGTGGGCGGTGGACTGCGCGACCGGGACCGAGCGGCTGCTCGCCGACCCGGTGCGCCTGCTGGAGGGGGCAGCGGATCAGCTGTCCGCCGAGGAACTCACCCGGCGGGAGCGCACCCGGGAGCTGTCCGGCGGCATCGTCGGATACGCGGCCGACGACGCCTGCGCGGTGCTGGCCTTCGCGCTGTCCGGGCAGTTGTGGGTGGCCCGGCCCGCGGACGGGTCGGTGCGCCGGCTTCCGGCGCTGGGGCCGGTGACCGACCCGCGCCCGGATCCGGCCGGCCACCGCATCGGCTACCTCAGCGGCGGCGCGCTGCGCGTGATCGGCGCGGGCGGCGGAGCGGACCGGGTGATCGCCGCGCCGGAGGGACCCACCGTGAGTTACGGGCGGCCCGAGCACGTGGCGGGCGAGTCGATCGGGCGCCACCGGGGCTACTGGTGGGCACCGGACGGCCAGCGCATGCTGGTGGCCAGGGTGGATGAGGCGCCGGTCCAGCAGTGGTACCGAGCCGACCCGGCGGACCCAGGCCAGCCCCCGGTGGCCTTCCGCTACCCCCCGGCCGGCACCGCGAACGCCGCGGTGAGCCTGTGGATCGCCGTGGCCGACCCGGCCGGGCCGCTCACGGCGGTTGACTGGGACAGCGCCGCGTTCGAGTACCTGACCGCCGCGGGGTGGGACGGGTCCGGGCCCTTCGCCGCCGTGCAGCGCCGCGACCAGCGGGACGTCCTGGTACTCGGCATCGACGCGAGCACCGGCGCAACCCGGGTGCTGGCCGGGCAGCATGACGACTGCTGGGTCGAGCTCGTCCCCGGGCTGCCCGCGCGGACCTCCTCAGGCGTCCTGCTGACCAGCACCGACATCGGCGACACCCGCCGGCTGGCCGCGGGCGGCCTGCCGGTCACCCCGCCCGGCCTCCAGCTCGGCGAGGTACTCGCGGTCGACGGCGAGACCGTGCTGTTCACCGCGTCCGACGAGCCGACGCAGACGCACGTCTGGGCCTACGACCCCCGGGCCGGGCTGCGCCGGCTGAGCGCGGAACCGGGGGTACACCACGGGACCGGGCGGGCGGGCACCGTCGTCCTGGTCTCGCGCACTCCAGATCGGCCCGGCCCCCGGATGACCGTACGGCAGACCGGAAGCGTGCGCGGCGACACGGAGGCGACGCCGGTTACCTCCGTGGCTGAGCCGCCCGGCCTGGCGCCGCGCATGGAACTGCTCACCCTGGGACCCCGGGCGCTGCGCGCCGCCCTGTTCCTGCCCTCCTGGCACCAGCCGGGTGATCCACCGCTGCCGGTGCTGATGGACCCGTACGGGGGGCCGGCCATGCGCAAGGTGACCGCCGGCCAGGCCTGGTGGACGTACGTGTCGCAGTGGTTCGCCGAGCAGGGCTTCGCGGTGCTCACGGTGGACGGGCGCGGCACCCCCGGCCGCGGGCCCGCCTGGGAACGTGAAATCTACCTGGATATCGCGGGGCCGGTGCTGGCCGACCAGGTGGAAGGGCTGGAGCACGCCGCCCGCCAGTCTCCCCGCCTGGACCTGGGCCACGTCGGCATCCGCGGCTGGTCCTTCGGCGGGTTCCTGGCCGCCCTCGCGGTGCTGCGCCAGGCCCGACGTGTTCCACGCGGCGGTGGCGGGCGCCCCGGTGACCGACCAGCGGCTCTACGACACGCACTGGCGCGAGCGCCATCTCGGCCACCCGGACGAGCACCCGGAGGCGTACGACCGGTGCTCGCTGGTGCTCGAGGCAGCCTCGCTGCGCCGCCCGTTGCTGCTGGTGCACGGGCTCGCCGACGACAACGTCATCCCGGCGCACACGCTGCGCCTGTCCTCAGTGCTGCTCGCGGCCGGACGGCCGCATGAGGTACTGCCACTGCCCCGGGCCACTCACCTGCCCGCCGACCAGGCGGTAGCCGCGAACCTGCTCACGCACGAGCTGGATTTCCTGCGCCGGGCCCTGGGACTGCCGCGGCCGGCCAGGAGCTGAGCAGGCCGGGCCGGCGGCAGGCGGTGAGCCGATGCCGCCCTGGTAGACCTAGGTACACCCTCTGTTCGGGGGGTCAGGGACACTGCCACGCGGGCGGCCAGCCGGGCAGACTGGCGGGGTGAGCCCGGCAACCCGAGGAGACCGTGATGAGCAGCGGATCACCGCGCGTGAGCAGCAGGGGCCAGCGCACCCGGTGGATTGGTGCGGGCCTGGTCGCTGCCTGGCGCGGGCTGGGCTTCGGGGCGCTGACGGTGGCCGGGGCCGGCCTGCTGCTGGCCCTGGCGGCTCCGCTGCTGCTGGCCGGGCTCGCCCTCGGGCAGGCGCTCAACCGTAGTGGTGCGCCCGCGAACGCCTTCACCGTGGTCCCCGGCGGGATCCCCCACCCGGCCGGCCCCGCGGAGCCGCTGGCCCGGCATCTGTTCCTGGTGGTGCTGGTCGTGCTGGCCGGCTGCGTGGTGTGGCTGCTGCTGCTCCCGTGCATCCTGCTGGCCATCCGGCAGCTGGCCAGCCTGACCCGGCGGCTGGCCGGGGAGTGGTGCGGTGTCCGCATCGCGGATCCGTACCTGCCGGTGCCGGCCGCCGTCCGCGGCACCTACTTCCGGCAGCTGCGCTGGGTGCTGGCTGACCCGGCCACCGGGCGGGACGTGCTGTGGCTGGCCGTGAACGCCGCCGGGGGCTGGATCCTGGCCGTCCTGCCCGCCGGGCTGGCCACGGTCGGCCTGGTTGAGTTCATCGCGCCCACCACCCGCCCGCTGGTCGCGATCCCCCCGCCCGCTTTCCCGGGGAACACGGCCTTCGTGCTGATCGTGATGGGTGCGGCGCTGATCGCGCTGGGGCTGGCCTGTGCCCCCGCGATGCTGGCCGGGTACGCGACGCTGGCCCGGTCCATGCTCGGCCCGGCCGGCCGGGCTGAGCTGGCGCTGCGGGTCCGGCACCTGGCCGAGACCCGGTCGGAGGCGATCGACACCGGCGCGGCGGAGATGCGCCGGGTCGAGCGCGACCTCCACGACGGGGCGCAGGCCCGGCTGGTGGCCATGGGCATGACCCTGGACGCCGCCGGGCAGCTGATCGACTCCAACCCCGCCGCGGCCCGCGCGCTGCTGCTGGAGGCCCGTGACACGTCCGCGAAAGCCCTCGCCGAGCTGCGCGACCTGGTCCGCGGCATTCACCCGCCGGTGCTGGCCGACCGCGGCCTGGGCGACGCGGTGCACGCGCTCGCCCTTGACTCCCCGCTGCGCGCCCGGCTGGCCAGTGACCTGCCCGGCCGGCTGCCCGCCCCCGTCGAGTCGGCGGCCTACTTCGCGGTCAGCGAACTGCTGGCCAACGTGTCCAAGCACGCCGGCGCGACCCAGGCGTGGATCGACATCCGCTACGGCGACGGGGTGCTGCGGGTCGGCGTGAGCGACGACGGCCGGGGAGGCGCCGACCCTTCCCGGGGCACCGGGCTGCGCGGCATCGAGCGGCGGGTCGCTGCGTTCGACGGCGTGCTCGCGCTGAGCAGCCCGCCCGGCGGCCCCACCGCGGTGACCCTGGAGATCCCGTGCGCATTGTCATCGCTGAAGACCTCTTCCTGCTGAGGGACGGGCTGACCCGGATGCTCGAGGCCCACGGCCTCGAGATCACCGCGGCCGTCAACAACGGGACCGACCTGCTCGCCGCCGTGACCTCCGCGCGGCCGGACGTGGCCGTCGTGGACGTCCGGCTGCCGCCCAGCTTCACCGACGAGGGCCTGCGGGCCGCGCTCGCCGCCCGGCGCGCGGTGCCCGGCCTGCCGGTCCTGGTGCTGTCCCAGTACGTGGAGCAGCTCTACGCGCGGGAACTCCTGGCCGGCGGCAGCGGCGGTATCGGCTACCTGCTCAAGGACCGGGTGTTCGACAGCGCGCAGTTCGTGGACGCGGTGCGCCGGGTGGCCGCGGGCGGCACGGTGATGGACCCGGAGGTGATCGACCGCCTGCTGTTCCGCAACTCCGGGGACAACGCCATCGGCGCACTCAGCCCGCGGGAGCGCGAAGTGCTCGGCCTGATGGCCGAGGGGCGCTCCAACGCCGCGATCGCCCAGCGGCTCTTCATCTCCGAGCGGGCCGTGGCCAAGCACACGACGTCGATCTTCCTCCGGCTGGGCCTGCAGCCGTCCGACGACGACAACCGGCGCGTCCTGGCCGTGCTGGCCTACCTGTCCGCCGAGCAGCCCGCGGTCTAGGTGCCGCGGCCCGCGATGTCGCCGGCACCAGGTCAGGCGGCCAGCCTGGTCCTGGGTGCGCCCGCCACGCCGTCAGCAGCCTCTCGGGTCCGTGAAGCCAGGCCTCCCGGACGAGCTCGTACTGGGGCAGGCTGTTCAACCGGTCCGCCCATTCGCCAGTGTCAGAGCTGGCTGAGACCATGCACCCTATGGAACTCGGATCATTCAGCATCACGCCGGACGGGCCGTTCTCGCTCGCGGAGGCGGCCACGTTCGGGTTCGGCCAGCGGGCGGGCGGGACCTGGGACGGGGTGATGCGGCTGGCCTTCTGCCTGGACGGCTACACCGACCAGGTGGGCGCGGAAGTCCGGCAGGGCCAGGCAGGCACGGGCCAGGCAGGCACGAGCCAGGCAGGCACGGACAGGCAGGCACGGGCCAGGCGGGCACGGTGCACTGCACGGTTCACGGGCCGCCAGGCGCCGACCTGGGCCGGGTGCGCCGCCAGGTCGAGCGGGTGCTGTCGCTGGATCACGACGGCCGGGAGTTCAGCCGTGTCGGGGAGCGCGACCCGGTCATCGGGCGGCTCCAGGCGGCGGCTCCCGGGCTGCGGCCGCCGTTGTTCTATTCGCCCTACGAGGCCGCGGTCTGGTGCGTGCTGAGCGCGCGGCGGCCGGCCCGGCAGATGATGCAGGTGCGCGAGCGGCTGGGCCGCGCGCACGGCGCCCTCTTCGAGCTGGCCGGTGAGCAGCTGGCGGCGCTGCCCACCCCGGATCAGCTGCTGGGCGTGAACGCGTTCCCGGGTATCCCCGCCGACCGGATACCGCGGCTGCACGGGGTCGCGCAGGCGGCGCTGGACGGCCTGCTGGACGCGGATCGGCTGCTGGCTGAGGGGCCCGAGCGGGCCATGGCCGGGCTCCAGGCCCTCAACGGCATCGGCCCGTTCTACAGCGCGCTGATCGTGATCCGCGGCACCGGCTTCGCCGACGTGCTGCCGGTCGGCGAGCCCCGGGTGCTGGACCTGGCGGCCCGGCTGTACCAGCTGGACGCGCCCCCGTCAGAAGCCGAGTTCCGGGCCCTGGCCCAGCCGTGGAAACCGCTGCGCACCTGGGCTGCGGTGCTCATCCGGGCCGCGGCGGGCCGGGTGCTGGACGGGGCGGGGGCATCCGCCTGGCGTTCGCTAGCCTGAGGAACGGTCCCGGCGGTCCCGCCGCCGAACCCGGTGGCGCGGAGGGAGATCCCGGTGGCGATCGCGGCCCTGGTCCTGTGGGTACTCACCGCTGCCGCAGGCCTGACCCTGCTCATGGCGGGCGGCGCCGCCAAGCGCGCCGCGGCCCGGCAGGCCGCCCCCGTCCCGGCCCCGCCGGTGCGGGTGGCCGCCGCCGGTCTCCCCGCGTCCGCCGCGGGTTCCGCGGGCCCTGCCTCCACGACGGCCGCCTCAGGGACGGCCGCCCCCGCGACGGCCGTCCCCGGGCAGGCCGTCCCTGCCTCCGGCACCGCAGCCCCCGCCTCCGGGCCGGCCGCGGTGACCTCCGGTCCCGCCGGGCACGCCTCCGATCTTGCCGGGCCGGCGGCCGGCCGCGCCGAGCCGCCGAACATCCCCCGCGTCAAGGTGCACGCCACGCCCGGTGAGCATCCGCTGCTCGAGTTCAGCCACCCCCTGCTCGGGCTCATCGGCCTGGGCCTCTGGTTCGTGTTCGTGGGGACCCGGCACGCGCCGCTGGCCTGGGTCTCGTTCGGGATCCTGGTGGCCGCGATCGCCGCCGGGCTCAGCTGGCTGGCCCGTAACACGCTGGCCGCCCGGCGCGGTGACCGCCCCGCGCGGGCCCCCTTCCCGCCCCGGCTGGCCCTCCTGCACGGCTTCACCGCCAGCGCCACGCTCGTGCTGGCCGTGCTGGCCGCCCTGAGCGCCAGCCACCCCTGAGCGCCAGCCGCCCCTCGAGCGCCAGCCACCCCCGACCGCCGGCCGACCCCTGACCGCCAGCCGCCATCCCCGAGGTTCAGGGCCGGATCCCGGGCGTCTCGGGGCCGAACATGGCCAGCCCGAGTGCCACGAGGCACACCCCGGTGACCACGACGGTGATCACCAGCAGCCGCACCGGGCGGCCCCGCACCGGGCCTGTCCCCCCGGCCACGCGCCCGACCGACCAGACCAGGACGCTCAGGGCGAGCACCACCAGACCCGGGATCAGGTCCCTCTTCAGGATGACCGCACCGATGCCCGCGAACGCGAGGGCGGTGCGGGTCCACGCCATGCTGGTCCGCGCCCGGGCCAGGCCCGGATCGTGGCCTCGGCGGTGCGGTGCGTGGCTCATGGCACCTCAGGCGGAGATCAGGGCCAGGATGGCCGCGACGAGCGCGACGAGTGCGATGGTGACGGCCAGGAAGTGGGGCAGCCAGGACCGGCGCGGCTGCTGACCCAGGCGCATGGCCCGCTGGTTGGCCGTCCAGTCGAGGTAACTGACCACCGCGACGACCGCGCCGAGCACGATCAGCGGGACGCCGAGGGCATGACGCCCCCAGCGGATCCCGTGGAACGGCGGCAGCAGCTGGACGATGGCCAGCCCGGCGGCCACCAGTCCCAGGGCGGTGCGCATCCAGGCCAGGAAGGTCCGCTCGTTGGCAAAGGTGTACCGGGCATCGGGCTCTTCGCCCGTCACCGGCGGCGCGGGCGGCGGGGCCGGCCTCGCCGGGCCACTGGCGTCCGTCTGAGTCTCCTCCCGGCGCTGATCATGGTCCTCACGCGGCCGGGAACGGCGGCCGCGGTCGTTCTCCCACATCATCCTCTGCGGATGGCGTCAGCCAGGACCGCAGGGGCCAACTTGGCGTCTTCCAGGCCCTCTTCCGGCCGGCGCGGTCATGCTGATCGGGCTGGTCCGGGGGCTGCCTGACCCCGCTGAGCCAGGGGCGGCCGGGAGGGAGCGCGCTGGGCGGCCGGCCGCGAGCCTGACTCCGCTGTCATGGACCGGGGTCTGCTAAGTCGCGGCCGGCGGCGAGAAGTTGGAAAATGGCCGCATGATAACTCGAAGAGTTGTCCAGCAGATCCTGCTGGTATGCGCACTCGCAGGGGGCCTGGCCGCCTGCTCGAGCAGCGGCAGTAGCTCCAGCTCAGGTGCCAGCTCGAGTCCGAGCTCGGCACCGTCCTCGTCCGCCCCGGCCACCTCGGCCAGCCCGGCCGCCAGTTCCGGCGCCGTCTCCACGATCACGAAGAACTGGGAGGCGTTCTTCAGCGCGAAGACCCCGCTGGCCACGCGGGTCAGCCTTCTCCAGGACGGTCAGACGTTCGCCCCCGTCATCAAGTCCCAGCTCGGCAAGGGCCTGGCGGCCACCGCCACCGCCAAGGTCACCAAGGTGACAGTGGTCTCCTCGTCGCAGGCCAAGGTGACCTACTCGATCCTGATCGGCGGGCAGCCCGCGCTGTCCAACCAGTCCGGTGTCGCCGTGCTCCAGGACGGAAGCTGGAAGGTCGGGGTGGCCAGCTTGTGCGGACTGCTGAAGCTGGAAGACCAAGGCAGCACGTCCGCGCTCCCGGCGGCGTGCAAGTCTGCAGGCTAGTCACATGGTCCGCTCGGTAGGCGCGCCCGCCGAGCGGGCGCCCGCGCCGCGCCACGGCAGCCGCGGGCTGGCTCTGGCCGTGCTCACCGCGGTGCTGTTCCTGACCTTCCTCGACAACACGATCGTCAGCGTGGCGCTCGGCAGCGTGCAGGCCGACCTGCACGCGGGCGTCAGCGCCCTGCAGTGGGTGGTCAGCGCGTACGCGCTGACGTTCGCCGGCGCCATGCTGGCCTTCGGCATGGTCGGCGACGAGTTCGGCCGTAAACGGGTCATGCTGATCGGGGTCGGCATCTTCTGCGCGGGCTCCGTGCTGGCCGCGCTGGCCCCGAATATCGGCCTGGTCATCGCCGGCCGGGCCGTCATGGGATTCGGCGCGGCGGCCAGCGAGCCCGGCACCCTGTCCATGCTGCGCCACCTGTACACCGACGAGCGCACCCGGACCCGGGCGGTCGGCGTGTGGGCGGCGGTGTCCGGGCTGGCCCTGGCGGTCGGCCCGGTCATCGGCGGTGCGCTGATCGGCGTGTGGAGCTGGCGGGCCATCTTCTGGTTCAATGTGGCCTTCGGGCTGGCGGCCCTGGTCGCCGGCCTGATCGTGCTGCCGGAGAACTCCGACCCGGACGCGCACCGGGTGGATATCCCCGGGACGGTCCTGGGTGCCGCCGCCCTGACCGCTTTCGTGTTCGCGGTGATCGGCGCGGAGAACACCGGTTTCGCCGCACCCAGCGTGCTCGTCCTGCTCGGCCTGAGCGTGGTGGCCGCCGCGGCGTTCTTCTGGTGGGAGAGCCGGGCCGCCCATCCCCTGCTGGATCTGCGGTTCCTGCGGGTGCCGCGGTTCCTGACCGCCAACGTGGTCGCGTTCTGCGCCTACTTCGCCACCTTCGCCGTCTTCTTCTTCACCGCCCTGTACCTCGAGGAGGTGGTCGGCGACACCGGGTACCAGATCGCGCTGGTCTTCCTGCCGATGACCAGCCTGATGATCGTCGCGTCCCTGCTCGCCGGGCGGTGGACCGACCCGTCCGGGCCGCGCTGGTCGATCTTCATCGGCTGCCTGCTGTTCGGCGCAGGCCTGCTCCTGACCACACTGACGCTCAACCCGCACCCCGCGTACCTGCCGCTCGCCACGACCCTCGCGCTGACCGGCGTGGGCATCGGCGCCACCGTGGTCCCGATCACCTCGGCGGCCCTGTCCGCGGTCCCGCCCGCCCGGTCCGGCATGGCCGCCTCGGCCACCAACACCAGCCGCGAGATCGGGGCGGTGACGGGCGTGGCGATCCTGGGTGCGCTGGTCAACGCCCAGCTTCGGTCCAGCCTGACCAGCCGGCTGAAGCACCTGGGCATCCCGGCTAATTTCCAGTCGATCGTCATCCACGCCGTCGAAACCGGTGGTGTTCCCGCCAACGGGAACACCAAGGGCGCAGGTGGCGCGGCCGGCGCGGGCCAGGGCACGCTAGTGCAGGAGGTCATCCACGCGGCGTACAGTGCGTTTTACGCAGGATTGCATGCCGCGCTCCTGCTCTCGGCCATCCTGGTGCTCGCCGCCGGGCTCTTCACGTTCGTGCTCCTGGGCCGCCGGGCCGCCCGCTCTGACCGGGTCTGACCCGGGAGATCCAGGAGCCCAGGGCAGATTGGCGGGTGGCGACCGTGCCTATCGCGGCCCCCGCGGCACACAGCGGCACGCTGGCGCTCGCCACGCTCCTGAGCTGGATCCTGACCGCGGGGATCGGCGCCTACATGCTGCGGTCCCTGGTGGTTCACGGTGCCCTGCGCCGGCAGCGCTCGGTCCGGGACGGCCTGTCCCCCCGGGTCCTGTACAGCCACTTCAGCCTGGCCCTGACCGGCCTGGTGGTCTGGGCCGTGTTCCTGGCCACCGGCTGGGGCCCGCTGGGCTGGGTGGCCGTGGCCCTGCTGGCACCCGCGATCGGGCTCGGCATCTGCACGGTGACGTTGTGGACGCCGTATCCCCGGCCGGCTCACGACCCGGCCCATGGACCAGGGGACCCCGGTCAGGCGGGCCAGCCGGGGCAGCCCGGGGGCCCGGGCCACGGCCGGCCCGCGGGCGGTCCGCCCAGACCGGCCCTGTTCCCGCCGCCCGCCCACGACGCCGTGCGCGGCCGGCTCACGGACGCGACGCTGGCCCGCGCGCTCACCGACGAGGCGCTGGCGGCCCGGCTCATCGACGAGGTGATCGCCAGCCTTCCCGCCGAGGCGTCCGGGCGGCCCCGTAAGACCCGGGCGTATCCGGCGGCGGTCATCCCGTTCGGGCACGGGCTGGCCGCCCTGGCCACGTTCGTCATGGCCGTCATGACCGCGGTCGGCACCCGGTGACCATGCCCACCGGCGGCGGTGACCCGTGAACCTGGCCGAAATCCGTGAGCTCGTCCACGTCGGACGGGGTGACGCGCCCTACGGCGAGCGGGCCCTGGCCCGCTGCCACAGCATTGGCGACCTCCGCCGCCTGGCCCGGCGGCGCCTGCCCGCCGCCGCGCTCGGCTATCTCGAGGGCGGTGGCGAGGACGAGTGGACGCTGCGCCGCAACCGCGAGGCGTTCGGCGAGGTGGAACTGGTCCCGCGGGTGCTGCGGGATGTGAGCCGGCTGGACACCGGCACGACGGTCCTGGGCACGCCGATGCCGCTGCCGCTGGCCCTCGCCCCCGTCGGGTCGCCGCGGATGTTCCACCATGAGGGTGAGCTCGCCGTGGCCCGCGCGGCGCGGCGCACCGGGCTGGCCTACGGTGTCTCGACGCTCGCCACGCAGCCGCTGGAGGCGATCGCCGACGCCGCGCCGGGCAGCGCGCTGTGGCTCCAGCTCTACCTCTGGGGTGACCGTTCCGCGGCGCGGAAGCTGGTCGCGCGGGCCGCCGCGGCCGGGTACCGGGCCCTGCTGCTGACCGTCGATACCTCGGTGCGGTCGAAGCGGGAACGCGAGCTGCGGCACGGCATCGTGCTGCCGGCCCCGGAGCTGACGCTGCGCACGGTCCTCAACGGCGCCCGCCACCCGGGCTGGGCCTGGCACTTCCTGACCTCGCCGGCGCTGGGATTCCCCAACCTGTCCATGAGCGGGCCGACCTCCCGGCAGCAGCTCACCCAGATGTTCGACGGCACCGTGGGCTGGCCGGATCTCGGCTGGATCCGGCAGGAGTGGGATGGCCCGATCGCGCTGAAGGGCGTGCTGAGTCCCGGCGACGCGCGCCGGGCCGCCGACGAGGGCGTGGACGCCGTCATCGTCTCCAACCACGGCGGCCGGCAGCTGGATCACGCTCCGGCCGCCCTCGAGGTCCTGCCGGCCATCGCCGACGCCGTCGGGGACCGGGTCGAGGTGCTCTTCGATTCGGGGATCCGGCGGGGCAGCGACATCGTCACCGCGCTGGCGCTGGGTGCCCGGGCGGTCCTGGTCGGCCGGGCCCACCTCTACGGGCTCGCTGCCGCCGGGGAAGCCGGGGTCCGGCTCGCTCTCGATATCCTCGCGGACGAGCTGCGGACGGCCATGGCCCTGTGCGGTGCGGCCACGCTCGCCGACCTCGACCGCTCCCTGCTCCGGGCCGCCCGGCCACCGCAGCCCGGGGCCTGACCGGGGCCGGGGCCGGGTCACCCCGGGAGCTGGCGCTGGCGGTCCTCGAGCTGGCGGAAGATATCGCTGTAGCTGCCGCGCATGTCGTGCGGCACACGCCATACGTCCACGGTCCCGAACCAGCCGAAGACCCGGACCTGCACGGCCGGGGCGTCCGGGCGGCTGGTGTCGCGTCCCCAGTCCCGGCGGTGACCGAAGATGGTCATGCCGGTGACATCGACGCTGACACCTTCGGGCACGTAGATATCGGTGTTGCCGAACGCGGTGAGGACGGTCACGGCGGCCTGCGGCCCGTCGATGGTGGCGTCGCGCAGGTCCAGGTCCAGGTCGCCGAGGGCGCTGGCGGCGAGGCTCCACCGGCGCAGCCTGAACGGCCCGCGCCGCGCGACATGGCCGAGCAGGGCCGCGGTGATGCGCGCCGGCTTGCGGCGCGGGCCGGAGACGGCGGAGGAAACTCGGGGCAGGTCGTCCTGGACCCGGTCCAGTTCCCCGCCGACGCGGGCCTGGAGGGCGGCTTCGACCCGCTCGGAGAATTCGTCCAGCGTCAGCCGTCCCGCGAGCAGGTGCTCGCGGAGCATGACCACGGCCTGCTCGCGATCGGCATCAGAGACCCGGATCGACTCATCGTCCATAGCCGCCACGCTAGACCAGGCGTGAGCCTCGCGGCCATGGCCAGATCCGCTTGGGTGTCCTCCTGGGTAAGGGAAACAGGCGGGTTGCGGCACGACTGTATTCAGCCTCACTAACGGCTTTACCGATACAGTCTTTATCGATACAGTCATGGTGTGCGTGGTGAGGTGCAGGGGCGGTCGCGGGTGACGCTGGCAGACGTGGCGGCCAGGTGCGGGGTGAGCCGCATGACGGTGTCCAACGCGTACAACCACCCTGACCAGCTCTCGGCGGAATTGCGCCAGCGGGTGCTGGCAGCCGCGGACGAACTGGGATACGGCGGCCCGAGTGCGGCCGGGCGGGCGCTGAAGAGAGGCCGCAATGATGTGCTCGGCGTGCTGCTGACCGAGGCCCTGCCGTACGCGTTCGGGGATCCGGGCACCGTCTCGTTCCTGCATGGCGTGACCGCCGCCACGGCGGCGGCAGGCCTGGCCCTGCAACTCATCCCCGCCGCCGCGGAGACCGCCGAGCGGCTGGTCCGGGACGCGGCGGTTGACGGCCTGATCGCCCACTCCCCTGCCGACGATGACCCGGCGCTGGCGGTGGCGCTGCGCCGCCGGCTGCCCACGGTGGTGTCCGGCGGGCCCGCCGGCGCGGGCGCGGAGTGCGTGACCGTCGATAACGAGGGGTCTGCCGCCAGCGCCGCCCGCCACCTCATCGGCCTCGGTCATCGCAGACTCGGCGTCGTGACCTGGCGCTTGCGTTCCGACGGGCACACGGGGTGGGCCGGCCAGGCCAGGCAGTCCGGCGCCCGCTACGAGGTGTTCCGCCTGCGCCTGCGGGGCTACCAGCGCGCCGCGGCGGAAGCCGGTTTGCCGCCGGGCGCGGTGCGGGTGTGGGAACAGCCCGGCCACAGCGTCGCTGACGGCCGCGCCGCAGGGCACGCCCTGCTCAGCCTGCCCGGCCCGGAACGTCCCACCGCGGTACTGGCCAGTACCGACGTGCTCGCGCTAGGGGTGCTGCACGCGGCCCGCGACCTGGACCTGGGCGTCCCCGGCGACCTGTCGGTCACCGGCTACGACGACATCGAGGAGTCCGGCCGGGCGGTCCCCCCGCTGACCACCGTGCACCAGGACCTTTACCGGCAGGGCCAGGAGTGCGCCCGCCGGCTGATCGCCCCCGGCCGGGCCACCACGCTGCTGCACCCGACCCGGCTGATCGTCCGGGCCAGCACCGCCCCGCCGCCGGAGCTGCCATGATCATTACTCTCGGGCTCCTGTCCGGCCTGCTCACGACCTGCGCGTGGGTCCCCCAGCTGCTGCGGACCTGGCGCCGCGGCCACGCCGACGACATCTCCTACGCCTACCTGGGGGTCTTCGCCGCCGGGGTCCTCGGCTGGCTGGCGTACGGGCTGCTCGCCGCGCAGCCCGCGGTGTTCACGGCCAACGTCGTCACGTTCACGCTCATCGCCGCCCTGACGCTGCTCAAGACCCGTCCCCGCCGGCCCCCAGACCGGGCACGCCGGTAAGCGTGCCTGCGGCCACAGGCCTCCGGCATGTCCCGGGAAGGCAGGCACGCCCGCTGCCCGGGGCCCGTGACCCGGCCAGGTCACGGGCCCCGGATTGAACGGTCGTGCTAGTAGCTGTTCCGCCACGTGCTGGTGAAGGTGTTGCCTGCGGTCAGGCCGGATGTGGACACGATGTCATAGCTTTCGGTGGAGTCCACGCAGGTGACGGCGTAATTGGTGCCCGAGAAGCCGGAAATGGTGCTGGTCCGGCCGGCGGCCGTCTCCGATGCCCTGGAGAACCCGACGGTGCCGAACTGCGCCTCGGGCACGATGCCCGTGTCGCCGTAGGCCGGACGCTCGGCGATCCACTCCGCGCTGGTGTCCAGGCAGGTGGAGGTCGCGCACGTGGCCGTCCTGCTGAAACTGTTAGCCGGGTGGGTGGAGTCGGTCAGCTTGAGCGTGTAACGGGAGCCGGTGCGGGCTACCGAGGCGCTGATGCTGTCGCCCGCCGCGACCGTCGCGCCGACCTCGATGGTGCCGGCCGGGTACATCTCGTACCAGCTGTAATAGAAAGGCCTGCCCTCGAAGCACTGGCTGGCCGTGCCGTCCTGCTCCACGGTGCCGCTGCTGAAGCCATCGAGGCCGACCCAGTCCGAGGTGATCCTGTCCTCTGCTGTGCAGGTAAGCCTGGGCACGCCCCACGACCCGCTGACGTTGGTGAACGCGCCATGGGTGCTGGAGACGTCGGCGTAGCCGGCCCAGTTCAGGGAGGACGCCTGGGTGGTGGAACGTGTTGCGGTCGGCGTGGGCCTGGCGTGGACGAACATCGCGGTATCGGGCGTACGCAGATCCCTGACCAGGGCAGCACGCGCCTCGGACAGGAACGTGGCCGTGAGGTGCGTGCGCACGGTGATCCGGTGCGCCGCCGGAGCCGCGCCCGGTGATCCCGCCGAGGAAATAACCAGTGCACCCCCTAGAACAGCCGCTGAGGCCGCGACGAGCAGCGTGCGAAATATCCGCATGTAACCCCCTAAGTTTAAATCCCCTTTTGTGATCCGGCGGATAAGCTACTACGAACCGATTGGCACTACAAGGGCTTTAGCGCTGCGCCTGGGGCCGTTAAATTCGTGCCCGTGAACCCTCGGCCGCAGAGCGCCGACCTGCCGCGAAGGCGGGTCCCGGGAACGCCACTTAACCGCACGAGAAAGTGAAGCATGTCTTAAAAACCGATGTAATCTCACGGCACGGCCAGCATCGGCACGATGACGAATTATGGGCAATTGCACGGGCCCGCGGCGCGCCACTGAGCGCCGGGCCGTGGTCACCCGGGGCGGCGGGCAGGCCGCCCCCACCAGGCCCGGGGGCTTCCAGATTTCTGGAAAATCGTGGACCTTGAGGGCATTCCGGGCCTGGCATCGGCGCACCTGGGTAGGCTCATCCCAGGATCAGGATAAAGGCCCGGCAACTGTTACCGGCTGCCTCGTCGCCTGAGGGAAGATAACGCTGAGGGAGGTCACATGCACATCGGATCGCTGCTTCTTATCGTCTGGCTGGTCATCGGCGGCTTCGCCGCTTCGCAGCGCGGCGATTACCACGGGAGCATGGGTAACTGCAGCAAGGCCAGCACGGCCGCTGTGACGATCCTCGCCGGCCCGCTCAACTACCTGGGCGTGAACCCGCACCTCCACTGCACCGCACCGCAGCCCAGCAATTAGCGGCGGCCGCGACCCGAGGGACCACCGGCATGGCCGGCGTCATATCTTCACGCAATTCCATCCGCATCAGGAAGTAATCCAGTGGCGATTACTGAGGTGGTCCGCACCTGATCATCCGGCGCGTTGAGCGCCGGCCGCAGCGCTCGTGCGGACAGCACGCTCAGCCACGCGAATCCGGTGATGATGCTGGCGCGCTGGAACAGCCCGCCGACAGGGACGAGCCGGGATGACTGGCCGAAGCCCGCGCCGGCCAGCGCCATGGTGCCCGGCATGATGATGGCGGTGCCCGCGCTATAGAGCGCGAACCCGCGCTGCCCGCCGCGCCAGGACCGCCGGCTGCAGGCCAGCGCGGCGGCGGGCAGGCCGAGGAAGACAGGGATGGCCGCCAGGTTGTGCGCTGCGCCCGCCACGCTGGGCTCGGTGAGCGCGTCAGGGGTTCCGGGCGGGTAGCCACTGACCGGATCGGTCGTGAAGACAGCCGAGCCGATGAGCCCCGCGCCCGCGGCGCCGATCAGGGCCTGCCCGGCCCGGCGGCCGGCCGCGGGATCGCCCGACCGCGCCAGTCCCGCCGCGCCCGCCAGGAACAGCGCCCCGGTCACGGCGAAGTTCACGGCCTGGATCCAGCCCCGCGGCCCCAGCGCGAGTGAGCTGACCGGGTGGCGCAGCGGCCGGTAGCCATCACGGACCGCCCCCTCGGCCAGGAACACGGCGGCGAAGGCGGGGCCCGCGGTCACGCCGCAGCGCAGCAGCCCGCGGGTCCACGTTCCGGGCCGGCCTGTGATCGCCACGGATGAAGCGTAACCAGTCATGGGCCGGAAGCGCCTGGTGGCCAATCCCTGGCCGTGACCTCAGCCGGACCGCAGCCGGGCGGTCAGCTCGATCTCCACGGCGATGTCGAAGGGCAGCTCCGCCAGCCCGACGGCGCTGCGGGTGTGCCGGCCCGCCTCGCCGAAGACCTCGACGAGCAGGTCGGAGCATCCGTCGATGACCGCCGGGGTCTGGTTGAAGCCAGGCGCGACGTTGACCATCCCGAAAACTTTCACGATCCGCTCGATGCGGTCGAGATCACCAAGCCCGTCCCGCACGGTGGCGAGGATCGACAGGGCTGTCATCCGGGCCGCCTGCCGCCCCTCCTCCAGCGTGAGGTCGCCGCCCACCTTCCCGCGGATGACGTGCTCGCCGTTGATGGGCCCGTGGCCCCCGGCGTAGACGAGGCCGCCGTCCACCACGCATCCCACGTAGTTGCCCGCGGGCGGGAACACCGGGGGAAGCTCGATGCCCAGTTCCTGAAGCCGCTGCTCAATCACGCCCCGAAGCCTACGGCCTCTCCGCGGCCCGGGCACCGCCAACCGATCTGAGGCGTCCAGATCCGGTTAGCCCTCACCAACGCGATCGACCCGCTCGACTTTCACCCGTCCTCACCGAGCAGGAGCCTGCGCGCTCGCTCGTGGGAGATGGCCCCCGGCCGGCCTGCCGCTGACCACTCTCTGTATTCCTCCAGGACGGCCGCGGCCTCGGCGCTCTCCAGTTCGTCCGGAGATGCCAGCTGCTCTAGCGCCCGCAACCGCCGGTAGTCAGCCATAGGGACCACGACAGCAGCTTCTCCGCCGAGATGGATCACCTCATGGGCCCCGGGACCAGTGGACCCGGCTGGCTGTGCGGTCATGCCGCCCACCGTACCCCGAGCCGCCGACAATTCATGCTGACAACGCGGGTACAGCGGGTTGACGAAGCCAGGGCACACGTCGCTACCCCGACCTGCTCACGCGCAGGTGCTGGCCTGTCATCGCAAGGCGTGGGCGCCGGTCATCATGGCCGCGAGGTCCTCGGGGTGGAGGAAAGAGGCAGGCGGCGGCGGTCCCCAGGCGAACAGGCCGCGCGCGCCCTCCAGGTCTTCGGGGGTCCACAGCTGGTCGTCCACGATGCAGTCCATGTCCGAGTAGTACTCGGAGAAGTTGCCCGCCGGGTCCTTGAGGTACCAGAAGAAGTTGGATCCCGCGTAGTGCCGCCCGAGTCCCCAGACGTGCCGCTCCGGCCGTCCCTCGAGCATCGCGAACGCGCCCCGGCCCACCTCGTTGACGTCGTCCACCTGCCAGGACGTGTGGTGCAGGAAGTTCACCGGCGCGGCCAGCACGAGCACGTTGTGATGGTCGGTGGAGCAGCGCATGAACGCGCCGACCCCGGCGATCCGGTCGCTGATCTTGAAACCGAGGCCGTCGGTGAAGAACGACGTCGAGCGGCCGTGGTCGGTGCTGCCCAGGACGGCGTGGCCGAGCTTGCGCGGACGCACCGGGCCTGCCCGGAAGAAACCCGGGGCCCGGCGGTCCCGCCGCTCCGGCCGCCCGGGGCCGTTGTAATGCGGCGCGGCGGCCGGCTTCTGCTGGATCCGCGGGGCGACGTCCAGGAAGACCCGGGTGCCGGTCACCGGCTCCGCCGCCTGGAGGCTCATCCCGCTCAGGCTGGCCGGCACGCCGAGCCGCGCAAGGCTCGCCGCGGCACGCGTGAGGTCGTCCGGGTCATCCACGCCGACCCGCATCTCGACCAGCCGCCGGGTGGGCGCGGGAACGATCCGCAGCTGGCGCCCCGCGTCCGCCGTGCTATACCAGCCGTCGCCCTCGGGAGTCAGCCCGAAGTCGGCGTAGTAGGCGCCGGTGTCGCCGGCATTGGGGACGCCAATGGTGACCGACAGCAGTCCGTGCAGGCTCATCGGACCTCCTCATCCTTGAGTCAGTGGACCATGCTCAACCCCGCCGCACCAGGTGCGCCTGACCGACCGGGTCGCCCGGATGTCCTCGAGGGGGTCCCCGTCGAGGAGCACCAGATCGGCCCGGCGCCCCGGCTCGACCACGCCCCGGTCCCCCAGCCCGAAGTAGCGCGCCGGTAGCTCGGTCGCGGCCCGCAGCGCGTCCAGCCTAGTCAGGCCGGCCTCCACGAGAAGCTCCAGCTCGTGGTGCAGGCTGTCGCCGTGGCTGATGGCAGCCGGACCGCCGGCGTCGGCGTTGGCGTCGGTGCCGGCCAGGATCGGCACCCCGGCCCGGTACGCCACGGCCACGCTGTCCCGCGCGGCGGCGTAGCCGTCGCCCGGACGGCCGAGCAGGGAGACGAGGGTCTCCATCATGGTCAGCGTGGGGATCAGGATCCGGCCGGCCGCGGCCATCCGCGCCGCCGCGGCCGCGTCCAGGGCCTGGTCCAGCGGCACGTGGGTGAGCACGTCCACCCCGGCCTGCTCCGCCTTCGCCACGGCGGCGCAGGACGACGCGTGCGCCACGGCCTGCTTCCGTTGACTGTGCGCGGCGGCCACGAGCGCGTCCACCGTGGCCTGATCGTGGTCAGCGCCCGGGCTACCCACGATGATCTTGATGTAGTCCGAGCCCTCGGCGGCCCGCTCGGCCACGAACTGCTCCGCCTGGTCGGGGCCCTTGACCAGCCCCCGCTGGCCGATGACGGGGAAGCGGGCGTGCAAACTGCCCGGTGCGATGGCCGGAGTCCCCGCGCTAAGCAGGCCGGTCAGCCCGGGGACCGCGCGCAGCGAGTCCACCAGCGCGGGCGGGCCGCTCCCCATGTCGAGCACGGTGGTGACCCCGAAACCAGCGAGCCGCTGCAGCGTGTCCCGGTCGCGCACATGGACGTGGGCGTCGATGAGCCCCGGCAGCAGCACGCCGCCGTCCCCGTCGATGACCTGGGTACGCGCGGCGCCGGTGCCGATCCGGTCCCCGTCGATGACCACGGTCCCGGGCGCCCGCAACCCCTGCCCGTCGAACACGCGCACGTTCGTGATGGCGGTCTTCCCAGCCGCGCCAGGCACGGCCGCTCCTGATTCTGCGCTGCTCACACCCTCTCCTCCGATCGTGTCCGGGCCGGGCGGCTCGCGTGGCCGGTGACGAGATCGAGATCGATGTCCGCGGCCCGCCGCGACCGCCAGGCGATGTGCTGGTCCGGCCGGACGAGCAGGAACTCCCGGCCCCAGGGGTAGCCCGGCGGGGGCCGCAGCACCGCCAGCGGGATCCGCCGGCGGCGTGCCCCGTCCAGCAGTGCCCGCACCCCGGGGTCCTGCTCCCCGCCGGCCCGAGCAGCGTGAACCCGGCCCCCAGCCGGTCATAAAGGGACGACCCGCCGGGCAGCCACGCGTGCGGCAGCCGCGCGCCCGGCACCGCGTCCGGGGTGTAGCTGCTCACGTCGCCGGCCGGGAGGTCTGCGCTCCCCGGCCTGTCCGCTACCCCGGGCTCCGCCCCGGCACCGGCCTGGATCACCGGCGAGCCGGCGTAGGAGTACCCCAGCACCAGCCCCAGGCTGTGGAATTCCGGCCGTTTCGCGGCCTGGATGGCCTGCGCGTCGCGCGCCAGGTCGCTGGCCAGCGCGCGCATGTTGGCCGCCGCGCTCGCCACGGTCTGCTCGATGACACCGCGGCGCTCCGGCTCGTAACTGGCCAGCAGCCGCGGGGACGCCCAGCCCTGCTCGACCGCGGCGATCTTCCACGCGACGTTGACCGCGTCGCCCACCGAGGTGTTGAACCCGTGGCCGCCCCACGGCGGGTTCACGTGCGCGCTCTCCCCGGCCAGGAAGACCCTCCGGTCCGCGAAGCGGTCTGCGACCAGGACCCGGGCCGTCCACGGGTCTGACGCCAGCACCTGATGCTCCACGGGCCTGCCCACCAGGCCGGTGATCAGTTCCGCGGCGTGCGCGGCGCCGTACCCGGCCTCGATGCCGGGCAGGATCGCCCACCACGTCCCGTGCAGGTCCAGGCGGCCGATCACCCCGGGGACCGGCGCGCCGAGCACCCAGTACTGCACGGCCGGGCCGAGGTGCGTGTCCAGCGACGGGGCGCGGAGCACCACGTTGAAGTTGGGCCGGGGGTCGGAGTGCCCCGCGTACCGCGCCCCGATCTGCTCCCGGACCACCCCGGCGGCGCCGTCGCAGCCGATCACGTAGCGGGCGGTGATCTCGTAGCCGGAGCCGCTGGCGTCGCGCACCGCGACCGTGACGCCTTCGTCCCCTGGCCCAGGCCGGTCAGGGCGTGCCCCAGGCGCAGGTCCACGGAGGGCTGCGCCTGGACGTGCGCCCGGAGCACCTCCTCCACGACCGGCTGCGGGACCTGCTGGCCCGGCTCGGCGAACCGCTCGTCCCGGCCGGTCACCAGCCCGAACGCGCCTCGAAGTCGGTGATGCGGGGCCCGGACAGCGACTCGCAGAAGGTGACCCGCTGCGACCAGGCGACCGGCAGCGGCGCGGCGGCGCGCAGCGTGTCCGCGATCCCCCAGCGGCGCAGGTGTTCCATGGTCCGCACGCTGGTGGTCTTGGCCCGCGGCCGGCGGTGCGAGACCTGGGCCCGCGGCTCGATCACCACGCAGGGAACGCCGTGGCTGGCCAGTTCCGCGGCCGCGGCCAGCCCGGCCGGGCCGCCCCCGGCCACCAGGACCGGCGTGTCCCGGCCGCGCTCGCTGCCCGGCATCATCACGAGATGCATGATCTGGTCGACGATGGCCCTGGCTGTCCATGGGCGGTTTCATTGACTGCACTAGCGGCAGGCGGGTTCATGATCGGCAGCCCCCGGGTGCGCGGGCGGCGCCCGGGCCCACGGGTGAGCCGGTCCCCGACCGGCCCCTTGCGGATGCTGGGGGCCTTCGGCCCGGCGCACTGTGGCCGGTCCTGCTGGTCACCACCTACCGCGGTACGGACGCTAGGTTGCATGGCATGGCCGGGCGCCCAGGCGCGGGCGGCAGACCATGCCGACGTGCGGCGAGGTGCTGTGAAGTTCGGGATCATCTAAGCACGGGCGAGTGGGGTGTGGTGGACCCAGCCGGATTCATCGCGGTGGCCAGGCACGCGGAGGACTGCGGTTTCGAGTCCTTCTACGTGCCCGAGCACATCGCGCTCGTACCCGGGCGCCACCGTGGGCGGCCACCCGGTGCCGCCCGACCTGCCCCTCGCTCGACCCGCTCGCCGCGCTCAGCTTCGTCGCGGCCGCGCACCCGGCGGATCCTGCTGGGCACCAGCGTCCTGCTGCTGCCGTTTCGCCAGCCGGTGGTCCTGGCCAAGGAGCTGGCCACGATCGACGTGCTGTCCGGGGGCCGCATGCGCCTGCTGACGGTGGGACTGGGCGTGCTGCCCGGCGAGGCCGAGGCCGTCGGCGTGGACTTCGCGACGCGCGGCCGCCGCGCGGACGAGGCCATCGACGTGCTGCGCCTGCTGTGGGCGGGCGGCGCGGAAGGCGTCAGCTTCGAGGGAGAGTTCTTCTCGTTCACCAGCCTGGCCAGCTTCCCGAAGCCCCTCGGCGCGGCCACGCTCCCGGTGCACGTGGGGGGGTCGAGCCGCGCCGCGGCCCGCCGCGCGGCCTGCGGGGCGACGGCTAATTCCCGGGCGGCGGGCTGACCGCCGCCGAGCGCGCCAGCCAGGTGGAACTCATGCGGGAGACGGCCCGGGAAGCGGGCCGGGACCCCGCGGCGCTGGAGTACACCCGCTGGGGGTCGCTGGGCCTGTCGGCGGCCGAGGCCGGGGACCTGGCCGGGCTGGGGGTGACCAGGGTGGTCGTGCCGGCGGCGTCGCCGGACCTGGACGAGCAACTCGGGGAGATGTCCGCGTTCGCGGCGCGGCTGGGGCTCGCGTGAGCCCCGGCGTCCCGGCCAGGACCGCGCCGGGGCCGCGCTCCCCGCGCCCGTTCCGCGCCATAGTTTCCGCAACGAAAACCGCGGGGTGCCCATGACCGAGTACCGGGCATCCTTCGACGCCACCGTCACGTTCGCCAACGGCGGCGGGCTGACCGCCCAGGGCTTCCGGGTGGACGTGCCGTCTCCCGGCATCGGCGAGGCCGGGATCGCTGCGCTGTTCGTGGCCTCACTCGGGTTGCTGATGACGGAGTCCGTCGAGCTGGGCAACGTCGAGATCATCGCCGAGCCGCACAAGGGCACCCGGGGCGGCCCGTCGGACCGCGCCGGCGTCCCGCCGCCGCGCGCCGGGACGCTGGTCGAGCTGAGCCACGTGATCCGGGCCGGAATGATCACCCATCCGGGGCTGCCCGGGCCGGAGATCACCCCGCACCTGACCCGGGAAGCCTCGCGGGCCCACTACTGCGCCGGCACCGAGTTCGCGATCGGCCGGATCAGCCTGGTGGGCAACACCGGGACCTATCTCGACTCGCCCTATCACCGCTACCGCGGGGGAGCCGACCTGGCCGCGACGCCCACTGGAGCGGACGGCCGACCTGCCCGCCGTGGTGGTCCGGGTGACCGGGGTGCAGCGGCGCGGCATCGACGTCGGCGCCCTGGCCGCGCTCGATGTCCGCGGCGCCGCCGTGCTGCTGCACACCGGCGACGACGCCAGGTTCGGCTCGCCGGCCTACGCCGAGGACGCGCACTTCCTCACCGAGGCCGGGGCCGCCTGGCTGGCCGGGCACGAGGCCGCCCTGGTCGGCATCGACGCGGTCAACATCGACGACATCGCTGACGGGCGGCGCCCGGCCCACTCGCTGCTGCTCGCGGCCGGGATTCCCGTGGTCGAGCACCTGACCGGGCTGGGGCAGCTGCCGCCGGCCGGCGCCTGGTTCACCGCCGCGCCGCTACGCATCGAGGGATTCGGCACCATCCCGGTCCGCGCGTTCGCACGGCTCCCGGGGTAGGCCACCCGGCCAGCGCCGGTCAGTTTGAAGACAGGTAATGGGTGACGGCATCCTCGTCCCAGTCCAGACCGTTCCCGGGGACATCAGGCAGGATCAACGTTCCGTCGCGGACCTCGAAGGGCCGGGCCAGCACCGGGTCGGCCCAGTCCTGCCACTCCAGCCAGTGCCGGGTCGGGGTGACCCGCATCAGGTGCCCGCTGACCTCCGGGTACAGGTGGGAGGACATGGGCAGGCCAGCCACGTCGGCGACGGCGGCGGCCTGCAGCCAGCCGGTGACCCCGCCGATCCGCATCAGGTCCGGCATGACCAGGTCGCAGGCCTGCGCCGCGATGGCGTCGTGCATGGCCCGCGGGCCGTAGAAGTTCTCGCCCAGCATGACCGGGGTGGTGATGCCGCGGGCGATCCGGGCGTGGCCGCCCAGGTCGTCGTAGCGCAGCGGTTCCTCGATCCAGGTCAGGCCTTCGGCGTCGAGCGCGCGGCACCGCTCCAGCGCGTCGCCCAGGGCGAGCCCCTGGTTGTAGTCGGCGACCAGGGTCACGTCGCCGCCGACCGCGGCCCGGACCCGGCGGACCGCATCGAGGTCGTCGGCGGCGCGGTCCCGGCCGACCCGGACCTTCAGGGCGGTGAACCCGCCCTCGGCCAGCAGTTCCAGCGCCTCATCGGCGACCGCGCCGGGCGGGATCAGGCCGAGCCCGTTGCTGTTGTAGGCGGGAACCGGCTCCAGGGTCCCGCCGAGGAGCCGGGCCAGCGGGAGCCCGGCCGCCTGGGCCAGGGCGTCCCACAGCGCGATGTCCAGGCCGGCCACCGCGGCCAGGGCCAGGCCCTGGTAGCCGGCCAGCGCGAACCAGCCCCGGGCCCCGGCGAACGCCTGCCCGGGCGCGGCCGGCTGGCCCCGCAGGCCCTCGCCCAGCTCGTGCAGGACCGCGCGCAGCCCGGCCGCGGCGCTGGCCAGGTACGGCGCCAGGTAGGAGCGGCCGGTGATGCCCTGCTCGGTGGTGACGTCGATGAGCAGCAGCGGCCACCGGGCGAAGTACCCCACCTTGGTGGCCAGGGGCCTGCGGAACGGGACCACCACCACCCGGACGGTCACGTCGCGCACGGTGAGGTCCGTATCTGTCCCCATCTGGCCCCCTCGCCAGCGACGGCCCGGGCCCGGGCCTCGTCGTTTCATCCTGCCAACGAACGGCCGGCGAGCCCAGTGCTGCGAGCCGGGCAATCTGCCGTCAGCAGAGCACCTCTGCCGCCAGCAGATTGCCCTGGCCGGCCCGCGCCGGGCGGCCCAGGGTGGGTGGTGCGCCCGGGATCCGCGGGCCAGACCGAGAGCAGGGAGATCATGAAGACTTGCCGTTGCTGAAGCACCCGCGACCACCGTGTCCGTGGATGAGCAGCTGGTCAGCCGGCTGCTGTTCCAGCGCATCATCGTCCTCGGCACCGAGGTCGATGACCAGGTGGCCAACCGGCTGTGCGCACAGCTGCTGCTGCTGTCCGCGGAGGACCCGCGCAACGACATCAGCCTCTACATCAACTCGCCGGGCGGCTCGGTCAGCGCGGGCCTGGCCATCTACGACACGATGCGGCTGATCCCCAACGACGTCAGCACGCTGGCGATGGGGCTGGCCGGGAGCATGGCCCAGTTCCTGCTGTGCGCGGGGGCCGCGGGCAAGCGGTTCAGCCTGCCGCACGCCCAGGTGCTGATGCACCAGGGCTCAGCCGGGTTCGGCGGGACCGCGGCCGACATCGAGATCTACGCCGAGCAGCTCGGGCGGACCGGGGCCACGATGCTCAGGCTGATCGCGGAGCACACCGGCCAGCCGCTGGAGCGGGTGGAGCGCGACAGCCTGCGCGACCGCTGGTTCAGCGCCGAGGAAGCACGGGACTACGGGATCGTCGACCACATCGTGGAGCGCCTCGATGACGTGCGCCCAGCGGTCGCCGGGCGGAAGGCGGGTCTGTGACCATGAGCCAGTACACGATCCCCACCGTGGTGGAGCGGACGCCCGCCGGTGAGCGGGCGTTCGACATCTACTCCCGGCTGCTGTCGGAGCGCATCGTCTTCCTCGGCACCGAGATTGACGACGGGGTGGCCAATGTGATCATGGCCCAGCTGCTTCACCTCGAGGCGGCCAGCCCGGACCTCGAGATCAGCCTCTACATCAACTCTCCCGGCGGCTCGTACAGCGCCCTGACCGCGATCTACGACACGATGCAGTACATCCGCCCGGACGTCGCCACGATCTGCATGGGCCAGGCGTCGTCGGCGGCGGCCGTGCTCCTGGCCGCGGGCACCCCGGGGCGGCGGGCCGTGCTGCGGCACGCGAAGGTGCTGCTGCACCAGCCGTCGAGCCAGGCCCAGGGCGCGCTGCCCGACCTCGCCGCGGCGGCCAAGGAGGTGGCGAGGACCCGGCGTGACGTCGAGGAGATCCTCAGCCGGCACACCGGCCACCCGGTGGAGAAGATCAGGAGCGACACCGACCGGAACAAGACCTTCAGCGCCCGGGAGGCCGTCGGGTACGGCCTCGCCGACGAGGTCATCACCAGCCGCGAGGCCGACCAGGCGGCCTAGCGGCCCGGCCGCGTAGGCCCGGCGGTCAGGCGGCCGACGCAGGCACTGGGCGTCACCCGGGGCCCGCAGCGGCGACGGGGCCCGGCCGCCGGGCGCCGTGCCCAGCCGGACGATCACGCCGCGGCGGGCGCGATCGGCACCAAGATCATGCGCGACCCCGGCCAGCAGGTCAGACAGGTCGATCCACAGCGCATCGCAGATCGCGGCCAGCACCTCGGAGGAGGCTTCCTTGCGCCCGCGCTCGACCTCGGACAGGTACGGCACCGAGACCCGGGCGGCCAGGGACACGTCGGACAGGGTCCGCCCTTGTTCCCTCCGGGTCCGGCGCAGCCACTCGCCGATCATCGTCCGGAGCAGGGGCCTGGAGCCCTGCCCGCGTCCTCCCCGGCTGGTGATGACCGGACCACCCATCGCCGTCGCCTCCGTGGCTGCGTTCATGACCCGCTGCCGGGTCCGGGCCCGCTCACCGTACCCAGCCCGGTCCCCGTCCCTGAAGAGTTTTCGCAGCCGGCGAAGCCCGGCCCGGGAAACCGGGCCCGATCAGCGCTTGACCCTCCCGTCAGCGCCGCCGGCCGGGTCATCGGGTCGTAGCATCGGCGGATGGAGTTCAGCCGGGAACTGCGCGACGGCGTGATGTCGGGCGACATCACGGTGTCGTTCCGGCTGTGGCGCCGGTCCAAGGTCAAAGAGGGCGGCCGGTACCCAGTCGGTCCTGCGCAGATCGAGGTGGACTGCGTGGAACTGGTGCCCTTCGCCTCCATCACCGAGGCGGACGTCCGGCGGTCGGGCGAAAGGGACCGGGAGTCGCTGCGCCGGCGCGCCGCCCACGCTGGCCCCATCGCCGACGACACGCTGGTCTACCGGGTGGAGTTCCATCTCGCGGAACCCTGAGCAGGCCACCGGAAAACGCGGTGGTGCCGCGGAGGCCCGCGAGAGGTACGGTCTCGCGGGTGGATGAGGACGGTTACTTCGGGGAACGTGTCGCCGCGCGCTATGACGAATCCACGGCAGACATGTCCGAGCCCGGCGTGGTTGAGTCAGCGGTCAGCCTCCTGGCCGGGCTGGCCGGCGGCGGCCGGGCCCTGGAGCTGGGCATCGGCACCGGGCGTATCGCCTTGCCGCTGGCCCGCCGCGGGGTCCCGGTCCATGGCATCGACCTGTCCCGGGCGATGGTGGCCCGGCTGCGGGCCAAGCCGGGTGGCGACGCTATCGGCGTGACGATCGGGGACTTCGCCACCACGACCGCCGGCGGCAGCTTCTCGGTCGCCTACCTGGTCTTCAACACGATCATGAATCTGACCACCCAGGAAGCGCAGGTGGCCTGCTTCCGCAACGCCGCGGCGCACCTGGAGCCCGGCGGCTGCTTCGTCATCGAGGTCGCGGTCCCCGAGCTGCGCAAGCTCCCGCCAGGCCAGAACGTCGTCCCGTTCCGGGCCAGCCCGGAGCTCTGGGCCTTCGACATCTACGACACCGCCACGCAGGCGATGAGCTCCAACTACATCGAGGTCACCGGCGGCCGGGGCGAGTACCGGTCGATTCCCTTCCGGTACGTGTGGCCTGCCGAGCTTGACCTCATGGCCCAGCTCGCCGGGATGCGGCTGCGCGAGCGGTGGGGCGGATGGGGCCGCGAGCCCTTCACCAGCGAAAGCCGGCAGCACGGTGTCAATCTGGGACAAGCCTGCTCGCTAGACCGCCCCTCCCGCGCCGCCCCTCCGGGCGCCGCCCCTCCGGGCGCCGCCGTGATCGGGGGTTCTGCGCCGCCGGCGGCGCAAAACCTACCCCATTGACGCGGAGCCGGGGAGTGGCCTCACGATCCGGCGCAGGAACCACGTCATAGGCACCCAGAATGGACACAACAGCTGCTGAGCAGGCTGTAAATTGCGGGGACGTGCCGCCGGGAGAACGATGCCGGGCCCGCCAAGGGGGAAGCAGATGCTTTCTTTAGAGTCCTTGGGCAACTCTTTAACCATTCCGTGCATCTGTTAGATATGCGGTCTCCGGCACGGCTGCCCCAGCCAGCGGATACGACCCGGGCATGCGCCGGGTCCAGAAGAAAGGACGGGCCGCCGCGTTGAAGGCTGGAGGAATTGCGTCCGCTGACCGGGAGGATTCCGCCGCCAGGACGCCCGCATGGTCACTGAAGCCTGGGTCCGCGGCGCGCTCGGTGAGCGTGCATCTGGCGGTCCTGGTCGCCTTCCTGGCCGCCGGGGTCGCCGTGAACTGGACCCGTGCCGCGTACCTGACCGGCCACGTCCTGCCGACCGGCCGGGACGCCGGCCTGTTCGTGTGGGACTACTGGTGGGTGGCGCGCTCGGTTATCCACCTGAGCAACCCCTGGTCCAGTCACTACCTGGCCGCGCCGGTGGGGGTCCCGCTGGGATTTCATGTGCTGATGCCGCTGCCCGGCCTGCTGATGACGCCGGTCACGCTCACCTGGGCCCCAGTTTCACCTACAACCTGCTGTCGGCGGCCGCGCCCGGCCTGATGTGCTACACGATGTACCGGGTGGCGCGGCTGTGGGTGCCCTCGCAGACCGGCGCCATCGCGGGCGGGCGCGTTCTTCGGCCTGTCCACGATGATGACGTGGGACTCCTGGTTTGAGATCCAGCTCGCGCTGGGCGCGATCTTCCTGCCGCTGGCGCTGGAGGCCGCGGTGCGGCTGCGGACGGCGGCCCGGCTGGCGGCAGGCGGCGATCCTGGGCGTGGTACTGGGGACCCTGCTGCTGACCGACCTGGAGTCGTCGATCATGGCCGGGCATCGTGGTGGTCGCGGCGCTGCTGCCCTGGCTCATCCGCGGCGCGGGCCGGGCCTGGGTCAGGCTGCGCCTGGCCGGCGTGGCCGCGGCGGTCACCGCCGTCGTCGCCAGCCCGCAGCTCATCGTCATGGCCCAGCAGGCGATAGCCGGCGACGCGTCGGTGCCGCAGGGCGCTCTCGCGGCGGACTACGCCAACTCCGGTGCGGCGGTGCAGCAGGTATTCGCGCCGTCACCGCGGGTCGGAGCGTTCGGGCTGAAGAGCGTCGCCGCGTACTACTACATTCCGGCCCCCACAGTGCCACGTTCGTCGCCTACGGGGTGGTGCTGACCGCGCTGGCCCTGTTCGGCCTGGCCGTCTGCTGGCGGCGGCGCAGTGCCCGGCTGCTCGCCCTGTTCTGGCTCGGCGCCACCTGGCTGGCCCTGGGCACGGGGATCCTCATCGGCGACCACCGGTACGTGCCGTTCCCCCGAGGTATGGCAGGGCGAGCGCGCTGTCGATGATCATGCCGTACACGTGGCTGGTGCGGATCGGGCTGCTGTCCTCGTTCCGCGAGGCGGACCGGTTCACCGAACTCGGGCTGGTGGCCGCCGCCCTGCTCGCCGCCGCCGCCGTGAACTGGCTGCGTTATCACGCCAGGCCGGCGCTGGTCGCCGTGCTCGCGCTCGGCATCCTGGAAGCCGGCAGCGTCGGCGCCGGCGCCACCCCGGCCGTCACCGCGACCATCCCGACGGCCCTGCCCGCGCTGGACCGCCCGATCGCCGCCGACCATTCCGGTTCGATCGTCGTCGATGTCCCGCTCGGCGTGCGGAGCGCCGTTCCGCTGCCCGACGAGGGAGCCGGCTTTCAACCCCGAGGCCGAGGTGCAGGCCACCGCCGATGGCCATCCCCGTGCCGTCGCCTACATATCCCGGCTGCCCGAGTCCATCCTGGCCAAGGTCAAGCGGCACCCGTTCTACGGTGACCTGTTCGACGCCCAGCTCAGACCCCGGCCTGGTGCGCCGCAACCTGCTGGCCAGCCAGGCTCACCCGGCGTGGATTGACGCGGCACGGATGGACGCGCACCGGATGAACGTCGGCTGGGCGATCGTCTGGACCCACACCCCGGTGATCCTCAGCTACCTCCAGGCGGTCGGCTTCCGGTTCGACTACCGGGCCGACGGCGCGCTGGTCTACCGCCTGGAGCCACGCACCTGATCGTGGGAGAGCCCGCGCCGTCATGACCGTGCCGCATGACCGTGCCGGACTTGAGGAGGTGTCAGCCCGTCGTGTCCCCCTTCTTCACCGAGCCGTTGAGGGGGGCCGGGTCTGCCGTCCCCGCAGGCAGGGTGGACGTCAGGGCGGCGGGCACGGGGGCGGGCAGGGCGGCCGGGACCGGCTGGGCCGCATCGTCTGCCCCGGCCGCGTCGTCGGCCGCGGCGGACGCCGGGTCGGTGACGGGACCCACGTGGGCCCGGTCGAAGAAGCGCAGCAGTTCCACCGGGAACGGCATGACGAGGGTGCTGTTCTTCTCCGCTGCGACCTCGACCACGGTCTGCAGCAGCCGCAGTTGCAAGGCGGCGGGGTCGGCCGCCATGACGGTGGCGGCCTGGGCCAGCTTCTTGGAGGCCTGATACTCGCCGTCGGCCGCGATGATCCGGGCGCGGCGCTCACGCTCGGCTTCAGCCTGCCGTGACATCGAGCGCTTCATCGACTCCGGCAGGGAGATGTCCTTGACCTCGACACGCTCCACCCGGATGCCCCACGGTCCTTCGGTAGGAGCATCGATCACGTCCTTGAGCTCGGCGTTGACCTGCTCCCGTTCGGACAGCAACTGGTCCATGTTGCTGCGCCCGGTGACCGACCGCAGCGAGGTCTGGGCCACCTGGGACACCGCGAAGTGGTAGTTCTGCACGTTGATGATCGCCTTGAGCGGGTCAACGACCCGGTAGTAGACGACCGCGTCCACCTTCAGCGTGACGTTATCCCGGGTGATGGTCTCCTGCGCGGGCACCGCGGCCACGGCGATCTGCATGTTGACCTTGGTGAGCCGGCAGGTGAACGGGTTGATCCAGGTGAGGCCGGGCTTGCGCACACCGGGCATGGCCTCGCCGAAGCGGAACACGACGCCTTGCTCATATTGGCGGATGATCCTGAAGCCGAACATATCGGCCATCCCATCCCCGGCACAGAGTGCGCCGGGTCCACGGGGCCGCAGACGGCGCCGGCGTGACTGTCAGCGTTCGGAATGCCCACCGGCCCTGTTCTCATCATCACACATCACCGGGCGTGGGCGGACCGCCGATCCCCGGTGGGTCGCCGCCGGTGAAGGAGCGGTCAGGCCACCCGGCGCCAGCCCAGGTCCGAGGCCTTCCAGCGGGCGATGGCCTTGTGCTCGCTGACCACCTTGACCTCCCGCAGGTGCAGGCCAGGGTCGTGCATGGCCTGCTCAGCGCCGGCCATCCCGTCCCCGCTAGACGGCTGCGGGATCTCGTGCTTGGCTCCGGACTGCTCGACGAGGACCAGGTTCGCCGGCCGGGCGTCCCCGGCCCTATCGATTTGTGCACTCACATCCTTTATGACGCTGGGCCGTCCCCCGCTGTTCCCGGCCTGATAGGGCGGGCCGCGTACGCGCCGGGCCGGGCGGTGCCCTACCCCGTCTGGTGCTCCAGCGCGCGCCGGGTGAGGACGCGGGCCAGGTGCTGGCGGTAGGCGCGGTCGGCGTGGATGTCCGCCGCCGGGTCGGTCCCCTCGGCGGCCAGGGCGGCCGCGTCCGCGGCGCTGGCTCCCCCGGCCAGGGCCTCCTCAGCGGCCCTGGCCCGGAGCGGGACCGGGCCCATGTTGGCCAGGGCGATCCGGCCGCCCGCCGCCGCGACCCCGACGATCGCCCAGTCGTTGGCCCGCCGGACGAACTTCTGGTACCCCCAGTCCGGGCCCGGGCGGCACGGCACCCGGACCGCGGTCAGCAGCTCATCCGCTTCCAGGCTGGTCTCGAAGAACCCGGCGAAGAAGTCGTCCGCGCTGACCGTGCGGCCGCCGCCCGGGCCGGAGATCTCCACGGAGCCACCCAGCGCGACCAGCGCCATGGGCAGGTCCGCCGCCGGGTCAGCGTGCGCGAGGGAGCCGCCGATCGTGCCCCGGTGCCGGATCTGCGGGTCACCGACCTGCGCCGCGGCGTAGGCCAGCAGCGGGGCCTGCGTGCGGACCAGGTCGGACGCGGCCACGTCGGCGTGGCAGGTGGTGGCGCCGATCAGCAGGTCGTCCCCGTCGGGCTGGATGCCGGCCAGCTCGCCGACCCGGCCGATGTCGATCACGACCGAGGGAAAGGCCAGCCGCAGCTTCATCATGGGCAGCAGCGAATGCCCCCCGGCCAGCAGCTTGGCGTCCTCGCCGTGCCTGGCCAGCAGGTCCAGGGCGTGCCCGGCCGACTCGGCCGCCTCGTACGCGAACGGCGCGGGGATCATGCGCTCATCGTTTCGGCGGCGGCCAGCACGGCCCGGACGATGTTGTGATAGCCGGTGCACCGGCAGAAGTTTCCCTCCAGGCCCTCCCGCACCTCCGCCTCGGTCGGGTGCGGGTTCTCCGCCAGCAGGCCCGCGGCCGCCATCACCATGCCCGGGGTGCAGAAACCGCACTGCAGCCCGTGCTCCTGGCGGAACGCCTGCTGCACCGGGTGCATCTCCCCGCCGGCGGCCAGGCCTTCCGCCGTGGTGATCTCCTGCCCGGCCGCCTGCACGGCGAGCATCGTGCAGGACTTCACCGAGCGGCCGTTGACCAGCACGGTGCAGGCGCCGCAGGACGTCGTGTCACAGCCGACGTTGGCGGCCCGGAGCCCGCAGCGCTGACGCAGGTAGTGGACCAGCAGCAGGCGCGGCTCCACCTCGTCGGAGCGCGGCGCCCCGTTCACCGTGAGCTCGATCTGCATCTAGGCGTCCTTCCCGGCAGGTACTTCCTGGAGGGCCCGTGCTTCCTGGAGGGCCCGTACTTCCTGGAGGGCCTGCCAGACCCGTTGCGGGGTGGCGGGCAGGTCGATGTGCCGCACGCCGAGGTGCGCGACCGCGTCGATGACCGCGTTCTGCACGGCGGGCGTGGCGCCGATCGTCCCGGCCTCCCCGATGCCCTTGACCCCGAGGGGGTTGTAGCTAGTCGGCGTGGCCATGCTGGCGAGCTCGAAACTGGGCACCTCCGTGGCGGACAGGAACGGGTAGTCGGCGAAGCTGGCGGTCAGCGGATTGCCGTCCGTGTCGTAGATGACCTCCTCCAGGAACGCCTGCGCGGCGCCCTGGGCGATGCCGCCGTGCCGCTGCCCCTCGGCCAGCAGCGGGTTGATCACCGTGCCCGCGTCGTCCACCGTGACCACCCGGCGCAGCACCACCTTGCCGGTCTCGGTGTCCACGTCCACCACGGCCACGTGCGCGCCGAAGGGGAAGGTCGCACCCGGCGCGATGAACACGGTGCGCACCACCAGCCGCTCTTCCACGGCCAGCTTGGCCAGCGGCACCGCCGCGTCCGGGTCACCGGCCACCTCGAACGCGCTGTGCTCCGGCTCGAAGACCAGGTCAGCGGGATTGGCCTCGAGCATGGCGGCGGCGCGCTCCCGGGCCACCTCGAGCAGTTCCCGCGACGCCTGCCGGACCGCCACGCCGCCCTGCTGCAGGCTGCGTGAGCCGCCGGTGCCGCCGCCCTCCGGGATGAGATCGGTATCGCCCCACTTCACCGTGATCTGGTCAACCGGGATGCCCAGTTCCTCGCTGGCCAGCATGGCCCAGACGGTGGCGTGGCCCTGCCCGTGCGGCGACGTCCCGGTCAGGATCGTCGCGCTGCCGTCCGGGAACACCTCGACGGTCGCGTTCTCCCGGGGGCCACCCGACTCCGCCCCTCCGCCGGTGATCTCCACGTAGCTGGCCAGGCCGATGCCGAGCTGGGTCACGTCACCGGCGGCGCGGCGCTTGGCCTGCTCCTCCCGGAGGGAGGCGTAGCCGGCCGCGTCCAGGGCCGCGTCCAGCGCGGTCACGTAGTCACCGCTGTCGTAGACGGCCCCGAACGCGGTCCGGTGCGGCTCGGTGAACTTGGGCAGCAGGTTCTTGCGGCGCACTTCGGCGGGGTCACGGCCGATCTCGGCGGCGAAGAGGTCGATGGCCCGTTCCACCGCCGCGGTGGCCTCGGGACGGCCCGCGCCGCGGTACGCGCCGACCGGGGTGGTGCTGGTCGCCACCGACCGTGCGACCGCCTCGGCCCGGTCGATCGCGTACGGCCCGGGGGCCATCAGGATGGTCAGGGCGGGCAGGAACGCGCCGAACCGGGGGTAGGCCCCGGAGTCCTGCAGGATCTCCAGCCGGTACGCGGTCACCGTCCCGTCCCGGCGGCCGCCGATCGTGATCGTCTGGCGCTGCGCCCGGCCGTGCGTCATCCCGACCATGTTCTCGTTGCGGGTCTCGGCCCAGCGGGCGGGCCGGCCCAGCTGCCGGGCCACCCAGCAGACCACCGCGTGTTCCGGGTCGGCACCGAACTTGGCACCGAACGCGCCGCCCACGTCCGGGGTGATGACCCGCAGGCTGGACGGGTCGAGGGCCAGCATCGCGGCCAGCGCGGCGCGGGTGCCCTGCGCGCCCTGGTTCGGGATCCAGGCGGTGAGCCGGCCGTCATCCCCCCAGGCCGCGGCGGCCGCCCGGGTCTCCATGGGCGCGGGCGCCACCCGCTGGTTGATGATGGTCCGGCTGACCACCACCTCGCAGCCTTCGAACAGGTCGGCCGCGAGCGCGGACGCGTCCCCGAAGGTGGCGGTCACGTTGGTGCCGGCCTCGGGGAACAGCAGGCTGGGCGGGTCGTCAGCGGCCGCGGCCGGATCCACCACGGCCGGGAGCGGGTCGTAGTCGGCGCTCACCAGCTCGGCCGCGTCCTCACCCTGGTACGGGTCCTCCGTCACGACGGCAGCCACCGGCTCGCCAACGTAGCGCACCACGTCCCGGGCCAGCAGCGGCTGGGCCATCCGCCCGTCGGCCAGGTCCGGCATGGGCGGGGCGAGCGGGGGGAGGTCAGCCAGGTCGGCCCCGGTGAACGCGGCGACCACGCCGGGCGACTCCAGGGCCGCGCTGACATCCACCGACCTGATCCGGGCGTGCGCGATCGGGGACCGGACGAAGAACACATGACAGGCGCCGGCCAGCCGCTCGTCCACCACGTCGTCGGTGTAGACGGCGCCGGTGCTCAGGAAGCCGGGGTCCTCCGTCCGCAAGACCCGGGTACCGAGAATGCTCATGCCCGACCAGCTCCCCTCCGACGCCCCGCATCCACAGCGATGATCGTGCCCGGCCGGAGCGGCCCGGTCAAACGGCAGTGTTGACGCGGCGTCCCTGCCCGGACGGGAAGCTCCGCGGTAACCCCGGGCGCCACCAGCCTGACCCGGCAGGATCTGGCCCGCGGGGCCACCCGGGAGCAGACTGCTCGGAAGGTCACGTACGGGGGGCACATCAGGAAGGTGGTGCCGCCGTGGTCCGTACGGACTCACTGCCGGTTCAGGCGCAGGCTTCTCCCCCGCGGGTGTCCGGCGGGTGGCCTGTCCTGGGCCATATCGCGGAGTTCATGCGCGTACCGCTCGACGTGATCGAGCGGGGGTACTCCGAACGCGGCCCCGTGTTCACGTTCAGCCTGGCCGGGCGGCAGGTCGTCACGATGCTGGGGCCGGAGTATCACCGGTTCTTCTTCGCCCAGACCGACGGGCCGCTGTCGATCAGGAAGGCGTACCCGTATTTCGTCCGCATGTTTGATCAGGAGTTCTACTTCTTCGGTGGCCCGGAGGAGTACCTGCGGCAGCGGGCGCTGGTGCTGCCCCGTTTCCAGGGCCGGCAGCTGGACAGCTACGTCGCGGTGATGGCCGCGCAGACCCGGCAGCTGATGGAACGCCTCGGCGACAGTGGCGAGTTCGACCTGGTCCAGGAGCTCGGCCCGCTGGTCATGCACATTGCCGCGCACGCGTTCCTGGGGCCAGACATCAGCGAGCGGATCACCGGGTTCTTCGCCGAGTTCCGCCGCTTCTCGGCCGGCATGGACCCGGTCCTCCCCGGCTGGCTGCCGCTGCCGCACCTGCTGCGCAGCCGGCGGGCCCGCGACCGGCTGCGCGTCCGGCTGCAGGAGCTCATCGACGAGCGCCGCCGGCAGCCGGCCGACCCGCCGGACTTCCTGCAGACTCTCTGCGAGGCGACCTACAGCGACGGCGCGCAGGTACCTGACCTGGTCCGCATCAACCTGATCCTGATGATCATCTGGGCCGGCCACGAGACGACCACAGGGCACGTGAGCTGGGCCCTCATCGACTTGCTGCGCCATCCCCGGGAACTGGACCGGGTCCGCGCGGAGCAGCGGGAGGTGCTCGGCGGCGCCCCGCCCTCGAGTATCAGGCAGATCAACGAGATGCGGCTGCTGGACCGGGCCGTGCACGAAACCGAGCGCCTGCATCCGGTCGCGTTCATCCTGGCCCGGATCGCCGATCAGGCGTTCGAGGTGGACGGCTACCGGGTCAGCGAGGGAACGATGATCCTCCTCTCCCCCGCCGTCGCCCACCGGCTGCCCGGCCGGTACCCGGAGCCCGGCGAGTACCGGCCGGACCGTTTCCTGGAGGATCCGCGCGGCCTGCGGGACCTCATCGGCTTCGGCGGGGGGATCCACCGCTGCCTGGGCGTGCACTTCGCCTACCTGGAGATGAAGGTCATCCTCACGCTGCTGCTCCAGCGTTACCAGCTCGAGCTGGTCGACCCCGACCCGCAGCCCATCCCGGGCCAGAAGACGAAGTGGCCGCAGAGCCCCTGCCGGGTGCGCTATCAGGCCCTGGCCCCGGCCTGCGACCCGGCCTGAGTCCCGGCGCCGGGGCTGGCCGGGCTGGTCATGCTGCCTGCCCCGCCGGGCTGCGCCTTGAGCTGGGCCGCCTCTTCCGGCACGACCTCGCGGCCGCGGGGGGTGGGCCGGGCTCAGCGGTCTGCGTCCCGGGCCGCCTGCTCCAGCAGGCTCCGGTACCCCTCCCACCAGGACTGGTCGCCCGAGGCCATGTTGTCGTTCCCCGGCTGGCGCCCGACCGCCCCGTCGATCAGTTCCCGGACGATGTCGGCGTGCCCGGCGTGCCGGTGCGTCTCGGCGATCATGTGGGCCATGATCCGGTGCAGCGTCACCTCGTTCTGGTCCGCGGGCCACCAGGGCACGTGCCCGATCGCGTCCAGCGGCAGCATGTCGATGGTCGTGTCCGAGTGCAGCCACGCCCGGTGGTAGAGAGCGGTGATCTGGTCACGCGACTCGCCGGGGGCCGCCCACATGTCCGCGTTGGCTTCCGCGCCCTCTTCCAGCCAGGGCAGCGACTCGCCGGACGGCAGGCCGAACGTGTCGCCGAAGTAGCCGAACTCAACGCCGGCCAGGTGCTTGACCAGCCCCAGGAGGTTGGTGCCGGTGGGGGTGAGCGGGCGCCGGGCGTCGTAGTCCGAGAGCCCGTCCAGTTTCCACACCAGCGCGTCGCGGCCGGCTTGCAGGTAACCGAGGAGATCTGCTTTCGGATCCGGTCCGGTCATCCTCGCAGTCTGCCACCTAGCCCCGGCCGCCTGTCCAGGCCAGTTCCGGGGTCAGCCGGGCAGAGCGTCAGGAGCGCCCCCGGAGCGCTCCCGGAGCAGGGCGGCGACCAGGGACCCGGCCTGCGGCGAGCCCAGCCCGGTGGCCATGTCGTAGCCGCGCCCGGCCGGATAGCAGGGCCGCCTGCGCCGGCCGCCGGACCGGCAGGTGCGGTGGGAGTGCAGGCCGTACCCGGCGAGGTAGTCGTTCGTCCCGGCCCTGACATCGGTGAAGGCCCGCGGGTCACGGCGCGCGATGCGGTACAGGCTCGGGGACAGCAGGCCGAGCCGGTGCCCGGTCATCTGCTGGTCGGCCAGGGCGGCCAGCGCCGCCCACAGCGGGGTGGCCAGGCTGGTGCCCCCGGCGGTCATCCAGCCTTTGCCCCTGAACGCCCCGGCCGTGCCGTAAATGACGTACCCGCGGGTGCCCCGGGTGCCGATCGCGGCCAGCGCCGAGACGTCGGGAACCTCCCGGCAGCCGGTCCCCCGCGGGGCACCGCACCGGGCCCGGCCGGCCTGGCTGGCGCGCGCGAACCCCGCCTGCCAGGACGGCATCCACCACATCCGGGAGATGCCGCCACCGCCGGACAGGTTGCCCGGGTACGTGCGCGGCCGGCCGTGCCGGCCGTTGAACGGGGCCGGGAACCCCATCCCCGCCGGGGTCTGGTTCCAGGCGGACTGCACCGGCGGTGAGCCGTAGCGGGTGATGGCCGTCCCGCCCACCGCCGTGACGAAGGGCTGGCTGGCCGGGTTGCCGACCTGCAGGCTGTAGGCCAGGCGGGCGGGCACCTCCGTGACGTCGGGCAGGCAGCCCTCGGAGCCGGAGTCACCGGCGGCCGCCATCATCGACTGGCCCTGCAGGGCCATCTCCTGGAAGAGCTGCGCCTCGATGCGAACGACGGCCGTCCCGGCCAGGGGCTCGCAGCCACCCAGGAACTGCTCACGACCTGGGCGCGGTCCTGCTGGGCGATCGCGCCGTAGGTGTCCAGGATGGACTGGTCGCCGCCGGAGAGGGGGGCCTGGTAGACGAGGATCCGCGCCCGGGGGGCCATGGCCGCGACCACCTCGATGTCCGCGGTGGCCTCCAGCGTGCCGTCTCCCGAGGCCGCCACGCTCGTTCCCCCGTCGACCCGCACCCGGCGGACGGACGGATGCACCCGGTAGCAGCGGCTGTAGGCCCGGATGTCCCGGCCGGCGTAGTCGGCCAGCTCGAACAGGGCCACGGTGACGTGCCGCCCGAAGTCGTGCTGGCGGTAGAGCGGGCTGAGTTGGTAGGCGTGAGCCAGCCAGGCGGCGGTGTACACGTGCCGGGTGCGACGGGCCGCGCGGCAGGCCCGCGGCCCGGGGACCGCTCCCGTGGCCAACTCCGATCCGGGCAGGTACACGGTGCTGAGGCCGATGATGGCCGACACGCGGCGGCGCAGCGAGGCGGGCACCCGCGGGGGCCGCCTGTTGACCAGCGCGGTGCGGCCGCTGGGCAGCCGGAGCCGGTCGATCGTCGTCCGGAACGCCGCCTCGATCCGCGCCACCGTCCCGGTCACGGGCAGCAGCAGGCCGTCCCCCAGGGCCGGCCGGGGGCGAGGCCCTCGCTGCGCAGCCAGGTCCGGACCGCGACGGTGGCGTCCCCCGGCGGCCCGAAGCGGGCCCGGATGCGCCGCGGGCCGAGGAAGTGGCGGAACCGGGCCGAGCCGGGGGTGGAGACCTCGGTGGCCAGCCGGTCGAGGCCGCGGGGGTGGGCGGAGCGCAGCGCCACCGTGATGTGCAGCCGGGCCGAACCGGCTTCCGGGCCGGTGACCGTGGCTCCCGGGGGAATCCGGGGGACCGCGGCGGCCGGGCTCATCGCGGCGGCCCCCGGCGCCGCACGGGCCGGCTGGGGCCGGCTGCCCGCCGCGGCGGCGCTGGCGCCGGCCAGGCCCGCCGCGCCGGTCAGCACGGTCACCGCCAGGCCCGCGGTGCAGGCCGGCCACGTCCGCCGCTTCAGCATCCCCCGTCCCCCGTGACAGCTCGTCGATCAAGGGGATGCTAAGAGAGCTCAGCGCGGCGGCCGGCGACCCGACAATCCGCGCGCTTCCGGCTCGATCGCGGGCATGCTGCTCATAGCGATAGCTGGAGGTGTCAGATCATGACCGGCGACACGATGCGCGATCTCATCCAGCCCCTCATCGGCAAGTCCGGGTCCATGTCGATGCTCGTCAGCAGGATCGGGCAGGTCGCCTTCCCGACCGCCGAGGACAAGCTGCTGACCGGCGTGGAGGTCCGCCCGGACGGGCTGGTCCGGCTCGATCGCGAGACCGGGTGGACGGTGATCGACCCCCGTGAGGTGGTGGCCGTGGTGTGGCACGGTGACCGGGGCAACGACACGCCAGGGCAATTCCTTTAACCGGCCGCCGGACCCGGCGACACGCGCGCTGAGCTGCGGTTGCCGTGCCGGTCAGGCTGGCCGGGCGACACTGGGAACGCCGAGCACCGCAGGCCTCCGTGAGCCGCACCGGCTCACGGGCGCCGGGAATCCGAGGTGGCACGCCCGTGACGACCGCCCCGCTCGTGGATTGCACGTACCTGCACAGCGCCTTCGGCCCGGGATGCCCGTACTGCTGGCAGCCCGATCTCCGGGGCGATCAGAAACGGCGCCGGACCCGCGGCTGGGCGGCCGGGGAGCCGGACCGGCCCGATGAGGACGGCAGGTTCCGTTATATCGCCGAGGCCGGCAGCGCGGAGCAGGACGACACGGTTCGTGGCGGGCCTGGTGCCGGGCCCGGGCCCGGTCGGGACGGCCAGCCGGCATCGCCTGACCACCTGACCCTCGGGGCCCAGGGCGCTGCGTAGTCCTGCGTCGCTCGGAGGCGGCCAGGTGTGGCCGGCCGCGATCCGGGCAGGGGCCGGGGTGTGATCCGGACGCCGGAATCGAGCCGCCGTGGCGCGGATGCCGGGCGGCGGAGGAGCAGACACCATGGCCATGGCGAGCGTCAACCCCGCCACGGGGGAGACCGTGAAGACCTTCGACGAGATGAGCGAGGCCGATGTCGAGCGGTGCCTCGCCGCGGCGGCGGCGGCGCACGCGAGCTACCGCCTGACCAGCTTTGAGGCCCGGGCCGGGTGGATGCGCCGGGCCGCCGGCCTTCTCGACGACGAGCAGGACCAGATCGCGGCGATGATGACGACCGAGATGGGCAAGACGCTGGCGGCGGCCCGGCAGGAGGTGGCCAAGTGTGCCGGGGCCTGCCGCTACTACGCCACGCACGCCTCCGGGTTCCTGACCGACGAGGCCGCCGACGCCCAGGCCGTCGGGGCTGAGCGCGCCTACCTGAAATACCAGCCCCTCGGGGCGGTGCTGGCCATCATGCCCTGGAACTTCCCGCTCTGGCAGGCCATGCGGTTCGCCGTGCCCGCGCTGATGGCCGGGAACGTGGGGCTGCTCAAGCACGCCTCGAACGTGCCGCAGACCGCCCTGTTCATGCAGGACCTGTTCGCCCGGGCCGGGTTCCCGGCCGGGACGTTCCAGACGCTGCTGGTCAGTTCCGCGCGGATCGAGCCGATCCTGCGGGACGAGCGGGTGGTGGCGGCCACCCTGACCGGGTCGGGACCGGCGGGCCAGTCGGTGGCCTCCATCGCGGGCAGCGAGATCAAGAAGGTGGTCCTCGAACTGGGCGGCAGTGACCCGTTCATCGTCATGCCCTCGGCCGACCTGCCGGCCGCGGCCCGGGTGGCCGCCTTCGCCCGCTGCCTCAACAACGGCCAGTCCTGCATCGCGGCCAAGCGCTTCATCGCGCACGACGCGGTGTACGACGAGTTCGAGCGCCTGTTCGTCGAGCAGATGTCCGCCAAGACCGTCGGGGACCCCATGCTGGACAGCACGGACGTGGGCCCGCTGGCCTCCGAGCAGCAGCGCGACGACGTCGAGAAGCTGGTCGCCGACGCGGTCGCCCAGGGCGCGCGGGCGCTGTGCGGGGGCGCCGTGCCCGACGGCCCCGGCTTCTACTACCCGCCGACCGTGCTGGCCGGCATCACCCCCGCCATGCGGGTGCACGCCGAGGAGGTCTTCGGCCCGGTGGCCACCCTCTACCGGGTCGCGGACATCGACGAGGCCATCGAGCTGGCCAACGGCACCGAGTTCGGGCTGGGCGCCAACGCGTGGACCAGCGACCAGGCAGAGCAGGATCGCTTCATCGCCGACCTGGCCGCCGGGATGGTGTTCATCAACGGCAACGTGACCTCGTACCCGGAACTGCCGTTCGGGGGCGTCAAGGCGTCCGGGCACGGCCGGGAGCTCTCGTACCAGGGCATCCGCGAGTTCTGCAACGTCAAGACCGTGTGGGTCGGCCGTCCTGGGCGGTAGCCGGGCGTCAGCTCCCGGCGATCTCCTTCGGCGCCGCTGAGCCGTCGCCACCGGGGCCGATCTGGGCCTTCAGCGCGGCCAGCTCCTGATCCACGCCGGCCGCCGTGCCGGCGTCGTCGAGTTCCTTCTGGATGTCGTCGGTGTCGCCCCCCACGTCTTCGAGGACTCCCGACGCCAGCAGCTCGTCCACCGCGCCTGCCCGGGCCTGCATCTGGGCGATCTTGTCCTGGGTGCGCTGGAGTTCGGCTCCGGAGTCGCCGAAGGTCTTGGAGATCCCGGCGGCACTCTCGCCGACCGACGTCTCGGCCTGGGCCGCGGTGTACTGCGCCTTCAGCACTTCCTTCTGCGTCCGGAAGTTGTTCACCCGCGTCTGCAGCGCCGCGAGGGTCTGCTCGAGCTTCTGCTCCTCCTGGGTGAGCTGCTCGTGCTGGGGCTCCATGGCGTCGATCTGCTGCTGGGCCGCCGCCTTCCGGGACAGTGCCTCCCGGGCCAGGTCCTCCCGGCCCTGCCCGAGCGCCGCCTTGGCCTGGTCCTGGAGGTGGTCCACCGAGTGCTGGAGCTGCTGCTCCTGCAGCTCGATCTGCTTGCGCGACGCGGCGATGGTCACCAGGCCCCGGCGGACCTGGGTGATCTGGTCAAGCATCTGCTCGTAGGACAAATCGAGCATCTCATCAGGCTTCTCGGCGGAGTCGAGCGCCTTATTCGCTTTCGCCGAGACGATGTCGTGAGCCCGCTGGAAGAGGGTCATGCCGATCCACTCCTCGTCGATGGTGGGGGCAGCACCACGCTGGTTCCGCGGCCGGCCCGGTCTCCGGGCCAGCGTCAGGTCTCTGGCCAGCGCGGCTATGGACGAGGCTACCGCCCGCCAGCCGTTGGCCCGGCTTAGGCGGCGAGGACGGCGTAGCGGCCGTTGCCTTCCAGCAGGCTGGTGTGGGTGCCGGACTCGACGATGTGGCCGTGGTCCAGGACGACGATCTGGTCCGCGTTGCGCACGGTGGACAGCCGGTGGGCGATGGTGATGGTCGTGCGGCCCACGGCGAGGTGGTCGAACGCCTGCTGGACCGCCCGCTCCGTTTCGTTGTCCAGGGCGCTGGTCGCCTCGTCCAGCACGAGCACGCGCGGGTCGCGCAGCAGGGTCCGGGCGATGGCCAGGCGCTGCTTCTCGCCACCGGAGAACCGGTGCCCGCGGGAGCCGACCATCGTGTCGTAGCCGTCGGGCAGCCCGGCGATCAGGTCGTGGATCTGCGCGGCCCGGGCGGCGTCCTCGATCTCGGTGTCGGTCGCGTCCGGCTTGGCGTAGCGCAGGTTCTCCCGCACCGTGGTGTGCAGCAGGTAGGTCTCCTGGCTGACCACGCCCACCACGGCGGCGAGGTCGGTGAGCTTCATGTCGCGGATGTCGATGCCGTCGATGCTCACCGCGCCGCGGCCGGGGTCGTAGAGCCGCGAGATCAGCGCCGCGAGGGTGGTCTTGCCCGATCCGGTCTCACCGACCAGGGCCAGCGTGGTGCCGGCGGGAATGTCGAGGTCGATCCCGGTCAGGGCGGGCCGGTCGGCGCCCGGATAAGTGAAGCTGACGCCGGCCAGCCGGACGTGCCCGGTGATCCGGGCGGGGTCGATCGCCACCGGGTGGGCCGGGTCGTCCACCTCCACGGGCAGGTCGAGGTACTCGAAGATGCGGGCGAACAGGGCCAGCGAGCTGATCACCGAGACCCCGGTGCTGAGCAGGCCGGTGATCGGCCGGAAGAGGCTGTTCTGCAGGGTGGTGAAGGCGACCAGGGTGCCGATGGTCATCGCGCCCGCGGTGACCGGCAGGCCGGCGGCCAGGTAGATGACGGCCGGGATCGCCGCGAAGATGATGCTCATCGAGGCCATCCGCCAGCGGCCGGCCAGCTGGGAGCGGAGCTCCAGGTCGATCAGGCGGGCCGAGGAGGCCGTGAACCGCCCGACCAGCGACGGGCCGGTGCCCATCGTCTTGGCCAGCTGGACGCCGTTGATCGACAGTCCCTCCTCGACCGTGACGTTGAGGTTGGCCAGTTCACGCTGCTGCTCGGTGGTGATGGCCCGGCGCATGCGGGCCACCTTGCGGCTCAGGTAGACGGACGGCGGCATGACCACCAGCGAGATGAGGGAGAGCTGCCAGGACAGGGCGACCATGGCGACGGCGGTGGCGACCGCGGTGGTGAGGTTGGAGGCGATCGAGGTCGCGGTCGAGGTGACCACGGATTCCATGCCGCCGATGTCGTTGGTGATGCGGGACTGCACCTCGCCGGTGCGGGTCCGGGTGAAGAAGGCGATCGACTGCCGCTGCAGATGGCCGAAGACGCTGGTGCGCAGCCCGTGCATGACCTGCTGGCCGACCTTGGTGCTGATCCAGGTCTGGATCACCCCGAAGGCGGAGGTGACGGCGGCGATGCCGATCATGCCGGCGACCAGCAGGATCAGCAGCCGCAGGTTCCGGTCCGGGAGGGCGGTGTCGATGACCGCGCGGAGCAGGAACGGGGAGGCCACGCTCACGACGGAGGAGGCGGCGATGATGACGGTGACGATCGCCATCTGCCACTTGTAGGGGGCGAAGAGCCGCCCGATGCGGCGCAGCGACACCTCTCGTGCCTGTGCCTTCTCTGCGGCCGTGACCGTTCTCGCTCCGCGGGACCGTCCGGGGCTGCTGGTCTGCAGGCTGCTGTTCTGGGGGCTGGTGGTCTGGGAGCTGGTGGTGTGGGAGTTCGTGTCTGGTGACGCCAAGTGCTTGCTCTTTTCTGCCGGAGAGGCTGTTCTGCCGGGGAGGCCCGGCTTTTCTGGGGGAGGCTCGACGCGCCGGGCGGAGCCTCGGAGTGAGGTACATGCTGAGGTTACCTCAATATGAGGCTATAACGGTAGTCCCTGGTACGCTATTCCCGTGATCCAGGGCAGCGACCCCGCGGGCCGGGACGGCCCCGGCGGTGGGCCGGGGGTGGGCCGGCCCGGCGGGGGCGCGGGCGGTGGCCCGGGCGGCCAGGCCCGGCGGGGGCGAGGGCGAGGGCGCTGGTGATGAGACGCTGGCGGACGCCTTCCGGTCCGTCGCGCGCAGGCTGCGCGAGACGTCCATGCAGACCCTGGCCCCCTGGGACATCAACCCGTCCCGCTTCCGGGCGCTGCGCGTGCTGAACCACCACGGGGCCATGCGCCCGTCCGATCTCTCGGACCACCTGCACATCGCGCCGCGCTCGGCCACCGAGGTCGTCAACGCCCTGGAAGCCCGTGGCCTGGTCGAACGGCGGCCTGATCCGAGCGACCGGCGGGCCACTCTCATCGAGCTGACCGGGCCGGCACCGGCGTCCTCGACGCGATTCGCGCGGCCCGCGGGACCGAGGCCGAGCGGTTCTTCGGCCGGCTCAGCCGGGCTGACCGCGACCACCTCGCCCGCATTCTGCGCGAACTCCAGAGCTGAGCGGGGCCGGACCATCCGTTCCGGGCTTTCGCGGCCCGGTGGCGGGCGCCCCCGGTCGCGCCGAAGAACCTGGACCGCCGAAGGACCTGGACAGCCGAAGGAGCTGAACAGCCAAAAGGCATGGACAGCCAAAAGGCCTGGTCAGCTGCGGGTTTGGCCCGACCGGATCATCTGGACCGCCTGCTGCACCCGCCGCTGCCGGGTCTCTTCCCGCTTCGCTTCCGCGACCCAGCGGGCGTACTCCTTACGGTGGGTGAACGCCATACGCGCAAAGGACGCGCTGGCGTCCGGGTCGGCCGCCAGGGCCGCCGCGAGCGCGGCGGGCACCTCGACCTCGCGGGGCGCCACGTCCAGCTCGACTCGTACCTCAACCTCGTCACCGGCCTCGACGCCCGCGCCCTGGCGGACCTCCCGGCTCAGGCCGACCAGGAACACGCCCTTCATGCGGGCCACGCTCGTCCGCCACGTGTAGCCGTTGACGGTCGCCACCACCGGGAACCGCTTGGCGCCCTCGCCAACCTCCGCGACCTGGTCATCGTCGAGCACCACGGCGGCGGCGGGGCCCCAGGCCTGCAACTGCGTGGTGAACCGGATCACTCCCATTCGCCCATCCTGGCCCACCGGCCCCCGCCGGCACCACCGCCATGGCGCACGGACGATTCCGGGCATCCGGTCAGGTCTTGCCGGGCGCAGGTGTCGTGAGTGAGCGGTCGTCTTCCTCGGTGCGCTCGGGCAGCAGCAACAACGCCCCGGCGAAGAAGCACAACGCACCGATCAGGGTGCCCAGATTCGAGCGCTCGGCGTTGTGCACCTGGCCGGTGGCCGGGTTGATGTAGCCGGCGACCGCGGATACGCCGAAGGCGATCGACCCGACCAGGTTCGCCAGCGTGATCCACCACCCCCAGGATCGCGGCCGCCAGGCGGCCCAGCCGTGGCAGACCTCAAACCAGGCCAGGGCGCTGGCCACGAGGAAGCAGATCGAGCCGACGGCATCCGGCCGCCACACGTGCTGGTGCGCGGCCTGCGCGGTCAGGTCCACCCGCACGGCGTTGCCGGTGCTGATGTTGAAGTAGACCGTCCCGGCCAGCTGGACCGCGGTGGCCCACCAGTCGATCCTGCGAGGCTCGAAGACAAAGAAGCGCCGCCGGGCGGTGCCCGGTGCCTGCGGGCCGGCATCGACGGCTTCGCGGTAGGTCAGGAACCCGGCCGCGGTGAAAAACAGCGACCCCGCGAAGAAGGTCACGGCGTCCCAGCGGGTCCCCACGGCGCTGGCGTACCCGGGGACCGCCCCGAGGGCGAACACCAGCGACCCCACAGCGAACAAGACCGCGATCCACCATCCGCGGGCCCTGGGCGCCCACCAGGTTGCAGCCGGCGCCGGCACCCCGCAGGTGCTTGCGATGCCGGCGGGAACCCCACCGGGCCACCGCCCCGTCCGGGCGGACATGGTCAACGAAGGTCATGAGAGGGCCGACACCGCCCTCCCGGCCTGCTCGGTCCCGCACGGGCATAACCGTGTCCTCACTGGTCCGCCTGATCCTCGCAGCGGCCGATGTTTACCGGCCCACCCGTAATGGGTGACGACGCCCCGGGGCCAGGGTCGCGAAGCTGCGGAGAAGCCGGCGGGACGCGTCCGGCTCGAGGGGGGCGCTGGCCTGTGACGGAAGAGCCGTTCCGCACGATCGTTGAGCCGTTCCGCATTCACTCGGTAGAGCCGATGCGCCTGACCACGCGGGCGGAGCGCACGGCAGCCCTGGCCGCCGCCGGGTACAACCTTTTCGAGCTGGCCGCGGACGACGTGCTGATCGACCTGCTGACCGACTCAGGAACGGGGGCGATGTCGGCGGAGCAGTGGGCCGGCATCCAGCGGGGCAACGAAGCTTACGCCGGGTCTCCCTCGTTCTACCGGTTCCGCGAGGCCGTGACGGGCCTGTTCCCCTTCCGGCACGTGTTGCCGACCCATCAGGGCCGGGCGGCCGAGAAGATCCTTTTCACCGTGGTCGGCGGGCCGGGCCGGATCGTCCCGAACAACACCCATTTCGATACCACGCGGGCCAATATCGAGTTCACCGGGGCGCAGGCCCTCGACCTGCCCATCCCGGAAGGCCTCCAGCCGGCCCTGCGCCACCCGTTCAAGGGCAACATGGACGTCGCCGCGCTTGAGCGGCTGCTCGCCGAGCGGGCCGCCGAGGTCCCGCTGGTGATGCTGACGGTGACGAACAACTCCGGGGGCGGCCAGCCGGTCAGCATGGCCAACATCCGTGCGGTCCGCGAGGTCTGTGACCGCTTCGGCACGCCGTTGTTCCTCGATGCGTGCCGGTTCGCCGAGAATGCCTGGTTCATCAAGAGCCGGGAACCCGGCTACGCAGACGTCCCCGTGGGTGACATCGTCCGGGCGATGGCCACCCTTGCCGCCGGGATGACCATGTCGGCGAAGAAGGACCCGCTCGCCAACATCGGCGGCTGGCTGGCCCTCAACGACGACAGCCTCGCCGAGCAGTGCCGCAACCTGGAAATCCTCACCGAGGGATTCCCCACTTACGGCGGGCTCGCCAGCCGCGACCTGGAGGCGATCGCCCAGGGACTGCACGAGAGCATCGACGACGACTACCTGCGCTACCGGATCCGCTCCGTCTCCTACCTGGGCGAGGCGCTCGAGTCAGCGGGGGTCCCGGTGGTGGTCCCCTTCGGGGGCCACGCGGTCTTCATCGATGCGCGCGCGATGCTGGCGCACCTCGACCCGCTGCAGTACCCGGGCCAGTCGCTGGCCTGCGCGCTCTACGAGGAAGGCGGAGTGCGGGCCTGCGAGATCGGAACCGTGATGTTCGGCCTGCAGCCTGACGGCACCGAGACGGCCGCCGCGCTGGACCTCGTCCGCCTCGCGATTCCGCGCCGGACCTACACCCAGAGCCATATCGACTACGTGATCGAGGTCGTCACCCGGGTAGCCGCCCGGGCGGCCGGCCTTCCCGGGATGCGCATCGTCTCCCAGCCCAGGCATCTGCGGCATTTCACCGCGCGATTCATGCCGCTTCCTTAACCGGCGGGTAACATAGTGTCAGGAGATGCCGGGACGGCTCACGTGCCGGGTCACGGGTCCCGCGCCTCAGGCCGTCATCCTGACGTACCGCCGGACGCGGCCTGGGATGGGCGGGAACGTGCCGCCGGTCTCAACGGTGTGCCGCCGGTCTCAACCGAGGAGGAGCCGGCGATGACCAACCTGGCCGGGATTGTGCGGGCGCGGGCAGCCCAGGCGGGGCAGGGAGAGCGGCCGGCCTTGCGGCAGGGCGCACGGTGCCTGACCTACGCGGAACTCGAGCGGGGCAGCGGACAGGCCGCGGCCCTGCTGCGCGAGGCCGGCATCGCGCCCGGTGACCGGGTCGCGCTCATGATGCCGAACGTCCTGGCGTTCCCGCTGCTCTTCTACGGCGCCCTGGCCGCCGGGGCCGTGGTCGTCCCGATGAACCCGCTGCTGAAGAGCCGGGAAGTCGCACATTATCTCCGTGACTCAGGCGCCTCGGTCATCCTCGTGTGGGACCCGGCGGCCGACGAGGCGGCCAAAGGAGCCGCTGACCGGGGTATCCAGGTCATCCGGGTCGCCGAGCCTGACGCGCAGAGCCTGCTCGGCGGCCGGACACCCCTGGCGGACTGGGCCGAGCGGGACGATGACGATGACGCCGTCATCCTGTACACGTCGGGGACCACCGGGCTGCCGAAGGGTGCCGAGCTGACTCACGCGAACATGCTCCGGAACGCGGAGGTAACCGCGTCGACCCTGATTGGCGCCAGCCCGGGGGACGTGGTCATGGGGTGCCTGCCGCTGTTCCACTCTTTCGGCCTGACCTGCGGCCTGAACGCAGCCGTCCTCGGCGGCGCCTGCCTGACCCTGATGCCCCGCTTCGACCCGGGCGTGGCCCTGGACATGATCAGCCAGGAGAAGGTGACCATCTTCGAGGGCGTCCCGACGATGTACTCGGCGCTGCTGAATCACCCGTCCCGCGCCGCGGCCGACGTCTCCTCACTGCGGTTGTGCGTGTCAGGCGGCGCCGCCCTCCCGGTCGAGATCCTGCGCGGTTTCGAGGAGGCGTTCGGCTGCCCGATCCTGGAGGGCTACGGGCTGTCCGAGACGTCCCCGGTGGCGTCGTTCAACCATCCGGACCGTCCCCGCAAGGCAGGGTCGATCGGCACCCCGGTGGCCGGCGTGCAGATGCGCGTCGTGGACGACTCGGGAGCCGAGGTAGGGGTGGGCGAGGTCGGCGAGGTCGCGATCCGGGGGCACAACGTCATGAAGGGCTATTGGCGGAGCCCGGACGCGACCGCGGCGGCGATCCCGGACGGCTGGTTCCGCACCGGTGACCTGGCCCGGGTGGACGAGGACGGTTACTTCTTCATCGTCGACCGGAAGAAGGAGCTGATCATCCGGGGTGGATACAACGTCTACCCGCGGGAGATCGAAGAGGCGCTGTACGAGCACCCGGGTGTGGCCGAAGTCGCGGTCGTGGGGATCCCTGATGAGTCGCTGGGCGAGGAAGTGGGGGCCGCCGTCGCGCTCAAGCCCGGCGCCAGCGCCAGTCCCGGTGAGCTGAGGGCGTTCGCCAGGGAACGGGTCGCCGCCTACAAATACCCGCGGCAGATCTGGCTGGTCGAACAGCTGCCCAAGGGGCCGACCGGCAAGATCCTGCGGCGCGAGGTGCACCCGCCCGCCGGGGACAGCGCGGACGCCGGGGACAGCGCGCCCGCCGTGGACAGTGCGGACGCCGGCGGCAGCGCGGACCCGCCCGGGCGCTCGTGAGCCGGCCGGGGTGCTCCGGTTCGCGCAGGCCAGAGGAGGGTGTACCAGCACGATGCCGGTCACTGCGGCGCCCCCGGTGATGCGCACCATCATGGTCGCTGGCCAGCCGCTGCGGGTCACGGTCCGGCCCGGGACCGGCGCGGGCGTGCCCCTGCTGGCCGCCGCCTGGTGCTGGTCAGCACCGCGACCGGCGCGCTGATGGTGCCAGCCAGGCCGGCGGTGCTGGCCCGGGTGGTCACCTCCACCGAGGGCGCCCGGACCGCGCCGGTGATCAGCCGGTTCCTGGCCGCCGGGGCACCCGCGCGCGGGGCCTTCCCTGGTGGTGACAGCAGCCGTGCCGCGGGTAGTGGCCAGGCAGGCTAGCCGTGCCGCACTCCTGAGGAGGACTTCCCATGGCCAACGCCGCAGAGGCCGACTTCTACGGTCTCGAGCAGTTGCTGGACGACGCCGGCCGGGACGCGCTCCAGCGCACCCGGGAGTTCATGACCAAAGAGATCGAGCCGGTCATCAACCACTACTGGACGCGGGAGGAGTTCCCGCATGACCTGATCCCGGCGTTCGCCAGGCTGGGCATCACCGGCCTGGCCTATGACGGGTACGGGTGCCCGGGCGGCGGGCCGCTGCTGGACGGCATGATCGCGATGGAACTGGCCCGGACCGACCCGTCGATCTCCACCTTCATGGGGGTGCACAGCGGCCTGGCCATGGGATCGGTCTACCTGTGCGGATCCGAGGAGCAGAAACAGCGATGGCTGCCGGAGATGGCCCGGATGGACAAGATCGGGGCCTTCGGGCTGACCGAGCCCGACGTCGGCTCCGGGGTGGCGGGCGGACTCACCACCACCGCGCGCCGGGACGGCTCCGAGTGGGTCCTCGACGGCCAGAAGAAATGGATCGGCAACGCGACGTTCGCTGACTACATCGTGATCTGGGCCCGCGACGTGGAGGATGGCCAGGTCAAGGGCTTCGTTGTAGAGCGGGGAACACCAGGGTTCTCGGCCATGAAGATGCGCGACAAGATCGCGCTGCGGGTCGTGCAGAATGCCCACATCACGCTGGACGGGGTCCGGGTGCCCGAGGACAACCGCCTGCAGAAGGCGGCGTCCTTCCGGGAGACCGCCAAGGTGCTGCGGCTGACCCGCGCGGGTGTCGCCTGGCAGGCCGTGGGCTGCGCCCGCGGGGCTTATGAGCACGCTCTCGCCTATGCGAAGGAGCGGGAGCAGTTCGGGAAGCCGATCGCCGGTTTCCAGCTCGTCCAGGACCTGCTGGTGCGGATGCTGGCCAACATCACCGCCTCGGCCTGCCTGTGTGCCCGGCTGGCCCAGCTGCAGGCGGCGGGCACGGCGGCCGACGAGCACTCGGCGCTGGCCAAGGCGTTCTGCACGGTCCGGATGCGGGAAACGGTCGGCTACGCCCGCGAGCTGCTCGGCGGCAACGGCATCCTGCTGGAGAACCAGGTCGGCCGGTTCGTGGCCGACGCCGAGGCGATCTACTCCTACGAGGGCACCCGCGAGATCAACACGCTGGTCGTCGGCCGGGCCATCACCGGCCTGAGCGCTTTCGTGTGAGCCGCGCTTTCGTGTGAGCCGCGCCTTCGTGCGAGCCGCGCTTTCGTGTGAGCCGCGCCTTCGTGCGAGCCGCGTTTCTGTCCCGCCAGCCACATCAACTTCCCGGACCGCCCGTTCGTGCTCTAACGGTCGGTATCGGTCTCACGGATCAATCGTTAGGTCACGAACACGCCGGCCGAGGGCAGCGGGGACGCGGGGGCGGTGGCACCAGTGAGCGGACCGGCCCTTCGTGGGCTAGGACGCGCTCCGGGCGGTCCCCGGGGTCGGCGCCCCGGCCTCGACGGCGCCGTCGATGTAGGTGACCGTGTTGGATGGGATCGCCGGGATCCGCGGACCGGGCAGCACGATGCTGGTGAGGTTGAGCGGGTCAGCCGCGGAGATCTGGACGGGCTCGCCGGTGAGACGCTGCTTGCGTACCGCCCGCAGCAGGTCGACCGCGTCGGGATGCGCGTATTGCTCGCCGCTGAACCCGGCGACGAACCGGCCACCGCGGATCGTTCCGCGGGCCTCCATCCGCCGCAAGGCCCACAGGATCTCGCGCCAGGGCACGGCCAGGTTCTCCCGGGCCATCAGATCGTGGAACATCACGCCCCAGCGGACGATCAGCTGCTCGGCCACGGCCTCGGCGAGCTCGTCCGGGTCGGGGGCGGCCGACGGGCCCGGGAGCAGGGACCACCGCCCGGCTGAACCGGCGGCGGTCCGGGACCGGCCCTGCCGCAGCCCGCGCAGCCCGGACGGCCGGGACCGCGGGCCGCCGCGTGACGACGAGCGCTGCAGCAGGGACCGGACCGCCCGGAAGCCGTCGGCGGTGATCAGCCCGCGGGCCACGCCGTCCCAGAGCGCCTCCTCCACCTCGGCCGGCCAGCGGCCGGTCACCGTGGCGAGGTCGGGCCGGAACAGCGCCCCGTGCTGGCGGAGGGCGTCGATCACATCCTGGGTCCGGCCTGGCCCCGGCTCGGCCGGCGCCAGGTCGCCGCGGGCGGCGCGGAGCAGCCAGGGCAGGTCATCGCGGATGGCCAGGGTGATCGGGGTGGCCCGGGACGGGACCAGCCCGCCGCGCTTCGGGGCCGGGTCGGGCTCACTGTCGCGCACCGACAGCCGTCCCCAGATGACCTGGCCCGACAGGCAGGCCTCGTCCAGCCACTCGCGCCGGTAGCCCTCCACCCGCGCGGCGAGGACGGCGTTCTCCCAGGCACCCGCGGCCAGCTCGTAGCCCTGCAGCTGCTCGACGATGCTGAGCACGCCGAGCCGCCCTTCGCCCTGGGTGCCCGGGGCCACGTGCTGCCACCGCAGCAGGAACCGGACGAAGTCCCGCGCGGTAACCGGCTCAATCTCACGGCGCTGCCGTTCCCGGGTGTAGGCGTGGATGCGGGCCAGCAGCCGCCGGGCGCAGAACTCCTCGCCGGTGCTCGGCCTGTTCTGGGCGCCTGGCGGCTGGCCGTTCTGGGCCGGTGTTCCCCCTGGGCTGGGTGAACCGGCCGCGGATGGCGAAGCCCTCCTCCTCCAGCCGGGCCAGGGCTATCCCGATGTCGGCGGGGGCCAGGCCGGTGGCCTGGGCCAGGTCGCTGACCGTCGAGGGACCGCGGCAGTCCAGGTGGCCGCGGAGCATGTCGGCCGCGGCCGCGTCCGGGTCGGGTGGGCCGGCCGGGACCGGGCACGGATGGTCCGGCGCCACGGCCGCGTCCGGGAACAGGGCCTCGACGGCGGGACGCCGTTCCACCGCACACCAGAACACCCCGGCTGGCCCGTAGACGCTGACCGCGCGGCGGTTGCGGGCCAGCTCGTCGAACCACGGCTGCCACTCCCCGGCCGGGCGCAGGGCGGTCAGCGTCATCAGCAGGTCGTGCAGCTCGTCGGCGTCCCGGGGGTCGGGGCGCACCTGGCTGGCGACCCGCTCGATGGCGGCCGGGTCGAGCCGGCCCAGCTCACGGGGTTCCACGGGCAGGCCGCGGCGCAGCGGTATCGCCCGGCTGCGGCGCTCTTCCAGCGGGGCGTCGTCGAGGAAGGTGAACGGCCGCCCGTTCAGGATCTCGTGCGCGAGCACCGACGGCTCGGTGGTGTCCCGCACCACGACGGTGACCCGGCCCGACTCGATCCGTGCGACCAGCTCGCTGAGGCCGTCGATGTCCATGGCCTCGTGCAGGCAGTCCTCGAGCGTCTGGCGGACCAGGACATGATCGGGGATCTCCAGCGGGCCCGGTGCGACGTTTTCCTGGCAGGCGGCCAGGGTCGGGAAGACGGCGGCCATCAGGTCGTCGGCTTCCATCCGCTGGATCGCGGGAGGGTTCTTCTTCCCGCCCCGCATCCGCAGCACCGCCAGGGACCGGTTCAGGTTCCACCGCCACCGTGCCGCGAACATCGGGGAGGTGAGGACGGCCTGCCTGACCACGCCCTCCACGGTCTGGGAGGCCAGGAATCGTGGCACCCGCTCCAGCGGGAAGCTGTGCTGCGGGCCCAGGGACAGCAAGATCGCGTCATCACTGGCCGCGGCCTGGAGCTCGAAGTCGAACGTGACGCAGAACCGCTTGCGCAGGGCGAGCCCGAAGGCCCGGTTGAGCCGGGCGCCGAACGGCGCGTGGCCGACCAGCTGCATGCCGCCGCTCTCGTCGAAGAAGCGTTCCAGGACGATGGTGTCCATGTCCGGCAGCAGCCCGAGCTGGGCCAGGGCGGTGCTCAGGTAGGCGGTGATCACGACGGCGGCGTCCGGCCCGATTCCGCATTCCGCCTCCAGCCAGGCGGCCGCCTCGGACGGCCCGCCGGATCCCAGCCGCTCGGCGACGGCCTTCCGCAGGACACAGACCTCCTCCGACAGCTCCACCGTGCGGCCGGGTGCCTCGCCCAGCCAGAACGGCACCGACGGGGGTGCGCCGTGGGCGTCGACCACGCGCACCACGCCCGGCTCGACCCGCCGGATCCGCCACGAGGTGGTGCCCAGGAGGAAGACGTCGCCCGCCATGGACTCGATCGCCCAGTCTTCGTTCACCGTCCCGACCAGGGTGCCGTCCGGCTCGGCCAGGACCCGGTAGTCACCCAGCTCCGGGATGGCCCCGCCCGAGGTGAGCGCGGCCAGCCGGGCGCCCCGGCGGCCGGCCAGCCGTCCGGTCACCCGGTCCCGGTGCAGGTAGGCCGCCCGGCGGCCCCGGCCGGTCCTGATCCCCTCAGAAACCATCTCGGCGACGTCGCCGAAATTCTCCGCGGACAGGTCCGCGAACGGGGCGGCCCGCCGGACCAGGGCGAGGAGGTCGTCTTCGGCCCAGTCCTCGGCGGCGCACTCCGCGACCACTTGCTGGGCCAGAATGTCCAGCGGGCCGTCCGGAACCTGCAGGGCGTCGAGGCGGCCAGCCCGCACGCCGTGCAGCAACGCCGCGGATTCCACCAGCTCATCGCGGGTGGTCGGGTACAGCCGCCCGGCCGGTATTCCGCTGCGGGTGTGGTTGGACCGGCCCACCCGCTGCAGGAAGGTGCCGAAGCTGCGCGGCGAGCCGATCTGGCACACCAGCTCCACGGGCCCGATGTCGATGCCCAGCTCCAGCGACGCGGTAGCCACCAGGGCCCGCAGGTCACCACGGCGCAGCCGCGACTCCACCCGCTGCCGCCGGTCCTTGGAAAGGCTGCCGTGATGCGCGGCGACCTGGCCGTCGCCGAGCCGCTCCCCCAGCTGGTGGGCGACCCGTTCGGCCATCCGGCGGGTGTTGACGAACACCAGCGTCGTCCGGTGCCCGAGCACATGCCCGGCGATCAGGTCCAGGATCTCGTCCATCTGCTCGGCCGACGCGACCGCGCCGAGCTCGTCGCCCGGCATCTCCAGGGCCAGGTCGAGCTCACGGCGGTGCCCTGAGTCCACGATCGCGCAGCGCGGTGAGCCGTCCGGCGCCGAGCGGTCCGGGCCCGCGCCGACCAGCAGCCGGGCCACGGTCTCGATCGGGCGCTGGGTCGCGGACAGGCCGATCCGCTGCACGGGCTGCGCGGCCAGGTGCTCCAGCCGTTCCAGGGTCAGCGCCAGGTGGGAACCCCGCTTATTGCCCGCGACGGCGTGGATCTCGTCCACGATGACCGTGGCGGCCGGGGCCAGCATCGCGCGGGTCCGTTCCGCCGTCACCAGGAGATAGAGCGACTCGGGGGTGGTGATCAGGAAATCCGGCGGGTTCCTGAGCATCGCGGCCCGCTCGGCGGCGGCCGTGTCCCCGGTCCGGACGGCGACCCGGATGTCCGGGGCCGGCAGGCCCAGCGCCCCGGCTGCCTTGGCGATCTCGGCCAGCGGCGCATCCAGGTTCTGCCAGATGTCAACGGCCAGGGCCTTCAGCGGGGACACGTACACCACCTGCGGCCCGGGCACGCGCCCGGCGCCCGGCGCGGGAGCCTGCGGGCTGGCCTCGTGCGCCCGGTAGAGGCGGTCGATGCAGACCAGGAAGGCCGCCAGCGTCTTCCCGGATCCGGTCGGTGCGGCGATCAGCGTATGCCGACCAGCCGCGATCTCCTGCCAGCCCTCAGCCTGGGGCTCCGTGGGCCCGGCCGGGAAACGGCTCTCGAACCAGCTTCGAACAGCCGGGTGAAACGAGTCCATCACCAGGGTATTTTAGCCCGTAATGCCGGGTTATGGAGCCCCGCACTGGCAGGTGGACATGCTCATTTACCCCGGCCCCACCCCGGCGGCGCCCGGCGGCGCCCCGGCGGCGCCTGGATGGCCGGCCGCCGGGCAGGCGAGGGGCGCCGCGGGTGGGGGGACGCCCTGGCCAGGCACGCCATCACCGGACGCCTCCCAGGCGTGAGACGGGACATCAGCCAGCATGCGACACACCGTCGGATTTGCTTGGTCCCGCCGGATTATTCCGGCACGATATCCGGGGTGATTTAAACACGATTTCTGTGGCCGTACTCGCCGGAATGACGCACAGACACAGCGGGGTGCTATGGGCGGTCTCTCGGGTCCTGGCCATGATTCCGCCGCTATTTTTGCGGCCCGCCGGCGGCGCTTGCTCCTGACGGTCGGCGGCATCACGCTGACCTCTGTCGTCGGTTCCCGCCTGCTTTCCGGGCCCGTCGGCCATTTGCCTCCTCATCGTGAGGTGAGTGCGTCGGCGAAACCGAAACCAGCCGCGCGGCGCGACCTGACAGCCCGCCCCCTGGAGCAGCCGCTCTACTACATCGACGACGCTTCCCGGGCCATCGCTCTGACGATCGATGACGGCCCGGATCCGGTGTACACCCCGCAGGTGCTGCGCGTGCTGCACAGATACCGGGTCACCGCGACGTTTTCGATGATCGGCCTTCATGTGGCCGCCTACCCGCACCTGGCCCGTGCGGTCGCGGAGGATGGCCACCGTATCGCCAACCACACGTGGACCCACTCCGACCTCGTGCACATGCCGGCTCACAGGCTGCACACCGAACTCGCCTGGGCCAGCCACGCCATTCACTCGGCGGCCGGCGTGCACCCCCAGTTGTTCCGCGCGCCCTACGGCGCCTGGTCGGCCGCCGTGATCAGGCAGTGTGAGCGCATGGGAATGGTGCCGATGGACTGGTCGGTCGACCCCCGTGACTGGGCCCAGCCGGGAGTCCGGAGCATTGTCAGCAACATCATGCATAACACCCGGCCGGGATCGATCATCCTGGAGCACGATGGGGGCGGTAACCGGTCCCAGACGGTCGATGCGCTGCGCATCGTCCTGCCCCGGCTGCTGCGCGAGGGCTATCACTTCCACGTCGTGACGGCGTAACGGGGCGGCCCCGCCCGCCGTCACCCTTCCGGAGTCCCGGCCGCGGGCGCTTGTGCCACGTCCCCGAACAGTTCGGCGTAGTCGTACGCGGCCTCGGGCTTGGCGCGCACCGCCTCGTCGATCATCGTGGCGTCCGCGCCGATGAGGATCCGCCAGTGTCCGGATCGCACCCCGTCGAGGATGACGGTCGCCGCCTCAGCCGCGGTGACCGGCGCCTTGTCCCGGAAGTCGGCGTTGGCCCGCACGAGCATCTGGCGCAGATCGACCGCTGACGCGTCCTCGGCCAGCATGCCCGCCTCGACCAGCCTGGCCCGCGCGTCGCGCGGGATCAGTTCCTCCAGCTGTGCGTCGCTCATGTGCTCCGGGTCCGGCAGGCCACGCGCGCGGAAGCTGTTCGTGACGATGTCGGTGCCCACGTGCCCCGGCATCACGACGGCGACCCGGACATGGGGCGCGTGGACACGCAGATCCTCGATGAGCGCCTCCGAGAAGCCCCGCACGGCGAACTTGGCCGTGCTGTAGGCGGTCTGCGGCACGCCCGGGCCCAGCGATGCCCACAAGCCGTTCACGCTGCTGGTGTTGACCAGGACGCCCTCGGCGCTCGCGACGAGCAGCGGCAGGAACGCGCGGGCGCAGTAATAGACCCCCTGCCAGTCGATGGCGAACGTGCGCTCCCACTCTTCCCGGTCACCGCTGACGAAGCTGCTACCGCCGCCGATACCCGCGTTGCTGAAGACCAGGTCGACGTGATCGGTGTCGTGCGCGGCCAGCAGCTCGTCACGAAACCGCAGGACCTGCGCCTCGTCGGCGACGTCGCAGGCGTGGCTGGTCAGCAGGACCTCGGGCACGGCGGCCGCCCGCGCCATCGCCGCGGTCTCCGCGACGGCCTCCGCGTTCAGGTCACAGGCCGCGACCGAGCATCCCTGCCGGGCCAGCTGCCGGACGAGCTCACGGCCCATGCCAGAGCCACCGCCGGTCACCACCGCAAGTTTGCCGGTAAACGAGTCCACAGCCCTGATGGTTGCCTGCTGGGCCACTGCTCGTCAACGATCTCGACGGCGGTTTCGCTGGGCTCCTGCCGGGTCAGCCAGACGCGATCGGTTCCTGGAGCTCGGGATGCCTTGGGATGTAATGTGACGATATGACGCTTCGCTCCCCGTGGGTGCGCAGAGCGAGATCTGGAGCGACCCGTCCCGCCGGCCAGCGGAGGAGGATGCGTGAGCGAACTCGACCGGCTGGAAAAGGCGGCTGGCGAATGCCGCGAACTGCTGCGTGAGGCCCACGCCGCGACGAAGGATCTGCGGGCCGCGGTGCGCGAGGCCAAGCAGGAACTGCGCACCCTGGCCAAGGACGAGGTGGCCGGGCACCTGCGGCTCGAGGTGTCCCGGCAGCTCGAGGAGCTGGGCGAACGGACCCACGAGGCGGTCGACGCGGCAACGCAGAAGGTAATCGCCGAGTTCGACCGCTTCGGCGAATCATTGCTGGGCAAGGAGACCTACTGGAAGACGGCGAGCGGCAGGCGGGCGGCCCCGCGCCCTGACTCCGACGCGATGACGCCCGACCTCCAGACCGATGACGACAAGGGCTGACGCCCCGAGGCCGCCACCTCCTCCTCCTGCTCCAGCCGGCCTTGCCCCCGCTGGAGCCCGCCGCACCGCCGCGGCCAGGGCCTCCCCCTTGCCCTGGGCAATTCCGTGAGCTCTGGCCGCCTCAGTGGCCTCTGGCCGCCTCAGTGGCCCGCCCGTCCGCATCGGCCGCCGCGCTCGCTATGCCTTTGTTCACCTCCTTGCCGAATAGCCAGCCAACGCCGGAGAACGCGACGGCCTGGATCCCGCTGAAGAGCAGCAATCTGCGGCCCGCTTCGGTCTCCGAGTTCCCCGCCTGGCTCCAGAGAATGGCGGCGAAGGCGACATAGACCGCAGTGACAACGATCGCTGCGATGGGGCGATTCTCTCTCTCAGCGCAGTCAAGGCATCCTCCGTCATCCCGTCCGCTCCCGGGACGCCCGCCCAGGGCGGTCGCCTGCCGCCGTGGGCGCAGGCCGCGGCCGGGTTCCTGGCCGGGCGCGGGGCACGTCGCAGGCACGGGGCACGTCGCCGTCCCGGGCCCGGCGGATGACCGGGGTAATTGCTACCTGTGGACCCTGTCGGTATCGCGCGGGCCCGATTACCTTCGAATCATGCTAAAGCGAAAAATCGTGCTCCCGCCGGAGCACCTCTACCCGGCGGACGAGTGGCGCATCGTGGAGACGCGTTACTCAGATGAGTTCGTCGGTCTGACCGAGACCGTCTTTTCGCTGGGCAACGGTTTCGTCGGCGTCCGGGGCAGCTTCGAAGAGGGCCGCCCGGCGCTGGTCCCCGGGACATTCGTCAACGGCTTCCACGAGACCTGGCCGATCATGCATGCGGAAGGGGCGCATGCGCTGGCCCGGACCGGCCAGACGATCGTGAACGTGCCCGACACGACGATCCTCAAGCTCTACGTGGACGACGAGCCGTTCTACCTGCCCACCGCGCGCCTCCAGGACTACGGGCGGATCCTGGACATGCAGGCCGGGACGCTGACCCGCGAGCTGATCTGGGCCACCGACGCCGGCAAGCACGTCCGGGTCCGCTCGCGCCGGATCGTCTCGCTCGAGCACCGGCACCTGATCGCGATGACGTATGAGGTCACCATGCTCGACGAGGCGGCGCCGGTGGTGATCTCCTCCCTGGTGCTCAACCGCCAGGACGCGCACCAGGCCGGGGACATGCCCGAGCAGCGGCCGGGAGACCCCCGGCTGGCGACCATGCTGCCGCACCGGGTGCTCAACGTGCGCGCGGCCGAGCTCGCCGGGCTGCGCATCCTGCTTGGCTACGAGACGACCAGCAGCGGCATGACGCTCGGCCTCGGTGTCGATCATGTGATCGAGACGGCGTGCACCTTCCAGGCGGCCGGGTCCCTCGACGGTGACTCGGGTGAGGTGGTCGTCACGGCCAACGCGGAACCAGGCGTCCCTATCCACATCACCAAGTACGCCACCTACCAGACCTCCCGCAGCATCCCGGTCCCCGAGCTCGTCAACCGCTGCCGCCGCACCCTGGACCGCGCAGTCCGGAACGGGTTCGACACAGTCCTCGAGACCCAGCGCGCGCATCTCGCCCGGTTCTGGGACCGCGCCGACGTGCAGGTCAAGACCCGGCTCAATCCGGTCCGGCAGCAGCAGGCGGTCCGGTGGAACCTCTACCAGGTCGCACAGGCGTCATGGCGCGCCGAAGGGACCGGGGTTCCGGCGAAGGGCCTGACCGGGCAGGCCTACGAGGGCCACTACTTCTGGGACACCGAGATCTACGTCCTGCCGTTCCTGTCGTACACCCACCCGAGGATCGCCAGCAACCTGCTCCGGTTCCGGCACAGCATGCTGCGCCGTGCGCGGGAGCGGGCGGCGCAGATGAGCGAGCGGGGCGCACTGTTCCCGTGGCGGACCATCAACGGCGAGGAGGCCTCGTCCAATTTCCAGCAGGGCACCGCCCAGTATCACATCAACGCTGACATCGCTTACGCGGTCATGCGCTACGCCCGCGTGGAGGGCAGCGGACGCATCCTCGGCGAGATCGGCGCCGAGATCCTCGTCGAGACCGCCCGGCTGTGGCACGACCTCGGTTTCTACGGTGCCGACAAGAGATTCCACATCCACGGCGTGACCGGGCCGGACGAATACACCACCGTGGTCAACGACAACACCTACACCAACCTCATGGCCCGGCTTAACCTCAATTCAGCCGTCGCCAGCGTCCGCCGGCTGCGCGAGGAGCGACCCGCGGACTACACCGCGCTTGTGCACGCGGTCAGGCTTCGGCCCCAGGAGATCGAGTCCTGGGAGCGGGCCGCGGCTGCCATGCACATCCCGTTCGACGAGAAACGCGGCATCCACCCGCAGGACGAGACGTTCCTGGACCGCGAGGTGTGGGATCTTGACAGCACGCCGCGGGAGAAGTTCCCGCTGCTGCTGCACTACCACCCGCTGGTGATCTACCGGCATCAGGTGCTCAAGCAGGCCGACATCGTGCTGGCGATGTTCCTGCTCGGCAACGAGTTCTCGCAGGAGCAGAAGCGCCGCAACTTCGACTACTACGACCCGCTCACCACCGGCGACTCATCCTTGTCGGCGTGCGTGCAGAGCATCATCGCCGCAGAGATCGGCCACGAGCACCAGGCCCTGGAGTACTTCCAGTATGCGCTGCTGATGGACCTGGGCAACGTGGCGGGCAACGCCTCCGACGGGGTCCATATCGCCTCGGCGGCCGGCGTATGGTCCTCGCTCGTCTTCGGGTTCGGCGGCGTCCGGGACTTCGAGGGCCGGCTGTCCTTCGATCCCAGACTGCCGCGCGCCTGGAACGAGCTCGCGTTTCCGCTGCGATTCCGCGGACGGCAGCTCCGGGTCAAGCTCACCAACGATGAGGAGCGCTACCTGGTGGAAAAGGGCGATCCGCTGGAGGTCATCATCCGGGGAGAGCCGCACCTGCTCAGCCCGGGCACCGCCGTCGTGATCAAGCTCCCGTCGCTGTGACCCGGACGCCGAGCGCCCCGGGGAGCTCAGCGCCTCAGGGACAGGGCCGTCCGCCTGGCCAGGGTCCAGGGGCCAAGAGGGCGAACGTCCCGCGCTTTCAGGCCGGTCAACGCTGGCGGAATTTTCTGCCCACCTGGTTTACTGGTTCCCAATAGGAGGCCTTGCCCGAAATAGTTGGCTTGCTCAAAAACAGCCGGCTTGACCGATGCATGACTCACAGAGGTATGGCTTTACCACATTGGGATCAGAAGTAAGGACGTGATCTCCCGTGGCGGCCGAAAAGGATCCGCGCCCAGCCAGCAAGAACCCCCGTAAGCCCGGCGAATCAGCAGAGCCTGCAGAAGAACCCGCAGCGACCGACGCAGTCGGCATGCTGGATCTCGTCCTGCCCGACGCCACCCTCGGCACGGTGCGCCGGTTCCGGCCGGATGCCAGCATGATGCGGTACGCGGCCCGGCTGGCCAGCCGTCCCGGCACGGTGGCCCTGCGGGCCGGCAAACTGGCCGCGGACCTGGCCGGCATCGCGGCGGGCAGTTCGGCGATCGCCCCGGACCGCCGCGACCGCCGGTTCGCAGATCCCGCGTGGAGTGAGAACCCGCTGCTCAAGCGGGCCGTCCAGACCTACCTGGCGGTCGGGAAGACCGCCGAGGACCTGCTCGCCGACGCCGAGCTGGACTGGCGGGACAACACGCGCCTGAAGTTCATGCTGACCAACGCCATCGCCGCGACTGCGCCAAGTAACTACCCGCTGGCCAACCCGGCGGCATGGAAGGCGTTCATCGACACCGGTGGCCTCAGCCTCGTTCGCGGCGCCCGGGCCCTGGTCTCAGATATGTCCTCTGCCCCGCACATCCCGACGATGGTGGCACCCGACGCGTTCGAGATCGGCAAAGACATCGCGGTGACCCCGGGAGCGGTCGTGGCCCGCACCGACGTCTACGAGCTCATCCAGTACAAGCCGACCACGCCCACCGTGCACCAGTTCCCGCTGCTCATGGTCCCGCCGATGATCAACAAGTATTACATTACCGACCTCGCGCCGGGCCGCAGCATGCTCGAGTTCTTCGTGGCGCAGGGATATCAGGTATTCGTGCTCTCCTGGTGCAACCCCGGCAAGGAAGCCAGGAACTGGGACCTGGACACCTACGGCCAGTCCATCGTGGACTCGATCGGCGCGCTGCGCGACATCACCAAGTCCCCCAAGGTCAACATCATCGGCCTGTGCGCCGGCGGCATCACCACCTCCATGGTCAGTTCGCACCTCAGCGCGACCGGGCAGCTCGATCAGGTCGCCAGCCTGTGCCTGGGCGTGACGCTCCTGGACATGACACAGGCAGGCACCACGGTCGCGCTGATGGACGAGACCACCGCCGCAGGGTCCATCCTCGCCTCCCGCACCCGCGGCTACATGGACGGGCGCACGCTCGCCGAGGTGTTCGCCTGGCTCCGGCCCGATGACCTCATCTGGAACTACTGGGTCAACAACTACCTGCAGGGCAAGAAGCCCCCGGCGTTCGACATCCTGTTCTGGAACGCGGACACCACCAGGATGCCCGCGGCGCTGCACCGCAACTTCATCGAGATTGCCATGGACAACGCGCTGACCAAGCCGGGTGCCGCCAGCATGCTTGGTTCCCCCGTCGATCTTTCCAAGATCGACGTCAACACCTACGTCGTGGCCGGCCTCGACGACCATATTTCCCCATGGCCGTCGGCCTACCGCGCCACGCAGCTGCTCAGCGGCAACATCAGGTTCGTGCTATCCAACAGCGGGCACATCGCCGCCATGGTGAACCCGCCATCCAACCCGAAGGCGACCTTCCGGCTCGCTGCCAGTACCCCGCCCGATCACCGCGAATGGCTGGCCCAGGCCGAGACCGTCCCGGGCAGCTGGTGGCCTGACTACACCACCTGGCTGACGGAACGAAGCGGCGAGATGAAGCAAGCCCCGCGCACGCTGGGCAACGCCAGCTACAAGCCGCTATGCCCCGCCCCAGGCACCTACGTCCTTCAGCGCTAGGCGCTCTGGCCCAACCACTACCCTCGCGGAACGGGACACCGAACCCACCGCGGGGGTAGTGCCATGTGAGGCAGGGTTGTGAGGGCAGCGGAGGGTAGGGCCCGGTGAGGCACCTGCGGGGGCGATGGCCAGAGCAGGGCCCTGACCGGGCCCTGCTCTCTGGCTCTGTGCCTGCTGTGGCTCTGGGCCCTGGCTCTGGCCCCTGGCTCTGGGCCGGGCGCTACCCTTCGCGGAACTGGACGCCGAACCCACCGCGAGGGTAGTGCCATTTGAGGGCACCCGGAGCGGCGACGGCCAGGCAGGTGCCACACTCGAGACAGGCAGCGTATTCGACGGAGATGGTCCCGTCGGGTTCCTCGGTGTAGACGTGGGCCGGGCAGCAGGCGACGATGGCCTTGCCGGTTCCGGTGGCCTTGGCGATCTCCTGGTTGACCTCGATGTGGCTTTCCTGCTCGTCGAGGTTGAACCGGTTCTTCGTCAGGCGTTCAGGGACAGACAGTGGTTTCATAGGGCGCGTGCTCCTGCAATGCCGTCGCGGACCAACTGCCGCATCCTCACCGGAGACTGGGCCAGCGTCTTACGTGCGACGCTCAGGAGGTGCCGGCGGGGCTGGGTGTCGAGGTTGAAAGCACCGTAGAGGACGTCGGCGAAAAGCTCACCGTAGTGCTCATACATGCGCTCCGCTTCAAGAAAGGCGGGCGCCTTGGTGTAGGTCTTCATGTCCTGGCCTGCGTAAGAGGCAAAGAATCTCTGCCGGTACCCAGCCAGGCCTGCCTTGGACGTGTCGTTGTGCTCTAGACCGGCGATGATGCCATCGGCGGCAGCGACCCCGGAGGCGACCGCCAGGTCCATGCCGCGCACGGTCAACCCGGTGTTGAGCGTGAGCCCGGCGGCGTCACCGACGACGATCATGCCGTCCATGGCGATCTCGCCGATCATCTTCATGCCACCCTCGGCGACCAGGTGGCAGCCGTACTCGGCCAGTTCGCCGCCCTCGAGGTAGGGGGCGATGAACCGGTGCTCAAGGAAGTGGTCGAAGATGTCGGTGACGACTTTTTTCTTGGCGGTGAGATCGTCCAGGCGCACGACCACCCCCACCGAAATGGAGTCGATGTTGGTGTAGAGAAAGCCGCCACCCCCGACACCCTCGGTGCAGTCACCGACCGCGGCGATGGCAGCGCCCTCGTCGCCGGTCAGGTTGAATCGTGCCTCGATCGTCTCCCGCGGCAGCGACACCACGGATTTCACACCCACAGCCAGGTGGTTCAGGGGCTCGTTCTCGCGCAGCCCGACCTCCTTGGCGATAAAGGAATTCACCCCGTCGGCCGCGACGACCACGCGGGCGCGCAGCTCGTCCTCACCGGCCTGGACACCCACGACCCGCTTGCCGGTGGCACCGTCCTCGGTCAGGACCCGGTCCACGCGGACTCCGGGCATGATGAGGGCGCCCGCCTCCTCGCACTTCTCGGCCAGCCACGCATCCAGCTTGGCGCGCAGCACCGTGACGGCGTTGACCGGGTCCGCCAGACGCGTGTCCTGGTAGTCGATGCCTACGGAACTCCCGGCGTTGAGGAAGTTGATGTAGTTGCGCGTGATCCGCCGCTCGACCGGAGCCTCGTCGAGGAACTCGGGGAAGACCTGCTGGATGCCGCGGGAGTACAGCACGCCACCGGACAGGTTCTTCGACCCGGGCGCCTCACCCCGCTCGATCAGCAGGACCGAGCGTCCCTGCCGGGCCAGCTGGTAGGCCGTGATGCAACCAGCAACACCGGCACCGATGACGATGACCTCGAAGTCAGGCTCAGCCGTTTCTGGCATCAGGCACCCTCATTTCAGGGCCGCGGTGATCGCCGGCACGAGCTGGTAGAGGTCGCCGACGAGGCCATAGTCGGTTCCTGCAAAGACCGCGGCGTTCGGGTCGGAGTTGATCGCCACGATCGTCTCCGCCCCCTGCACGCCGACCATGTGCTGCAGCTGGCCGGAGATCCCGATAGCGAGGTAGAGCTGCGGGGCGATGTGCGCGCCGGAACTCCCGATGTAGCGGTCCTTCCCCATCCAGTTCAGGCCCTCGGCCACCGGGCGGGAGCAGGCGATCTCGGCGTTGAGGGCCGCGGCGAGCGCCTCGATCAGGGCCAGGTCCTCCTTGGCCTTGAGGCCGCGGCCGACGCCGATCACCCGGGGGGCGGCGTTGAGGTCAACCTCATCGAAGCCGGACGTCTTGGTCTCGATCACCTTCATGGCCAGCGGCGTGGCGGCGGCCTCCTCGATGGGGACGCTGGCGCCGCCCCCCGACGGCACGCTGCCGCCGTCCAGCAGCAGGGCTACCGGGCCGGAGACAGCGACGGTCTCGTCGGCGATGTCACCGAAAACCGCGTTCACCACGATGACGCCGGAGCCGTCGGCTGAGACCGAGCGGGCCCCCGTCAGCACGGCCGCCCGCAACCGGGCCGCGGCCGCACCAAGGAGCACCCGCTCGTCCGGGTTACGCCCGCCGAGCACGACGCGGGGTGGATCGGCCGCGACGATGTCGGCGACCGCCGGGGCGTAGGCTTCGCTGGGCACGTCATCCGGCCCGCCGCACCAGACCACCTTGTCCACGCCGCTCGCCGCCACCGTCTCGGCCACCGGCCGGGGTCCCGCGACGACCGCCGCGACCTCCCCGCCCAGGGAACGCGCGACCGTGATCAGGTCGCCTATCGCCGGCTGGTGCCCGACGACAATCCAGGCGTTCACACTCATTGTCGAGTCCTCTCCCCGGTTCCGTGGCCGGGATTCACAGCACTCCGGCGCCGCGCAGCGCGCTCGCGAGCTCGGCAGCGGCCGCCGCTGGGTCGGTAGTGTCGAGGAGCTGGCCTTTGCGGGCCTTACGGTCCGGGCGCGACTGCGCGGTGACCGTCATGACCCCGCTCCTCGCGGGCACGTCCAGGGCCGCGAGCTCCAGGTGCTCCACCGGCTTCTTGCCCGCCGCGAGGAGGTCTTTCATCCCCGGCACCCGCGGCACCGCGGCATCCGCGGACGCGGCCAGCACAGCGGGACCGGAAATCTCGAGGACCTGCGTGCCGCCCGGGATCGCGCGCTCCACCCGCAGCGTGCCGGCCTGGCCTGTCACCTCGGTGACCTCAGCGACCGCTGGCCAGCCGAGATCGCCGGCCATCACCGTCGGCACCATCTTGGCCGCGACATCCACCGACGAGTCGCCGGTCACGACCAGGTCCACGTCGCCGATATGACGGACCGCCGCCGCGAGCACCGCTCCCAGCTCGGACCTCCCGGCTTCCCGGAGGGCCTCATCCTCGATGATCACCACGCGGTCCAGGCCACGCGACAGGGCGGCCTTGGACGCAATCGCCACACCGACCCCCTTGCCCCCTACCGTCACGCCGATGAGCTCAGCACCCGCAGCCTCGGCGAGACGGCGCGCCAGCTCTATGGCCACCGGATCATAGGCGCTGATGCCGGGCTTCGCCCTGCTCCAGTCCACCGTGCCGTCGGCACGTACCGTGGCCTCTTCCGGGTCGCAGGTCCACTTGTAGGCGACCACAATCTTCATAACGCTCCTCTCGGCAGCAGACACCGCGTCAGGCGGGCGCGATGACTGCTCGAAGATACTCGCGCCACCCCTCGCACCGGCCTACAGACCCATTTTCTTCACGACCGCGCTGCCGTCCACGACCACCTCGCCCCGCTGATTCGAGATCGTGGTCGAGAGCTTTATGATCCTCTTGTCATCGCGCTTCTCGGTGACCGTCGCGACCGCCGTGACGGTATCGCCGATCTTGACGGGGGCGGTGAACCTGAGTTCCTGGCCCATGTAGATGGAGTTCGGGCCCGGGAGCTGTGTACCCAGCACCGCTGAGATCAGGCCGGACACCAGCATCCCGTGCGCGACCCGCTCCTTGAACAGCGACTGCCTCGCGTATTCGGCGTCGATGTGAATCGGGTTGAAGTCGCCGATGAGCCCGGCATAGAGCACGACATCGGCCTCGGTAATCGTTTTGGCAAATGACGCGGAATCACCGACCTTGATATCGGCATAGGCTAGCTCCGGCACAGTTTCCCGCTCCTCTTCTCGCCAGCGTCAACGGCCGGCACGCCCGTCCCGCTTGCCCTCACCGCAGGGCGCTTCTCGCTATGACCATGCGCTGCACCTCGGACGTCCCCTCGTAAATCTCAGTTATCTTGGCGTCACGCCAGTTCCGCTCCACCGGGTAGCTTTCCGTATAGCCGTATCCGCCGTGGATCTGGATGGCCTTCCCAGCCACCCGGGTAGCGGTCTCCGAGGCGAACAGCTTGGCCATCGCCCCTTCGGTGGAATAGGGACGGCCGTTGTCCATCTGCGACGCGGCGCGGTAGGTAAGGAGGCGGGCAGCGTCGATCTCGGTAGCCATATCGGCTATCATCCACTGGATGGCCTGCAGGCTGGCTATTGGCTTGCCGAACTGGACACGCTCCTTGGCGTACGCGACCGACGCGTCGAGCGCCGCCTGGGCGATGCCCAGAGCCTGCGCGGCGATGCCGATCCGCCCGCCATCGAGCGTCTGCATGGCGACCCTGAAGCCGTTGCCTTCCCCGCCCAGGAGCGCATCCCTGGGAATGTGGCAGTTAGTGAAATAGAGAGGCGGCGTGCTGGAGCCTCGGATGCCCAGCTTGTGCTCGGCCTCCCCGACGGAGAAACCTGGGGTGTCTCTCTCGACGATGAAGGCGCTCATCCCCCGCGTCCCCTGGTCTGGATCGGTCTTCGCAAACACGATGTACACGTCGGCGTACGGGGCGTTGGAAATGAAGATCTTCGATCCGTTGAGAACGTACTCGTCCCCGGTCAGGATCGCCGTGCAGGTACCGGCGCCGGCATCGGTTCCCGCGGCCGGCTCCGTCAGGGCGAAGGCGCCCAGGCGGCGGCCGGAGGCCATCTCAAAGAGATACTTATCCTTCTGGGCCTGGGTTCCGAACTTGAAGATCGGCCACGTAGCGAGCGTGGTGTGAGCCGTCATGATGACCGCGGTGGTGGCGCACGCCCTCGACACTTCCTCCAGAGCTATTACGTAGCTCACGTAGTCCGCCCCGGCCCCACCCACCTCCTCGGGGTAAGGCATGCCCATGAGGCTCAGGCCGGCCATCTTCGGGATGACTTCCTCGGGGAAGCGGTGATCACGGTTGACCTCCGCCGCGACCGGCGCGAGTTCGGCGTCGGCGAACTCCCTGACCGTGCTGCGGACCAGCTCTTGCTCGTCAGTCAGTTCGAAGTCCATGTACGGGCACCTCTTTAATGTCGGCCATCCCGGGCCCGGTTGATACCTGGCTCCAGGACGGCAAGAACGGCCAAAACTGATTTCCTTTTTTTTAAAGGAGGGCGTGACTCCTGACGCCGATAGCGCAAACCACCGGCGTAGAATACATAGGATGAATGTAGCCTGATCGGCGCCGGCGGCGTAGGGTCGAAGGTCCCGCGTGTCGGTGCCCATGCTCCTGGGGTGCCGCGTGAGCAGAAGTATCTCACCAGCCGGACAGGGCTAAGGGATAATTCACCGGCAGGCCCGGGCGAAAGGGGCACCGCTCGTTCCGGGGCAGGGCGCGGCGATTGCGGGACGTTCGTCCCTTGCCAGGGCGCGTCGTTCAGCACAGCATCGAAGACAGGTACCAGGACCGGTGATGTCGGCCGGATCAGCCCGCCCGAGGAGTTCGTCCCCGTTGGCTGCTTCCTGGCTGCGGGCCGGTCTGCCTGCATCATCGGGCAGCTCTCTGTAGTGGACGGCGGCCTGGAAATGTGAGAGGAACGTCATGACCGAACTGAACGATGTTGTCGTGCTGGCTGGCACCCGGACCGCCATCGGCCGGTACGGCGGCGGCCTCGCGTCCGTGCCGCCGTGTGACCTGGCGGCGACGGTGGTCCGCGAGGCGGTGCGCCGGTCCGGCGTGGATCCGGAAGACTTCGGTCACGCGGTCTTCGGCAACGTGATTCACACCGAGGCCAGGGACATGTACCTGAGCCGGGTCGCCGCCGTCAATGGCGGCCTGCCGGTCACCGTGCCGGCGCTTCACCGTCAACCGGCTCTGCGGCAGCGGGCTGCAGGCCATCGTCTCGGCGTCCCAGGCCATCATGCTGGGTGACGCCGAGGTGGCGGTCGCAGGTGGTGCCGAGTCCATGAGCCGCGGCCCGTACTGGCTGCCGAGCATGCGCTGGGGCCAGCGGATGGGAGACGGTAAGGCCATCGACGTGGTGGTCGCGCGCGCTGCACGACCCGTTCCACGACTGCCACATGGGCGTCACGGCCGAGAACGTCGCCGTGGACTACGGGATTTCGCGCGAGGATCAGGATGCGCTGGCGGTCGAAAGCCACCGCCGGGCCGCGGCCGCGACGGCCGCGCACTACTTCGACGAGCAGATCACCCCCGTCCCGGTAACCGTGAAGAAGACCACCGTTGACATGGTGACCGACGAGCACATCCGGGCGGACGCCAACCTGGAGGGCATGGCCCGGCTGCGCCCGGCGTTCGGCAAGGAAGGCACGGTCACTGCCGGAAACGCCTCAGGAATGAACGACGCGGCGGCCGCGGTCGTGCTCGACTAGCGGCGACGTACGCCAGCAGCCACGGCCTGCAGCCGATGGGCCGCCTGGTCGCTTACAGCCACGCCGGCGTCGAGCCCAGGATCATGGGCATCGGCCCGGTGCCGGCCGTCAGGCAGATCCTGGAGCAGACCGGGCTGAAGCTTGACGACATCGACGTGTTCGAGGTGAACGAGGCCTTCGCCGCTCAGGCGCTCGCCGTGGTTCGCGAGCTTGGCCTGCCGCTGGAGCGGACCAACCCCAACGGCAGCGGCATCTCGCTGGGGCACCCGGTCGCCGCCACCGGCGCCATCCTGACCGTCAAGGCGCTTTATGAGCTGAAGCGGACATCTGGCCAGTACGCGCTCGTCACCATGTGCATCGGCGGCGGCCAGGGCATCGCCGCGATCTTCGAGCGCATGTGATCCATACGCCGGCCGCTGAGCCGCGCGCACGAACTGCGACCTGACCAGGAGGTCCCGGCCAGCCGGGCCTCCCCGGGAGGTCCCGGCCAGCCGGGGCCTCCCGGCCATTGTTATGCCGCCTGCTGAAAGGACGGTCTGGTGAGCACGCCGACTGCCGCCACGTACGCGCTGCTGACCGACGGCAGCACGGTGGAGATCAGGCCGGCCAGGCCGCAGAACGCTGAGGCAGTACGCACGATGCATGCTGCCATGTCGCTGGGCAACATTTACCTGCGCTTCTTCAGCGCGAATCCGCGCGCGGCCAGGCAGGAAGCCAAGCGGGTATGCCGCGAGCCGGATTCCGCCCACGCGGCCCTGCTGGCCTGGCAGGGCGACCGCCTCGTCGGCGTCGCCTCCTACGAACCCGCCGGGGAGCCCGGCGTCGCGGAGATGGCCTTCGCGGTCCCTGATGACATGCACGACCACGGTATCGCCAGCCTGCTGCTCGAGCACCTCGTCTGGCAGGCGCAGCAGCATGACCTGCGGACGTTCACGGCGGAAACGCTGGCGGAGAACTCGGCGATGCTCCGGGTGTTCGCCCACGCCGGCCTGCCCGTGCAGCAGCGGGTATCCAACGGCGTCGTCAAGCTGTCCTTTGATCTGCCAGGCCGTGCAGCAGCCGCCTGAGGGCTGGGCCGTTCCCCGGCGTGCGCCACGACACCGGCCAAGCCGGCACCTGGGAAAGTAAATACGCAATTCGTCCCCGACCAGGGCTGCGTGGCCTGGGCGGGCGCTACGTTAAGGCACGAACGGGCGCTACGTTAGGGCACGAAACAGTCTGGCGCGACCGGCGGCGTGCTGGTGGCGCTGCCGAGCTGGAGGTGTACGTGCATGACCACTGACCGGCCTCAGCCGCCGGAGGCCGGCAGCAGCTGGCGGCCGGCCGGGCTGCGCACCATGGCCAAGGGCTGGCGACGGCGCGCTGCGGCGGGTGAGCAGACGCGGACACTTGCCCTGCCTGGCCGGGTCCTGCAGGTCGCGGTGCGCGACGGGGACCCCCGATGGCCGCCGCTGCTGCTGTGCAACGGCATCGGCGCGCGCCTCGAGGTGCTGCAGCCGTTCGTCGACGCCCTCGATCCGCGACGGGCAGTGATCCGGTTTGATGTGCCGGGCATAGGCGGGTCCCCTCAGCCAGTCATCCCCTACAGCCTGTGGACCTCCGCACCGCTGCTGAACGATCTTCTCGATCAGCTCGGCTACCAGCAGGCCGATGTGCTGGGCATCTCCTGGGGAGGCGGGCTCGCCCAGCAGTTCGCGCTGCGCTACCCGGCCCGGGTGCGCCGCCTGGTGCTGGTGGCCACCGGCACCGGCGCGCTGATGGTGCCCGGTCACCCCCGCGTCCTCCGGCACATGCTCACCCCGCGGCGCCACCGTGACCCGGGCTACGCCGCCAGCGTCGCTGGTGACATCTACGGCGGCAGCCTGCGCGGCGACCCCTCGCGCGCCAGCAAGCTGCTTCGGCCGGAGGCATCCTCCGGGCCAGGCAAGGGCTACTACTACCAGTTGCTGGCCGCGGCCGGCTGGACAAGCCTCCCGATGCTGCCACTGCTGCGCCCCCCCACCCTGATCCTCGCTGGCGATGACGATCCCCTCACCCCCCTGGCCAACGCGCGGATAATGCACCGGCTGATCCCGCGCAGCGAACTGCACGTCTACCACGGCGGCCACCTCGACCTCATCACACACCCCAAACCCATGGCCGCCATCGTGGAGGCCTTCCTCAACACCCAGGCCGAGGACCCGGACAGCACCACCGATGGTGCCGCTGCCGCACCCGCCGGGTGGAGAAAATCGCGGCGTACCGCGCGGCGCGAACGCGGCTGAAAGCCAGGGGCTGCGGCCTCGGGGATTAATTCCCGGCCGGGGTCCCGTCGGGCAGCAGCGCGCGGACGCTGTCCATGACTTCCTGGATGTGGCGCCGCCAGGCTTCATATTTTTCGCGCAGTGCGGCGAGGTCGCCGCCGCAGAACGGGCACACCGTCTCATCCTGGTGCACGAAGCAGGAACAGCCGTGGCAGAAGGCGAGCTCGATCGGGACGAGCGGGCGGCGCGCCGGCCTGGGCCCCGGGCGGGCCTGGCTCCTCACGGGGGGGCAGCGGCGAGCCATCCAGGGCCTCCTCGACAAGTTCGAAGCGCCCGATGGCAAACGACGCCGGTCCTGCCTCCTCGACCTTGACCACGCGCTCGCGGCGGCCTTCCGCGGCGAGCGTCAGGGCGCGATGGTGGCAGTAGGGGTTGTTGCCGGGCCTGGCCGAGCAGCGAGTGCGACGTCCACGTGCAGCCGCCACGACAGACGTCGGCGTAGTAGCAGCTCGCGCAGAAACCCCACAGATCGCCGTGCGGGCCGCAGGGTGCCGCCTGCTGCCGCGCTCAGCCAGATCGCCTCGAGCGTCGTGTCGCGGATGTTGCCGCCGGCGTAGCCGATGGTCGGCAGCGACGGACAGCCCTTGACCGTCCCGTCGGCCTCCAGGCCTATGACCGTCTGGCCGGCGGAGCAGCCGGAGTAATGGCCGCGCTCGGTGCCTTCGGTACCCCACAGATGCTCGTAGGGACCGAAGTAGCCGATGTTGTTGCCGGGCGAGACGACAACCCCGTCGCGGCGTGCGCGGTGGTAAAGCTTGGCCAGCACGGGCATGAGCTCGAGAAGCTGATAGGGCTGGAGCAGTAGCTCGGGATGATCAACAGCGTTCCCCATCGCGACCGTGAGCTGAAGCTGCCACTGCCCGATCCCGGCGCTGATCAGGTGCTCGAGCAGTTCCGGCAACTCAGCGGCCGTCTGCGGGCCGATCTGGGTGTTCGCGCTCGTCCGCAGGCCGGCCGCCTTCGCGCGCCGTAGCGTCAGGAGGCCATGGTCGAACGAGCCTGTGACGCCGCGGATGCGGTCGTGGGACTCCGCGAGTCCGTCGAGCGAGACGCCGAGACCGCCGAGGCCAGCCTCGACTCCCGCCTGCAGCCGCTTCTCCGTGAGCGCCCGCGCGCCGGTCTGCATCGCGACATAGAGCCCGCGACCCGCAGCGGCGGCGACGATGTCAGTCCAGTCGCGGCGCAGGTAAGCCTCACCGCCGATAATCGTGAGCTCGCGCGTGCCCAGCCGGGCGAGTGCGTCGACCACCTTGAGGGCTTCGTCTGTCGTCAGCTCGTCGGGCCGGCGCTGGCCCGCCCTGGAGCCGCAGTGTGAGCACTTCAGATTGCAGGCGAGCGTCAGCTCCCAGACGACGTGGACCGGGACGAAGCCGCGATAGTCCTCCTCACGGCGGGCGCGTGGCGCGGCGACCCGGTCAGCCTGCGACATCAGCCAGGTTAGCCATCGCTCCCGGCTTCCAATTTCGCGATCTCTGCCTTCAGTATGGCCAGCTCCGCCGCGATGTCACCGTCCGCCGCCAAATACCACTCGGCCAGCTCGGCCAGCGCCTTCATCTCCTCAAGATCACCGCAATGCTGCGCCTGCTGTACGACCACGCCATAGAGCGGCTGGAAACTGCGACCAGCGTGCGAGACAGATGGACCAGTCGGATCACTCATGGCACTAACCTCCGCCTTCACGCCGATTACCCCGCGCATTTCCGTACTCGGCGCATTTCCGGCAAAACCCTACCAGGGGCCCGCCGGCCTGCGCAATGGTGGCTGGCGCGGGAATGGACACGCTCGCGAAGGACCGCCGTGCACTGTAATTCCCTTAAATCCCAATTGCCCCCTTTTGGCACACCCTCTATCATCACGTCCGCGTTGCCACATGATCGCCACCAGCCGTCTCAATCCATGATGATCAGATGGCGACCCTTCAGCGCCCAGCCCGTTACGCCGCCAGGCACGAAGTCTGGCCGGAGTACCAGCAGGCCGCGGCAATCTCTTCGCCTATCGGCGCGGGATGGGGAACCATACGGCGACTGCGCCGTCTAGAGATGCGCGGAAGGGCGCGCTAGGCTCAGGGCGGTCACAAGTTCCCTCAGGCCGTCGGCGTTCATGCGCGAACCCTCCGAGACGGGAGGCGGCAGGGAGCAGTTCCCTGGGCAAGCTACTGGGGCAGCACGGGATGGAGTTAGGGTTGTGAATACGGGGACGGATACGCCGCGGGTGCCCGCTGTTCCGAGTGTCAATCTGCGCCAGAGCGTCGCCACCCTGACCGCTGCGGACCTGACTAGCCTGCGGGCAGCCTTCGCGGCGGTGATGGGAATCTCGGATGAACGCGGATACCAGTATTTCGCTGGCATCCATGGACTCCCGTTACCCGGCTACTGCGTCCATCACGATGCGGCCGGCGTCCTCGGCAATCTTCATGTTGGGCCGCTATTCCTGCCGTGGCATCGGGCGTATCTCTATTTCTTCGAGCAGGCCCTTCAGGATCAGGTCGCCGGGGTGACACTGCCGTGGTGGGACTGGACTACGGAACCAGCCCAGCCATCCGTGATTCCTGATGCGTATTCTTCGGAAACGGTCAACGGTCAGGCGAACCCGCTCTATCAGGGGCAGATCATCGCTATTCCGGACGCCCAGTGGGAAGGTGACAGCGGCGCCAGGACAGCAATTACCAGCGGCACGGGCGTTAACCCTGGCCCCTTGCCAGCGATGACGTTCCGTCAGCCCGGCGTGCTTGCCCCCGCGCCGGACGCCCTGCCGACAGCGGCACAGGTGCAGGATGCACTCAATGCATCTAACTTTGTTGACTTCAGCCAGCAGGTTGAGCAAATTCACGACTCGGTGCATGTCTGGGTGGGCGGCACGATGAGTGAAATACCGGTGGCCGCGTATGATCCTCTCTTCTATGCTCATCACACGATGATCGATCGGCTGTGGTGGCTCTGGCAATTGAAGAATCCTGGCGCCGATCCGCCCGCAAAGTATCTTGATTCTGCACTGCCACCATTCGCGGGCCCGGCCGCCGTAGCAGGCGGGACGCTCGACGTCAATAGCCTCGGCTACGAATATTCACTCGCCGCGGTGCCCATCGAAGCTTCAACACAGGAACCGGCCAGCTGATGCAACCTTTCGTGTCGAAACCGATCGGTCTGACAGCCGCTGATATTGGCGCCGCCTACAATCGGGCCGACTTGGTCTTCGATGGCGTCGATCATTCAGGCGCCTCCTTCGCGCTGAGAGTCTTCTTCAACAATCCAGCCGCCACCAGCGGGACCGCCCGTTCCGCGGAGAACGGCTACGCGGGATCCGTCTATGTGTTCGGCCATGGCGGCTGCTTTGGCGACCAGGGCCATTGCGACGTGCCGACCGAGCGGCGGCCTTTCGACGCGCGGCCCCCGCACCAGCTCACCCCGGCGAAGATGTGGATCAAAGTGACGGACGCCCTGCGTCAGGTCGCCCAGCATGAGGAGAGACTGACCATCACGGTCGTGCACGTGGTAGCGGGCCATGCGGACCAGGATCGACCCATGCCATTCCAGAAAATTTCGCTGGTCACCTACGCTTAACGATCGTGTTCCTGCTGGCTGCCATCCTCGTCAGGCCAGCAAGTGCAGAATTGCCTGGCCAGCCGCGCCGAGCAACGATGCGATGCCCTGAAGCGGATTGATTAGCGCAGCCCCGGCCGCTGCGATAACCCCAGCTCCCTTCAGGAGCCTGGTCAGTCGTTCGAGCGGTCGGGCCACCCGGCGTGCCTCTGGGCGAGGACGGCGGATTTCCTCGCCCGCCGCGGTGAGGTACTCTCCGGCCAACTGCTCGACGTCGGGGTCGAGGTTGACAGCAGCGAGAGCCTGGCGAAGGTTGGCGAGCTCTGGCAAGATCATGTCGGTGGGCAGGGCTACGTACTGCTGGCCGCCGTGAACCGTCATATCTCCAGCCACATTGTTGATATTGCCGTGCTGGCTGCCGATGTTGAAGATCGCGTTGGGACGCTCAGGGTTCATGACCACTCAGCTCCCACATTTCGGGCTTCTCGCTTCGCACCGCTGCGCGCGACGAGACCAGAGATGAAAAGCGCGACGCCCAGCAGAACCATGAGAACGCCAAGCGCGAAAAGGGGAATAAAATAGCCTGGATGCGGCAGGGAAGGAGCCACCGCATTAGCGTTCCCGGAATTAGAGGAAATGGAGCCTATGAAACTGAAGATATCATTGTCCCATGAAAGGATATCCAGAAAGGCAACACCGAGCCCGGAGAAAAACAGGAAGATTCCCGATATGATGAGCATGCGAGCGCGCCCGCGTCGCGCGGCAATGAATGCCAGGCTGCTTTCCCGGTAGTAGTTAGCCTGATCACCGGCAACATTGCTGATGTTGCCCATCTGGGCTTCCACATCGTAGCGAACTGCAGGCCTCTGGGCATCCTGCGAATCCCCGCCGAGATACGTCAGGACCAGCTCGATGTCGCCGACCTCAATACGGTCCCCAGGCCGCAGTATCATCGTACGAATTCTCGCGCCGTTGACGGAGGTCCCGTTGGTGGAGTCAGCATCAGTGATCGACCAGTGCCGCCCATCACGGACCAGATTGGCGTGATGCCTGGAGACGCCGAGGTCATCGACGAATATGTCGGACGCTGGGTCACGGCCGATCGTCAGGCTGTCACCATTCAACGTCCACAACCGGGACGAAGGCGGACGAACCTGTTCCAGGACGAAGACGTGCTGCAGTCGGGCGGCTGATCCCTCTGCGTTCACCCGCTGCGGCACGACCGCCGAGGATGTGCGACTCTTCCGGGCAGCGCGACGCCGTGCGGCGCGCTGCCGTAGCGAGACTTGCTGCTGTATCAGCATTTGCTGTTGGGCCAGGAGCGGCTGCTGCGGCTGCGGTGGCGGAAACTGCGCTGGCAGGAGCGGCCGCTGTGGTGGCTGATTGGCCCTACCTGGCTGCATTTGGACCAGCCCCCTTAATGTCGGCCAGGGCGTCCGTGACGAGGCCAGAACGGGCCGGCCGGTCCCCGCCAGCCCCGCCCCCGGTAAAGCTAGGCACATATCCCACGATGCCCAATTCGCTATCTGGGATCATAATGTTTAGCCAGTTTCAGTGCAATAGATCAAACTGCGTCTTCATTGTGGTTAGTGAGACGGAAGTTTCCCATGTGCGCGATTAGCCTTCGTCATCTCCATGTCGCCCGCCGATGTCAGCCCGTCCAGGTATCCCCGGTGGAGGCGTGCCTTCGTGCGCACTCGGTGAGAGGCGATTCGCCGCATCGAAATACATCTCGGTTCGCACCAGGGCCGAGCTTGTGCTGATCATCTTGTCCGGACGGCAGGCGGCGTGTCCCGGCTCGAAGGATCAGATCGGGTGATGGCGGCGACTACAGCCCCGAGCGTCACGGTGACAGCTGCCGCGAGAGAGATCCAGTAACCCGGACCGTAAGGCCCGAAACCGGGCGATGACCCTTTTGTAGGTATGTACAGCGTGTACCCGATCAGCCCCAGCGAGGCGACCGCCGCACCGATCATCAGGGACCGCTTGGGCACCATCATGCTCGTGACAGTGATCACGAGGACCACGACAAGGAGCGCGATCGGGGTCCAGAACTCGATGGGGTACAGGGGTGAGGCGAGATCGCCGTGCGTCGCCTCCAGCAGGCTCTTCGAGCCTGTGCCGTTGTTGAGATAGTCCGTTACCAGCGTCACTGACGCCAGGAATACGGCGCTTCCCGCCAGAACCATGATCTGACCGGCACGGGCAGCCCGGGGGGCGTGCTCACCGCCGCTGACGTGGGGACTGGGCGTATTTCGGTGGACGACGCCGGCCGATGCCGTCGTGGCGGCGATGGCGTCCGCTTCGCGTGGAACTGGCGCAGTCACCCGGGGCACCCTGGAGCGCGGCATGGCCGGCTCCCGCGTCCCGGATGGGCGTATGTGGGCTGGCCTGGTTTCCGGTGTGGCCGGCCGCTCCGGGCATGGGCGGGGTCCCACCTGCGTGCCGGCGGGACCTGGCATCTGATTGCCCAGCTTCCCGATCCGGGCCGACTGCAGGGCCTCCGCAAACTCATGGCCGGAAGGAAACCGATCCCGGGGATCCACGGCGAGCGCGCGTGCGAGGAACGCATCGTAGCGGGATCCCAGAGCCGGGCACTGGGTTGACGCGACAGGTCGTGGGCTGTTGGCGTGGGCCCAGCGCACCGCCAGGTCGTTCTCTCCGCCGAACGGGCGCTCGCCGGTGAGAGCCTCGAAAACGATGCAGCCGAGCGCATAAAGATCGCTGCGCGCATCGGGTTGCTGTCCCCTGAGCTGTTCCGGTGATAGATAGCCCGACGTTCCTATCACCCAGCCTGTCTGAGTGAGACTGTCCTGGTCATCAGGCACTTTCGCCACGCCGAAGTCCGCGAGGTAGGCGTGATCGCGACCCGCGATATCGCGGATAAGGACGTTGGATGGCTTGACGTCCCTGTGCACGAGGCCGGCCTCGTGCACGGCTTGAAGCGCCGACGCCACCTGCGTCCCAATGCTCACCGTCCGGTCCGGATCCAGACGATGGTACCGATCGATGAGGATCCGCAGTTCCACGCCATCGACCCACTGCATGGCCAGGAAGAGCCGGCCGGCGTACTCGCCGACATCAAATACCGAGACGACATGCGGATGATCAACTGCAGCGGCAAGCCGGGCTTCCCGCAAGAAACGCGAACGGTAATCGCCCTGCCCGGCGACCTCCGGGCGCATGACCTTAAGAGCGACAGTGCGTCCGAGCGATCGCTGCTCAGCCTGGTAGACGACGCCCATTCCGCCCGAGCCCGCCATCTCGACGATATGGTAGGCACCGAAGGTGTGGCCCTCGCTCAGATCCGTACTCACGGCACCACCCTTCACACGACACCGCTGCCCGGCAAGCCTCCGCAGCAGCAGAGTAATCGGCGCCACGCGAACATGAAATAACGATCGTTACTACGTCTCCGCCCGAAGCTAATTCTCGTGTGCAGCCAGCACCCTGGTCAGCCAGGCCCTGGTGGCGTCAAGCACGTCATTAGCGTTGCCAGCAACGGCGGCGGGCCGTTCTGGGCCCTTGAGATCATCGAGTTCGGTCAGGCGTGCCCGCAAGCCAAACTCGTCGGTGAGCCACACCCGTATGATCAGCGTGGACCACTTCGCAGCTGGTACATCCATGCCCCGTGGTCTACGCCTCAACTGTCACGTCGCCGTCACCGAGGCCACGTGGCATGCTGGCTGTGACCCCGTCCAGCAGCTTGTCCATGGACGGTGAGGGCCGAGCCCCCAGCTCGTTAGCGAGCAGGTGGGCGTAACTCCGGTACTGACGGAGGGCCTCGGCGGCATTTCCTTCCATCAGATGCACCCGGATGACCTGGCGGTGTGCGCTCTCGCGTAGTGGCTCACAGGCCACGGCGGCCAGGCCGGCCTCGAGCGCGAGCGCATAGCGGCCCACCGCAGTCAGGTGGTGGCAGATCGCCTCCAGGGCATGGAGGCGCAGCTGGCGGAATCGCTCGCGCTCGACCAGCACCCAGTCCTCATACCAGTCGGGCAGCAAGTCGCCGGCGAACTGGCGGAACTGACCTAGGAGATCGCCGGCGTCCTGGAGCCCGTCCTCCCGGTCAAGTAGCAGTAACGCCCGCGACACGATCTCGCGGAAGTCAACCTCCACGGCCGGATTGAGCCGCAGGTGCGTGCTGGACGCCTCGATCAGCGGTTGACCATCGGGCGAGGGGGTACGCCAGAGGGCAGAGCGCAGGCTGGAATTGGCCCGCTGCTCAGGTGCGTCCGTCCACAGCATCCCGCTGGCATGCGGCCGCCGCACCGCCCGGTCCTGGAGGGCCACGAAGGCTACCAGCCGCTGAGCGCTAAAGGCGACTTGAACCACAGAGTCCCCACTGCGCAGCTCAAAGCCTCGAATAAGGGAAAGGCGGAGCACTGGTCTACCGACCGTCCGCGCCGAGTTCCGCATGGTCGCCTACCTGCTCCCCCCGGCGATCTCTCATTATTTATACCCTTCCACCCGTGACGATGAAATACCTCGCGAATAAAAATTGACTGGCTCCTGGTGGCGGTCGCCGCGCGGACCCGGAGCGCCGGCGGAGTTCTGGCGCGATCTAGATCGGGACAGGCATGCGCCGCGGCGGTGATGCTCCCGCCATCTGGAAACTAGCCTTCCAATCGGGCGATGTCCCTTCCGCCGCTGCGGCCGCGACCTTGCAGACAGCGCCCGCGCGGGTCCCGCCGGCAGCACGTCAAGGTCTCCGTCGAGGTCGCGCCCGAGCGTGGTCGTGGGTCCCCCCAACCTGGACGGACAGCAGCCTTCGCGGCGCAGAACGCGGTGACGTCGCGATCACGGACCGGTAACGCGGCGCTCACGCTGTCGTGACACCTGGGTCACGGCCCAGTTCGTACGGTTGACCCGCGCACCGTACCTGTCGAGGAGATTTGGCATGCCCATAACGCCGACCTACCCAGGTGTTTATATCGAGGAAGTGCAAAGCTCGGTTCACACAATTGTGGGGGTACCGACTTCGGTTGCCGCGTTCGTCGGGTACGCCGCCCGGGGGCTGGTTGATACCCCCGTGCAAGTTAGCAGCTGGGCCGACTATCAGCGTGCCTTCGGCGGTTTGGACCCCACCAGCCCCATGAGTTACGCCGCATTCCTTTTCTTTATGAACGGCGGTAACAGTGCCCAGATTGTGCGGGCCAGCGCCACCGACGGGAGCGGCGCACCAGCCAAGATCGCCCTTTCCGGTGACGTGATCCTCGTGGCGACGTCACCGGGCACCTGGGGGAACGCGGTCTACAGCGCGACCGTTCCGCCATCACTGATCGCGGGCCTGCAGGTGGTCGTGGATACCGGCAACCTGGTCAATGCGGCGACTCTGTTCAATCTCACGATCACTGACGGCAGCACCGGTGCGGTCGAAAGCTACACCGGACTCAGCCTCGGTGCCGTTCCCGCGGGAACCCCGGGGACCGCCATCACCACGGCCCTGGCGTCATCGGCTCTGATGAACGTCCAGCCGGGCAGCGGGCTCACCCAGAAGCCTGCCAACGGAACCTACACCGTGGGAACCTTCACGCCGCCGCCCGCCGCGCCGTCCTCCACGCCCGCTTCGCCCACATCGTCCGGCGGGGATGCTTCGCCCCCAGGGCAGGGGTCGTCGGCAGGAGGAACACCGTCCACGGGCGGCACGCCGTCCACGGGAGCGTCCACCTCCGCACCGGCCGCACCGGCTGGTGGCAGCCAGGGTACGGATATAAACGCCGGAAGCATCTCGGTGGTGCCCGCCGATCAGACCACCAGGGCAGGGATTTATGCGCTGGTCGAAGCCGACATATTCAACATGCTCTGCCTGCCAACGAATCCGGGTCAGCCCTATCCCGCCGCCACCCTCGGCCTCGCTGCCGAATTCTGCTTCCAGCAGCGCGCCATGCTCATCGTCGATCCACCATCCCAGTGGACGCAAGCCCAGCCCCCCCTCGGATTCCCCATTGTGGTTGCGAATCCCGCCGTCACCGGAAATTACAACGCCAACGCCGCCACTTATTACCCGAACCTGCAGTTTGCTGACCCCATCACCAACACGACGGTGCAACTGGGCCCGTGCGGCGCCGTGGCCGGGGTCTGGGCAAGCACCGACGACGCCCGCGGCGTCTGGAAGGCACCGGCCGGCACCGCGGCCGCACTCACCGGGATCAGCGACCTGTCGGTCCATGTCGATGACCCCGAAAGTGCCGTGCTCAACCCGATCGCCGTCAACTGCCTGCGCACCCTTCCGCTGGTCGGCCCGGTGTCGTGGGGCGCCAGGACCGCCGCCGGAGCCGACGAGCTGGCATCGCAGTGGAAGTACATCCCCGTGCGCCGGACCGCGCTCTTCATCGAGGAATCACTCCGGCGCGGAACCCAGTGGGCCGTTTTCGAACCCAATGACGAGCCGCTATGGTCTTCGATCCGCCTCAACATCGGTGCGTTCATGAATTCGCTCTTCAAGCAGGGAGCCTTTCAGGGAAGCACCCCGGCCGAGGCCTATCTAGTCCAGTGCGATGCCGACAACAACCCGCAGAGCAGCATTGATCTGGGCATCCTGAACATCCTGGTGGGGTTCCAGCCGTTGATGCCAGCCGAATTCGTGATCATCCAGATCGAGCAGCTGGTCGGCCAGTTGCAAGGCTGAGGAGAGCCAGATGCCCCCCTTCAAAAGCGCTCGCATCGACCCGTACAAGAACTTCAGATTCAAGGTTAAACTGGAAAGCAGCAGCAGCTACGTGGCTGGCGTGAGCAAGGTTAGCGCGCTCAAGCGCACCACCGAGGTCGTGAAGTTCCGCGACGGCGGCGACGAGAGCACCAGCCGTAAATCACCGGGACGGACCGAATACGAGGCCATCACCCTTGAGCGGGGTGTGACTCACGACACCGACTTTGAGCAGTGGGCCAACAAGGTCTGGGATTACAACAACGCCCAGGCCAGCAACGCCACTCAAGAGGTCTCGCTTCTCGACTTCCGCAAGAACATAACAATCGACCTTTTCAATGAAGCCGGACAGAAAGTCATCTCCTACCAGGTTTTCCGGTGCTGGGTGTCGGAGTACCAGTCCATGCCCGAACTGGACGGCAATGCCAACGCTGTGGCCATCCAGCACATCAAGCTGGAGAACGAGGGCTGGATCCGCGACCCGTCCGTAACCGAGCCGACGGAGCCGAGCTTCAACGATCCGAGCAGCTGACCGGCATGCAGGCGCTGAGCACCGTGGCGCTCGTGGACGCCTGGGAGGACGGGATGGGCGGGCCACCAGCCGATCGCGCACCGCTCCTCTTGAGATCGCTTGGGCTGGTTGAGCCTGGCTGCGATCCCGCAGTTATGAGCGTCGGCGCCTGCGATCTGCTGCTGTTCGACCTGCGGCGCTCGCTGTTCGGTGCCGACCTCGACATGGTGGCGACCTGCCCGGATTGCCGCGACCGGCTCGAGCTGGTGATCCCCATCGCGGAGGTGGTGCCGGCTCATCCTCATGACCGGGTGAGCATGACGACCTTCGAGGAGGACGGGCTGCGCATCCGGTGCCGCATCCCGACCAACGGCGACCTGCTTGACGTGGCCGGCCTCGGCCCGGAGGCAACGATCGCTGATCTGCTCGAGCGGTGCATCGAAGCCATGGAGGGCCCGGGCGCCCCTGCGGCCGCGAGCGCGCTGCCTCCCGCCGTGGCGGAGCGAGTAGCCGCTCGCCTGGCGGCCAGCGATCCAGGTGCCGACGTCACGGCTGACATCGAATGCCCGTGCGGGAGCGTGTGGTCCGAGACCGTTGACATCCGCTCGATCCTGTGGGCCGAGCTGACCCGGTGGGTGCAGAATCGCCTGGCTGAGGTCCACCAGCTGGCGCTGGCGTACGGATGGGCCGAGCAGGACATCCTTGAGATGAGCCCGCACCGGCGCCGCTTCTACCTTGAGTCCTGCGCCAGATGACCGGCTACATGGACCGGGTGCGGCGCCTGGCGGGCGACCAGCCGTCGTTGCAGGTGCGCCCCCGGTTCCGTTTCGAGCCGTCACCGCCTGGTTCTGAACCACCATGGGAGCGGCCTCCGCGCGCCGTCCTCTCCCCGCCTTCCGGCGCCGGCGACGAGACGGCAGCGCACCCGGCCACGCCCCACCGCGAGGTCCCGCTGACCACTTATCCTCCCGCCAGGCGCCCTAGGCCAGGGACCCGTGCCGACTTGCCGCTCCCTCGTCCAGAACGGCCGCGGGATCCGGCGCGGCCTCGCGCGTCGTTGGCGCCGCGCGCGGCCGACGACGAGGTGACCACGCGTCTCAGCACGCCCCCCCGGGAGTTCCCGCTGACCACCGGCCCCAGCGGCGGGCCCGCCCGGCCGAGAGGTCCCTTTGACCACCCGGACCGGGCGGGACCCGATCCCTGGCCTGGCGTGAGACGCGGGCATGGATCCGGCGGAGCTCCCCCCGGGGCCGGGGCGCCGGCAGCTGTCAGCCCGCCACCCGCCGTCCACGCCTCAGCGGCTCGCGCTGAGGCGGCAGCCACCCAAGCGCCCCCCGCGGGCCCGGCGGTGCCCGCCGACCTGGGCTACTACGACGCGCAGCGGCCGGCACCGCTGCCTAACCCCGATCCGCCGGCCGACCCGCCGGACCGGCGTCCTGGTTGGACGGGATCCGTGCCCGCGCCGGCAGGCTCAGGGGCCACGGCCTCTCCTGGCGATCGATCAGGTGCCTTCCCCCAGGGCATGGCCGTCCGCAACCACCCTTTCGGAGCAAACCCGGACCCGGGCGGCCGCGCCGGTCCAGGCCAGCCGGCGCTCCCGATGGACCGGGTCCGGCCCATCGCCCGGCCGCACGGGACGCAGCCAGGCGAGGCAGCCGGGCCCTACCCTGGGTTCGTCCCCGGATCCGCCGACCCGGCCGGAGCTGCGGACGAAGCAGCCAGAGGCCCGGCCGCCACACCGTCGCCGGGGCGCCGGGGCGCCGGGCGGGAGCCGGCTGGGCCCGAAGAGATAACGGTCACGATCGGCCGCGTCGAGGTCCGTGTCAGTCCACCGCCCTCGGCCGGCGCGGCGGCGGGAAGCGGCCGCACTGTCCGGGCCCGCCCCAGCCAGCTGGAGGACTACCTGCGCGCGCGGGCGGCTGGGAGAGTCGGTTGAGCAACGACCGGGCCATCGCGGCGGTAACTTCGACGCTCCGGAACATGCTGTTCCAGGCGGTGTCTAACGACGCTGACCTCGCGGGGACGACGGTGACCACCCGGCCGCCTGACCGAGCGCGCCAGGACGGGGGCACCGGCAACCAGATCAACCTTTTCCTGTACCGGACCTCCATCGACGCCGCCTGGCGCAACCAGGATCCGCCGGGGATCCGTCCCGGTGAGTCCGGTCAGCCTCCTCTGCCGCTCGTGCTGTCTTACCTGATGACCGCCTACGGCGAGGACGACGACGACATCCTGGCTCACCGGCTCCTGGGCGTCGGGATGCAGCTCCTCAGCGACCGGCCCCTGCTCTCCCCCCAGGCGATTGCGGCGGCGCTGCCCGGAAGCGGGCTGGAAGATCAGCCCAACAAGATCAAGATCATCCCGCATCCCATCCCGATGGACGAGATCTCCCGGCTCTGGGCCACCTTCTCCACCGGCTACCGCATCTCGGCGAGCTACGACGCCGGCACAGTCCTGATCGACAACAATCAGCCGTTCCGTGCCCCGCTGCCGGTCCTGGCCCGCTCGGCCGGTGACCTGGGACCACAGGCCGGCGTGCAGGCCGCGCCGGTCCTCCAGGCCGTCTCGCCGCCTAACGCCCAGCCCGGCGCCCGGCCCGGTGACACGGTGACCCTGACCGGCCAGCGCATGGCTGGCGTATCCCAGGTCCGGATCTCAGGCGGGGCGCTGAGCGCTCCTTTGCTGCTGCCGGTCGCCACGGCGCCCGGCGGCGCGGCCAGCGTCCAGATGCCGACGGACCCGCCGTTGCCCGCCGGCGTCGTCGCGGTCACCGCCCAGGTGACCGCTGACGACGGCGACACGCTGGCCAGCAACGCCGTCCCGCTCGCCCTGGTACCGATGATCACCAGCAGCGTCCCGCTCACCGCGACGCTTTCCGGCGGGTCGGCGACCATCGAGGTCAGCTGCACTCCTCCGGTGCTGGAGTCCCAGACGGTTGCGCTCGTGGTGGGCTCTCAGATCGTGGCCGGCTCCCCCGGTGCGGACGCCAGCGAGCCTCGCACGTCCCTGTCGTTCACCTTGCAGGGATTTACCGCTGGCTCGTATGTCCTGCGCCTGCGGGTGGACTGGGCAGGACAGCATCCCGGTTCTGGCCGGCCAGACCAGCTTCGACCCCAGCCAGCGCCTGGTGCTGTCGTGACGGCCCTCGCCGACTGGGAGTCGCGCAACGGCACCTATCTCGCCGAGGGCCTCGAGTGGCTCCGCGGCCGCCTCACGGGCGACCCGACGGCCCGGCAAGCCCGCAGACATCTGGTGGGACGGTACCCGGCCGGGCGCTGGAGCCGGGCCCACCACCGGCCCTCGAGCTGCTCGGCGACCGCCTGGGGCTGTCGCGCTTCGAGCGCCTGACCCTGCTTCTGTGCGCGGCGACGGAATTCGACCCGGCGATGGCGGCCCGCTGCGCAGCCGCCGGCGGCCAGCCGGGGACGGGACAGCCCACCTTCGCCCTGGCGCTCAGCATCCTGCCCGAACCGGCCTGGGATGCCCTGTCCCCGCGGCGGCCGCTGCGGTACTGGCGGCTGGTCGAGGTGCACCAGGGCGCCGCACAGCCGCTGGTGGCCAGCCCACTGCGCGCCGATGAACGGGTCGTGAACTACCTCAAGGGCCTTAACCAGCTGGACGACCGTCTGGATGTCCTCGTCCGCCCGGTCGGCGATCTCCTCGGGGAGCTGCCTCCCAGCCAGGAGGCCGCCGTCCGCGACGGGCTCGGGGCCTGGGCCGAGCCCGCGGTGCGGCTCCCGCTCGTCGAGGTGCTCGGCGTCGACCCGCCTGGTCCGCAGGGGGCTGGCGTCGGCGATGGCGGACCGGGCCGACCTGCTCCTCTACGAGCTGGCCACCGACCGCCTGCTCCGTCCGGGGCTTGACCTCGCCGACGTCGTCCGCCTCTGGGAACGGGAGACGATGCTGCTGCCGCTCGCCCTGTACATCGAGGTGAGCGACGTGCCGGCCGAGGAACTCGCCTCCCTCGCCGGTCTGCTGCGGGACCTGAGCGGCGCCGTTCTCGTCGGCTGCCGCGAGCCGCTAGCGGTGCCGGGTCGGGCGTTCCGCCTCCTGGACGCGCGGCGCCCGACCCCGTCGGAGCAGGAAGACCTCTGGGCTGAGGCCCTGGCCGGCGCGGCAGGATCATACGGTGATCTGGACGCGGTCGCGGGGCGGCTGTCGGGGGAATTCGACCTCAACCAGACGGTCATCCGCGAGGCGGCCCACCAGGCCCAGGTCTTCGGCGGCGGGCCGGACACCCTGTGGAAGGCCTGCCAGGCCCAGACCCGTCCCCGGCTGGAGGCACTCGCTCGCCGCCAGGAATCCGCCGCCACGTGGAACGATCTTGTACTGCCCGAGGCAGAGACGGTGCTGCTGCACCACCTTGTCGACCAGGTACGAGGGCGGGCCACGGTCTTGCGCCACTGGGGCTTCGGCGACAGCATCACCCGCGGCAGTGGCATCACCGCCCTGTTCGCGGGCCCGTCTGGCACAGGCAAGTCCCTCGCCGCCGAGGTCATCGCCGGTGAGCTCGGGCTAGCGCTCTACCGGATCGATCTGTCCGGGGTGGTCAGCAAGTACATCGGCGAGACGGAGCGGAACCTGCGCCGGGTGTTCGACGCCGCGGACGAGGGCGGGGCGCTCCTGCTCTTCGACGAGGCCGACGCGCTTTTCGGGCGCCGCAGCGAGGTCCGGGACAGCCACGACCGCTACGCCAACATCGAGGTCAACTACCTTCTGCAACGGATGGAGGACTACCGGGGGGTGGCCATCCTCACCACCAACCAGCGGCAGGCAGTTGACAAGGCCTTCCTCCGTCGCCTTCGTTTCGTCGTCTCGTTCCCGTTCCCCTCGCCTCGCGAGCGGGCCCTGCTGTGGCAACGGGCGTTCCCCGCCCGCACACCGGTCGACGATCTCGACCTGGGCCGGCTCACGACACTGGCCATGACCGGAGGCATGATCCGCAACATCGCCCTCAACGCCGCCTTCTGCGCGGCCGGGCGGCAGGCCCCGGTGACTACCGAGCTGATCCTCGAGATGGCGCGGGTCGAGTTCCGCAAACTGCAGCTCCCGGTCAGCGACGCCGACTTCCGGGCGCCCGCGCAGGTGGTCCGATGAAGATCAACCTGCGTATTGACCAGATAGTGATCGATGGTCCCTCTCTCACCCGGCGCGAGCGTGAGCACCTGGCCAGGGACCTGGAGCAGGAACTGGCGCGCCAGCTGCACCGGTACATCGCAGGCGAGCGCGGCGCGGCGCGGGGATCCGGGCTGCGCGGGGACGCCGGGCTGGATCTGGACGCCCGCCGCGCGTCCGCACTGGGATCGCGGATTGCCGGTGAGGTGCTGGCGGCGCTGCCCGCCGGACTCCTGGCCGGGCACCGCGCGGCCCAGCTGCCGTCGCCGGGCCGGCGCCTGCCCCGCCTGGCCGGGCCTGGGGCGGCGCGGTGAACTCATTTCCGGGGTCCCCCAAACTGCTGCGCGGCGGCCTGGTCCAGCTCGACCCGGGTACCAGCGCGATCATCGACGTGATCGTGTTCCAGTACAACCCCGATACCGTCACCCGCACCCTGCAGCCCAGGGCCATGACGGGCGAGCCTGGCGACCGCCTCGAGGCGCTGCGCCTCACCGGCCCGCCGCACGAGACCATCAAGCTGGAGGCCGAACTCGATGCCGCCGATCAGCTGGAAAATGCCACTGACCCAGCCAACGCCCCCGTCGTCGAGAACGGCCTGCTGCCCGCCCTGGCCTCAATCGAAGCACTGATCACGCCCTCAGCCGCACAACTGCTGGCCACCGACGCGCTCTTCGACCAGGGAATGCTCGAGATCGTCCCGGCCGAGGCGCCCCTCATCGTGCTGGTCTGGGGCAGCAAGCGGGTGGTTCCGGTGCTCGTCGGCAGCCTGTCGATCACCGAGGAAGCCTTTGACCCCCAGCTCAGGCCGATCCGGGCCAAGGCCAGCCTGGAACTCAAGGTCCTGACGACCAGCGACCTGCCGATTACCCACCTCGGATCAACCCTCTACCTCGGTTACCGCCGCACGGCCGAGGCCCTGGCCGGCCTGGTCAGCGCCACCGACGTGCGGCCACTCGGACTGGAGCACCTGCCATGATCGAATCCTGGAGCGCAGCGAATGAGCTCACCTAGCCGCTATGCCGCGGTGGGCACCGCCACCTGGGTCGCCCCGGACGGGACCACGGTGCCCTACCTGTTGCGCCGGTTCCTGCCCCAGACCGGCCAGCTGGCCACGCAGGGCACCTACCTGGTGCGCCCGGGCGACCGCGGTCGACGTGATCGCTAACGCCACCCTCGGTGATCCCGAGCTGTCCTGGCTGCTCGCCGACGCCAACCTGGTCAACCGCCCGTGCGACCTGAACCAGCCGGGCAGGACCATCATCATTCCGCTTCCCCGCCGGGGTGCCCAGTGGCCAGTGAGCTCACTCTCAGCCTGCTGATCGGGACCGTCCACCCGCAGCCGGTGCCGCGGGAGGTCATGGAGTCCCTGGTCTCAGCCAGCGTGACGGTGAGCGCCACGGATAAGAGCGGCTTCGACCTGTCCTTCGCGGTGAGCACCGGCTCGCCGCTGCTCACCGACCTGCTGCCGTCGGGGTACTTCGACCCTCCCGCCCGGGTGATCCTGGTCGCCACCATGGCCGGGACGGCCACCGTGCTCATGGACGGCGTGATCACGCTCCAGGAAATGGTGCCGAGCGACGAGCCAGGCAAGTCGGTGCTCTCGATCAAAGGTGACGATCTCACCCGGATGCTCGACCTCATCGACTTCAGCGGCTTCCCCTGGCCTGCCATGCCCCCCGAGGCACGCGTGGCCCTCGCCCTGGTCAAGTACCTTCCGCTCTACGGGATCGTCCCCCTGGTCCTGCCCAGCGTCCTGATCAACGTGCCCAACCCGCTGGAGATCATCCCCCAGCAGGAGGGCACGGACCTGACCTATATCAAGGCCCTCGCCGACAATGTGGGCTACGTCTTCTTCATCCAGCCCGGGCCGCTGCCGGGGATGAACCTGGCCTACTGGGGACCCAAGCTGCGCACGGCCATCCCGTTCCTGCCGACGCCACCGCCGATCGCCATCGACTGGGACGGGGCCAGCAACGTTGAGTCGCTCCAGTTCTCCTTCGACGGTTTCGCCAAGACCCAGTGGATCGTCTGGATCCAGGTGGCCAACGTCGCGATTCCCATACCGGTGCCCGACGTCAACCCGATCAGCCCGCCACTGGGCCTGAAGAGCCCGCTACCGCTCAAGATCAGCCCCATGCCCGGCCTGGCCAAGTACAACCCCATCCAGGCGGCGGGCATCGCGCTGGCCAAGGCGGCCTCCACCGCCAACGTCGTCTCCGGCCAGGGCACCCTCGATGTCCTGCGGTACGGGTCGATCCTGCCGGCCCGCACCATCGTCGAGGTACGGGGAGCCGGGATCACCTATGACGGCGAGTATTTCGTCGACAGCACAACCCACACGATCAAGCCAGGATCCTACAAGCAGAGCTTCACCCTCAGCCGCAACGCCCTGATCGCCGGCGGCACCAGCCTCCTGCCCTCCCCCGCCGGGGCCGTGCAGCAGCTGAGCGGATTCACGGCCCCGGGCGCGCCGGGGCCGTCCGCCCTGCCGGGAGGGGCGGGCATCGTGATCAGCCCGCCCGGCCCGCTGCTCCCTGCCCCCACGATCCCTGCCCCCACGATCCCGGCCCCCACGATCCTGGCCCCCACGATCCCGGCCCCCGCCAGCGGCGGCCAGATCGCGGCCTTGCCGGCCTCGCCGTGACCGCCGACTTGACTGATCAGAGGAAGGAGAACCATGGCTGACCTAGGCCATTCCGGCTACATGGAGTCGTTCAACCCCTTCGCCGAGCCCGCCGCCCAGGATCCGGTCCCCGATGTCCGCAAACGCTTTTTCGGCAAGTACCGCGGTACGGTCCTGGAAAACATTGATCCCCTCCTGCAGGGTCGGCTGATCGTTCAGGTGCCCGATGTGCTCGGCATCCTGCCAAGCAACTGGGCTCTGCCCTGCGTGCCGTTCGCGGGTCCGGCCATGGGCGCCTCGTTCGTCCCCCCGCCGCTGGAGTCCAGTGTCTGGGTCGAGTTCGAGCAGGGCGATCCGCAGGCGCCGATCTGGGTCGGCTGCTTCTGGGACACGCCCTCCAGCCTCGGGCCGATGGCGATGATCGCCGCGGTCGATCCGTCCCCATCGGCGACGCTGGAGACGCTCGCCAGCGGCATCGGCCTCTCCGACGTGCCGAGCCTGTTCCCGGCCGGAGGCAATGTGAGCCTCTACGCCGACGAGGGAGCGGTCTCGATCAGCCTCGACGCTACCGGCGTGACCATCACGGCGCCGACAGTCGAGATCGTGACGACGAGCTTCACCATCAACGGTGCCCAGTTCACGGTGACCTGATGGTGGATATCGCCTTCCCGTATCACGTCGGCCCGCAGGGGACAACGGCGACTGCCGCGTCAGCTGACGATCACATTGCCCAGATGCTCCAGCAGTTGCTCTTCACCCGGCCTGGCGAGCGGGTGAACCAGCCCACGTTCGGCTGCGGCCTCCTTAACCTGGTCTTCAGCCCGAACTCGCCCGAGGTGGCTGCCGCGCTGTCCATCACGGTGTCGGCCGCGGTCCAGCAGTGGCTCGGGGACGTGGTTCAGATCCAGTCCGTCGACGTCACCTCAGCGGGGAGCCAGCTGCAGGTGATGCTGAGCTACGTCACCGTGACCACGGGAGCCCCGTCCACCCTGACCCTCGCGGTGCCGGTGGGGTGAGCCTGGACATGAGCGGCAAGGCGACGCGATGGGGGGACCTGATGGTGGCGGGTGATGCCCGCCGCCGGGAGGTCCGCCGCCGCCACGGCAACGGGCTCGACACGGTCGAAGTCGATCACGGCGGCCGCCGGCTGATCCTGACGTTCCTGGAGCAGACGCCCGCGGACGTGCACCCGGATAACGTCCGCATCGACGGGCCGCGCGGGGCGGCGCCGGTCAGCGCCACCACGGTCCGGCGGGGGACGCCAGGACGATCCGCACCTCGAAGGACCGGCTGCTGGTCGAGCTCGCGGCTCCCGGCGGCGCGGGACCGTACACGCTGCGGCTGGTCGAGCGGACGGCCGACGGCCGTCCCGGCTGGGCTCCGCTGCATGGGCCTTGATCCCCGGTTCGCCCAGGCCGGGTTCGCTTTCGACATCGACCTGCCCAACCCGGTCGCCGGCCCCGGCCCAGCCGCCGCCCGGACACCGCACGCGCGCAGGCTTCCTACCTGGCCCGTGACTACGAAGGGCTGCGCCAGCTCATCCTGGACCGGCTGGCGGAGACGATGCCGGCCTGGACCGAAACGCACATGCCCTGACATCGGGATCACCCTGGTCGAGCTCCTCGCCTACATCGGCGACGACCTCAGCTACTACCAGGACGCGGTCGCGACCGAGGCCTACATGCAGACGGCCGCGCAGGCGCATCTCGGTGCGACGGCACGCCCGCCTGGTCGACTACCGGCTCGGGGAGGGCTGCCAGGCCACGGGCCTGGGTGTGCCTGACCGTGACCGAAGCGGCGCAGCTGCCTCTTCGCGAGCTGGTGTTCGCCGCCGTACCCGGCCTGCCACAGGGGGCGTCGCCGGTGCTGTCCGCCGATGCCCTGGCCCCGCGGGACGGCCAGGTCCGGTCAGCGCTCGTACACCCCGGTCCGGGCGGCCCTCGGCCCGCCGGCTGCGCAGAGCGCCAGCCGGCCGGGGCCACGGTCCCACGGTCGCGGTCAGCCCGGCCCACAACCAGGTGGGGCTGTGGGCGTGGGGAGAACACGACAGCTGGCTGCGGGCCGGGGCGACCACCGCGGTCCTGGCCGACGGGTGGACCGATCCCGCCGACCACGGCCCGTCCGCGACCACGGTCGCTGAGCCTGCAGGCCGGTGACGTCGTGGTCTTCGAGGCGACCACCGGACCCGACCGGAATCGGGCCGCCCGACCCCACCCAGCGCCATCCGGTCCGCCTAACCGCCGTCCACCCCTCGGTCGACCGGCTCTACGACCAGGCCATCCTCGAGATCACCTGGGCCGAGGCCGAGGCCTTGCCCTTCGACCTCCAGGTCAGCGCGCCTGGGCCGGCGGGCGCCCCGGTGACAGTGCGCAGTGGTGCGCGGCAACACCGTCCTGGTCGGGGACGGCGCGGGGGTGTCCGAGCAGCTGACCGCCGGCCAGGTGGTGCTCAGCCATGCCGTCACTCACCTGGGCCTGCCCGTACCCCGACCCCGCGGCCGTGGCCCGGCACCAGGCCAGGACGCTGCGCCGGCTGCCCGACGGACTGGCGCCGTGAGGTGGAGGCGTGGCGGCACGCCGCCGAGGCCGGCGAGGCGCTGGACGAGCACCGCCTGACTCGGCTGCGCGGGCTGCTCGGCGAGGATGTGCTCACCGAGCTCGGCCTGAGCGGACGCGAACGGGGCCGGGCCGAAGAGGACGCGGAGGGTCTGCGCCGGCTGCTGCTCGACGCCGACCGGCTGCTCGCTCCCCGGCTGCGCCGGCTGGAGGTCCTGGCCGGCCTGGCCAGGGCCAGCGGGCCACTTGAGCCGGTGCTGCTCCGGGAGGTGGCCGAGGACTGGGGAGAGGATCTGGCCGGGCCGCTCAGCGCGCACCAGCCCGCTGCGTGGGGTCCGGCCAGCGCGGCCACCAGCCAGGATCCTGGCCAGGCACTGCCCCTGCTCACCCTGGCGCCGGCGGCCGGAACCGGCGGCGCGCAGCAGCCATGGACCGTGGTGGCGGATCTGGTCGACAGCCCGCCGGGATCCCGGCAGGTCATGGCCGAGGTGGGCGACGCCGGGCGGGCTCACCTGCGTTTCAGCGCCGGTGACCAGCCCAGCGGCCCGGTCGAGGCGAGCTACCAGGTCGGCCAGGGGGCCGCAGGCAACGCGCCAGCGGAGGCGATCAACGCGGTCGTAGCCCTGACTCCCGGCGGCCGCCGCGGCCTTGTCGGTGGTGCAGAGCCTGGGAAATCCCCTGCCAGCGGCGGGCGGCACCGACCCGGAGAGCATCACCGCGGCCAAGGCTGCCCTGCCCGGTGCCTTCCTGGTCGACCAGCCGCGCGCCCTGGTCGCGGCCGACTACACCGCGATCGCCGAACGGGTCATCGGGGTGCGCAGCGCCGCCACCGTGCTGCGCTGGACCGGCATTCATTACGCCGCGGACGTGGCCGTGCAGCCCGCCGCGGGCGAGGACCCCGGCCAGGAACTGCTGGCCTCGGTCTATGAATCGCTCTGGCCGTCGCGCCGGATCGGACACGAACTGTGGGTCCGGCCGCCGGGCTACCGGCCGCTCGTGATCGCACTCAACGTCGACATCGGCGCCGACGTGGTGCGCGCTGACGCCACGGGAGCGCTGACCGCGCTGCTCGGCTCCGGCCAGCAGGCCGACGGCTCTCCCGGGTTGTTCAGCCCCCAGCGAATGGGCTTCGGCCAGCCCGTCTACGCCAGCCTGATCGTCGCCGCAGCCCAGGACGTCCCCGGGGTCGAAGCCGTGACGCTGACCCGCTTCGGCTTCCTGGGCCCTCCCGGTGCGCCCGTTCCCGCGCAGGTACCTGAGCTCCTGCGCCTGCGCCCAAGCGAGATCGCCCGCCTGGACAACGACCCGCAGGCGCCCGAGCACGGGTACGCCATCATCAACCTGCAGGGCGGCCGGTGAGCAATGGCCGGAGCGAGCCAGTGACCGCGCTAAACCGCTCACGGCCCCCTCGAGGAGGGCGCCGCGATGAGTGACCCCACCCCCGTAACCCCACCGCCGGGCTTGCCCGCGCTGCCGTACCGTCCCGGTGATCGCCAGCAGTTCCTGGCCGAGATGCTGGCCGCGCTGGCGCGCGCCACCATCGCCGGCCGCCAGCCGTTCGGGCTGCGCACCCGGGCTCTCGATGACCCGACGGTCGCCCTGCTCGACGCGTGGGCCACCGTCGCCGATGTCATCGCGTTCTACCAGGAGCGCATCGCCAATGAAGGCTTCCTGCGCACAGCCACCCAGCCAGGCTCGCTGCTGGCCATCGCCCAGCTGGTGGGATACCAGCCCCGGCCGGGGCTGGCCGCCTCGGTCTGGCTGGCTTATAGCCTGCAGCCCGACCCCACCGACACCGCCGTGGTCCTGCCCGCCGGGCTGCTGGCCCAGTCGGTGCCCGGCACCGGCGAGCTGCCCCAGACCTTTCAGACCACCGGGGAGCTCGTGGCCCGGCCGAGCTGGAACACCCTCGGCGTGCGCACCACCGGGCCGGTCACCGCGCCGGACGGGCCGTCGGCGCTGACCAGTCTGGCCTTCCAGGGCGTGACCACGGGCCTGGCGGCGAACGATGTGGTCCTGCTCTCCACTAGCGGCGCCACGCCGACGGTAGTGCGGGTTGATTCAGTCAGCGCGGATCTCACCCGCCAGGTCACCTCCGTGACCCTGCAGCAACCACCGGCCGCCGCCAGCGCCGCCGGGCCGGTCCCGCCTGGCCCGGCCAGCGACGGCTCACCGATCATCAGTACCATCGACTCCCTGCTCCCTGCGCTCCGGAAGCTGCCGCCCGCGCCGCCTGCGTCCGCAGCGGCCCTCACCCGGAAACCGGCTGACGTGCTCGCCCCGGATTCGGACGCCATCCCCCGGCTGGTGGCCGCGCTCGACCCGGTGCTCGCCGGCACCATCTACAAGGCCCTCGGCACAGCCTCCATCGGCTCGGCCGCCGTGACAGCCGCGCAGGCCCTGCGGGTGCAGGCCACGCCCTTCGGTGCCCGCATGCCCCCCCGCCCTATCTTCAACAGCCAGGGTCAGCAGATCGGCACCGAAGAGTGGCCGATCGGCGAAGTACAGGTGCTGAGCGCACAGATAACCTGGACCGACGGCCGACCGCAAAGCCCCGCGCGGGTGTCCATCCAGGGACCGGCCGGCGCCCCCGCGCAAACGGCGCTGCCGCTGCCCAGTACGCAGGGCGGATCAGTGAATGGCCAGCTCGGGGGTCTGGGCAACATGACAGTTACCTACGACCCCCAGCACGAGGTCCTGACCATTACTTTCACTTCAAACGATCCGCCGACGCTGCTCTCAATGACCATAAGCGTTTCCCCCACGCCGGATGAGCCTGAGTCATTCACAGTTACTTTAGATGACGGCAGCCAATTCACCTGGGAACCGTCGCTGCAAACGGATGAGCGCTTCACCATCGGCAACTATCGGGTCAGCATCGGGTGGCAGCCGAACCCGCGCGCCACACATAGTGCGGCCGTCCTCGCCGTTTCGGTCACCGAGGCCCTGCCGCTGGCCCCGTCAGATGTGCTGGACCTCGACACGACCTATCCCGGCATCCTCCCCGGCAGCTGGGTGGTCATCGACCAGGCCAACCCCGCGGGACAGGCCGGGCAGCCCGGTGCCGAGGCACGTCCACCCGTCTACCCGGTTGTCGCCCAGGTCAACACCGTGGCGACCACCACCGTTGCGCGCTACGGGATGAGCGGGACGGTCACCGAGCTCACGCTCGACTTCTTTCCCCCCGGTGGATCGTGGGTAGATCCCGATGCCCGGTGGCTGTCCGCCGTACGCCCGCTGAGCGTCCAGGCCCAGCCCGCCGGGCTCGCCCTGCTCCCGGTGGCCCTGCCCGGCCCGCTCGCCGGCTCCGCCATCGACCTCGACGGGCTCTACGCCGGCCTCGAGGCCGGGCAGCGCATCCTCGTCACGGGCACCCGCTCCGACCTCCCTGCCGGCGCCGCCGTGCCGGCCGGCGAGCCCGTGATGATCGCCGGGGTGACCCAGCAGACCACATCAGGGACCGCGGACACGCCCCATACGACTCTGCACCTGGCCGCTCCGCTTACCTACCGATACGACCTGCCGTCGGTCCAGATCTACGGCAACGTCGTGCCCGCGCAGCAAGGTGCCACCGTGACCGAGCCGCTGACCGGCGCCACCCCCGGCGACCCCCATCCGTCATTCACCCTGTCCCAGGCGCCCGTCCTGGCCGATCCCAGCTCCACGGCCTCGGGATCTGTCTCCTCGCTCCAGCTCACTGTCGGCGGGCGCACCTGGACACCGGTGACCCGTCTCGACGCTGCCACGCCGCCCTACAGCTACCTGACCGGGATCGACAGCCAGGGCCGCACCACCATCACGCTGAGCGGCCCGCTGCCGACGGGCACCAGCAGCGTGGTGGCCACCTACCGGACGGGGCAGGGCAGCGCCGGCAACGTACGCGCCCACCAGGTCACCCAGCTCCTCAGCCGACCGCTGACCGTCGCCAGCGTCGACAACCCGCTGCCAGGCTCGGGCGGGTCCGACGGCGACGGACCCGACGACCTGCGCACCGGCGCCCCGGTCGGCCTGGCCTGCCTGGGCCGCCTGGTCTCCGTCGCCGATGCCGCCGACCTGGTCCTCTCGTGGGCCGGCGTGGGGAAGGCCAGCGTCGCATCAGCCACCGATGGCAGCGGCGAGGTGATCACTGTCACCGTGGCGGGCGTGGATCCCGTGGCCCTGGACCCAGCGGGTGCGCTGTGCACGGACCTGGCCGGGGCCCTCGCCGCCGCCGGCGGCGACCCGGGCGCACCGCTGGACGTGCTGCCGGCCCGGCTCTACCTCATTGTGCTTGCGGCCCGTGTCCGCAGCGATCCGGCGCTGCAGTGGGCCGACGTTTACGCTGCCCTGCAAGCGGCGCTCTTCGGCGCGTTCAGCTACGGGCAACGTCAGCTCGGCGCGGACCTCGTCATCAGCGATGTCATCGCCGTGGCCCATTCGGTCCCCGGCGTCGAATCGTTCTCGGTAACTGCCATCACCCTCGTGCCCACGACCGCGAATGCCAGTGAGATCCAGGCGCTGACTGCCCGGCTCCCGGCGCCCCCCGCCAGCGGGCGCCTGCGCCTGCCCTCCCCCGCGCCGGGGCAGCCGCAGGCCGCGGCGGTCGCCTACCTCTCCGACGCGATGACCGATACCCTCCTCCTCCAGCAGGTGGTGCGCTGATGGCCGACGACCTCTTCAGCCTCCTGCCCGCCTTCGACCAGCTCGAAGACGCCGGGCTCGGCGGCCCGCTGCGCGCCCTGCTCGCCGTGATCGGCGATCAGGCCGCCGTGCTGGAAGCGGACATCGCCCGGCTCTACGATGACTGGTTCATCGAAACCTGCCAGGACTGGCTCGTCCCCTACTTCGCCGACCTGGTCGACGTCACTCTCGGTCCCGCCGTTGGCGCGTCGGCGACCGGCACGCTCGATCCCCTCGACTCGGCTAGCCGCCGGAGCCAGGTCGCCAACGCCATTCGCGATCGCCGGGCCAAGGGAACCCTCGCCGCCATCGAGCGCTTCGCGGCCGACACTGCCGGGTGGCCATGCCGGGCGATCGAGTACGCCTGGCTCCTCTCCATCACCCAGTCGCTACTCCATCCTGACCTGCGCCGGGGCACCACGATGGCTATCGGGGATGCCAATGTCCTCGACGCGCTGGGCACCCCTTTCTCCGCCGCCGCGAAAACAGCGGACGTGCGGCGCATCTCTTCGCACCGCACACGAGGAACACACAACGTGCCTTCCCTGGGGCTCGTCGCCTGGCGGCTCACCGCCGACGGCGTGGATCGCGCCCCCGCGGAATGCGTCAACGACGACAACCACTTCACCTTCGACGTCCTTGGCCGCGATACCCAGCTCTGCGTCCGTCCTACCCCCAGAATCCCGGGCCAGCCGCCCGCCTCCGATCTCGACGTCCCCGCCCCTATCAGCAGAATTGCCCTCGACCGCCGACTCGAGGACTACTACGGAGAGGCCGCCAGCTTCTGCATATACCGCGGCCGCACCCCCGTCGACCGGGCTGACACCGTGGTCGCCGATCTCGGCCGCTGGCGCTACCGGCTCGCGCCGCGCCAGGTGGCCGTGGACCCGGTGCTCGGGCGGATCGCCTTCCCGGTGCGCGACGTTCCCGAGGAGGGAGTCCGGGTGAGCTATCGCCGCCTGACCGTCGGCGGTCTCGGCGGCGGGCAGTATCCGCGCTCCCTTGCCCCGCCCGCCGGTGCGCTGTACCCGGTGAGCATGACCGGCCAGGGCGGACACGCCAGTGTCAGTGCGGCATTCGCCGCGTGGCGCTCGGATCAGGCTGCTGGGAAAGCCAGCAGCCATGCGACCATCGAGATCCTCGACGACGGCGTCTACGAGGAACGGCTCCACCTCGAGCTCCGGCCCGGCGAAGTCCTGGAAATCCGGGCCGCTGACGGCCACCGGCCGGTGCTGCGTCCCGCCGGCGAGGATGACGGCGACCGTCCTGAGGCGCTCCGCGTGGTCGGGCTCCGGCGTGAGGAGGAGCGGCCGGCCGACCCGGAAATCCCGCCGCACCGCTGGCCGCCGCCAGGAGGTAGCGAACGCAGCCGGGCCCGGACCCGGCGAGACCGGCACACCGTCGGCTGCCGCGGCGGAGCCGGGCAGCCCGCCGCCCGGCATCGCCGCCCAGCCCGCCAGCGCGCCCCTGGGGGTGATGGGCCGGCCACCTGGCCCGCCCCCGGACGTCACCTTCGACGGGGTGTGGGTCGCCCGGCACCCGGTCGAGCTCGCCGGCCACCTGGGCACTGTCACGTTCCGGCACTGCACCCTCGTGCCGTCCGCGGGGAACCGGCGCGAGGACGGCCGCATCAGCCTGCGCATCGAGGCCATGCCCTGCACCGTCCGGATCGAGTTCGCGGTGGTCGGCCGGATGCAGGTGATCAGCCCCGAGACTGGTTTCGACCCGGTTCCGCTGTCGGTATCCGACTCCGTCCTGGACTCCGGCCACGCCGAGCCAGAAGGCCGTCGAGGGCGCGGAGCGGCGGCCGGCCTGGGCGGCGTTGTCGCTGCACCGGGTAACCCTTCTGGGCAGCGCGGACGTCCGCGAGATCCGCGCGGTCGCCGACAGCATCGTCACCGGGCGGCTCGACAGCGCCCGCCGCCAGGTCGGCAGCGTGGCGTTCTCGTACGTCCCTGAAGGCTCCCGCACGCCCCGGCGCACCTCCTGCCAGCCCGATGACGTGCTGGCCCAGGTCGACGAGGCCATCGCCAGGGGCGACATACCTGCATCAGAGCGCGAGATGCTCCACCAGCAGGAGGCGGCCAGAGTCACTCCCCGCTTCGACAGCGTGCGGTTCGGCGCGCCGGCCTACGCCCGCCTCAGCGCCCCCGAGCCGCCCGAGCTGGCCCGCGGCGCCCACGATGAAGGCGAGCTCGGTGCCTATCACTTCCTGTGGCTCGCCTACCGCGAGTCCCGGCTGCGGTCCGGCCTGCCCGCCTATGCGCCGATCGGGATGGACATCGACGCGCTTTTCGCCACCTAGGAGACTTGATGTACGGAGACTTCTCCCGGATGTCCTACTCCCGGGCCAAGGCCTACACCGGGGTGTGGTCCCAGCAGGGCCGTGTGCAGCTGGACGCGGACTTCAACGAGCAGACGGCCATCCTTCTGGACTGGCTGCGAACGCTCGCGGTCGATTTCATCGGCCCTTTCGGCGGCCACGTCAGCCGGGCCGGTTTCCGGGTCGAGCTCAACGGCGATGACCTGACCTTCAGCCCGGGTCATTACTACGTGTACGGCCTGCGCTGTGAGGTTGCCGGGCCCGCCGATCACCAGGCATCCACGGTGACCTACCGCGGCCTCGTATCCGGCGCTGGCGACCTGCCATCGCCGCCCTACCTGGTCCAACTGCTCGTCTGGGAGCGCTCGGTAAGCGCAGTGGCCGATCCCAGCCTGCTCGAGCCTGCGCTGGGCCCCTACCCGCCGGATACCACTGTGCGCACGCAGGTGGCGTGGATCCCGCAGCTCAGCAGCACCCTGCCCGCCCCAGCCCCCGAGGGCACCAAGCTCGACGCGAAGGGCCTCAACGCCGAATCCATATCCCGCAATTTCGAGGACTACAACGCTGGCGGTCGCGAGCCTCCGCAACTGGCCGCACGCGTGGACCATGATGTCCAGGCCGAGGAGGCGTCGATCGTGCCGGCCACGTCCGGCTACCTGGGCGTGGAAAATCAGCTGTACCGGGTCGAGATTCATGCCGGTGGCCCGGCCAGGACACCCCCGACCTTCAAGTGGTCGCGCGACAATGGCTTTGTCGAGTTCCGTATCGAAAGTTTTGCCGAGACCGGGAAGGCCGGGAGCGGCCGGAAGACGACCGACCAGGTCGTGGACGTGAAGGTTGCCTCTCTCGGGCGCGACGCCAGCGCCGGGCTCGACGTCGGGGACTGGGTGGAGCTGATCGACGACACCTCTGCACCGCAGGGCACGCCGCCGCCCCTGCTGGCTGTGCGGGCCATCGACCGGGCCGAGCGGATCGTAACGCTCAGCGGTGAACTCGACCCGAAGGACATGTCGCTGCACCCCTATCTCCGTCGCTGGGACCAGGACGCCAGCAGCCCGGCAGCCGGGATCCCGGTCGTCGAGTCATCCGCCGGCGACGGCGGTGACATCTGGCTCGACCTCGAAGACGGCGTGCAGATCCGCTTCTCAGCCAGCGGGGCCGATTATCAGACCGGCGACTACTGGCTAATCCCGGCCCGGACAGCGACCGGCGGCGTGCTGTGGCCGGGCGGCACCCACCCCGCCGCCGTTCCGCCACACGGACCGGATCGTTACCTGGTGCCCCTCGCGTTGGTTAGCGGGAAAGAAAAAGACGACGTTGAGGACATGCGTTCCCTGTTCACCCACCTGGCCTGGCCGGAACCCGGGCCGGGCAGCGGGAAGGACAAATGACATGGCCGTCTCGGAGCTCACCGGCCGCGCCTTCTTCGAACATCAGCAACGGAGACGGCGCGACGAACAGGCGCGCCTGACCGCCAGACAGCCGGAATCTCAGCCGCCGGGCGTGCAGAGGACCGCTCCGCCGGACGACGCCCAGGATCCCGCTCCCCCGGACGACGCGCAGAATCCCGCTCCCCGGGACGATGCGCAGGACCTTGCTCTCCCGGATGCCCCGACTGCCCTTCTGGGGGCTGCGACCCTTCACTCTCCGTCTGTCCCGGAGACACTGCCCCTGCGCATCCTCGTGACCAGCGGCATGGGCGCCGGCCAGGCATTTACCCTCCATCAGGGCGACCAGATCATCGGGCGGGAGGAAGGCTCCGAGATACGGCTCGATGACCCCGTGGTCTCCCACACCCACGCACTGCTGCGGATAGAGGGCGATCAGGTGACCGTCGAGGATCTGCGCTCCACCAACGGCACGAAGGTCAACGGCACGACGATCGAACGGCAGACTCTGCTGACGCCCGGCGACGAGCTCGAACTCGGCGGCGTGCGCCTTCTGCTGGAAATGGATTAACGATCCCGGAAGAAGGACGGTCGGTATATGCCTCCGTTTGTCACCGCGGGAACCATGATGATGTGCACCATGGGCGCCGCGCCCGCCAGCCTTATCCTGGCTGCGCCGATCGTGTCAGCGACCACCCCTGTCGCGACGATCGCAGATACCATCCCATACACCAACATTCCCACCTTCGGCATGTGCATGAGCCTCGGCAACCCAGAGGTGGCCTCGGCGACTGCTGCAGCCCTCGGCGTCCTGACCCCTCAGCCGTGCGTACCTGCCACCGGCGCACCCTGGACTCCGGGATCAGTATCCGCCCAGATCGGCGGCCTGCCCTGCGTACTCATGACGTTGACATGCCAGTGCATGTGGGGCGGGATGATCTCCGTCATCACCCCCGAACAGCAATTGGGCATGGGGACGTAACCGGGAAGCCGGGTGGCCTGAAGTCATGAAACTAATAATTTTTGGCACAGATGGGCTTGGAGCCCCGGCGGAGGCGACTCTGCGCGTGCATACGACGGCTAGGCGATCATGACTACTAGCGAGGGGGGCACGAAGTGACTGGCGAATACGCTTCCCCCCGCGCCAAATCCGGGAGCGACCGCGCGGCCGCTCACACCTGGAAGAACGACCGAGACTCCATGACCAAGGTGGCCCCGGCCTTCCGCTTCCCCGAGCCGCACCGAGGAGCCGCCGACCCGCACGGGTATCTGGACGCCGAGAGCACAGAGAAGCCGGGCAGGAATTCCAACCCAAACATGCATGGTCTGAGCTCCAAGTCCCCACGGAACTTCTCCCAGATTCCAGTGCATCCGCAGGATTGCGCGAGCCCGGCCGTCTTGCTTGGAAGCACGCCGGAAGCGGCGCAGTGCACGGACCCACCTTTCCCGCCTGCCAGCACCGGACACCGACTGGGCGGGGGCACACCCGCGGAGATGCAGGCGCGATTCGGAGTGCCGGCGGCTGACGTCATGATCCATACCGACCCAGCTGCCGCCGCGATCGCCGACCAGCTGAACGCGAGCGCATTCACGCTAGGTCGGCACGTGGTCTTCGGGACCGGACGGTTTAATCCTGCCTCCATCCCGGGCCAGATGCTGCTAGCACACGAGATAGCGCATGTCGTCCAGCAGCGCGGCGCCAACTCGGGCCGTGCGGCTGCCCCGCCAGAAGCTGAGCTGGAGGCGAGCGAGGCAGCGGCCAGCACGGTGCTTGGTTTGCCCACGCCCGTGCTCAGCGCGACCCCCGTCGGAGTTGCCTGCCAGGGCAAAGAGGAGGAGCAGACCTGGCGGTCGCGGCTCTGGCACTCGGGTACGGCGCTCGTGGAAAAGGCCAAGGTAAAGGCACGCGACTACATTAAGGAGCAAGTCGGGGTCGTCGAGGGAGTGGCGAACGAGGCGGCCACCTTTGTCGATACCGTGATCTGGGCCGACACTAGCGTATCTGACCTTACGGACAAGGTCGTGGAGAAGGTGGCAGTAGCAGGCGGCCTTTCCAAGGAAAAACACGAAGCTCTCAGGTCCGCTGTCCAGACGCTTACCAATCAGCCCGGTATGACCGCATTGCGGGAGGCGGTCCGCAAGGCCGCCCGCAAGGCTGACCTCGTTGACCCGGTCACTGGCGCGCCCAGTACTGCGCGTGCGGTTGGCCGCGCTTTTGATTGGGTCGAAAAGAAGTCCGACGAGACCCTGTTCCGGGGCATGCCCAAGGAAGAGGGGCTGCTCAGCAGCCGCGACATCGGCGTGCTTGAGGGATCGATTGGCTCGCAGATAGCACTGGCTTTCACCGGCGGCGAGGAGGTCCAGCTCGCGCTTAAGGCTCTTGGGGCTGTCCAGTCGGTCGAGGGAATCGTGACGGCCATTCAAGCCAAGCCAGATAGCTGGCAGAGCGACTGGAGTTTCTGGACCCAGGTCATCAATCTTGCCCTTTTCATGGTCGGCCTTCGCTCCGCTGCAGTGGGCAAGAAGATCCTCTCGATACTCCTCGGATCAGCAGGTACGCTGCTGACCGCTATCCCGGCCGTCATGCAGCTTGCCCGCGACGTACGTGCTACCGGGCCGGATCGTGACGAGCGTATCCGTGCAGACATTAAGGCCCTCATCAAGGCCCTGGCCCAGGCCATCCAGCAAATCATCATGCACGCTCGGGGTGCCAAGCCAGCCCGTGCCAGCGGTGCCTCGGAAGGGACTCCAGCTGGTCTGGGGTCAGCTTCCGAGACCCCGGTGCCGGTCCCCTCCAGAACCACTGCACCCGCTGAGGCACCCGTACCTGGGCCCGCCGAGTCACCTGCTTCGGTAGCTTCCAAGAGCAGTCCGCCCACGGAGACTCCCGCACCTCTCCCCACCACGACTGCTCCCGTCGCGCCCGCCGCAGAGACCCCAATGCCTGCGCCCGTCCCTGCGGAGACAGCGGCGCCTGCGCCTGTACCCGCCGAGATCACCCCTCCCACCCAGGCGCTCGCATCCAGCGCCGAGGCCACCCCCTCCGCCTCAGCCGCGCCCACCACACAGGCGCCTGCACCGGCCGAAACCCCAGCCCCAGCCCCCGCCCCCGCAGCCGAGACCAGCCCGGCTACAAGTGGGCGGGCGGGTGACCGCGCGGCGCTCAAAGCCGTGGGTGCCCAGGCCCTAGAGCTTCAGAAAGCCGCCATTACTGACCCGGCAGCGGTGGATAAGCTTCGCGTTCTCTATGAGTCACAACCTGACTCGGTATTGCGCAAGGTGAAAAGGGATCCCGTGGCGGCCGCCGTGCTCGAGAAGCGGCGAGCCGCGAACCCGGAGCTGGCCAAGGCCAGGGAAAGCAGGCGCCAGCCGCACGAGGCGACTGTCAAGGTGACCGAGGGGGGCAAGATCGTTGGATCACCGCAGAAGCTCGTCAGCGGCGGGGTCACTCCAGAGCAGGCCGCTGCGCTTGGTGACTGGGAGGCATCGTTGGCCTCCCATACCGAGGCGAAGGCGGTTAACGAGGTCCCGCTGAAGGCCGGCCAGACGATGTGGATCACGGGTCAGTACGACCCCTGCGGATCATGCCGCGCCGCGATGCGCGCGACCGCCAATTCTACTGGCGGCACGATTGTGTACTGGTGGCCCGGAGGGCCCCCGGGAGGTCTCAGATTCCCGCCTGGGGGAGCCAAATGATCGGCACAGTTGAAACGGCCACACGAAGGGGGTGTGTACGGGTTGTGCCAGGACGCACCATTGCGGCCCAGGTTTCAGTGACGCCCTGCCCTAGCCGCGGCGCCGGGCCTGGTACCCCGTCCGCGCTCGTGTGCTAACCAGGCGAGTTGAACTGTGCTCGTAGAGTGATGCACAATATGTGAGACGGTTGTTAAGCCAGCCGCGGTTCCGGCTGGCGCGTGTGGTGGGCGTTTTCTTCGGGATCGTGGCCTGACGTCCCGGACGATCTGCCAGTGCCCGGTCCGCAGCATGCTCACTGGCCGTCCCGGCCGCCGGTCGTCGTCATGCCGCCGCAGATCGATATCGACAATTCCGGTCTCCTGGGTGAGCAGCTTGCCTCGGCGCTGGCTTCGGGGACCCCGAAAGTCCGGGCTCCCGATGCCCGCGAACCACGGGACTGCCGTCCCGGCGGGACGGTCTCCCGCTGAGATGCAGGTCACGAGCGCAGGCGGCGGGCGAGCCGGCCTGTAGGCCGGGTTCTGTGCACCCGCGTCGACGCGGGCCGACGGCCATCCATCTGGGACTGCCATTGCTGGCAGCCTCGTGCGGTCTACCCGCGAGCATCGGGCGGGCCGCCCTCAAACGCTCGCGCAGTCCCCCGGCGCCGCCGAAACGACGCCAGGGTCCCTTCTGACCTTGCTCCGGGTGGGGTTTACCAAGCCGCTCGAGTCACCCCGAGCGCTGGTGGTCTCTTACACCACCGTTTCACCCTTACCCGGGTACCGGACGCAAGCCCGGTCCCCGGGCGGTCTGCTTTCTGTGGCACTTTCCCGCGGGTCACCCCGGGTCGGCGTTACCGACCACCCTGCCCTGCGGAGCCCGGACCTTCCTCACCGGGACCAGGAGTCCGGCGCGGCCGCCCGGCCGGCTCGCCCGCCGTCCCCTCAGCATACGGGCGTGCTCACGGGGCGGCTAATCCCGGGGAGCCAGATGCCCAGTGTCGTTGAACGACCGGACCACCGCCGGACCGTCGCCGTACCAGTCAACCTCACACAGGCACGCCACGTCGAGGTGCATGCGGCGCAGCGCCGGCGGCGGGGCCAGCAGCGCGTGCCGGAGCACGGTCTTCATCGGGGTGACGTGGCTGACCACCACGACGCGGCCCGGCTCCGCGCGACCCAGCAACCGGCCGAGGGCGGCCAGCACCCGGCGTCCGGCGGCGGCGAAGCTCTCGCCCCCGGGCGGGGCCACGGAGGTGTCCTTCATCCAGGCGGTCACCTCGTCGGGCCAGCGCTCCGTGGCCTCGGCGTAGCTCAGCCCTTCCCACTCACCGAAATCGGTCTCTATCCAGCCGTCGTCCACCTCCACGGGAGCCCCGGTCGCGGCGGCGACCGCATCCGCGGTCAGCCGGGCCCGCTGCAGCGGGGAGGTCACGATCAGCTGGATGCCGCCGCGGGCCGCGAGGCGCTGCGCCGCGGCTTTCGCCTGGAGCCGGCCGGTCTCGGTCAGCGGGATGTCCCCGCGCCCGGCGAACCGGCGCTCGAGCGACAGGGGGGTCTCGCCGTGCCGCAGCAGCACGGTCGTGGTGGGCTCGCTGTGCGCCGCCGTCCAGCCGGGGCCAGGCCGCGGCGCCGGGCGCGGCCCCTGGGTCCCAGGGGACGAGGCCTCGTCCATAGCCTGGTTGGCCAGCCGGTCGGCGTGGGTGTTGCGGGCCCGGGGCACCCACTCGTACGTGACCCGGCCCAGGCGGCGGGCGGCCGCGCTGGCCCGTGAGGCGAGGGCCTGCAGCGCAGGGTGCTTGATCTGCCAGCGCCCGGACATCTGCTCCACGACGAGCTTGGAGTCCATCCGGACGCCGACGTCCGCGCCGGGCGACAGGTCCGCGGCCCTTTCCAGGCCCGCGATGAGCCCGGAGTACTCGGCGACGTTGTTGGTCGTGGTGCCCAGGCTGTCGTGGAGCTCGGCGAGCACGTCCCCGGAATCGGCGTCCCGGACCACGGCCCCGTACCCGGCCGGCCCCGGGTTGCCGCGTGAGCCGCCGTCCGCCTCGACGATCAGATTGCCTGACACCTGCTTGCCTGACACCTGCTTGCCTGACATCGGCGCGGCCCGTTACAGCCCGGACTCGGGAGTCCGGACCAGGATCCGCCGGCACTCCTCGCAGCGGATCACCTCGTCAGGGTCCGCCGCCCGGATCGTGTTCAGGTCGACCGTGTTCAGCGACAGATGACAGCCCTGGCACCGGCCGCCGCGCAGCACGGCCGCACCCACCCCGTGCTGTTCCCGCAACTTCTCGTACAGCGCCATCAGGTCGGCGGGCTCGCCGGCCGCGACCTCGGCCCGCTCACCGCGGGCCTTGCCTGCTTCCTCGGCGATCTCGGCCAGGGCGGCGTCCCGCCGGGCGACGACGTCCTGCAGCGTTCCGGCCAGCCCGGACCGCTCGGCGGCGAGCGCGTCCCGCCGGCCCTGCGTGGCTTCCCGGCGCTCCATCACGTCGAGCACGATCTCTTCGAGGTCAGACTGCCTGCGCACCAGCGAGGCGATCTCCGACTGGAGGGTCTCCAGCTCGCGGGCCGAGGACACCTGGCCGGCGTCGAGCCGGTTGCGGTCCCGCTCCACCCTCGACCGGACCTGATCGACGTCGGCCTCGGCCTTGACCTGCTCCCGGCCGAGATCCTTCTCCGCGGCGTCCAGGCCGACGATCTCGTCGTGCAGCTCACGATCCCGGGCCTCGATCCGGTCGGCCTCGTCGATCTCAGGGAGGGTCCGCCGCCGGTGGTCCAGGCGGCTCAGCTCGGCGTCGAACTCGGCCAACTCAAGCAGCCGCTGCTGCGCCTCGGGAGATGCTTTCACGGGTCCCCACGTTAGCCTGCTGCCGGCGCCATCGGAAACGGCCGCCGTGGCCACACCGGCGGGAGCGATCATCAGGGCAGGCTGACTTTCAGGATCATGCGCGAGGTGGGATGCGGGGCCCCGCTGGCGGGTTCGGCCGACACGGCGAACTTGTCGCCCGCCCGCAGCCCGGACACGATGACGGGGGACGTCATCCCGGCCCGTGGCGGGGGCAGCATGCCCGCCGCCCGGGCCCCGGCGCGGCCCATCAGCCACACCTCGTAACGCTGGGACGACGGTAGGGCGGGCCACCGGGCCGCGGTGAACACCAGCGCGCGGGCCTGGTGCGACATGACGATGGTGGCGGTTCCCCGGCTGGTGACCGGCACCGTCATCATGGTGGCGTCCGGCGCGTTCAGCACCGCGGCGATGGCCCGGCTGCGGGCCCGCTCCTGGTTGAGCTGCTGCTCGGCGTGGAACGCGACGGCGCCAAACGCCAGGGCGGTGACCAGCACGACGCAGGCGGCAGCGAGCCCCCAGCGGCGGCCCCCCCACGCGGCCCGGGGCGGCTGGGTCACCGGCGGGTTCTGCCGGGTCCGCGCCGCGGCGGCCATCACCCGCTCGCGCATCCCGTCGGGTGGCTGGGTGGCCAGCGTGTCCGCCAGCCGGGAGGTGGCCTCGTGCAGTCCCCGGGCTTCCTGGGCGCAGGAAGGGCAGCCGCTCAGGTGACGCTCGAAACGCTTCCGGTCGGCGTCACCGAGGGCGTCGAGAGCGTAGGCCCCCGCCAGCGTGTGCGGATCGGTGCGCCGGAACCTGGTGATGGTCATCGCCTAGTCCACCCCCAGGCAGTCGCGGAGCCGGATCAGGCCGTCGCGCATCCGGGTCTTGACCGTTCCCACCGGCACCTTCAGCAGCGCGGCCACCTCACGGTAGGTGCAGCCCCGGTAGTAGGCCAGGGTGATCGACTCCTGCTGCAGGTCGGTCAGCGAGCCCAGGCAGCGGCGGACCCGCTCCGCGTCGAGCCGCGCGGCCACGGTCTCCGCCACCACGTCGTAGGAGACCTCGGCCCGGGCCGCGCGCTGCTCGCGAGCCGCCGAGGCCTGCTCGGACCGCACCCGGTCCACGGCCCGCCGGTGCGCGCGGGTCATCACCCAGGCCATCGCGGTGCCGCGTCCGGCGTCGTAGCGGGCCGCGTCGCGCCAGACGTCCAGCAGGACTTCCTGGGCGACTTCCTCGGCCTGGGCCGGGTCACGCAGCACGCTCCGGGCGATGCCGTATACATGGGCCGCGACCTGCGCATAGAGCACGCCGTACGCGGCGTCGTCGCCCCGCGCCACCTGGCCGAGCAGCGCGCCGAGATCGCCGCTGCCCCGGCCGCCGGCCCGGCCCCCGGAGCCTGGCTCCCCCGCCCCGGGCCCGCCCGCGCCCCGCCCCCCGGCCGGGGGCCAGGGCTGGCTGTCCGTCATCCCCATGTCCTTAATTCGTCGCGGGAACCCCGTTGGCTTGGCCGTCCGGGGCAATCAGCGGCAATCCGCTTCACGTTCGGCTACGAATAGTCTTTGTGAGAGATCATTCTGACTCGCCCGCGGCATGGCGCGGCGTCCTCGTTGGCCTGCTGATGGCCTGGGTCGCGCTCGGGGTGGGCCAGCTGGTGGCCGGTATCGGCCGGCCGCAAGGATCGCCTGTCGCGGCCGTCGGCAGCGCCGCCATCGACCGCACCCCGCCCGCGGTCAAGAACTTCGCCATCTCGGCGTTCGGCTCGCACGACAAGACCGTGCTGATCCTCGGCATCCTGGTCGTCCTCGCGGTCCTCTCCGCGGGCATCGGCATCGCCGCGATGCGCACCCTGCGCCACGGCTACATCGGGCTCGCCATCTTCGCCGTCATCGGCCTGGCCGCGGCGCTGACCCGGCCGAACGCGGTGCTGTGGGACGCACTGCCCACCCTGATCGGCGCGCTGGCCGGAGCGTACGCGCTGAAGCTGCTGGTCCGCGCGGCCGGGGGCGAGGCGCCGCGCGGGCGCGTCCCGGCCGGGAGCGGGCCCGCGGCCGTGCCGCGGCCGGGGCGGCCCCGGGGGGCCGCCCCGGCACCCGATTTCACCGTGCCCGCCGACCCCGCCCTGGCCGGGGGCTCGCACGAGGATCCCGGCCCCGGCGACCGGCCGCCAGCCCCGCGCGGCGCCGAGCCTCCCGGCGCCCGCGGGCCCGCCGCGGCCCGTCTCCCGGGCCCGCAGCGGGCCGCCGTCGGCCGACCCGCCCCGGGCCCCATGGCAGCCCGGCCGCCGCAGCTTCCTGACCGCGGGGGTAGTGGCGGCGGCCGCGGGCGGCGTCGGCGTCCTGGGCGGGCGGGCTCTCTCGGAGCGCTCCAGCGTGTCCAGTGCCCTGGCCCACATCCGGTTCCCGAAAGCCGCGCACCCGGTGCCGCCGCTGCCCAGCGGCGTGAATCTGGACATTAAGGGCCTGACCCCGTTCGTCACCCCCAACTCCTCGTTCTACCGGGTGGACACCGCGCTGATCCTGCCCCAGGTCGCACCCCAGTCCTGGCGGCTGCGCATCCACGGGATGGTGCAGCGCGAGATCACCATCAACTTCCATGAGCTGATGAAACGCCCGCTGATCGAGGACTGGATCACCCTGTGCTGCGTGTCCAACCCGGTGGCTGGCCCCTACATCGGGAACGCCAAATGGCTCGGCGCCAGCCTGGCCAGCCTGCTCCGCGAGGCGGGAATCCGGGCCGGTGCCGAGCAGCTGCTGTGCACGTCGGTCGACGGCTTCACGTCGGGCACGCCCATCCAGACGGTCATGGACGGGCGGGATGCGCTGCTGGCGGTGGCCATGAACGGGACGCCGCTGCCGGTAGCTCACGGCTTCCCGGCGCGGATGGTGGTACCCGGCCTGTACGGGTACGTGTCCGCCACGAAATGGGTCACCGACATCAAGGTGACCACGTTCCGGGGGGAGTACGCCTACTGGGCCGAGCGCGGCTGGTCGCAGCAGGCCCCGATCAAGACGGAGTCCCGTATCGACGTGCCGGGCGGCTCGGTATCGGCGGGCCGCACGCCGGTGGCCGGGGTGGCCTGGGCCCAGCACAAGGGGATCGACGCGGTGCACGTGCGGGTTGACCGCGGGCCATGGCAGCAGGCGCGGCTGGCCGCGGTCCCCGGGATCGACACCTGGCGGCAGTGGGTCTGGGAGTGGGAGGCGACCCGCGGCACTCACGTCATCGAGGCCCGCGCGACTGACGCGACCGGCTACACGCAGACCGCGCTGCAGGAACCACCCGAACCCAACGGGGCGAGTGGCTACCCGAGCGTGACGGTGTCCGTCAGCTGACGTGTTTTTTCCGCAACGAAAACCACCACCCGTGCTCCCCCACCGCCGCCGGCGCCCCTGGTCGGACCGCCCCGGACCGGCGGCGCCGGATCAGCGGCCCTCGGTGTTCCGGCAGGGCTAGAGGAGCTGGTCGCGGATCTGGCCGGACAGGTAGGCGCTCAGCCAGCGGGCGAGTTCGTCGAACACGTGCTTGCGGGCGGCCCCGCCGGGCAGGGCCTGGCCGGGCTGGGCCCCGTCGAGCCTGAGCCAGGTCACGTGCGCGCCGAGCCGGACCGTGGCCTTGGCCCGCACGACCGGCAGCCCGAGCAGCCCGCTGGTGGCGCCCGGCGCGTCCCAGTCCTCGGACGGGCACAGCGCCAGGACCGGGCAGCTGATGTCCAGGCCCCGCCGGACCCGGCGGCGGGTCGCCGTGAGCAGCGGCGGGGTGCGGCGGCTGGGCACGGTGACGCGGCGGCCGACCGCCCGGGCCAGCCACCGGCCGTTTCCGAAGGACGGGCTGGCCAGGACCAGCGCATCGGTGGGCTGGCTGGCCCGCCGGGCGTGACACCAGAGCGCCGCGATGATCGCCCCGGTGGCGTGCGCGCACAGCACCACGGTCTCGATGCCGTCGGCCTCCCGGACGTGCCCCACGGCCGTGTCCAGGCAGGCGAGGTATTCCGCCAGTTCCTCCGCCTGGGTCGGCGCGGCGGGCCGCCCGGGATCCCCCAGCCTGCGCAGGTCGGCGACGTAGAAGTGAAACCCGCGGTCGGTGTACCAGCGGGCCAGGTCCGCGGGCACGAAGGAGTCGCTCATGCAGTGCAGGTAGATCACGGCCCGCTTCGTCGGGCGGGCGCTGCGCCGCCGGAGCACCGCCCCGTCCAGGCCGTGCGTTCCGGACGGCTCCTCGCCCAGCAGCGGAAGTGCCACCGCCTCGTACCCCCCGGCGCCGCCGTGCCCATCCGTGATGCGACCCATTGCGCGTTCCCCCGTCCCCGGCAGCCCCGCCCCGACCCCGCCGGTACCGCCCCGCATACGAAACGTCACCACGAAGTTTGGCATCGTGGTCTCGGAATCACCGGCCAGACACGCGGCGCGGCCACATCGCTGGCTGCGCGTTTGCCGTCACAGGGGAGAAAACGGCCCGGCCGGCTCCGGCCCCCGCCGGTAGCCCGGGCGCCGCGCTGCCTCGTAGCCTCAGACCATGGCCACTGGTGAGCACGAGCAGATCGAGACCGAGCGGAAGTATGACGTGGACGCCGGGTTCGTCCTCCCGGACCTGGCCGGGTCCGGCGCCGCCGTGAGCATGAGCCCGCCGGACGTCCAGCGGCTGGCCGCGACCTACTACGACACCGACGACCTGCGGCTGATCGGGGCGCACATCACCCTGCGCCGCCGGACCGGCGGCGACGACGCGGGCTGGCACATCAAGCTGCCGGTCGGCGGGGATACCCGGCGTGAGGTGCATTTCCCGCTGGGCCCGCCCGGCCGCACGGTTCCCGGGCAGATCGCCGCCGAGGTCGCCCGCTGGTCGGGCGGGGCGCCGCTCCGGCCGGTCGCCCGGCTGGAGACCCGCCGCACCGTGCGCCGCCTGCTCGGCCAGGCGGGCGAGGTCCTCGCGGAGGTGGCCGATGACGAGGTCACCGGGTCGCGGCCGGATCCGGCGGATCCCGGGCGATGGCGGCCGCAGGACGCTTGGCGGGAGGTGGAGGTCGAGCTGAAGGGGGGCACGCCGGACTTGCTGGACGCGGCGGCGGCCGGGCTGGCCGCAGCGGGGGCCCGCCCGTCCCGGTCAGCCTCGAAGCTGGCCCGGGTCCTGGGCACCGGCTAGCCCGGGCCCAGCACGGGCTGGCACCCGGGCGGGCCTGGGACTGGGACGGGCCCAGATCAGGACCGGCCCAGATCAGGACCGGCCCAGATCAGGACCAGCCCAGAGCGCCACGGTTCAGAGGATCAGGTCCCCGACGGGGCGGCGGGCCGTGGCCGCCGCCGTGTGGGCCCGGCCGAACTCCAGCAGCATCTGCGGTGCGCCGGGAAGGAAGAGCCGGGACCGGACCAGGGTCCGCAGCGGCGGCGACTCCATGGGCTGGCTGTTGAGCGCCGCGAACACCCAGCTGCACGCCGCGTCCACGAGCACCCGGTTCAGCGCCTGCCCGGCCCGCAGCCAGTCGGTCGGCGTGTCTCCCGAAGTGACCAGGATGGCGGTCGCCGAGGGCGGCAGCGCGTCGGCTTCGAGCTGGCCTTCACCGCGCCCCTGATCGAAATCGCGGGGCGTGAGCGCGCCGTCCCAGCCGGCCGGGGGTTCCCGCGCCCGGCCTGGGCGATGTAGGCGTGCGCCGGCACGCCGTCCCTGCTGTCACTGTCCCGTCCCCGGGTCCAGTTCCGCAGTTCGTCGCGGATCATCGGGTTGCGCTGCTGCCAGCGCGCCGCGGCCTCGACCACGTCCCGCAGCCGGGCCCGGGACCGCTCGTCCACCAGGACCAGGGTGGCTCCCTCGGCGATGGCGTCATGCTGCAACCGCGGGAGCAGCCCGGCCGGGAGCGGTTCGGGGCTGAACGGGCCGCGGTGCGTGTGCCGGTGCGGCACCGCCGCCAGCATCTGCCACTCCTCGCGGCTGACAGGGGCCTGCCCGGCCCAGCCGGACGCGGGCGAGCAGGCCGGGGTGGCTGGGATCGGGCAGCAGTTCCACCCTGGCGTGGTAACCCAGATGCCGCATGCCCAGCCGCAGCCCGAATACGGCCGCGCCGCAGCTGATCAGCATTTCCCGGCCTTCTGGGTCGATGGCCCGCAGCCGGGCGCTCCCGGTCGGCGTACAGGTCGAGGCCAGTCTCGTGCACCCGGAAGCGCCAGGGCTGCGTGTTGTGCACCGAGGGCGCCCGGCCTGCCGTCGCCACCAGGAACGCCACCTGGTCCGGGCTCAGGGCCACGTCACCGGCGGGAGACTTGATGATGCTGAGCGGGACATTAGGCATATCTCCCCCTCCCTGCTAAGTGACAGCGTGCGGTGGCACTGTGACGCTGCGCAGAGCCGTCTGTCCTCAGTGCGGGGGACCAAAGACCCGCGGCCAGCGCGGGGTTCCCGGCATTCAGAGTCGCCGCAGATGGAGCGGAAAGCCCAGCCATAGATCGTTGCGGAAAAGTAAGGGGTGCTAGCTTCCGAGAAGGAGTCACGATGAACAGCAGCGACCCGCGCACCATCACGGCCGTGGCGAACCGGGAACGGGCGCGTGGCCGGCTCCGCGCGGCGACCGCCGGGGCCGGCGTGCCCGGTGTGGCCGTCGCGGGCGCGCTGGCCTTTACCCTGCCGGGTTCCGCGCACAGCCTGTCCAGCGCGGCGGGCACGTCGGCCGGGACCAGCGGGGATCGTCGTCGCACACGACCTCGGGAGGTTCCAGCGCGAGCGGCTCGTCCTCCGGAACCGGCGGCTCGTCCTCGGGAAGCAGCAGCTCGTCGTCGGGGACGATCCGGTCGTCCTCCTCGGCGCCGTCGTCCAGCCCGGGAGCGGCCAGCGCCACTTCGGGCGGCTCATGATGGCTTCGCCCGGCCCGGGCTCGCCGGGCAGGCAGGAGCCAGCGAGCCCTGCCGCCGCGGACTGGCTGGCCCTGGGCACCCAGGTCTGGCTGCTGGTCACCGACCCGGGGCGGCTGGCCGAGGGCCGCCGCCTGCTCGAAGCCGACCTGGATGCGGTGGACCTGGCGTGCAGCCGGTTCCGGCCCGACTCCGAGCTGGTGCGGCTCGGAGCGATCGCCGGGCCTGCCGCGCCGGACACCCCGGCCGGGCTGAGCCCGGACGGCCCGGCCCCGGATGGCCCGGCCCCGGATGGCCCGAGCACCCCCGGCGATGGGCTGAGCACCCCCGGTGCGGGCCCGGTCGAGGTGAGCCCGCTGCTCGCGGAGGCGATCGCGGTCGCCCTGCGCGCGGCCCGGCTGACCGACGGGGACGTTGACCCCACGGTCGCCGACGCGATGTCGGCGCTCGGCTACGACCGTGACTTCGCGGTGCTGCCCGAGGCTGGCCCCCCGGTCCGGCTGGCCGTCCGGGCGGTGCCGGGCTGGCAGCAGGTTGGTTTCGACGAGCCGTCGAGGTTGCTGACCCTGCCCCCCGGCGTGCACCTGGATCTCGGGGCCACGGCCAAGGCGTGGGCCGCGGACCGCTCGGCCGCGCGGCTGGCTGCGGGGCTGGGCTGTGGCGTGCTCGTGGGGCTGGGCGGGGACATCGCGGTGGCGGGGCCGCCGCCCGAGGGTGGCTGGCGGATCCGGGTGCAGGATGTCACCGGCCGGCCGGAGGACGCGCCCCAGGGACCAGCCGCCGTGGTGGCCATCCGCGAAGGCGGGCTGGCCACGTCCAGCACCACGGCGCGGCGCTGGCGGCGCGGCGGTGACGTGCTGCATCACATCCTGGACCCGCGCACCGGCCTGCCCGCCCCGGTGCACTGGCGCACCGTCTCCGTGGCCGCAGCGACCTGCACAGACGCCAACACGGCGAGCACCGCCGCGATCATCCGCGGCGCCGGGGCTCTGGATTGGCTCTCAAAGCTCGGCTTGCCGGCCCGCCTGGTCGATGTGGCGGGTACTGTCCAGACGGTGGGTGGATGGCCTGCCGAGACCCTTTGACCTGGGCCTGAGCAGCGGATCAGCGGTCTGCGGCCCCGCCTGGCCAGGAATGACTGAGCGCAGAGGACTGTCATGAATCACCGCAGGGCCGACGTGCGCGCCGCCGTGTTCCAGCGGCAGCGGAGCCAGGGCCACCTGCGGGCCGTCACCGTCACGGTGGGGGCCGCGGGCGTGCTCACGGCGGGGGTGGTCGCGGCTATCCTGCCCGGCTCCACGCACGCCGCAGCGCGCTCCGGGGCGGCGGCCAGGCCCGCCTCTGCCGGGGGATCCACGGCCAGCACCCCGGCCGGCGGCGCGTCCAGCAGCGCGGCATCGGCCGGCAGTCCGTCCGGCGCCACGGCCAAGCCTGCCAGGCATCACCATCACCACGCCCGGCGGCCCACCTCAGCGGGCACCGCGGGCACCGTCCCGGCCGCCCCGGCCCCGGCGCCGGCGCCGACCACCGCGCCGCCGCAGACGGTGTCCGGCGGCTCCTGACCCGCGGCTCCTGACGGCTGTGGCCCGCTCAGCCGACCGGATCCGGCTCGGGCCAGCGTTCAGAGGGAATTGAGAGGCGCGCCATAGGGCGGCCTGCGCCCGGCCGGCGACCCTTGTCCCAAGAGCCTGAACACCACCCTGGCCGGGAGAGCGCCCCGCGCTGGGGGCCACCGCCGGAGAGGCATTGATGAACGGAATCACCCAGAGCACGGCGCTCTGGTACGCGAGCAGGGCCACGGGAGTGGTGAGCCTCCTGCTGCTGACGGCGGTCGTCCTGCTGGGCGTCCTGGTCAACCGCCAGGGACGGCTTCCCGGCCTGCCCCGGTTCGCGGTCACCGGGCTGCACCGCAACCTGTCCCTGCTCGGCGTGGCGTTCGTGGCGATCCACGTCATCACGGCCATCCTCGATCCCTACGTCACCATCGGGATCGTCGCGATCGTGATCCCCTTCGCGTCGGCGTACAAGCCCCTCTGGCTCGGCCTGGGCGCGATCTCCCTCGACGTGGTGCTGGCGCTGATCCTGACCGGCCTGGCCCGCGCCCGGATGAGCCGCCGCCTCTGGCGGTCACTGCACTGGCTCAGCTACGCGGCGTGGGTCTCTGCCCTGGTGCACAGCCTGGGCAGCAGCAACGACCTGCACAGTGGCGTCCTGCTCTACATGGCGATCGCCTGCATCCTGGCCGTGATCGCCGCGGTGGCCTGGCGGATCACCCACGCCGGGCGGGAAATCCCCCGTGAGGAACGCGCGGCCGCCACCCTGGCCATGATGTCTCCGGCCGGAGCCGCCCAGGCCCCACGCGACGACGCGCAGCCCCTTGCCCCGGGGAACCGTGCCCCCGAGAACGTCCGCTGACGACTCACGAAAGCCGATACGCGATGACCCATGGCACCACCGTGCCGTACCCCGCCCCGTCCGCCGGGCCCCAGGACAGGCCCCGCACGGCGCCGGCCGGCACCGGATCCGAGACGCCCGGCGGTGACCTGCCCAGGCTGCTGCCGGTACACGGGGCGGTGCCCGTCGACCTGCGCACCTACCTGTCGCGCTATGGGGCCCCGCCGTACTTCGGGCATCCGGGAAAGCTCATCCCGGTCCTGAAGGCGTCCGGGCTCACCGGCCGCGGTGGCGCGGCGTTCCCGGTGTACCGCAAGCTCCAGGCTGTCGCCGACGCCCGGACCCGGCCGGTCGTCATCGGCAACGGCGCCGAGGGCGAGCCCGCCAGCGACAAGGACAAGTCGCTGCTGTGGATCTCGCCGCATCTCGTCCTGGACGGGCTGCAGCTGGCCGCCGAGGCGGTGGGGTCGCAGGCCGTCGGGCTCTATGTGCACCGCAACGGACGGCTCCAGGAGCGGTTGCGGGCCGCGATCGCGGAACGCGCCGCGTCGCGGGTTGACGTGGTCCCGGTGGAGATCATCGACGCGCCGCCGCGCTTCCTGGCCGGCGAGGAGTCCGCGCTGGCCAGCCGGATCAGCGGCCAGCCCGCCATGCCCCGGTTCAAGCCGCCGCGGGTGTTTGAGCGGGGCGTGGCGGGCCGCCCGACGCTGGTGCACAACGTGGAGACCCTGGCCCACATGGCGCTGATCGCCCGGTACGGGCCGGCCTGGTTCCGGTCCGCCGGCATGCGGGATGAGCCGGGCAGCATGCTGTGCACAGTGCACCAGGCCGACGGCCGCCGGGACGTGGTGGAGACCGGGCTCGGTACGCCGCTGCGCGACCTACTCCAGCTCGATGGCACCCAGGCCGTGCTCAGCGGGGGCTACCACGGCGCCTGGGTGCCATCGGCGGACGCGGCCCACATGACGCTCAGCAACAAGGACCTCGGGGCCGCCGGGGGGTTCGTGGGCGCCGGGGTCCTGGTGGCCCTGCCGGCCGGCCGCTGCGGCATCGCGGAGACTGCGCGGGTGGCCCGCTACCTTGCGCTGGAATCTGCCGGGCAGTGCGGGCCGTGCTTCAACGGCCTGCCCCGCATCGCCGCTGCCCTGGACGAGGTGGCCAGCCCCCGGCCGGACCCGCGCGCGGTCACCGACATGATCCGCTGGGCGGGGCTGGTCGAGGGCCGGGGCGCCTGCCATCATCCGGACGGCACGACCCGGTTCGTCCGCAGCGCCCTGCACGTCTTCCGGGAGGAGATCCGGAACCACTCAGCCGGGCGGTGCGTGGACCCGGCCCGGGAACCGTTCCTGCCCCTCCCCGCGGACACCGCGCTCGGCGCGGCGGACTGGAGCTGAGATTGAGGAAGCAGCGATGAAAAGAGAACTGCGGGTTGACCCGACTGCCTGCTCCGGCCACGGCCTGTGCGCGGAGTTGCTGCCCGAGCTCATCACGCTGGACGAGTGGGGCTACCCGATCGTGGCCCGCGGGCCGGTGCCGCGCTCGCTGGACCGGCATGTCCGCCGGGCCGTGACCGACTGCCCCGTCCTGGCCCTCAAGCTGCTGCCCGCGTCCTGAGAGGAATCTCAGAGGCAACGTAGAATAACCACCGAGATACCGCACGCACACTGGGATAATGATGAGTGACGCGCAGGCAGTGCAGCCCGTCCCGGGCCAGCCCGCCAGCACCAGCCAGGCGGCCCCGGTCAGGCGGCTGGACGGCAGCCCGATCCGGGTGCTGGTCGTCCACGACGAGCCGAGCCTGGCTGAACTGCTGGCCAGCGTGCTGCGTTATGAGGGCTGGGAGATCATGACCGCCGGGGACGGCGCGTCGGCGGTCCGCGCGGCCCGTGAGTTCCGGCCTGATGCCGTCGTGCTGGACATCATGCTGCCGGACTTCGACGGGCTGGAAGTGCTGCGCCGGGTCCGGCAGGAGTCCCCGCACGTGTGCGTGCTGTTCCTGACGGCCAAGGACGCGGTGGATGACCGGGTGGCCGGGATCACGGCGGGCGGCGATGACTACGTCACCAAGCCGTTCAGCCTGGAAGAGGTGCTGGCCCGGCTGCGCGGGCTGCTGCGCCGGGCGGGCCTGGCCCGCGCCCGCGGCGAGACCCGAGCTGGTGGTCGGCGACCTGACCATGGATGAGGACGCGCGGGAAGTCCGCCGGGGCGACGATCTGATCGACCTGACCGCGACGGAGTTCGAGCTGCTGCGCTTCCTGATGCGCAACCCGCGCCGGGTGCTGTCCAAGGCCCAGATCCTGGACCGGGTGTGGAACTACGACTTCGGCGGCCAGGCGCACGTCGTGGAGCTGTACATCAGCTACCTGCGCAAGAAGATCGACGCGAACCGGGAGCCGCTGATCCACACCGTCCGCGGCGTCGGGTACGTGCTCAAGCCGGCGGGCTGAGGAAGCATCGATGAATGAGGCCGGCCGCGAGGCCGGACGGCGCACCGGGCGCCTGCCCGCTGGCTGGCCGGCCGGACCCTGCGCGGCCGGCTCATCGCCGGCCTGGTCGCGCTGCTCGCCCTGGCCTGCGCCGCCGTGGGCATCGTCACCTATCTGGCCTGCACAAGGATGAACCAGCTCAGCGCAGCTGGCCGCGACCAGCCAGACGGCCAGCGCGCGCTCCGGCCAGCTGCGTCGAACGGGCCCCCGCTCCCGGGACAGCCGCCGGCGGGACAGCGACCACGATGCCGACAACGCCCGGGAGACGCGGCCAAGTGCGGGAAGCACGCCGGCCAGCGGCGGACGTTCAGCGCCTGGGTCGAGGGCCGGCCGTGAAGAACCGGCCGTGGCCAACGGCCCGTGCAAACTGTCGACCGCTGACGTGGCGGCGCTGAACGCGCTGCGCGCCGACGGGCGGCCCGGTCACGGCCTCCTTCCTCAACTCGGCCAGTACCAGCTGATGGCCAGCCCGGGCCATGACGGCACCACGAACTATCACCGGGCTGCCATTGGCGCCGATCGACTCGACACCCTGCGCGACGTGGGCTCGCCGAGGTCGTCGTGTTCGTCGGCGGCGCTGGTGCTGACGGCGTTGCTCGGCACCGGGTTCGTGCGGCTGTCGCTGCGGCCGCTGCGCCGGGTCGCGGCGACCGCCACCCGGGTCACCCAGCTGCCGCTGGCCAGCGGCGAGGTCACGCTGCCGCGACCGGGTGCCGGACGCCAACCCGCGCACCGAGGTCGGCCAGGTCGGCGCCGCGTTCAACCGGATGCTCGGCCACGTCGAGGCCGCGCTGGGCCGCCGCGCGGCCAGCGAGGCCCGGCTGCGCCGCTTCGCCGCCGACGCCAGCCACGAGCTGCGCACCCCGCTGGCCGCGATCCGCGGCTACGCCGAGCTCGCGCTGCGCCACCCCGGCCCGGTCCCCGCCGACATCGAGCATGCGCTGCGGCCGGGTCGAGTCGGAATCCGAGCGGATGAGCGTCCTGGTCGACGAGCTGCTGCTGCTCGCCCAGCTGGACGCGGGCCGCCCGCTGGCCCACGAGCCGGTGGACCTGACCCGGCTGGCCATCGACGCGACCAGCGACGCCCGGGTCGCCGCCGGCGGCCACCGCTGGCTCCTGGAACTGCCGGACGAGCCGGTCCTGGTCCGCGGGGACGAGCACCGGCTGCACCAGGTGCTGGCCAACCTGATGAGCAACGCGGCGAAGCACACGCCCAAGGCACGGTGGTCACGGTGGCCCTGGCCGCCGGCGACGGCCGCCGGGACCGTCGAGCTGACCGTGACCGACGACGGGCCAGGCATCCCGCCCGAGCTCCAGCCCACGCTGTTCGAGCGGTTCGTCCGGGGCGACTCCGCCCGGTCCCGCGGGACGGCGGGGCCGCCAGCACCGGCCTCGGCCTGGCCATCGTGGACGCGGTCACCGCCGCGCACGGCGGCCGGGTGCGGCTGGAGAGCAAGCCGGGCCGGACCCGGTTCATCATCACGCTGCCCCGGCTGGACGACTTAAGGTCCCCGCCGGCCGCATCGCGCCGGACGCCCGGCGCGCAGGTTCATAGCCGCGGCAGAGACCGGCTCCAGTCCCGGCCCAGCCGCGGCCAGCACTGTGGGGGCATGACGTTCCTGCAGCATCCCAGGCCCTGCGGCCCCTGGGGCCCACGGCCTGACCCCCGCGCGCTGAGACCGGGCTCCCGGCCCGGAGCGTGGAGCAGCATCCCGCCCGCAGTGCCCAGCGCCTGCATATCGACTTGTGCCGATAGCGCGCGGCTGCCGGGAAGGAAGCGGGCCATGAGCGCCATCACCACCGGCCCGCGCCAGACCGCCGAGGCGGGCACGCCCGGCCGGGCCGGCTGCCCGGCCTGCTGCGGGGCCCCGCGGCCGACCCGCGCTGGGCCCGTCCGGCCCTGCTGGCCCTGCTGGCGCTGACCGCCCTGCTGTACGCGGCCGGGCTGAGCCGCAACGGCTGGGCGAACGACTTCTACTCCGCCGCCGTGCAGGCGGGCACCACGAGCTGGAAGGCGTTCTTCTTCGGCTCCTTCGACGCGTCGAGCTTCATCACCGTGGACAAGACCCCGGCCTCGCTGTGGGTCATGGAGCTGTCCGCCCGGGTCTTCGGCCTGAACTACTGGAGCGTGCTGCTGCCGCAGGCCGCCGAAGGGCGTCGCGTCGGTGGCGGTCCTCTACGCCGCGGTGCGGCGCTGGTCCGGGCCCGCGGCCGGGCTCATCGCCGCCGGGGTGCTGGCGCTCACCCCGGTGGCCACGCTGATGTTCCGGTTCAACAACCCCGACGCGCTGCTGGTGCTGCTGATGACGGCGGCCGCGTACGCGATGGTCCGGGCCATCGAGTCCGGCCGGACCCGGTGGATCGTGCTCGCCGGCGCCCTGCTCGGGTTCGGCTTCCTGACCAAGATGCTCCAGGCCTTCCTGGTGCTCCCGGCGTTCGCCCTGGTCTACCTGGTGGCCGGGCCGCCGAGGCTGGGCCGGCGATCTGGCAGCTGCTGGCCGGCGGCGCGGCCCTGCTCGTCGCGGCGGGCTGGTGGGTGGCGATCGTGCAGCTCACCCCGGCCGCCGACCGGCCCTACGTCGGGCGGCTCGACCAACGACAGCGTCCTGCAGCTGGCCCTGGGCTACAACGGGCTGGGCCGGCTGGACGGCAACGAGACCGGATCGGTCGGCTTCAACGGCGGCCGAGGAGGTGGCGGCGGGAGCGCGTTCGGCGGGTCCACCGGCCTCAGCCGGCTGTTCGCCAGCGAGATGGGCGGCCAGATCAGCTGGCTGCTGCCCGCCGCGCTGATCGCCCTGGCCGCCCTGGTGTGGCTGTCCTGGCGGCGGCCGCGGACCGACCGGGTCCGGGCCGCGGCGCTGCTGTGGGGCGGCTGGCTGATCGTCACCGGGCTGGTCTTCAGCTACATGAGCGGCATCATCCATCCCTATTACACGGTCGCCCTGGCCCCCGCGATCGGCGCGCTGGCCGGCATCGGCGCAGTCGCCGTCTGGCGGGCCCGGCGCAGCATGGTGGCCGGCGGGCGGCTGGCCGCCCGCGCCGTGCTGGCCGCGGCGCCTGGTCGTGACCGCATGGTGGGCCGTACGTGCTGCTCGGCCGCTCGGCCGGCTGGCTGCCATGGCTGCGGCCGGTGATCCTGGTCTGCGGGCTGGCCGCCGCGGCGGTGGTGACCGCCGAGCGCTGGCTGCCGCGGCCGGGCCGTGGTGCTGTCCGTGGCGCCGTTGGCGCTGGTGGCCGGCCTGGCCGGGCCGCTCGCCTACAGCCTCGACACGGCGGCCAGCGCGCACACCGGCGCGCTCCCCGCCGCCGGGCCGTCCGTCGCGTCCTCCGGCGGCCCGGGCGGCGCAGGCGGCGGGTTCGGCGGCGGCCGGCCGCGGCGGCGGGTCCGGCGGCGCGCGCCCGGCGCGGCGGCGGATCCGGCGGCGCGGCGGGCTGCCGGCTCAGGCGCCGGACCAGGCGGCAGCTCGGCGCCAGGCGGGGCGGGACGGGCCCGGGGCCAGCGCCCGGCCGGGCAGTTCCGGCGCCGGGCGGCCGTCCGGGCGATCCGGGACGAGCTTCCCCGGCGGCCAGGGCGGTGGCTCGGGCGGCGGCCTGGGCGGCAGCACCCAGGTCTCCAGCGCGATCACGAAGCTGCTGACCAGCGGCGCCGCCGGTTACCGCTGGGCCGCGGCCACGGTCGGCGCGGAGAGCGCGGCCCCGTTCCAGCTGGCCAGCGGCGAGCCGATCATGGCCATCGGCGGGTTCAACGGCACCGACCAGGCGCCCAGCCTGGCCGGGTTCGAGAAGATGGTCGCCGCGCACGAGGTGCACTACTTCATCGGCGCGAACGGCCACACGTTCGGCGGGGGCTCGGGCGACGCGGCACGGATCACGTCCTGGGTGCGATCGCACTTCACCACGCAGACCGTCGGCGGCGTGACGGTCTACAACCTCACCCGCCCGGCCAGGGCTTGGTGGCTGGCGGGCTTGATGGCTGGCGGGCCGACGGCTGGCGGCTGAGGCGGGCGGGCGATGCCGGACCGCGCTGGCTGGCGGGCTGACGGCTGGCCGGGCCGCCGGGTCAGCGGGCGGCGCGGGCGTAGGCGACAGGGGTGATCCCGTAGCAGCGGCGGAACCAGCGGGTCAGGTGGGCCTGGTCGGCGAACCCCGCGTCGGCCGCGGCCTGCCCGGGCGGCGTGCCGCGGCCAGCGCCCGCCGGGCGGCGCGCAGCCGCAGCTGGCGCTGGTATTCACCGGGCGCCAGCCCGGCCACGGACCGGAAGGCACGGTACGCGGCGTAGCGGCTGCACCCGGCGGCGGCAGCCAGGTCATCGCCGGAGAGCGGGGCGGCGTAGTCCCCGTCGAGCAGATCCCGGACCTGCCGGGCGATGCGCAGGGTCTCGGCCGCACCGACCCGGCCTGGGCCCGGCGGCCGCCCACCGCCGCCCGGGCCGCCCGGCCGAGGGCCGCCGTGAGCCTCTCGCCCCGCTCGAGGGGGGTGGCCGGCCGGTCAGCGCGTGGTGCAGGCGCCGCAGCGCCACGGCGAGCCCGGGGTCCGCCACGACCGGGGTGGCGAACAGCGGCCGACCGCGGGCCGGCCGCCAATGTCCGCCAGCACCTCCGCCACCAGGCCAGGGCCGACGTGGATCATCCGGTAGCTGAACCCCTGGCCGGTGGTGGCCCGGCCGTCGTGCGGGTCGTCGGGGTTGAAGGCCATGACCATCCCGGCCGCGCTGGTGTACGCGGCGCCCCGGCAGGTAAACGACTGCGCACCGGACTCGGTGACCCCGAAGGAGTACGTGTCGTGACTGTGCCGGTGGTACACGTGCTCCCGGAAGTGCGCGTGCATGGCCTCCAGCGGCTCATCCACCGACCGCCAGTACCGGGACCAGTCCCCGCCCACCCTCACCGCACCTCCCTCCCCCAGTATCCCGCCAACCCCGGATTCCTTGATCCTGGGCACTTGGTGCTGCTATTTCGCAGTAGCTGCCCAGAATCATGAAACGTCGTACGGTACGCCGGCGGGACGACATGTAGGCGGACGTCATGCACAGGATGGCCAGAATCAGTCGGGTTATCCACAGGCGGGAAAGGCAATCTGCCCGGACGGCACCGGGGCATTCACCCTGGGCCTATGGCCGCACTATCGTCCGGGCTCCGCGAACTGCTCGACCAGCAACATCACGTCGTGTCACGCCGGCAAGCGCTGGATGCCGGGATGCCCGAGTCGGCGATACGCGTCCGGCTGGACAGCGGCCGGTGGCAGCCGCTGTACCTGGGGACTTATGCCACCTATAGCGGTGAGCCGCCTCGCCTGGCCTTCATCTGGGCGGCGGTGCTGACCGCCGGGCCGGGCGCGGTGGTCTGCCATCAGACTGCCGCCGAGCTGTACCAGTTCGGCCGGCGCCCCCCGCGGGCCATCCATGTGGCGATCCCGGAAGAGCGCCAGTTGCGAAGGACGTACCGCTCGAGGCAGGAAACGCCGCCGCTGATCATCCACCGCTCGGATCGCATCGTCCGGTCGCGGCACCCTGTCCTGCTGCCCCCGCGCACGCGGATCGAGGAGACCGTTGTGGACCTCACCCAGTGCGCACCCGCGTTCGATGAGGCGTTCCAGTGGCTCAGCCAGGCATGCGGCAGCCGCCTCTGCACCGCCAGCATGATCGGCGAAGCGCTCGCACCACGTAAGAAGCTGCGATACCGGGCCGAGTTGCAGGCCGCAGTCGGTGACCTGGCGGACGGCGTGCTCTCCCCACTCGAGTACCACTACGTGAAGGGGGTCGAGCGGCCGCACGGCCTGCCCGCCGCGCGGCGCCAGGTCCCGGTGACCCTCGGCGGACAGCGCCGCTACCTCGACAATCTTTACCAGGACTATCTCCTCGCGGTGGAACTGGACGGGGCCGCCGCGCACCCCGTGACCGAGCGCTGGCGCGACATCCGCCGGGACAACTCGCTGGCCGGCCTTGGGATGCTGACCCTGCGCTACAGCTGGTCTGACGTCACCAGCCAGCGCTGCCAGGTGGCCGCCCAGATCGCCGGCGTGCTCGCCCAGCGGGGCTGGCCCGGCCCGGTCCGCCGGTGTTCGCCCCGCTGCCCGGCCGCCCTTTCATGATCACAGTCACCATCGGCGCCAGGCGGCTGCGCGGGCGCTCAGGCGTTCAAGACGGCGCCGGGGATGCGCTGGGAGGGTGGGGGGATGCGTTTTGATACCAAGATCGCAATCGTGGTGCACCGGGACCTGGCGGCCTGGCAACGGCTCAACGTGACCGCGTTCCTGGCCAGCGGGGTGGCCGCCGCCTGCGGCGATACCATCGGGAAGCCGTACGAGGACGGGTCAGGTCATCGTTACCTGGAAATGTTCCGCCAGCCGGTGCTGGTCTACGCTGCGGATGGGCCGGGTCTGGGCGCCGTCCGCGAGCGTGCGGTCGCGCGGCAGATGCCCGTGGCGGTCTACACCGAGGACATGTTCTCCACGGGGCACGACGAGGCCAACCGGGCCGTGGTCCGGGCCGTAGCCGCCGGCGACCTGCGGCTGGCCGGGGTCGCGCTCTACGGGCCGCGCAACGCGGTGGACAAGGTATGCAAGGGGCTGGCGCTGCACTCCTGATCGGCGGCCGGGCGGTCCGGCGGCCGGGTCAGGGACCGGCTGCGGCGCCGGACGGCGGCTGGCCCGCGAGGTCGAGCAGGTCGTCCAGGACAGCGCCGAACGAGCGCGCGGCGAGGGTCAGATGGCCCTCGCCCGCTGCCAGGTGGGCCCGCGCCCCCGGGATGTGCGCGGCGAGCCAGGCGCCGTGGCTGAACGGGACCATCCGGTCCTCGTCTCCTTGCCAGATGGCGATCGGGACGGCGCCTGCGGTCCACCGGGAACCCCCAGTCGCTGAGGAACGCGATGTCGTCGTCCCGCCAGCCGGCGATGCCGCCGTGCAGCGCCGCCCGGAAGGACCCGGCCAGGTAGTCCGCGAACTCCGCGGTGACCACGGCCTGGTCCGCGGCGGCGATCAGCCCGCCCAGTTCCTCGGCCACCTGCGGGCCGGTGACCTGCCCGAGTCCGGCTGCGGCCTCCTCGAGGAACGCGGTGAGGGCGGCCTCGCCCTGGCTGGCCGCAGTGAACTCGGTCACGTTCTCCGGGCCCATCCCGGCCACCCAGTCCAGCCCCCCCGCCTGGGCAGGCGCCACGCCGGCCAGCGAGGCCGCGGCCAGGCACCGGCCGGGCAGCATCGCCGCGCAGGCGAGGGCGTGCGGGCCGCCCCCGGACCAGCCGACGGTCACGAACTGCCCGGCCCCGAGCCCGTCGAGCACCGTCGTGACGTCGGCCGCCGCGTCCGCGACGCGCCGCCCCGGCTGCCCGGTCGAATCGCCGTAGCCGGGGCGGGCGTACATGACGGTGCGCAGCCCGCGTGCCGCAGCCTCGGCGACCATGGCCGGGAAGGCCACCAGGCCGCCGGGGGTGCCGTTGTGGAAGACCAGCGGCAGGCCACCAGCCGGGCCGGCGTCAAGCACCTGGAGCTGGCGGCCGTCCGGGGTGGCCAGGACACGGGTTCCGCGTGACGGTTCAGTCAGCATGACGGCCAGCCTAATCGGGGCGTCAGGGCAGGGTCCCCATCTGCACGGCCTGGACCTGAGCCGATTTGCTGTTCGCGACGAGCAGCGTGCCGCGGGTAACCGCGAATTGCCGGGGCTGCAAGCCGGACTGGACGTAGCCGAGCAAGGCCGGGCCTTACGGGCCAGCGCTTCACTCACGCTGACCACCGCGAGGTTGGGCATCGACCCCGGCTGGGTGACCTTGTTGGAGTCGGCGACCACGATGCGGGTTCCGTTGCTGATTACGGCCAGCCCGAGCGGGGACTGGCCTACCGGGACGCGGGCGAGAAGGGCGTGCCCGGGGTCACTCAGCAGCTTGGCGGTCGAGAACCCGAGCAGGGCGTTGGAGCCAGTCGCGGTCACCCATAGATTCTGGCCGCCCGCCGAGAATGCGATCCGGTTGGGCTTGCACCCGGCTGGCACCTTCTTGATCACGCTGGACGTCCCGGGATGCTTCTCGGCCTGGCGCACGTCGATGACGCTCAGCACCCCGGCCCCGGGGGTGGAGGTGTCGCTGGCCACGTAGGCGTGCTGGCCGTCGGGGGGGATCGCGATCCCGATCGGCTGGGGGCCCACCGGGATGAGGCCGACGACAGCGCCGGACCCGAAGCCGGAGGAGAGCGCGCGCTGCAGGTTGAATACCCCCACGCTGGCACTGTTCTGGAAGGTGACGAAGGCGAAGTGCCCGTCGGGGGTAATGGCCACGTCTTCCGCGTGCGTCTGGCCTGGGCTCACCAGCGACCCTATCGCGGTGGCCCCCGCCCGCTGCTCGAGGTCGCTGACCCGGAACACGGTGATCCCGCTGCCGCCGGTAACGACAAGGTAGTGCCCGTCCGGGGTGAGCGCCTCCCCCTGGGCGTGGTCCAGCGGGGCGCTGTCCCACATCCCGGCCGGGACGGACTTCTGGGTATTCATCACGCTGAGCCCGCTGCCGGCGCCCGACACGAACGCGAAGCCGGGAGTGACCGCCACGTCGAACGGGTGCCCGCTGGTGGAGACCATGCGGCTCGTGACGTGGCTGAGCTGCGACGCGTGGGCTGACTGGGTAGTGCAGCCGGGCACCGCCAGCGGCGGGAGCGCCTGGGACGACCCGACGGTCTTGTCGCCGGACGAGAAGGGCTTGGCCACGAAGACCACGACCACCCCGAGGATCACGACGGCCGCCAGGGCGAGGAGAGCCCACGGGCCCCGCCGCCGGGGGGCCGGGGCGGGCGGCGGCGGCGAGGTCCGCCGGCTGAAGCCCGGTGTCGGCCCCGGCGGGCGGGCGGGGGGGCCGGGACCGACGAGTGGAACATCCTGGGTCGCGTCGGGCGGCACCGGGGGTCCGGCCGCGGCGGCAGCCGGGCGCGGGTCCGTGTCACGCGGCCGAGGCTCCCGCGGCGGGGGCTTACGGTACAGGGACTCCCACGGCGCAGGCTCACGCCGCGCAGGCTCACCCGGCGGGGACTGACCTGGCGGGGACTCACCTGGCGGGGACTCGCCCGGCTGGGTCCCGTGCGGCGGGGACTCCGGTGGCGAGGACTCGCTGGAGGCGGGGCCGGCTACCTGGGTGGCGGGGCCCGTGCCACCGGCCGGGAGGTCAGCGCGGCGCTGGCCGGTCGCGGGGTCGGGGTCGTCCTCGGCGGGGGTGTCTCCCGCCGCGGCCAGCCCGGGAGCCGCGGGGACCCCGGGCACCATCCGCGTGTCCTCGCGGGGCGTGGCCTCGCGGGGCGGCGGGTCCGGAAAGGCCGCCGGATGCCCCGGGTCGGTCCCGGACGAGTCCAGCCCGCAGGCCCGGCGCAGCGCGCTGGCGAACTCCGGGCAGGTGGCGTACCGATCCGTGGGGATCTTGGCCAGGGCCTTCGCGATCACCTCGTTGACGGCTGCGGGCAGGTCGGGGCGGCGGCTGGTCAGCGCGGGCGGCGGCGGCGGAGATCTGGGCCCACATGACCGCGACGGACTCGTCCCTGACGAAGGGCGGCTGGCCGGTGAGCATGGTGAACGCGGAACAGGCCAGCGCGTACTCGTCCGTGCGCCCGTCCACCGCCCGGGCCTCGATCTGCTCGGGCGCGATGTAGTCCAGCGTGCCCAGGAACTGGCCGGTCGAGGTCAGCGCGCTGACCGAGAGAGCCCGCTTGCTCAGGCCGAAGTCGCAGAGGTATGCGTGGCCGGGATAGTCTCTCCCGCCCGCGGCATCCAGCAAAATGTTGCCCGGCTTGACGTCCCGGTGGACGAGGCCATGAGAATGCAGCCGCCTCCAGGGCGGCCGCGACCTGGGTGATGATGTGGCAGGCCCGCGCGGCCGGCAGCGGCCCTCGGTTTCGACCAGCGACTGCACGTTCGGCCCTTGCACAAAGCGCATCGCGATGAACAGCACCCCGTTGGCCTCACCCGCTTCGAAGATCGGGATGATGTTGGGGTGGTCCACGGCCGCCGCGGTGCGTGATTCCCGGATGAACCTCTGCCGGAACGCCTCGTCCCGGGCCAGCTCAGGCGACAGGACCTTGATCGCGACCGGGCGCTCGAGACGGCTATCCCAGGCACGGTAAACCACGGCCATGCCGCCCCGGCCGATCTGCTCATCGAGCCGGTACCCGGCCAGGCGGGACCCGACACCGAACCCGCCAAACGCCGGGGTCTCGTCAGACACCGCGCCCCCCTGCCCACGCGCGTCCAAGCCAGTTCTCAGGAATCTCTCTGGCCACGCTGATATACCCGGGGTACTTTACTTTCCTTTGAGCCATAGTTCCCGCCCACCCGCCCGGCCGAACGGCAGCCGGGGCTTTGATAGACATTCGTTGCCTGACCGCCATGCCCGGCTGACCCGGTGCGCCAGGCCCGATGCGCCGGTGCCGGCCGGTGCTAGGCAGGTCCCGCCGCGGGCCTGGGCCGCGCGGCGAGCTGGGCGGTGAGCGCTGGCCAGGCGTCCGGGTCGTGGCCGGGTACCAGCTGGTAGCCCTGCTCCGCGGCGATCCGCTTCAGCTTGCGGATCTGGGCCACGCTCTGCTCCGCCGAGGCGCCGATGCGGCCGCCGACGGCGACCTCCCGGTCGATGTTCTCGGTCAGGTCGGCCGCGTCGAACGCGAACACGAAACCCCCGCCGCCGGCTGACGGGTTGACCCGGACCACGAAGCTCTGGTGACCGGGCGTGTGCCCGGCGGTCAGCACGGCGGTCACGCCGGGAGCGATCTCCGCGTCGCCCTCGGCGGGCCGCCAGTCGATCCGCGGATCGTCGAAGTCCACCCGGTAGATGCCGTTCTCCTCGGCCCGGGCGGGCTGGACATCCCGTAGTCGAGCTCGGCCCGCTGGATGTGCACGGGCACCCGGCCGGCGAAGTGCTTGAGCCCCCCGGCGTGGTCATAGTGCAGGTGGCTGACGGCGACCGCGTGGATGCCGGCCAGGTCTACGCCTGGCCGCGCCCAGCGCCTCAGGCAACGGCTCTCCCGGGCCGGGGAGCACCGGCTGGACCAGTGGGTCCCCGTGGAACCGGGCGCGCAGCGCCGGGTCGGTGATCAGCGCCACGTTGTAGCCGGTGTCCAGCAGCAGCCAGCCCCCGTCGCACAGGAGCAGCAGGCCGGGCACCGGCTCGCGCAGCATCTGCTGATCGGACGCCCCCTCCACGGACACGGAGCGGGGCAGGTCCGCCCAGCCCAGGGTGAGCGGCACGATGCGGCGGACTCCGGCACTCACGGCTTCTCCCTCCCTGCTCCCTGGCTGAATTCTGGCCCCCGGCGCGGCCGTGCCGTGCGCCGGGCCGACCCCCGGCCCGGGCCAGAACATGGATCAGCCCCGGCAACGCCACTGTCGCCGGGGCCGCTCCGGTCAGGCGGTCAGTTGCTTCTCAGCCACGTGACCTTGAAGCTGTTACCTCCGCTGAGCGCGGAAACCGAGTCCTTATCCCGGCCGGAGTTGTCCACCATGATGATCTGCGTCGGGCTGAAGTTCCCGATCGCCGAGCCATTCACGCTGGCGCTGCTGAAGGTGACCGGGCTGAAGTGGGCCAGGGGCAGGATGCCGCCGCTGGCCGTACAGCACGGCGCTTCCGCGATCACCTCGGCGGAGGAGTTGGCCGCGCCCGAGAGCTTCTTGGTCACGGTGTGGCTCCAGCCCTGGGTGGTGTCCTGGAGGACCAGCGTGTAGCTGCTGCTGCCGTTGTAGGTGACCGAGCCGTAGAACTTGTCCCCCGGGCTCGACCGTGTTGCTGAAGTTGACCGGGTAGGCCGGGTACATCTCGTACCAGGAGTAGTACTCGGCTGTGCTGCCCGAGCAGTCCACCTCGCTGCCGGTCTGCTCGACGGTGCTGCTGTTGTAGCCGTCGAGGCCGACCCAGAAGCTGGAGTACTTGGCGGAGCCGTGCAGGTGCCGGTGGGCTCGGTCCAGCTCGCCGACACGCTGGTGTAGGTGCCGCTGGCGGCGGCGTAGCCGGACCAGTTGGTGCTCGAAGCCGCGTTCGCCGGGCCGCCGTGCGCGACTAGGGGTCTGGTGCCGTGGCCAGCCGGGCGGATGAGATGGGCGGCGGGCCTGATCAGGTGGGTAGCGTGCGGCGCGGCGGGTGCTGCGGAGGCTGTTCCGGCCGCCGCCACCAACCCGAGCACGATGCCCAGGCCAGCGAGCGGGATGCACCATCTCCGTAACATGTAGCTCCTCCTGCCGTAGCGCGGGGGCGCAGCGATGCTGGGCGGGGGCAATGTCGTTACCGGGACTCGGCACCTCTGCTGGGGTTGCCGTGACGGTACGATGCGTCTGGGCAAACAAAAACCATCAAATGGTAAAGCTATAGTAACTAAAACCGTCACCCGGTAGCCAGGCCCGTGCGGCCGAGGGGGTCTGGGCGCAGGTCGGCCAGGTCCACGACGCGGTCGCAGCGCTGCGCGACCTCCGGGTCGTGAGTGGCCAGGACCAGCGATCTCGTGGGGGCCGGGGACCCCGGGGTAGTCCCGGGAAAACGGGGCGGGGGGTCGCCCGGCCGGGCCAGCAGGGTCCCGGCGGCCGCACGTTCCAGCATCAGGCTGAGGACGAGCTCCCGTGAGGCGCTGTCCTGCTCGGCGGTCGGCTCGTCGGCGATGAGCACGGCGGGATTGGTGGCCAGCGCCCGCGCGACCGCCACCCGCTGCTGCTGGCCGCCGGACAGCTCGTCCGCCAGCTGGTCGGCATGCTCGGCCAGGCCCAGCGACGCCAGCGCCGCCCGGGCCACCGCCCCGGCCTCGCCGGGGGGCGTGCCGGTGGCGAACAGCGTGATCTCGATGTTCTCCGAGGCGGTGAGCAGCGACACCAGACCGTGGCCCTGGAGCACGGTCGCCACCCCCGGCGGCACCTGTCCCGGGACCACCGGGACCCCGTCCAGCAGCACCTGCCCGGCGTCGGGCGCGGCCAGGCCGGCCTAGCAGGGCGAGCAGGCTGGTCTTGCCCGAGCCGGACGGCCCGACCACGGCCACCCGCTCGCCGTGGCCTACCGTGAGGCCGAAGTCGTTCAGGAGCAGCCGGCCGCCGACCGCGTAGCGCAGGCTCCGGGCCTCGAGCACGCTCACCGGCCCGTCCCCCGGCCAGGTGGATCGACCTGGCCGCCAGGATGCAGGTGACCGTCAGCGTGCGGGCGGGCGGCGGGGTCACCGGGGCCGGAGGGATCCACCTGGTGCAGGAACACGCCGTGCTCGTGCCGCTCGGCCCGGGCCAGTGTTCCGGGCGGGAAAAGGTCAGTGAGCTCGGCCGGCAGCTGCAGCGTCCCGTCCCGCCCCACCACCACGTACTCCTGGCCGGCCAGGCCCTCGGCGCCGACCCGGCCGTCCCGGATCGTGATGGTGCGGCCCAGGGCGGCGGCCACGGCCGGGTCGTGGGTCACGGCGACCACCGTCGTGCCCTGGCTGGTGTTCGCGTCCCGGATCAGCTCGATCACGGCGGCGGCCGATACCGGGTCGAGCTGCGTCGTCGGCTCGTCGGCGAGCAGCAGCCCGGGCGCATTCGCCAGCGCGACCGCGAGGGCAAGCCGCTGCTGCTCACCCCCGGACAGCCTGCCGGCCCGCCGATGTGCTGCGCCGCCCAGGCCGACCCGGTCCAGCAGTTCCGTGGCCCGCGTACGGCGAGCCGACGCGCTGCGCTGGGCCGGCGCCTGGGTGAACATCAGGTTGCCCAGCGCGCTCTGGTAGGGCAGCAGGTTGCGGGCCGGGTTCTGCAGGAGCAGCCCCACCTCGGCCAGCCGGAACCGGGCCAGCGCCCCAGCCCGAGGTCGGTGAGCCGCCGGCCGTTGACCTCCACCCGGCCCGCGGTCGGCCGCAGCAGACCGGCCAGGTGCCAGAGCAGGGTGGTCTTGCCCGCGCCGGACGGGCCGAGGAGCGCGACCATCTCCCCCGGCCGGACGGTCAGGTCGACCCCGCGCAGCGCGGCCACCTCGGAGCCCGGGGTCCCGTACACGTGCACCAGGTTGTCGCATCGGACCGCAGGCGGCCGGGCCGCAGGTGGCTGTCCTGCCGAAGACGGGCCTGCCGAAGACGGGCCTGCCGAGAAGACGGGCCCGCCGGAGACGGGCCTGCCGAGGGCTGGGGGCCGGAGGATGCAGGCTGGGTCACGGCTCAGCCTCCCGCAGCAGATCCGGCTGGACCGACCGGACCAGCAGCATACTGGCGGTCACCGCCGCCAGCACCAGCACGACCAGCGCCGCCCCGACCAGCAGCGCCAGCCCGGCGATAGGCGGCAGGTAGTCCAGTGGCGGGGCCTGCGGCTGGCTGATGAACTCGGGGACACTGCGGACCGCCAGCAGCGTCGCCGCCAGACCGGCAGCCAGCCCGATGACGACGCCGAAGCCGAGCACGATGGCCTGCTCGGCCAGCAGCGACGCGCGGATCGAACGGCGCGGGACACGGCTGGCCAGGAGGGCCGCGTACTCGTGCCTCCGCCTGCGGCCGGACGCGTACAGGCCGGTGATGGCGGCGCCCGCGGCCAGCGCGGCGGCAGCCGCCGCATCGGCCAGGAACAGCACGGTGGCCAGGGCCGGCCCTGGCGGATCAGCCGGGCCCGCACCGAGCTGGCACTGACGACGCCGCTGACCCGGACCCCGGCCGCGAGCAGCGCCGGACGCACCCGGGCCAGCGCTCCGGGGGCCAGCCATACCTGCTGGCTGGCGTAGGCGGGTGTGCCGCTGGCGGCCCGCTCGGCGTAGGTGCGGTCGACGACGATGCCGTTGGCCGGCGCGCCGGGGATGGCGGCGGCGGTCGATGTGGCACGGACCAGTAGCGGGCTGCCGTCCAGGCCGTCAACCTGGACCGGCTTGCTGCCGCTGGGCACCGCGCCGTACGACACGATGGCCGGCAGCGGGTACGGCCGGTCCACGGCGACCGCGCGGGGAGTCTGCCCGGGCGGGGATCTGAGTGGCCAGACCAGGCCCCCCGGGCCCGCACGCAGGACGCTGCCGACCGTGCCTCCGGCGCCGCCGGACCGCCACCGGCCGGGCGTGCTCAGCCCGGCGGCGGCTGGCGCCCATGGGCCATGGCCGGTCCTGACGTCGATGCTGGCGATAGTGACCGAGCCGGTAACCTGCGTCGGGTTCGATCACGGCACCCGTCGGCGGGGGCGTGGAAACCGTCAGGTCGGCCACCGCGCACGGGCAGCCGGTCAGCTGGGCGGTGACCGAGCGTGAGCCATTCGCGGGCCCGACGTACACCGGCGTCTGGCCGACCGCGCCCACTCCTTGCTCGTACACGTCGAGGATGAGGGTGCTGCCCGCAGGCTTGACCCCTGTGGCGTCGAAGCTGACCCGCACCTGGCTGCCGCGCAGCACGACCGGCGGCGGGGCGGCCGGGTCCAGCGCGCCGGTGAGCGAGCGGAGCGGCAGGCCTGCGGCCCAGTTGGGCCGCCAGGACGCGATCCGGGCGAACCGCTGCGGGTTCAACCGCCAGGAGCACCTGGCCGGCGCCGCTACCGGACAGGTTGGTGTACACGTCCACGGCCGTGGCCTGGTGGCCGCCCGGATCGATCCGGCCCACGATCGAGGCCAGGTCGTGACCGGCGGGCGCGGTAACCGAGAGCACCGTGGCCGCCCCGACCTGGGCGTCCGCGACGGCCCTGATGTTGGCCACGCTGACCGACCAGATCCCGGCGGCGAATCCAGCCAGGGCGAATGCGGTGGCGAGCACGATTGTGGTGCGCATCCCGCCGGGCCTGCGGGCGACGTGCCTGAGGGCGAGGAAGGGCCCGATCCGCCCGCTGCTCCGGGTAGTCCGGAATCCGGACCGGCAGGCGATGATCAGCAGCCGGGACGCGGCCACCGCGACCGCGACGCCGAGCAGCCCGGGCAGCAGCAGGCTGAGCACACCCTGGCGCGCCGAGCCGATCTGGCCGCTGACCCGCAGCTCGACGAGGCCGGCCACGGCCGCGGTGATGAGGATGGCATCCAGCACCCAGCCCCGCTGCGCCGCGCCCCGGCTGGCCCGCTGCCACTGCTCGACCACCGACCGGCCCAGCGTCCGCCGCGCCGTGGCGACTACCGCAGCCAGGCCGCCGACCGTGGCCACCGCGGCCGCCAGCCAGGACGTCGCGGGCAGCCCGACCGGGGTGCCGGGACGGAAGAGGATGTGCCCGAGCCCGGTGGTGATCACCCAGCCGGCCAGCACGCCGACCGGCAGCGCCACGGCGAGCAGGATGACCGGCTCGGCCAGGCCGAACGTGAGGGTCCGCCACCGGCCGCGGCCGCGCATCTTGGCCAGGGCGATCTCGGGGCCGCGGGCTTCGGCAGCGTCCGCGACGATCAGGAACAGGAGCAGCCAGGCCAGCAGCAGCAGTTGCGCGGTGATCAGCACCACGGGCACCTCGATAGCCCGCCAGCTGGCCCGGACGGTGGCGAGGGTGGCCGGCAGGGACGTGGTCGTGGTAGCACCCTCGCCCGTCAGGGTCCGGTTCAGGGTCAGCCCGGTGACTGCCGTCTCCACCAGCGCCACGTCGGGTCCGGTGAGATGCGCGGGGATCAGTGAGAGGTCGGCGTAGTCGGTGCCCTGCACGGTGCCGGGGACGACGGACATCGTGGCCAGCGGGGTGAACATCGCGTCGTACGGGGTGCCGGGCCGGTTGGGGCCATACGCCGTCTCGTACGGGAAGTAGCGGCTGCTCGCGTCGAACCAGTACCGGGTACTCGCGGCCGTCACCGTGATCTGGTACTCACCAGGTGATGATCAGATGTCCCCAGGTCGAGGCGGCAATGCGCTGGCCGGTGTGCCAGTGCAGCAGGAAGGCCAGGGACTGGCTGATCGCCACCTCGCGCGCCGCCCTGGGGCAGTGGCCGGACGTGAAGCGCAGACGGGCGCAGACACCGGAACGATAGACCAGGGGAATCGTCTGGCCGCCGGCCTGCACCGTGGTTTCCGCCGCCATCACGGGCGGCCCGAACAGCCGGGTCAGGGCAGCCTGGCCGCCGAGGTAGTGGGCCAGCAGCGTCTGGGTCTGCGCGGTCACCCCGTTGACCGCGTCGACGGGGCCAGACTGAGCCACCTCCAGGCCGCGGCCCGCTGCGGGCGCCTGGCTCACGGTGTCCTGGAGGACGGAGGACTGGGCGGCAGCGTAGTAGGCGGGTCCGATGCTGACGGCGGCCACCGCCACCACGGCCACCAGGAGGATGTTCAGTGAGATCCCGCCGCGATGCAGCAATCCGCGCAGTGCGGCGAGGAGCCCGGTCATGATCAGCGATCCTAGGCAACCGAGGCCGCCCGCGCAGCACTGGCCGGCCGCGCAGGGCCCCCCAGGTCAGGCTAGGGTCATCCCGGGTCAGGCCCGGTCAGGTACGGGCTAGGGTCATCGCAGGTCAGGCCCGGTCAGGTACGGGCTAGGGTCATCCCAGGTCAGGCCCGGTCAGGTACAGGCTGGGGTGCACGGTCGGGTACAGGCTGGGGTCGGGCCCGGTCAGGTAGCAGGCTGGGGTCAGGCCCGGTCAGGTAGAGGCCTCCGGCTCCGCGTGCCAGCGGCCGGACGGCTGCGCACCAGCCTCCGCCGCGGGCGCGAGGCCCGCCGCGCTGTCCCCGGCGACCATCGAGTCCGCGACCTGGGACACCAGCGACCTGACCGTCGCGGCCGCGGCCCGTTTGAGCAGGGCACGGTCGAGGGCCGCGCCCACGCCGCCCAGTGGCGGCCGGTACGCGCCGGTCAGGGTCAGCGTGCAGTGGTCCTCGTCGCTCACGGTGAGGACCAGATTGGCGTCCAGCACCGGGAACAGGCGCCCGGCCGCCCCGGTTGCCTCCCAGCGCAGCGGCAGCACCATGGTGTCGTCCCGCGGCACCGGCTCCAGCAACTGCACCCGGACCAGCTTGGACGCGCCCAGCACTGCGCCGAAAGGTCCCACCCGGATCAGCGCGTCCAGCCGCGTCTGCGTAGGCCTTCGCCGACGGGCCCCTCAGCCACCTTCCGTTGCCCAGCACCGCCAGCCGGGCCCGGGCCCGGGCAAAGCTCATGCTCAGCATCACCTCGTGGCTTGCGAACATGTCCTCAAGTGAGCCATTGGAACGGGGCGGGCACGAGGGACTAAGGTCACTCGACAGGCCGCCGAACGGCACCCGGGCCTCAGAGGGCCTGGCGGCGGCGAAGGTAGCTGAAGGCGGCCCAGCCTGCCGGTACCGGCAGCCAGAAGGTGAGCAGCCGGAACAGGAGCACCGCGCTGACCGCCGTGGCGGCCGCCATCCCGGTCGCCGTGAGCCCGGCCGCCAGGGCGGCCTCGACCGTGCCGAGACCGCCGGGGGTAGGAACCAGGGAGCCCAGGGCGCTGCCGGTCAGGTACACGACGGCGGCGCTGGTGATGGCGAGGGACCCGCCGAACGCGCGGACGCAGGTGTCCAGGCAGAGGATGTAGCAGACGGTGAGCATGAGCGCGCCGCCGACGCCCTCCGCCAGTTTCCGCGGCTGCTGGATCACCTCGAGCAGGCGGGGCAGCACCTGGCCCAGTGCCGGTGCGAGCCGGGCCCGGAGCAGCCGTCGGCCCTGCGGCAGGGCCGCCACCACCAGGGCCGCCACCACGAGCCCGGCTATCACGAAATAGGCCCAGGTGGGGGGCCGCAGCGAGTGGCTCCGCGTGCCGGTAATGGCCAGGAAGACCACCAGGAGCACGATGTGCAGGACGAACGCCACCACCTGGACGACGCCGACGCTGGCCGCCGCCACAGCCGAGGGCACCTTGTTGCGCTGCAGGTAGCGGATGTTGAGCGCGGCGCCGCCCACCGCCGCGGGCGTGACCAGGGTGACAAACGACCCGGCCAGCTGGGCCAGCATGGTCCGGGGGAAGTTCAGCCGCTCGGGCACGAACCCGGACAGCGACAACGCCGCGGCCACGTAGGTCAGGACCGACAGGCCCAGGGCCACCAGGATCCAGAGCGGATCGGCCTGCCTGAGCAGGGTCTCGAAGTTGACCCGCCCGAGCTGAACGATCAGCAGGTAGCCCGCGAGGATGGTGGCGACCAGCGTGACCAGGGTGCGGAGCCGGATGCGTTCCAGCTGAACGGGCGGGACCTCGGCCCCGTCCTCGGCGGCGGTGGCCAGGAGCCGCTTGCGCAGCGCGGGCAGCACGTCCTTGTCCCGGCGCAGCGTCGACCGGGTGGACCGGGCCAGCACCACCGGCTGCAGGAGCGGGACCAGGGTCACCAGCTCAGCCGGCCCGAGTCTGCGCAGCGCCAGGTCCGCGGCCCGGTCGGGCCCGACCAGCGCAGCGAACTCGGCGAGCAGCTGGGTCAGGTCCAGCCGGAGCTGCAGATCGCTGGCGGCCACGTCCCCGCTGCCCGGATCGAGGAGGACGACCTGGCCGGCGCTGTCGATGAGAATCCGGTCCGCGGTCAGCGAGCGAGGGCGACCCGGTGCACGTGCAGCTGGAGCACGGCGTCCCAGACCGACTCCAGCTGGTCATCGGTCAGCGTCCCGTGCGAGGTCGGCCAGGGAAGACCCGTGGGGCTCCTCGGTGGCCAGCGCGAGAGCTTCCGGCCCGACCCGCAGCAGGGCGCGCAGCCGGGGCGTCGGCACCCCGGCATCCTCCACCGCATAGGTGAGCAGCGCCGTGCGCTCCGCCGCCCGGTCGGTGGTCAGCGGCGCCCGCCGGGAGACCTGCCCGCGCAGCCGGACCGACCGGTACACACGGTAGATCGCGCCCGCCGCCTGCTGGTCACGGTCGAACACCCTGACGTCGAGCTGCTCGCCGTCCCGGGTGATGGCCGCGTACCGCCGCGACGCCGCTCCGGCCCCGGTCAGCCGGCGCAGCTCGGTCACTGGCTGGCCGGCGGTGCCGAGCGCGCCGGCGATCGCCTCGCCGGAAGGCCGCTGGGACATCGAACCTGCCGCGTAGCGCACCGCCAGCCCGATCGCGCGGCCCAGCAGGAGCGTGATGAGCACCGAGAGCACGGTGGTGCGCACGGTAGCCAGGCTCGCCACCGCGTACACCCCGAGGGTCAGCCACAAGGCGGTACGCCAGCGGGGCCGCCCGCTCAGGTCGACGATCGTGGTGAAGGCCACCAGCCCGGCCAGGTATCCGTCGAGCAGCGCAAAGTGGCTCGCACCAGGCGACATGGCGATCGCGCGGTAGAGCTGGTCGCCGACGCCACTGCGCAGCACGACACCGGCGAGACCGACCACGCCGGCCGTCGCGGCGCCGGTGATCACCGCCTCGGCCAGACGGCGGGGCTGGTGGCGGACGAGCTGCCGGATGGCCAGGGCTACCGGCAGCAGCACCAGGACCAGAATGGCCAGGACGCGGAGCGTGGACACGATCTCGGCCGGCAGCCGGCGGCTCGCCTTGACGACGTCGGTCTCCACGCCGTTCGTGGTGGCCTTGGCCAGCAGGCCGGCCGCCACCACCAGGGCGATCCCGAGGCATGCGGCCGCACACCGCAGCAGGTCGCCCGGGCGGCGGATCCGGCGGGCCAGTTGATCCTCGACCACCAGTGCCGGGAGCGGGCGGCACAGCAGGGACGGCACAGCGGGGACGGCATCAGCAGGGCCAGCACCAGCAGGGCCGGCACCAGCAGGGCCAGCACCAGCAGCAGAACCGGCCGGCGCGACACCGGCCGGGGCGCCCGGGGCGGGCGAGCCCGGTGGCTGCGGCGTCCGCTTGGGTGTCGTCACCTCACGATCGTTTCACCCGGCCCGGGGACCACAACGGCGCGGGACCTGATCAGCGCCGTTTGCGGCCCGGGCTGAGCCCGACCAGACGCCGCCACGCGATCACGGTGAACACCAGGCCTAGAAGCACCGTCAGGCCCATGTCCATCAGCCAGACGGCTGGCTTGTGGTCCCACAGCGGGTCGGGCAGCCCGCTGACCGGGGGCGAGATCACGTTCAGCTTGACAGTGGAGGCGGTGGCCGCGAAACCCCACCGGGACGGGGCGATCCAGGACAGCTGGTTCAGCCCGACCTTGCCGTTGAGCGGCAGCACACCGCCGGACAGGATGACCTGGGCTATGGCCAGCATGACCAGCATCGGCATGGCCTTCTCGGACGTGCTCACGATCGAGGAGACCAGCAGGCCCAGCGCCATCGAGGCCAGCGACAGCACCACGATGGCCAGGGCTATTTCCACCAACGGCGTTGACTTCAGCAGGGAGCCGTGGGCGGGCATCTGCCGCCCGAACAGGCCCAGGACCACCAGCAGCAGGGCCTGAATCCCGCTGATGACTCCCAGCACGATGATTTTGGAGAACAGGTAGGTGCCGGACGACAGCCCGGCGGCCCGTTCTCGGGCGTAGATGGACCGTTCCTTGACCAGCTCGCGGACCGAGTTGGCCGCCCCGATGAAGCAGGCCCCGATGATCAGGACCAGGAGCAGGGATTCGGCGTCACCGTTGGTACCCGGCTTCCCGGCCAGGCCTTCCGGAGACGGGACCGCCCGCAGCAACAGCCCGATCACGATAGGCATGATCCCCAGCACCGCCAGGTAGCTGCGGTCAGAGGCGATGACGGCCAGGTAGCGCCGGCAAAGCGTGGAGATCTGCGCGAGCGCGCCGCGCGGCGCAGGCGGGCGCCCCGGCGACTCGCGCGCGCCCTCGGGGACCTGCTGGGCCAGCCCGCCCGCCACGTGCTCGGCGTAGTACGGTGACCGCCTGAAGTCCCCGGCCCAGTCCCGGTCCGGCTGGGCTTCGAAGGCCTGGAAGACCTCGGCCCACTCCGTCTTCCCGAAGTAGCGGAGGCCTTCGGCGGGAGGCCCGTAGTAGGCCACCCGGCCGCCCGGGACCAGGACGAGCAGGCGGTCGCACACGCCCAGGTTGGCCACGCTGTGCGTGACGATGATGACGGTCCGGCCGTCCTTGGCCAGTCCGCTCATCAGCTCCATCACGGATTTGTCGAGACCGGGGTCCAGGCCGGAGGTGGGCTCGTCCAGGAAGAGCAAGGATGGCTTGGTGAGGAGTTCGAGCGCTACGTTGACCCGCTTCTGCTGGCCGCCGGACATGGCCCCGGTCCGGGTCCCGCAGTGCGCCGTGAGCGCGAGCTCGTCGATGACCTCATCCACCCGGCGGTTGCGCTCCGCCGACGAAGTGTCGCCAGGAAAGCGCAACTCAGCCGCGTAGCGCAAGGCCCGCCGCGGCTTGAGCTGGGAGTGCAAGATGTTGTCCTGGGGTACCAGGCCGATCCGGTGCCGAAGCTCCGCGTAGTGGGTGTAGAGATCGCGGTTGTCGTACAGGACGGTGCCCTCGGTCGCGGGGCTCATGCCCGTCAGGGCGCCGAGCAGGGTTGACTTGCCGGCGCCGCTCGGGCCGATGACCCCGACCAGGGATCTCTCGGGGATCGGGAAGCTCACGTGGTCAAGCAGGATCTTGCCGCTGGACAGGCGCACCGTGAGGTCCTGGGCGACGAGCGAGACGTCACCCTCGTCGATGAATTCGCGGAGCTCGTCGCCGAACAGCCGGAACGTGGCGCGGCCGATGCCGATCAGATCCTGCTCGGTCACCGTGGTGGCCCCGCTGATCCGCTGGCCGTTCACGAACGTGCCGTTGTGGCTCCCCAGGTCGACGATCTCGTACCGGCGGTCACCGAGGTTGCGCAGTTCCGCATGCTCACGTGAGACGCTGAGGTCGGGGATCACCAGGTCATTCGAGGGATCCCGGCCGATGCGCAGCAGCTTGGCAGGCGCGCGCCTCACCGAGGTTGGGCGGCGGTCCACGCTGCTCATCCCGGTGTTCATGACGGTTTGCCCGGCGCCCCGGTTCACCGAGCACATCATCACCGGCCCGTCATCGGGATGACCGAGCCGCAGGATGCAGTTCTGGGCGATCTCTATCTTGCCGATGCGCCGGGTGCCAAGGAAGGTCCCGTTGGTGCTCCCGGCGTCCTCGAGGATCCACGCGTCGCGGTCGACCCGGAGCACGGCGTGCCGCCAGGAGACCCGGGAGTCGTTGACCACGATGTCGGAGTGAGGATCACGACCGACCCGGTACTGCGAGCCAGCACGCAGCGTCTGGTCGGATCCCTGGGTCTTCACCACAAGCACCGGGGCATCCGGCGGCGAGACAAGACGCTCGTTCATTTGCCTAGTCTAAGGCGATTCAACCCACGGCAATATAGCCGTTCCTGGCATCCAGGCTGGGAGAATTTCGTCGATTCTGCCCGTTTTTGGGCAGCGTAGCCGTGTCCGGAATGCCCGAAACCGACCAGGATGCGCTGAGCGTGATCAACGTCCCCACGGGCTGAGCCGGATCCGGCCGGGACCGCGGCCACGGGACACGGCCTCAACCGCGCAGGACACGGCCTCAACCGCGCAGGACACGGCCGCAGCGGGCCACGACCCCGGCCGGGTAATCACGACGTCCAGGGCTGCACACCAATTGCGAGGCCGTAAATGTGTCCCAGCTGGGATAATTAAACTCCCAGAAACCTGGATGGCTCGGTGGTGAGCAGGGCAGATACCGTCCATGGCGGATCGCCGCCGGCGCACCGGGCCGACGTCGGCCCCTGCGCCCTGGGCGGTCTTGTCATAACATTTGCGCAGCGCTGCCCGGCACCTGGCCGGGGCACGAGGACCTGGCGGCTTCCGTGAGCGATTACCCGACGCAACGCCTGCCGATCCAGCACGGAAACGACGGCGGACACGGTGGTTTCTTCGACGATCACGAGGCACGTCGCCGCCGCGCCCCACGGCGCCGCCGCCGCCGCTGGCCGCTCGTGCTGCTCGTTATCCTGGTGGTGCTGGCCGCCCTGTTCGTGGTCGCCGACCGGGTGGCTGTTCGCCTCGCGGATAACCAGTTCGCCACCCAGATCCAGAAGCAGGGCTTCAGCAGCAAGCCTGACGTGTCGATCCAGGGCTTCCCGTTCCTCACCCAGCTGGCGGCCCGCGACTTCAAGGACGTCCACATCACGGCCACCGGCGAGAAGGCCGGGCCGGTGACGATCGACGACATCAACGCGACGATGAAGAACATCAAGCTGAACTCCAGCTTCAACAGCGGCACGGTATCCAGCATCGACGGCACGGGGCTGATCACCTTCGGCAGCCTGGCCCAGGCCGGGTCCAGCGCGGCCGGGGTGGCCGACCTGAAGATCGCCAGGATGAGCAACGACGAGGCGAAGATCACCGCGAACGTGGCCGGCATCTTCTCCGGCAGCGGCGTGGCGCGGGTGACCGAGTCGGGCAACAAGATCCGCGTCAAGCTCATCTCGGCCGGCGGGATCCCGACCTCGTTGCTCGGCGGCCTCGGCGACTTCACCATCCCGCTGCCCAACCTGCCGATGGGCATGACGCTGCAGAGCATCACGCTCACGTCCCAGGGTGCCCTGGTCAACATCACCGGGCACAACATCGCCTTCGGGAACTGACCCCGCCGGGCCCCGGCGCGGGCCCCGCCGGGCGCCCGCGGGGACCCGGCGCGGACCCTGCCAGGCCCCGGCGCGGACCCTGCCGGGCGCCCGCGGGACCCCGCTGGCTAGCGCACACCCCGGCGCCGGCTTACCATCGCGGTCGTGCCCATGATGTTCGGGGTCGTCAAGCGCCTGCTGCTGGGCCGTCCGGTACGCAGTGACCGCCTTGGTCACACCCTGCTCCCGAAGCGGATCGCGCTGCCGGTGTTCGCCAGTGACGCACTGTCCTCCGTCGCCTACGCGACCGAGGAGATCCTGATCGTCCTGTCGGTGGGCGGCATCGCGTTTTTCCACTACACCCCCTACATCGCGCTCGCGGTGGGCGTCCTGATGCTGGTCGTGGTCGCGTCGTACCGGCAGAATGTGCACGCCTACCCGTCCGGCGGCGGGGACTACGAGGTGGCCACCACCAACCTCGGACCCCCGGTGGGCCTGGTGGTGGCCAGCGCGCTGATGGTCGACTACACGCTGACGGTGGCGGTGTCGGTCTCGGCCGGGGTGGCGAACCTGGCCTCGGCCTTCCCGGTCCTGGACTCGCGCGTCACCCTCATCGCCGTGCTCGTGGTGGCGGTCATCGCGGTGATGAACCTGCGCGGGGTCCGCGAGTCGGGCACCGCGTTCGCGATCCCGACCTACTGCTTCATCGCCGTGGTCACCCTGCTGATCATCTGGGGTTTCACCCGGCTGGGGCTCGGCCATCATCTGGAGTCCGACAGCGCGTCCTACCGGATCAAGACCAGCCGCGAGTACACCGGGGTTGCCCTGATCTTCCTGCTGCTGCGCGCGTTCTCCTCCGGCTGTACCGCGCTGACCGGGGTCGAGGCGATCAGCAACGGGGTGCCCGCCTTCCGCAAGCCCAAGAGCAAGAACGCCGCCACCACATTGCTCATGCTCGGCCTGATCGCGGTGTCGATGTTCGCCGGCGTCACCGCGCTGGCCCTGGCCAGCCACGTGCACTACGCCCCGGCCCAGGACCTGGTCGGGATGCCACGCGGCGCCACCCAGCGCACGGTCATCGCCCAGGTCGGCCGGGCCGTGTTCGGCGACACCTCGCCGCTGTTCTACGTCCTGCAGCTATTCACCGCGCTGATCCTGGTGCTGGCCGCGAACACCGCGTTCAACGGCTTCCCGGTGCTGGCCTCGATCCTGTCCCGGGACGGGAACATGCCCCGCCAGCTGCACAACCGCGGCGACCGGCTCGCCTACTCCAACGGCATCCTGCTGCTGGCCGGGTTCGCGGTCCTGCTGATCGTGGTGTTCCAGGCCTCCCCGACCAGGCTGATCCAGCTCTACATCATCGGCGTGTTCGTCTCGTTCGTGTGCAGCCAGACCGGGATGATCCGGCACTGGAACCGGCTGCTGCGCACCGTGACCGACAAGGGCACCCGGCGGCGCATGATGCGGTCCCGCGTGATCAACACGATCGGCGCCTGCTTCACCGCGGTGGTCCTGGTCATCGTGCTGATCAGCAAGTTCGCCAGCGGGGCCTGGATCGTGGTGGTGGCCATGCCGGTCATCTGGCTCACGATGCGCGGCATCCACCGGCACTACGACAAGGTCGCGGTCGAGCTCACCCCGGCGGAGGACCTGACCCTCACCCTGCCCGCCCGTAACCGCTCCATCGTCCTGGTGTCCAAGCTGCACCTGCCGACCCTGCGCGCGCTGGCCTACGCGCGGGCCACCCAGCCGAGCCACCTCGAGGCGGTCACGGTGGACGTGGACGACGCGGAGACGCTCAGGCTGAAAGAGGAATGGGAGCGGGCGAACATCCCGGTCCCGCTGACCGTGGTCGCCTCGCCCTACCGGGAGATCACCCGGCCGGTGATGGGGTACGTCAAGCGGCTGCGCCGGGAAAGCCCGCGCGACATCGTCACCGTGTACGTGCCCGAGTACGTGCTGGGCCACTGGTGGGAGCAGTTGCTGCACAATCACAGCGCGCTGCGGCTGAAGTCGCGGCTCCTGCTGCTGCCCGGGGTGGTGGTGGCCAGCGTCCCGTACCAGCTCCGCTCCGCGGCCCACCGCTACCCGGCGGGCGTCCCGCTGCCGGCCACCGTCGCGCCGGCGCCCGGGGCCGGGTCGGACGCGATGCCGCCGCTGGTGAAGCTGACCGCCGACCCGGACGCACTGCACGCTGCCGACCTGCAGGCCGAGTGCCGGGATGAGGGCGCGACCCCGATCGCCGACACCGCCGCCCACGATTACGTGGACGTGGCGGGCACGCTGCGCACGGTCACCCTCCGCCCGCGGGGCACCAGCCTCACGATGGAGGCGGACCTGTGGGACGGCACCGCCAGCGTCACCCTGGTCTGGCTGGGCCGCCGCGACATCCCGGGCATCAGGCCCGGGCGGCGGATCACGGTGCACGGCCGGGTCGCCCAGGTCAAGGACGAGCGGACCATCTACAACCCCAGCTACCAGCTCCAGCCCGGCCCGGACTAGCCCCGGGGCCGGGCCCCCGGGTTAGCGGAGTCAGCAGCTAAACCGGTACCCCATGCCCGGCTCGGTCAGCAGGTAGCGCGGCCGGGACGGGTCGGGCTCCAGCTTGCGCCGCAAGTGAGCCACGTGGACCCGAAGGTAGTTCGCCTCGGTCTGGTACTGCGGCCCCCACACCTCCTGCAGCAACTGCTTCTGGGTGACGAGCCGGTTTTCGTTGCGGACAAGAATTTCCAGCAGCGACCACTCGGTCGGGGTCAGCCGGATGTCACCGTCGCCCCGGATGACGCGTTTCGCCGCCAGGTCCACGGTGAAGTGGGGGGTCACCATGACCGGCTCGTCGGGCGCAGGCGTCGCCCGGCGGACCGCGGCACGGAGCCGGGCGAGCAGCTCGTTCATGCCGAACGGCTTGGTGACGTAGTCGTCCGCGCCGGCGTCCAGGGCGGCCACCTTCTGGACCTCCTGGCCCCACGCCGACAGCACGATGATCGGCGTGGATGTCCAGCCACGCACGCCCCGGATGACCTCGGTGCCGTCCATATCGGGCAGGCCGAGGTCGAGGATCAGCACGTCGGGGCGGTCCCGCGCCATCGCGGCGAGCCCCGACGCACCGTCCGCCGCGGTCGTGACCTCGTACTTGCGGGCAGTGAGGTTGATCCGCAGCGCGCGCAGGATCGGCTCCTCGTCGTCGATGACGAGGACCCTGGTCATGCGTCGCCGGTCATGATCGGGCGGGTCGCGGCGCGGCCGTCACGGCCTGGCGCGGACTGCTCAGCGGGCACGGCGCGGCCGTCACTGCTCGGCAGGCGCGGCCGACGCGGCCGGGGCCGCGGCCACCGGCAGGCTCACCTGGACAGTCAGGCCGCCGCCTGGGGTGTCCGCGGCGTGGATCGTGCCGCCCATCGCCTCCAGGAAGCCCTTGGCCACGGCCAGCCCGAGGCCCACGCCGTTGCCCGTCGCGCGGTCGCCGAGTCGCTCGAACGGCTCGAACATGCGCAGCTTGAACTCGTCGGGCACCCCCGGGCCGTGGTCGCACACGTCCAGCCGCACGCTGCCCTCCGCAGGGCAGGCGCGCAGCTCAGGTGGCTGCCCGTCGGGGGAATGGGCCAGCGCGTTCGAGAACAGATTGGCCAGCACCCGTTCCAGCAGCACCGGGTCGGTGCGCACCAGGGGCAGGTCGTCCGGCATCGCGATCCGCACGCTGCTGGCCGGGGCCAGCCCGAGCAGGGCAGCCGGCGCGACCTCCTCGACCGAGGTGGGCCGCAGGAACGGCTGCAGCGACCCGGTGGCGAGCCGGCTCATGTCGAGCAGGTTGCCGATCAGCGCATCCAGCCGGTCAGCGCCGTCCTCGATCGTGGCGAGCAGGGCCGCCTCGTCGGCGGCGGTCCACTCCACATCGGTCTGCCGCAGCGTACTGACGCTGGCCTTGATCGAGGCCAGCGGGGTGCGCAGGTCGTGGCTGACCGCGGCGAGCAGCGCGGTGCGCATCCGGTTTCCCTCAGCCAGCGCCTCGGCCTGGGCCGCTTGGGTGCGCAGCCGGTCCCGGTCCAGCGCCGCGCCGGCTTGCGCGGCGAACCCGTCGAGCAGCCGGGGCGTGAGTGGCCGGGATTGCCCGGCCACGACCAGGGCCACGGTGTCGCTGACCGGGACGCGGGTCGCCATGGCCCCCGGCGGCGCGGTCCCGCTGACCGCGACCCGCACCCAGCGCTCCCGGACCCGCTCGGCCAGCTCGGCCTGGCCGCCCCAGGCGCTGGTCAGGTGATCCAGCACCGCGGTGGGCGTGTCGGCGCCGCCGAGCACGGTCTGGGCCAGCTCCAGCAGCGACGCGGCCTCGTCGGCGCTGCGGGCCGCCTGCACCTGCCGGCGCGCGGCCAGGTGGACCACGCTGCTGACCGTCACCGCCACGGTGACGAACAGCAGCAGCGCCAGCATGTTGCGGGGCTCGGCGATGGTCAGGGTGTGCAGCGGACGGGTGAAGTACCAGTTCAGCAGCAGGCTAGCGGTGATCGCGGCGAGCACCGCGGGCCAGAAGCCACCGACGATCGCCACGGCGACCACGGCCACCAGGTAGAGCAGCAGGTCGTTGGCGAGGTCCAGGTCGGGACGCAGCGCAACCAGCACCACGGTGAGCAGCGGCAGCCCCGCCACCAGCAGGATCATCCCGCCGGCCTGCCGCCGGCCGCGCAGGCCCGCCCGCATGGTCTGGCCCAGCGGCGCGGAGGCCCCGGTCCGGCCCGCAGCGCTGCCCTCGGGCCGCTCGCCATGCACGTGCACAATCCCTAGTCTGAACGACGAAGCCAGCCAGCGCACCATCAGGCCGATCCCGGCCCCGGCCAGGACGCACCCGGCCATGGTCACGGCGGCCCGGACCGCGACCGGGCCGGTCATCCGCAGCTGGGCGTACGGCGGGCGGGAGAAGCCCGCCACCGTCAGCCAGCCGATCACCCCGAGCACCGGCGCGACCAGCGGCTCCGCCACCGCGGAGATGCCCAGGACCACCGCCGCGGCCAGGATCAGCACCCCGGTGGCCGGAAGCCGGCCCCCAGCCCCGCGGCGAGCGCCCCGGTCAGCAGCAACGCGGTGAAGCCGGCTGGCAGCGCGAAATGCGCCGCCAGCCCGCGCGGAGAACGGTTGCGGTCCATCGGATCCCAGTTCACCGCGCGCGATGCCGCCCCGAGCTGATCTTCACGCGGACTTAACGTGGCGGCACGAGACCTTAACGCTCCCCTAACGGCCCGTCCGCGCGAGTAAGGCTCCTCGCTCGCCGCCGCCCTCCGGGCCTGCCACCAGCGAGTCCGGGCGCGGACCTGCTGCTGGGCTCGTGGGCGGCTCCGTGATCAACCGTCTGGTGTCGTCCGTGCGACACCAGACGGTTGATCACGGAGCGGCCGGGCGAGCTGTTGGGGCCGAGGGGGCTGGCGCGGCGGAAAGGGCTGGTGCGGCGGGCGGGCGGCGGACGAAGGCGGCTGCGGCGGCGGCCAGCACGCCGGCTGCGGCCATGAGCAGCCACAGGTGCCGGAAGGCAGTCTCGGCGGCGGCGGCCGTGGCCGGGACCCCGATGATGGTGACCAGCACGGCCACGCCGAGCGCCGAGGCGACCTGGCGCGCCATGTTCACCAGGGCGGACCCGGTGCCGAACCGGGCGGCCGGCAGCGCGGTGGTGCTCGCGCTCATCAGCGTGGGCAGCGTGAGGCCGACGCCCATCCCGGTCAGCAGCATGCTGGGCAGCATCTCGGCGGCGTAGTGCGGGGTGACGCTGATGGCGAACACCCGCCACAGCATCCCGGCCGCGAACAGGAGGTTCCCGGCCGCGGCGACCGGAGCGGCCCCGATCCGCCGGGCCAGCGGGCCCGCCCCCACGGCGAGGGCCGGGACCATGGCCGGCCCGGGGGCGATGGCCAGGCCGGTGCGCAGCGCCGAATAATGCCAGACCGTCTGGCACCAGAGCACGTTGGACAGCAGCATGGCCGCGAACCCGATGCTGAACACGAAGACCGCCGCGCTGGCCGACCGGAACGCGGGGATGCGCAGGAGGTGCAGCTCGACCAGCGGCCGCTCGTGATGCGAGCAGCGCCACAGGAACCAGGCGATCGCCACCGCCGACCCGGCCAGCAGGGCGATCACCCCGGTCGACGACCAGCCCCAGGCCGGGCCCTCCACCAGGCCGCCAGTCAGGCCGCCGATCCCGGCGGTGAGCAGCACCACGCCGAGGAGGTCGGGAAGCCGCTCGCTGTCCCGGGCCGGCGGGTGCGGAAGTACCCGGATCCCGGCCAGCAGCGCGGCCACGCCGATCGGCAGGTTGACCAGGAACACCCAGCGCCAGTCCAGCTGGACCAGCAGCCCGCCCGCCACCGGGCCCAGGGCGGCCGAAACGCCGCCGACCGCGGCCCAGGCCCGGACCCGGCCGGCTCGCCGGGCCGGCGGGGTAGCGGCCAGCAGCAGCGCCAGCGAGGTCGGGATCAGCGCCGCCGCGCCCGCGGCCTGCACGACCCGGGCGGCGACCAGGACGGCGAGATCGGGCGCAGCGGCGCAGGCCGCCGACGCCAGCGTGAAGATCGCGATCCCGGCCAGGAACACCCGGCGCTGCCCGGTCCGGTCCCCCAGCCGTCCCGCCGGCACCAGCAGGGCGGCGAACACGATCGCGTAGGCGTTGAGCACCCAGGACAGCCCGGCCAGCGAAGCATCACCGAAATCCCGGCCGATGCTGGGCAGCGCCACGTTCACGATGAACAGGTCCAGGTTGGACATGAAGATCGCGGCGACCACCACCGTGAACACGGCCTGCGGTCCCGCTCCGCGCGGCGCGGCCGCCTCACGGTTTGATATTCCAACTGCCATGCCAGAACGGTAGCGCTAGTAGGTTTGATATGGCAACCTTGGAGGATGGATCGGACCGCATCCGTTGACGGAACACCTGGTCCGGGGCGCCTGGCGCAGCCGGACCTTCCGGGCCGCCCCTGCTCCATCGCCCGGGCCCTCGACCTGATCGGCGAGAAGTGGGCGCTGCTGGCGATCCGCGAGATCTCCTTCGGCAACCGCCGGTTCAACGAGATCGCGCGGAACACCGGCGCGCCCCGTGACCGGCTCGCCGCCCGGCTGCACAGCCTGGTTGAGGCCGGGATCCTGGAGCGCCGCGAGTACCAGAGCACGCCGCCACGCGGGGAGTACCACCTGACCGCCGCGGGCCGCGATCTCATCCCGGTGCTCCGGGCCCTGCTGGCGTGGGGCGACCGCTGGGTGTCGGACGAGCCGCCGGCCACGCTGATACACGGCGATCACGAACTCGACCCGGTGCAGATCTGCCGTCACTGCGGCGCCGAGGCCTCCGCCTCACTGACGGTTCGGGTGAACAGCCCGGGCTGGAACCTTCGCGGCCCCGGTCCGGCCGGCGACTGAGCCGCGGCCCGCATGACCGGGGCTTTCCCCCGCAGGACATCGCGCAGCGGCGCCCCGGCGACCGCGCAGCGGCAGGCCCGGCGGCCGGACTGGGCCGTCGGCAGGTTAGCGGCGATCTGGCCGCGCGACGGAACGCCGCGCGACGGAACGCCGCGGGAGGGCGGGAGCGGGCTAGGCGGGCGCGTCCGGGTCAGCAGGCGCCAGCCCGCCGAGGCTAATCGGGCACTCCTCGTGGACCCACTGACCGTCCAGACGGCGGCGGGCGTCCTGCTCCCCGGTGATGACCTGCCCGCACCGCTCGCAGACCGTGCCTGGCGCATGCGCCTCGTTGCTCTCCGGGTCGAGGAAGTTGACCTCCTCGTCTTCACGTTCGCGGTCGTGGAGCTCGCTCTCTTCTTCGGCCGCCGCGGGTTCCGGGGGGGCCTCCTCCTCCCACCGGCGCCGCTCCTCGTCGCCGTACTCGGGCCCAAAATCTGGCCGGACAGTCATGATTGCCCCCTACCTGTGAGCGGCCGTCACCGCGTTCCGGGGTGATCAACCCGACTCTATACGCCCCCGCTCCCGCCGCTCCTTCTTGCGGCATTTCCCGCGTGACGTCCGTTATGGCGGGTGATTTGTCCGGTTACGGCGAACGCTCAGCGGGAAAGGTCGCGGAGGCCGCGCACGGGCGAGAAGCCGGCACGGGCGCGAAGCCGGGCTGGGGTCAGGCCAGGCACGGGCGCGAAGCGGGCTGGGCGCGAAGCCGGGCACGGGCGGGCGAGAGGCCGGGCCGGCGCGGCTACGCGGGGAGGTGTGGCGGGGCGGCGTCAGAGGGGGCGGCGGCCTGCGCCCGGAGCCGGGCGAACTCCCCGGCCAGGGCGGCCGGGGACCAGTGGGCGTTGAGCCCGCTGGGGTTGGGCAGAACCCAAAGCCTGGTCGGGCCGATGGTCTCGGCGCGCGGGCCCACGGTCGCGCCTGGGTGCTCGAACGCGGTCCGGTAGACAGTCACGCCCAGCACGGCGAGCCATTGCGGGCGTAGCCGGGCCATCTTCTCCTGCAGCGCCCGGGCACCCTCGCGCAGCTCAGCCGGGGTCAGCTCGGCGGCCCGGGCCGTGGCCCGGGGAACCACGTTGGTGATCCCGAGCCCCAGGGACAGGAGCTGGTCCTGCTCGTCCGGCCGGAACTGGCGCGGGGTGAATCCGGACCGGTGCAGGGCCGGCCAGAAGCGATTACCCGGGCGGGCGAAGTGATAGCCGGTCGCGGCCGAGTACAAGCCCGGGGTTGATGCCCGCGAAAACGACCCGCAGGCCGCTGGTGAGGACATCGGGATCGTCGCGTCCCGGGCCGCCTCCAGATCGGCCGGGCCCGGCCGCGGCCGGGCGGCACCGGCCGTCACACGGGGAGCCTCAGGCACACGACGACCCTACTGGCCCCGCCACCACGACGGCCCGGCCCCGGGGAGCCCCAGGCGATGCAGCGCAATGCCCGGTTCATAGCGCTAAAGGCAATTTAATCCGCCTAACTGCCGGCCGGATATCTATAGGTGACGGTGACATAAGCAAGTAGCCCGTGTTTACCACTCGCTTTAAATGGCTACTGATAAATATCGAGAATACTTGGGGGAATCGGAGTACGGCAAGTCTCATTTTTATCCGCGCCGACGCCCCCAGGAGAGTGAATACGCGCACAGGGGGTGACCGCGGTATTCGCGATAGGGCTGGCCTGGCCAGCCGGGATGAGGGCTTAGCAAAATTACCCTGCCCAGGCACAAAGCCTTCCGGGTGCCGGTGCCGGATATTTAAGCGCCCCGCGTGCGTGATGGTCGCTCGAGGCGACACTGACGCCCTGAACCTGCGTCAACATCCGCCGCCACTGCGGTCATCCTTTCCCGATGGCCGCCATGTGCCCAGGGGCGGAAACCGTGCGCGCCGCAACGCGCCGAACCGAAGGCTCCCTTTGTCACCGAAGAGAACTTTCACCCACGTACCTGCCAAGACGGCCCTGGTGCTGACCGGCTCGGCCATCGCACTGGCCGGTTACATGGGGGCGTCATCCAACGACAGCGGCCACGATGGCCACGGAGTCCGGCAGGCGCCACTGAGCGCCGGGCTCACGGCCAGCCAGCAGGTCCAGGCCGGTGTTCCCGGCGATGCCGGAACCACCGGCCTGAGCACCGGCCTGAGCACCGGCCCGGGTACGGGCCTGAGCGCCGGCCTGGCCTCGGCACCGGCGCCGGCAGCACAGGCGAACTGGGGACCATCGCCCTGACCGCGTACGGGACAGCCCAGAAGCACCCGCAACCCCGGCGTCATGACCCCAGACATCACCCAAAGCACCACAAGAGACACCACAGGGTGAGGCATTACCAGGAGCGGAGGCACCACGGCCGGAGGCACTGGGTCCGGCTGCATGGCTCACCGTGGCAGATCGCCGGCGCACTGATGCCGGCCTACCACTGGACCAGCTGGCAATTCCGCTACCTGAACCTGCTGTGGATGCGCGAGAGCGGCTGGAACCGCTTTGCCTGCAATCACAGTTCGGGCGCCTACGGCATTCCGCAGGCCGTGCCCGGGGACAAGATGGCGAGCGCCGGGGCGAACTGGCGGACAAGCGCGCGCACCCAGATCATCTGGGGCATGGATTACATCCAGGGACGTTATGGGACTCCGCGGCGCGCGTGGCAGCACGAGTTGGGGTATGGCTGGTATTAAGCGCTGCCCTCAGAAACGCGACATCAGGGACAGCGCCGCGGCGACCGGCCTGCGCTCCACCACGGCTGCGAACGACATCTCGCTGCGGCAGAACCGGGCGAAGGCATGCCAGCCTTTCGGCGACGCGAGACCGGTATGGAAGGCGCCCGGGTGCCGGCTGAACGCGGCCAGCAGGCGGCGCCCGGCGTCCATCTCGGGCACCAGCGCCTTCCCGACCGCGGCCGGGTAGGCGTCCAGCGCCCTGTCCTGCTGCTCGGGATACGGGGCGGCCGCCGCATCCGCGGCGGCCGCCCCGGCCAGTGTCCCGGAGCGGAGTGCGAAGCTGATGCCCTCCCGGGTCCAGGGTTCGAGCAGGCCCGCGGCGTCGCCCGCGACCACCACCCGCCCCCGGCGTAGCGGTGAGTCGTCCGCCCGGCAGTGGGTGAGGTGCCCGGAGTCCCGGACCGCGGGGAAGCCCGCCAGCCCCAGCCGCGCGGTGAAGTCGCGGAGGTAGCGCCGGGTCCGGTCGCCCTGGCCCCGGGCCGCGATGACCCCGACGGTGAGCAGGTCACCCTTGGGGAACACCCAGCCGTACGATCCGGGCATCGGCCCCCAGTCCAGCATCACCCGCTCGCGCCATTGGGCCGCAACCGGCGGTGGCACCGGAATCTCCAGCTCCAGGCCGAGATCGACCTGCTGGAACCGCGCTCCCACGTACCTGGAGCTGATGCCCGACGAACCGTCGGCGCCGATCATCACCCGGGCCCGGACGCTGGTCCCATCGGCCAGCCGGGCGCAGGCCAGCCCGCCGTCCTCGCTGATCCCCCGCACCGTGGCGCGCTGCCGTAGCGTGACCCCCGCGTCGACGGCGGCCTGGCGCAGGGCGTCGTCGAACTCCTCCCGGGAGACCATGGCCAGCAGGGGTGCCTTGTCGCGCCGGGTGAACGCACGCCGCCCGTTCAGGGCGGCGGTGATGGCGTGGATGCGGTCCCGGGCGGGGACGTGCATGTGCTGGCCCGCGGCCACCAGCGAGGTCCCGACCAGGCCGCCGCCGCAGGTCTTGTACCGGGGATGCTCGGCCCGCTCGATCACGACCGTCCGGGCCCCGGCCGCCGCCGCGGCCAGGGCGGCGGTCAGGCCGGCCGGCCCCGCGCCCACCACCGCGACGTCCCATTCCGCCAGTTCCCCCACCCAGGCAGGGTAACGGAGGGCGTGTGGTGACCTGGCGATCGCGTGGCCGGGGCGGGAGCCGCACGGCGGGGCGGAATGTCGTTGCGGATGGTATGGGGGGGTAGCAGGATGTGCGGGATGACCTGGACCGCTCCTGAGGTGACCCGCGCCAGCCCGCCCCGCGTGGCCGGCGAGCGCGAGTCACTGGACAGCTGGCTGGACTTCCACCGGAGCACGTTGCTGATCAAGTGCCAGGGGCTGACTGGCGAGCAGCTCGCCCGCCGGGCCGTGCCCCCGTCGTCCCTGTCCCTGCTCGGGCTGGTCCGGCACATGGCCGAGGTGGAGCGGGCGTGGTTCCGGCGGCGCTTGGCGGGCGAGGCAGGCCTGGACGACCTGTACTGCAGCGACGAATCACCGGACGGGGATTTCGATCTCGCCGAGGCGGCCGGCGCCGCGGCCGATCTGGTCGTCTGGGCCCGGGAGTGCGAGCTGGCCCGCGCGGCCGCCGCGGGCCGGTCCCTGGACGAGACGTTCGTCCATGAGCGCTACGGGAGCACCATCGACCTGCGCTGGGTGTACGTGCACATGATCGAGGAGTACGCCCGGCACAACGGGCACGCCGACATCCTCCGGGAGCAGATCGACGGCACGACCGGAGACTGACCGGCCCGGCAACCCCGGTCTGGCTACCGGGATTCACGGGCGGCGGGGGCACCGACGTAGGTGTCGAGCCAGCTGCTCAGCCGACGGGTAGCACGAAGGAAGCCGGCTATCCGGTCCCGCGCGGCCGCGGTCTGAAGCCAGGGCTCGACCGGCCACTGATTCCAGGCGACGACGCCCTTGTACCGCAGCAGGCCGATCCGCGGGTGATCGGCCGGGTAACCGCGGGGGGCCGTCTTCAGCACATCACGTCCGGAGACCCCGATGCCGTGCCGCTCGATTCCGGCGATGACCTGCTCGAGCTCGGGGCCGCACCGTTCGCTCACGACCGCCTGGCGGTAGCGGTCGAGCTGGCTGGGCGACATCCCGTACATCCCGCTCCCGGTGGCCAGGCCCTCCGCGGACAGCTGGATGTAGCCCCTGCCGATCACGGCGCCTATGTGTGTCTTGTACGGGGACTTGTCCGCGCTGAACCGGACGTCCCGGTACGGGCGGAAGATCTTGGCCTCACCGAACTCCGCGGCCAGCTCCTCGAGCAGCTCGGTCATCGGGTGGAGCACCACGTCCTCGTAGACAGCCTTGTGCGCCGTCCAGTAAGTCTTGGAGTTGTCGGCCGCGAGGCCCTCGTAGAACTCCAGGGCTTCTTCCGGCCACCCGTCGAACGACATCCCCGCCCCTCCCGTTCGTGCCGGCGCCAGGGCGCCGATCCCCTCACCATAGGCCGGCCGCCACCGCGGCGGCGGCGGCCCCATGACAGTTGTCATGGGCGCGTCGTGACACGGAACTCTTGGGACCCGCCGGCGCCAGTGCCACGATGGCCGCATGACAGTAACGAACATGGCGGACGAACGGGGGCGGTGGCCGGCCAGGGGAAGCCAGCCGACCGCAGTCGCCCTGCGCGAGGTAAGCAAAAGTTTCGGCTCGGTCCAGGCGGTGAAGAACATCGACCTGGATATCTCGTCGGGGGAGATTGTCGCGTTCCTCGGGCCCAACGGCGCGGGGAAGACCTCGACCATCGACATCATCCTGGGGCTGTCGCACCCCACGGCGGGCGCGGCGGAAGTTTTCGGGATGACGCCACGGCAGGCCATCACCCGCGGGCTCGTCTCCGCGGTGTTGCAGACCGGCGGCCTGCTCAAGGACTTCACCGTGCGGGAGACCGCGGAGTACACCGCAAGCTTGTTCGTGCGGCCGAGGCCGGTTGACGAGGCGCTGAACCGGGCCGGCATCACCGGCATCGCCGATCGCCGGGTGGGCAAGTGCTCCGGCGGTGAGCAGCAGCGGCTGCGCTTCGCGATGGCCCTGCTGCCCGACCCGGAACTGCTGATCCTGGACGAGCCGACCACGGGCATGGACGTCGAGGGGCGCCGCGGCTTCTGGGGGGCGATCCGGCAGGACACGGCCCGGGGCCGGACCGTGCTCTTCGCCACGCACTACCTGGAAGAGGCCGACGCCTACGCGGACCGGATCATCCTGCTGCGGCACGGCCAGATCGTCGCGGACGGCACCGCGTCCGAGGTCAAGGCGATGGCCGCCGGGCGGACGGTCCGGGCCACGCTGGCCAACCCTGACCAGGCCCGGCTGAGCGCGATCCCCGGCGCGGACAGCGTGGAGGTGCGCGGCGACACCGTGCTGATCCACTCCACTGACAGCGATGCGGTGGCCAGGTACCTGCTGACCAATACCCCGGCCCGGGACCTGGAGATCAACACCCGGGGCCTGGAGGACGCCTTCATCGCCCTGACCAGCGACGACCGTGACATTTCCGCAGGAGGATCCCGATGACTACTCAGTCGGTTCCGGCGCCCGCTGCCCTGACCAGGCAAGCTCCGGGCCTGGGCGGCTTCAACCTGACCGTGCTCAGGCTGGAGATCCGCCGTCTGCTGCGCAACCGGCGCACGGTCATCTTCGCGCTGATCTTCCCGGTCGTGTTCTTCCTGGCCTTCGGGCTGAACAAGGCCTACGCGAACGACCGGATCGGGCACGGCAACGTGTCCGCGTTCGTCATGATCAGCATGGCGCTGTACGGGGCCGTCCTGGCCACGACCAGCGGTGGGGCGATGGTCTCGATCGAGCGGGCCGCGGGCTGGAGCCGCCAGCTCCGGCTGACCCCCCTCTCCCCGGTGGCGTACATCGTGATCAAGATGCTCACCGCGATGGTCCTCGGTCTCGCGTCGGTCGTGGTGGTCTTCGCCGTGGGCGGCCTGACGGGCAAGCCCTCGATGCCGATGTACCTGTGGATCGTCAGCGCGGCCAGCGTCTGGATCGGCTCGCTGGTGTTCGCCGCCTTCGGCCTGTTCATGGGCTACCTGCTGCCGACGGAGAACGTCATGCAGTTCCTGGGTCTCGGGCTGGCCCTGCTGTCCTTCGCCGGCGGCCTGTTCATCCCGCTGAGCCAGTTCCCGCACACTCTGCAGGTCATCGCAGAGTTCACTCCGCTCTACGGCCTCAACGAGCTCGTGCACGCACCATTGCTCGGCGTGGGCGTCCATCTGGCCTGGGTGGCCAACGCCGTGATCTGGCTGGTCATCTTCGCCGGGGGCGCCGTCTGGCGGTTCCGCAAGGACACCGCCCGGGTCTGACCACCAGGTCCGGGGCCCGGTTGGCCGGGCCCCGGAGCCTGGTGCCGGAGATGGAACCGCCCGCGAGCCGCCGCAGCTCTTTCTGCACCGGCCCGCGGGCGGGCTTGGTGGTGGGGGGTCTTGGTGGGGGGGGCGGTTAGCTCACGACGCAGCCGCTGCTCTGGCCGGTCTTCGGGAAGGCCCGGGCCAGGGCCTGGGCGATCAGCGGCCGCGGGCCGCGTAACCCGCCGACGTGAAGTGGATGCCGTCGGAGATGTACCACTTCGTCTTGGCCAGCGCCGCCCAGTTGAAGACCCGCATGTTCGGGTACCTGGCGCAGGCTTTGAGCAGCGTGTTGTCCCAGGTCACCATGTTGGCTTCGGAGTAGGGCCCGCTGGCCAGGAGCGACCGGAGGTTGACCCACATCACCGGCTCTCCGTGCGCGGCCGCCATCATCCGCTGGATCCGCGTCATGAGGCCCACGTTGGAGCCCACGGCCACATCCGCGGTGTCGTTGGTGCCGAGCGCGATCACCCAGCATCCGCGGAACCCGCTCCGGTAGATCGCCTGCGCCGCGTCATAGCCGTTGACCTGGCCGGGAAGCACTTCGACCACGGAGCGGGCCCCCGAGATATCCCACCGGACGCTGCTGACCCCCACGCGGTGGTACTGCGCCGCCAGCCGCTCCGCCGGGTCGGGCAGGTACTCCGACGAGATCATGCCCTCGGAGGTCGAGTCACCGATATGCGCCACCGCGTCGCAGGAGGTGCGCAGCGAGGCCGCCGGGGTGGACGCGCTGCCGGATGACCCCGCGCCCGCCGCCCCGGCACCCTGCTTCGCCGTGCCGCCCGGGCCCGAACCGCCCTCGGCGGAGCCGCCCGTGCTGGAGCCAGCTGCGCTGGAGGCGCCCGCGCTGGAACCTGCGGTGCCAGAGCCGCCGGGCGGTGGCAGGACACTGCCCGAGGCCAACGTGCCCGTGGCCGCGTTGCTCGCACTGGGCACCCGCACGGCACCGCTCAGGCCGGCGCAGGCCAGCGCGACCACCATGGCCCCGCCAGTGACCGCGGCCCAGCCGCCGACCCCGGCCCGCTGACCCTGCCAGGCCGACCGGGTCCGCATCCGTGTCCAGGCCCGCTCGAGCGCACCGCGGCGGATTGGCTCTTCAACGAACCGCCATGACAGCGCGGCCAGCCCGATGCTCGCCGCCACCTGCAGCGCGGCCCGCGGCAGGTCTTCGGCGGAATTGGCCGGGGAGGTCAAGATGATCACCGGGTAATGCCACAGGTAGATGCCGTAAGAACGGACACCGATCCAGCGCAGCGGTTTCCAGCCCAGCGCCCGGCCGACCAGGGCGCCGGGGCAGGCGGCCGCGGCCACCACCCCGGCCGTGGCCACCGAGAGCAGCACCAGCCCGCCCTGGTAGGTGAACGCCGAGTACTGGCCCACCCGCCAGATCATCAGGCCGATCACGGCCAGCCCGGCGAACCCCGCCCCATCCAGCGCAACCCGGCGCCACAGCGCGGTCCCCTCGGTGCGGCGGCTCGGCCAGACCATGGCCAGCGCCGCCCCGATCAGCAGGCCGCAGGCCCGCGTGTCGGAGCCCTCGTAGATCCTCGTCGGGTCGTAGCCGGGGTGGTAGAGCATGAGCATCGCCACCGCCGACGCAGCGGCCAGCGCCAGGGTGGGCAGCGCCAGCCAGCGCACCGCGCCGGGCCGCCGGCCGCGCAGGAAGAACACGCCTGCCAGCAGCAGCCAGGGCCATACCAGGTAGAACTGCTCCTCCACGGCCAGCGACCAGAGGTGATCGAACGGACCGGGCGGCGCGAACCGCGCGAAATAGGAGCTGTGCGTGTAGATGTAGTACCAGTTGCTGGAGTACGTCGCGGCGCCGGCGACGGCCCCGCGCAGGCTGGCCAGCCGGGAAGGGCTCACGACGGTGACCCACGCGGTCACCACGGCCAGCATCACGAACAGGGCCGGAAGCAGCCGCCGGGCCCGCCGGAGCCAGAAGTCGGCCAGGTTCAGCCCGCCCGACCGGACCCACTGGCCGAGCAGCAGGTCGGTGATGAGGTAGCCGCTCAGCGTGAAGAAGACGCCCACGCCGAGCAGGCCACCAGGCGCCCAGCCCAACTGCTCGTGATAAGCGATGACAGCGAGCACCGCCAGCGCGCGCAGCCCATCGAGTCCGGGCATGTACCGCTGGCCGGAGCGGACTGGTTCCGGCATGGTTTTCCCCCTTGCCGCGAAACCGCCCTGTCCGGCTCCCCCCGTCCGGCAAGGTCTTGGTTGTGCGCGGCAGGAAAGGCACTACCCAGCGCTACATACTGATTACACATAGTAGTCACAAAAGTTTTGGCCGCCCACCGTCACGGCTGTGCGCGATGTCCGGTCATTGGCTCACATAGCCCCCGGAACGGCGGCCGCAAACGGCTCAGCCAGCGGCGAGAGATCAGAAACGGTGAGCCGATCACGCAACCCGTGCTGAGCCCGGAGCGGGGGCAGGCGCGCCCAGTGCGCGGGCGATCAGGTGAGCCCGCGCCGCGCAAGCCCATCGCGCGGTGGAACGCGAGAGGGAGCCTGCGTCACGCAGACGGTACTCAGTCACCCGGCTTGCGATCGCGATGGCGCTCGGCCCGCTTCAGGGTCACGAGCACCACCACGATGAAGACGAAAAGGGCACCCGCTATCACCCAGTTAGCCACGTTGCCCCCTTGTCCGCATGCTCCGGATACTACCAATCAGCTCAAATCGCGGGGCTGGCCTGCGGGCGGGGCCCACATCCCGGTCACATCAAGCAGTGGTGTGACACACGGCGGTCCCGCGGCGACGCTGACCCGGGGCAGGCCTGCCGGGCCCACACTGACGACCATGGCAGAGCGCGTGCCATAGCGCTCTGTGTGCACGCAAGCGGCCGACAACTCGGCCGGCCGGGCCAGCCGGCCAGGACCGGCAGGCTGGTCCCCGGCGGCAGGCTGGTGATCACGGAGCACCGCGGCCAGGCCCGCTTCGACCCGCGCCCCATCGGCCCCCGGGGGACCATCTCCCTCAGTAGTGGCCCGCGCCTCATCCTCGATCGCCGCCACCCAGCCGGCCACCTGCTGCTGTTTGGCCGACGGCTGCCGCAACGGCGCGTTCTCCAGCACGTAACTCCCCGGCGGGAGCTTCTCCACCTGGGCGCGGTGCCCGCCGCTCACATCGACCGAGAACAGCGCGTGCCGGTCACCGACCAGCATCCAGCACGGGTTGTAGGCGGCGGGATCCAGCCGGGCGCACACCTCGGCGACGGCTGTCTTCGCATCCGGGTAGGTGGCGAAGGCGAGCGGCAGTTCCCCCCGGGACCGCTTGGCCGGGTCGCGCGCCGAGGCCGGCTGGTTGGTCAGGCCGGCCACCACCCCGTGCTCGTTGACCGCCAGCCAGGTCCCGCCGGCCGCCTCGTCCCGGCCGCCCAGGATCCGCGGCTGCGCGCCGCGGAGAACGGTGATCGGCTCGGCCGGCCGCTGGTACAGCTCGTCCCGGTTCGCCGCGATCAGCAGCGGCGCATCAGGCATGGCCCCGAACAAGGCGATAAGCAAGCACACAGCTGTGACGTTACCCCGGCCGAGCACGCCAACCGCCGCGGGGCAAAGGGCGTCGTATCAGTCACACGGCTCTTGGAGCCGCCTGGGCAGAAAGAACCTAGCGATGACCCCTCGTTCAGCCAAGCTCCGGCGAGTACTCGCCGGAGCGGCGCTCCCCTGCGTCGCGGCGCTCGCCGCCGGATGCGGGAACAGCAGCAGCCCCGCTGCCGCACCCACCAGGACTATCACCATCAAGGCCACCCCCGCCGCGTCGGCCAGCACCGCCGCCGCGACCCCGGCACCGTCCACGGCCGCCGCGAGCCCGACTCCCGCTGGAGCGGCGCCGGCCTGCCCGACGCGCTCGCTGGGACTGAAGCTCGGGCTGGCCCAGGGCGCCGCGGGCAGCACCTACCAGGTCATCGACTTCACGAATATCTCTAACGGCCGCTGCACGCTGTACGGATACCCCGGCGTGTCACTCGCGGGCGGGACACCCGTCTCGCAGATCGGCCTGGCCGCGGCCGAGAGCCACGCCACGCCGCGGAAGCTGATCACGCTCGCGCCCGGGGCAGTGGCGAACGCGGTGCTCCAGATCGTGAGCGCAGTCAACTTCCCGGCCGCCAAGTGCCACCTGGTGGCCGCGGACTACCTGCAGATCTACCCGCCGAACCAGACCACGCCGGCGTATCTGCGCTACTCCGCGCAGACCTGCGCCAAGCCGGTCCAGATCCTGACGATCAGCGTGGTCCAGCCCGGATCGGGCGGCCAGTGAGGCCCCCGCCCGCCGCCGCAGCGGTCGCGGCCCGGAACAACCCGGTCGCGGGCCGTTCCGGGCCGCCCGCTGGTGAGCCATACTGCTGAGATGGGCGACCGCAATGTGCTCGGTGGTGAGCTGGAGCCGTGTGGCAGCGACCCAGTCACAGGGTTCTACCGGGACGGGTGCTGCAACACCGGTCCGGAGGACCGGGGCAGCCACACGATCTGCGCCGTGGTGACCGCCGAATTCCTCGAGCATCAGCGCCGTATCGGCAACGACCTGAGCACGCCGGTGCCGCAGTACCGCTTTCCCGGGCTGGTCCCCGGGGACCGCTGGTGCGTGACCGCGGCGAACTGGCTGCGCGCCCATCAGGACGGGGCGGCATCGCCGGTGGTGCTCGCCTCCACCCATCAGCGGGCGCTGGAGATCGTCCCGCTCGAGGCCCTCCAGCCGTATTCCGTGGACGTCCCCGCCAACCCCGGCGGGCTCGAAGACTGAGATCCGGGCACGCGCCCTGCTGTACTGGGCACGGGCCGGGCCGGTGAGTTCCGGCGCCCGCCATGGTCTCAAGGGCATGGAGATACCGGGGTGCGGGGATGGGGCGCCTGGCCATGACGGGCGGGGCAGATCGGCCCACTCTGGAGCCGCCCATTCTGGAACGGCACTGTGGTGGGACGAGCGGGGCATCGGTGAGCCGCTGGTCCTGCTGCACGGCGGGCTGGCCGATTCACGGTTTTTCTCGCGGAACGTGCCCGCGCTCGCCGGGCGGTTCCACGTGTATACCCCGGACGCCCGCGGGCATGGGCGCACCCCCGACGTGCCGGGGCCGGTCACCCCCGAACTGCTCCTGCGGGACCTGGTGGCTTTCCTGACCACCGTGGTGGGCGGCCCGGCCCACCTGGCCGGGCACAGCATGGGCGGCATCACGGCCCTGCACGCCGCGCTGCGTCATCCCGGCCTGGTCCGGCGGCTGATCCTGATCAGCGCCAGCATCCGGCCGCCGGCCATCCGGCCAGCGGGGCCGCAGGCCCCGGATTCGCCCTGGCCAGGGCTGGCCGAGCTGATCAGGTTTCTCGGCCCGGGCTACGGGGAGGTCTCGCCCGACGGGGAAGCGCACTTCCCCATCGTGGCCAGCAAGATCGTGACGATGCTCGCCGCCGGGCCCGTGCTGGCCCAGGCCGACCTCGGCGGCGTCAGCCGCCGCACGCTGGTGATGGCGGGCGACGAGGACGCTGTTTGCCTGGACGACACCGTGGCCCTGTACAACGGGATACCAGACGCCGAGCTCGCTATCGTGCCCGGGACCTCACACTTCCTGCTCCGGGAGAAGCCAGGCCTCTGCAACGCGATCATGCTGGACTTCCTGGCCGGCGCACCCATTCCCGCTGTCCCCCCGGTGCGGCACCCCAGGGCCGGGGAGAGCAGGCTACCTTGATCCCTGCGGCCCTTGACTGATCCTGCCCGCTGACTCGCTGACCACTGGAGGACTGAGCAGATGCCGACCACTCCCCTTCGCCAGCGCCCGGCCTGGAAGGCACTGGAACAGCACCACAGCGAGATCGGCGGGCGGCACCTGCGGGACCTGTTCGCGGAGGACCCCGGGCGCGGGGAGCGGCTGGTCGCCGAGGCTGTGGGCCTGTACCTCGACTACTCCAAGAACCGGGTGACCGACGAGACGCTGGCCCTGCTTATCCAGCTGGCCCAGGAATCCCAGGTGGAGGAGCGCCGGGACGCGATGATGCGCGGCGAGCCGATCAACGTGTCGGAGCACCGGGCGGTCCTGCACGTCGCGCTGCGGATGCCCAGGGGCAGCTCGCTGGTGGTCGGCGGGGTGGACGTGGTGGCGCAGGTCCATGAGGTGCTGGACCGGATGGCGGGGTTCGCGAACCGGATCCGCTCCGGCGAGTGGAAGGGCTACACGGGCAAGCCGATCCGCAACGTTGTCAACGTCGGCATCGGCGGCTCCGATCTCGGCCCGGTCATGGCCTACGAGGCGCTGCGCTACTACACCCAGCGGGACCTGACGTTCCGTTTCGTGTCCAACGTGGACTCGACCGATTTCGTCGAGGCGACCCGGGACCTGGCGGCCGACGAGACGCTGTTCATCATCTCCTCCAAGACGTTCGGCACGCTGGAGACGCTGACCAACGCCCATTCCGCCCGGGACTGGGTGGTGCGCAAGCTCGGCAGCGAGGACGCGGTGGCCAGGCATTTCGTCGCGGTCTCGACCAACGAGGAGCGCGTCAGGGCGTTCGGCATCGACCCGGCGAACATGTTCGGTTTCTGGGACTGGGTCGGCGGCCGGTACTCGATGGACTCCGCGATCGGGCTGTCCACCATGGTGGCGATCGGGCCTGAGCAGTTCGGCGAGATGCTGGCCGGTTTCCACGCGATGGACGAGCACTTCAAGACCGCCCCCCTTACCTCAAATTTTCCGGTGCTGATGGGGCTGCTCGCGGTCTGGTACGGGGACTTCTTCGACGCGCAGACCTACGGCGTGATGCCGTATGAGCAGTATCTGAAGCGGTTCCCGGCCTACCTGCAGCAGCTGACGATGGAGTCCAACGGCAAGAGCGTCACGCTGGAGGGCACCGGAGTGGACTACCAGACCGGCGCGGTCTTCTGGGGCGAGCCCGGCACCAACGGGCAGCACAGCTTCTACCAGCTGATCCACCAGGGCACGAAGCTGATCCCCGTTCGACCTGCTCGGGTTCGGCAAGACCCTCAACCCGCTTGGTGACCACCACGACATCCTGTCCTCGAACGTTTTCGCGCAGGCCCAGGCGCTGGCCTTCGGCAAGACCAGGGAAGAGGTCCTGGCCGAGGGGACCCCGCCCGACGTGGCGCCGCACCGGGTCATGGCGGGGAACCGGCCGACCAACGTCCTGCTGGCTGAGCTGCTCACCCCCCGGCTGCTCGGCACGCTCGTGGCGTTGTACGAGCACAGCGTGTTCGTCCAGGGCACCATCTGGAATATCGACTCCTTCGACCAGTGGGGCGTGGAGCTGGGCAAGGTCCTGGCCGTCCAGATCCTGCCCGAGCTGGAGAGCGGGGACGAGCCGGAGCTCCACCACGATTCGTCCACCAACGCCCTGATCAAGCGCTACCGGCAGCTGAAGAGCCAGTAAGAGCGGAGAACCACGATGACAACTGACAAGCCGATGCAGCTGGGCATGATCGGGCTGGGCCGGATGGGCGCCAACCTGTCCCGGCGGCTGATGCGCGACGGCCACCGCGTCGTCGCCTATGACCACACCCCGGCCCACGTCAAGCAGCTCGAGGGCGAGGGCGCCACCGGCGCGCTCACCCTGGAGGACTTCGTGGCCAAGCTGGAGAAGCCCCGGGCGGCCTGGCTGATGCTGCCTGCCGCGGTCACCGGACCGGTCCTCGGGCAGCTCGCCGTGCTGCTCGAGCCGGGTGACATCGTGATTGACGGCGGCAACACCTACTACCGGGACGACATCGACCGGTCCATGCGGCTCCTGCCGAAGCAGGTGCACTACGTGGACGTCGGCACGTCGGGCGGGGTGTTCGGCCTGGAGCGGGGCTTCTGCCTGATGATCGGCGGCGAGGACGGCCCGGTCGAGCACCTGGACCCCATCTTCCGCACCATCGCCCCGGGCGCCGGGAGCGCGGAGCCCACCCCCAGCCGGACCCGGACCGGCACCGCACCGGACGGTTACCTGCACTGCGGGCCGGCTGGCTCCGGCCACTTCGTGAAGATGGTCCACAACGGGATCGAGTACGGGATGATGGCCGCGATCGCCGAAGGGCTGTCCATCATCAAGCACGCCAACGTGGGCGAGGAGAAGATGCAGGCCGCGGACGCGGAGACCACGCCGCTGCGCGACCCCGAGTACTACCGGTACGACATCGACGTCGCTGAGGTGGCCGAGGTGTGGCGGCGCGGGTCGGTCATCAGCTCCTGGCTGATGGACCTGACCGCGGACGCGCTCGCCCGGTCCCCCCAGCTGGACGACTTCGGCGGGCACGTCTCGGACTCCGGCGAGGGCCGGTGGACCGTGATCGCCTCGATCGACGAGGGGGTGCCCGCGCCGGTCATCACCGCGGCGCTGATCGAGCGGTTCGAGTCGCGCGGCAACGGCGAGTTCAGCCACAAGCTGCTGTCCGCGCTGCGCAGTGAATTCGGCGGCCACGCGGAAAAGGAAACCGACAACTCGGGCGCCAAGCCGGTCAGCTGACCGGGAACCGCCTGGTCACCGGACCCGCGGCCGGGTAGGGACCGGGATGCGGGCCAGGTCGCGGGCCAGCACGACCTCGCCGCCGAACGCGCTGGCCGCCTCGCCGGCCAGCCGCTGCCCGTCCCCGGAGTCGTAGCGCTGGGAGAAGTGGGTGAGCACGAGCAGCCGCGCCCCCGCCTGCGCGGCGATGCGGCCTGCCTGGCTGGCGGTCAGATGCCCGTAGTCGCGGGCCAGGGCCGCCTCGGTGTCCGCGAATGTGGACTCGCAGACCAGCATGTCGGCCTGGTCGGCCAGCGCGAACGCCGCGTCGCACAGCCGGGTGTCCATGATGAACGCGAAGCGCTGGCCCCGTCTCGGCTCAGCTCACGTCCTCGAGCGTGACCGGGCGGCCGTCGCCGGGCAGGCTGCCGGGCTCGCGCTGCAGCCGGCCGATGTCCGGGCCGGTGATGCCCAGGGCGGCCAGCCGCTCGGGCAGCATCCGCCGCCCGTCCGGTTCCTCGAGCCGGTATCCGAAGGTGGGCACGCTGTGCGACAGCGGCCGCGCTTCCAGCCGGAGCAACGGCGTGCTGGCGACCGTGGCCGCCTGGCCGACAGGACGCTCGCGGAGGTTGAGCACGTCGCGGAACAGCGCCGCATGCCGGAGCCGGTCGAAGACGGGCTGATTCTGCTCCGGGTAGTACGCCTCGACCACGTGCGGCACCCGGTCCAGGGACATCCGCGCCAGCACTCCTGGCAGGCCGAGGCAGTGGTCCCCGTGGAAATGGGTGATGCAGATCCGGGTGATCTGGCTCGCCGTCACCCCGGCGAACAGCATCTGCCGCTGGGTCCCCTCCCCCGGGTCGAACAGCAGCCCCTCGGTGTCCCAGCGCAGCAGGTAGCCGTTGTGGTTGCGGGTGCGGGTCGGCGCCTGGCTGGCCGTGCCGAGGACCACCAGCTCACGGTTGGACACGGACCCGACCCTACGCCCGGCGGCGGTCAGCCCGCCGGGCGCACCGGGCCGGGCAGCCGCGGCCGGTGCGGTCAGCCCGCGCCCGGCGGGCTGCGGGTGACCCCGGTCAGCCCGAGGGTGTACAGGGCGAGCAGGGTGGCGGCCGCGGCGCGGACCGCCCAGCCGAACACCACCACCCCGGCCGCAGCCCCGCTGGCCGGGACATCGCACTGGGCGGCCAGGCTGCTGTTGAGGTTGATGACGGGGAAGGCGAGCTCGATCGCGTACCCGATCCGGGCCGGATCAGAGCACTGTCTCGTGGCGGCGGCGGTAGCGGCACGCCTCGCGGGCCGCGCCGTGCCGCGCGATGGCCGGAGCCCGCGGATGGTCGGCCGACGGGGATGGCCGGCGCGGAGGGTTGGCCGACGGGGTGGCCGACGCCGATGGTTCGCCGACGGGGTGGCCGACGCCGATGGATTCGCCGACGCGGCCGGGGTCACGGCGGCGACGGGCTGGCCGCGGCCTGGCTGGCCGCGCGGGCTGGCCGCCGCCGGGGCCGGCGTCCCGGCGGCAGGCGCCGCCACGATGTACTTGTCCGGCCCGAGCCAGAACACGGCGGTCAGAGCGGTGACGGTGAACAGCCCGGCCAGCCACAAGAACGCGTAGAAGCAGTGGTAGCCGTAGCCGGTCAGCCACTTCGCGCAGTGCTGGCCGAGCGTGCGCACCGGGCTGAGCGACCCGCGGTCGCGCACGTCATCCCGCTGGGCGACCAGGATCCGGCGGGCCAGGTCGTCGTAGCCGGCCCCGCCGTACGCGGCGGCGAGCGCCTCATACGGCTGGGCCCGGTACTCGGGCGAGCATCTGCGGAGCCACCAGAGCCACTGGGCGACGTGGGCGGCGTCGGCGGAGCCCGCCTGCCCGGCGGCGGGTGCGCGTGCGCGCCGGCGGCCGCGGGCCGAGGCGATCCAGGTCGCCCAGCCCGGGCAGTCCCGTGTAGCTCGAGCCCGTCCAGTTCCAGCAGCCCGTCGACCAGGAACCCGTGGTGCTGGTCACCCAGCTGGAGGGTGCCGGTCTTGGTGCGGGTCAGGTTGAGCGCTACCGGGCGGCCGGCGCTGCGCGCGGCGCGCGGTTCGGCCGGGGCGCGCGCTCACCGGCCGGGCTGACGAAGCGCCCCGCGCAGCGGAACTCGCGGCCGACGCTGGCGTCGGTGAAGCTGACCGAGCCGGCCGGGCCGGTGCCGACCGCCGCGAAGTCCTGGTCAAGGAGGGCGTCTCCCTGGATCTGGGCGAAGTCCGCGACCAGGGCCGGGCCCGGTGGCGTTGGCCAGCGTGGATCCGCGCAGGGACAGCTGGCCGTTGATGGTGGCCGCGGCCAGGCAGACGGCACCGGACGGCCCTGACCCGATCGCGGTGAGACCGTTGCGGGCTTCGTCGCACCCGGCCGCGCCGTTCTTGACCGTGAGGTAGTCGGCCATCAGGGCGGGGCCGGTGTCGTTACACAAGAACGCGTTGCGCATCGCCAGGCGGCCGCCGACGGTGGTGTTGCTCAGGCACATGGCCCCGAGTGAGCCGTCTCCGCCGGCTGGCTCGCAGTCGCACCCCCGCAGGATGGTCGTGATCGCGGCGAGCCGGGCCGGGCTGTGCTGCTCGATCTCGTCGCGGAGCCGCTGGCGGGGCTGGCTGCCGGGGGCGTGCCCCCGGCGGACATGTGCGCCCTCCAGGGACAGCCGGCCGCTGACGGTCGCGCCGCGGATCAGGAGGGTGCCCCGGCTGCCTGCCCCGGCCGCCTCAAACCGCCGCCCCGTCGCGATATCCGCGTCCAGCACAAGGTCGCTGTGCACGGTCAGCCCATCGGCCAGCAAGGCAGGCCCGGTGTGGTTCGTCAGCCGGGCGCCGTTGAGCAGCAGATCGCCGCTGATCGCCGCTTCGCGCAGGCGGACGGCGCCGGTCTCGCCTTCGCCTTCGGCGCTGAAGTCCTGATCGAGCCGGACGCCGTCCCCGATCGCGGCGAGGTCGGCCAGCAGAGCCGGCCCGGAGTCGTTGACCAGCGTGCTCCCCCGCAGCGACAGCTGGCCACTGATCGAGGCCCCGGCCAGGCAGACCGTGCCCAGCGGCCCCGAACCAGTCGCAGTCAGGCCCTCGTGACGGCTCTCGCAGGCTCCGGCGTGGCCCTTCACGGTCAGGTTCTCGGCCATCAGCGCCGACATGGCGCCGGCCGCCAGCTGGGCGCGCCGCAGCACCAGGCCGCCCGCAATCACGCTGCCCGACAGGCAGACCGCGCCCACCGACCGGCGGCGGTGAGGTGGGGGGTCGTCACCCGTCCACGGGGTGCGGTCCGGGCCGTGGCCCGCGTCGCCGCGCTCGGCCGGGGCGGCCGGGGCGGCCGGGCCGGGCCCGGCCTCCCCGGGACCGCACCTGACCCGGGCGCGCTCCAGCGACAGCTGCCCGGAAATGGTCCCGCCGCGCAGCAGCACGGTGCCCTGCCAGCCGCCGCCGGACGCCCAGAAGTCCCGTCCTGCTGCCGCGTCCCGGGCCAGGAACAGATCGCCCCGGACGCTGAGGCCGTCCGCGCTCAGCGCGGGCCCGCCGCGGTTGGCCAGCCGGGCGCCGCGCATCATGAGGTTGCCGCTGATCTTGGCGCCGGACAGCTGCACGGCCGCCTCACCGGCCGCGTGACCGGCCGCGTCGAGGCCGTCCATGAACACCCCGACGCAGGTGCCGCCCGCGCTCACGGACAGGCCGGGCGCGCGGAGAGCCGGACCGGAGCGGTTGACCAGGCGCGTGCCGTCCAGCCTCAGCTCGCTGGCCACCTGGGCACCGGCCAGCCGGATCAGGCCATCCGGGCGGCGGCCGTCGAGCTCGCAGCCACGGATGATCAGGGTGTCAACCCGGGCCCGGTCCGCCGTGACGGCGGGCAGCACGCACGTGTCCAGGACAAGCCTGGGCAGCTTCGCGTCAGACAGGCTCAGGGGCTTCTCAAAACGGCAGCCCGTAAACTGCAGGCCGATGGCCGCGCTAACGCCGTCCAGGTTCAGCTCACCGCGAATCCAGGCACCGCAGATGACCACGCCGCGGGGATCAATCAACTGCGGCGGATCAGGCTTATCGGCACCGGTGAGGATATTCCGAATGCTGATCGCGTCGAGGGAGCGGGCACGGCCCAGGTTCCGGACCTGATCCAGGCCCAGTGGGGCCAGTTCGCGGCAATAATCTAGCCTCTCACCATTTCCGGCATAGCGGATTAACGGATTGATCCGTGCGGCCGCGCGGATGAGGGAACGCCGGCCCATGAGGCGTAACATGAAGACACATTAGCGTGGCCGGCTGACTGCCGGTGACAGTAAAGAACACTCGCCGGCTGCTTATTGCACAATAAGGAGGGGCAGCCTCTTATTAATTCCGGCATTACCGGACTAACCGGCCGGTCCCCCTGTGGCGTGGCATGCTGTGGTCCGTGGCGATCTCGATTCCCGAGCTCGAGCAGCGGGCGGCGCTCGGCTGGCGGGCACCCGAGGAAGAGCGGCTGGGGGACTGGCTGCTGCGCGCGGCCGGCGGGTTCACCGGACGGGCGAACAGCGCGCTGGCCCTCGGTGATCCCGGGCGACCGCTCGACGAGGCCGCGGGCGCGGTACGCGACTGGTACCACGCCCGCGGCCTTCCCGCCATGATTGCCATCCCTTATCCAGCGGGCCGGCCGCAGGCGGTCGCGGCCGACCGCTTCCTCGCCGAGCAGGGCTGGGGCGTGCGGTCCGGTGCGGCGACGGTGATGACCGCCCCGGTCGGGCAGGTAGCCCACGCTGCGGGGCGCAGTCCCGGCCGATCCCGTCGAGATCGCGCCCGAGCCCGATGCGGCCTGGCTGGCGCTGTACCACTACCGAGGCCAGCAGGGGCTGCCGCCGATTGCCCGGCAGGTGCTCACCTCCGCACCCTGGCAGGCGTTCGCCTCAATCCGGGCGGCGGGCCAGACGATCGCCATCGGCCGGGTGGCCGCGGCCAGCCACTGGGCTGGCCTGACCGCCATCGAAGTCGCCCCAGGGCACCGGCGCCGCGGGCTCGCCATCGCCGTCACGGCCGCGCTCGCCGGCCGGGCCGCCGCGCATGGCGCCCGGCACATGTACCTTCAGGTCGAGGACGACAACGAGCCCGCCCAGGCGCTGTATCGCCGCATCGGCTTCGCCGCGCATCACGGATACCACTACCGCCTCCCCCCGGCGGGCCGCGGCACCGTTTTATCCCCGCTGTCCCGGCGCCGATGTCATCGGCGGCAAAGTGCGCGCTGTGCCACGGGTCATCATGGCCGCGGGAAACGTGATGCAGGGCTCGCGGGGAGGTATTGACCTGCCCAGACAGGACATTGACCGGGTCAAGAGCCATCTCGCCAAGTTCTACGGCAAGATGGGCGAGGACGCGCCCTGGGAACGCGATTAACACGTTTATCCACGCTCATGGGGGCAGGGTTAGCAGTAACCAGCCCCAGCCGGCCGGACCGCGGCCGGCTGAGGAAATGAGGTGGAACCATGAACGGCGTCATCGTCGCCAACTGGCCCATCGCCCTGGTGATCGTGCTGGCCATCGTGGGCGTCCCGCTGTGGATGACTCTCCGTCACCGGCATGCCGCTCCTGACTACCGCGAGGCCCAGGCGCACTACCGCGCCAGGAAGATGGCGCCCGGCGAAACGGCGACCAGCGAGTTCATACCCACGGAGCCGGTCGCGGCGGTCGACGGGCTCACCATCGTGCGCAAGACCCTGACCGCAGACGAGGACGGCACGGCCGTGCCCGCCCAGCGGCACTGGTAGGTAGCCCAGCTGGCAACTGGCTGCGCCCTGGCCTGCGGATCCCGCCCGGTCAGGGCTGCGCCCCGGCGCCCGGGGCCGGGGGCCCAGGCTCCCCTCCCCCGGCCGCCACGATCCCGATCAGCTGGGTCAAGCCGGCCAGGTCCGCCTCGAACTCGGCGTCCCAGGACCACGGCGCGTCCAGCCACGCTGCGAGTTTCTGGTGCGCGGGCAACTCGATGCCGGGTAGCTGGGCACGCCTCTCCCTGGTTCCCAGGGTCCCGGCCGCGAACCTGCCGCTGACCTCAGAGACCGCGTAGCCCAGGACGAACGTGCTGAGCATCCGTTCCAGGCGGGTCACTTGATCCGGGGCGACGCCCGCATCCAGCAGGGCCTGATAGATCCCATCGATCACCCGCACCGCGTCGGCAGTGACCGCCGGGCGCGAGAACAGCAGCGGGACCACCGCAGGATGACGATGCGCCAGCGCACGCACGGCATGGGCCAGCTGACTCAGCCGTTCTTGCCATGGCGCGGACGGATCGGGCAGGGCCAGGTCGGCCAGGACCCGGCCGATGAGCCCGTCCAGCAGTGCGTCCTTGCCGCTGAAGTGCGGGTACAGGGCCATCGCGGTCACGCCGACGCGCTGCGCCACCGCCCGCATCGATACCGCGTCCAGGCCGTCCGCATCGGCCAGCGCCAGCGCCGCATCCAGAATTTCTTGCCGCCGGTCAGCCATGGATATACAGTGTAGATATATACGGTGTAGATCGCTAACGGGCGGCGGTGCGATGTCCAGGACGCTCAGCAGCAGGCAAAGTACCGGCCTCGTCGCTGAAGGGCTGGTCAAGCGGTACGGACGCAGTCTGGCCCTGGACGGCTTCGGGCTGACCGTCTCCCCCGGCGAGATCGTCGGCCTGGTCGGCCACAACGGCGCGGGCAAGACGACGTTTGTCGAGATAGTGTCCGGGCTGGCCCACCCGGATGCGGGCCGGGTCAGCGTGGCCGGAGTCGACGCCCTGGCGCACTCTCGCCGGGCCCGGGCCCTGCTGGGCGTGTGCCCGCAGGAGACCGCCCTCTATCCCAGGCTGACCGTAGCCGAGCACCTGCGGCTGTTCGGGGCGCTCGCCGGGCTGCGGCGGACCGCGCTGCGCCGGGCCGTGAGTGGCATCGCCGAGCAACTGCGCCTGACGGAGGTGCTCGACCGGCCGGCTGGGCTGCTCTCGGGCGGGCAGCGCAAGCGCAGCCAGGCGGCCACCGCGCTGATCGCCGAGCGGCCCGTCCTGCTGCTCGACGAACCCACCACGGGCGCCGACCCGCAGACCCGCCATGCGCTGCTTACCGTGGTCGCGGACCGTGCGGCCGCAGGCGCCGCAGTCGTCTACACCACGCATTACCTCCCGGAACTGGCTGAACTCGGCGCCACCCTGGCGGTCGCGCGCGCGGGCCGGATTATCGCGCGCGGCGATCAGCATTCCCTGCTGGCCGGCCTGCCCGGCGAGGTGCGGGTCGGCTTCGCCGGGCCGGTGCCGCCCCGGCTGCGACGCTACGGGCAGGTAGGCGGGGCCGCGGACGACGAACTGCGCCTGGCCACCTCCGACCCGCCGGCCGCGCTGGCCCGTCTGCTGGCCGCAGGCGCTGCCCCTGTGTCCATCGACATCAGCCGGCCGGGACTGGATGACCTGTACGCCGCGCTCACCCGGGGCTCCGCGCTGACCCGGGACTCCGGGCTGACCCGGGACTCCGCACTGACCCGGGACTCCGGGCTGACCCCCGCCGCGCGCTCGCGCTGATCTGAGCAGGAACCGGCCACGATGCCCGTCGTCGTCCCGGTCACGCCTCGCCACGTCCCAGGAGATTTCCATGGCATCATCCGCCACCACACTCCGGCTGGCCGCACTGGGCCGGCACAATGCTTCGCTCATGCTCCGCGAGCCTGGTCCCGTGCTGCGCCAGGCTCATCATGCCCTTGGTCATGATCGCGCTCTTCCGGCCTCTCTACCTGTCCGCACTGGCCCGCCGCGGCGTGCAGGCAGGCACGGCTCAGGTGGTCACCGGCATGCTGGTGATGTTCTCTTTGCTGGCCCTGTCGGTGGTGGGCACCGCCATCCTGACCGAGCGCACCTGGGGGACCTGGGACCGGCTGCGGGCCACCCCCGCGCGCAGCAGCGAACTGCTCGCCACGAAGGCACTCCCCGGCTTCGGCATGCTGGCCGTCCAGCAGGCCGAGGTGCTGCTCTTCGGTGTCGTCGTCTTCGGCCTCCGTGTCGATGACCCGCTCCTGCTGGCCACTGCGGTCCTCGCCTGGGCGCTGGCCCTGCTCGGCATCGGCGTGGCCCTGGGCGCGACACTGCGCAGCCAGAGCGAACTAAACATGGCCTACGACATCGGCGGCGTGGTCCTCAGCGCCCTCGGGGGTGCGCTGATCCCGCTGTCCGTGCTGCCTGGCTGGGCCCGGGCCGCCGCGCCCGTGTCCCCCGGATACTGGGCCATGTCCGCGCTCCGCGCGGCACTGCTGGGCCAGCCGGGCCCCACGCTACGGGCGGTGGCCGTCCTGCTCGCGGTGGCCGCCGTCACGGCGAGCCTGGGGGCCTGGAGGATTACCCGCGGCTGGGCCCGTTCCAGGCTGCTCTGATGGCGATCAGCGGCCGGCCACCCAGATGCTCAGACGGTCAGGGCCCATGTCAGGGAGGCGTTGCGCAGGCCGCCGACTGCCCGGCGCTACCGGGGACCGGGCTCGGCGACGCGGAGAACGCCGGCGGCGTGCCGCCGCGCGAGCTCGCGGTAGATCCCGGGATTGGTCGCCACCCACTGCCGGGCTACGCCGGTGACCGGCCCGGCGACCCGGGCGGGCACGCCCGCGGCGAGCATGCCCTCGGGAATCTCCATTCCGGGGGGCACCGTGGCCCCGGCCGCGACCAGGGCGCGCGGCCCCACGATGGCGCCATCCAGCACGGTGGCCCCGTTGCCGATCAGCGCCTCGGCGTGCACCACGGCGCCGTGGACCACGCAGACATGCCCGATCGTGGCCCCGTCGCCGACCTCGGTGACTGGATCGCGCCCGCCGTGCAGCACCGAGCCGTCCTGGACGTTCGCGCCCCGGCGCACCAGGATCGGCCCGAAGTCGGCCCGGAGCACGGCCCCGTACCAGATGGACGCCCCCGCCTCGACGCGCACGTCACCCACCAGGGTGGCGGTAGGAGCGATCCAGGCCTCAGGGCTCACGGTGGGCGCGAGGCCCTCGAACGAGAACAATGGCACCCGACCATGATGCACTGCCCGGCGACGCGGAGCGCAGGCTGCCGGGCCGGAGGGCGCCGGAAGGGCCTCCCGCTGGCCGCTCTGGACCCCGGCGTGCGCGCCGTGATCTCCGCGGCGATGAAGCCGTCCAGCCACATCGACAGGGCCACAATGACCTTGGCCATGGCTCTCCTCGGTGGCCTGCGTCAGGCTCGCGCGTGTGCCTCGCCCGGCCTGGAAGACGGCCCCGGGCCGGAAGCTCATCGCCAGGATCGCCGTGAATTGCGTCCGTTACTGTCCGGCGCGTGAGTCGCGTCGTCGGCGTGCCGAGTCACCGGCGCTCCGGATATTGGCGGCTCTATCACCCGGCATATGACACGCCGTGAGCGATTCTGGGGCCTCATTCCGGGTTCTCGCGTTCACGCCGAGTTACCTTAGGAATTGTGTTCGCCTACACAGTTTCATCCTGGCCGGTGGGGCTTGTCCGATTCGGCGCCGCGCGACGGGGCAGGCCCACGGCTACAACCCGCTCGCGGTGGTGGCATGACATCTCCGGATGACGCCTGCCAGCCCGGGGCGGTCCAGTCCGGGGCGGTCCAGTCCGGGGCGGTCCAGTCCGGGGCGGTCCAGTCCGGGGTCCAGCCCGGGGCGGTCCAGTCCGGGCCCGCAAGCCCCGATCATGCGGGCAGCGTGCTGTGCCGCCTCCTCATCGGCCACCCTGATGTCGTCGACATCGAGATTCTCGGCCAGGCCGAGATCCTGGAGGGAATCACGTCTTACTCGCTGGGCGTGATGCTGCCCGGGGGCCGGGAACTCTACATCGACGTGGAGGACGCCCCCGCCGCCCCGCCGGGCGCCGGGGTGCCGCCCGGTGCGGCCGCTCCGCCAGGCGCCGCGAGGCCGCCGGGTTCAGCGGCTCCGTGAGCGGAAGAGGAGCCAGGGGGAAACGCCTCGGGGGTGGCGCGCTCGATGGCCGGCCAGCCGACGTCCGCGTCGTACTCGGCCCGTTCGGCCCGGCCACCGCCGCGCAGCCCGAACAACCGCTTGGAGACCAGCAGGTAGGCGACGATGGCCAGGTTGATGATGAGGGCGAGCACCTTCAGCGTGGTCACGCTCTTGGTCAGCTCGTAGATCTCATACGGCACGAAGACCGCTGTCTCCACGAACGTCAGGTACTCGGCCCAGCGGCGGCCCAGCCACAGCCCGATCGCCTCGACGCCCTGCAAGACCGCGTACGTGGCGATCGCGGCCCCCGCGAGGTAGAGGTTCGTGATGCTGACCGCGAACAACTCCTGCAGATCACGGACGACCCCCTGGCGGCTGGTGACCATCGGGCCGCCGAAGCCGCCCTGCAGGTCGTGCAGGATGCGGGTGAAGTCCGCGTTCAGCGCGGCCTTGTTGTTGGCGAACAGGAACACGGCGGCGGCGAGCGCGGACAGGACCAGGAAATGCAGCACCCGGTCGATGGCGATAAGCCGCAGCACGTAGCGGTCGCGCAGCGGCCGGCCACGCAGCGGGAGGGTGACCTCGTCCCGGGACGGCGGGTACCGCCGGGCCGGCCGGCCGGCGGGCTCAGCACCACCCAGGAGTCGCAGCGCAGGCAGCGGTACCAGCGCAGCCCGCCCGAGTCCCGGGCGAAGATCTGGTCGGCGGGACGGAGCTCGGCCGCGTCCGTGCCGAGCAGCTCGTGGCCGTGCAGGCCGCAGCCGATGAGCTCATAGCGCAGCTTGGGGAGGTAGCGCCGCGGCCGCTCGGTACCCGGGGCCGCCGTCGGCGGGGAGGGGGCCGGGCTCTCGGTAGTCATATGTGCCCTGCTACCCGCTATCACCAGGGGCTAAGAGCCCTGCGCGGTGGTTACCTTCCCGACGCGGCCGCGGATGCTGGTCAGGAGCGGGCGGCCGGCGCCGGCAGGCGCACGCCGGTGAGGTGCTCGGCTTCGGTCCACAGCCGGGTGGCGGCCGCGGTGTCGCGGGCCCGGCGCGGTGGCCGGACGAAGGTGGTGGGGCCGACCAGCCCGAAACTGCCACCCGGGCCGTAGTAGCCGCCGGACACGGCGGATGAGCTGGTGGCAGCGTACAGCAACGGCTCGGTGCCGGGCCCGACCTCCTGGGACGGGAGGAAACGCAGGCTGTTGAACACCGTCCGCTTCGGCTTGTCGCGGCCCAGGCTGGCCCCGGCGCTCTGCAGGTTCGTCCGGGTGAATCCGGGGTGCGCCGCGACGCTCATCAGGTCCCAGTCCCGCTCGACCGCCACGGCGGCGAGCCGCAGGCTCATCATCAGGTCCGCCAGCTTCGACTGGGCGTAGGCCAGGTTCGGCCGGTAGTGGCGCTGCCACTGCAGGTCATCGAAGCGGATCCGGCCGTAGCTGACCACGCCGCTGCTCATCGTGACCACCCGGGCCGCTGGGGCGGCGAGGATCAGCGGCAGCAGCCGCACGGTCAGCGCGAACGGGCCCAGGAAGTTGCTGCCGAACTGCAGCTCGAAGCCGTCGGCGGTGGTCATCCGGGTCGGCGGCGCCATGACACCGGCGTTGTTGACGAGCACGTCGACGGGGGCGCCGTCGGCCAGCAGGCCATCGCTGAGCTCCCGCACGGACGCGAGGTCGGCCAGGTCGATGCGGCGCACCTCGAGCCGGGCCCCCGGATGGCGGGCCAGGATCTCGTCCCGGGCCTGCTCGCCCTTGGCCACCGTGCGGACAGCCATGATGACGTGGGCGCCTGCCTCGGCGAGCCGCCGGGCGGCCTCCTGGCCGGTGCCGCTGTTGGCGCCGGTGACGATGATGCGCTTGCCGGTCTGATCCGGGACCGTGTACATGAGGGCGCTTCCTTCCAGGCCTATGCCAGACCATCGGTCTGTTATTCCTGAACTTAGCAGACCATCGGTCTGTACACAAGGGACCGCCGGTCTGTAAAATGTGGCCATGACTGCCTTCCAGCGTGCACGCAGCGAGGAGCAGCGGGAGGTCCGCCGCCGGGCCATCCTCGACGCCGCCGCGGCGATGCTGGCCGAGATGCCGGTGGCCCAGGTGACGCTCAATGAGCTCAGCCGCCGGGTGGGCCTGGCCAAGTCGAACGTGCTGCGCTACTTCGAATCCCGCGAGGCCGTGCTGCTGGAGCTGCTCGACTCGGCGTGGCGGGAATGGCTGACCCAGGTGGAGGAGGACCTGCCCGGCGCGATCGATGCCGCCGCACCCGCGGCCAAGCGCGGCGACCAGCTGGCCGCGGTGCTGGCCAGCTCGCTGGCGGCCCGGCCCGTGCTGTGCGACCTGCTCAGCGCCCAGGCCGCGGTGCTTGAGCGCAACGTCTCACCGGAGATTGCCGTCCAGTACAAGCGGGCGGCCCTGGCCGATGTGACCCGGCTTGGCCGGCTCATCCACCGCTACCTGGGGGAACTCGCCGGGCATGACGCAGAGCGGCTCGCCGCCGGCACGGTCCTGGTCGCGGGCGCGTTGTGGGTGCACGCGCAGCCGTCAGCGGCCGTGCTCGCGGCCTACGAGGCCGATCCGGCCCTGGCCATCTTCCGGATCGACTTCACCGCCACCCTGCGCGAAGTGATCGAGGTCCTGATCGCCGGCCTGCTGGCCCGCTCCCCCGCTCACCCCGGGTAAAGCAGTTGCTCTTCGGGATCGGTGTCTGATGAACTCGCGGCGAAAGCCGCCGAGACACCAGGAGAGCATTGTGCGCAGCGCGTTCATGTCCAGCCAGAAAGGAACGGCCGCCCGAACGAAGGACATGACGCTTAATGAGCACGCTGAACCTGGGGATCCTGGCGCATGTAGACGCCGGTAAGACCAGCCTGACCGAGCGGCTGCTGTTTGCCGCCGGTGTCATCGACACGATCGGCCGCGTCGATGACGGCAGCACCCAGACGGACACCCTGGTGCTGGAAAGACAGCGCGGCATCACCATCAAGTCGGCGGTCGTGTCGTTCGCCGTGGGCGACCTCACCGTCAACCTGATCGACACCCCTGGCCATCCGGACTTCATCGCTGAGGTGGAACGGACACTGGCCGTGCTGGACGGCGCCGTGCTGATGATTTCCGCGGTCGAGGGGGTGCAGGCGCAGACCCGCGTGCTGATGCGCGCGCTCACCCGGCTGGCTCTCCCGACGCTCATGTTCATGAACAAGATCGACCGCCGCGGGGCCCGCGTCGAGCGGGTCCTGGCGGAGATCCGCGAGAAGCTGAGCCCCAGGATCGTCCCGCTGGGCTCGGTGCAGGGCCAGGGCACCCGGCACGCCACGGTCACTCCCTACGGTGCGGGCGACGCGGCCTTCGCGGCCCGGCTGGCCGATGTGATCGCCGACCACGACGACGAGTTCCTGGCCGCTTACCTCCATGACGACAGGGCGATCTGCTACGGGCGCGCACGGGCCGGGCTGGCCTCCCTCACCCGGGACGGCCTCGTGCACCCGGTGTTCTCCGGCTCGGCCATCACCGGCGCCGGGGTGGACGCCCTGGCCTCCGGCCTGGCGGAACTGCTGCCCGCCGCGGACGCTCAGGCAGACGGCCCCGTCTCGGGCACCGTCTTCAAGGTCGAACGCGGGCCAGCCGGGGAGAAGATCGCCTACGTCCGGATGTTCTCGGGCACGGTCCAGACCCGGGACCGGCTGCGGTTCGGCCCTGACCGCGCAGGACGGGTCACAGCGGCCAGGGTGTTCGACCGCGGCCCGGCCGCTCCCGGGCCGGCGTCAGCGCCGGGCAGATCGGGAAGCTATGGGGCCTCGGCGCCATCCGCATCGGCGATACCCTGGGTCCCCCCGGGATGCCCTTGGCACCCCCCGGGCGGCATCACCGCCAGAAGCCCGGGCGGCCGAAGCGGAGCGGCATTTCCCCCCGCCCACGCTGGAAACCGTGGTCGTGCCCGCATCCCCCGGCGGCCGGGGTGCGCTGCGCGCCGCGCTCGGCCAGCTCGCCGAGCAGGACCCGCTGATCAACGTGCGCCAGGACGATGCCCGCCAGGAGATCCTCGTCTCGCTCTACGGTGAAGTGCAGAAAGAGGTCATCCAGGCCACGCTGGCCACCGACTTCGGCATCGACGCCGGGTTCCGCGAGACGATGACGGTCTGTGTCGAGCGCCCGTCCGGCGTGGGCGCGGCCGCGGAGTTCATGAACGACGAGGCCAATCCCTTCCGGGCCACGGTCGGGCTGCGGATCGCCGCGGCGGCGCCCGGGCCGGCGTGCGGTTCCGGCTCGGGATCGAGCGCGGGGCGCTGCCGGTGTCGTTCCTGAAGGCCGTCGAGGAGACCGTGCGCCAGACGCTGAAGGAGGGACTGCGCGGGTGGCAGGTCACCGACTGCACCGTCACCATCACGCACTCCGGATTCACCCCGCCCCCACCGTCCGGCTGGAGCAAGTGGTCGAGCTCGGCCGGGGACTTCCGCAACCTGACCCCGCTCGTCCTGATGAGCGCGCTGCGGCAGGCGGGCACCCGGGTGTACGAGCCGGTGCACCGATTTCGGCTGGAGGCACCGGCGGACACCGCGGGGTCGGTGCTACCGGCCCTGGCCCGGCTGGGAGCGGTCCCGGACGCGCCGGCCACCCAGGGCCCGCTGCTCACCGTGACCGGCGACATCCCCGCCGCCCAGGTCCACGAGCTGGCACAGCAACTGCCGGGCCTGACGCGCGGTGAGGGCATACTCGACGCCACCTTCGGCTGGTACCGGCCGGCCCGCAGGCCGGTCCCGGTGCGGCCACTGCCGGCGCACCACCCGCTGCACCGGGAGGAGTACCTGCTCCACGTAAAGCGCCGGGCGGGCTAGTAGCGTGTCCCGTAGATCATGGGACGGGATGGCGGAGCCAGGTCCTGATCGAGGCTGCGCCGGCGGTTGCGCGCCAGCGGCGCCCCGGCCAGGTCGCCGCGCAGCTAGCCGGAGTGCTCCAGGGGCGCGGCTGGCACGCCACCTCCCGCCCCTGCCTGCCCCCTGACTCCCAGCTCCGTGTCAACGGGGTAGGTTTTGCGTCACCCGCGGCGCAAAACCTACCCCAATCACGGCACGCCAGCAGACGGGCCGTCTAAACGTCCGGCGTTAGCGTGGCGAGCGACTGGCGGACCGCGGCCAGCCGCGCCTCGTCCCAGATCACGCCCGGATCGGGCTCGAGGAACGCGGACGCGATGCTCGACAGGCCGATGGCAGGCAGGGACCACTCCTCCCGGGCGGCGGTCCCGAACGGGCTCGCCTCCGTGCGCTGGGCGGCGATCTCGGGCAGGGACAGGGCCATGATGACCAGCCCGCGCATGGTGGCGCTGAGCAGCGGGGCCAGTGTCTCGAACGTGGCCCCCACCTCGCGCCGCAGCCGGTAGCCGAATAGTCCCGCCAGCCGCTGCCAGGCCGCCGCGATCCGGGCCAGGTGCGCCCGCTCGGACTCGGCCAGGGCCGCCTGCACCTGGTCACGCAGGTCGCCGTCGGCCAGGCTCATGAACGTCGCATGCAGCGCGATGTAGGTCCGCCAGCCCGGCGAGCCGTACAGGGTGTCGAAGTCCAGCAGCGCCAGCCTGCGGAACAGCTCGACGACCAGGCTGTGCCGGAGCTCGGGGGTCTTGAGCCAGTCCAGGTGCCCGGCCACGATCTCCTGGATCATGGCCAGCTCGTCGTCCACGATCGTCGGGGTCGCGTTCCTGGCCAGCTCCCGGACCAGGTCGCTGAAGAAGAGGTCCTTGTACGGCCAGCGGCGGTAGACGGCGCTCCGGGACACGTCCGCGGCGCGGATCACGTCTTCCAGGCTGATGTGCTCCAGGCTCACCGTGAGGCCGGTGCGCTGCATCATGGCCACCGCCGTGCGGAGCATCCGCTGCTCGGTCTCGCGATCCGACAGCCGCCGTCCCCGGCGGGCCAGGCCGGTGGGTGCCTGCGAGTAGCTCACTGGGCTTCACCCGACTCTGGGACTTAGGACTCTATGTTTCAAGTTTGACACTTGACATCTTATACCTGGGCCAGCCAGGCCGGCCGAGCCCAGGGCCGGCCAAGGCCGGGCGAGCCCAGGGCTGGCCCGGGGGGATGGCCCGCAGCCGGACGGAGGACTGATGAGCACCTTCTCCCCCCACGACAGCCTGGGCCCTGGGGACCGGGTTATTCGCGCCGCGCCGCGGAAACGTCACTGGTGGCGATGGATTCTCGTGGGCGCCGGCCTGCTCGTGGTCCTCGCCGTCCTGGCGACCGGGCTCTTCGTCAAGCTCCAGTCCGCCCCGTCCCCGCTGGCGCTGCCCACGGGCCCGGCCAGCGCGCCCGCCGGCCCGCTCACCGGCCGCTGGACCGTGGTCACCGGGTCCCGGGCGGGCTTCCGCGTCCGCGAGCACGCCGTCGGGTTCAGCAACGTGGTGGTCGGCCGGACGGGCGGCGTCCGTGGCACCCTGCTCATCTCGGGCGGCCGGCTGCTCCAGGGCGACCCTCCGCGTCCGGCTGACGACGATGAAGGTCAACGGGAAGGCGCAGCCGCAATTCGCCGCGAGCCTCGGCACTCAGCGCGATCCGGTCGCGACGTTCACCCTCACCCGGCCCGTCACTCTCGGCACCGCCTTGGCCGGCGGCCCGGCCGTCACCCTGACCGCCACCGGGCAGCTCGCGATGCACCAGATCTCGCGTCCGGTGACCTGCACCCTGTCCGCCCGCCGGGACGGGACAGCGCTGCAGGCCGCCGGGTCCATCCCGGTGGCCTTCTCCCGGTGGCGTATCCCGGAACCCCGCGGGTTTGGTTTCCTGGGCTCCCTGGCCGGCAACGGCGTGGCCGAGTTCCTGATCATCCTGCAGCACACCGGCGCCACCGGCGGGGCCGGCTGAGCTGACAGCCCGGTCGCGGCGGCCCGGCTCTGGGGGACGCGAGCTCTGGGGACGCGAGCTCTGGGGGACGCGAGCTCAGTCGAAGCGGCGGGCGCTCGGGTAGCGCTGGCCGCCGTCCACGACGACGTTGGAGCCCGTCACCCACGAGGCCCGGGGGGACAGCAGGAACGTGATCACGTCCGCGACCTCGGGCAGTCTCCCCAGCCGGCCGAACGGGAACTGGGTCTCGAGGAAGGCCGTGAACTCCCGGGGGTTCTCCTTCTGGAAGGTCTCCCAGGACCCGCCGGGAAACATGATGGAGCCGGGGCTGACCGCGTTCACCCGGATGCGGTCCGGAGCCAGCTCCTGGGCGGCGGTCGCGGCGAGCTGGATCTCGGCCGCCTTGGCCGCCGCGTAGGCGGTGCGCGGCGCTGGGCGCAGGCCGGTGATCGAGGAGACGATCACGACGGCTCCCCCGCCTGCCTCGCGCAGATGGGGCAGGCCGGCCCGGATCAGTTCCGCGGCGTGCCCGGCGTTGAGGGCGAAGGTCGCGGTGAAATCGCCTGGCCCGGCGCTCTTCAGGTTCCCGCTGCCGACCGTCCCACCCGCGTTGGCGACCAGGAGGTCGAGACCGCCCAGCGCGTCCGCGATCTCCTCCACCGCACGGCCGAGCGCGCCGATGTCCGTCACGTCCGCCGCGGCGGTGGCCACGGGCGTCTCCCGGTCCGCCAGGCGCCCGGCCGCGGCGGCCAGGCCCTTGGCGTCCCGGGCCACGAGACCGACGGCGACTCCCTCGGCGGCCAGGGCGTCCGCGGCCGCGAAGCCGATACCCCTGCTCCCGCCAGTGATCAGCGCGCGGTGGCCGCGCAGTCCCAGATCCATGGTGACTCCCATCACGGGGCCCTCGTGAACGGGTCCCGGTCCAGGGTGCCACGACCGGATCCGGCCGCCTTATCCAGCCGGCCGCCTTATCCGGCCGGCCGGCTCACTCAGCGGCTGACTCACTCAGCGGCCAGCTCACGGGGCCAGGCGCCCCGGCCAGCGCTGCCGGTGCGCGTCGAGCACGGCCGCGCAGTCCCCGTCGTCCGCCGGCAGGAGGGACACGATCACGTCCGCCTCCTCGGCGAGCCTGCAGCGGCCGGAGGTGACCAGCGGGCAGATCCGGCCCGCTCCCCGCCCGGGGCCCTGGCACTGGCGCACGTCGTCACCGGCGGCCCTGAGCCCGGCGACCCGGCTGGTCTCAAACCAGCCCCGCTGTTCCACCAGGACCCGTCGTCCGGTGACGTCCGCAGGCCAGCCCGGCATCCCGCCCGTCGCGGAGATCTCCAGGCAGGCCGTCGAGCACTCGTCGGCGGGCTCGGCGAGCACCCACCCGTAGGGCGCGAGCAGGTGCAGCATCGCGGTGTTGCTGAGGCTGACGATGGCCCGCAGCCGCTCGATCCGGGACGCCGGGGCCCGCTCCGCCAGCTCCCCCAGGAGGATCCGGCCCAGGCCCGCCCCCTGGTAGTCATCCCGGACGGTGAGGGCCAGCTCGGCGGTACCCTCCCCCAGCGGAACGTACCGGGCCTCGGCGATGAGCGGCCCGCGTTCCGCCGCCGCTCCCGGCACCTCGCGCGTAACCGCGCTGGCCACCACGCAGACCGTGCCCGGGGGCTCAGTGATGCCAGCCAGTCGCGTGACCAGGGCGGGGGTGGGCTGGCCGACCTGGAACCGGCTGCGGAAGGCGGCCGGCGAGAGATCGGTGAAAAGCCGGGCGATGGCCGGGACGTCCGCCGCGCCCGCGGACCGCAGCCAGACCGCCCGCCCGTCCTTCAGCTGGCGCTCACTCATCACCGCCATGGGCACACCGTAGGCACACTGCCGGCCAGCTACCAGGGACCAAGGACCTAGCCCCGGCCCCCAGAGACACGGCAAAGTCGTAAATTCCGGAGCCGTTACGTCGCCGGTGGGGGCGGTTTGGTCAGTGCGGCGATGCACGCAGTGAGCAGGCGCCGCATCTGATCTTGTTCGCTGGCATCCAGAGTGGCCAGCATGTCTTGCTCGACGCGGCGAACCGCGGCGCTGGCCACTTCAAGCTGGCGGCATCCGCGGGCGGTCAGCTCGGTCGGCAGGGCCCTGCCGACGGGTGCCCGTGCCGGGCGGGCAACGAGTCCCTGGCGTTCGAGGGCCTGCAGGAGCACGTTCATCGACTGCCGGGTGACGAAGGCGCCGCGGGCAAGCTCGGAGTTCGACAGGCCTGGTCGCTGGGCCAGCAGCTCCAGGCAGGCGTAGTGGGTGATCGTCATGCCGAGCGGCCTCAGTACGGCGTCCAGGGCAGAGTGCAGGGCGCTCGCGGCCGCTTTCAGCATGTACCCCAGCGATGTGTCCAGCTCGACTCCGGGCTCACCTTGACTCATGTCAGTATTCTGACATACAGTGTGGTGTGTCAGAAGACTGACATACTATGAGGAGGCAAGGATCGTGGCCGTCACCGGACCCGACTTCATTTCACTGCAGGTGCGCAACCTGGAGCGTTCCGCCGCTTTCTACGAGCAGTACCTGGGGCTGAAGCGCTCCGGCGCAGGACCGCCGCACGCCGTCGTGTTCGGCACCAAGCCGATCGCGTTCGCCGTCCGCGACGTCGTCGCGGGCACCGACCTGGACACGATCGCGCAGCCGGGCCAGGGAATGGCGCTGTGGCTGCACGCCCCCGACGCGCAGGACATCCACGACGCCCTCGCCGCCGCCGGCACGACGATCGTCTCAGCGCCCATCGACGGGCCGTTCGGCCGCATTTCACGTTCGCGGACCCCGACGGCTACCAGGTGACCCTCCACGACCGCGGCTGAGCCGGGCGTCCTGGTCTTCGGCGCGGCAGGCGCCCTGAGCGGGCTTCTCACAACGGCAGGCCAGCCGCCAGGGACACGGCAAAGCCGCTTATGCGGTGTGAAGCAGGTTTAGCGTTCGCTGCGGGTCGCGGGCGTGGTGGCGGTGTACCGGCGGGCGGACGGCCTTACCGTCGACCGCGATTACCAGCCGGCCGCCGGCCTGCGTCGCCCTGGTGTGAAGCCAGGCGCCAATGACCTGGTCGAGCACGTCCGCGCCAGGCGGGAGGATGGCATGAGCGGGCGGGCGTCCTTCGTGGCAGACGACAGTGAGAGTGAGAGCCTCCATCGTTCCGCCCGGGCCCCGCCCGCCACCCTCGAACCCGCCGGGCACATCACGGCAGTTATGACACCGCAGGTCACGGCCTAACTTCATGACATTGCCGGGCCCCTGCCCCGGCCCGGCCCCGGTCGATCTCGCACCCCAGCGGCACTAGCAGGCTTCCCCCAGGGCATGGAGCAGCAGTGGGGCTAGGGCATCATCCTCGTCGGGCGTCATCATCAGCTGGGCTACACCGGCATCAAACGCCGTCTCGACTGGCTTACCAGCGGCCAGAGCCTGGTAGAAGCCGATGCTAAAACGGATCGCGGACTCGTCACCGACGGGCTGCCGCATGCCGATAACGCACGGAACCACTGCCGCCAGCCCCTGGGCAAGCCGTTCCGTCTCGCACGCGTTGACGATGACACACCGCACGTCCCGGCCGACGGCCTTGAAGGCCTGCACCAGCCCATCCACCGGAATGACGTGCGCATACCCGAGGTCGCCTTCAGCCGCGAAGCTTCCCTCCTCACCACCGCCATGCCCGGCGAAGTGGACGAAGTGGGGCCGGAAATCGATCAGAGCCTGAGAGATGTCGCGGGGGCGTACCGCCCACTCAGTCTCGATCCGGATGCTGTCTCGTTCCCTGCCCTGCCTTATGGTTTGCTGGATCTCGCGTATCTCCTCGTCAACCCGGAGCGACCGCGCACCCCGAGGATTAGCTCCGAAGAAGAGAATCCTTACGACTGGGCGAGGCCTTTGCGCGGGCTGTGGCGGGGCCGCCGGATTACGGCTTACGCGTACAGTCTCGGTCGTGGTACTACAGTGGCGCCGGTGGGGTCCAATGTAAGCCAGATCAAAATGAATCGGCACCTGCTCACCTGCCTCCTGGGCCCGCACGAAAAACGACGCGTCCACTGAGGCGCCCGCGCGCAACCGCTCCAGTGCGAAGCTTTTGCTGCGATTCTCGGTGGTGACCTGACCGGACAGGATCATCTTCACTTCTGAGACGTCAACGTCACCGACGTTGCTGATACGGCCGCGCAAGGCACACCATTCACCTAGAGGCAGCTCATCGGTCTTCAGTTCGGTGATGACGTTCGGCTCAGGCGCTGGGATTGGTGCCGGATCCACCACGATCTCTGCGGTGAAGCCGGTTTCGCGGCAGGCAAGGCCCGTGTGGTCCCGGTAGGAAAAATTCGGGCTGGTAAGCCGGTAGCGCCCAGCACCGTCCGCCCGGACGCGAAGCGGCGACGTGATCGACTGCCCCGGGGATAGCTCGCTCGCCGTGATCCGGTTGGGGCCGCGCACCCACCTGATCCCTACCGGAAGCCTGATCATGAAGATGATATTCAGGCACGAGCCCGGCCCGCTGTTCGTCAGCCGGACCTCCAGATCGGCGGCCGCGCCCGCCGGGATCCTCACGGGCGACACCGTGACCTCGATCATCAGTGTTCCCTTCCCAGCGGGAAACCGGTCGGATGATCGTGTCGCCGGCACGCCCGGCAGTGCACGGCTACCTGGCTGGCCCCGCCCGAAACAGCGGCGAATGCGTCATCAGCGATCAGCACCTGGTCATCGCGGCACAATGGCTTGCCGCAATGATGGCAGACCCCGTCGATCCGGTTCTTCCGATCCTCGATGTTGCACTCTGCGCATTCCCAGGTCACAACCGCCGCCTCCCGGAATCCTCAGGCTGGCTCACTTGCCGTTGAATCGTGACGCCCCAGTGTCTCCTGCGTCAGATCATGCAGCCGTTTCCACTCATCGCCGATGCGGGTATCCATCTCGTCATCGGTATAGGCACCCTTGACCACGATCCGGACCTTCGTGGTGCCGCGCTCTGGGCGGATACCACCACTATGAACCTCCTCGCCGGTGAGGATGATGTGAAAGTCAATGGGATAGACACCCTCGTACCGCCTTCCGGCAATATCCCAGTAACGCTGTACCAGATCGGCTCGCCTACCGCTGCGGGGCGGGTTCTCGATCACATGTTTGACGTAATAACCTTCCTCACTCATCGCGTTCGTCAGCGCGATCACAGTGTCGTCACCCGGGATCACGGCGAACTCGTCCGCATAACTGTCACGGTCACTGTCCTCGGCCGCGCGATCCGGAACGACCCGGACCGCCTGGTAGCGGATGCTCTCCAGGTTCAGCCTGAAGCTCGCGTCCACACGCGTCTTGATGGTGGCCGCCCCCGCGTACGCTCGGCGCGCACCGAGCGAGTTGAACAGCGACACTCCGGTAATGCCGGACAGGGTTCCCCGCATGGTGGCCTCTAGCCGCCCGGATATCTCATCTTCGGGATCAACCTGGCCTGTCGAGCCGGATCGAAAGCGTCAGCCGCGCTGCCCGGCGTTCCTGATCTTCTTTCCCCCGCATGACCGGGCCTGGCCGTTTCAACTCAAGCGATCGGCGCCCTTCCGGCATGAGCTCGCTCACGGCTCGTGTCTGGGCGCTGTCGCCCTGAAGGATTCTCCAGCTGTGAATTTCTCCCCAGCTCACCGGGAATTCGAGCCGCAGCAGTTCGATCATGTCCAGACTAAGCGGCTTGTTCTCATCAGGACCGAACTCGACCCACTGGACGTCCAGCTCAAAAGCGTGGCGGTCCGACTCGGGGACGATCGAGGGGGTAATCCAGACCGGCCCCGACCTGATTTCCGGCTCGGTGCGCAACTTGTAGTGCCGGGCGAAGTTCCACCTGCTGGACGAAGGCGGGTCCTCGGCACGGAACACCGGGTAGTCCCCGGTGTCGCCATCGAGGGCCAGGACGGGGCCCTCAACCTGCTCGCCAACGGCGATATCGAACGGACCCTGAAGCACGAGGCGCCCGGCGCAGTACCGCACCTCAGGGTCCTGGGCATGCAGGCGCCTGCGCCGACGGTCCACCCGGTCGCGGTCGGGCCGACCGAAGGTGAGGATCATGCTGATCTCACCCTCGACCGGTCCCAGGACAGTCCGGTAATCGTCACCCCCCGACCCGAGAGTGATTTCTGCCCGGAGCCGCTCAATCAGCCGCACCTCGGCCACCTTGGGGTAAAGCGGCACCGGCCTGCCCACCCGTACTTGGACCGCGCGGCGGTGGGTGCGCAGACCAGCCCAAGCTGCGAGTATCACCCCGGCCAGCAGAAGGGCCAGCCCTGCGATCAAGCTCAGCCAGGCGGCGACGGCGATCACCGCCAGCGCGGTACCGGCCACGGCCAGTGCGAGCCAACGACCTGTCGTCCGGGCCGTTCCAGTTCTGACGTGAGCGCAGTCGCCGCAATGGTGGGCCCTGACGCTCTGCAGGCCTGGACCACCGCCTTCCCTGCCGAACAATTTGTCTGCCCACCGCGGAGAAGGCTGTACATGCTTCGCGCAGCCCGGCCGCCAGCAATGGTGGCACAGCGAGGACACCTGCGACGAGCCGCACTCGTAGCAGCGGACCATGGGTGCCCGGTGCTCGACGGAAACCTGCATGTGATTGCCCCCTGGATCAGCGCCCGGCGGGGAGGCGGTCGAATCGCTCGCGGAGCGCCTGTCGCAGTGCATTGATCTCACGGACCACGGGCTTGCTCTCCGCGCGCAGGGAGCCGTAGACATAGATACGCAACTCGCCGCTGTCAACCGAGGTGCGGTACGTCATGCCGCCCGGGACGCTTCGCTCGCGCCGTGCCTTGTATCGCTCGCCCCGGACATACACGGTGAGCCGCAACTGGTCCGGCCCGTGTACGCGATCCGCCACGATCCGGCAGCTCTCCGGATTGACGCCGTGCGGCATGACTACCCTGAACCCCCGATTTCTGAGAGCCATCACGATGTCGTCAATCCGCATCTCGCTGGGAATCACCTCATCGAAGTAGAGCCACTGGTAAGGCGACATTGTGCGCCGGGCGAAAGCATCGTAAAGCGGCAGCGAGAACTCCGTCGTCACGGTGGTTTTCAGTTTTAGCTCGGGTCGCCGGGATCGGCATTGCTTCCCTGTCGCATCGTAGAGCCGGGCATCCATGCCCGACAGCAACCGGTTCACCGTCACTTCGATTCGGCCGCTGAGCTTCTCCTGCTGGTACAGATCCCCAGGCTTCGATATCGACAGCGTCATTTCCCCGCTGCTGAGGGTCATGGTCTCGTCCTCCGGGCCGCGATCCATGCGACCCTTTCCCGGGACAGGCTCCGCGCCTTCGAGCGTCATCCGGACACCTGACCATTCGAGGCCGCCCTTACGGCCTTCGTGTTCTTGCTCGGGGTTGTACCTCAACTGGGCCTGCCCGTCCGCCTGCAGTTGGAGCGAACTCAGCGACGTGTGCGTGGGCCAGCTGATGAAGACCTTGCTGACCCTGGCATCCATCCCATCCAACGGCGTGCGCGGGAGGTGCAGCCGTACGGTCAGGCGAAGCCACAGATCCGGTTCGAAATCGAGCTGCCGTTCGGGTGACCTCTCGATCAACTGCGCGCGTGCCGCCTGGCGCGCCTCTACGTCCGAGACGCCGTCCGCTCGCGGGCGCCCGGGCCGCGTTTCGTGACGAGATTCGGCTGCATCAGGATCATCCAGTTCAATACTGATGTGCACCGGCACGATCTTGGGTGCTTCAGGCCGATATTCCTGCGCAACGACGCAGGCGCAACGGTCGGAGAGGAGTTTGTCCGCCTCTCCCGGGCCGGGCACCGAGGGGAGACGCACCCGGACCGGGACAGAGCCGTAATTAGCCTGCAGGCCAAGCGGCCCCTCAAGACCAGTTTTCTCATAACTGATAAGGGCGAGGAAACCAATGATGGCTTCATTCCCGGAACTAGCGCCACCGTGCCGCGCGCCTGCCACATCCCGGTATGCTTGCCTAGTGAAGAATTTGTCCCCGTCATAGGGAAGGATGAGCTCGATCAGCCCGGACGGTTCTTCAGCTTCACGCACATCGGCGTTTAGCGAGATTTCCTGGCTGTACTGATACCGCTCCTCGATCCGGGCGGTCTCCAGCCAGGCGCGCGCACGGATTGGTTCCCCACTCCAATTCTTTAACGGGGCTGATGCGCGCATCACCCCGAATCCGAGGATTCGCCGGATTCGGCCGAACAGCCACCCCCACGCGCGGCGAACGGACGTCAGCGGGCTGCCTCGGGGCGAGTCGGCAGCGGCAGGGCCCGTTGTAGGCTGCCAAGGGCGCCGCGTTCCAGTACCGCCACTCCCAGGCGCAGCGGCCCCGTCGGCCGGCTTCGCTAACGCGTTCACCAGCTCACTCCTGACCGCCTCTTGGTCCTGTGTGCACCGGTCACCTCTATTGTCGCTAGTTAGAGGCCGCTGTCCATGCCCGGGCAGAACGCCCAGTTACGGGAACGCGGAGCTAGTGCGGTGCCAGGTGCGGCCATAGTCGTCAGCGATCACGGAAAGCGCTCCCGAGCCGGCCGGGCTCTCATGGAGAATCAAATCCGACCCGGGCAGCTGGTCCCGGTCTGGCCGCGGACCGGGCACCCGGGCGGACGCCGTCGAGCCGGCTCGCACGCTCCCGCTCAGGTCCCGGCCCGGCGCCGGCGGCGGCGAACGGGGCCGGTGGATTCGCGGACGACGAGGGCGCTGGGCAGCACCTGGCCCCCGGGGCGCGCGCCCGGTTCGGATGTACGTGCCTAGCAGGGCCGCCGCTTCCGTGCCGAGCCGGGTCGCGAACAGGTTCACGGTGCTCAGCGCCGGTGCGGTCAGCTCGGAGTAGGGCAGGTCGTTGAAGCCGACCAGGGACAGGTCACCCGGGATGTCCAGGCCGAGCGACCGGGCCGCCCGCAGCACGCCGTAGGCGTGCAGGTCGTCGCCGCACACCACGGCGGTCACGCCCGCCGCGGCCCAGGCCGGCCAGATGCGCCGGAAGCCGTCGAAGGCGTCGTCGATCGTCATGCCCTCGAGCACCAGGTCGTCCACGGCCAGTCCGGAGCCGTGCTCCAGCAGGCCGGCCTGCAGCTCCTCCTGCCGGTACTGCAGGGACGCCTTCTTCTCCCGGCTGACCCCGACGTAGGCGACCCGGTCGTGGCCAAGCGAGGCCAGGTATCCGGACAGGTCGCGGACCGCGCTGCGCAGGTCGAGATCGACGCTGGGCAGCGCGCCCGCCCTCCCGCCCGCGTCGAGGATCACGGTCGGGCAGGTGGGCACGAAGCTCTCCAGGAACTCGGTGCCCGGGCTGGCCAGGATCAGCCCGGCCAGGTTTCCGGCCAGGGCCCGCTGCACGGTGCCGAGGTTGTAATCCTCGCCGCCCTCCGGCATCAGCACGGTCAGCGAGAAGGCGCGGTCCAGGTGCCGGGTCAGCCCCTCCAGCACCATGGAGAAAAACGGGTTCGTGGGGTCAGGGCCGACGAACCCGATCGATTCGAGCTGCCCGCGGGCCAGCGCGCTGGCCGTGGAGTTGACCCGGTAACCGAGGTCCGCGGCGGCCGCGTAGATGAGGCTCCGCAGCTGGGGGCTGACCCGCCCGCTGTCCTTGCCGGTGAACACCAGTGACACGGTCGAGGCCGAGCAGCCGGCCCGCTCGGCTACATCCCGGGCGGTAGCGCGGCGGCTGACCGGGTGAGTCGTCACGTCTTGAAATTCTGGCACGCGGACCGCCCCGGCGCGGCACGCCCAGCCGGGGGATCCCGGCTGGGCGTGACCCGCGCGGTCCATCGCTTACCGGAACTGGCCCAGGCGGCCGATGACCAGCCGCTGGCCGGAGCGCTGCCGGTAGGCCACGAGCATGGTGACGCCCAGCACGATCAGCGCGGCCTCCACCGCCAGCGACACCGTGCCGACCCAGTAGCCCCAGTTGCCGACGTCACCGGGATCGCCCGGGAGCCCCACCGACCGGGACAGGACGTAGGCGATGAATGGCCCGGTCCCGAGCAGCAGGGCGGCCGCCCAGCCCAGCCAGGCCGACCACGGGATGAGCAGCGTGACCGCGGTGAGCACGCCGCCCACCTCGATGAGCCGGTAACTCCAGCCGATCCAGTCCGGGGAGGCGAAGCTGGTGATCCCGCCCTGGTCGGCCACGTGCACGGTCGCGATGGCCAGCGCGAGCAGCGCCCCCACCACGCGGACCGCCATTTCCGGCGCGGCTCCCGCCCGCACCCCGGGCCGGTCCGAGCCCGCCCAGTCCACCACCTGTTCCTGTGCCATCGTCGTCCCCCTGAGTGGTCGTTCCCGGTGATGCCCTCCGTTCCGTACACGGCGGGCATCCCGGCCCGGTTCACGGCCTGTGCGCGGTCGGTCGCTCCTGGCCGCTGCCGCGTGGAGATCAGTCAGGCGGGCTGGCCAGGGACTTCGATATGATCCAGCCGATCGTCAGTTCTCCCTCCGGCGTGGCGCATTCCCGCCGCCTGCCATCGCCACGGCATGGTCGCAGTGAGAAGCAGAAAGGCCGTGTTCATGGAGATGGGTGACGTGGCCCGCCTGGCCGAGGCCCTGGCGGGTGTCCGCCTCACCGCGCCAGAGGGGCGGGCTGAGTGGCGTTACCACGGCAGGCTGGTAGCGCGGCAGCTTGACGACGCAGCATGTGGTGATTCGCGCCGATTTCGACTACCGCAACTCCATGCTGCGGCAGTTTCCCGAGACCTTCAGCGTGCCGACCCGGTACGTCAAGCACATGATGGTTGTCGCAGATCTCGCGGGAGGCGACGCTGGTGCCATCGAGGATGCCCTCGAGGCGGCGTGGCAACTTCAGCGGAGCGCCGACTGAGAGCGCCTTCCGCCCGCCGCCCGGCCTCACATCAGCCGGGAAGGATCCTCCGGCCGCATGACCCCGGATCAGGGTTGCAGGCCATCCCATGACCAGTGCGGGATGCGCATGCCCTCGGGAACCTCATCGCCGGGCTCGTGGTACCGGGACATGGTCGTCGTGGTGGCCCAGGCGAAGTAGTCGTGCAGCACCTGCCGCAGGGGCCCGGCCGCGTCGAGGCCGGCGTCGTCCATCGCCTGGTCGAAGCAGGCGATCGCCTGGCGGTCCATCTCCTCATGCGGGCCGTTGCCGCTGTGCAGCCGCACGACCGAGGTCTCGTTCCCGTAGCTGCCGGAATAGGCGTCTGGGCCGCCGAGGGCCTCGGCCCAGTACGCGGCAAGCCGCTCGCTGTGCTGCGGATGGAATCCGTGGCTGAACGCATGGCTGACCAGGCTCGTCGGCCATTACCCGCGAGTGCCAGGCCTCGGCCAGGCGGAGCAGGCCCGCACGGCCGCCCGCAGCCTCATACACGGTCTGCATGTATCCAGGATGCCAGGTCCGGCAAGGCTGCAGCCGACCGCGCCGCGACATCGTGGGCGACCCGCTCGGGCCGCACGCGCGCAGGTCACGGCGGCGGCCCCGTGATTCTGCGAACATCAGGGCATGGGCTCCTGGTGGCATCGCGACGTGATCGAGGCGGGAAAACTGCCGCTCGGCTTGTGCTTCCTGGCTTTCGTGCTGACCTTCGTGTCCACGCGCACGATCACCCGGCTCATCCGCGATGGCCGCGGCCCGTTCCGGAACATCACGGCCTCCGGGACGCACATCCATCACGCGGTCCCGGGCCTGATCCTGCTGATCGTCGGCGCCCTCACCGCGATCGGCGGGCCTGGCTCGCTGGGCTGGCTCGCGTTCGCCGCCGTGATCACCGGGATCGGCATGTCCCTGGTCCTGGACGAGTTCGCGCTGATCCTGCACCTGCAGGACGTCTACTGGAACGGTGAGGGCCAGCTCTCGGTCGAGGCGGTCACCCTCACGGCCGCCTGTCTCGGCTTGGGGCTGGTCGGGTTCACCCCGTTCGGCATCCAGGGCGCCAGCGGGCTCGAGCGGTCGGTCCGGCTGAGCGCGACCGCCCTCCTCGCGCTCGACGGCGTGTTCTCGCTGGTCTGCGCGCTCAAGGGCAAGTACCGCTGCGCACTGTTCGGTCTGTTCCTGCCGCCGGTCGCCTGGGTCGGCGCGGTGCGGCTGGCCCGGCCGAAGTCGATCTGGGCCCGGCGCCGCTATCACGGCGAGCGGCTGGAGCGCGCCACCCGCCGGGCCGCCGACTTCGATCGCCGGTGGACGCCGGTGCAGATCGACTGGGAGGACTTCATCGGCGGCCGGCCGTCCCCGCCGGGCCCGCCCGCCAGCCCGCCTCCCAGGACCAGCACGCGGCGCGGACGCTAGCTGTCCCGGGCGCCGGCGGGGTGAAATCGACCTCCCCTACGCCCGGCAGAGGCAGAAGGGGTGGCCCGCCGGGTCGGCGTACACCCGGAAGCCGGGTTCGGTGCTGGACAGCCGGGTCGCCCCGAGCGCCAGCACCTTGTCCTCGGCCTCGTCGATGTCCTGGACGGTGATGTCCAGGTGGACCTGCTGGGGGAACGCCGGGTCGGGCCAGCGTGGCGGCTGGTGGCCAGGAGCGTGCTGGAAGCTCAGCCGCAGGCCCTGGCCGTCACCGATATCGACCCAGTCCCCGTCCACCCCGACCACCGGCCAGCCGAGAAGCTCGGAGTAGAAACGGGCCAGGGCCTGCGGGTCGCGGCAGTCCAGCACCGTCGAATGCAATTCACCGATCATCTGTTTCCCCTCCGCAGTGCATTGCCGCCTACGATGCCCGGGGACTCCGGCATTTCCCGGACCACCCGGATTTCTCAGGGCCTGGGTGGGCCCAGGCCGACGAGGCCCGCACTGACCTGCCACAGCCGCGCCGCAACGGCCTCGTCGTAACTCCCCTCGGCCGATTTCCTGGGTTCGCCGCCGGCGAAGTAGCGACCTGTCACCTGGCCCAGACCGGGGTCCGAGGCCACCTGGATGGACGTCGCGGCTCCCTCGGCAGGGGACTTCATGAACGGCCGCATGACGGGGGTGAACAGGCGCTGCGTGCGGCCGGGATCCTCGGCCCCGAGGGAGGTGCGCACCACGCCGGGATGCAGCGCGTTGACGGTGACGGAGGTAGCCGGCAGCCTCCTGGCCAGCTCGTAGGTGAACAGGACATTGGCCAGCTTGGACTGGCTGTAAGCCCGGGCGCCAGAATAGGAGCGCTCCCCCTGGAGGTCGCCGAAGTCGATGCGTCCGCTGGCCTGCACGTGGGAGGAAACCGTGATCACCCGGGCCGGCGCGCTCTGCTCCAGCCGCGGCAGGAGCAGGTGGGTGAGCAGGAACGGGGCGAGATGGTTCAGGGCGAAGGTGCGCTCTAGCCCGTCCGCGGTGACGTGCCGGGTGCTCCAGTAGCCCCCGGCGTTGTTGACCAGTACATCGATCCGGGGCAGGTGCTGGAGCACCTCGTCCGCCAGCCGCCGGACCTCGGCCTGCGAGGACAGGTCCCCCACGAAAATGTCGGCCTGCCCGCCGCCGGCGGCCCCGATCTCGCGGGCCGCTTCCTCGGCGCGCCCCCGGTCCCGGCCGGTGATCGCGAGGTGCGCGCCCATCCGGGCCAGGCCCAGGGCGGTCGCCTTGCCGATGCCCCCGGTGCCCCCGGTGACGAGCACCGTCCGGCCCGCCATCGGCCCGCTGCGTGCCTGCGCGCCGCCGCCGCCCACGTCATCCCGCCGGACCGCTCCCATGATCGCTCCCTCGGGAAATCGATGCGGTTCAGGAGAGGCTGAGGACGGACTCGCCCACGGGGATCCCCCCGCCGACCAGTTCAAGCGTCTGGTGCCGTCCCCCGGGATGGTGGAGCAGGGCCACGATGACCGCGGCGACGTCGGCGCGGGGAATGGTGCCGCGGGGAACCGGCGGGGCCGCGAGCCGGACCCGGCCGGCCGGCGGGCATCGGTGAGGCCGCCCGGCCGCAGGATGGTCCAGTCCAGGTCCCGGGAGCGCAGATCGTCCTCGGCGGCCGTCTTGGCGTCGATGTAGGCGGCCCAGACCTCATCACGGTCAGGGCCGGGCGGCTGGCCGGCGCCCATCGAGGAGATCTGCACGAACCGGCGTACCCCGGCCCGCCCGGCCGCGTCGGCCATCAGCACGGAGGCGCCCCGGTCGACGGAGTCCTTGCGGGGCACGCCACTGCCCGGGCCAGCACCCGCCGCGAATACCACCGCATCCGCCCCGGACAGCAGGGCCGCGACATCATCGACGGAAGCCGTCTCCAGATCGCAGACGACAGCCTCGGCACCGGCCTGCTGGACGTCCGCGGCCTGGGCCGGGTTCCTGATCAGCCCCACGGCCTGGTCACCTCGCCCGGCCAGGAGCCGCGCCAGAAGAAGTGCGATCTTCCCATGCCCCCCGGCAATCACTACGCGCATACCCGCCAGCCTACTGATCACCAGCGTCAGGCGGGCGGGCGTCAGGCAGGCGTCAGGCAGGCGTCAGGCAGGCGGGGTCAGGCAGGCGTCAGGCAGGCGGCCGGGACTCGCGGGGCAGGCCGAGTACCCGCTCGGCGATGATGTTCCGCTGGATTTCCTCGGTGCCGCCGGCGATCCGGTAGCCGGGCGCCCCCAGCAGATGCTCGGACCAGCCGAAGGTGCCCGGCTCCCCCGTGTCCGCCACCAGCCGCGGCCCCAGCAGCTCGGTCACGGCCGCGGATATCCGCATCAGGTTCGCCGACCACATCAGCTTCAGGACTGACCCTTCCTCGCCAGGCGTCCCGGCCGCGGCGGACTGGGTCATCTTCTCCGCGTACCGGCGCTGCACCTCGGAGCGCACGTAGAGGTCGGCCAGCATCTGCCGGACCAGCGGGTCGTCGTGGCGGCCCAGCTCACGGGCGGTGGCGGCGACCTGGGCGAAGGATCCGCCCGGCTGCTGCGCGCCCGCGCCGGACCGGGCCCGCTCGAATCCCAGCGTGGTCAGGGCCACCTGCCAGCCCTGGCCGGCCTCCCCGAGCCGCGCCCCGTCCGGGATCACGACGTCGGTGAAGAAGACCTCGTTGAAGCTCGACCCGCCGCTCATCTGGCGGATCGGGCGGATTTCCACTCCGGCCGCGTCCATCGGCACCAGGAACGCGGTCAGCCCCCGGTGCCGGGCCTGGGCCGGGTCGGTCCGCGCGATCAGCTCGCCGAGGGCCGCATGCCGGGCCCCGGACGTCCACACCTTCTGCCCGTTGAGAACCCAGCCGCTGGCACGCCTCTCGGCGCGCAGCGACAGCGAGGCCAGGTCACTGCCCGCCCCGGCTCGGAGAAGAGCTGGCAGACGAACAGCTCGGCGGCCAGCAGCCGGGGAATCAGCTCACGCTGCTGGGCCGGCGTCCCGAACGCGGCGATGGTGGGCGCGACCAGCTCGAGCGTGACCGAGAACAGCTCGTTCTTCCGGGGCACCGCAAACTGCGCCTCTTCCCGGCCGAAAGCCTCCTCGTAGGCGGCGGGCAGTCCCGCGCCGCCGTACTCCGGCGGCCAGGTGATGGCCCCGTAGCCCGCGGCCAGCTTGGCTCGCTGCCAGGCGGCCGCGGCCGCGAGCTGCTCCTGCTCCTGCTCGAACGTGAGGTTGTCGAACACGGCCACCGAGCCCAGCCCGGCCGCGGCCTCGCCGTCCCGGGACCGCGCGCAGGACCGCAACCATTCCCGCGCCCGGGCCTGTCCACTCCGCGAGGTCGCTCACGGCGTCACCGGCTCAGCACCGCGCAGGCACTGATGCCCGGCGCGCCGTACACGTGCGTGAACCCGGTCCTGGCCCCCTCTACCTGCCGGCCGGTGGCCTGGCCGCGCAGCTGGAGCACGGTCTCATAGACCTGGCGCAGGCCCGACGCGCCGATCGGCTCGCCGCTGGCGATGCACCCGCCGTCGGTGTTGACCGGCAGCCGGCCGCCGATCTCCGTCGCGCCGGTGGCCATCAGCTCCTCCTGCGCGCCGTGCTCGCACAGCCCGCACTCGGCCAGGTGCATCAGCTCCGCCCCCGACTCGGTGTCCTGCACCTGCACCACGTCGAACTCGCCGGGGCCGATGCCCGCCTCCGCGTACGCGGCCTGCGCTGCCTCCTGGGACGGGGAGGGCCCGCGGGTCACCGGCATGCTGGGGCTGAACACCTCGAAGGAGCCGAACCGCCTCGACCGCATGGACACGGCCCGGACGTACACCGGCGGCGCCGGGAACCGGGCGGCCAGGTCGGGGTGGCAGACGACGAGGGCGACGGCACCCGCGGACGGCGAGCAGAACATGTACTGGGTCAGCGGGTCGGCGACCATGGCCGAGCCCAGGATGTCGGCCTCGGACAGCGGCTTGCGCCGCCACGCGGCGGGGTTGCGCTCGCCGTTGCGGAACGCCTTGGCCGCCACCCTGGCCAGCGACGCGGTGGTGATCCCGTGCTCGTGCATGTAGCGCTGGATCTTGATGCCGAAGTACTGCGTGGTCACCATCATGCCCAGGTCGCCGTACCAGCGCGCCGAGACCCCAGTCCTCCGGCCGCGGGTCGAACGCGCCGCGCGGATGCTTGTCGAACCCGACGACCAGCCCGATCTCATGCGTGCCCGAGGCGATGGTCGCGCGGGCGGTGAGCAGTGACGCGCCGCCGGTGGCGCAGCCGTTGATCACGTTGGTGAACGGGAGCCCGGTCAGGCCGAGCCGGCTGACCAGCGTGTCCGGCCTGCCCGCGGAGTCGGAGCCGCCCACCGCGAACTGCATGTCCGGCCAGCCGAGCCCGGCGTCGGCCAGCGCATCCCGGGCCGCGGCCACGGCCAGCTGCAGCCCGGACAGTCCCTCGTTCCGGCCGAACGGGTGGATCCCGATGCCGGCAATGGCCAGGCTCCCGGTCATGACGGGACGGTCCCCTCCCCCGGCACACCGGCCGGGCCCTCGTGATCGTCATCGTCTGGAGGTTCTCCGTGGCCCGCATGGCACGGAGCAAACGCGTAGGCGGCCACGGCGGTACCGTCGTTGCGGAGAAAAGGCTCGATCACGAGGCGCATGGGCATGCCGATGCGGTAGCCGTCCGGCGCCGCCGCGCCGGTCACCGCCCTGCACCGCGATCCCGCCGTCCAGGGCCACATAGCCGACCGCGAACGGCCGGAAGTGCGCCTCTCCCCCGGCGTAGGGCGGGGACTTCGGCGGGAACCGCTGCACGGTCCAGGACCACAGGGCGCCCTCCGCCGGCAGCGGTGCCGCGGTCACGTCCTCGCCGCAGCACCGGGGGCAGGACTGCTGCTGCGGGAAGGCCAGCGTGGCGCACGCCAGGCAGGCCGACCCGATCAGCCGCGGCGTCCCGTCCTGCCACGAGAACAAATTCTCCGCAACGGGCGGGAGGTCGCGCACGTTCACCGTCGGCCCCGCCGTGGCGGCCGGCGCACCAGGCGGCCACGGCTCGCCGGCTGACTGCGGCCTGTCAGTGTCCCCGGCCACTCAGCGCCCCCGGAACACCGGAGCACGCTTCTCCAGGAAAGCAGCCACGCCTTCCTGGACGTCCTCACTGTCGTTGACGATGTTGACCGCGTACTCGGCGTCGCCGAGCGACTGCTCGAAGGTCAGCTCCAGCGACCGGCGCATCATCCGCTTGGCCACCCGCACGGCGAGGGGCGCCCGGGCGGCCAGCTCATCCGCGAGCTGCATGGTCCGGTCGCGCAGCTGCTCGTCGGGGACCACCTCGCCGACCAGGCCGAGCTGCTGCGCGGTGGACGCGTCATACAGCTCGCTCAGCAGCGTCATCCGGGTGGCCGCCGCGATCCCCATCACCCGGGGGAACAGCCAGGCCCCGCCCTCGTCGGGCAGCAGCCCGGCCCGGCCGCTGGTATCGCCCAGCCGCGCGCTCCACGCCGCGATCCGCACGTCGCACAGCAGGGCCAGGGTGAGGCCGCCGGCCACGGCCCGCCCGTTGATCATCGCGATCAGCGGCTTGTCCATCCGGTACAGGGACTGGACGAGCAGGTGCATCCGCTCGCGCATCACCACGCCGTGACCAAGCTGGCGCCGGGCCGCCTCCTCCACCTCGGCCTGGCTGGCCACGTCACCGCCGGCGCAGAAGGCCCGCCCGGCCCCGGTCAGCACCAGGACCCGGGCGTCCTCATCCCGCGCATAGCGCAGCAGCGCGTCGTTCAGCTCCTCACACATCCGTGACGTGTAGGCGTTCAGTGTGTCCGGCCGGTCCAGCGTGACCTGGACGACCTGCGGGCCCGCGCCCTCGGCCGGCCCGTAGCAGATCTCCTGGTAGTCCATGGCCTGTCCCCTGCGCGACTAGAGCGTGCCCGGCCCGTACGGGTCCGAGTGGTCCCCGGCGGGAACGGACGGCGCGATCATCGCGCCGCCGTCCACGACGAGCGTGTGCCCGGTGATCCAGGACGCCGCGTCGCTGGCCAGGAAGACCGCGGCGCTGGCGATGTCGGCGGTCTCGCCGAGCCGGCCCAGCGGGATGCGGCGCGACTGCTCCGGTTCCCGCCCTTCCCACAAGCCGCGGGCCATATCCGTCTTGACCAGCCCGGGTGCGATCGCGTTCACCCGCACGCCGGGCGCCATCTCGTAGGCCAGCTGCCGGGTCAGCTGGATCACCGCGGCCTTGGTCACGTTGTAGAACCCGATCATCGGCTCGACCATGAACCCGCCGACAGAGGCGATGTTGATGATCACCCCGCCATGCTCGCGCATCGACGCCTGCCACGCCTGCTGGGCCCAGGTCAGCACACCCAGCTGGTTGACCTGGAACGTCTTCTCCGCCCGCGCGGTGTCCAGCCCGGCCAGGTCGCCGAAGTAGGGGTTGGTCGCGGCGTTGCTGACCAGGATGTCCACCGAGCCGAGGCGCCGGACCGTCTCCGCCACGCAGGCCTGCGCGTCGGCGGGCTTGCCCGCGTGCGCGGCCTGCCAGATGATCCGGCCGGGCAGCCCGGGCCCGGCGGCGGCCTCGGCGACCTGCCTGAGGGCGCCGGCCTTCCGCGAGGAGATCATCACCTGGGCACCGGCCGCCGCGAACGCCTCCGCGATGGCCCGGCCGATGCCCCGTGACGCCCCGGTGACCAGCGCGTTGCGGCCCGCCAGTGCGCTCAGCGCCGGGCCCGGTTGGCTCAGTCACGGTATTTCGCCAGCTCACGGCGGGCGACGGAGCGCAGGTGCACCTCGTCCGGGCCGTCGGCGATCCGCAGCGCCCGGACGCTGGTGTACATCCGGGCCAGCGGGAAGTCGTTGCTGACCCCGGCCCCGCCGTGCGCCTGGAGCGCGCGGTCGATCACCCGGTGCGCCGCGTCGAGGGCGGCCACCTTGATCTCGGCGACCTCGGTCCGCGCGGCCTTGTTCCCGTGGCTGTCCATGAGCCAGGCCGCCTTGAGCACCAGCAGCCGGGCCTGGTCGATCTCGATCCGGCTCCGGGCGATCCAGTCGCGGACCACGCCCTGGCCGGCCAGCGGGCCGCCGAACGCGACCCGGGACGTGACCCGGCGGCACATCAGTTCCAGGGCCCGCTCGGCCATCCCGATCGCCCGCATCGCATGGTGCACCCGGCCGGGCCCCAGCCGGGCCTGGGCCATGGCGAAGCCGCCGCCCTCCTCGCCGAGCAGGTTCGCGGCGGGCACCCGGACGTCGGTGAACTGCACCTCACCGTGGCCGAGCCGGTCGGTGTAGCCGAACACCGGCAGGTTGCGCAGCACGGTGACGCCGGGCGTGTCGGTGGGCACCAGCACCATGCTCTGGCGGCGGTGCGGGGCGGCCTCCGGGTCGGTGGCGCCCATGAAGATCATCAGTTTGCAGTCCTTGTTCAGGATCCCGGAGGTCCACCACTTCCGGCCGTTGAGCACCAGCGAGTCGCCGTCGCGGGTGATGGTGGCGGAGATGTTGCTGGCGTCCGAGCTGGACACCGCGGGCTCGGTCATCGCGAAGCAGGACCGGATCGTGCCGTCCAGCAGCGGCACCAGCCATTCACGCTGCTGGGTCCCGGTGCCGAAGAGCACCAGCAGCTCCATGTTGCCGGTGTCCGGGGCGGAGCAGTTGAGCGCCTCCGGGGCGATCGCCGACCGGCCCATGATCTCGGCCAGCGGCGCGTAGTCGGTGTTGCCCAGCCCGGCGCCCCAGGTGGTGTCGGGCAGGAACAGGTTCCACAGGCCACGGGCCCGGGCCGCGGCTTTCAGCTCTTCCATGACCGGCGGCTGGCTGTGCGGGTCGCCCGAGGCGGCGAGCTGGCTCTCGTACAGCTCCTCGGCCGGGTACAGGTGGCTGTCCATGAAGGCCAGGAGTTCCTGCTGGAGCTGCGCCGACCGCGCGGAGAACTCGAAATCCATCTGACTCCTCACGCGTCATCAGCGCGGTCACCGCGGCCGGGCTCCGCCGGCTGCGGGAAGGGACTCCCATCTAAACCCAACTTGATTCCGACGTCAAGTTCGACTAACGTCAGGTGCCATGGCGCGATCCCGGCCCGCCGATTCCGTATCGACCGGCGGTTCCCCCAAACCACCCGAGCAGCTCAGCGAGCGCGGGCGCCGGACCCGTGAGGCGCTCATCGCCGCCGCGCGCCGGGTCTTCGAGCGGAACGGCTTCATCGAGGCCCGCATCACCGACATCGCCGAGGAAGCCGGCGCGGCGCACGGCACGTTCTACACCTACTTCGATTCCAAGGAAGCCGCGATGCGCGCGGTCATCCTGCAGCTGGAGTCCGAGCTGCTCGGCGCCGGGGCCGCCCAGTACCGGACCCGCCGCGATGACCGGGACCCGCTCGAGGCCCTGCGCGCCGCGAACCGCCGTTACCTGGAGACCTACCGGGCGAACAGCAAGCTGATGGTGATCTGGGAGAACGCCGCGGCGATCGTCCCGGACATGGCCGGCCTGCTGCTCGAGGCCAAGGCGGCGTTCGTGACCCGGGCCGAGAAGTCCATCCGCGGCCTGCAGGAAGCGGGCCTGGCCGACCCGTCCCTCGACCCGCGGTACGCGGCGCACGCATTGACCGGCATGGTCAGCCGGTTCGCCTACACGTGGTGCGCCCAGGGCGAGGACTTCGACCTGGACAAGGCCACCGACGAGCTGACCACCCTGTGGGCCCGGGCGATCGGGCTGCTGGGAAGGACGGACGCATGAGCGGGATCTGCGCGGGCCGGGCCGTGATCATCACCGGGCCGGCCGCGGCCTGGGCCGCGCGCACGCGCTCGCCTTCGCCCGCGAGGGTGCCCGCCTGGTCATCAACGACACCGGTGTCGAGCGGGACGGCACCGGCGGGGATCACGGGCCCGCCGACGCCGTCGCCGCCGAGGTCCGCGCGCTGGGCGGCGAGGCCGTGGCCAGCTACGAGGACGTGGCCAGCTGGGACGGCGCGGCCCGGCTCGTCGAGGCCGCTGTGGCCCGCTACGGCCAGCTGGACGTGCTGGTCAACAACGCCGGGATCCTGCGCGACCGGATGCTGGTGAACATGACCGAGGACGACTGGGACGGCGTCATCCGCACTCACCTGCGCGGCGTGTTCGCCCCCACCCGGCACGCCGCCGCGTACTGGCGGGAGCGGGCCAAGGCCGGGCAGGCCAACGACGCCCGGGTCATCTGCACCTCGTCCCCGTCCGGCCTGTACGGGAACCCCGGCCAGGCGAACTACGGCGCGGCCAAGGCGGGCATCGCGGCGTTCGCGCTGATCGCCGCGACCGAGCTGGCCCGCTACGGGGTGACGGTCAACGCCATCGCGCCCGGGGCGCGCACCAGGATGACCGAGGGGCTGCCCGTCCTTGATGGCGCCGCACTGGCCGGCGACGCCGACGACCTCGCGCCCGAGCGGGTCTCGCCGCTGGTGGTGTGGCTGGGCAGCGCGCAGTCCCGGGAGATCACCGGCCGGGTATTCAACGTCTGGGGCAGCGAGCTGAACGTGGCCGAGGGCTGGCACTCGGGCCCGGGCGTCCGGCAGCCGGGCACCTGGGTTCCGGCCGATCTCGGTGCGGTGGTGCCGGGACTGGTGGCCAAGGCGGCCCCGAACTGAGACATGTGGGGCCAGCCCATCGTGGCGGGCTGAGCGGCGGGGCCAGGACTCGACCGTGCCACAGCCCGCGCCCGGGGCGCCGCAGCCCACCTCCGCCGCCGAGCGGGAGGAACTGCGCGCGATGGTGCGCGCGTTCGCCCGGGATCACTTCCCGCTGGAGGAGGTACGCCGGGTCTCGGGCACGGAGGCCGGCTACGACCCCGCCGTGTGGGCCGGCCTGGGACAGCTCGGGCTGGCCGGCCTGCTGGTGCCAGCCGCCTATGGCGGCGCGGGCTGCGGCCTGGCCGAGGCCGGCCTGGTCCTGCGGGAGCTGGGCCGGGCGCTGGCCTGCGTCCCCTACCTCTCCTCCGCCGTGCTGGCCGTGACCGCGCTGCTGGCCAGCGGGGACGGGGAAGCCCAGGCGGAGCTGCTGCCCCGGCTCGCGGCCGGCGAGCTGCTCGGCGGCCGTGGCGGTCAGCGGCCCGGCGGGACGACCGGACGGCACCCCAGCGTCGCTGGGCGTCGCGGCGTCACCCTCCCGCGACGGCGTCAGCCTGGACGGCGAGGCGCTCTACGTGGTGGACGGCCACGTGGCCGGCGTGCTGCTGGTCGCCGCCCGCGACGACACCGGGATCGGCCTGTACCGGGTGGCAGGCGAGGCGCCCGGGCTGAGCCGCGCGGTGATGCCCGTCATCGACAGCACCCGCACGCTGGCCCGGCTCGGCTTCCGCGCGGTCCCGGCCCGGCGTCTCGGCCCGCCCGGGGCCGGGGCCGCGGCGCTGGCCCGCGTGCTGGACACGGCCGTGGTCGCGCTCGCCGCCGAGTCGGTCGGCGGCGCGGAGCAGGCCCTGGACCTGGCGGTCAGCCACGCCAAGCAGCGAGTCCAGTTCGGCCGCCCGATCGGCTCGTTCCAGGCCGTGAAGCACAAGTGCGCGGACATGCTGGTGGCGCTGGAAGGCGCCCGGGTCGCCCTGGACGGGGCGCTCGAGGCGGCCGGCGACGGTGAGAGCGATCCCGGGATCGCCGCGCTGGTGGCGGGCCTGCAATGCTCGGCCGCCTACACGCACATCACGGCCGAGGCCATCCAGGTGCTCGGCGGAATCGGCTTCACCTGGGAGCACCCGGCCCACCTGTACTTCCGCCGGGCCCGCACCTGCGCGGTCCTCTTCGGCACCGAGACCCAGCGCCGCGCGGCCCTGGCCGACCGCCTGGGACTCTAGCCGTAGGGCAGGAAGCAGATCCCGGCGTGCCCGCTCACGCCGCCGCAGGTGGCGCTGTCGTCGAAGTTGTCGCTGGCGATCCAGAGCCCGGCGCTGGTGAGCAGCATGTCGTCGGCGCCCAGGCCGCGGGCCCGGCTGTAGTATCCCGCGGAACCCGATGAGTTGACGTACAGTGCCCCGTTAGCCGGGTTCAGCCCTTCCGTTCCGGGCGCGTTGTACCCACCGGAGCCGAGGGTGTTACACGCGTTGGGGTTCATCGAGTAGCGCTCGTGGCCGGCGAAGTACGCAGCCTCGCTGTCGGCCGCGGTCGTGAACAGCGAGTCGCAGCCGGTCTGGTTGATCCAGGTCGGGTTCACCGACGTCTGCGTGGCCGGGAACGCCATGGCCGTGTCACACGGGCTTCCCGCCGGGCGCGGCCCGGACCCGCTGACGCCCGGCTCTTTGTAGCCCGTGGTGGCCACGTACACGGTCGAGTCGTCCGGAGACCAGGCTCCCCCGCGGGCCCAGAACGTCTGGGGACTGCAGGCGATGTTGAACGTAGGCGAGGTCCAGCCCGTCACGCTCGCCTTCGAGCCGCCGACGTTCAGCATGAACATCTGCTGGCGCGGTTGGCCGCCTGCCGCGGTGAACGCGCCCTCGACCAGGTCGAGCGTGCCCCCGTGGCTGAGCTGCTGGTTGAAGACCTGGCTGCCTGCGATGGACAGGTTCAGGAACCCGTCGCTCAGGCCGGTGGACGGGCTCAGGCTGGTCATGCGCGGGATCTTGGCGCCGTTGATGGACGTGTAAGTGCCCCCCGCCAGCAGGTGGCCGCCGACCGTGGCCAGGGTGTCCACGGCGCCGTTGGCGTCGTGCGCGAACCCGGTGACCACGTTGCCCGTGCTGGTGCTGATCTCGGCGATGTTGGTCACGCTGGTGCCGTTGACCTTAGTGAAGTTCCCGCCGATGTAGGCGTCCGCGCAGTTGCCGCCGTTGAACGCGATGGAATTCATCGCGTCCGCGCCGTCATTGTTCGTGCTCGTGCTCCCCACCACCACGGGAGCCCAGGACGTGATCGTGTACGGACTGGTCGCGCTGAAGCTGAACACGTCGCTGCGGGTGTAGCTCGTGCTGCCCTGCTGGATCGAGCTGAAGCTGCCCACCGCGTACATGGTGCCGCCGCACTCGGCGAGCTGGCGGATCTGCTCCGTGGGACTGGACTCGGCGGCCAGGTGCGGCGTGTTGCTGGCGGGAGCCGCCGACACGACTCCCGGCGGCGGCGGCTGCCCACCGGTTCCGGCCTCGGCGGCTGGCCCACTGAGCGCCAGCACCCCTGCTGCTGCGGCGGCGGCTGCCGCGACGATGTATGTGCGCACAAGGCCCCCCTTGTCCCAGAGGGCGGGTCATTCGGCCCCCTGGGGGTAGCGTAGTCCGTTTTACCTCATTGGTACGGTCCCAGGCCAGGCGGGCTATGAAGCATTGGCCCCACCAGCCCCGCAAACCGCAAGCCCACCTCGTGATCAGCCGAGGCCCTCCTGCCGGTTGCGTGGGTAGGTTCGTGATCAAACGATTGGTGCTGTCCTGGCGACACCTATCGTTTGATCACGAACTCGGGAGGCCCGGCCGGGCGGCACACCCGTAGCACCAGCCACGCAGGTCACAGGAGAACCAGGCTGCGGATGACAGCCCAGTGCGGCCGGGCGGGCGGGCCAAACATGGCCGCAAACTGCCCGCCGGAGCAGCTTCATCACTACGTGCCTTCGAAAGTGCGACGGGTGAGTTCGTGGTCAACCGATGGGCGCTGTCCTGGCGTCACCTATCAGTTGATCACGACCTATCCGCCCGCAGGTCATTCCTGCTTCCGGGCCGTCCTAGGCGGGCTCGGCGGTGACGCGGTCGCGGATGATGAAGCGCTGGATCTTCCCCATCGAGTTGCGGGGCAGGTCGTCCCAGACCCTGACCTCGCGCGGGCACTTGTAGCCGGCCAGCCGGGCCCGGCAGTACGCGGTGACCTCGCCGGGGTCAGGGGGCGTCCCGGGCTCAGGCACGACCACCGCGACCACGAGCTCACCCCAGCGCGGGTCCGGCTTGCCGACCACGGTGACGTCCCGGATCTGAGGATGGCTGATGAGCACCCGCTCCACCTCGGCGGCGTAGACGTTCTCGCCGCCGCTGATGATGAGGCCGTTCTTCCGGTCGATGATGCGCAGCCGGCCGTCCTTCTCCAGCACGCCGATGTCGTCCGAGCGCAGGAAGTCCCCGGCCCAGGCGGCCGCGGTGGCGTCGGGCCGGTTCAGGTACCCGGAGAAGTGGGCCACGGTTTTCACCGCCACCTCGCCTTGCTCGCCGGGCGGGACCGGGTTCCCGGCCGGGTCCAGGATCGCGATCTCGCAGCCGAGGGTGGAGTACCCGACGGTCGCATCCGCGAGCGTCTCCGGGCGCTTGATCTCGTCCGTGGCGAACCCGGCCTCGGTCCAGCCGTAGGTCTCGGTGATCCGCGCGTTCGGGAACATCGCGAACGCGTCCGCGAGCGCGTCGGGGGACACGGAGGCCGCGGCGGTCATCATGGCCCGCATGCTGCCCAGCTGCGGCCGGCCGCGGCGCTCCCACTCCTCGATCATCATCGAGGTCATCGACGGCACCAGGAACGCCGTCGTGCAGATCCCGGCGAACTCATCGCACGCCCGGGCGGGGTCGAACGAGGGCATGATCCGGACCCGGCCGCCGATCATCAGCGTGCCGAAGGCGAAGCTGCAGTAGGACATGTGAAAGAGCGGGCCGGGAACCAGCATCACAGAGTCCCAGCCCAAGCCCAGCTGCCAGCCCCAGCGCATCGCGTTGACCAGCCAGGTGTCGTTGGTCATCGCCGCCCCTTTGGGCGCGCCGGTGGTGCCGGAGGTGTAGAACACGGCGGCCAGCCGGTCGCCCTTGGCCGGGTCGGGGATGGCCGGGTCGCGCAGGCCGCCGGGGGTGGGCAGCTGAACGGGGTCGACGACCGTGGTGTCCTGGGCCGCGGCGGCGGCCACGGCGGCCGCCGCGCCCAGGAGGTCCCCGCTGGAGAAGATGCGCCGCGCCCCCGAGTCGTTGACGATGTGCAGGATCTCCGGGTGCGCGAGCCGGGTGTTGACCGGCACGATCGCGCAGCCCGCCAGCTGCCCGGCCAGGTAGATGAGCAGCGCGTCGGTCCCGTTGGGCAGCAGCGTGACAGCCACCGGCCCGTGCGGCCCCGGCTCCACCTCGCGCAGCGCGTCGGCCAGGGCCGAGACCCGCAGCCACATCTCCCGGTAGGTGTAGCTCTCCGGCGTGGCGCCGAGGACCTCGATGGCCTGGCGGTCCGGGAAGGACCGGACGTTCATCGCGATGAAGTCGGCGAGGGTGAGCTTCATGACTTCCTCCGGCCCGTGTCGCCCGGCCCGTGTTGCCCGGCCTGCCGTGTCGCCCGGCCTGCGTCGCGCGGCGTGCGTGGTCCCGGCCGGCGCGCCCGTCCGCCAGGACCGTGCCCAGCGAGCGGCCGCACCCCGCGCGACCGGGATGGCTTAGGTCGCCTGGGCGCTGGCCTGAGCCTGGCCCGCATGCGACTGATTGATTCTGACGTCGGATTCAACTACTGTCAATGAGCGGCGGAAGGGGCAGCGGATGCGGGACGTGGCCATCACCGGGATCGGCGTCATCTCCTGCATCGGCCAGTCCGCGGACGAGTACTTCACCCGGCTCGACGCGGGCGAGCATGGCGTGACGGCCGCACCGTGGGCCGAGCCGGAGGCGGGCCGGTACGCCTGGATCGCCCCGGTGCCGGACTTCGACCCGGCCGCGTGGCTGGACGAGCGGGTGATCGCGGGCTCGGACACGTTCACCCAGCATGCCCTGGCCGCCAGCATCCAGGCGGTGCGCGACGCGGGCGGGGACTTCGATCCGCTGCGCACCGGGGTGGTGCTGGGGGTGACGATGGCCGGCGCGCGGGCCCTGCTCGAGGCCCAGCGCCTGCTCGACACCGAGGGGCCCGGCGCGGTGCCGCGCAAGCTGAACATCCAGGCCTGGCCGAACATGGCGGCCGGGCAGATCGCCATCCACTACGGGCTGCACGGGCCGCTGCTGACGGTCTCCTCCGCCTGCGCCTCGTCCCTGGACGCGATCGGCACTGCCGCGCGGATGATCGAGAGCGGGCAGGCGGACGTGATCATCGCGGGCGGCACCGAGTGCGGCCTGGCCCCCGCGCTGGCCTACAGCCAGCGCAGCTACGGGATGTCGAATCCGCCGGACCGCGCGGACCGGGCCAGCCTGCCCTTTGACGTGCACCGCTGCGGGGTGGTGGAGGGTGCCGGGGCGGCCGTGGTCGTGCTGGAGAACGCCGAGCGGGCCGCCCGGCGCGGCGCGCATGCCTACGGCCTGGTCACCGGCTACGCCTCGTTGTCCGAGGGGTTCCATCCGTCCTCCCCGGAGCCGTCCGGCCGGTGGGAGGCGGAGGCCATGCGCCGCGCGCAGCACGACGCGGGCCTGGCCGGCCCGCACGAGGTGGACGCGGTCATCGCGCACGCCACCGCGACCCCCGCGGGGGACCTGGCCGAAGCGAAGGCGATCAACGAGGTGTTCGGCGAGCACGCCGCGGAACTCCCGGTCACCTCCATCAAGGGCCATGTCGGGCACACCGGGTCGGCCAGCGGCGTGATGGGCCTGCTCGCCGGCCTGCACGGGATGCAGGCGGGCACGCTCGTCCAGGTCGCGGGGACCACCGAGGTGGAGCCGGAGGCCCGCTTCCGGGTGATCACCCGCGCCCCCGCGAAGGCCGACATCGGCGTGCTCCAGGTCAACGGGTTCGGGTTCGGCGGGCAGGACGCCTGCCTGATCGTCACCCGGGCCTGATCAGGACGCCTCAGCCGCCACCGGAGTCCCGGCCACAGCCGGCGCATCCCAGTCGATCCGGTACCGCTGCTCCCGCCCCAGGACCTTCTCGAAGTTCATCACCCTGAAGAAGATCGGCATCAGCGCATGCATCGCCGTGCGCGCGACCGGCCCGGGCGTCTTGGTGCTGTTCGTCCGGGCGCCCCGTTTCGCGATCCTCTGCACCCGTTCCCGCCGCAGCCCCTCGTAGGCGCTGAACGCCGACGTGGCATCAGGCAGGTCCCGCAGGCACCGCGCCAGCTGGATGGAGCTCTCGATCGCCAGCGACGCGCCCTGGCCGGTGCTGTTGGACGGGGCGTGGACGGAGTCGCCGGCCAGCACCATGCGACCGCGGTACCAGTGCGGGACGGGCGGCATGATGTGGATCGCCCCGGTGATGTCGAGGTTTTCCGCGGTGGTCCGGGTGGCCAGCAGCTCGCCCGGAAGGTCGCCCGCGTACGTGTCGCGCAGCGTCCGCAGCCACTGCCCGGCCGGGATCGCCCGGGCCTCGGCCAGCGACATGTACTGCTTCGATGGCAGGTTCGCGCCCCAGGTCACGCGGCCGTCCGCCATCTTCCAGAACAGGTAGTACGCCCGCTTGCCGAAGGCGAACGTCATGACGCCAGGTTCGGGGTCGAGATCGGGGCCGGCGTCAACATAACCCTGGAAGCCGAGCAATCCCGTGTAGCCCGCACGGGGGGCTTCCGGGTCGATCAGGGTTCTGACGGTGGAGCGGACGCCGTCGGCGCCGATCAGGACGTCGGCGGTCGCGGCGGTGCCGTCGGCGAACCTCGCCGTGACCGAGTCCGGGGCTTCGTCGACCGCGACCAGGCGCTTGCCGTACTCGAAGCGGACGCCCGACTCGGCCGCCCGGTCGTGCAAGATCCGGTGCAGGTCGCCACGGCCGATGACCTGGAGTGGCTCCACGCCCGCCAGGCTGGGCAGCCGGCGGGTGTTCCCGCCGACCGCCATGACCGTCCCGGTGACCGGGGTCGAGAACGCCCGGACGGCAGCGTCCGCGCCGATGATGCCGAGCGCGGCCAGGCCGTTGGGGGCCAGGGCCAGCCCGCCGCCGATTCCGTCGGCCAGGGTGGGGTAGGCCTCGTAGACGGTCGCCTGGAGGCCGGCCTTGAGCAGGGCGATCGCGGCGACGGGACCGGCGATCCCGCCCCCGATGACCAGTGCGGTGCGGACTTTGGACGTGGCTGTAGACATGGGTTCTCTCCTGCTCGTGGTGTTCGTCGGTTGTTCTGCGCCGAGATCACGCACGGGGAACCCAGCTATCCTTGCGTTGCCACCTCGTGGCCGGGTTCGTCTCGTGCGGGCATCGGTGCGCGGGTGCTGGACGGGATGGCTGCGAGCAGCCGCCCCGGGTCCCGGCGGCGGTGTTGCCGCACCGCCTCGGGACCGTTCAGCGCTATCTAGTCGTCTGCCACCCCCCTCTGCGCGAGTTCGATCAGCTCCGGGGGCATCTCGCCGCTGTCGTGGAGGGCCCGCCACATCGCGAGATCGGGGAAGCTTCCCGAGGTCAGCTCCTCCAGGAGGGCCCGGACCCAGGCCGCCTCCGCCTCGACCATCGCCACGGCGAACTCATCCTCGACCAGGAACAGGCGGGGAATCTCCTTGAGATGCCCGGTGATAGCAGCACGACGTGCGGTGATCGACTCCTCCAGCCGGCCGAGCCGGGTCCGCAGGAGGGCCATCACCTCGTCGGGCGACAGGATCATCTGCACGGAGAGCCCGGCGGCGAACCTCGGGTGCTCGGGCTCTGGTGTGGACAGCAGTTCCCGGGTCCAGCCGAGCATCTCCTGCCGGCCGGCCTCGGTGATCCGGTAGACCGTCCTTTCCGGACGGGCACCCTGCCGGCTGGTGCCGACCACCTCCAGGAAGCCGTGCTTGGCCAGGTTCCGCACCACCGTGTAGAGGGACCCCCACTTGACGTCCATGTCCTGGTCTTTGCCGCGGGCGCGGATCACGGACGCGATCTCGTAGCGGTGCATCGGCTGCTGGACGACGGTGGCCAGCACCGCCAGGGCCATCAGGTTGTCAACTTTGCGCTTCGCCGCCATCGGGAACGCCCTTCCAATTACTCGCCTGCAAATATATGTCAGCGAGTATTTACGGGCAAGCCCGGAGCCGTGTTAGCCGGGCGGCCACTTGAAGCCGAAGGTGCCGTCGCGCTGTGCGTCCTCCGCCACCGCCCGCAGTTCCTCGTCGGTCAGGCCGGCCTGGGCCAGCACCTCGGCCGTGGCGTCCGGCTCGCCGCCGCCCCGGCCCCGCTCGCCGGGGGTGCGGGAGAACCGCGGCACCGGCCCTGGCCGGCCGCTGGCCCGGAGCACCTCGTCCGGCGCGAGCACCGGCGTGACGCACGCGTCGGCCCCGGCGAACCGGGCCGACCACTCATCCCGGCTCGCGATGGCGAACCGGTCGCCGATGACCTGGGCCAGGTCGGGCCAGGCGGCCGGGTCGAACCGGTTGCCCGGGTAGGGCGGCGGCAGGCCGAGCCCGTCCCAGAGGGCGCGGAAGAACCCGTCCTCGACCGCGCCCACCGCCACGTACTGCCCGTCGGCGCAGCGGTAGCAGCGGTAGAACGGCGCCGCTCCGGTGGTGAAGCCGAGCCCTCGCTGGGGCAGCAACGGGGTCCGCCAGGCGTTCAGCCACATCTCCATCATGGACAGCACGCCGTCGGTCATCACGGCGTTGACCCGCTGGCCGTGCCCGGAGCGGTCCCGCTCGACGAGTGCCGCGCAGATGCCGAACGCGGCCAGCATCCCTCCGCCGGCGAGGTCGGCGACCAGGTTGAGCGGGGGCACCGGGGCGCCGTCCGCCGGGCCGGCCACGCCGAGCAGCCCGGTCACGGCCAGGTAGTTGATGTCGTGCCCGGCGGCCTGGGCGTCCGGGCCGGCCGGGTCGTAGCCCGTGACCGAGCAGTAGACCAGCCGCGGGTTGACCTGGCTCAGCTCCTGGTAGCCGGCGCCGAGCCGGTCCGCCACGCCGGGGCGGAACCCCTCGACCAGAACGTCGGCGGTAGCGACCAGCCGGTGCAGGGCCTGGCGGCTGGCCGGGTGCTTCAGGTTCAGGTGCGCGAACCGCTTGCCCCGGGCGAAGTCGGCCGGGACCTGCCCGGCGCGGCCGCCGGTCACCGCGATGACCTCGGCCCCGAGGTCGGCGAGCAGCATGCTGGCGTACGGTCCCGGGGCGAGCCGGCTGAGGTCGATGACGCGGATCCCGGCCAGCGGGCCGCCGCGGGACGCGGCCGCCGCTCCGATGCTCCGCGCCTGGCCTGCGCTGGCCTGTGCTGGCCTGGCCGGTGCTGGCCTGGCCGGTGCTGGCCTGGCCGGTGCTGGCCTGGCCGGTGCTGGCCTGGCGGCCCGGCCACCGGTCCCGGGCTGGCCGGGACCGGGCTCGCGCGCGGGCCCGGACGGAGCGCCGCCGGCCGACACCGGGCCGGCGCCGGACCCCCGGAGCGTCTGCCGCTGGATCTTGCCGGTCGGCGTGCGGGGCAGCGCGGGAAGCATCTCGATGTACCTCGGGACCATGGAGTGCGGGAGCGCCCGGACCAGGTGCCTGATCAGGTCCGCCTCGTCCACGGGCGGGCCCGGGGCGGGCACCACGCAGAGCTTGATGTCGTCGTCGTTCTCGAACTGCGAGGGGACGCCTACCGCGGCGCAGTCCTGCACCTGGGGGTGACTGGCGGCGGCGGACTCGATGTCGTAGGCCGACACATTCTCGGCCCGGCGGCGGATCCGGTCACCGGACCGCTCGGCGAAGTACAGGTAGCCGTCCGGGGTCAGGTAGCCGAAGTCAGCGGAGTGGAACCGGAAGTTCCGCCAGGCCGCCACGGTCAGGTCGGGCATGCCCAGGTAGCCCTGCATCACCACCCAGGGCTCGCGGGGCCGCACCGTGATCTCGCCGACCTGCCCCGCGGGCAGGATCTCGTCGGTCTCCGGGTCTACGATCCGCACCTCGAGCAGGTCATCCCGGGGGCGCCCGCAGCTGCCCGGGCGCAGCGGCGCCTGGTAGGGGCGCATGGTCACGCAGGTCACCTCGGTCATCCCCCAGGTGTCGATGGCCCGGACGCCGAACCGCCGCTCGAAGTCGGCGGCGATCCTCGCCGGCAGCGGGGCGGTGAGGATCGTGCGCAGCGGGTTGTCGGCGTCGTCCGGCCGCTCGGGCTGGCGGTAGATGGCTTCCAGCATCGGCCCGTGCCCGATGGTGGCGGTGGCCCCGTACCGGCGGGCCCGGTCGAGGAACGCGGCCGGGTCGAACTGGCGGTCCAGCACCACCGGGCAGCACGGCCAGCAGCGCCGTGTACACCGAGCCGAACCGCGTCATGTGGAACATGGGATGGAAGCAGTAGAAGATGTCCCGCTCGCTCACCCGCAGCCCGTCCACGATCTCCTGGGCGATCGCGTACGTCTGCGCGTGCGTCATGATCACGCCCTTGGCCGGTCCGGTCGTCCCCGAGGTGAACAGGACGGACGCGGTATCCCGGCAGGTCACCGCCTCCCCGTCCGGCACCGGCCCGGCGGCCGCGGCGGTCAGCGCGACCACCCGCAGCCCGGCCAGGCCCGGCAGGCCCGGCAGGTCCGGCAGGCCCGGTGCCCGGGCCGGCGCGAGGTCGCCGCCTCCGGCGCGGTGCCGCCAGCCAGCAGGACCACGGTCTCCAGGGCGGGCAGGTCCGCGGCGACCTCGGCGATCCGCGGCAGGAACGACGGGTCGGCGATCATCAGCCGGGCGCGGCACAGGCCGAGGCCATGGGCCAGGCTCGCGCCCCGGTAGGCGGTATTCAGCGGCACGTCGGCCGCCCCGGCCAGGTTCACCCCGAGCCAGGCGTGCACCGACTCCGCCGAGGTGCCGGCCAGCAGCGGCACCAGGTCCCCCCGGCCCACCCCGAGCCCGGCCAGCTGGGCTGCTATCCGTTCTGCGGCCTGCAGGACCTGGCCGAACGTCTCCGCGGGGCCGTCCTCGATCCGCAGGAATTCCCCGCCCGGCTGCTCACCGGCCCGGCGGCGGAGCAGGCGCGGCAGCACCCGCTCGTCGGGGGCGGCCCAGCCCGCGATCATGCCCGCGCCTGCCCGGCTAAGACCGCGGCGCCGCGGGCGGGTGACTGAGCGCCGCGCGGACCTGCCGGCCGGCCTCGGCGTTCAGCAGCGCGTGCAGGTCCAGCTCCTGGGCGTCATTCAGGTTCTCCTTGATCCCGGCGATCACGGATGGGGGCGCCTGCGCCAGCCCGCGGGCGAGGTCAGCGACGCGCCCCATCAGGGCGCCGTCCGGGACGACCTCGCCCACCAGTCCCATGGCGGCGGCCGCAGCCGCGTTCAGCTTTTCGTTGAGGAAAAAGAGATGGCGGGCGCGGCCGGCACCGACGAGGCGGGTCAGCGACCATGTGCCGCCGAAGTCCCCGGTCAGCCCAGCGCTCAGGAACGCGGTGCGGAACACCGCGGACTCGGCGGCGATCCTCAGGTCGCAGGCGCATGCCCAGGACAGCCCGGCCCCGGCGCAGGGGCCGTTGACCGCGGCGATGGTCACTTTCGGCATCTCGTGCAGCAGCTCGCTGGTCCGGTGCAGCCGCCGCAGCTGGGCAAGGCTGGCCCCGGGCGTCCGCGGCTCGGCGAACTCCCCCATCGCGCCGAGGTCACCGCCCGCGCAGAACCCGCGGCCGGCCCGGTGAGCACCACGACCCGGACGGCGTCGTCCGCGCTGGCCTGCTCGAGGCGGTCCAGGACCCCGCCGATCAGCTCCTCGGTCATCGCGTTCAGCCGGTCCGGGCGGTTCAGCGTGATCGTGGCCACCGGCCCGGACACCTCGAAACGGACCGTGTCGGTCATCCGGTCTCCTCCTGCCTAGAGCTCGCCGTCGAGCACCCGCCGGGCGGCGCGGGCGCGCATCCCGGGCTGGCGCCGCAGCAGGTCCATGTCCGCCCCGGACGCTCCCATGTCCCCGGACCGGTGCCGGGTGTAGACCCCCTCGGCCATGCAGGCGATCTTCCAGTGCGCGAGCGCGACGTAGAAGCCGAGGTCGCCGCCGGCCCGGCCGCTGCGCTCCAGGTACCGGGCGGCCACCTGGCGGCGGGCCGGGAAGCCGGCCGCGTCGGTCGGAGCGGGCGGCAGCTGGCCCGCCTCGTCCGGCTGCGTCCAGTAGGCGAGGGCCAGCCCGAGATCGGCCAGCGGGTCCCCGACGGTGGCCAGCTCCCAGTCGAGGACCGCGCTGATCTGCAGGCCGGGCCCGAGGATGACGTTGTCGAGCCGGTAGTCCCCGTGGATCAGCGTCACCCCGGACTGCTCCGGGACACGGGCGCTCAGCTCGGCGAACAGCTCGTCCATCAGCGGCAGGTCGCGGGTGCGGATGTCCTGCCACTGCCGGTGCCAGCGGCGGAGCTGGCGCTCGGCGTAGGAGCCGGCGCGGGCCAGGCCGTCCAGGCCGGACGCGGCCAGGTCCACGGCGTGGATCGCGGCCAGCACGTCGAAGAGGCCGTAGGCGACGGCCGCGTGATCCCCGCTGCCGAGTGCGGCCGCGTCCGCCGGGGTGCGCAGCACCTGGCCGGGAACGTAGGACATGACGAAGAACGGGGCATCGTTCCAGCGCGGGTCGGCGGTCCGGCCGAGCACGGCGGGGACCGGGACGCCGGTGCCGGCCAGCGCGGCCATGATCCCGCCTTCCCGGTCCATGTCGTGCGCGGTGGCCAGCACATGGCCCAGCGGCGGCCGCCGGAGCACCCAGCGCTCCCCCGCCACGTCGCTGACCAGGAACGTCAGGTTGGAGTAGCCGCCCGCGAGGCGCTCGAACCGCAGCGGTGGCGACGCGCCCAGAGTGGCGGTGAACCAGTCCGTGAGCGGGCCGGGCGCGATGCCGGGGGCCGCCACCGCGTCGTCGCAGTCTGGCATGCCGTCACAGTACAAGCCGCGGCCTCTGGCTGTTGACGTTGACGTCGAGTTCAAGTCCTGGCCGTCACCGTGGGCGGCCGTCACCGCGAGGCTGGCCGTCACCGTGAGCCATCACCGTGAGGCTGAGAACCGCTGGCGTACCTCGAACTTGCGGATCTTCCCGGACGGCGTCATCGGGAACGAGTCCACGAAGAACCACAGCCTCGGCGTCTTGAACCGGGCCAGGTGCTCCCGGCAGAACGCGGCCAGTTCGCCGGGGTCGGGCGGCGCGCCCGGGTCGGCGGGCCGGATGACCGCCGCGACCTGCTCCCCCCAGCGCGGGTCCGGGACGCCGATGACCGCGACCTCGGCCACCGCGGGATGATTTCCCAGCAGTTGCTCGATCTCGAGCGGGTGGATGTTCTCGCCGCCGCGGATGATGATGTCCTTCAGGCGGCCCGCGATGCGCAGGTACCCGCGGGCGTCCATGGTCCCGGCGTCCCCGGTGTGCAGCCAGCCCTCGCCGTCGAGGGTGGCCGCGGTGGCGTCCGGCATGTCCCAGTAGCCGGCCATGTTCTGGTAGCCCCGGGCGCAGATCTCGCCCTCTTCCCCCACGCCCACCGGCTGGCCGGTGACCAGGTCGGCGATCTTCACCTCCACGTGCGGCATCGGCTGGCCCAGCGTCTCCGCCTGGTCCTGCGGGCTGCCGGACGTCTGGGTCTGGGTGAGCACGCCGTGCAGCTCGGCCTGGCCGAACAGGATGGAGAACTCGCACCCGAAGGTCTGCGTGGTCCGGCGGACCAGGGTGTCGGGGACCTTGGCGCCGCCCGACATCACCGTGCGCAGCGAGGAGAGATCGCGCGGCTGCCGGTCGTAGTCCTCCAGCATGGCCAGCAGGATGGTCGGCACGGTCAGCACCATGCTGCCCCGCTCCGCCTCGATCAGGTCCAGGACCAGGGCCGGGTCGAACTGCGGGACCACCACGTGGGCCGCGCGGCGGGCCAGGCAGCCGATCCCGGCGAGCACGCCGCCGCCGGTGTGGAACAGCGGGATCGGGTTGATCCAGGTGTCCCCGTCCTGGAATCCGGCCCGCCGCGCGGACAGGCCGGCCGCGTTGACCAGCCCGAGGTGATGCAGCAGGGCTCCCTTGGCGAAGCCCGTCGTGCCCGAGGTGTAGATGATCAGGGCCGGGTCGGCCGGCTTGAGCTGCGGGAGCGGGCCGTGCCCGGCGCCGCTGGCCGCGAACTCGTCCCAGTCCGCGAAGCAGACCACCTCGCGCAGCGCGGGGAGCCCCGGCCGGAGCTCGCTGACCACGTCCACCATGGACACGCCGCGGTGGCTGGTGCCGTGGACCAGCCCGGCCACGCCGGACTGCGCCAGCGCGTACTTCAGCTCGGCCGAGCGGTACTGCGGGTTCACCGTCACCAGGATCACCCCGGCCAGCGCCGCGCCGAGCTGGAGCATGACCCACTCCGGGCGGTTGGCTTCCCAGACGGCGACCCGCTCGCCGGGCTCGAACCGGGCCAGCAGGGCCCCGGCCACATCCTCGGCGACGGCGAGCAGCTCGGCGTAATTCCACCGGCGCCGGGCCTCCGCCGCGGCCTGCCCGTCCACCAGGGCGATCCGGTCCGGCACCTGCCCGGCTACCCGCCGGAGCAGGTCTCCCACCGTGATCTCGTCCAGCGGGACGCCGGCCTCAGCCGGCCAGTAGGACATGGTCAGCACTGACGATCCACCACCCGTCCGCCGCCCGCCAGCCTGCCCGGGCCCCCGGCGGACAGGGGTGCAGACGACGGCACGGCGCGCTCAGTGACGAGATTCAACACGAAGTTGATATCGACGTCAAGGTCATATTGGCGGCCGGGCCATGAACTGGGTTCCCGGCCTTTGGGCGTGCGTAAATGCGGGTAGGTGCACCGCAGGCGCACCGGAGGGAGACATCCGTCATGCCGGACATGAATCGCTTCCTGGACGGCCCGTTCGCGCCGGTGACGGAGGAGATCACGGCCTTCGACCTGCCCGTGACCGGGCAGGTGCCGCCCAGCCTGGACGGCCGCTATCTGCGCAACGGGCCCAACCCGATGGGCCTGGATGATCCCGGCTTCCACTGGTTCCTGGGCGACGGGATGGTGCACGGGGTCCGGCTGCGTGACGGGCGCGCCGAGTGGTACCGCAACCGGTGGGTCCGGTCCCGGGCGGTCGCCGAAGCCCGCGGCGAGACATGGCCGGCCGGGCCGGTGCACGAGGGAGCGGATTTCGCGGCCAACACGCACGTGATCGCCAGCGCAGGCCGCATCCTGGCCACGGTGGAATCCGGCCCGCTGCCCTATGAGCTGACCGGCGACCTGGATACCGTCGGCCCGTGCGACTTCGGCGGGACGCTGCCCGGTGGTTTCGCCGCGCACACCAAGGCCGACCCGCTGACCGGGGACCTTCACGCGATCGCGTACCACTGGGCCTGGGACCACGTCCAGCACATTGTCGTGGGCTCCGGCGGCCGGGTCACCTCGGCCACGAACATCCCGCTCGCCGACGGGCCGATGATGCACGACTTCGCGCTCACCGCCAGCTCTGTGGTGCTCTTCGACCTGCCGGTCACCTTCAGCATGGACGCCGTCTCGGCCGGCAAGAAGCTGCCGTACACCTGGAATCCCGATCACCCGGCCCGGGTCGGCCTCCTCCCCCGCGACGGCAGCCCGGGTGACATCCGCTGGTTCGAGGTCGCCCCGTGCTGGGTGTTCCACACCCTCAACGCCTACGACGACGACAGCGGCCGGGTGGTCATCGACCTGTGCCGGTACCAGGGCGCGTACGACGTCTCCACGCTGGACGGCCGCGGGCCGCTGACGCTGGACCGCTGGATCGTGGACCCGGCCGCCGGGAAGGTCACCCAGCAGCGCCTCGACGACCGCCTCCAGGAGTTCCCGCGCGTGGACGACCGGGTCATCTCCCGGGAGCACCGCTACGGCTACAGCGCGGTGATCGGCGACGTCAGCCGGGGCACCATCTCCCTCAGCGGCGACTTTGCCGACCAGGCCTTCACCAACGCCCTGCTCAAGCACGACCTGGCCCACGGCACCACCGAGGCGCACGAGTTCGGCCGCGGCGCGACCGCGGGCGAGGCCGTGTTCGCGCCCGCCGACCCCGCCGCCGCCGAGGACGACGGCTACGTCATGGCCTTCGTGCACAACCCCGACCGCGGCGCCGCCGACCTCGTCATCCTGGCCGCCCAGGACTTCACCGGCGAACCCGTGGCCCGCGTGCACCTGCCCGCCCGCATCCCGCTCGGTTTCCACGGCAGCTGGATCGCCGACCACTAACGGCTGGCACGCGGTCACCCGGCCCGGGAGCCTGACCAGGCCCGGGCCGGGTGACGGAGGTCCTCCCGGACCATGACGTCCAGCCGTGGCGCGGACCGGCTCGCCCTGAGAAAATGATCATGTCGGGTGGTGGGTCCCCCCCGCCACCGATCTCGGCGAAGGGAACGAAGATGTCCCGGCGAGATGATCATATGGACGCAATGCTCCGTCACCTTGGCGCCGCCTACTACGAATCGCTGCACGGCAAGGCCAGTTCGGCGGATGTGGCCCGGGCGCTCGACACCGTCGAGGAGCAGGCCGGGGTTCAGCCCGCCCGGCCCGCCGCCCCCGGCCGGCGACCGGGAAGACCAACGGCAAGGCGGCCGCGAAGAGCGCCGGCCAGCCGCGCACCAGGCAGCACCACGGGCGCTGGCACCACCGGGTCAGCGACGTCATGACCACGTCCGTGATCACCGTGGACCGGACCACCCCGTACAAGGACATCGCGGCCCTGCTGGCCAAGCACCACATCAGCTCCGTGCCGGTGCTGATCCTGGGCCGCCACGTGGCGGGCCTGGTCTCCGAGGCCGACCTGCTGGCGGTGGAGGACAAGCGCGAGCGCGACGCCCGGCGGCACGACCATAGTGGCCTGCACCTGCACCTGACCCGCCAGAAGCACTGGGGCCTGACCGCCGGGGAACTGATGACCTCGCCGGCCATCACGATCCACCCGGAGGCCTCGCTGCCCGCCGCGGCCAGGCTGATGAACAGCCACCACCTCAAGCGGCTCCCCGTCGTCGGCGCGGACGGCACGCTGGCGGGCATCGTGAGCCGCCGCGACCTGCTCAGCGTGTTCCTGCGCCCGGACGAGGACATCGCCAGGGAAGTCCGCGAGATGCTGGCCCAGACCCTGCCGGCCAGCCCCACCGCGGTCACGGTCCGGGTGCACAACGGCATCGTGACGCTGACCGGCCGTCCCGACCTGGAGGGCCAGGGCGATCTGATCCCGGTCGTGGTCCGGCTGACCTGGGACATCGACGGCGTGGTGGACGTGGCGAACAAGATCGGGGTCACTTCCGCCGCCTGATCCCCGGCCGCCTGATCCCCGGCCCGCGGGCCGCACTCACTCCGGCATGGGCGAGCCGAACCGGATCAGGTTCCCGTCCGGGTCGATGTGGGCGCCCTCGCGGAGCTGGTAGGGGGTCGGGCCGACCGGGCACATCTGGCCGCCGATACCCGGCCGGGTCCATTCGGCGTACAGGGCGTCCGCGTCGCGCACGTACAGGTACGCCGAGGCGTGGCTGTGGCCGGGATCGTGTCCCGGGTCGGCCGCCAGGTGCAGTCCGGTGCCGTCACGTTCGGCGAACCCGTAGTCGTCCCCGCCGGCGTAGGCGAACGCGTCGAAGCCGAGCGCAGCGTAATGGGCCAGCGCGGCTGTCATGTCCCGTACCGGGAAGATGGGCCTGAACTGGCGCAGCTGCGGGCGTCGGCCGGCGCTTCCCGGCCCCGGTCGCCGCGGCAGCGGTCTTGATCCCGGCCAGGGCCAGGAGCGCGGAGCGCATGGCATCGACCTGCTCGGCCGGAACCTGCTCGAGGAGCTGGGCATCGACTGCCTCCGTGCCGCGCACGACGGCGTCGACGACCTCCTGCCCCCGTGCGGTCAGCCGGAGGGTGACCCGCCGCCGGTCGCTCGGATCGGGATGGCGTTCCACGTACCCGCGGCTGGCCAGGACGTCGATCGCCTGGCTCACGGCCTGCTTGGTGACGCCGAGCCCGGCGGGCAGGTCCCGGCGGGGAGCGCCCGTGGCCGCGATCCCGGCCAGCAGGATCGCGCCGTTGCGGGGCAGGTCATCTGCGCCGATCGCCTGCAGCTGGGCCCGGATGGACTGGGCGTACACGCCGCGGGCGGCGCGCATCAAGGTGGGAGTGGCGAGCTCGAGCTCGTGCGGTCCGGCCATAGGGCGAGGCTAATTGATCGTAAAGCCATTTGACAGTCAATGTCCTTGACGGCCGCGCGGCCGTGGTGTGAACAGCTGGCCGTCAGCCCTCGTGGTCCCGTCAGCCCTCGTGGTCCCGTCAGCCGTCGCCGTCGGGCCAGAGCCGGATACTGCGGGCCGCCGCGTCGAGGATCACCTGCGCGTCCAGCCCGGCCCGAGACTCGGGGATGCCGAGCGCGGGCCATTCGCAGACGAACTCCAGTGGCCCGGCGGGCGGCAGCGGCCACGCCCACCAGCGCCAGAAGCTGGACCGTGGGCCGCCGCCAGCGAGGAAAGCCCGCAGGATAGGGCCGGCTCCGCGTCGGCGTCCCCATGCTGGCCCGGGCCCCCGTGCTGGCCGATGACCTTGGTGCCGTCGGCGAGTTGCAGCCCGAGGCGGAAGGCCCGCCGGCCACCGCCGGGACCCCGCCCGCCAGGCATCCGGTCCCCGGGACCGCTGTCCGCGCCGGGGCGGACCCGGGCGGTGACGAAGATCTCCAACCCGGACGAGTAGGCCAGCAGCCCGGTGATCGCCACGGCGGCCCGCTCGGCCCGCCCCAGGACCAGCGTGCTGTCCGGCACCACGCCGGGAAACTCCGCATCGGGCAGGTCCCACGGATGACGCGGCCGGGCCCGCTCCGGCTCCGGCTCCGTGGATGCCTGGTCGTCAAAGAAGCTCATGCAGACCATCCTCACCCCAGCCGGGCGCGGCCCGCCATGGGGCCGCACCCACATCCGGGGTGGGCCTGAGCCCACCCGCCCAGGCCCAGCCCCGGCACACAGTGCCGGCGGAATGGCGGGCCGGGAGCGACGGCGGACGGGTAAGAAAAGCGTCACCCCTGCTCACCGGCATGCTGCTGGACCAGCCTGGTGCAGATCCGCGCGTCGGCCAGCTACTCGCGCGCGCCGGCGACAACCTGGCCGCCCTGGCGGAGCGAGGAGCGAGAATCCGGCCAGACTTCCCGCGGATTCGATTATATGTTTGAATACCCTTGTGAAGCAGGAGCGACGTTCAGGCTGGGGGAGATGACATGCTCACCGCCGTGATGGCTGACGCCGGCCATCCCGTGGTCGCCGGGCTGCTCGGGCTGGGGGCAGTCGGCCTCGCCGCGGCCGTGGTGGTGATGGCCTGGAGCGTGCACGTCCACCAGATCCGGCTGGCCGAGCACCTGGCCCGACGCCAGTTCCTCGTGACTCCGGAGACCGTCCCGGCCGCGCACGCCATGAACGGCAACGGGCACGGGAGCGGGCGCGGGGGCGGCGACGGGGGCGCGGAGGCGGTGGCCCCGGAGCCCGCCCGGCCGGCCACGCCGGGCCTGGCCCCGCCGGTGGTCATCGACGGGCCCGACACCGTCATCGCCGGAGAGCAGGCGCGCTACCGCGTCCAGCCTTCGGGTACCAGGAAGGTGATGTCCTGGGCCGCGGGCGGCGGCTCGCTGGCCCAGGCGCCCGACCCGGCCCATCCGGACGAACTGCTCGTGGTCGCGGACCAGCCCGGCACCCTCATGCTCACCGTTCGGGTCCGCGAGGGCATGACGGAGACCCGCGGCATGAAGACGATCACCGCGGTCCCGGACGTGACCGATCCCGCGCCGCCCTTCACGCTGCGGCTGTTCCTGCACGGCTGGGGGCTGGTCGCCGTCGCGGTACTGATCGTCGGCTTCGCCGGGGCGCTCGACGCCCTGGGCAACCTGGCCTCCTCCGAGTTCATCGCGCTCGTCGCCCCGCTCGGCGCGCTGCTCGCGGTGGCCCTCATCAGCCGGGGCACGGGCGACACCCGCCACCAGGCCGGCGGCAAGGACCCCGCCCGCCTCCGTCCCTGACCATCCTGCCCGCCGGCTCGCCTGGCCCGGCTCCGCCGGTGTCCTGCCCGGTGGGCCGGGTAGGTAGCCGGTCAGTGCTCCCCAGCAGGCGCCAAGGGTGCCGGGGGGCTCATGCCGGGATCAGGGGACAGCGCGGGGTATCCGCCGCGGGTACCGCCGATGCTGGCGGTACCCGCCACAGCGATCCCGGAACCAGGGTCCGCGTGGGCCGCGGAGTTCAAGTGGGACGGCGTGCGGGCCGTGGCCTACGTGTCCGGCGGACGGCTGCGCCTGCTCTCCCGCAGCGACCGGGACATGACCCGGGCCTACCCTGAGCTGGCCGGCCTGGGCCACCGGGCCGGGACCCGGGACATGGTCCTGGACGGGGAGATCGCCGCCTTCGTCGGTGGCCGCCCGAGCTTCGCGGCACTGCAGCGCCGGATGCACGTCGGCGCGCCCGCACCGCGGCTGGTGGCCACGGTCCCGGTGACCTACCTGGTCTTCGACGTCCTGTACCTGGACGGGCAGTCGCTGACCGGCGAGCCCTACACGCGGCGGCGGGCCATCCTCGAGGCGCAGCCCCTGGCCGGCCCGCACGTGCACGTCCCGCCGTCCTTCCCCGGTGGCGGGAAGGCCGTGCTCGCGGTCAGTGTCCGCGAGGGCCTGGAGGGCGTCGTGGTCAAGCGCCTCGACTCTGCCTACCAGCCGGGGCGCCGGTCCCCCGCCTGGCTGAAGATAAAGAACCGGCGGCACCTGGACGTGGTCGTGGGCGGCATGAGCCCCGGCCGGGGGCACCGGGCCGGGCAGATTGGCTCGCTGCTCGTCGGGATCCCCGCCGGGGCGGCTCTCGTCTACGCCGGCCGGGTCGGGACCGGCTTTACCCAGCCGGAACTGCGGGCGCTGGAGGAGCTGCTGGCTCCGCTGCGGCAAGACAGCCCGCCGTTCAGCGGCCCGGTCCCCCGGGCCCAGGCCGCGACCGTGACCTGGGTCGAACCCAGGCTCGTCATCGAGGTCAGCTACGCCGAGCAGACCCCGGACGGGATTCTCCGCGCCGCCTCCTACCAGGGCCTCAGGGCCGCCCCGGACGAGCAGGGCGCAGGGTCGTTAGCGCTCAGCGGCCCGGCGGGCGCAGCATGTCCGTGCCCCCTGCCTCGGGCCCGAGCTCGTCGCTGCCACCTTCCTCGGGCCCGAGCTCGTCGCTGCCACCGTCCTCGGGCCCGAGGACGTCGGTGCCGCCCTGTTCAGGGCCGAGTTCGTCGGTGCCGCCGGGCTCGGAGCCGAGCACGCCTGCGTCCGTCTCGAGCTCATCCGCGGGCTTGGGATCGCGTGCCATGTCAACCTCCCTGGAGTTGTTGCCCAAGTCCTGCCCGCCTCCACGCGGGCGGACACGACCCGGTCCCAGCCGACTTTTCCCGCATAACGTTCGCCTCAACCGGACAAAACACCCGCCATGGCGCACGTTTCGCGGGAGACGTGGGCGTGGACCATGATCATGTGACTGGTGATACTGGTGGTGCGTCTCACGCGGCGTCGGCCCCCACCAGCTTGCCCTGGGGTCAGCCCGCCCGGCCAGACGGGGTAAGCACGCACTCACCGAAGCGCCACTATCGGCGCATCACCCCCGCCCCGAGCCCAAGCCCGGGCCCCCGGCCCAGCCGGCCGCTTCAGCCCGCCGCGATAACCTGAAGAGGCCGACTGACGCCGGGCGTGGGCCGGGCCGGGCCGGTACGACCCGTCCCCGGCCTATACGACCGTCCCGGGCTATCCGACCGTCCCCGGGCACACGACCGGCCCTCGGGCTTAACTGTCCGCGTGCGAAGGGGTGAGTTCCTGATATGACCGACGACACCCAGGCTCTCAGCGGGATCGACCTCATCAGGGTCGGTGAGCTGGCCACACAGCTGCGCGTGGACTCGATCCAGTCCACTACGAGCGCAGGATCCGGCCACCCGACGTCGAGCATGTCCGCCGCGGACCTGCTCGCCGTGCTCGTCACCCGGCACCTGCGCTACGACTGGGACCACCCCGGCGACGACCGCAACGATCACCTCATCTTCTCCAAGGGCCACGCCTCCCCGTTGCTGTACTCGGTCTACAAGGCGGTCGGGGTGGTGTCCGACGAGGAGCTGATGACCAGGTACCGGCGGTTCGGATCCCGCCTGGAAGGCCATCCCACCCCGGTGCTGCCCTGGGTCAACGTGGCCACCGGATCGCTGGGCCAGGGACTGCCGGACGGGGTCGGGGTGGCGCTGGCGGGCAAGTATCTCGACCGGATCCCGTACCGGATCTGGGTGCTGTGCGGGGACAGTGAGATGGCCGAGGGCTCCATCTGGGAAGCCTTCGACAAGGCCTCCTACTACGGGCTTTCCAACCTGATCGCGATCGTGGACGTCAACCGGCTCGGCCAGCGGGGGCCGACCGAGCTGCAGTGGGATCTCGACGTCTACGCCCGCCGGGCCTCGGCGTTCGGGGCGCGGGTACTGGAAATCAATGGTCACGACCTCACCGAGATCGACGAGGCGTTCACCGCCGCCGAGGACACGAGCGGCGGCCAGCCGACCGTGATCCTGGCGCGCACCATCAAGGGGCGCGGGTTCCCCGAGGTCGAGGACAAGGAAGGCTGGCACGGCCGCCCGTTCCCGCCCGACATGGCCGCGCGCGCCGTCGCCGGGCTGGGCGGTGAGCGTAGCCTGCTGGTCCGCGGCCCGCTGCCTGCCGCCACCGGGCCGGAAGCGGGGCGAGACGGGCTGCGCACCGGGCTGGAACCCGAGCCAGCCATGCCACCCGCGGCTGATCAGGCCCACGGCCATCCCGTGATCCCGGCGCCGGCGAAGTACACCCTGGGTGAGAAGGTCGCCACCCGCAAGGCGTACGGCGACGCGCTCGTTGCGCTCGGCGCGGACTGGCCCAGGGTGGTGGCCCTCGACGGTGAAGTCAGCAACTCCACCTACGCCATGGAGTTCGCCAAGGCCTACCCCGGGCGCTACTTCGAAATGTTCATCGCCGAGCAGCAGATGGTCGCGGCGGCGGTGGGACTCAGCGCCCGGCACTACATCCCGTTCGCCTCCACCTTCGCGGCCTTCTTCACCCGCGCCTACGACTTCATCCGGATGGCGGCCATCTCACAGGCGAATATCCGGCTGGCCGGCTCCCACGCGGGGGTCGAGATCGGCGCCGACGGCCCCTCCCAGATGGCCCTGGAAGACCTGGCCATGTTGCGGGCCGTGCACGGTTCGACCGTCCTGTACCCGAGCGACGCAACGAGCACCGCGGCCCTGGTGGAGGCCATGGCGCACCGGGCGGGCGTCAGCTATCTGCGCACCACCCGCGGGGCCTACCCCGTCCTGTACGACAGCGCGGAGACGTTTCCCGTCGGGGGGTCCAAGGTCCTGCGGGAGAGCCCGGACGACGCCGTCACGCTGATCGGCGCGGGGGTGACCCTGCACGCCTGCCTGGCCGCCGCGGAACAGCTCGCCGGGGACGGTGTCCAGGCCCGCGTCATCGACCTGTACTCGGTCAAGCCGATCGACACGGCCACCCTGGTGGCGGCCGCGGCCGCCACCAACGGCCGCCTCGTCGTGGCCGAGGACCACTACCCGGCCGGGGGTCTCGGCTCCGCGGTGGCGGATGCGCTGCTGGAGGCCGAAGTGCAGGGCCTGCGGCTCAGCCACCTCAGCGTCCGGGTCCTGCCTGGCTCGGGTACCGGCGAGGAACTGCTGGCGGCGGCCGGCATCGATGCCCCGCACATCGAGGCAGCCGCCCGCGCGCTGCTCGACGGGTAAGCCCGCGGGGCTGATCCGGCGGGGATCTGGTCACTCGGTGCGGAGCACCACGGCCGCCTGGGTCCGCGCCGCGGTCCGCGCCGGGATCGCCGCGACCGCGTTGGCCAGCACCAGGACAGCGGGGACGGCGAGCAGCAGCCCCGCGGAAATGATGGGCACCGGCTCGATCGCGAACGCCTGGGCCAGCGCCGTCCAGGCCCAGCGCCCGCAGGCCGCGCCGAGGGGCAGGCCGACGAGCAGGCCGGCCCCGGCGATGGCGGTCGCCTGCCAGGCCACGCTGGCCCGGACCTGCCGGCCCACGAAGCCGAGCGCCTTGAGGATGGCCAGGTCCCGGCGCCGGCGGCGGACCGACGTGACCAGCGTGTGCGCGATCGTGGCTGCGGCCAGCAGCGTGAGCACGCAGGCCAGGGCGAGCGGCAGGTCGTTGACCCCCTCGACTTCCCGGACCTCCGGCGGCGGCACCGCGGGGAGCACCACCCCCGGGAACTGCCGCTCGAGGCGGGCCAGCGCGGCCGGGCCACCCGGGTGCCGCAGCCGGACAAGGTACACGTTGACCGGGAGAGGGGCCCGGCTCAGCGTGGCCGCCCCGGCCAGCGTCATGACTCCGCCGGTTCCGAGCGCCACCTGCTCGTTGGTGATCTCCGGGGACAGGACCACCTGCCCGGTGATGCGGAGCGCGACCACTCCCCGGGTGGTCCGGGCGCGGACCAGGCCGCCGACGCTCCGGTGCAGCGCATGGAGTTCCCCGCCGCTGAGAGCGATCTCGCGCGGCCCGGCCGGCAGCCGGCCAGCCAGGAGCGGGGGCGCGACGTGGCCGCGCAGGGCCTGGAGGCCGACGACCGGCACGTCCTGGCCGCCGATCTCCCCGCCCCCCAGGGCCGTGGCGGTGAAGCCCGCCACGCCAGGGTCGGCGCGCAGCTCCGGGATGGTCTGGGCGGCGGTGTCACCTGAGTGCGGGTTGCCCACGGCCACGTCCCAGTTCCAGCCGGCCAGCCGGGGATCGCCGACGACGTGGGCCAGGCTGGCCCCGAACACCAGCGCCGCGATGACCGCCGCGAGCGCCAGGACGGTACCCAGCATCGCGGAGCGGACCGGGACCGCGGTGCGGTCGCTCCCCGGGTCAAACGCGAGGCGGATGCCGGTCACCGCGGGGGCCGGGAATCCGCGGCGGGCCATCCACCGCGCGATCCGCGAGCCCGGTCCCGGCTGGCCCCCGTGGCATCAGCCTGCCTCCAGGTCACGCGCTGGGCGGTCAGCGCGGCCCGCGCGGTCAACAGGAGTGCCAGCAGGACGGCACCGCCCAGCAGGATCGGGGCGTCGAACGAGAACCCGGGCGAGATCTCGGCCCGCCGGGCCACACCGACCGGGGTGGCTGCGGACAGCGCGTAGGCGGCCGGGATGGCCAGGGCCATCCCGGCCGCGGCGACCAGGGCCCCGGGAGCCAGCGCCATGGCGACGAGCTGTGCCGGGCGGGATCCGAGCGCCCGGAGCACGGGAAAGTCCTCCGCGGTGGTGTAGGCGAGGCGCGCGATGTTCTGGCCCACGATGACCAGCATCGCGACGGCCACGATGATCCCGAACAGGAGCAGCGCCTGCGCCTGCAGTGACGTGCCGCGCTGGGCGGCGGCGGCGGCGGTGGCATCGTCACTGCCCAGCTCGATCTGCGCCCGGCCAGCGGTCAGGTGGTTCACCCGGGCCCGGAAAGCGGGCAGGCCAGCCAGGCCGTGGTCGAGGTGGAAGGCGAGCCCGGTGATGTTGCCGACCGATCCGCCGAAGCGGCGGTAGAACGCCGCGGTCAGGTACATCGAGCCGGTGCCGGTGAAGATGACGTCGGAGGGCGCCCCGGAATCCCCCAGGTCCGTGGGCGTCCTGATGATCCCGGTCACGTGCACGTCGGGCAGGATGACGGTCGGGTGCAGCACCTCATTGTTGAGCACCGGCCAGACCTGGTCGGGACGGAACCCGCGGAGCTGGATCACCGAGCCCACGTGTGCGTGCAGGATCCGCGCGGCCGTCTCGTTGATCATGACCTCGCCGGTCCGCGACGGCCTGGGCGGCAGGCCGGCCACGATGATCGCCCGGGACTGCGGCGGGGAGGTGATGAGAGCCCAGGTCGTGACCTGGCCGGGCCGGACCGTGTCCGGGTCGGCCGGCCGGGGACGCGGCCATCAGCATGAAGGCGCCCCGCTCGCTGTAGGCGACGCCTGGCAGCCGGGCGATCCGGTCCAGGGTCGCGAACGGGACCCCGGCCACCTGTCCCTCGGTCGGGCCGGACCAGGCCAGGAACCGGGGTACCGCGGTGTCGGTCCGGCGCGCGCCCGCGAGCGACACCAGGACCAGGGAGCCCATCAGGGCGGTGATCAGCGCGAGGACCAGCGGGCTGCGCCAGTCCTGCCGCAGCCCGGCGTGAACGCGCAGCCACACCGCCCGCATACCACTCCCGCCCCTACGTGCGCCGGATATCACTGGCGATTGTCTCGCCCGCACCCGGGCCGGGCCCGGGGGATAGCACGAGACGGGTCCGGAAGCCTGCCCCACCCGCCCGGTGCGCAGGGCTTCCCGCGGGCCGACCGCGTCCGGCCCCTTACGCGGCGCGGCGCGCGAGCAGCTCGCGGGCGATGATCAGCTTCTGGATCTCGCTGGTCCCCTCGTACAGCCGGTACAGCCGGGAATCGCGGTACAGCCGCTCCACCACGGTCGAGCTCATGTAGCCCAGGCCGCCGTGGACCTGCACCCCGCGGTCGGCGACCCGGGAGACCATCTCGCTGCAGTACAGCTTGGCCGCGGACGGCCCGGCGGCCACGTTCTGGCCGGCGTCGTAGGCGTCCGCGGTCCCGAGCACCAGGGACCGGCCCGCCTCGATCTCCGCGTAGGAATCGGCCAGCATGGCCTGCACCAGCTGGTAGCTGCCGATGAGCTGGCCGCCCTGCTTGCTGGTCGCGGCGTGCGCGACCGACTCGTCCAGGATCCGCTGGGCGGTGCCGACGCACACCGCCGCGATGTGCAGCCGGCCCCGGGCGAGGACGGTCATCGCGCTGCGGTAGCCGCGGCCCTCCTCCCCGATCAGCCGGTCGGCGGGCACCCGGACGCCGTCGAAGCTCACCTCGGCGGTCCAGGCGCCGCGCTGGCCCATCTTGTGGTCCCGCGGCCCGACCGTCAGCCCCGGGCTCGCGGCGTCAACCGCGAACACCGAGATCCCGCGGCAGGCCTCGGCGGCGGGGTCGGTCCGGGCGAACACGACGAACAGGCCGGCCAGCGGCGCGTTGGTGATGAACCGCTTGGTGCCGGACAGCACCCAGCCATCGCGGTCACGCCGGGCGGACGTCCGCAGGCCGGCCGGGCTGGATCCCGCCTCGGACTCGGTCAGCGCGAACGACGCGACCATCTCCCCGGCCGCCAGGGCAGGCAGGAACGCCTTCTTCTGCGCGTCCGACCCGAACTTGGCGATGACCTGCCCGGCGATGCCGTTGTTGGTGCCGAACATGGAGCGGAACGCGGGGGTCGCGTAACCGAACTCAAAGGCCAGCCGCACGTCCTGGGCCATGCTGACCCCGGAGCCGCCGAACTCATCGGGCAGCGCGTAGCCGAACAGGCCGAGCTCCGCGGCGGCCGCGCGGAGGTCCGCGGGAATCGCGTCGGACTCCTCGATCTCGTCCTCGCGGGGCAGCACCTTCTCCCGCACGAACCGCCGCACCGCGTCGCGGACCTCACCGAACGTCGCCTCGTCCATGGCCACCTCTCCTTCGCGCTCCCCCCGCCTCGATGCTCGCACCAGAGTTTCCCTAACGAAAGCCCGGCGGACGGCCGCCGCCCCGGTCCTGCGTTCGCGGATCCGGGAACCGGGCTGCCGGGGCGGGTGGCCGGCGGGTGAACGGTTTTCGTTGCGGAGAACGGGGCCAGCCAGACGACAGGCAGGGCCCCTGGCCCGGGCGACCAGCTGGTCGGCCGGGGGCCAGGGGCCCCGCCTGCTCGCGGTGCCTGGGCTCTGGGAGTCGCGGGGCTGATCAGGCCTTGGCCTGCATGCTGCCGCGGGCCGGGTTGCCCTGCTCGGCAGCCTTGGGGTCCTTCTCGCCTGCCTTGGCCCGGACGCCGGCCTCGATCTTGCTGCCGAGGTCCTTGTCCACGTTGCTCCAGTACTCGAAGGCGCGCTGCAGGACCGGCTCGGTCACCCCGTTGAGCAGGTGGCCGACGACGTTGCTGACCAGCCGCTCACGGGCCGCGTCGTCGAGCACCTCGCGGACCATGGTGCCCGCCTGGCCGAAGTCGTCGTCCTCCTCGTGCGGGACGTAGGCGGAGCGCATGATCTCCCCGTCGGCGTACCAGCTGGCCGGCTGGTAGTGCTCGGAGTCGGCCCGGGGGCCGCCCTTGGAGTTCGGTGCGTACACCGGGTCGGTGGCGTTGACGACGCGCATGGCGCCGTCCTTGCTGTAGGCGTGCACCGGGACGTGCGGCGAGTTCACCGGGATCTGCTTGTAGTTCACCCCGAGCCGGGCGCGGTGCGCGTCGGAGTAGGAGAACCCGCGGGCCAGCAGCATCTTGTCCGGGCTCAGCGCGATGCCGGGGACCAGGTTGTTCGGCTCGAACGCGGCCTGCTCGATCTCGGTGTGGTAGTCGGTCACGTTCCGGTCCAGGACCAGCCGGCCGACCTCGATCAGCGGGTAGTCGCTGTGCGGCCACACCTTGGTCAGGTCGAACGGGTTGAACCGGTAGGTCTTGGCCGTCCTCGAACGGCATGATCTGCATCTTCAGCGTCCAGCTCGGGTACTCCCCGCGCTCGATGTGGTCATACAGGTCGCGCTGGTGGTAGTCGGTGTCCGCGGCCGCCATCTGGTCGCCCTCGTCCTGGGTGAAGAACTCGATGCCCTGGTCGGTCTTGAAGTGGTACTTGACCCAGAACTTCTCGCCCGCCGGCGTTGATCCACATGTAGGTGTGCGAGCTGTACCCGTTCATGTGCCGCCAGGTCCGCGGGATGCCGCGGTCGCCCATCAGCTAGGTGACCTGGTGCGCCGACTCCGGGGACAGGGTCCAGAAGTCCCACTGCATGTCGTGGTCGCGCAGGTTGTTGTCCGCGCGGCGCTTCTGCGAGCGGATGAAGTGCTGGAACTTCATCGGGTCGCGCACGAAGAAGACCGGGGTGTTGTTCCCGACCATGTCGTAGTTGCCCTCGGAGGTGTAGAACTTCAGCGAGAAACCCCGCGGGTCACGCCAGGTGTCGGGGCTGCCCCGCTCGCCCGCCACGGTGGAGAACCGGATCAGCGTGTCGGTCCGGGTGCCGGGCTGGAACACCGCGGCCTTGGTGTAGGCGCTGACGTCGCTGGTCACCTCGAAGTGGCCGAACGCGCCGCCGCCCTTGGCGTGCGGCTGCCGCTCCGGGATCCGCTCCCGGTTGAAGTTCGCCATCTGCTCGATCAGGTAATGATCTTGCAGCAGGACGGGGCCTTCGGTGCCGACCGTCAGCGAGAACTCGTCGCTCTCGACCGGGATACCGGCATCGGTCGTCGTGGGTGCCGGACTGGTTATCAGTCACTGCCATACCTCCTCGTCACGCTGTACTCCGTCAGCGGAGCTCTCAGCTGCCTTGCAGGCGGGGCACGCGCCCCAGAACACCACTTCGGCCTCGTCCACCGCGAAGCCCATGCCCTCGGCCGCGGTCAGGCAGGGCTGGGCCCCGATGGCACAGTGAGACACTCGCCTCGAGCCGAGACCTGTCTTCCCCTCCCGCCTCCCTGCCCGTGCGCGCGAGTGTTATGCGGCCCCCGGCCGCCACGCCTGGGTCACCGTCCCCGGCTGGCGCCCGCGCGCCAGCCCCCGGCCTGCGCCCGCGCGCTAACCCCCGGCTGGCGCCCGGGCGCCGTTTGCCATCCGCCGGAACGCGACCTAAGGTAGCGATATATCGGGATCGTATCGCGAGTGGATCACTTGGAGGCCCGGATGAATGCGGCATCGTGCGCGGGCGGAGACTTCAGTCCTTACCTCCGTGGCTTCATCGCGGGCCGCGGAGGCCCTGGTCGGGCAGGCCCGGGAGGCCATGCACGGCATGTCCAGCCCGGCCGGGGAGCGCCAGGAGCGGCCCGGAAGGCGGGGCGGACCGTGGGCCCGGCGGGGCGGCCCCTGGGAGCGGGGCTTCGGGTGGCCCGGGCCGGGCTGGGCGGCCGGGCCCGGGGGGCCGCCGGGCGGCTCCGGGGGCCCGCAGGGCTGGTGGCCAGGCCCGCCCGGACCGCCGCGCGGGCCGAAAGCCGGCCGCGGCGACGTGCGCGCCGCCATCCTGGCCCTGCTGCGGGAAGGCCCCCGCAACGGCTACCAGATCATGTCCGAGGTCGAGGAGCGCAGCGGCGGCGCCTGGCGGCCCAGCCCCGGCGCGGTCTACCCGGCCCTGCAACTGCTCGCCGACGAGGGTCTGATCGCCGCCGAAGAGTCAGGCGGACGGCGCACGTTCAGCCTGACCGAGGCCGGGCGCCGCCATATCGAGGAGGACCCGGAGGCGGCCCGCCCGGCGTGGGAAGCGATGGCGCAGGACGAGCCCGGCGAGATGCCCGGCCTGTTCGCGCAGGCCGCCCGGCTCGGCGGCAGCATCGTGCAGCTGGCCCACGCGGGCACGCCGGAGCAGATCCGCGAGGCCGAGCAGTTGCTGGAGCGGACCCGGCGGCAGATGTACCAGATCCTGGCCGGCGACGACCCGGACGAGGGCGACGAGGAGATCAGCCGGCGGCCCGGCGACGGCCGGGCCGTTCCGCAGGCCACAAGGAGACAAGGCAAGGGGACCAGCCATGGATGACCGCATCCGCGCTTCTGACGCCGACCGGGAACGGGTGACCGCCCGGCTGCGCGACCATTACGCCGAGGGCCGGCTCACGTCCGAGGAACTGGACGAGCGGACCTCGGCCGCCCTTCACGCGAAGACCTTCGGGGACCTCCGGCGCGTGCTGGTGGACCTGCCGGAACCGGTTCTGATGCCGCAGGGCGCACCGGGCCTGCAGCCGGCCGGAGGCCCATGGCCCGCCCGCCGCCGCGGCCCGCGGTTCTTGCCCGTCCTGCTGCTCGTGCTGCTGTTCGCGCTGCTGGCCCCGGGTCCGGGCGGCTGGGTGCTGTTCGCGTTCTTCAAGCTGTTCCTGGCGTTCTGGCTGGTGGCCGGCCTGGCGGCGGTCCTGTTCGCGCGGCGGTTCCGGCGCCGCATGTCCCAGGGCGGCCCGGGCGGTTACCCGCCGCACGGTTATTCGCGGCACGGTTATTCGCGGCACGGCTCCGGAGGACCCGGTGAAAGCCGTTAGGGCACAACCGGCGGGATGACGGTGCCATACCCGGTGACAGCCTCGAAGGCGTGCGCCACCTGGAGCAGCGGCCAGTCCGCCCGGCGGCGGCCGACCAGCTGGAGCCCCACCGGCAGGCCGTCCGGGGTGAAGCCGGCCGGGACGGAGATCGCCGGGAGCCCGGTGACCGAGATCAGGTAGGCCGACGCCATCCAGTCCAGGTACGTCCGCTGCGGCTCGCCGTCGATGTCGTGCACCCAGTCCAGGGTGACGGGAAACGGGACGACCTGGGTGACGGGGCAGGCGAGCACCTCCACGGACTCGAAGAACGCGCTGACCCGGCCGGCCACCGCGGCGTGCAGGAGGGTGGCGCGGCTCAGGTCGGCCACGCTCAGCTCCAGGCCGCGCTCGGTGTTCCAGGTCACGTTGGGGCCGAGCCGTCCGGGATGCCGGCGCAGCAGCGGCCCGAAGGAAGTCGCGAACCGGAACGCCCGGCGGGTCCGGAACACCTCGTCGGCGCCGGACAGGTCCGGCGCCGCGTCGGTCACCTCGCAGCCCAGGCCGGCGAGCACCTGCCGGGCCGGGGCCAGCACGTCCCGCACCGCCGGCTCCACCGGCAGGCCGAGGTCGGCGCTCCACGCGACCCTGACCCCCCGCAGGTCCCGGGCCAGCAGGCCGGCGATCTGATCGGGCTCGATGCGCGGGGCCGCCGCGTCCAGGGCCAGCGGCACCCGCGGGTCGGGGCCGGACAGCACGGACAGCAGCAGCGCGACGTCGGCGACCGTGCGCCCCATCGGTCCCGTCCACGCCGAGCACGTCCGCCACGTCGGTGACGGGCCAGCGTGGGCACCCGGCCGGGCGACGGGCCGCAGCCCGACCACGTTGCAGAAACTGGCCGGGTTCCGCAGCGAGCCGCCGAGGTCACTGCCGTCCGCCAGGCTGATCATCCGCGCGGCCAGGGCCGCCGCCGCACCGCCGCTGCTGCCGCCCGCGCTGCGGCTCAGGTCATACGGGTTGCGGGTGGCGCCGAACACCGGGTTGACCGTGTGCGAGCCCGCCCCGAACTCCGGCGTGTTGGTCTTGCCCAGGCTGATCGCCCCGGCCTGCGCCATCCGCTGCACCACCAGCGCGTCACGGTCCGGCACGTGCTCGGCGAACAGGACCGAGCCGTAGGTGGTGCGCACGCCCGCTGTGTCGTGGAGATCCTTGTGGGCGACCGGCAGGCCGTGCAGCGGGCCCGGCTCGTCCCGCGGGCCAGCGCCTGGTCCGCGCGGGCCGCCTGGTCCAGCGCCGCGCCGAAGGTCCGGGTGACCACGGCGTTGACCGCGCCATCCACGTCCTCGATCCGCTGGATGTGGGCGGCGGTGACCTCGCGGGCGGACACCTCCCGGCGGCGGATCATCCCCGCCAGCGTGACCGCGTCGATCGCACACAGGTCCGTCACGCGCTGCTCCCTCGGGCTGGGCGAGGGCACCATCATGGCGGGCGGCCAGGTCCACCTCATGGCGGGCGAGCGTCCACCTCATGGCGGGCGGCCAGGGTCCATCCCAGTTTGACTGGTGGTTTTGACCACGGGTTGGCCGGCATTTCGCCGTGACCTGGACGATCCGCGGGGGCGCGGAGATTACCCTGGCGGAGTTTCCGCGCCCGCCCGCAAAAAGCGGTCCCGCCAATCGACGGAAGGTCTGGTCATGGCGATATATCAGCACATCCGCCACCCACGTATTGCCTCACGGCTCGCGGAGAGCCCGGTGAAGGTGGCCGATCTGCTGCCCCGGGGAACGGCGATAAACCGGTTCAACACGAAAGTCGCGCTGCTGGTCACCACCGTCGTGGGCAGCATGTGGTGCGCTTATGCCTTCGCATTGTTCGACCTGATCAGCCTGCCGGATGCGATCAGGGGCGGTGCCCCGACAATCGTCCAGTGGGTCGCGCAGACGTTCCTCCAGCTGGTGCTGCTGTCGGTCATCATGGTCGGCCAGAACGTCCAGGCGGCCGCGGCGGACAAGCGCGCCGAGGCGACGTTCCACGACGCGAGCGCGACTCTGCATGAGGTCGCGCACGTGCAGGGCCATCTGGCCGCCCAGGACGAGCTGCTCACCCGGATCGCCGAGCGGATCGGGCTGAGCCCGGTGCCCGTCATCGACGCCCCGGAAGGCGGGGAGCCGCCGGATCAGGCGGCGGACGAGTGACCCCAGCCGGGACCGCCAGGGCGAAGACCGCGGGCGGCCGGGCCGTGGCCATGGCGGCGGCCGGAGCTAGCGGGGCGGCGCTGGTGCCCGGGCCGGGCGGGCCGGGCCAGGGCGCGGCGGGGCTGCCGGGCCGGGCCGCGGCGGCGCTGCCGGGCCGGGCTGGGGCGGGGCTGGCGGGCCGGGCTGGGGGGCGGCCGCGCCGTCGCGGGCGTAGCTCTGGACGAACCGGCGCAGGAGCGCGTGCGGGTGGACGACGTTGCTTCGCCGAGCCTGAGCCTTCAGCTCGTCCGCCTGCCCGGGCGGGAAGTATCCGGCGTGCTTGTAGACGTCGATCCGGGTACTCAGGCCGGCCGCGTCCAGTTCGGGATGGAACTGGGTGGCGTAGACCCTGGAGCCGATCCGGAACGCCTGGACCGGGCAGCCGGGAGAGGTGGCGAGCAGGACGGCGTGCCGCGGGAGGCGGCTGATCGCCTCCTTGTGCCCGGTGAACGCGTCGAACGTGGTAGGCAGTGCGCCCAGCAGCGGGTCCTGCTGGCCCTCTGCGGTGAGCGTGACCGAGACAGCCCCGACGTGTTCGGCGTACCGGCGGTCAACCACGGCTCCCTGGTGGCTGCCGACCGCCCCGACGCCGTAGCACGCGCCGAGGAACGGGAAATCCGCACTGATCACCTGGTCGAGCAGCCCGCGCAGATCGGCCTCGACCCGCCGCTGGACCGCTGATTTCGAGGTCTCCGGGTCGCTGGAGTTGAACGGACCGCCGCCGAGCAGGATGCCCGACCAGTCCCGGAGGTCGATGCGGCCCAGCGCGCCCTGCTCCAGCCGGACATGGCGCAGGTCGCGCTCGTCGAGACCGGCGTACCGGAGGAACAGGTCGTACTCGTTGTCTGCCGCCGCATCCTCGGGGCGGGTGGCCAGCAGCAGGAGCGGTTTCACGAGATCACCCTAGTCGGCGGCCAGGTACGTCAACGCCGGTCACAACACGGCGCGCATCGATGTGCCCATCGAACGGCAACGGCCCGGGCGTCCCGAAGTACAGTGCGTGACATACTCCGGGCTGCGGACCCGGGGGCTGACACACCGGAGGGAGTCCGATGAGCCCGGCTATGTCTTTCGATGAGGCCACCTCACGCCGGGTCGAAGCGACCTACCGGACCCCCGACGTGATCGGGCAGCGCCGGGCCGTCCTGGCCGCGCTGGACCTGAAGCCCGGCGAGGATGTGCTCGACATCGGATCAGGACCGGGCTTCCTGGCCCGCGAAATGAGCGCCGCGGTCGGACCGGACGGTTCGGTCACCGGCGTCGAGCCGAGCCAGGACATGCTCTCCATCGCCCGGGCCACGCGGGCTCCGGCTGATTCGGCTTCGGTCCAGTTCCGGGCGGGCGAGGCGATCGCCCTGCCTTGCGCCCAGGTGTCGTTCGACGTGGTCACCTCGACCCAGGTGTATGAGTACGTCCGTGACGTGCCTGCCGCACTGACCGAGGCCTGGCGGGTCCTGCGCCCAGGAGGCAGGCTGCTCGTCCTCGACACCGACTGGGGCTCGATCGTCTGGCGGTCCAGTGACGATGACCGGATGCGCCGCGTCCTGAACGCCTGGGACGGCCACCTGGCCGACCCTCACCTGCCGAGGCGGCTCACCGGGCTGCTCGAGGACGCCGGCTTCTCGGTAACCCACCGGGCGGCCATCCCGCTGCTGAACGTCGGCTACGACCCGGATACCTACAGCGCCGGGCTCATCGGGTTCGTCTCCGCGTTCGTGGCCAGGCAGAGCGATATCACCGCCGGCGACATCGAGTCCTGGGCGAGCGACCTCAGGGGCCTCGGCCCCGGGTACTTCTTCAGTCTCAATCGCTACCTGTTCCTGGCCGTCAAGATCTAGACCCGCACCCGCCACAGGCCCGGCTGCCCCGGCGCCGGCTAGCCCTCATGAGGGACGTGACCCATGAACTTCATGCTGATCATGAAGAACGAGAAGTCTGACCTGGTGGCCATCGGCCCGGTGGCGATTGAGTATCAGGCCGCGGTGCTGCGAGACGAACTCGAGGAAAGCTCGAACTGGACGTCCGTCGGGATCGCCCGGATCCTCACCGAAACGCAGGCCCGCGACGTCGCCACCGCAGGGCAGTTGTAACTCGTGGCCGTGTAGGCCTCCCGGCCGGCGATCTTGACCGTAGCTGACAGCCATCTCACCCGGAGCCCCGCGCTGCGGGCCCATCGTGATCTAACGATTGGTGCTGCCGGGCAGCACCAATCGTTAGATCACGAACGAGGGTCTGCCGCGGGTGGGATTGAGCGGGCTGGTGGGACTTGAGTGATCAGCGGGGGGTCCGGTCGCCGGGATTTGAGTGACTGGTGGGATCTGGGTGGCCGGTGGGATGAACCCGAGCCCGAAGGCCCGGGCCGGGGGCCGCGGGTGCCCGTCCGGCGGCGTGCACGGGAAGGCGGCGGCAACCGACAGGGCGGAGGCTGTGCCCGGCCGCGGTGGGCCAGGTGGCCGTGTAACAGATCCAGCGCCGCCGTCGCTTAGCACTCATCGCTCTGGCAAACGCTTAACCCGGTCACGGCAATACGCCTCCGTGCAAATCAGGTCAGTCCCCAATCGCGTCACGCATGATTCGCGAATGTGACGCACCGGACGCCGTTAGTTATAAGTAGTGCGGGCTGCGCGGGTGGCCGTTTTCGCGGCAGAAATCACAGCCTGGAGTACTCCAGGACCTGAATGGGGTCGCCGACCCGGATGGAGCCTGCGCCGTCCGGGATCATGTTCTGGCCGAAAACGAGTTGCTGGCCGAACCGGCGGCGGCGGCCGAGCATGGCGAGGGGCTGCCGGCCGCGCTGCCCCGTCGTCTGGTCGATGGTGGTGACCTGGCACCGTCCGCAGGGCTTCACCACGCGGAACGTGACGCTGCCGATCCTGATGCGGCGCCAGCTGTCCTCGGCCCACGGGGGCACGCCCGCGGCCACCACGTTCGGCCGGAAGCGGTTCATGGGGACGGGCGGATGGCCGTCGTCCGTGAGCCAGCGGCCGAGCTCTTCCAGGGAGCTGGCGCTGGTGAGCAGCAGCGGGTAGCCATCGGCGAAGCTCACCCGGTCAGCGGGCGCCCCGTAGTCCTGATCCACCTCCCGGCGGGTCGGATCGTCCAGGTAAACCAGGCGCACGGTGCGGCCCAGGAAACCCGAGAGCCAGTCGTCGGCTTCCTTCCCCGCGGCGGCCGCGCAGATTCGCGACCTCCACACCGCAACGAAAACCGTCTCGGCCTGGCCGCCCCGGGACGGCGGGCGGATCGTCAGCGGCGGGTATCCGGCCGCCGACAGGGTGATCGCCCCCGCCCCGCCCGGCCGGCGGCCCGGGCGGGCCTCCAGTGGCCTGGCCCGTTACGCCAGCCGGGCAGGCCGCGACGAGACGGGCCAGGTCCGGTTCCTCGCGCTGGCTGACGAACCGGCCGTCGCCGTCAACCACGAGCCACCGGCGGTCACCGGCCAGGCCCCACGGCTCGACCACGGACTCGCCAAGATCGACGGCCCGCCCCCCCTTCAGCGGATAGATATGGATCGACGCGAGGCGGGGTGTTCCCGTCGCCTCGCGCCCTCCCTCAATGGGCCGCGGCGTACTTGCGCTCCACATCCGCCGGGATCCGCCCGCGGTCGCTGACCACGAGCCCCTGGGCCTTGGCCCAGTCCCGGACGCTGGCGCTGTGCTGGCGGGTGCTCGCCGTCCTGCGCCCGGCAGTGGCGGGAGACCGCCTGACCTTCCTGGCATGAGGGATGAACTGCTGCGCGACCTTGTCCAGGCCCCGGCCGTCTTTCGCGCACAGGTCGATCTCGAGCGTGAGCCCGTCGACGCTGATCGACCGAGTCCGCGTGTCCTTCGTGCCACCGCAAAGGTCACAAGTCACCGTGACTGTAGTCTGTGTCGCCATTTCCCCACCCCTGGTGCTCTGTTATCGCTCGGCGTGAGGATACACGGTTCAGCCATTCACCCACGTCAAGGACTCGCCAAAGATGTGTTTCAGGGCGGCCTGGATCTGACGGGACACGGGCGACCGCCGGGGTGGCCTTAGGCGACCGCCTGGGTGGCCAGGACGTCAAAATCGCCGGTCTTCACCCGCTGCAGGAACACGGCCCACTCCCCCGGGGTAAACACGAGCGGCTCCCGGCCGGGGAACTTGGAGTCGCGCACCACGATGTTGAAGCCCTGCGCGCCCCGGCGCCAGGCGATCTCCACGCAGTGGCCGTTGGTGCTGTGGCTGGACTTCCGCCACACCGGCCCTGGGCCGTCCTTGAACTCCACGACAGGCGCCCTTCGTGAGCTGGCCGCCAGCGGTTCCCGCTGCTGGAACTGCGGTGCCAGCCTGCGGCAGGCGCCCGGATGCCGGCCTTGCAGCTGCCCTGATGCCTGGCTTGCCGACCAGGTCACGGGACCGGCACCAGGCGGGGTCCGGCTACGCTGGTGAGCAGCCCGCGGTCCGCGGGGTACACCGGGGAGGCTGGGAGGCATGGCACAAGGCATCCGGGCCGGCGACAAGGCTCCGGACTTCACTCTGCCGGCGCAGTCCGGTGATCCGGTCCGGCTGCAGGACCGGCTCGGCGAACGGGTCGTCGTCCTGTACTTCTACCCACGGGACGACACCCGCGGCTGCACCGCCGAGGCCTGCGCCTTCCGCGACAGCTACGAGGTCTTCGCCGAGGCAGGCGCCGAGGTGATCGGCGTCAGCTCCGACTCAGTCGGCAGGCACGCCGCCTTCGCCGGCAAGCACGAGCTGCCCTTCACGCTGCTCAGCGACCAGGACGGCCAGGTCCGCAAGCTCTACGGGGTTCCGGCGGTGCTGGGCCTGCTGCCTGGCCGGGTCACCTACGTGATCGACCGCCAGGGCACGGTCCGGCACGTCTTCAACTCCATGACCAACATCGGCCAGCACGTCAGCGACGCGCTGAAGGTGGTCCGGGAGCTGCAGGCCGGCCAGGCAGCCTGACCCGGTCATGCCGGCCCTGATCGACACGGTCGCCTGGGTGCACGTCGAGGACGGCATGATCCTGTGCGCCCGGCCGCGCGGCAAGGACGTCTTCTACGTCCCCGGCGGAAAACGCGAGGGCACGGAAAGCGATCTGCAGGCCCTGCGGCGCGAGATCACCGAAGAGCTGGCCGTCACGCTCCTGCCCGAGACGGTGAGGCATGTGGGTACCTACGAGGCTGATGAGCACAACGGCCACCCGGGCGGGGCGGTCGTGCGGATGAGCTGCTACACGGGCGACTACTCCGGGACACTCACCCCCAGCAGTGAGATCGACGAGTTCGGCTGGTTCTCTTTCGCCGACCGCCCCCGGGTACCGCCGGTTGACCAGTTGCTCTTCGACGACCTCAAGGCCGGAGGCCACCTGCGATGAGGCGGCCACGACCGATCCGACCCGGCGCCCATCCTCCGGGGCCGGTACCGGACCCGGAGCCTGGCCCGGCCATAGCCCAGCCCTAGCCCGGCGACGGGGTGGCGGCTCCCTCCCCGCCGGGGTCTCGCGCAGGCCATCCTTGCGCCCGTCGGCCGTGAACCACGCCGGCCCGCGGGTGGCCATCTCCTCGTAGCTGGCCCAGCGCTGCCTGACCTCCTCCTCGCCCAGCTTGTGCAGCCGCTCGGCCTCGGCCGGGTTGGTGTTCTGCAGGATCCGGTACCGCAGTTCCCGGCTGGTGTAATCGGCCAGCGGGATGCGCGGCCGCGGCGAGTCGAGCAGGAACGGGTTGTCACCGTTGGCGCGCAGCACCGGGTCGTAGCGGACCAGCGGCCAGTAGCCGCTGGCCACCGCCCGGTACTGCTGGTCCATGCCCTTGCTCATGTCGATCCCGTGCGCGATGCAGTGGCTGTAGGCGATGACGAGCGACGGGCCGTCGTAGGCCTCGGCGTCCCGCAGGGCCCGCAGCGCCTGCTGCGGGTCGGCGCCCATCGCCACCCGGGCCACGTACACGTTGCCGTAGGCGATGGCCTGCATGGCCAGGTCCTTCTTGGGCACCGTCTTCCCGGCCGCGGCGAACTTGGCCACCGCGCCGAGCGGCGTGGACTTGGACGACTGGCCGCCGGTGTTCGAGTACACCTCGGTGTCGAGCACCAGCACGTTGACGTTGCGCCCGCTGGCCAGCACGTGGTCCAGGCCGCCCGAGCCGATGTCGTAGGCCCAGCCGTCCCCGCCCACCAGCCAGACGCTGCGCCGGACCAGATGGCCGAGCACGCTTTTCAGATCCGCAACGAGGGGCTCAGCGGTGCCGTCGATTGCGTCCAGCCGGCGGGTCAGCTCGTCCACCCGGGCCCGCTGCTCGGCAAACTCCGACTCCCGGCGCTGCGGCGCGGCGAGGATGTCATCGACCAGGTCCGGGCCGATCCACTCGCGCAGCTCGGTCAGCCGGGACCGGGCCAGCCCCAGGTGCAGGTCCGCAGCGAGCCGGAAGCCCAGCCCGAACTCGGCGTTGTCCTCGAACAGTGAGTTGGACCACGCGGGACCCGGCCGGCCGCGTCGGTCGCCCAGGGCGTGGTGGGCAGGTTGCCGCCGTAGATCGATGAGCAGCCGGTCGCGTTGGCGACCATCAGCCGGTCGCCGAACAGCTGGGACAGCAGCTTGACGTAGGGGGTTTCGCCGCAGCCCGCGCAGGCACCGGAGAACTCGAACAGCGGCTGCAGGAACTGGGTGCCGCGGACCGTGCCGAAGTCCGCCCGGGCCCGGTCGTTGACGGGCAGCGTCTCGAAGAAGGCGATGTTCTCGCGCTCCGCGGCGACCAGCGGCTCGCGCGATGCCAGGTTGATGGCCCGCTTCCCTGGCTCGCTGGGTGAGGCCACCGGGCAGGCTTCCACGCACAGCGCGCAGCCGGTGCAGTCCTCCACGTAGACCTGCAGCGAATACTTGGTGTCCGGCACGCCGCGGGCATCCAGCGGCATGGACTGGAAGGTGTCCGGTGCGCCGGCCAGTTCTGATTGGTCATAGAACTTGGACCGGATCACGCTGTGCGGGCAGACGAAGCTGCAGTTGCCGCACTGGATGCACAGGTCCGGATCCCATTGCGCGACCAGTTCGGAGATGTTCCGCTTCTCGAACGCGGTGGTGCCGCTGGGGTACGTGCCGTCCACGGGCAGCGCGCTGACCGGCAGGGCGTCGCCCCGGCCCGCCATCATCTCCGCCGTGACCCGGCGCACGAACTCGGGGGCGTCGGCGGGCACCATCAGGGGCAGCCCGCGGGTGGCGGTCGCCGTGGCCGGGACAGCGATCAGATGCAGCGAGGCGAGGGACTGGTCCACGGCCGCGTTGTTGCGATCGACGACCTCAGCGCCGCGGCGGCCGTACGTCTTGGCGATGGCCGCCTTGATGGCCGCGATCGCCTCGTCCCGGGGCAGCACCCCGGAGATGGCGAAGAAGCAGGTCTGGAGCACGGTGTTGATCCGCCCCGGCAGGCCAGCCTCGCGGGCCACCTCGGTGGCGTCGATGGCGTAGACGGTGATCTCCTTGGCCAGGATCTGCTGCTGGACCGGCCGCGACAGGCTGTCCCACACCTCAGCGGCCGGGCGCGGCGTGTTCGAGCAGCAGCGTCGCCCCGGAGGCCGCCGCGCCCAGCACGTCGGCCCGCTCCATCAGCTCCGCCTGATGACAGCCGACGAAGCTGGCCGCCCGGACCAGGTAGGGCGCCTGGATGGGTTCCGGGCCGAAGCGCAGGTGCGAGACGGTCTGTGAGCCCGACTTCTTGGAGTCGTAGACGAAGTAGCCCTGGGCGTTCAGGCCCCGGTCCGCACCGAGGATCTTGATGGTGTTCTTGTTCGCACCGACGGTTCCGTCCGAGCCGAGGCCGAAGAACACCGCGCGGACCGTGCTGCCCGGCTCGATGTCCAGCGACGGGTCGTAGTCCAGGCTGATCCGGCTGACATCGTCGTTGATGCCGATGGTGAACCTCGGCTTCGGGCGCTCCGCGGCGAGGTCGGCGAACACGCCCGCCACCATGCCCGGGGTGAACTCCTTGGAGGACAGCCCGTACCGGCCGCCGGTGACCACCGGCATGATCTCCGGCCAGGTTCGCTCGCCCGTCCCCGCGGCGGCGTGCGCTTCGGCCAGCGCGCTCATCACGTCGAGGAACAGCGGCTCGCCCAGCGACCCGGGTTCCTTGGTCCGGTCCAGCACGGCCACCCGGCGGACCGTCGGCGGCAGCGCCGCCAGCAGCGCCTCAGCCGGGAACGGGCGGTACAGCCGCACCGTGGCCACGCCCACCTTCTCACCCCGGGCGGCGAGGTACTCTGCCGTCTGCCCGGCGGTCTGCGCGCCGGACCCCATGATCACGATTACCCGGTCGGCGGCTGGGTCGCCGGTGTAGTCAACCAGGTGGTACGGGCGGCCAGTGCGGGCAGCCAGGGCGTCCATCGCCGCGGTGACCGCGCCGGGAACCCGGCGTAGAACGGGTTGACCGTCTCCCGGCCCTGGAAGTAGACGTCCGGGTTCTGGGCCGTGCCGCGGATGAACGGCCGGTCCGGGGACAGCGCCCGGCCGCGGTGGTCCCGGATCAGCTGCTCGGGGATCAGCGCGCGCAGGTCGTCGTCGGTGAGCAGGTCGATGGTGTTCAGCTCATGAGAGGTACGGAACCCGTCGAAGAAATGCACGAACGGCACCCTCGTCGCCAGCGAGGCGGCCTGCGCGACCAGCGCCAGGTCGTGCGCCTCCTGGACGCACGACGAGGCGAGCAGCGCGAAGCCGGTCTGCCGCACCGCCATCACGTCCGCGTGATCGCCGAAGATCGACAAGCCCTGCGCCGCAAGCGACCGGGCGGCCACGTGCAGCACCGTGGGGGTGAGCTCCCCGGCGATCTTGTACATGTTGGGGATCATCAGCAGGAGGCCCTGCGACGCGGTGAACGTCGTGGCCAGGGCTCCGCTCTGCAGCGCGCCGTGCAGCGCCCCCGCCGCGCCCCCCTCGCTCTGCATCTCGACCACGGAAGGCACGGTGCCCCACAGGTTCGGCCGGCGCTTGCTGGACCACTCGTCAGCTAGCTCGGCCATGGGCGAGGACGGGGTGATCGGGTAGATGCAGCACACCTCGTTGAGCCGGTAGGCAACCGACACGGCTGCCTCGTTGCCGTCGATCGTGGTGCGCATCAGCGTTACTCCTGGATCATTTCGATGGCGTGCACCGGGCACTGGTCGTGGCAGGTCGCGCAGCCGGTGCAGCGGTCGTAGTCGAAGCGGTAGTTGAACGGGGTGTCGTGGGTGTGACCGGCGGGGTCACTGGGGCCGAGCTTGATGATGGCGTCCTCCGGGCAGGCGCCCAGGCACCCGTCGCATTCGATGCAGTTCCCGCAGGACAGGCACCGGCCCGCCTCGTACGTCGCCTGCTCCGCGCCGAGCCCGCCGACTATCTCGGCGAAGTCGGCGACCCGGCCAGCCGGTTCGCGCTCGGGCTGGCGGCGCTGCCCCGCGTTGGTGAGGTACCACGGGTGCAGGAGACCGAACTCGGCGGTGTCGTGCTTGGGCGGCGTCAGGGTGCCCTCGCCGCTCAGGTACGCGTCGATGAACCGGGCGGCCTTCTTGCCGTGCCCGACCCCCACCGTGACGGTCCGCTCGTCAGGGACCATGTCGCCGCCCGCGAATACGCCCGGGCAGCCCGTCATCATCGACGCCGACACCACCACGGTGCCGTCTCGTTTGAACTCCACCCCGGGCACCGGGCGGAGGAACTCGGTGTCGGCGTCCTGGCCCACGGCGAGGATCAGCGTGTCGGCGGCCAGCGTCTCCATTTGACCGGTCGGCTGCGGGAAGCCCGACTCGTCGAGCTGCATGACCTCGACGGTCATCTCCGGGCCGTCGAAGGCCGTGATCGTGTGCAGCCAGTTGATGCGGACGCCCTCGCGCTCGGCTTCCTGGGCTTCGTCCTCGTGGGCGGGCATCTGGGCCCGGGTCCGCCGGTAGACGATGGTCGCGTCGTCCGCGCCCAGGCGGCGGGCCACCCGGGCCGCGTCCATCGCGGTGTTGCCGCCGCCGTAGACGGCGACCCGGCGGCCGATCACCGGGTGCCCTCCGGACGCGACGTCGCGCAGGAACGCCACCGCGTCCACCATGCGGCTGGCGTCGCGGGCCGGGATGTCCACGTGCTTGGACAGGTGCGCACCGACCGCCACGAAGACAGCGTCGAAGTTCCCTTCGCGCCGCTCGGCGGCGAGGTCGGTCACCGGGTGCCCGCAGGTGATCGTCACCCCGAGCGCCTCGATCCGGCCGATCTCGCCCGCCAGCACGTCGCGGGGCAGCCGGTAAGCGGGGATCCCGTACCGCATCATGCCGCCCGGCTCGGGACTGGCGTCCCTGATCTCCACCTGGTGCCCACGCCGGGCCAGGTGGTAAGCGGCGGACAGCCCGCTCGGGCCGCCCCCCACCACCAGGACCCGGTGACCGGTCGGCGGGACGGGTGCCGGGTCGAGGGCCCAGCCCTTTTCCAGGGCCAGATCGCCGAGGTAGCGCTCGACCGCATGGATGGACACCGAACTGTCCAGCTGCGCGCGGTTACAGACGGACTCGCATGGGTGGTAACAGACCCGCCCGTGGATGGCGGGCATCGGGTTGTCCGCGACCAGCTGGCGCCACGCCTGCTCGGGTCGCCCGGCCTGGATGTCCGCCAGCCAGGCCTGGATGTTCTCCCCGGCCGGGCAGCCTGCATTGCAGGGCGGCAGCAGGTCCAGGTAGACGGGCCTGCGGGCCCGGACTGGCCCGGCCCTCGCCGCATCGTGCGTGAGATCGGGAAGAGGCGTGATGTCCCGGCCGGCCCGTTCCCGTTGGGGTGGCGCGTCTGCCGCCCGTCATCGTTCATGCCCGCTCCGTTCCTGCTGGCTCTGTGCCCCTTCGGATGCGCCGACCGGTGATGTGGGTCGGGATGATGCGGATGAACTGCTCTTTGGAACCGCCTGCCCACGCCTGAACGCCCAGCCCGGTGATCGGTGCGAGTTCCACGCCAGAGGTCACGAAGTGCGCGGCGCCCTGGATGAGAACACTCCAGCCTTCCTGCGTGACCGGCTGCATCTGGTCTATCTCGAACGCGACGTTATACTCCGCGTCGGCGATCCCGGTATGCAGGTCCGCCACCATCGAGCTGTGCAACCCGGTCCGGAACACGACCGTCCCCTCGTACAGGGCATAGTTAACGGGAACCACCGTCGGCCCGAACCGGCCGGTGTATCCGATCCGGCCCACGCCACCCCCGGCGATCAGGGGCAGGCACTCCGTCTCATCCAGAGCCTCGACGACCGGTTCGGAGGCAGCCAGATGGCGACCGTCGCCCGGTTGCTGAGTTGGCACGACGCTCTCTCCTGTCAGGCGGGCTTCCCTGGCGGCCTGTGAAAGGTCCTATTAGCGGGCCTTCGGCCTATTCTCGTCGCTGCGGCCGCGCGTGCAAGGACCAAAGGCCCCGACCGCAGGGCACCTACGGCCCTGCCGCCCGCTGCGGGTGGCCGGCGACACCGGGGCTTAAGACTGATGACTCTGGCCGGGCCGGCGGGTAAGAGAGATCATAAGAACCGGGATCCTCCGGCCGCTGGCCGGAGCCCGACACAAAGGAGCAGCTCATGGCCGGAATCACTGTGGGCGTTGACGGATCGCACGGGGCCCACCACGCGCTTCAGTGGGCGATGAAGGAGGCAGCCTCTCACCATGCCCCGCTGACCGTGCTGGCTGTGCATGAGGTTGCCGCGAACGGCTGGACAGGCAACCCGATCATTCTTCCCCCCGACCACGCTGACCTGGTGAAGACCCGGCACGCGGCGGAGGAGGCGGTGGCCAAGGCGGCCAGCCACCTGGGTGAGTCCCAGCCCGCGTCGGTGACGGTCCGGGCGGTGAACGGTTTCCCGGCCCAGGAACTCATCGAAGCTTCCCGCGATTCGGACCTGCTGGCCGTCGGCTCCCGCGGCACCGGCGGCTTCGCGCGGCTGCTGCTCGGCTCGGTCAGCATTCAGGTCGTGGAGCACGCGTACTGCCCTGTCGTTGTGGTGCCAGAAAAGCGGTAACTCAGAACATTCGGTGTCGGGCCGGGCTCCTGGCCGCCATCCAGCGGCCGGGCGCCCGGCCGCTGAATGGCGGCCAGAAGCCCGGCTGGACGGCCCGCCATCCCACGCCGCCGGTTGGCGGGCGGGCTCGGCTGGCCCGGCCCGCCATCTCTACGCCGCCGCCCGCGAGATCCCTCAGACGTTCGGGCCATCGCCAAGGCGGCGAAGGTCCCTCGGGCCGTCCAGGGGAAGGCCAGGTTTCCTGATCGGTGCACGAGGCTGGCGGCCGCACAGGCCTCCGCGGGACCTCCGGTACGCCTGCTGACCGGGTACGCCTGCTGACCTGAGCACGCCTGCTGACCGGGCCGCCGCCGGGCGCCGCCGGCGGCGGCAATTTTAGTCGCCGGTCTGGTCATCAAGTTCCGCGCCGGGAGCATTCTCCTGCACTGATTTGATCCCGTTCAGCGCGGACTGCTTGCGCTCATAAGACTCGCTGCTCGCGATCACCTGGCCGTTGCCAGCCAGGAGATTGAAATGATACTTGCCGCTTGAGCCCTTCTTGAGCACAAACTTGCCAGCCATGTTCCCCCCCGTTGGATGTCTATGCCGCTGCGCCGGGACTGTGGCAAATGTGCCCGAGCTCGCGCCGGCCTAAACACCGAGCCGCGTGACATCGTGCCCCTGCGCGGCCGATGCGGGTCGACGTCCACGGTGGCCTGGATGTCCGGGCCTGGTACGCGATCTGCGCACGCCGGCGAGCCGGGCACCGGCCGCCGTCAGCGTGCTCGGGGACACGCCACGCGGGCACCAGCCCGGACCGGGCACGGGCGCCCGCTCCAGGTAACCGAAAGGAACCGAGATCACCCGCTACATTCGCTATCTTTCGGGGTTCAGCCTGCGCGATAAATAATCGGCCCCGCGTTATGCTCGGGCATTAGGATGCCAGCGAGAATGTCTCCGGGAAATTCTTTTCTGCTGCTAATCCTGGGGATAAATCAGGTTAATTGCTTTATTGAGCGTGGAAATAGAAAGGACCTGACAGGTGAGCTTTACCCTCATCGCTACGCGCGGGGCCGGGACGGACGGGACCGGGTCCCGCATCCGGGACATGATGCGGCGGCGTGCCAGGCTCCCCTTCGGCACGGCTGCGGCCGCCTCGAGCGCACTGGCTGCGGCCTGCGTCCTGGCCCTGGCCTCGCCAGCCAGCGCGAGCACGAGCAGCGCCAGCACCGCGGGCTCCGCGGGCGATCATGGCACCCCAGCCGTTCAGGTCCTGCGTCTTCGGGCCATGCCGGCCGGGACAGTCGCCTTTGGCAGGCGCCAGGGCCGTCTCACCGTCCACGCCGCGATGTTCGGCCTCACGCCCGGATCGTCCCACAGTGTGAATCTGCTGGTTCCCGGCCACTCCGGGAATGTCCGGTTCGGCCGGCTCACCGCCAATAGTCTCGGCCAGGCGAACAGCACCCTGCTGAGCCACTTCTCAGGCCAGCTGCCGCCCGGGAGCCGCCTGGTGATCCACCTGGGGATCCGTGGCGGCCGCGCGTCGCGGAGGCCGATCGCGCAGACCAGCCGGCTGAGTCATCCTGGCCGCCGTTCACACCGGCTCATCGCGGTCGAGGTCGGCCCGGGCGGTGTCAGCTTCGGGACGCCGCGGGGACGGGCCGCCATCTCCTATAACGGCCACCGGCACACGCTGACGATCGCCGTCAGCGCCAGCGGGGTCACGCCCGGGCCGCACGCCGCTCATATCCACCTCGGCAGCTGCATGAGCCAGGGGCCGGTCAAATACATGCTGCGGGATCTGGTCGCCAGCCGGCAGGGCAGGATCGTGCACGCGGTCCGGGTCTTCACCCACGTGATGGCGCCGATCCCGGCCCACGGCTGGTACCTCAACATTCACCAGGGCAACAGCGGGGACATCCTCAGCGGTGGGCAGCCGACCATCTTTTTCCGCCCGCTCCTTTGCGCCGACATCCGCGGTCACGGCTCCGACCCTCTCTCTCCGATCCTGCGTTCCGGGGACATCGTCACCGGGGTGCGGGGCACCGGTCACGGGAACGTCATCCTGACGGGTTCTTCGGCGACCGGAAGCGGCACCCAGGCGGATCCGTTCCTCTACCGGGGCCGCCTGACGAGGGCTGCGGCGGGAGCAGCGGTCACGGTGCTGGCGCCGGCTTTTCCCGGGGTAACGTCGGCGACGTTTTATGGGCCTGACACCCACGCGTTCAACCCGGCGCGCATCCCTCAAGGCGAGGTCCGCGCCGTCGGAAGCTACGTATCGTCATCGGCACCCTCCGGTGTCCTCAACCAGGGGATGATCTACCTCGGCCCGCTGAGGGGATCGGGTGGTTCGTGGACGTCTATCGACGTGCCCGCGAAAGGCGCGCACACGGTCGGGCACGTCCGGGCCTGCCCCCGGCGCCTGGCCCCGCTGCTTCGTGATGGACACCATCGCGCACAGCACCATGGGGAACCTGGTGGTGGGCAACTACGACCTGAATCCGACGGTGCGCGGCGGCGTCATCTCGGGCAACGCGTTCATCTACAACCTGACCAGGCGCCAGTGGACCCTGCTCCGCCTCGGCGGCAGCCTGTCCAGCCAGACCACGCTCTACGGGATCTGGCAGGACGGGGGCCCGGGGAGCCCGCGCTACACGCTGGCGGGCGGTTCCGCGGCCAGCGGGGCCAAGCGGGCCTTCCTCATCAACTACGACGAACGGACCGGGCGCTTCGGTGCGCCGAGGTACTACAGCTACGGCAACCGCCGGGCCGCGATCACGCATTTCGAGGGCATCACCCGCGTCCGGGGCGGCTTCCACCTCGTGGCCATGAGCACGGCCCAGTGGTCGTCGATGGCCTTCATCCCGTTCCGCGGCGGGCACCTGGGGCCCGCGACCTGGTATCCCGTCAATGTCCAGGCCAGCTCACTCTGCTCGGGTGACTGCAAGGTCGTGACCGGGAACGCCGTCTACAGGAATCACGTGATGGGCATCTACCTCCGGAAAGGTTCGAGCACTATCAATTCCTACCTCGCCACCCTCTCGACGCGGTGACCGCGGCTGAGCTCAGGGGTCTTCGCCCGCGGCTCACTGATCGGTGAACGGTCCCCGGCTCCGGCCGGGGGCCGTTCGCTATCCGGCCGGGATCAGGCCTTTCTGCCGTCAGCTGGCCCGCCGGACCTGGAAGGTGCGCCGGTAGGCCTGGGGGCTGGTGTGCACGGCCCGGCTGAAGTGCTTGCGCAGGTTGGCTCCGGTGGAGAAGCCGCTTTTGTCCGCGACTGAATCGATGGGCAGGTCGCTTGTCTCGAGGAGTCGCTGGGCCAGCTGGATGCGCTGGTGAATCAGCCACTGGTAGGGCGTGGTGCCGGTGCGCCGGTGAACCGGCGGGCGAACGTCCGGGGGCTCATGGCGGAACGGGCCGCCAGGCCTTCGACGGTTACCGGTTCGTGCAGGTGCTCCTGGAGCCAGTCGACGGTGTCCGCGAACAGGCTGGAACTGTCGAGCGCCGGCATCGGTGCGCTGATGTACTGGGCCTGCCCGCCGTCGCGCTGGGGTGGCACCACCAGCTGGCGGGCGAGCTGGGTGGCGATCTCGGTGCCGTAGTCCTGGCGGACCACGTGCAGGCACAGATCGATGCTGGCGGCGCTCCCGGCCGAGGTCAGGATGTCGCCCTCGTCAACGAACAGCACCCCGGGGTCGACGGTCACCCCAGGATGCTGGCGGGCGAGCGCCTCGCATTCTGTCCAGTGCGTGGTGGCGCGCCGGCCGTCGAGCAGCCCCGCCGCGGCCAGGGCAAATGCGCCGGTGCACAGCGAGACGATGCGGCTGCCCCGTGCGTGTGCCTCGCGCAGCAGGTCGAGCAGGGCGGGCGGCGCGTACTGGATGGACACGGTCGGCAGCACGATCACCGTCCCCGCACCGCGGATTTGCTCCGGTCCGTGCGAGGGAAGGATCTGGAATCCGCTGTCGGTCGTCACCGGCCCCGGGGTGATGCCGCAGACGAAGGAGCGGTACCAGGGAACGCCCAGCATCGCGGCCCACTCGTCGCCGAAGACGTCGCAGGCGACCCCTAGCTCAAACGCGGTGACCCCCTCGCAGGCGACGATGGCGACGGCCTGGGCGTCAACCCCCGGTCCGCAGGCACGGCCTGATGCGGTCACGTCGGCAGGTTGATCGCCTCGATTGGCAGGATAGTTGCGCACAAGGACAAAGATGCCACTTATCTGGGCATGTGTCGAGGCAGACGATGGGAACATGACTACAGATCAGCTGCTCCGATCCCCTTCTCACGGCAACCGGGCATGGCAGCGCCTCCTGGTCCGCCTGCGGGCACCGTCCCTGGACCGCCAGCTCGCGGCCGGATGGCCGCCGTCCGCCAGCCGGGGCCTTGCCCTCCGCGCCCGGGAGATCACCTCCCCGGCCGGGCGCCGGGAACTTGCCCAGTGGTGGCATCACGTCCTCATGCAGGGCCGCCGGCCGCCCGTTCCGCGCACTCCCCTCGTGCTGCGCTACCGTGACCGCATCGCCGGCGCCGAGGACGACGTGCAGGACATGCTCGCCGTCCTGACGGGCCCGCTCCCGGTCACCGCCCGCGGCGCCGCGATGGCCAGCTCTCTCCTGCGTGACGGCACCGGACCCTTGCACAACCGCCACTCTCCCGTCAGCCTGAACGATGCGGTCCGCGAGGCCACCAGGCAGATGACCGGCCCGCCCGCCGGCACCCCGCCCGGCGGGACTGACCGGGAGAGTTCGGTGTGCTACCGATGAATCCCTTCATCATCGACGCGCCCTCCCCCCTTGGCCTGCGCCCCAGCGGCGTGGAAGCCGGCCCTCGCGCGCTGCGCGACGCGGGCCTGCATGCGCGACTCGGCTCACCCGGCGAAACGCGCATCAACGTGCCGCCGTACTCCGATGTCCGCGATCCGCGGACAGGGGTGCTGAATCCGCGGGGGGTCGTGGCGGTGGCACGCGGCCTGGCCGCCGCGCTGGAACCGGCGCTGGATAGTCCGCGCTTCCCGATCGTGCTCGGCGGGGACTGCAGCATTGTGCTCGGGCCGGCGCTGGCGTTGCGGCGCCGCGGCCGGTACGGCCTCGTTTTCATCGACGGCCACGCCGACTTCCAGGACCCGGGCGACGAGCCGAACGGCGAGGTCGCCTCGCTCGACCTCGCCGTCGTGACCGGACGCGGCCCGGAGGTTCTCACCGACCTGGACGGGCTCAAGCCACTGGTCAGGGACGAAGACGTCGCACTGGTCGGGTACCGGGTGTTCGACGACAACGACCGTGTGCTGGATGAGCACATCCGCGACACGGCCATCACCGTCGTTGACCTCCCGGAAGTCCGCGAACGCGGCACCGCCAGCGCCCTCGCCAAGGCGCTAGCCGCCGTCACCCGCCCAGGCGTGGAGGGTTTCTGGGTCCACCTCGACGTCAACGTTCTCGACGACGACCTGATGCCGGCCGTTGACTACCGCCACCCCGGCGGAATCACCTGGGAGGAAGCGACAGACATTCTCCGCGGCCTGCTGGGCGCGAGCGGCGTGCGCGGCCTCGACGTCACCATCTTCAACCCGCACCTGGACACCGGCGGAAGCCTCGCTCAGCGTCTGTCCGACCTCATCACGAACGTCGTGCCGGCTGAGCCCCGTTCATGACCCGTTTGGCACCACCGGCGAGGGGTGCCGAGGCTCGTAGATGGGAAGCTGCGAGCCATCCGGCAAGCGGATTGCGGCCAGCAGTCCCCACCCCTGATCGGTGACGTCCTGCGCCACTTCGATACCTTTGCCTTGCAATTCAGCGAGCGTGGCGTGAATGTCATCACACATCAGGTACAGCTCGTGGTGGCCGTCACCGTCGCTGGGATGCACCGCGAGCTCAGCCGGGGGCAGAGCGAAAATCAGCCAGCCTCCGCCCGCATCCACCGATGACAGGCCCAGCACGTCCTTGAAAAACGCACGCACCTGGCTGGCTTCGGGCGAGAACACGATCGCATGCACGCCTGTAATCACGCTCGTGATCCTAGCTGCCGGGGCCGGAACGGCTGGCCAGCCACGTACTGGCTGATCCTGAAGGTGACGAGTTCCGCCTGCTGCGCACGCAACTGCCGGGCACGCATGACAAGTGACCCGCGGCCCGCCCAGCCGGGCAGGACCCGGATGAGCGCGGTGCTCACTGGCGGATGCGGGCGAGGACGAGGGTCATGTCGTCCTCGCCGCGCTGACGCAACGCCTGGGTGACGGTCTCGCAGACGCTGTCCAGCGACTGACCGGGCTGCTCCAGGGCCGGACCGAGCGCGTCGCGCAGCGCGGCGATGCCCTCTTCCAGCTGCCGGGTATGGCTTTCGGCCAGCCCATCGGTATACAGCGCGAGCGTAGCTCCCGGTGGCAGGCTGACCTGGGCCGCCTCGTAGGTATCCGCGCTGAGCCCGAGGGGAGCAGGCCGGCACGGAGAGCACCCGGGTTGCGCCGCCAGGCAGCGCCAGCACGGGCGGCGGGTGACCTGCTCCGGCGATCACGCAGCTGCTCGCCGAGGTGTTGATCACGGCACATATGCAGGTGGCATACGGCGAGGCAGGCATCCCCGCGGTGAGCGCATCCAGCCTGGCCAGCACCTCACCGGGGGGCAGGTCCAGCCCGGCCAGGAGGTGCGTCGCGGTGCGCAGCTGCACCATGACCGCCGCCGCCTCCGGGCCGTGCCCCATCGCGTCCCCCACGACCAGTGCCGCCCGCCCGCCGGGCAGTGGGACGATGTCATGCCAGTCGCCGCCCACCATGCTGGCCCCTACCGGCAGGTAGCGGTGCGCGACCTCCAGGGCGGCCGGGACGCGCGGCTCGCCCGGCAGCAGGCCGCGTTGCAGCGCGAAGGCGGTCCGCCGTTCCCGGTGATACAGGCGGGCATTGTCGATGCACACCGCCGCTCGGGAGGCCAGCTCGCCCGCGGCGGCGATGTCGGCCGGCCCGAAGTCCGGGCTCTGCGGCGCCCGCCCGAACGTCGCGCACCCCAGCACCACCCCGCGGGCCACCAGGGGCACGGACAGGAACGACGCGTAGCTCGACGCGAGATCCCGGGCTCCGGGGCGCTGGGCGATACGCCCGGCGCTCTCCTCGTCGAGGCGGTCGAACAGGACCGGGCTGCGTGTGTGCATGGCCCGGAAACTGGGTGAGTCATCGCCGAGGACAAGCACCTCACCGGGGGGCAGCAGGCTGTCGGTGACCGCCGTGGGCTGGCCGGCCAGCCGGGCCACGAGCCGCCGCACCACCGCCCCGTGCCCGGCCTGGGGCGAGACCGGCTCATCGGCGGCGAGCAGCCGTTCGAACACGAAAATGGCCACCGTGTCCGCGAACGCGGGCACCGCGACGTCGGCGACCTCGCGCGCCGTCCGGGGAAGATCAAGCGTGGTGCCGATCCGGTCGGCCGCCTCACGCAGCCAGCCGGGGCCGAGGGCGGGCGAGACGTGCTGCCCGATCACCAGCACCCCTGCCCCCGGATCTCCCAGCGGCTCCCAGCGGAGGGCGACCGGGCCGCTGCCGCCGGCGAAGGCCATGCTGACGGTCGCGGTCCAGACCCGCCCCGCTGCGACCTCGGCCAGCGCCTCACCGGCCAGCTCGCGCTGGCCAGGACCCGTCATCAGCACGTCACACACGTCATGCCCGTCCACCGCGGGCGCGGGATGCCCGAACAGTCGCTCGGCGGATGCCGGCCAGGAGGTCACCCGGCCCCCGGAATCCAGCGTGAACGCAGCCAGGGCCGCCAGGTCCGGTCCGCGCCGCCGTGGCAGCGCAGACCCGTGATCCCCGGCCATCCGTGACGTCACAGGTATCTGCACCAGTCCTCGCCGGCCAGCCCCCGGCCCCTCGCAGCGGCCTGTCCGGCAATGGCCGCCAGCCTTTCGCGCTAGCCGCCACGCGGTACCGGCAGCCATTGCCCGCACCCTGCGATATTGTGCGAAAAAAGAAATGTATCTCAAAACCGGACGGCAAACCGGTCCGGCGCAGCAGAATAGTCACGATAAGCCGCCCGCGGGCGCCCGGGGGCGCGCGGGAAGGGAACAGGAGGCGGGATGACCGGCGCGCCGGACTGGGTTCCCCCGGGCGTGGATGTCAAGCGGGCGAACGCCGCCCGGGTCTACGACTACTGGATAGGTGGCAGCCATAACTTCCTGGCTGACCGGGATCTCGCCCGGGCGGTCACGGCGGTCGAGCCCAATGCCAGGGCGTTCGCGCTGGCCAACCGGGAGTTCCTCGGCCGGGCGGTCCGGTTCCTCTCCGCCGCCGGGGTCAGCCAGTTCGTGGACATCGGCTCAGGCATCCCCACCGAGGGGAACGTGCACGAGGTCGCCCAGCGGGCCAACCAGGCCGCCCGGGTCGCCTACGTGGACGTCGACCCCGTCGCGATCGGGCACAGCAAGGCCCTCCTGGCCGGTAACGCGAACACTGCGGTCATCCAGGCCGACCTCCGGGAACCGGAAAAGATCGTCACCGCCGGCGCCACCACGCGCCTGATCGATTTCACCCAGCCGGTCGGGCTGCTGCTGGTGGCCGTCCTGCATTTCATCGACGACGCGGAAGATCCCTGGCAGATCGTGGCCACGCTGCGCGACGCGCTCCCGTCCGGGAGCTATCTGGCCCTGGGCCACGCCACCAACGAGAGCAACCCTGCCGTGGCCCAGGCGCTCGAGACGGTCTACAACCGCAGCGTCTCCACCCAGGTGCACGTCCGCCCACGCGACGAGATCCTGCGGTTCTTCGACGGCTTCGAGCTGCTGGACCCGGGCCTGGTCTACATCCCCGAATGGCGGCTGGACTCCCCCGCTGACCCACCGGGCGACGCCGGCAGATTCTGGGGAGAACTCGTCGGCGTGGCGCGCAAGCCCTGATGCGCGGCCAGGCCGCGCCACCGCCTGAGCGGCCATCTCCGCGGGCCCATCTCTCCCTGAGTCAGCTATCTAGCTAATGATCAGCTGGCGGTCTGCGAACTATCAGCGCAGCCTAGGGATGCTTGGAGCTGTTTTTCAGGTAGATGGGCGACTGTAGGGGTGTACAGCACGGGGAATCTGCAGGGGCGCACAGCACGGGGAATCACGGTCCAGCGCACGCCACGCGCACCATCGGTGACGCGTCTGCCGGCATGCGGCCAGGGCCCCATCATCGTGCCCGCCGTGAAATCAGCCGGTCGGCCGGCGGGTAACGAGAACGAGGCAGCAACTGATGACGGGCGAGGCGGTCAATCTCAGCACCACGCACGGACCCGGCGGGCTGGGGACCTCCTGCCGGGCCTGGCAGATCACCTTGCTGGCTGATGGACGGGCCCCTGGACGGGCGCGCCAGGCCACCCGGAAGGTACTGACCTCATGGCACGTCTCCCATCTGGAGGAGACGGCGGTCCTCTTCGTTTCCGAACTGGTCACGAACGCGGTTCAGCATGGTTGCACCGGAGGTTCCGTGCTGGTGCTCCGGATGGAAGCCACAGGGACCTCGCTGAGGATCGAGGTGCATGACGCCGACTCGCACTGGCCGCAGCCGGGCACCCCGTCCGGGCTCGACGAATCAGGATTCGGCTTGGTCATCGTGGACGCCCTGGCCAGCAAGTGGGGGGTTACCGATACGGCCACGGGCAAAGCCGTATGGGCCGAGCTGGACACGCGCCCGGGCCACCAGCCCGGCTGACCGGACGGAGCCTCCCGGACGGACTAGCCTTCCCGGACGCGCAGGCCTTCGAAGGCCATGGCACACACCGTGTCCGCGAGCGGCCGGGTGGCCGGGTGCCGCGCCGGCCGGTACCACTCGACGATCGAGTTGACCAGCCCGAACAGCAGCCGTGCCGTGATGAGCGCATCACGGCCGGGGTCGATGTCGCCGTCGCGCTGGGCTTCCTGGACCAGGTCGGCCACGAACCGGTCGAAGGCACGCCGCCTGTCCAGTGCGGCCCGCTCGACCGTGGTGTTGCCGCGGACCCGCAGGAGCAGGGTGACGTAGGGCAACTCGGCTTCCAGCACTTCGACGCTGCCCCGGACCAGGTACTCGAGGCGCTCGATCGCCGGCGCGTCGAGCGCGCGGGCCCGGTCCGCCACGGCTGACAGCCCGGTCAGCGCCCGGTCCAGGGCCAGGCTGAGCAACTCCTCCTTGCCGGTCACATGGTGATAGATCGCCGACTTCGCGATCCCGAGCCGGGCCGACAGGTCCCTCATGCTGGTCCCGTCGTAGCCCCGTTCGTTGAAGATCTCGACGGCCACCGCGAGCACGGACTCCAGGTCATGACCGGGGCGGCCGCGGCGCGGCGCGTCCGCCGGGCGGGCCGCACGGGGTACCGAAGGCGAGATCACGATGCCAGTATCCGGGCCACGGCCAGCCGCCTAGTCAGCGGATCCGGCGACCCGGCGGGCGATCTGGTGACTGCGCCCGCGGAATTCGGCGATCACCTGGCCGTCCCGGCGGACGGTCACGTCGTACAACCCTGCCCGCCCGAAACGGGTACGCACGGCGGCCTCGCCCGTGAGGACATCTCCGGCGTACGCGGGGGCGACAAACACGATCTCGGCCGCCGCGGCCACCGTCAATGGCCCATAGCTGTTGCACGCGCAGGCGAAGGCCGTGTCCGCCAGGGCGAAGATCAGGCCACCGTGGGCGACCGCATGCCCGTTCAGCATGTCGGGACGGACAGTCATCCGGGTAACCGCCCGCCCTTCAGCGTGATCGACCAACTCGATGCCCAGGCCGCGCGAGGCCTCGTCCCTCGCCATCATCGCCTGGACGCTGGGCACCTGCGGCACCGCGATCGCCTCCCGTAGTGGCTACCGGACGTCCGGTAACAATATCTGGCCAGGTGGTACACGGGGACAGCGACGCTGGCGCGGCCGCGCGCGGCGCTGCACACCCTGGAGCTGAGGGGTGGCCAGAGCCCGTGGTCATGGAATAACATACTGAATGTTCGGTCGGTAATTCTCCAGGGAGGGCCTGCTCACCATGGTGGCGAAGGAGTGGGGCCGGTGACCGCGCTCGCCGGCGAGCGGGCGGACGGGCTCCAGGCCCACTTCGACGAGACGCTCGCGCGCGACCGGCGGATCGAGCCCCGGGACTGGATGCCGGATAAGTACCGGGCGACGATGATCCGCCAGATCGCCCAGCACGCGCATTCGGAGATCATCGGCATGCAGCCCGAGGGCAACTGGATCACCCGCGCCCCGTCGCTCCGCCGCAAGGCGGTCCTGATCGCGAAGGTGCAGGATGAGGCCGGCCACGGGATGTACCTCTACTCGGCCGCCGAGACCCTCGGCGCCGACCGGGCTGACCTGACCCGCAAGCTGATCCACGGCCGGCAGAAGTACTCCTCGATCTTCAACTATCCGACGCTGACTTACGCGGACGTCGGGGTGATCGGCTGGCTGGTTAACGGCGCGGCCATCTGCAACCAGGTGCCGCTGTGCCGCTCCTCCTACGGGCCCTACGCCCGCGCGATGGTGCGCATCTGCAAGGAGGAATCGTTCCATCAGCGCCAGGGATACGAGCTGCTGATGACCATGATGCGCGGCTCCGAGGCGCAGCGCGCGATGGTCCAGGACGCGACGAACCGGTTCTGGTGGCCGTCGCTGATGATGTTCGGGCCACCCGACGACCAGTCGCCGAACACAGCCCAGTCGATGGCCTGGGGCGTCAAGCGGCACACCAACGACGAGCTGCGGCAGCGCTTCGTGGACATGACCGTGCCGCAGGCCGGGAAGCTCGGGGTCACCCTGCCCGACCCGGACCTGAGCTGGAACAGCGAACGCGGCCACTACGACTTCGGGGCCGTGGACTGGGCCGAGTTCACCGCCGTGATCAAGGGCAACGGCCCGTGTAACGCGCAGCGGATGGCCCAGCGCAAAGCCGCGCACGACGACGGGGCGTGGGTGCGTGAGGCCGCCACCGCCCATGCCGCGAAGCAGGCGGCCAGGCGCACCGCCCAGGACAGTGCCGCCCAGGACAGTGCCGCCCAGGACGGGAAACGCCGGCTGATGGACGACGCACAGGTGCGGTCGGACTGGCCGCTGTATGAGGTGTTCCTGCGCGGCAAGCGGGGCCTGAACCACGTGCACGTGGGCTCGCTGCACGCAGCCGACCCGCAGATGGCCCTGCATCACGCGCGGGACCTCTACACGCGCCGCAATGAGGGCGTCAGCATCTGGGTCATCCCGGCCGCCGACATCACGGCCTCCAGCCCGGATGAGAAGGACCCGTTCTTTGCCCCGTCCGGCGACAAGGTCTACCGGCACCCCACGTTCTATGACATCCCCGACGATGTCCCGCACATGTAGGGCGGGCCGGCACCGATGACTGATGACGAATTCACCGCCTACCACGATCTGGCCGACGACACCGGCGACCACCGCTGGGCCTTCGGCACCGGGTTCACCGACCCGCTCGAAGGCATCGACGCGTCGGTGCCAGACGGGGTGAACGCGGCCGCCCTGGCCGCATACTGCCTGATGCTCGGCGACGACGCGCTGATCTACTCCCACCGCCTGCAGCAGTGGATGGCCCGGCTGCCCGAGCTCGAGGAAGAAACGGCGATCGCCAACATCGCCCTCGACCTGCTGGGCCAGGCGCGCATGCTGCTCGCCCGCGCAGGCCGGGCCGAGGGCGCCATGCTGGCCGAAAGCACGGGGCTGGCCGAAAGCACGGGGCTGGCCGAAAGCACGGGGCTGGCCCAAAGCACGGGGCTGGCCCAAAGCACGGGGCTGGCCGAAAGCACGGGCCGCAGCGAGGATCAGCTCGCCTTCTTCCGGCCGGAAAAAGACTTCCGCAACGTGCGCCTCGCCGAGCATGCCGACGCCGACTTCGCGCAGCTGGCCGGCCGGTTGCTGATCTTCTCCGCCTGGCGGCTGGCCCTGTTCGTCCAGCTGAGCGGTTCCCGGGACCCGGTACTCGCCGCGATCGCGGCGAAGGGCGCCAAAGAACTGGCCTACCACCGGGACTACGCCGCGCAGTGGGTGATCCGGCTGGGCGACGGCACCGAACTGTCGCACGCGAGGATGCAGGCCGCGCTCGAAGCCATCTGGCCGCTGGTGGACGAGCTATTCCGCACCGACACCGTGGCGGACGGCCTGCCCGGGGTCGCCGCCGACCCGGCCGGGCTCCGGGCCGAATTCGACAGCGTGCTCGCCGCCGTGCTGGCCGCCGCCACCCTGGACCTCCCCGACGCTCCGCCGATGGCGCAGGTGGCCGGCAAGTCCGGGCGGGACGGAGTGCACACCGAGGCCCTCGGGTACGTGCTCGCCGAATTGCAGAGCGTGGCCCGCGCCCACCCGGACGCGGCATGGTGACCGGGATGCCGCCGGACGTTCCGGCGGCGCGGCAGATCGCGGAGGCCGTCGCCGATCCGGAGCTGCCCATGCTCACCGTCGCGGACCTCGGCATCCTGCGGGACGTCACGAGCGAGAACGGTCATATCGTCGTGACTATCACGCCGACGTACTCGGGCTGCCCGGCGCTGCGCGAGATCGCGCGCGATCTGGAATACCGGCTCGCCCAGGCCGGCTTCGGCGGCGCCACCGTCCGGACCCAGATCGCCCCGGCCTGGACCAGCGACTGGATCACCCCCGACGGGCGCCGGAAGCTGCACGCGGCCGGCATCGCCGCACCGCATCCCGTGGCAAGCCGCGCGGCATCCCCCCGTGGCCCGGTCCCGCTGAATCTGACGATGGCGCCCCGTGACCCGGTGGCGTGCCCCCAGTGCGGCTCACCCGACACGGTGCAGACGGCGGCGTTCGGGGCGACCGCGTGCCAGGCCCTGCTGCGCTGCCAGAGCTGCCACGAGCCGTTTGAGTATGTGAAGGATTTTTGATGGCCCGCCCGGAAGCCGCGTCGCGGACCGAGTTTCATCCGCTCACCGTGCTGCGCGTGGACCCGCTGACCACTGATTCGGCCGCGCTGACCTTCGGCGTGCCGCCCGCGGTCGCGGACCGGTTCAGGTTCGCTCCTGGCCAGTCGCTCACGGTCCGCCGCGGCACGCAGCGGCGCTCTTACTCGATCTGCTCGGCCCGGGGAAACGCGCCGCGGATCGGAGTACGGGAAGTGCCCGGTGGCACGCTGTCGGGCTGGCTCGTGCGCGAGGTCCGGCCTGGTGACGTCATCGACGTCCAGGCACCGTCCGGGACGTTCACCCCGGATCTGTCCGGGCCCGGGCACCACGTGCTGATCGCCGCGGGGAGCGGTATCACGCCGGTGCTGTCCATCGCCGGCTCGGTGCTGGCCGCGCACCCCGGCTCGGCGGTCACCCTGATCTACGGCAACCGGCGCAGCGACTCGGTGATGTTCACCGAGGAGATCGCCGACCTCAAGGACACCTACCCGGCGCGGCTCTGCCTGGTCCACGTGCTCAGCCGCGAGCCGCAGGAAGTGGAGCTGTTCAACGGCCGGCTCGACCCCGGCAAACTGCGCTCGCTGCTGCCCGTCACCGTCGCGGTCTCCGCCGTGGACCACTGGTGGCTCTGCGGTCCCCTCGGGATGGTCACCGGTGCGATCGAGGTGCTCACCGGGCTCGGCGTCCCCCGTGACCGCATCCACCGTGAGCTGTTCTACGTCGAGGACACTCCCCCGGCCCAGGTCCATCACGTGGATGCGCCCGCCGGTCCCGGCACCGAGGTGACGGTGCTGCTGGACGGCCGCAGCGCCGTGGCGACCGTGCCGTCCGGGACCCCGGTCCTCGATGCGGCCCAGCGGATCCGTCCCGACCTGCCGTTCGCCTGCAAAGGCGGCGTCTGCGGCACGTGCCGTGCGCTCGTCGTCAACGGCCAGGCCACCATGCGCCGCAACTATGCGCTGGAGCAGGACGAGGTCGAACGCGGGCTACGTGCTCACCTGCCAGGCGATTCCCACCTCCGCTCAGATGACGGTCAACTACGACGCGTAGCCCGGGGAGTTCCCGCCGCAGGACCTTCGTGATGGCATCAAACGGTGCGGGCCTGCCGTCGCTGGAGGAATTGCCGGATCAGGTCGGCGATGAGGTCCGGCTGCTCGTCGAGAGCGAAGTGACCGGCGTCGAGGATGTGCACCCCGGCGGCTGGCACGTCGCGCCGGTACGCCTCGGCCTCCGCGACCTGGAACGACGGGTCGTAGCGGCCCCAGATGACCAGCAGCGGCGGCTGGTGCTCACGAAGCCAGTGCTGCCAGCCGGGGTAGCTCGCGACGTTGGTGCGGTAGTCATAGAACAGGTCGGCCTGGATGTCCTGCTGGCCGGGCTGGCTGAGGAACGAGAACTCGTCGGTCCACAGGTCCGGGTCGTAGTTCTCCTCGTTCGGGCTGGTTCCCACGTGCCGCTGCCGCGTGGCCGCCAGGGAGAAGAAGTTCTCCCGCAGCGCGGCCTCGTGTGCCCCGCGGTCAGCCCAGAACTCGCGCCTGGTCTTCCACAGGGGCCCGAGGCCGTCCTCGTGCGGCGACGGCGTTCTGCACGATGAGCGCCTCGAGCCGCTCGGGACGGGCGATGGCGAGCCGGAATCCCACCGGGCCGCCGTAGTCCTGCACGACGAGGGTGTAGCTGGCCAGACCCAGTGCTTGGCTGAAACCGTCCATCACCGCGGCCACGTGGTCGAACGTGTAGGCAAATTCGGTCCGGCCGGGCACGTCGCTGTTGCCCGAACCCGGGATAGTCGGGGTGCGACGAGGCGGGAAGGGGCCGGCCAGCCGATCGAGCAGCGGCTGCCACATCCGTGACGAAGAGGGGAGATCCGTGCGCAGGAGGATCGTGGGAGCGTCCGGCGGGCGGCCTCACGATAGAAGATGGACAGCCCCTCGACCTGGACGGTGCGGTACGCCGTGCGGTACATGCTTCTCTCCGTTCACCCTGCCCGCCGCCTGGCGGCTAGGCCGGACGTTCCTCCCGGCCGGGGGCGGACAGCGCGCCGCGCAGCTGCCTGCGCGACCGGATGCCCAGCTTGGCGAACACCTTGCGCAGGTGCCACTCGACGGTGCGGGCGCTGATAAACAGCACGGTGCTGATCTCGGAGTTCGAGAGGCCGTCCCGGGCGAGCCGCGCGATCTGGGCCTCCTGCGCGGTGAGCTCGCCGACTGTCTCGACGCTGCGTTTGCGGACGGTTTCCCCGGTGGCCAGCAGCTCGCGGCGGGCGCGCGTGGCAAACGCGTCGATACCCATCTCGGCCAGCATCTCGTGGGCGCCGCGGAGTTGCTGGCGGGCGTCAACCCGGCGGTTCTCGCGTCGCAGCCATTCGCCGTAGAGCAGATGCGCGCGGGCCAGGTCCGGGCGAAGCGGGGTCCGGCCCAACCGATCGATCGCCTCGTGATACAAGCCTTCGGCCACCTGGCCGTCGTTCAGCAGCGCCCGGGAACGCGCCTCGATTCCCGCCGCCCAGTCGGCTTCGCTTTCCTTCGTGGTCTCGGCCAGCCGCTCAAGCGCCTCGGCGGCGAGCCGGGGCTTGCCGCTCCTGATGGCCGCCTCGATCAGTTCGGGAAGCGCCCAGGCGAAGACCACCGGCTCAGATGTATCCTGGCTGGCTTGCTGGGCTGCAGCCAGCGCGTCCTCGTAGCGGCCGAGGCCGTTGTAGAGGACGGCGGCCATCCAGCCGGCGTAGGGCACGCCGAGTCCCTCACCCCCGGCGAGGGCGTCCTTGATCGTGGCCTTGATCAGGGCCAGGGCCTCGGCTTCGCGGCCCCGGAAAGCCTCGAGCAGCATGGCTGCGTACGGCACGACGTGAGTTCCCGTAGCCTCTGCGACTGCCTGAGCCTCCGCGATCAGCGAAGTGGCTGCCGTCAGGTTACCGCACCAGGTGACAGCCGCCCCCTGTCCGTTCAGGGCGATCGGCAGCACGGCGAGTGCGCCTGCGCCGCGAGCGAGCTCAACCTGCCGGGCGATCACCGCGCCCAGGCTCTCGAGGTCCCACACCGCGACAGCGGCCGATGCGGCCACAGGGCCCCACCGGAGCCCCTCCTCCACAGCGATCCCCTCGCGGCGAAACGCACTCACGGCCCGCCGCAGCGTAGGCGTGGCCGCCGCACGCCCTTCGGTGATCAGCACCGCCAGGCCGTCCAGCAGAAGGTCCGAAGGGCCGGAAGGGTGCGTAGGCTGAAGGGCGATCCTGGCTGCGGTGGAGACTTCGAGCAGATGGCCGGCGTTCCGCGACGAGGGCTGCGCCCCAGGCATCGAGATAAGCCTCGCGCGAAAGTGGCACGTCCAGCGGCTCTAGCCGCCGGGCCGCCTCCAGGAACCGGGCCGGAGCCTCGCTCCTGGCCCGGGAAGCCGAGGCGAGCCGTCCGCGGAGCAGCTCCACCCGGGCGTCGGCGAACTCATCGGGCGTCTCGGACTCCAGTGCGGCCAGCAGCCCGAGGGCGTCGTCAAACGCGCCAGCCTGCACCGCGAACTGCGCTGCCGCCAGCAGCCGCTCCACGCGGCGGGACGGATCGGCCGTGACGACCGCTGAGCGCTCCAGGAACGCGGCGGCAGTGGCCAGTCGCCCGCGCGCCTGAGCCCGGCCTGACGATCGTTCGAGCTCGGCGGCAATATCGTCGTCTGGTTCCAGAGTTGCCTGGGCCAGGTGCCAGGCGTGGCGGTCCGGATCGTCCTGCGGATCGGTGACCTCCGCCAGGGCGCGGTGCACGTTCTGCCTGTCCTGCAGCGGCGCCGACAGGTAGGCCGCCGAGCGCACCAGTGGATGCCGGAACCGCACCCGGGCGCCGAACTCGACCAGTCCAGACTCGGTGGCGGGCAGCGCGGCCTGAGTGGGGACTCCCAGCCGCCTGGCTGCTCGCCACATCAGCGTCGCGTTGCCGGCCGGCTCCGCCGCCGCGACCACCAGCAGCAGCCGGGTCGGTTCGGGCAGGCCCGCGACCCGCCTCAGGAAGTTCTCCTCGGCCCGGCCCGGCAGCGGCAGCTCATCGGGCAACCCGAAGCCGCCTGCCAGCCCCGTTGGCGACAGCCAGCGGGGCACCTCGGCCAGCGCCCGCGGGTTTCCCTGCGTCTCGGCGACAATCCGCTGCGCTACCTGTTGATCCAGCGGCCACCGCACGAGCGAGGAGAGCAGCGTTCGCGACTCAGCCTCGTGCAGCCCCCTGACCACCAGCTCGGGCAGCCCGCGCAGGTCAGGCCCCGGCTTACGGGCAGCGAACACCATCAGCACCGGCTCCGCACGCAGCCGCCGCGCCGCGAACGCCAGCGCCTGCGCTGAGGCCTGATCCAGCCACTGCACGTCATCCACGACGCACACCAGCGGGCGCCGGGCGGCCATCTCGGACAGCAGGGTCAGCACGGCCAGGCCGACCAGGAAACGATCCGGGGCCGGACCCGCCTTCATGCCGAAGACCGTTTCCAGCGCATCCCGCTGCGGGCCCGGCAGGTCCTCCAGGCGATCCAGCAACGGACCGCACAACTGGTGCAGGGCCGCGAAGGCGAGTTCCATCTCCGACTCCACGCCACCGGCCCGCACGGCCCGCAGATCCGGCGCCGCGTCCACCGCGTAGTCCAGCAAGGCCGTCTTGCCTATCCCCGCCTCGCCCCGGATGACCAGCACGGCGCTGTGCCCGCCGCGGACCCCATCCAGCAGCCCGTCCAGCACCTCGCACTCGCTGCGCCGCCCGCACAACGAGGCCGGCTTTCCGGACCGTGACGGGCTCATCGTGCGCTGAGGGCCAGTCCCACTGTCTCGCCGTGCTGCCAGCTTCATGTGAGCAGAGCCTGCCTGGGCGTGCTGGCGGGCCAGTGGTGCGCCCCTCAGCGTCAGGGTCATGAGGCATTTGCCCCACGCGACCTCTGTCACAACCCTATGTTCATGACCGGAGGTGTAGCAATACCTCGCCCCACCACCAGACGCACGGCAGACGGTGCACTCTAATAACTTAAGACGCTCCTGTCACAATCACTACGGTGAGTCATTCATCCGCGCCTGGCCCGCGGGGGCAGCAATGCCCGCAGAGCCCGCGGCTTGACCTCACCCAGGGCTTCGGACGATCATGAGTGGCAGGCCGTCCCGAGGAACTTCCAGGACATGAGCTACACGGGTGTGCCTGAGCGGCCGGACCGGCAGAACCGTCCGGGTCGGTCAGTGGACGACCTCACCGTGTCCAAGCTCCTGCGTCCCCTCGTACGGCCGGGAACTGTCGCCCGTTCTCCTCTGGTGGAGCGGCTGGCGAAAGGGGACGCGCACCGGATCGTCTCGGTCGTCGCGCCCGCGGGCTACGGGAAGACGACACTGCTCTCGCAGTGGGCCGAGCGCAGCGCGCAGGCTTTCGCATGGGTGTCCGTCGCGGAGCCGGACAACGACCCGAAGGTCCTGCTCACCTACGTGGCGGAAGCGCTCGACGCGGTACAGCCGATCAGTGAGCGGGTGTTCGACGCGCTGGCTTCGCCCGGGAGTTCGGTGCCCGGCTCGGTCGTGCCCCGGCTGGGGTCAGCTTTCTCGTCGATGACCTCGCCGGTCGTACTGGTGCTGGATGACGTGCATGTACTGCATAACCGGGAGTGCCGGGCCGCGCTGTCCGCACTGGCCGATCATGTGCCGGAAGGCTCGCGGCTGGTGCTGGCGGGCCGCGCTGAGCCCCCGCTGCGGACTGCGCGGCTCCGGGCCGAGGGCCGGATTCTGGAGATCGGCCCGGCCCAGCTGTCGCTCTCCCGGGAGGAGGCTTCATCGCTCCTCGCCAGTGCGGGCGCCGTGCTGGACGAGGATGAGGTAACGCAGCTCCACCGGCGGACCGAAGGGTGGCCTGTTGGGCTGTACCTTGCGGCGCTCTACCTGAGGGAAGGCGGCTTGGTCACAGGCGCGGCCGTGTCCTTCAGCGGCGACGACCTTTTCGTGAGCGACTACGTGGAGTCAGAATTCCTGACCCGGATCTCCCGCCGGCAGCGGGTGTTCCTGACCCGGTCCGCACTGCTGGAGCGCATGTCCGGTCCATTGTGTGAGGCAGTGCTGTCCATACCCGGGTCCGCCGCGACCTTGGCGGACCTGGCCCGGTCGAACATGCTGCTGGTGCCGCTGGACCGGCGCGGGGAGTGGTACCGCTACCACCACCTCTTCCGCGACATGCTGCTGGCGCAGTTGCACCGCCAGGAGCCCGGCCTGGTGCCCGTGCTGCGGCGCCGCGCGGCCCGCTGGTGCCTGGCCAACGGCCTGCCTGAGGAAGCACTGGAGTATTCCATCGCCGCCGGGGACGTGGACACGGCCGCTCGGCTGGTGGAGAAACTCGGGGTGGCCACCCACAGGCGAGGCCAGTTCACCACCATCCAGAGGTGGTTCCGGTGGCTGGAGGATCGGGGTGGGATCGAAGGACATCCGATGGCGGCCGTACTGGCCGGGCTGTTTTTCGCGTTGACGGGACGGCCCGCGGAGGCCGAGCGATGGGCGGACGTGGTCGACCGCTGGCAGGCGGATGCGCGGCGACCCCCGGCCGCCTACGCCGAGGCCTACGCGGCCATACTCCGGGCGCTCATGTGGCGTGGAGGCATTGAGCAGGCACGTGCCGATGCCGGTGAGGCACTGCGGAGATGTGCCGCGGAGAGCATCGTGACGCCGGCACCAGCGCTCTACCAGGGGCTGGCGCGTGTCCTTTCCGGTGACCTCGACGGTGGCGACGCCTCATTCGAGGATGCCGTCAGCGCCGGGGAGCAGGCCGGCGCCCACGAGACTCTTGCGGTTACCTTGTCCGAGCGCTCGCTGGTCGCCATGGCGCACAGTCAATGGAGCCGGGCCGGGGCGCTCGCGGATCAGGCCGCCACCGTGTTGCGCCGGGCCGGGATCGACGAAAGCTACGCGACCCCCGCTGATCTGCGCGGCACAAGCCCGCGCGGCTCTGCACCGGGGAGACGCCGTTACGGCGCGCGAGACGATTGTCCGGGCCCAGCGTCTGCGGCATCTGCTGACCTACGCGATGCCCCAGCTGGCCGTCCAGGCCCGGATCGAGCTCACCCGCGTCCACCTCGCGCTCGCTGACATCGCCGGGGCCAGGACGCTGATGCAGGAGATCGATGAGCTGCTCCGCCGGCGGCCCGGCCTCGGGACCCTGGCCGACGAGGCCCAAGCGCTCCGGGTGCGCCTGGCGAGGGAACGCGGACCCAGCCCCCTGGGGGCCTCGTCACTGACCGCTGCTGAGCTCCGCCTGCTCCCGCTGCTCACCACGCACATGTCGTTCCCCGAGATCGCCGAGGAATTGTCCCTGTCGCACCACACCGTGAAGTCACAGGCATACTCGCTCTACCGGAAGCTGGGGGCCTCCTCACGCAGCCAGGCGGTCGCCCGGTCGCGGGAGCTGATGCTGCTCGAGGGCGGATGACCTGCTGCGGATTCGCGTTTCATACCAATCGTGGGATGCGCGGGGCCGCCCGGATGGCGTTCTGTGGTGGTGCGGGCGAGATCTCCGCCGGCCGCCGGTCACAGCGATGAACGTCCCCGGCGGGTGATCTCCACCGCCGAGCGACCATCAGGGCCGGTGGCTGGAGGGGGACGGCGAGATTCCGATGGTGACCCATGTGGCGGGAAAGATGGCGACCACCAGTGCCCCGGAGGCAGCGGTTTCTGCTGCCGATCCGATTCTGGCCTCGAAGATTACCGCCCCCTGTGTGCCAGACCTGGCCGTGCCGCGCCCGCGGATCTCCGAGTTGCTGGCCGGGGGTACCCGGTGGAGCCCGCTGACCGTCGTCACCGGCCCCCCTGGGGCAGGCAAGACGATGGCTCTGACGTTGTGGGCGGCGGCGGAGCACAGGGCTGTGACCTGGGTCTCCCTGGACCGCTACGACAACCGCCCGGAGGCCTTCTGGTCCTATGTCGTCGCGGCCCTGCGCAGTTCAGGGATGGCCCTCCCGGAGGTGCTGTCTGCCGATCCGCAGCAGCAAGGACCCGATCACGTGTTCTTGCTACGGCTGGTGTCGGCCCTGGCCACCCAGGACCCGCCGGTGATCCTGGTCCTCGATGACTTTCACGTGCTCACCGACCCGGAGGTGCTCAAAGGGCTTGACTTCGTGCTGCGGAACGCCGGATCCGGCCTGCGCGTCGTGGTCTCCTCGCGGACGGATCCGCCGCTGCGACTGCACCGTTACCGGCTGGTCGGTGAGCTGGCCGAGATCCGCGCCGGCGACCTCGCTTTCAACCTCGCCGAGGCCCGCCTGCTCATGGCCCAGTACCGCGGGACGATCTCGGACGACTCATTCGAATGCCTCATGCGGCGGACGGAGGGCTGGGCCGCCGGCCTCCGCCTCGCGGCGATCTCGATGGACACCCATCCCGACCCTGACCAGTTCGTCAAGGAGCTGATCACCGAGGACAGCGCCCTGACCGGCTACCTGGTGGAGGAGGTTCTCCAGACCCAGCCGCCTGAGGTCCAGGAAATCCTGCTCACCACGAGCATCCTGGAGCAAGTCAGCGCGGAGGCCGCCAGCGAACTGGCCGGCGACGCGCAGGCCGCGGGAATCCTGCCCGCTTTGGCGCGCGCGAACACGTTTATACAGCCCATTGGATCCGGATGTTATCGCTACCATCCCCTGTTCGCGGAGGTACTGAGGCTCAAGCTGAGGGTCAGGTACCCGGAACGGATGCCCGATCTGCACCGCCGGGCGGCCCGCCTCTACGAGCGGAACGGCTCGCTCGCCGACGCGGTGCGGCACGCCGCCACGGCCGGCGACTGGCAGCTCGCCGCCAGGATGGTCGTCGGCGCGCTGGCCCTCACCGAGATCATGGAGCCGCAGGGCAGCCAGTCACTGGCCCGCGAGTTCCAGGGCCTGCCGGACAGCGAAGCCTGGAGCGAGCCCGGGCCGTACCTGGTCGCCGCGGCCCTCGCGCTGGCCGGCGGCCGGCGCGACGCTGGTGTCGCCGCGCTGGCTACCGCGGAAGGCATCCTTGAGCGCCTGCCCGCCGACCAGGAGATCGCAGGCCGGCTGTCCGCCGCCACGCTCCGCCTGGCCGCCGCTCGTCACGCTGGTGATCTCCCGGTGGCCGCCGCGACCGCGGACCGCGCAGAAGCACTGATGGCGCGGGTCCCTGGTGAATTGCTCGCCCGGCATCCAGGGATACGCGCCCACGTCCTGGCCGGCCGCGGGGTGGCCGAGCTGTGGTCGGGCCGTCTCGATGAGGCGGTCCGTGTCCTGGGTTCGGGGGTGACGGCGGCCACGGCTCCGGGTGCGGAGCACGAACAAGCCGAATGCCTCGGGTATCTCGCGCTGGTGGAGGCTCTGCGCGGCGGGCTCCGCCGCGCAGCGGAGCTGGCTGCCCGGGCGGCAGTGGCGGTGACGGCCCGCGAGCGGCCCCCGGATGTCAGGCGGCCGAGTCCCGCGGCGACCGTCGCCATGGCCTGGGTCCACCTCGAGCGCAACGAACTGCGCGAGGCGCGCAGCCTGCTCAAGCAGGCGGACGCTGTCCTGAGCGCAAGCCCGGACAAGCTGATCGGGGCGCTGGCATGGCTGGTCGCCGCACAAGTCGGCCTGGTCGAGGCACGGGTACAGGTCACCGCGCAGTGCGTGGCGAAGGCACGGTCCGGCTGGCGCGTTCCGGACTGGCTGGAACAAAAGCTGAGCCAGGTCGAGTCGCGGGCCTGCCTGGCCGCCGGTGACGTCCGGGCCGCGGTCGCTGCGGCCGGGCGCGGCGGCTGCGATAGCTCGCTGGAGGCGGCCGTCGTGTGCGCGCGCGCGTGGGCGGCGGCCGGGGACACCGATAAGGCCAGGCGTGCGCTGGCGCCCGCGCTAGCGGTCCACAGTGGGGTGCCCGAGCAGGTGCTGGTGCATGCGCTGCTGGTTGACGCCCAGCTCAGTTATCACGGCGGCGAGCCGGCCCGAGGTGCGCGCTCACTTGCGCGCGCCCTGCGCCTGGCTGAACGTGAGCAGCTCAGGCTGCCGTTCGCGATGGAGGGCGAGTGGATCAGGCAGGCGCTCACGCGTGACCCCGAACTGGCCCGCAGCTACCAGCGCCTGCTGGTCCCGACCATCGCCCGCGATCAGCTCCCGGCTCCGCGGAACGCTCCGGATCAGCCTGCGATGGTATTGGTCGAGGCCCTCACCGAACGCGAACGGGAGGTCTTGCGGCACGTCTCGAAGATGCTCAACACCGCCGAGGTGGCGAGTGAAATGTACATCTCGGTCAACACGGTGAAGACGCATCTTAAAAGCATCTACCGCAAGCTGGCCGCGACCCACCGCCGGGAGGCGGTCCGCCGGGCCCAGCAGCTTGAGCTGATCTGAGGTCCACTCCCCGGCACCGCATGGCGATCGGGGAACGGCATGTCACGATTCACCCACAGCGGGTGGGGCGTGACGGCTCACCAGGCCCAAATCTAAAGATCTGATTGTTTTTGCCTCCTGATCCCGGGGTGTGACATGTCATCTTCGTACTACGAGATCCGCATAGCCGGAAACATCCCGCGCGAAGCCCTGCTGGATTTCGAGCAGTTGACTGCCTCAGTGGAACCAGTCCAGACGCTTCTGCATGGCCCGCTCCCGGATCAGGCCGCCCTGTGCGGGCTCCTCGCACGACTCGAGATCTTCGGCGCACGGATCGTGGGCCTGCGAGTTCTGCGCAAAGGAGCCAGCGGGCCGTAAAGATCGGGCCATAAAGATACAGCGCCGGCCACCCTGACCGGGGCCGGGGTTAACCCTGATGCCTTCCGGGTGCGGGCCAGGGTGCGAATCAGGGCTGATCCTGATCGACGGGGGGATCCGCCGACGGCAGAGTTGAAGCATGAACCCAACCACTGCGGGCGCCGGATCCGCCAGCCTGACCTGAACGGAGACCGATCACCATGCCCTGGATACTCGCCCTCGTCCTCATCGCTATCGTGGCCCTGGCCGTCCTCAGCTTCGCCGGGCACATCCTGTTCTCCCCCTGGCTGCTGGTGGCCATCGGCATCCTGGTCTGGATCAGGTTCCGCCCGCGCCGCTCCCACCAGTAGTCCCCCGTGCCGGGCAGCCCGCTGCCCGGCAGCCCGCTTACGGCAGGTACAGGTGCAACCCGGCGGGCATGTGCTCGGTGACGGCGATGGCGCCGCGGAACACCCCGTTGATGTCCTCCGGGAACGTTGCGTCCATGGTCCTGGTCAATCACTGCGATATAGCAGCACCAAGTGCACAGGATCATAACCGCGCCAGGCTCAGACAGCGGCCGGCGCCCCCCGGGGGCTTCGCCCGGCCGGAGCCAGATGCTCCGTGCGCCTAGCCTTCCGCCATCAGCGCACTGAACAGCCGCCCGTAGCGCAGCAGGTGCAGGTCGCCCACATAGCGCTCGCGGATATACGCGTGCGCGGCATGTCCCATGCTGCTGGCTTCGCCCGGGTCGTCGAGTAGCCGGCGTACCGCCACCCCGAAGGCTGGCAGGTCCCGGGGGCCGGGCAGCAGGATGCCGGTGCCGGGGGCGATCTGGTCGATGATCCCACCGACCGCTGACCCGACGACGGGCCGCCGTTTCCACATGCCCTCGGCCACGGTCAGCCCGAAGCCCTCGGCCAGGCTCTTTTGCGTGATGACGGTGGCGTGCCGCTGGAGCGCGTTGACCATAACGGCGTTTTCGTCGATGTCATCCAGCGGGAGGGTAACCAGCAGAACCCGGGCGCGGGCCGCGGCCGGCAGATCATGCCATTGCAGCAGGCACTCCCCGTAGACGGCCGCGCCCTCCGGGTCATCGGTCACCCCCGCGACCGCCGGGCCGGCCAGCACGAGGTATCCGCTGCCCCCGGGCGCGACGTACTGGGCGAAGCCATGCATGACTCCGGCCATGTCCTTGAGCCGATCCCACCGGGAAACCTGGACCACCAGCGGGTCTCCGGGAGCGGGGCGGCCATCACCGGTGATCCCCGCCGACCGGGTGACGACGCCCGTACTGTCGTCGCTGCGCACGAAGGTCGTCTGGCCCTCCGGCGGGGCACCGTCCAGCACGCCGATCCTGGCCAGGATGGCCCGCACAGTGTCGTCCCCGAGGTGCTGGTTCTTCGGGGAGAAAGGATCGATGGACGGCGGTATGATCCAGGCCTTCTCGCTCGGAATCCACGGTGGCACGTACTCGCGGCGGGAGAAGACGCAGCCGTCCGCGGCGGCTAGGTACGGCCGCAGAAAGTCCCACCCGGCCCGGGTGGCGTCGTTTTCCCAGTCCACACCGATATGGCAGCGCCACACCACCCGCACGCCCGCACTCGCCAGTGCCGCCGCCAGCCCGGCGGTCTGCGGGTCGTGCAGCAGCACCAGATCCCCCGGCTGTATCTCGTCGAGCAAGCCGACGGCGTTCGCGGCGAGCATCCGCGTGTAGTGGTCGGCGGCGGCCCCGCCGAGCGGGCCGCCGGCGGCCTCGCCGTGGATCTGGTTGTGCAGGCGCTTGGTGATCACGAAGAACTCGGCATCACCGGTGATCACCCTCCAGCGGACCGGGATATCGAGATCCTGGATGTAGCCCACGAGCACCCGCAACATCTCTGCTACCCCACCGCCGACCGCAGTCGAACTGACGTTCCACACGGTCCGTCCGGCCAGCCGCTGCCGAAATTGGTCAGCCGCCCCGACGAGCCGCGCCTGCCGCTCGCCGCCGATGACCTCCTCCAGCCGCGCGACGGGGTGCCCTGCCACTTCCACCGATCTCACCAGGCTCATCTTCAGCTCCCCTCCGGGCAATCCCACCTTGCTCGCCAGCCCTCCGCAAAGCAACACCCCACGCACTATCGCCGCCACCGGGCGGCGGCATGAGCCGTTATCTGACGATCTGATCCGGCCGGTCCGGGTGCCTGCCGGCCACACGCCGCAGAGCCCCGGACGCCCATACCGCGAGCGCGAGGAGCGTGAACGCAGCTACGGTGGCCTCCATGGGGACCAGGGCTGCTCATCCCGCAGGTCTTCAGCCAGTTCCTGATTCCGCACCGATTGGAAAGGAGCCTCGAATGACGTCAAAAGCGTCCTTCTCCCCCGAGGAATGGAAGGTGGTGCTGGAAGGGCCGCCCAGCGCCGGCATGATCGTGGTCACCGCGGCGCGCGGGGGAATGATCCGCGAGTCGATCGCCATGTCGAAGGCCTACGTCGAAGCGCGCGCCCAGCACGGCGAGAGCGAACTCCTCGACGAGATCGTCGCGGCGAAGCCTGAGACGGATCACACGAGGTATCACTCCGCCGCGGAGCTCAGGGAGAGCGGGCTGAAGCATCTCCGCGACGCGGTGGCGCTGCTCCAGGGCAAGGCGACGACTGGGGAACTCGACGAGTACCGGCGCTTCGTCCTCGCCCTCGCGAGCAAGGTCGCGGCGGCGCACAAGGAGAAAGGGCAGAGTGTGAGCCCCGCCGAGGCCGAGGCGATCCAGGAGATCACAGACGCGCTCGGAACCCCCAGTTCCTGAACGGACCGGAGCCATACGGCGACGGCCCGGCCGCCGTGCCCTGAGGGACAAGCGCGACGCCGCGCCCGCGGAATCAACATCACGCAGATTTTGGGGTCTGTGCACGAAGTCCCTGCGCGTTTATTCTCCGGATAGGGGCCGCGGCGGCAGGAATGGCGGGCGAAAGTCCCATCAGCCTGTGGGCGCGGGAGGGGGTGGTTATGGAGCCATCAGGCCGGGCTGGCCGGAGCGATGCGGTGCCCCGGACTCAGGGCAAGTCGGGTCCGGGGATAGCAGATCCGGCTGCGCAGTGGGCTATTTGCTGCTCGGGTGGCGGAATCCGTTCTGCTTCCTATTGCCTGGGCGCGCTGCAGAGCCTGCAGGGCCCGGAGGCAAACGGGCTGTTCGGGAAGGTGGGCCATATTCTCAGCGTGTCGGGAGGCAGTTATATCGCCGCCTCGCGGGCGCTCGTCGCCCGCGATCTGGAGAACACCGCCGCCCCGGCCTACGGGCCAGGCACGCCCGAAGAACAGCACCTGCGCGACAACACCCATTACATTGCCCCGAACGGCGGGATCGTGCTGGTGGGAGTGCTGTCCCTGCTGGTGGGCGTGGTGGTCACGTTCATCGTGGTGTTCGCTCCGGTGTTCGCGGCAGCGCACGCCTGGGGCTGGCTGCTGCGGTCACAGAAGGTGCTGTGCCCCGGCTCGGTGCTGCGATGCGGCGCCCCCGGTCCGTTCGTGGCCTCGGTGACCAGCCCGACCTGGTGGTGGCTGGTCCCCGCGGCCGCGGGGGGGCTCACGCTGCTGCTGTTCTGGTGCTGGTGGCTGACGCTGAATCCGCAGCCGGAAGATCGGCAGGCAGAACCACGCCAGGAAGAATCCGGCGATCGCGGGAGCACCCTGGCCAAGGTGACCGGCTGGGCCGCATTCGTGACCACCGTGCTGGCGGTGGCCATGCTCGTGTTCCCTTTACTGCTCTCCTGGGTGGCCAAGCTGCCGGCCGGGCCGTTCAAGTCGCTGGTGTATGACCTCGGGTTCGGCGTAGGCCATCGGTGGACGCCGGCCGCGCTGACCGGCGTGCTCGCGGCCCTGATCGCCACCGCGCAGTCCTGCCGGGTCAAGCTCGCCCAGTTGCAGCTGCCGGGTGCGCAGGGAAAGCCGGCGAGCCAGCCGACGAAGGCCCAGACTCAGCAGGGCGCACCCCAGACCGGGTTCCTGGCCGGCGTTGGGGGATGGATCCGGACCTACGCGCTGCCCTGGCCGCCAGCGCCGTGATCGTTCTTGCCGCTGTCGTCGCCGGGCTGCGCTGGGTGAAGGACGGTGCCGCGGCGGGTTACTCGGCAGAGCAGCTGTGGCCGGTGCTCGTCGCGCTGGGGGTGGTCCTGGCCACGCGGGTGCTCGCGGACGTCAACCGGATCTCGATGCACGATTTCTACCGCTGGCGTCTGGCTACTGCCTATGCGGTGAGACGTGACCGCACTGGCCGACCGGGGTCACAGAAGGTGATCCCCGATCCCGGGGCGCTCCTTTCCAGCCTCGCGGAACGGTCGCCCACGCTGGTGATCTGCGCGACCGCCAACATCAACGCAGACAGGCAGGTCCCGGTCGGCCGCGGAGGAATGCTCCTGGCCTTCGATCCCGAGCGGGTCACCCTGCGCGGGGAAGACCCTGAGCATCCGGTAGCCGCGTTGACCGTGGACTATGAGTCCCTCGTCGGCCAGCGCCGCTTCACGCTGTTTGATGTGTCCGCGATCAGCGGGGCGGCCGTCTCCCCGCTGATGGGCTCGGCAACCCGCCAGGCCTACCGGATCCTGCTGACCATGACGAACGTGCGGCTGGGCGTCTGGCTGCCTCATCCAGCGGTCGTCGCCGCCGCCCGCAGCGAACTCAATGCCCAGGATGAATTCGCGAATCAGCGCCATGGCCGGCCTGCGGCCGTGCCCGGCCAGCCCGGTCCCGGGCGCAGGCGGCCACCCAGCAGGGACCACTGGTGGCATGCGTGCGGCCTGCTGCTGTGGTACGCGTTTCCGTGGCACCCACGCTGGAGCAACGCCACTCAGGAACCCGGTGGCGGTGAGGCGAGGCTCTGGGCCTACGTACTGCGGATGCGGCGCAAGGGCACGTGGATAAGCAGCAGGATCGGGGGGCTGTTCTACCACGCCCTGCAGCCCACGCTCGGCATGCTGTGGGCTGAGGCGGTCGGCCACACGAGTTATCGCTCCACCTGGATCTGCGTCTCCGACGGCGGGCACTACGACAACCTCGGTCTGGTGGAGGCGCTGTGGCGGGGTGCCGCGAACGTCCTGGTCCTGGACGCCAGCGGGGACAAGGCCGACACCTGGTACACCCTGGGCGGCGCGATCGGCCTGGCCAGGGTAGACGCAGGGGTCAGTGTCGGGCTCGACCCGACGACGATGTGCCCCAAGCCGATGCACCCGGGGGAGGTGGCCCAGCCGTGGGCGCACGGCCCATTCACCCGGATCAAGGACTGGCCAGGCGTCGGTGTGACGCCCGGGGGCGTGACGCCTGACGGCCAGCGACGGCCGGACGCCGGGACGATCTGGGTGTGCAAGCTCGGCTGGTGGGCGGCGCGCCGTGGGATGTCCGGGCGTACGCAGGCCAGCACGCCGAGTTCCCGGGGCAGTCAACCATGCAGCAGCTGTACGACGGAGCGGAGTTCGACGCCTACCGCGAGCTCGGCCTGAGCGCGGTGGACGCGGCGCTCGCGGGCGGCCTTGGACCCGCGCCTCCGCGGGCCCGCTGGGGCCGTAGCACCCTCGAGCGATGGATGAAACGTCCAAACGGAAGCCGCCCGACAGTCACGCCAGGCCGCCACCGGGCTACGTGAAGGGTCGGCAGCAGCCCGGGGCGCCTTAGCCGGGGGAACCCGTGTATCGCGCGCCAGCCGCGCCGCCACAGCCACCCCGATCATCGCGATGGCCACTTGGTGCCGTAGGGCCGCTGATCGAGACGAAGCTGCATGCTCCCGCTGTGCGCAAGGAGTGGGTGCAGCGCGAGGACCTCGTCGGCCGTCTGGCTGATTGCGTGACTTCGCGGCTCTTGCTGATCGAGGCGCCCGCAGGCTTCGGCAAGACCACCGCCGTCGCCCAGTGGCGGGCGAGCATGATCGAGGACCGGCCCTTGGCGCGGATCTCTTTGGACCGTGGCGATGATGACCCGGCCCGGCTGTGGTCGCATGCCGCAGGCGCGCTGCAGCGAGCCTGCCCGGATGACCGCCCGGCATCACCCCGCTAAAGGTGCGGCTCGTCCGGGGCCCGCAGATCGCGGATAGACGCATTCAAGGACAGCAGGCGGCTGCGTACGACTTGCGCACTCCTTACGCTGGCCCCGCCTGGAGCCCGCTCGGCGTCCATCGCCACGCGAGCACCCTGCAGCGAGGCGAGTACATCCGAGACCCGGGCCCGCTTGTCTTCATCCGGGGCCACCTCGCGCAGCGCGTACAACTGTTGGGTGAGGTCATCCGTCCGGCGCTGGAGGTCGGACCACCGGGCACCGGCGTCCTCGGCGGCGAGCGCGCCCGGTGTTTCCGCGGCGCGCATCGAATCGTACAGGGCGGCACTTTTCGCGTACACGTTGACGACCCGGGACTGCCATTCATCCGCAACTGCGGAGCGGCGGCCGGAGGCGCGGGCGATCCACACGATCACGCCGATGAGGGCCAGGACGCCGAGAACAACCCAGAGCCAGATGAGGGAGGAACTGGTGGCGGAGGGGCCGCTGGACTGCGCACTCGTCGCGGATGCGATCGTGCTCTGAGTCGGCGAGGGCGGGGCGGTAGCCGATGGGCTCGGCGGTGTGAGGCTGGGGCTCGGGCTGGGCGGAGCGACGGTCGGGCTCGGGCTGGGCGGAGCGACGGTCGGGCTCGGGCTGGGCGGAGCGACGCTCGGGCTCGGGCTCGGCGGAGCGACACTCGCGCTTCGGCTCGGTGAGAAGTTAGCAATCACACCGCCGCTCCGCCCGCAAGCGGCCATAAGACACCCGACGAGAAGGATCGCCGCCGCGAGCAGCAGGCTCGTAGTCAATCGCCGCACCTGGGTTCCTCCGCGCACAGTTTCGCTCACAAGGACATCCGGCTATTTTCCCCGGGGGCCGAATTGCGGATCTTCACCCTTCGTGGGTGACTTGCGCTGAACCATCACATCACCCCGGACGTGTCCTTAGCGGGGGTCTGGATGAGGGAGTCACCGCGGGGAGCGCCCGGGCACGCCCGCCCGGCAGCGCCGGATAACCCCCGCAGCGATAGTCATCACCGGCTGCGGCAATTCCGGCGGCCTGCGCGTTCTCGATCAGCCTCATCGGCGGGATATTCCCGGGGAGGTGTCCCGTGGCCAATGTGATCCGTGATTGCCCGCCATATCGCGGAGCCCAGCACGCGGTCTACCTGGCCGGGAGCCCGGCGTGGGGTGGCTACCCACCCGCTCAGCGAGCCATCCCACGCCGGTCCGTCGCGACGGGAAGGCCACCCGATAGGCAGAGAGTGCGGCGGAGGGACCCGCCACTAACCGCGGCCCAGGCGTGCCGGGCCCGGGCCGCATCCCCTGGGCGCAGGAACAGGATGCTGGGATGCGCGGGATGGCCCGCATGGCCGCCGGCGTGGAGGGGCGCGCCAGGCTGGGTTGAAGAGGTCATGCGCTTCCACCGTTCTGGTCCGGTAGAAGCCATCAGCCGCTGTGGCGCTTGAAGCGGGCCTCATCGCTGGGGTTCATGCTAGCTGGCGGCGGCGCGATCCGCGGCCCGGGTGGCGCTGGCCCGGCCGCGCGGATGACCGGGCCGGTTTGCGGGCGGGGACCTCATCGGCCACAATGATCCCGGCGATGAAGCTCGCCGTAACCGCGGGGCCGTTGTCCTGCTGATGGCTTCTACCACCGTGTTCAGAGCAGTGGTAGGGAGCCGACCATGACTGACGACGTGCCGGAGCCAGCGGGCCACCATACGGGGGCCGCGCAGTGAGCGCGGCCCTGCCGGTCCCGGTCATCCAGCTGTTCCAGGTCCTCACGATCGCGCTGGGCTCGCCCTTGATCTCCGGGGTGATCGCCAAGGTCGAGGCGCGGCTGCAGGGCCGCCGGGGTCCCCGGGTGCTGCAGCCGTACTACGACCTGGCCAAGCTGTTCCGCAAGGAGGCGCTCGCCCCGGAGACGGCGAGCTGGGTGTTCCTGGCCGCGCCGCTCGCGGCGTTCACCTGTTACCTGACCGTCCCGCTGCTGATTCCGGTGCTGACCACCTACGGGCTGCCGCTCGGCTACATGGGGGACATCCTCGGCGGGGGTTTCATCCTTTCGCTGGCCAGCTTCCTGGTCGCGGTGGCCGCGTCGGATACCTCCAGCCCGTACGCGCAACTCGGCGCGAGCCGGGCCAAGACGTTCTCCGCGATCACCGAGCCGGTGGTGCTGTTCGTGGTGTTCACTGTCGGCCTGATCACCGGGACGGACCTGCCGTACGCACTGGCGGCCACGGTCCGGTCCTCGGCCAGCCAGATCATCCGGCCGGCCCACGCGCTCGCGGCGGCCGCCCTGTTCATGGTGATCCTGTCCGAGACCGGCCGGATCCCGGTGGAGACACACACCGGCACCAACGAATTCGGGATGATCGAGGAAGCCCGGCCGTTCGAGCATTCCGGCCCGTACTTCGCGTGGCTGCGCTGGGGATCGGCGGCGAAGCAGCTGATCCTCTACACGATCCTCATCAACGTGTTCCTGGCGCCGTGGGGCCTGGCCGCCAGCGCCCAGGCCGGCGCGGTGCTGCTGGCCATCGTGGCGCTGCTGGCCAAGGCCTCCGCGCTGGGTGTGGTGGTCGCGGTCATCGACAATTCCTTCGCCAAGCTGCGCCTGTTCAAGATCACGGAATTCGTGTCGGCCGCGTTCCTGCTCGCCGTGCTCGGCGTGTTCACGCTCTACCTCGGAGGTGGCTGATGCACCTGGCCCCGTTCCCGCTCAGCCAGGCGCTGCCCACGCACGCCCCGAGCGTGTTCACCGGGAGCGCGAACGTCATCGCCGTCCTCGTCCTGCTGGCCGAGTTCGGCATGCTCCGCCAGGCCCTGCTGCGCGACCACATCCGGCTGTACATGGCCCAGTCCGCGCTGATCGCGGTGCTGGCGGTCGTCGTGGCCGCCGCCCGGCACATCCCCGATCTCTACGTACTGGCCGCCCTGACCGTCGCCCTCAAGGTGATCGTGATCCCGCTCCTGCTGCGCAGGCTGCTCCGGGAGACAGACCCGGTCAGCGCACCGGCCGGCGGGGCCGACATCGCGGGCAGCGGCGGCCTCGGCGTGGCCAGCACCGTCCTGCTGGCCATCGTGGTCGCGGCGTTCGGGTTCTTCGCCGCCAGCAGGCTCGGCATCCGCAGTAACGCCGCGCCGATCACCGCGCTGTCTGTCTCGCTGTCCGTGGTGCTGGTGGCGTTCGTCCTGATGATCCACCGCCAGGACGTGGTGTCCCAGGCCATCGGCCTGTTCTCGCTGGAGAACGGGATCTCGCTGGCCGCCCTGGTGGTTGCCGCCAGCCTGCCGCTCATCCTCGAGGTGGCGCTGCTGTTCGACCTGCTGCTCGCCGTCGTCGTGTTCGGCCTGCTGATCCGGATGCATCACGGCCGGTCCCTGTCCCTGTCCACCGCCCGCCTGACCAGACTGCGCGGGTGACCCATGAGCGTCATCGCCGCACTCCTGCTGATCATCCCGTTCCTGGCCGGGCTGGCCTCCTCCGCCGCGCCGCCCCGGGCCGGGCAGGCCATCACCGCGGTGACCGGGGCAGCCAGCTTCGGGCTGGTCCTGGCGCTGATCCCGGACGCCTCCCGGCGGGCCGCGACCAACACCGGATTCATCCGCGTCGACGCGCTCAGCGTGGTGTTCCTGCTGGCCACCAGCTTCCTGTACGCCGCCGTGGCCATCTACTCCATCGGCTACCTGCGCGGCGGTCATGGCCATGACGCGTCCGCCCGCTACACCCGCCGGTTCTCCCTCGGGCTGAACCTGTTCGCCTGGTCCATGCTGGCCGCCCCGCTGATGAGCAACCTGGCCCTGCTCTGGGTCGCGGTCGAGGTGACCACCGTGATCTCGGCCCTGCTGGTCGCCATCGAGGGCACCGACGGAGCGGCCGAGGCGGCCTGGAAGTACATCCTGATCGCCTCGGCCGGGCTGAGCATCGCACTGCTCGGCACCATCTTCATGTACTACGCCGGGGAGCAAGTGCTCGGGCCGCACTACAGCCTGGGGTTCACTCCCTTGCTGCAGTCGGCCCGCCATCTGGCTGTCGTCCCGGTGCGGATCGCGTTCGTGCTCGCCGTCCTGGGCTTCGGCACCAAAGTGGGCCTGTTCCCGGTGCACACCTGGCTGCCGGACGCGCATTCCGAGGCGCCCACGCCTGTGTCCGCGCTGCTGTCCGGGTCGCTGCTGGCGGTGAGCTTCTACGCGATCCTGCGCTACTACCAGGTCGCCGTGGCCGCTCTCGGGCCGCGCTTCCCCCGGGATGTGCTGCTCGTCTTCGGCGTGGCCACGCTGCTGCTGGCCGCCCTGTACCTGCTGGATCAGCGGGACTACAAGAGACTGCTGGCCTACTCCAGCATGGAGCACATGGGCATCCTGGCCATCGGCGTCAGCTTCGGGGCCCCGATCGCGCTGGCCGGGGTCCTGCTGCACGTCCTCGCCCACGCGGCGGCCAAGGGAAACGCGTTCATGGGGTCCGGCGTGCTGCTGCGCAAATTCGGCAGCAAGCGGATCTCCTCGGTCCGGGGCGGCCTGGACCTGCTGCCCTGGAGCGGGCCGTTCTTCCTCGCGGCCATCCTCGCGCTGTGCGCGATGCCGCCGTTCGGGCTCTTCCGCAGCGAGTTCGAGATCGTCCGCGGCGGGCTCGCCGCGGACGCCAACGTCCCCGCGGTCATCCTGGTCGTGCTGGTGACGCTGGCCTTCCTGGGTCTCACGCTGGCCACCAACCGCATGATGCTGTCCCCGCCGCGCCATCCGCCCGCTCAGGAGGCCGACCCCGCGCTGAGCCGGGGGGAGCCGAGCGCCTGGATGGTCGTGCCGGTCGCGGTCGGCCTGGTCGCGCTGCTGGTGCTCGGACTGCACCCGCCCGGGGAGCTGACCGGGCTGCTGGCCCGCGCGGTAGCCCAGCTAGGCGGCCGGGCGTGAGCGCCACCACGGGGCCCGCTCTGATCAGGCCGTCCGCCGACGTCAGCGTGCTGTGGGAGCACGTCACCCGGGACGTCGCCGCAGGCCACCGATTCGCCGGGCTGATGGCCACCCAGCAGCCAGACGGCGTGCTCCTGTCCGTGCACCTGGCCGAGGCCGGTGGCATCGTGATCCGGGAGGCACGGCTGCCGGCCGGGGCTGACTCATACCCCGCGCTGACCCCGCGGCTGGAGGCCGCGTTCTGGTACGAGCGGCTGATCCACGACCTGTTCGGGCTCACCCCCGAGGGACATCCGAGGCTGGCCCCCCTGGTCCTGCCCCGGCAGGACGGCGAGGGTCCGCGCCCCGGCCCGGCGCACCCGGCGGCCCGGAGGTCATCGAACCCGACGAGCACTCGCTCCCCCGGCACGTGATGGGCCCGGGCCTGTTCACGATCCCGCACGGCCCCGTCCGCTCCGGCGTGATGGAGTCCATCGAGTACCTCGTCGAGACGCCGGGCGAGGACATCCCGCACCTGAATATGCGGATCTACTACAAGCACCGGGGCATCGAGAAACGGTTCGAGGGGATGACCCCCGCGGACGGGGTGCTGCTCGCGGAGCGAACCGAAGGGGTCGCGTCGGTCGCGCACGCGCTGGCGTACTGCCACGCGATCGAGCAGCTGGCCGGCGCCGAGGTGCCCTGGCCGGCGGCACTGGTCCGGATGCTGCACGCCGAGCTCGAGCGGCTCGCCGGTCACCTCGACGTGGCCATGAGGCTGTGTGACGCCGCGGGCCTGGCCGTGGCCACGGCCAGGTTTGCGTGGCATAAGGAAGCCGTGCTCCGGATCGTCAGCCGGATGTGCGGGAGCCGGTTCGGGCGCGGGGTGGTGGTGCCCGGCGGCGTGGCCGCGCCGCCCCGGCTGGGACCGGCTGACCTGCTGGCCGGCCTGGCCCCGCTGGAGCGGGCGATCACTGGCGATGTCACGGCGCTCATGGGGACATCGTCGTTCCTGGACCGGCTGCGGCGCACCGGGCCGCTGCGGCCCGAGCGGGCCCGCGAGCATGGCGCGCTCGGCCCGGTCGGCCGGGCGTCGGGCTACGACGACGACGACCGCCGCACCCGCCCGTACGACGCCTACGCCCGGCTGAGCCTTCCGGAACGCCTTCCTCATGACGAGGGTGACGCCATGGACCGGCTGCGGGTCCGCTGGGACGAGGTGTCCGGGGCACTACGGCTGCTCCGGCGGGCGGCCGGGGAACTGGCCGGCGTGAGTGATCTGGCCCAGGCGGATGCGCTGGCCCCGGCGGGCGCCGCGTGGCGCGCGGATTGCCCGGTGGCAGACGGCCGGGCCGTGGGCTGGGCCGAGGCCCCGCAGGGCGAAGTGGTGTACGACCTGCGGATCGAGGACGGGCGGATCACCCGCTGCCGCCCCCGGTCAGCGTCATTCCACAACCTGGTCCTGTTCCACGAGGTGTTCGCCGGGGACATCCTCACCGACTTCCCGTTCATCGAGGCCAGCTTCGGCCTCTCGGTCGCGGGGGCCGCGCTGTGAGTCCCTGGGTGCTGCGCGGCCTGCGCAACGGAGTGGTCACCACCCGCTGGCCCGCCCGGCCCGACCCGTACGCGAGCAGCTGGCGCGGGCCGGCCACCGTCCTCGCGCCCACCGCGGCGGCCGGGACGGGCGGGCTGGGCGAGCTCTGCCCGACCGGGGCCATCAGCAGCGAGCCGGGCGCCGGGGCCCGCCTGGACCAGGGCAAGTGCATCCAGTGCGGGCGCTGCGTCGCCGCGCGGCCCGACGTGTTCGGCTGGTCAGAAGGACCCGGCGCGGCCGCACTGACCCGCGGTGGGCTGGTCGTGCCGCAGATCCCGGAGACAGCCGAGAACCTGGCCACGATCCGCCACGCCCTGCGGCGGAGGACCGCGGCGCTGCGCCGGTCGGTGCACCTGCGGCATGTCAACGCGGGGTCGGACGGCGCCGAGGAACAGGAGATCCAGGCGCTGCTCGGGCCGGTGTATGACGTGCACCGCCTCGGCATCTTCCTCACCGCGAGCCCCCGGCATGCCGATGTGCTGCTGGTCACCGGCGCGGGCGCGCGCGGCATGACCGCGCCGCTGCGCCGGACCTTCGACGGCATGCCCGACCCCAAGCTGGTGATCGCGGTCGGCACCGACGCGGTCAGCGGCGGGCTGATCAGCCCGTCTTACGCCACGGCGGGCGGGGTGGGCGGGGCGGTCGGCGTGGACGCCTGGCTGCCCGGCTCGCCGCCCAGCCCGTTCAGCATCCTGCACGCGCTGCTGCTGGTACTCGGCCGGCTGCCCGAGCGCGACGGGCCCGGACGAAACGGCCGGGCGCCGTGAGCGCCGTGTTCGCGGCCGGGCTGATCCTGCTGGCCGCGGCCGCAGCTGCGGACCTGGCGGCCGGTGCCCGCTGGCCGCGCCTGATGAGCATGCCCTACCTGCTCGGCGCGGCCGGGTCGGGCTGCCTCGCGGCGGCGGGTGCGGGCGTGCTCGCGGGCTGGCCAGTCCGGCTGGCGGTCAGCGGCTGGCTCGGGTCGGGCACGCTGGGCACGCAGACCCGGGGCCTGGTCGCCGACCGGCTCTCCGGCCTGTTCCTGCTCATCTCGTTCGTGGCCGCCATTGGTGTCTCCCTGGCCTTCGCGAACTGGGCGTCCCGGACTGCCGCGGCGGGCCGTGACGGCGCGGGCCGCGCGAGGGCCGGGCGCGCGCTGGCGGGCCGCGCGAAGGCCGGGCGCGCGCTGGCGGGCCGCCGGGGCCTGGGCGCGAGCTACGCGCTCACCCTCGGCGCCGTCGCCGTGATCATGACCGCCACCGACGCGTTCACCGCCTTGTTCGCGTGGGAGACATTGACCGTCGCGTTCTACCTTCTGGCCGGCTTCGAGCGGGGCCGCCGCGGCCGCCCGCAGGGCGCGTTCATCACCCTGGTCTTCGGCCAGGTCAGCGGGGCCGCGCTGCTGCTCGGCCTGCTGCTGCTGGCCGCGCGCTCGCACTCGCTGAACCTCGCCTCGTTCACCCACGTGCCTGGGGGCGCCGCGCGGGACGCCGCCGAGGCCCTGCTGTTCGCGGGGTTCGCGGTCAAGGTCGGCCTGGTGCCGTTCCAGGTATGGATGCCGCGCGGGTACCCGGCCGCACCCGGGCCAGCCCGCGCGATCATGGCCGGGGTCGCGGTCAACGTCGGGTTCTACGGCCTGTGGCGGAGCCTGGCCCTGTTCCGCGGAGCCCCCGCCTGGCTGACCGGCACGGTGCTGGTCCTGGCGGGTGCGACCGCGCTGCTCGGCATCGCGCACGCCGCGGTCCAGCAGGGCCTGCAGCGGGTCATCGCCTATTCCAGCGTGGAGAACGCCGGCCTGATCCTGGCCGGGTTCGGCGTCGCCCTGGTCGGGGCGGCCGTCCAGGACCGGCGGCTGGTCGCTGCCGGACTGCTCGCCGCGACCCTGCAGATCGTGGCGCACACGGCGGCCAAGTCGCTGCTGTTCACCAGCAGCGCGATGATCGAATCCGGGGCCGGGAGCAGCGGCCTGGACGCGCTGCACGGCACCGCCCGGCGGCTGCCGTGGAGCGGGACCGGGCTGGCCATCGGCTCGCTGACGCTGGCCGGCCTGCCGCTGACCGCCGGGTTCGCATCCGAGTGGTTTCTGCTCGAATCGCTGATGCAGCAGTTCCGGGTACCCGGGCTCGGCTACCGGCTGGTCCTGGCGCTGGCTGGTGCGGCGGTCGCGCTCACCGCCGGGTTCGCCGGGGTCACGTTCGTCCGGCTCGTCGGCTTCGTCGTCCTGGGCTGGCGCTCCTCCCGGCCGGAGAACGCGGCCCGGGGAGCCGGTGACAGAGCCGGTGACAGTGGCGGTGGGGCGGAGCCGGGGAAAGCCGGGATTACGGATGGCTGGGCCGGGCTGGTCTGGTCATCCTGGCGGCGGGGTGCCTGCTGACCGCGGCGCTGCTGCCGCTCGTGATCCGGGTGATCGCCGCAGGACTGGCGCCGGTGGTGCCGTCCGCGGTCACGTCCGCGGCCCTGAAGTCGCCGTGGGTGGTGCAGCCCGTGTTCGGCGGGTTCTCCATCCTCTCCCCGTCGTGGCTGTGGATCGCCATGCCCGGCCTGCTGGCCGTCGTGGTGATAGTCACCCGGCTGGTATCCGGGACCCGGATGACCCGGGTCCGGCGGGTGCCGGCCTGGCGCTCGGCCACCGCCGGGGTCGAGGGCGCGGACTGCTACACCGCCTACGGCTTCGCTAACCCGACCCGGCGGGTGCTGGCCGCGGTGCTGCACACCCAGGCCGAAGTCCGCACCCTCGAGCCGGAGGACGCAGAGCCCGACGCCGGGCCTGGCCGGCGCCCCGCGTCCCGGGCCGGGACCAGACGCGACCGGCATCCCCGCTGCCGGCGCGCACCTTGGCTACAGTTCGGACGTCATCGAGGTGGTGGAGACCTATGTGTACCGGCCCCTGGTCCGGCCGCTGATGATGCTCGTGCGGGCGGCCAAGCGACTCCAGTCCGGACGGCTGGACGCCTACCTGGCGTACATGCTGATCGCCCTCGTGGCGCTGATCGCGGTCGTGGTCGTCCTGGCCTGACCCTGGGCCGCGGCACGCAGGCCAGGGCACACTGACTCTCTGGGCGGGACTCCCGGTACCGGCCAGCCACCCCGGGCTGGGCAGACCACGAGGCTGGAGGATTGGTGCGCGAGTACCAGCAGTACATCGGCGGCGAATGGGTCGGCTCGGACCACCTGTTCGACGATCTCGACCCCTACCGTGGCACGGTCATGGCCCGTGTCCCGGCCGGAACCAGGGCGGACGCGGCCCGTGCGGTTGAACGCGGCCGCTGCGGCGTTCCCGGGCTGGGCCGGGCTGCCGCCCGCGGACAAGCAGGCCATGTTCCTGCGGGCCGCCGACATCGTGGAGCGGCGGCAGGCGGAGATCACCGCGCTGCTGGCGGCCGAGACCGGCTGCGCGGGTGCGTTCGTCAAAGACCGGCGGGCGGCCGCCGGAGCGGCCCCGGTCGCGGCGGTTGTTCTTCTGGTCTTCCGTGACGGTGATGACCGCCTTGATGGCGTGCTTGCGCGGGCAGGCGTGGTGGCCGGCCGGGAGGATGCCGTGTCCGCCCTCGCGCGGCCAGGCCGGAGGCGGGGCCTGCCCAGGCCCGCTGCTGCGGTCCAGCAGGCAGGAACACCCGCAGGCGCGGGTGCCGTGACCGGGGTAGGTTGTGCGCCGCCGGCGGCGCACAACCTACCCCGTTGACACGCAGCTGCCAGTGATGCGGACAGCGTCGGGACGAGTTGAAGTACTGCCGGCGGGCTACGGGAGTCCACTCATCCTCAGGCCGGCATGTGGAAGAGCTCGAGCTGGATGTTGTCGGGATCACGGAAGACGAGCACGGAGTAAGGCACCGGGTTGTCGGTGTCAATCACGCCGGAGTGCTCGACTCCTAGTTCATCGAGCCAGCGTGCCCATGCGTCGAGATCCGTGCGGTCAGCGACCCCGAAGGAGATATGGTCCAGGCCGGTCCGGTTCTCCTGGAAGGGCTGCCCGGGGTTGGCCTCGTGATGGTGCAGCCCGATGGCGATGCCGGATCGCGGGTCCAAGAGGAGCACGGCGTAGCCGCTTTCCTCGGCGCCGTGGTGCGGGAACAGGACCGGCACCCGGTTCAGCCCGAAGATCCGCTCGTACCACTCGGCGCTGGCCTCCACATCAGAAACGGTCGGCGAGAAATGATGAAAACAATGGCCAGCCCGGTGCCGGTCTCGTCCATGGCGACTCCTTCATGGATGACAGGCCCATTCTCGCGTCACGACGGCACAGCGCGCCGGAGGTCCTGGCTCACCCATCCGAGGTGAGGTCCTCGGGGCCGGGCACATCGATCATTGATTCCGCCGGGCCCACGGCTCCCGGGGCTGCGGGAGCGAGCTTCCTGGTCTGGCGGGACCTGTTATGGCGCCAGAGGCGGTCCAACGAGATGCACCTGGATTATATCGAGGTGGAGGCTGATGATCCGCTGGATGAGCCCGGACAGCGCACACTGATCTGGCAGCTCAGCGCGAAGGGTAGTCGTGCCTGCTCCCAGGGTGACCTGGCAGTCGTCGAACTCTGCGCCCACTGCAGGGCCCGCTTGACCCGCAAAGGTGATTTCGTATGTTCTTGGTCGCACCAGGGTTGTCCCCCTTTCAGCCTGCAGGGTCGGTGTCCGGCCAGCATGCCCGCGCGGGCGGGCTGCGTCCTCACCCTGCGCAGGGTGATTCGGCCCAGAAGCGATGGCCAGGAGGTGACGTGAGGTGGCAGACGACGAGGCAGCGGGGCGCAGCGCCTCGCGCGGCGTGCGGTTCGCACTAGGGAAGTTCCGCCTGCCGCCGCTGCCCCCAACGCTGGTCACCAGGTCAGTCCTGCATGACCGGCTGATGGCGGGGGCTGGCCAGCGCCTGACGGTGGTCGTGGGGTCGGCGGGGGCAGGCAAGAGCGTACTGCTGTCCAGCTGGGCCGCGTCTCGGTCACCTCATGTCACCTCCTGGCTGTCGTGTGACGAGGCGGACGCTAACCCGGTCCGGTTCTGGACGGGGTTCATCGAGGCCCCGCGGGGGGCGGAGCCGGGGTTCGGCGCCGACGCGGCCGACCTGCTCGCGATGGACGGGGCCATGACACCTGACGTCACCGCGTCGATCGCCAACGATGCCGCTAAGCTGCCCGCTGGGTCGGCGATCGTGGTCGATGACTTCCACTACGCGGCCCCCGCGGTCTCCGGGTTCATGACAGACCTGGTGGAACGCTGGCCGGCCGACGCGGCGCAGCTGGTGCTGGCCAGCCGCATCGACCCCGCGCTGCGGCTGCACCGGCTCCGGATGGCCGGCGAGCTCTGCGAACTCCGCGACCGTGACCTGCATTTCTCGCTGACGGAAAGCCGTGACTTCCTGGCGAATTTCGGCGTCGACATCGCCGCTGATGACGCGGCGCTGCTGCATCAGCGAAGCGAGGGCTGGGCGGCGGCGCTGCAGATGGCTGCGCTGTCACTGCGCGGCGCCACGGACCCGGCGCGGGCGGCGCGGGCCCTTGAGGTCCGCAGTCACGCGATCGCCGAGTACTTCACCTCGGAGGTCCTCGATCAGCAGCCGCCCGAGGTGGCCTGGTTCATGCTCGACACGTCCGTCCTGGGCGAGCTGACCGCGGACGCGTGCGCCGCCGTCACCGGACGGCGGGACACGGCCGCGCTGCTGCGCAGCATCGATGCGGCGAGCCTGTTCCTGGTGGCGCTCGATGAGGATCGGACGACCTTCCGCTACCACCATCTGGTCGGCCAGTTGCTGCGCGCCGAGCTGCGGGCCAGGGACCGGACCCGCGAACGGGCCCTCCAGCTGCGGGCCGCCGAATGGTTCGAGTTGACCGGCGACACCCGGCGGGCGGCGCGGCACTTCCTGGCGGCGCAGCAGGCCGACCGTGCTCTGGCTCTCCTGCAGGATCGGGTGGTGACTGACTTCCTGCGTGACCCGGCGCTGCCGCCACCGCTGGACCTGAGCATGGTCCATCCCTCAGTGCTGGCCGCGGCGCCGGACCGGCTGCTGGGCCTGGCCATCGACCTGCTGCTGTCGGGTGAGGCCGCTCGCGCCGGCGAGTACCTGGACCTGCTGGAAAGTGCGCAGCCGGCGAACTCGGCGGATCCGCGGCTGCCGGCCCGGTTCGCGGCGGCGCAGTCGCTGCGCCACCTGCTGACCGGCCAGGTAGACGAGGCGGTGGGAGAAGCCCTCGCCGCGCGGGCCACCCAGGAACGAACGCAGGTCAGTGACGACTGGATCGCCAGCATCCCCATGCTCCTGCTGCGCGCCTACACCTGGCTCGAAGACCTGCCGGGCGTTGAGCGCGAGGCGGCCGCGGCCCTCGCGAGCCCATTGCTTTCCGAGGGGGTCAAGCTGGTGCAGGTGCCCGGGGCGCAGGCGCTGGCCTGGCTGGAGTCCGGTCGTCTGGCGCAGGCCGCGGATGCCGCCCGGTCAGCTGCGCAACACGCCCGGCGGCTGGGATTCGGCCAGCATTTCTTCGCCGTGGATCATCTGCGTGCGCTGGCCGGCCTCGCGCTCGAGAACCGGGATCTCGACACCGCTGAGCAGCTCACCGAGCAAGCGCTGTCCATATCGGAGAGCGGGCGGCCCCCCTTTGAATTTCTCGCACTGCTCGACCGGGCCGCGATCTGGGCCGCCCGCGGGCAGGTCCGCGACGCGCTCGCCACTATCGACGCGACCCGCCTGGTCCTGCCCAGGACCGGATCAGCGCTGCAATCCCGGGCCGATGAGCTGGAGGCGCTGCTCCGCTTGTCACTGGGCGACCTGCAAACCCCTGCTGAGCTGGCCAGCAGTCTGCCCGCAGCCCGCCGCAGCCTGCTGATGGCCAGGATCGCGCTGGCCTCCGGCGACCACCAGCAGGCGCAGAAACTCCTGCAGGCGCTGTCGCTGGCTGACCTGACACCGCGGCGCACCCTCGTGCGCCAGGTCCTGCTGGCCGCCGCCGCGATTGAGCGCGCCGACCCCAGCGCCGCGAATCTCATGGCCGGTGTCCTCGGCGCCGCCCGCCGCGGAGGATTCCTCAACACGGCGGTCGCGACCGCACCCCAGGTGACGAGCTACCTGGCCGGGCATCCGGGACAGCTACGGCAGGATCCGTTCACCCAGCAGCTCATCGGCGCGGCTCTCGATGTGCGCGCTGTAGACCCTGATGGCTCCCGGCCTAGCCGCGGGCTCGCTGAACCGCTGACCACGGCCGAGCTGCGCGTGCTGAAGCTCCTGCCGACCAGCACCTACCCGCAGATGGCAGCCAGTCTTTACATCTCGCGCAACACGGTGAAGACCCATCTGCGGTCGGTCTACCAGAAACTCGGCGTGGCATCACGCTCGGAGGCCCTCGAGCGGGCCGTCGATCTGCGCCTGCTCTGAGACCAGCCCCCGGCCAGGCGCGCGCCGCCGCGGCTCGCCGCGGCGCCAGCGCGCCAGGCCCGCGAGCCGTCCAACGGATCGGAATCACCCTGACCAGGGTGGGGACACCTCACCCCGGCTCGAACAGGGTGAGGGGGTCAGAAGTTCGCGATTCAGCCGCCAGAACGTCGCCGCCTAGCGGTTCAGCGCGCTGAGTTCCGGTTGACACCGTGGCGTACTGCCGGGAGCAGAGGTGGATAGATGATAAGCACGGCGACGCGTCCCGGGATGCGGCAGGCCGATGATCTTGTCCTGGGGTCGAAGCTCACCGCCCCCCGTCTGCCGGGATGGATGGTCGCGCGGCCCCGCCTGGACAAACGCCTCGCCGAGGGCGCCGGTGGGCGGTTGACGGTGGTCACCGGCCCACCGGGTGCGGGCAAGACGACGGCCCTGGCATCGTGGGCCGCTGCGAGCAGCAGGCCCTTGCGCGTCGCCTGGGTGACTCTGGACGACTACGACAACTACCCCGGCAGCTTCTGGTCATCTGTCATGAAGGCTTTGCGGCAGGCCGGCGTCGCGGATCCGGGAACGTTTCCGCCGCTCCCGCAGGACGGCGCAAGCGGCCCCGCCTTCCTGCGCCGGCTGGCGTCAGCCCTGGCTGCGATCGAGCCGCCCCTGGCCCTGGTCCTTGATGATCTTCACCTCCTGACCGCGCCTGGCCCGCTGGAGGAGCTGGCCTATCTGCTGACATATGCACGGCCGGGCCTGCGCCTGGTCGCCGCGGCGCGGATGGACCCGCCCTTGCCGCTGCACCGGCATCGGCTGGCCGGGGAGCTGACCGAGATCCGCGCTACCGACCTGGCCTTCACCGTTACCGAAGCGGCCCTGCTGATGGGCCAGCATGGCCTCACGCTTCCCGCCGGGGCGGTGGAGCTGATAACCGAGCGGGTCGGCGGCTGGGCCGCTGGCCTGCGGCTGGCTGCGCTGTCGCTGGATGGGCATCCCGATCCCGGGCTCTTCATTAAGCACCTGGCCGACGAGGACAACGCGCTCACCAGCTACCTGGTGCACGAGGTGCTCGACGCGCAGCCGCCCGCCCAGCGGGAGCTCATGCTGCGGACCAGCGTTCTGGACCGGGTCAGCGCGGACCTGGCCCGTGAGCTGACTGGTGATGCGCAGGCCGGCAGCATCCTGGCGGCACTGGCCCGGTCCGGGGCGTTCGTCCAGCCGGTCGGCCACGGCTGGTACCGCTACCATCCCTTGCTTGCTGGCGTGCTGCGCCTGAAGCTGCGGCTGGAATCCCCGGACCGTACGCGCGGCCTGCACCGGCAGGCAGCCAGCTGGTACCAGCGGAACGGGTTCCCGGAGAAGGCTGTCGCTCACGCGGCGGCGGCCGACGACTGGCAGCTGGCCGCACGAACCGTGGTGGACGGGCTGGCCGTCTGCGAACTCCTCAAGCCGCACGGCAGCTCCCCCGTTGGTGACATCCTCCGGCGGATACCCATCCCCGGCGCGCTCCCGGATGGCCCGACGCCGCCACCTTCCCTGCTGGCCGCCGCCGCCCTGGAGCTGAGTGCTGGCCGTGATCAGGCCGCGGCCAGCTCGCTCGCTGCCGCACAGCAATTCCTCGACCGGCTCCCCGGCGATCACGAAATCCCCTCCCGGCTGGCCGCCGCGATGCTCCGCCTCGCCGCGGCTCGCCGGTCCGGGGATCTCGACGCGGCCAGGACGGCTGCCGTCGAGGCGGAGACCCTGTTCGAGCACCTCCCGCCCAGCCTGCAGAGCAGCCATCCGGAGACCCGGGGGCACGTGCTCTCTGGCCGCGGTGTCGTCGAGTTCTGGTCCGGCGATCCGGGCACCGCGGCCGTGGCCTTCGCCGGGGCGGCAGCTGCCGCCCCGCAAAGCAGTCGCTACCGGGCGGACTGTGATGGGCACCTCGCCCTGATCGAGGCACTGCGTGGCCGGCTGAGCCACGCCGCCGAGCTGGCCACGGCCGGGATCGATCCGCCGGTGGACGCCCACGCCCGCCCGCCGACCCTGCCCGCGGCCGTGGCGCTCGCGCTTGTGCACCTGGAGCGCAACGAGCTGGACGCCGCCCGCAGAAGGCTGGAGCAGGCACACGCCGCCCTGCGAACCCATCCTGACCGGCTGGTCGGCGCTATCGCCTGCCTGGTGGCCGCGCGCGAGGCCTTGACCCGGGCCAACGGGCCAGCCGCTGCGGAGCTGATTCAGCGCGGCCGGGATAGCTGGGCACCTCCGCCGTGGCTCGACCACCTGCTCACCGTCGCCGAAGCGCAGGCCAGCACGGCAACCGGGGACATCCCGGCCGCCCTCGACGCGGCGCGGCACGCCGAGGCCGGATCCGGGCTCGACGCGGCCGTGGCCCGAGCCCGGGCCTTCCTGGCCGCGGGAAACGTCCGCGCGGCGCGGCAGGCTCTCCCGGTCGGCGTCGGCGCCCCGGCCGGCGAGGGCGGCGACCGGCTCGAGGCGTACCTCACCGACGCGCTCATCAGCTACCGGACCGGCGACCCGGCCCGGGGGCGCCGATCGTTCGAACGCGCCCTGCGCCTGGCCGAGCCAGAATGCCGGCGCCTCCCCTTCGCCATGAATCAGGCCTGGATCGAGCCCGCACTTCGCAACTGTCCTGACGTGGCCGCGGCCTACCGCGGGTTCCGCTTGTCCGGATCAGCCCGGCGCCGGGAGAACGCCTTCCACCCAGCCGGCAGCCACCCAGACCCAGTGATCGTTGAGCCGCTCACCGACCGCGAGCGCGAGGTCCTGCGTTTCGCGTCATCAATGCTCAGCACCGACGAAATCGCTCGCTCGATGTACCTCTCCGTTAACACCGTCAAGACTCACTTCAAGAACATCTTCCGCAAGCTCGGGGCAACCCGCCGGGGCGAAGCAGTCCGCCGCGCCAAGAAACTGGGACTGATCTGACCCGGGCACAGCCGGCAGGTGGGTGGTGAGCTGGCGGCGCGGCGGCGCTGGTCGCGTCACCGGGGATTCAGGACGTACTTCCCCGCCACCCCGCGTTCGCCGAATCTCGTCAGCAGCCGCCCAGCCTCGGCGAGGGGCACGGATTGCGGTGCGGGTGGGTGTATCTCGCCGTGGCTGATCTGGGCGAGGACGTCGGCGAACAGGTCACGGCTGGCGTGGGGGCCTCCGCCTCCGCGCGACCAGTCCCCCCAGTCGACGCCGATGATGCTGCGGTTGCGCAGCAGGACGACGTTCATGGGCAGCCGCGGGATCTCACCGGAGGCGAACCCGAGGACGCAGAGCCGCCCGCCGGCGTTGAGTGCGCGCAGGGCGGACTCGGCCGGCGGGCCACCGACCGGATCGATGACGACATCCGCGCCACCATCGGTCGCGGAGCGGATGGCCTCCTTGAGGTTGTCGTAGTCGATGGCGACGTCGGACCCCGCGGCCAGCGCCGCGGCCCTCTTCTCCGCAGTGGACGCCACGGCCACCACCCGCGCGCCGAGGCCGTGAGCGACGTCAACGGCGGCGAGCCCGATGCTCCCGCCTGCGCCGAGAACGACGACGCTCTCACCAGGTTCGATCGTGACCCGCTTGGTGACGGCGAAGATCAGTGTCGAGTAGTTCTCGGCTGCGCTGGCGGCCACCGCCATGCTGACGCCATCGGGAACGGGGACTACCGCGGCCGCGGGGCGCACGGCGTGCGAGGTGTAGCAGCCGAAGTCCATGTCGATGCACGCCACTGGGGCACCGATCGCGGGCGTGCCGACATCGGCCCCCTGCCCGACGACGCGCCCGGAGAACACCGAGCCGGGAGTGAAGGGGAGTTCGGGCCGGATCTGGTATTTCCCGCTGACGATCAGGCCGTCCACGAAGGACACCCCGGCCGCCTCTACCTCGATCAGGACGTCGTCCGGTCCGACCTCGGGAGTGGGCTCGTCGACCAGTTCGAGCAGGTCGGGGCGGCCGAAGCCGGTGCACAGGATGCGCCGCATCGATGGATCTCCTGTCTGCGCGATCGGGCGGCCCGGGCGACGGCACGTTCGACGGTAAGCGAAACGCCTTGAACTGGCCGAGCGCCACTTCGTGCCGGGTGCGTCCGGACTGACGACCGTGGCAAGCTACCTCCATGACAGATGAGAAGCCCACGGCCGCGGAGAAGGTAACGGCGGCGATGGATGAATTCTTGGCCACCGTACTGCGCCACTTGCGCACGGGGCAGGGCAGCCCGCTGGAAGAGCTGGGCCTGGATAAGGCAGCGGAGGAGCTGCAGCACTGGCGGCCGGATATCCCAGGTTCGGGAGCACAGGAATGACAACGATCGCGGTCAGGACATTGACGATCTCGTCCCATGGCTCTCGAGCCAGTTCATGGCTTCTTCACGGCTCTCATAGATATGCGGGGCTATGTCCCGGTGGTGCAGCTGCCTGGTCAGCTTGAGCCGCATGAAGGAGCTGGTCGTGTACCTGGTGACGCTGGCGTAGTAGCGGTCGGCGAGCCTGCGGACCCCCGAGACGTAGTCGTCGGTCAGGGCCGGGTCCAGGTAGAAGTTGTCATAGTTGACGACCATCTGCACCTTCTTGCCGATAGCCTTCAGGCGTTTGTCCACGGCGGCCCCGATTGCCTTGACCTCGTCCGCGCTGACCAGCGACATACCCTCCATGTTGAGGAAGAACAGGTTACGCTCGGCGTCGTAGGCGAACCGCGCCTCGAGCGGCATGGTCAGCAGGTCGTCCTTCAGGCCCATAGGCGCGGCGCCGAAGATCCGTGCGTCCATCAGCTTCGGCTCACCGCGGATGATGGGCTCGAACCCCATGTGGGCAAGTACGTCTTTCTCGAGGTCGACACCGGGCGCGACCTCGATGAGTTCCAGACCGTCGGAAGTGAGCTGGAAGACACACCGCTCGGTCACATACAGCACCGACTGGCCGGCGGCGGCCGCGTAGTCGGCGCTGAAAGTCCGCTGCTCCACATCGGCGAGAAACTTGGGTGCCGTGACACCGTCGGCAATGACCAGCCGGCCACCCCGGACCCGGCAGCGGCCCGACACGACGAAGGTCCCGGCGAACACCAGCCTCTTGGCGTTCTGGCTGATGTTGATGAATCCTCCTCGAGCCGGCCAGCTTCGACCCGAACCGGCTGACATTGACATTGCCCAGGCGGTCCGCCTGAGCCATGCCCAGGAAGGCGGCGTCGAGACCGCCGCCATCATAGAAGTCGAACTGGGACGGCTGATCCATGATGGCTTGCGCATTCACCGCCGAACCGAAGTCCAGCCCTCCGGTCGGCATGCCACCCATCGCACCGGGTTCGGCGGTCAGCGTGAGGTAGTCCAGGATGTGCTCTTCGGCCGCCACATTGGCCACGCCTTCCGGTATGCCGATGCCGAGATTCACCACGCTGCCCGGCTGAAGCTCCATCGCCGCCCGGCGGGCGATGACCTTCCGCTCGGTCAGCTCCAGCGGCTGGATCGAGTCGCGGACCTGCCGCAACTCTCCGCTCAGCGCCGCTGAGTACGGTGTGCCGAAAGTCTGCCAATGGTGCTCGGGCTGCGAAACAACAACGCAGTCGACCAGGATTCCCGGGATCTTCACTTCCCGCGGGCTCAGGCTGCCGTTTTCAGCAACCCGCTCCACCTGCACGATCACCAGACCGCCGGCATTGTGCACCGCAGTGGCCACGGCGAGCGCCTCCATGATCAGCGCCTCGCGCTCCATGGTGATGTTTCCCCCGGGATCCGCGGTGGTACCGCGCAGGAACGCCACATCCAGCTGCAACGCCTTGTAGAACAGGTACTCCGCGCCACCGACGGTGATCAGCTCCACGCGGTCCCCGGTCGTGTGGTCGTTGATCTTCCCGCCGCCTCGCCGTGGGTCAACGAAAGTACCCAGCCCCACCCTGGTCAGCAAGCCGGGCTTGCCGGCGGCGGTGTCCCGGAACAGCTGCGAGATAACGCCCTGCGGCAGATTATGCGCCTCGATATCGCCGCCTACCGCCATTTTCCCCAGCTCTGGCGCCATGGCCCAATGACCGCCCACGGCCCACTTCAGCAGGCCCTTATGGGCCAGCCGGTCCAGCCCCCGGCCGAGCCGGTCCCCCGCGGCCATGGTAAATACCAGCCCGAGGTCGCGGGGTGTGCTCGTCAGCAGGAACCGCTGCTCCAGCGCCAGCGTCAGCTCCTCGGCGAAGCACTGTCCCATGAACCCTTCGACCACGACCGAGTCGCCGTCACGAATAAGCCGCACCGCCTCGGCGGCGGGTACGATCTTGTCCCGCATCGAACTGCCGGACAGAGCTTCCGCGGGGATACGCATTGATGTTCCTCCTGAAGTGGATCCGAGCGAACCCTCCTGCCGGGGCGGTCACCTGCACCTGGTGATGCCCCGGCCGACGATGAGGGCCTGCGTCGTTTTGGTGGCTCGAATGCCGGTAGGTACTCGATGCGGGCCGATGAAAATGGCCCGCCACCGCGCCTTAGCCGTGCACGCGGTGGGTGTGCCCGGCCCACTCGGCGTCGCGGAGCACGAATTTCTGGATTTTCCCGGTCGAGGTCATCGGCAGCTCGTCGACGATGTCGACGTCGCGGGGCGACTTGTAGCTGGCGATCTTGGCCCGGACGTGCGCGATCAGCTCGGCCGGTGTGGCGGTCGCGCCGGCCCGGAGCACCACGAACGCTTTCGGCCGCTCGCCCCACTTGTCGTCGGGGACCCCGATGACCGCGACCTCGCTGACGGCCGGGTGGCTCATCAGCGCCTGCTCCACCTCGATGGTGGAAATGTTCTCCCCGCCGGAGATGACCACGTCCTTGGAGCGGTCCCGCAGCTCGATGTACCCGTCCGGGTGCATGACCCCCAGGTCCCCGCTGTGGAACCAGCCGCCGCGGAACGCCTCCTCGGTGGCCCCCGGGTCAAGGTAGTAGCCGGCCATGATGTTGTTGCCGCGCATGATGATCTCACCCATCGTGGTCCCGTCGGCCGGCACGTCAGCCATCTCCGCGTCCACGATCCGCACCCCCTCGGCCTGGATCATGCTGACCCCCTGGCGGGCCTGCATCACCGCGCGCTGCTCCGCGGACAGGGCCGCCCACTCCGGCCGGGCCTGGCAGAAGGTGATCGGGCCGTAGGTCTCGGTCAGCCCGTAGACATGCACGATCCGGAAACCCATCTTCTCCATGTGCGCGATCGTCGTCGGGCTGGGCGGCGCGCCGGCCGTGGTGATCAGCACCGGCCGCTCCAGCGGCCCGGCCTGCGCCGCGTTCAAGATCGTGCTCACCACCGTCGGCGCCGCGTTCAGGTGCGTCACGCCATGCTCGCGGACCTGCTCCCAGATCGCCTCCCCGCGCACCTCCCGCAGGCACACATGGGTACCGCCGATCGCCGTCACCGACCACGGCGTGCACCAGCCGTTGCAGTGAAACATCGGCAGCGTCCACAGGTACACGCTGTTCTCATCATGGCGGGAATGGATGATCTCCCCGAAACAGTTCAGGTAAGCCCCCCGGTGGGTATACACCGCGCCCCGCGGCCGCCCCGTCGTCCCGGACGTGTAATTGATCGAGATCGGGGCCAGCTCATCGGCGACCAGCCACGGCAGCAGCCCCTGATCCCCCCGGTCCCCCCGGGCCAGGAAATCTGGGTAGCTGACCAGCCGCGGATCCAGGCCCAGATCCGCCGGCGCCGCCGCCACCTCACTGTCCTGGCAGACCACCAGCTGCGCGACCGCCTTCACCCCGTCCGCGGCCGCCGCCGCCGTGCCCAGCAGCGCCGCGTCCACCACCACGATCTTCGCCCCCGAATGCGCCAGGATGTAAGCAACCTCCTCCGCCGTCAGCCGGGTATTCACCGCCACCAGCACCCCGCCCGCCAGCGGCACCGCGAAATGGGCGACCAGCATCTCCGGCAGATTCGGCATCAGGTACGCCACCCGGTCCCCCGGCTCCACCCCGCTGGCCCGCAGCGCCCGCGCCACCCGCTGCGTCTGCGCCGCCAGCTCCCCATACGTGACCCGCCGCCCACCGTACACAACCCCGACCTTGTCCGGCCACACCCGCGCCGTCCGCTCCAGAAACGACAACGGCGACAACGCCGTACTAGAAACCGAAACCACATCGACCTCCAAGGGCTGCGCCGACCGCCTCGACGCCAGCTCGGCCCCGGCGCTCTTCTCGGGGGGACAGTCCTTCATGGTTCTCACCTTCCAGTGGGAGTGATGCACCGCGGGCGCACAGCGGCAGGCCGCCGGCACCCGGCGCCCCAGTTGGTCGCACCTTTCAGCTCATGGCCATCCCCCGGTAGCTGGCAGAGGCGAAGGTCCCCAGCCCAGTCAGGAGGCGGGAAACCGCCAGGTCACGCGGGACGCATCCGGCCGCGGGAGGGGCCCGGTATTCGTGTGCAACGCCGAAGGCGACGACATCAGCAAGTCCGCTCCGCAGCTCGCCGGGGCATTGACCGGCGAAAAGGAGTTCGTCACCTTCACCGCAGCCGAAGGCGCAGGCGACCATTGCGAAGCGGGCGCACGCACCCTCTACCACGCACGGTCGTTCGGCTGGCTCGACCGCATTCTCCGCACGGCCTGACCGGCCCCGGCACCGAGAAGGCCGGCTCGGCCCGGCTGACGAGTAGTGAGCTCAGAGCTCATGTTCGCCGCGCATGTCACATCGGCCAGACCTGGCGGGTCTTAAGGGTGTAACCGAGAAGAGGACGACAAGGGAGATCACCATGAACGCACGGCTGGACTACAACAGCTCCCAGATCCTGCAGAAGTTCGCGAAGCACCTCGTCGCGGCGTCGGCCGTGACGCAGCAGGCCCTGCCCCCCGCGACCGCGAACCTGATCCTGATCAGGGCCAGCCAGATCAACGGCTGCTCGGTCTGCCTTGACATGCACACCAAGGACGCCGAGCACGCCGGGGAAACCTCGCTGCGGCTCAACCTGGTGGCGGCGTGGCGGGACACCAAGGTCTTCACCGACGCCGAGCGCGCCGCGCTCGAGCTCGCCGAGCAGGGCACCCGCATCGCCGACAGCGCCGGCGGCGTCACCGACGAGGCCTGGGCGAACGCGGCCAAATATTACGACACCGACCAGCTCGCCGCGCTGGTCTGCACCATCGCCATCATCAACACGTACAACCGGCTGAACGTCATCTGCCGGAACGAGGGCGGTGATTACCAGCCCGGCCAGTGGGGATGACGCTGCGGCTGGCGGGGCGGTCATTCCCCTTCATCCCGGCTCCCGCCGCGTCAGGATGTACCTGACTTGTCAGCTCGCTCCTGACGCGATACCGTGGCTCCCGCGTGCTGTCAGGAAAGTCCTGACAGCATCGGGACGGGGGTGTCATGACCAGCGATACGGCACCGGGCGCGGCGGCGTCCCAGGTGAACTGCTCGTTCTGCGCCAAGCCGAGCTCCGCGGTCGCGAAGGTGATCGCAGGCCCCGGCGTATACATCTGCAACGAGTGCGTCCAGCTGTGCAACGACATCCTCGAAGGAGGAGCAGCAGGCGTCGTCCCGGCCGGGCACCCAGCTGCCCGCCCGGGAGGAGGCGATGACCGACGAGGAGATCCTCGCCTTGCTGCCGCGGATCGCCTCCGTCAGCGCGCAGACCGACGCCAGCCTGCAGCGGCTGGTCACCGTGCTCCGGGGCCGGGGGGTGACCTGGGCCCGCATCGGCGCCGCGCTGCAGATCACCAGGCAGTCTGCCTGGGAGCGGTTCTCCGGCGAGGAGTAGCCCGCGTGCCGCGGGCGCCTTCGGCCCGGGACGGACAGAACTCCCGGCAAGCCGGTGGCCGTGATCTTTGTCCTAATGATCGCGGGATATCACTAGCCTGGACAGCACTGCAGTGTCGTCGAAGACCATACCGGCCGGGTGTACGGCGCCGTGTGGCCTCCTATGCGGTGGACGGGGAGAGTCATGACACTGACGTTTGATTCCGCGAGCGATCTCGCTGACGCGCTGCGGCGCGCTGCGGACGCCCACGGCCAGCACGAGGAGGAAATAGGGCACCCGGACCCAGACTGGCCGGACTGGTATGCGGCGTACCTCGAGCAAGAACAAGCCGGACTTGAGCACGAGGCGAGGTCCCCGGCCGACCGTGGGGCCGCCACCGTACCGGTGGCGGTCGTGACCAGCCGCACCGAGGCAGAACTGATCGCCGGCATGCTGCGCAACAACGATCTGCTGGCCGTGGTGTCCGCCGACGACGCCGGAGGGCAGGAACCACAACTGCAGGCGCAAGGGGTGCGGGTGCTCGTCCCGCCCGCCGATGCAGCGACGGCCCGGCGGCTCCTGGACGCAGCGAACCGGCAGGGCCCGGGCGGGTAATACCTGGGACACGGGTCCGCACCGGCGATCCGCGGACACCGGACCTGCCGCAGACCGCTGGCTCACCATCGGCCATCCGTCCAGCAAGAACCCCTCACGGCGAGACCGCAGATCCGTCTGTCTGCCCATATCACTCCTTATTGCAAGTAGATCCAGGATCTCCGTCAGACTCTGGACGTTCGGCGCGCCAGAGACGCACAGTTACTTAGCAGCGTCCTTGTCTGGATCGGAGTGCCGTGACATCCGAGGCACCAGCCCTCCCCCGCCGGGCGCGCCGGCCGCGGCTCCTGCCGGCCCTCGCCCCGCTGGCCCTGCTGGACGCCGAGGGCAGGGTCGTGGACTGCGCGGACCTGGCCATGCCGGGCGACGATGTCCTGGTCGCGCTGCACCGGCAGATGGTCCTCGCCCGGCGCTTCGACAGCCAGGCCACGGCGCTGACCAAGCAGGGCCGGGCTGGCCGTGTATCCCTCAGCGCGGGGCCAGGAAGCGGCTGAAATCGGTGCGGTGGCCGCCCTGCGCCCGCAGGACTGGCTGTTCCCGACCTACCGTGACTCGATGGCCGCCGTGGCGCGCGGCGTTAACCCAGTCGAGGTACTCACCCTGCTGCGGGGGGACTGGCACTGCGGGTATGACCCGTACGCGCACCGGGTCGCCCCCCAGTGCACGCCGCTGGCGACCAACGCGCCGCACGCCGTCGGGGTCGCTCACGCGGCCCGGCTCAAGGGCGAGGACACGGTCGCCCTCGTCATGGTGGGCGACGGCGCGACGAGCGAGGGTGACACGCACGCCGCGCTGAACTTCGCGGGCGTCTGGAAATCAGCGGTCGTGTTCTTCGTGCAGAACAACGGGTACGCGATCAGCGTCCCGCTGGCCAAACAGACGGCCGCCCCGTCCCTGGCCCACAAGGGAATCGGCTACGGGATCCCCGGCGTGCTCGTGGACGGCAACGACCCGGCCGCGGTCTACGCGGCGGTGCGGCAGGCCGTGGAGTCGGCAGCGGCCGGTAGCGGCCCGACCCTCATCGAGGCCATCACCTACCGCATCGAGGCCCACACCAACGCCGACGACGCCGCCCGCTACCGGCCCCCCGGGGAAGTCCAGGCCTGGCTCGCCCGCGACCCGGTCACCCGGATCAGGCAGCACCTGCTCGGCCGGGGGCTGCTGGACGAGGCCGCCCTCTCCGCCCTGGACGCCGAGGCCGAGACGGCGGCCGGGGACCTGCGGCAGCGGATGAACACCGACCCGGTCATCGACCCGGCCGACCTGTTCCGGTACGTCTACGCCGAGCCGACCCCGGCGCTGCGCAGCCAGCAGCGGGAGCTGGCCGGCGAGCTGGGCAGGCTGGCGGACGACGCCGGGGACGCGCGATGACGGCGCTCGCGGAGTATGGCGCGCGGACTGCGGCCGCGGCGGCGCCCGTGACGATGGCCGCCGCCCTGAACCGGGCCCTGGCCGACGCACTGCGCGACGATCAGGCCGTCGTGGTCTTCGGCGAAGACGTGGGCACTCTCGGCGGGGTGTTCCGGGTGACCGACGGGCTGGCCGCCGCGTTCGGGGAGGCCCGGGTGTTCGATACTCCGCTGGCCGAGTCCGGGATCGTCGGCACCGCCATCGGGATGGCCATGAACGGCCTGCGCCCCGTGGTCGAGATGCAGTTCGACGCGTTCGCGTATCCCGCATTCGAGCAGGTCACCAGCCATCTGGCCAAGCTCCGCAACCGGACCCGGGGGCACGTGTCACTGCCCATCGTCATCAGGATCCCCTACGGCGGCGGCATCGGCGGGGTCGAGCACCACTGTGATTCGTCCGAGGCCTACTACGCCCATACCGCCGGGTTTGCGCGTCGTCACGCCGGCCACGCCGGGCGATGCCTACGCGCTGCTGCGGCAGGCCATCAACTGCCCGGATCCCGTCATCTTCCTCGAGCCCAAGCGCCGCTACTGGTCGAAGGAGACCACGGTGCTGGATTACACCCTCTCCGCGCTGGACCACGCCGCGGTGCGCCGGCCGGGCTCTGATGTCACGCTCATCACGTACGGCGGCACGCTCGGCACCGCCCTGGAGGCCGCCGACGCTGCGGCCGGGGAGGGCCGCAGCATCGAGGTCATCGACCTGAGAAGCCTGTCCCCGTTCGACGACGAGACGGCCGCCGCGTCGGTCCGGCGGACCGGCCGGGCCGTCGTCGTGCACGAGGCCAGCCGGTTCTGCGGATACGGCGCCGAGGTGGCCGCGCGCCTGTCTGAGCAGTGTTTCCACTACCTCGAAGCGCCCATCCGCCGGGTCACGGGATTCGACATCCCGTATCCTCCGCCGCACCTGGAGGAGCATCATCTGCCCAGCGTGGACCGCATCCTGGATGCGGTGGACAGCCTCCAGTGGGACGAGACCGCCGCCCTGAAGGCGGGCGGATAGGTGCCGGCCTTCCTGCTCCCGGATCTCGGCGAGGGCCTCGCCGAAGCTGAGATCGTCACCTGGCGGGTCCAGGCCGGCGACATGGTGACCGTGGACCAGACCGTGGTCGAGGTCGAGACGGCCAAGGCCCTGGTCGAGGTCCCGGTCCCGTTCGCCGGCCGGGTCACCGCGCTCCACGGCCAGCCCGGCGATGTGCTGGCCGTCGGGACCCCGCTGCTCACGGTCGCCGGGGACACCGCCCCGTCCGGGCCGCCCGGCGAGACCGGCGGGAGCGGCGCAGAGAGCGGGAGCGGCGCGGACGGCGAGAGCGGCGCAGAGAGCCAGAGCGGCGCGGACGGCGAGAGCGGCCGGGTCCTGATCGGCTACGGCACGTCCGGCCGCCGCCGTCATCATCGCGTCCGCGCGGAGCGGGTGCCGGCCCCGCACCCTCCTGCCGGGCCGCCCGCCCCGCAGCCCGCTCCGCCACCCGCTGGGCCCCGGAGCGCGGACGGCCGGGTGGCCGTCGTCTCCCCGCTGGTCCGGCGGCTGGCGCGTGACGCCGGCCTCGATCTGGCGGCGATCCGCGGCTCCGGACGGGACGGCCTGATCACCCGCCGGGATGTCGACGCGGCCATCGCCGTTGCTTCCGCGCGGGACCAGCTGACCCCGGGGCGCCTGGCCGAGCCGGGCCACAGCCTGGCCAGGCCGGACCGCGGCCTGGCTGAGCCGGACCGCAGCCTGGCCGGGCCTGACCGCGGCTCCGGGCCCGGCACGCCCCCCATCCCGGCCGCCGGGTCCGCCGAACCCGTGCGGATCCCGATCCGTGGCGTGCGCAAGGCGGCCGCCGACAAGCTCAGCCGGTCGCGGCGGGAGATCCCGGAGGCGACGGTCTGGGTTGACGTGGACGCGACCGAGTTGGTCGCGCTCCGCAGCGCGCTGAACGCGGACGAGTCCGTGCCCAGGATCAGCCTGCTGGCCGTGGTGTCCCGGTACGCGATCCTCGGGCTGCACCACTACCCGGAACTCAACGGCCGGATCGAGGGCGATGAGATCGTGGTGGGCGGCCCGGTGCATCTCGGATTCGCCGCCCAGACCGGGCGGGGGCTGGTGGTGCCGGTAGTGCCCGATGCCCAGGCCTGCACGCTCGGGCAGCTGTCGGCGGCCCTGGCCGACCGGGCCCGGCGGGCCCGGGACGGCCAGCTCGGGCCCGGTGAGCTGGCCGGCGGCACGTTCACCATCAACAACTACGGCGTGTTCGGCGTCGATGGCTCAGCGGCCATCATCAACCATCCCGAGGTGGCGATCCTGGGCATCGGCCGCATCATCGAGCGTCCGTGGGTCCGTGGCGGCCAGGTCGTGGCCCGGCAGGTCACGCAGCTCACGCTGGCCTTCGACCACCGGGTCTGCGACGGCGCCACCGCGGGCGGCTTCCTGCGGTTCGTCGCCGACTGCGTCGAATCCCCCGCGCGCGCCCTGCGGGACATGTAGGCCCGGAGTCAGCCGCCGGGCTGGCCGTGATGCTGCCGGGTGTTCCGCAGCTCATCGAAGATCAGCACCGTCTGGGTGGACAGCACCTCGGGCATGTTCTGGAACGAGTTCAGGACCAGTTCCCGCAGGGCCGCCGTGTCACGGGTGCGCACCAGCAGCACGATGTCGCTGTCCCCCGAGACCAGCGCCGCGTGCTCGACCTCCGCCACGGCCAGCAGCCTGGCCCGCAGCTGCTTCCAGGTGGGCTGGGCGATCTTCAGGTGCACGTAGGCCGACAGGCCGTACCCGTAGCGCTGCGGGTTGACCTGGGCCGCGTACCCGGTGATCACCCCGGCCTGCTCGAGCCGCTGCACCCGCGTGTACGCCCCGGCCCGGGAAATGTGCAGGGTCGCGGCCAGCGCCCGCATGGACATCCGGCCGTCCTGCGAAAGCGCGGTCACGATGGCCCGGTTGACGTCGTCGAGGACCGGCATCCGCCCGGGTGGGTCCGGGTGGCCGGGCGAGCTGGAAGCCATAACGCCGAAGCTACCCCTCCCAGTCGGCCATTCGTCCGCGTCAGGTGGGAAATCATGGACTTATGCCCGCTGCTTTTCGTTGCGGGCGGCAGCCTGATCAGCCGGTCGGCCCGGGCGGACGCCAGCGCGCGGCCCGGTGGAGGTGAATCGGCCCAGCGGAGGTGAACAGGCAGCCGGCGATCTGGCCGATGTCTTCGGCACCGGTGCTGCCGCACGCTAGCTGTTGCCACGCCGGCTCTGCAGAAGGAGAACTCAGATGCAGGAGCCGTGCCGCCAGCTAGCCGGAAAGTGACCCCGCCGTTTCCCGGGCCACGTCCCAGCACGTGAGGAGATGAAAGTAATGATGAGGATCCCGGGAGCGCTACGCCACCTGGGCCGCGCGCTCGCAGATGTCCACCGTGAGCAGATGCTCATGTGGGAGCTCTGGTCGCAATCCGGCCGTGCCGCCGTACCGGCAGAGGGCCCGCTGAGCTGGGTTGCTTCCCTTGACGGATACCGGCTCAGCGGCAGCTACCTGCCTGGTACGACGCGGGGCAGTTCGCCGGCCGACGCCGCCACCGGAGCTGGCCGGGTAACTCCAACATCTCCAGCGGAAGGTTGGACATGCGTATCTTCGTCGCGGGCTCCACCGGAGTAATAGGCCGGCGAATCATTCCACTCCTCACTGAGCAGGGCCATGAGGTCGCGGCCCTGACCCGGCGCAGCGACCGGGCCGGCCCGCTGAGCGCTCTGGGCGCGCGCCCGGTGGTAGCAGACGCACTCGAGCCGCAGGCGCTGGCCGTGGCCCTGAAGGCCGCCTCGCCCGATGTGGTCATGCATCAGCTCACCGACCTAGCCGCGGGAAACAGCGCAGCTAACGCGGCCCTGCGGGCCCGCGGAACCCGCAATCTCATGGATGGCGCGCTCGCAGCCGGCGTACACCGGGTGATCTCGCAGAGCATCGCGTGGGCCTATTCGGCTGGCAGCGAGCCGGCCGGCGAAGGGACACCGCTCGACCTCGACACCGCCGAGCCCAGGCGGACGACCGTCCGCGCCATCGCCGCGCTGGAGCAGGCGACACAGGAGGCCGCCGAGTGGGTCGTCTTGCGCTACGGCGTACTCTACGGGCCCGGCACCTGGTACGAGCCGCGGGGCAGCAAGGCCGCCGATGCCCGCGCAGGTCGTCTCGCCCTCGACGACAATGTCAGCAGTTTCGTCCACGTGGACGATGCCGCCAGGGCCGCCGTGCACGCGCTGGCGTGGCCATCAGGCCCGGTGAACATCTGCGATGACGAGCCGGCGGCGGGGCGGGACTGGGTGCCTGCCTTCTGCCAGGCCGTGGCTGCGCCCGTACCGGCCGAGAGCAGCCGGAAGGCTCGTGAGCCGTGGGCGCGCGGCGCCGGCAATTGTCATGCGCGGACGCAACTGGGCTGGTCACCTCGGTACCCGTCGTGGCGCCAAGGGTTCCAGGTGATGGCCTGCCACGAGGCGTGATCGCCACCCGTTACGGTCAGGAACGGCCGCGAGCTAAACGCGCTCCCACCCTGGCCGCTCCCGGCCAGTAGCATCGGCTGGGTGGGCACGCTGGCACAGGTCTCTGGAATCCGCGGCCGCGCGGCCGAGATCTCGGTCCTGGGTGAGGCCCTGGACCGGGTGGCATCGGGCCGTCACACCGTCGTGCTGCTCGAGGGCGAGGCCGGGATCGGCAAGACGCGGCTGCTGGATGCGGCGCTGGAGAACGCACGTGGCCGGGGAATGCAAGTGGCGGCGGGCTGCGGCGAAGAGCTGGAACGCACCCGCCCATTCGGCCTGGTCGCCGACGCATTCGGCTGCGCCCGGCGGTCACCGGATCCGCGGCGGGCAGCCATCACCGGGCTGCTGGCGACCGGGGATGGCGGTGAGCAAAACCCGATCACGGTGACCAGCGACCCAGGCCTGCGCTTCCGGGCGGTGGACGCGTTCGCCGACCTGGCGGAGGAGCTCGCGTTGCCGGGGCCGCTCGTGATCGGCGTCGACGACCTGCAGTGGGCGGACGCGTCCAGCCTGCTGACGCTGGGCGCGATAAGCCTGCGCGTCGCTTATCTCCCGGTAGGCCTCATCGCGTGCTTCCGGCCGTCGCCGCGCCCGCCGGATCTGGACCGGCTGGCGGCCGCGCTGGCCGCTGCCGGAGCACGGCACCTGGTCCTGGGCGGGCTCTCCGAGCAGGCCGTGACGGAGCTGGTGACCGAGGAAGTGGCCGCGGTGCCGGGGCCGGGCCTGCTCGCCGGGATGGCCGGAGCAGCCGGCAATCCGCTGTTCGTGACCGAGCTGCTGGCGGCGCTGGCCCAGGAGGGGATGATCGAGACGGCTGGAGGGCGGGCCGAGGTGGCGGAAATGACCTTGCCGCCGACGCTGCGGCTCACCACCCTGCGCCGTCTCCGTTTCCTGCCCGGTGACACCCTGCAGACCCTGCAGGCGGCCTCGATCCTGGGTTCCAGCTTTACCGTCAGCGACTTGTCCGCCACGATGGCCCGGCCCGCGCTGGAGCTGTCCCGGATGCTGGCGGAAGGGATCAAAGGGCGGGTCCTGGCCGACGACGGTGACCGGCTCCGGTTCCGCCACGATCTGATCCGAGACGCCATTTACGAGGACCTGCCGCTCAGCGTCCGCCGCGGGCTGCACCGGGAAGCGGGGCAACGGCTGGCCCGCACCGGGGCGCCGTCTCCGCAGGTGGCCGAGCACCTAGCCCGCGGAGCCGGGTTTGGGGACACTGAGGCCATCGACTGGCTGACCAGAGCCGCCCGGGAGGCCGCGGCAACATCCCCGGATGTGGCCGCTGACCTCATAGAGACGGGCAGTCGGGCTGATGCCGCCGGCCGATCCGGGCCGCGACGAGCTGATCGCCGAGCGGGCCAGCAGCCTGATGCTGGCGGGGCGGATCGCCGACGCCGAAGCCGCCTGCCGCCTCGTGCTCGGCCGGGACCATGACCCCTGCGTGACGGGCCCCCTCCGGATCTGCCTCGGACAGGTCCTGCTCGCACGAGGACAGGTGCACGACGCGCTCGGCGAGCTGGAGCGTGCGGCCGACTCACCGGAGCTCACCGACGGCCGGCCCGCCGCCCGGGCCTGGGCGGCGTACGCCCGGCTCTGGCTGGGAGATCTCGACGGCGCCGCGGCCGCAGCGGAACGGGCGCGGCAGGCCGCGGTATCGGCCGGCGATCACCTGTCCATCAGCGTGGCCATGACCACGCTCGCCCGGATCTCAGAATTCCGCGGTCACCTCCGGGACGCACTGCAGATCATCGACGAAGCCGTGCGACTGGCTGACCTGAGCCCGGGCCGGCGGGGACACCGCTACCCGGTCTGCATGACCCGGGGCCACATCCTGATCGAGCTTGACCGGCTCGATGAGGCCAGGTCGGTGCTCGGCACCGGCAGGCGGATCAGCGAAGAACTCGGCGTCCGCTGGCCCCTGGCTACGTATCAGGTGTTTCTCGCCTTCGAGCGTTTCATCGCGGGGGAATGGGACGATGCCATCGCCGAGCTCGAGGCGAGCCTGGGACTGGCGGAGGAGATCGGCGAGACCTACAGCCGCGGGTACGCCTATGGCGTGCTGTCGTTGATCAGCCTGCACCGAAACGACCTCACCCGCGCACAGGAAACCGCGAGTGCCGCCGCCCGGGATCTGTCCGGCTGGAGTCCCGGGTACCGCACGAGCTGGGCCGCGTGGCCGCATGCTCTCATCCTGGAAGCTGACGGGGAGCCTGGCCGGGCGCTGGCGGGACTGGCCGACAACTGGGACACGTGCACCAGTGCCGGGCTGGCGCTGGAATACCCGGCCGTCGGGGCCGATCTCATCCGGCTGGCGCTGACCGCGGATGATCTGGCCCGGGCCAGCCACACCTCGGCTCTGGTCGCCGAGCTCGCGTCGGGTAACGACCTGCCCTGGATGACCGGTGCGGCGCTGCGCTGCCAGGGCTTGGTCCAGGATGATGCCGAGATCCTGAGGGACGCCGCCGCTGCCTATGCGCGCGGGGCGCGCCCGCTTGGGCTCGCGCTGGCCTGCGAGGACGCGGGCACCACCTTCGCACGGCAGGGCCACCTGGATCGCGGCCTGCCGCTCATCGATGAGGCGATCGGCATCTACGAGCGCCTCGGCGCCGCGCGCGATCTGGCCCGCGCCGAGGCCGCGCTGCGCGCGGCGGGCATCCGGCGCGGGCGCCGGGGCACCCGCGGCCGGCCGCAGATCGGCTGGCCCAGCCTCACCCCCACCGAGCGGACCGTCACCGGGCCTGGTCGCCGAGGGCCTATCCAATCCCCAGATCGGCGAGCGCATGTACATATCACACCGGACCGTGCAGACACATCTTGCGCATGTCTTCGCCAAGCTGGACATCTCCTCGCGCGCTCAGCTCGCGGCTGAGGCAATCCGGCAGCAAACCTGACGAGCCGGGCCGAAGGCGACTGAGCGGCCGGCGCCGCCGCGCCGGTTAGCGCACTATCCCGGGCGGCCGGTCTCCTGCAGCGCCTCCGACCAGCGTCTCGCCCACGTGTCGAGGGACTCGAGGGCTGGCCCGAGTGCCGATCCCAGCTCGGTGAGCAGGTAGGCACCTGCTTCGTCGCGGGCCAGCAGGCCCGCGGCCGTGAGTTCCTCCAGCCGCTCGTACAGGACGCTGGACGACATCCGGTCGCACCGGCTGCGCAGCGCGCGCGCCCCGAGCGGCTCATCGCGCAGTTCCCAGAGGATCCGCAGCGCCCAGCGCCGCCCCAGGAGATCCATCGCCGCCATCAGCGGCCGCCCGGTTGCCGATCCCCGGACCGGCCCGCCGGGACGAGGTAGCCGCGCTGCCATGGCACCCCCTTGTGTTTCGATATCCGAAACGATACCTTAGTCAAGGTGTTTCGAAATCCGAAACGGCAGGGGATGATCCCGAATGACGACCCGCATCGATCCCATCAGCCCGCCGTACTCACGCCACGTCGCCGAACGGCTCGACGCCATGATGCCGCCGGGTGTACCGCCGATCCTGCTGTTCCGGACCTTCGTGCGGAACCTTCCGATGACCGCTGCCATGAGCGGCTGGGGCAGCTACGAGCTGAACAAGCGGCTCTCGCTGTCGCTGCGCGACCGCGAGATCGTCATCGACCGGACGTGCGCGCGCTGCCGGTGTGAGTACGAGTGGGGAGTGCACGTGGCGTTCTTCGCCGGCCGGGCAGGTCTGTCCAGCGAGCAGGTCACCTCCCTTACCCATGGCGGCGCATGCGATCCATGCTGGGCCGATCAGCGAGACAGGCTGCTCATCCAGGCGGCCGATGCCCTGCACGACTCCGCCGACATCGGCGAGGACCTATGGCACCAGCTGGCCCGGGTATTCAGCGACGAGCAGTTGCTTGACCTGATGATGCTGGCCGGCTGGTATCACGCCATCAGCTTCGCGGCCAACGGCGCCCGGGTCGCCCTCGAAGACGGTGCGCCGCGCTTCGCTGACGTGCAGAGCCCGCCCGCCAGGTGAACCCGGCGTCCCGGAGTGGGGACGGCCCAGCTGAGATGGGGCACAGAAATGATTGACCTCGAGTACGAGATGTCCTTCGCGGAGCGGATCGAGGGGCCACTGGGGCCCACCACCGGATCTCCAGCCCGGCTGTGCTGGCAGGTCGCCGAGGCCACTCTCACCGGGCCACGGATCACCGCGAGCCTGGCCATGCCGGGAATCGACTGGATCCGGGTCGACAGCAACGGCATCCGCCGCCAGGACCAGCGAACACAGTTCCTCACCGACGACGGGGCACTGATCCTCATGCGCTACGACGCCGCCCTGATCCGGGGCGACGAGGAGTTCACCCGGGCCCTGGCGAGCGGCCGGGAGACCACGTTCGCCGAGCAGTACATGCGTATGACCCCCCAGTTCGACGTGAGCGACAGCACCTACGACTGGCTCACCCAGGCCCTGTTCATCGGACGCGGCCGGCTCGCCGGGCCGGGGCGGGTTGAATACGAGCTCTACCGGGTCGCCTAGCCAACGCCGCGGGCTCACGCACGCCGCGAGCCGCGGCGCCAGGCCCTGGCCAGTTCAGTCATCAGGTCAGGTCAGGTCAGGTCAGGTCAGGTCAGGTCAGGTCAGCAGAGGCGAGTGAACCCGGGGCGGGCAGCCGGAAGACGCGGCGGCGCGCGGTGTCAAGGACAGGCGTGGGCAGCATGGCGAGCATGGCCAACCGCCGGGAATCCTTGCCCGTCAGGTACACGGTCCGGGGCCGGGCGGCAGTCAGCGCCCGGACGATGGTGGCGGCAGCCACGTCAGGCGGACTGCCGTTAGCCTCACGGCGCTGCATGACCGCGAGCATCCTCGCGAACGTGTCCTCATACAGGGCGCGGCCCTGCGGCGCGGCGGCGGCCATGGCCGCCGCGGCATCACGGGTCACCTTGTCGGCGGCCCCGCTGTTGATGCTGGCCGGCTCGATCAGCACGACCCGAACGCCCCACGGCGCCAGTTCCTGGCGCAAGGCGTCTCCCAGGGCAGCGAGCGCGGCCTTGGCCGCATCCAGCGGGCCGGCGAACGGCGGGGTGAAGCGGACCCCGATCGTGCTGACCATCACGATGCGGCCGCGCGCGCGACGCAGCGACGGCAGGAACGCCTGGGTGACGGCGAGCTGGCCGGTCACGTTCACCTCCAGTTGCCGGCGGAATGCGTCCAGCTGAACCAGTTCCGTGGGACACGCCAGACCGAATCCGGCGTTATTGACCAGGCCGTCCAGCCCGGCGGTGTGCCCAGTGACGGCCGCGGCCGCGGCCGCGATGTGACCGGGGTCGGTGACGTCGAGGATGAGCGGGGTGAGCTCGCCGCCCGCAGCGGAGCGGGCCAGCTGATCGCCATGAGCAAGGTTGCGGACCCCGGCGTAGACGTGCTGGCCGACGGCAGCCAGACGCAGCGCGGTGGCGCGGCCGATGCCCGAAGAGCATCCAGTGACGAGGGTATGCGTGCGCGTGCAATCCATGATTCCTCCATATCCCGGAGCAGCAGCCCGATCTCGACCAGGCCATCGTGACCCGGGTCCGCTGGCGCCGACATCGGCCAGCCGGCGGATATCCAGGGGGCGGTCGTGACCGCACGCTGAACCAGGCCATGGGTGTCTACGCCGCCATGAGCATCACCGGCGGCGCAGTCGGCCTGATTGCCGGAGGCCTGCTCACCACCTATGCATCCTGGCGCTGGGTGCTGTTCGTCAACGTCCCGATCGGGATCATGGTCGCCCTGGCCGCGCCGCGTGTCCTCGGCGAGACGCCGGGGCATCGTGGCCGATTCGACCTGCCCGGCGCGATCACCGCCACCGGCGGGCTGGCCGCGCTGGTCTACGGCCTGTCCAACGCGGCAACCAGCCCAGATGGCGTCTCACACTGGGGCGACACCAAGGTGGTGGCCTCCCTGAGTGCCGCTGCCGCGCTCCTGGCCGCGTTCGCGGCCATCGAGATCCGCAGTAAGCGTCCGCTGCTGCCACTGCACCTGCTGCGCAGCCGGGACCGGTCGGGCGCATACCTGATCATGCTGTGCGTCGGCACCGCGCTGTTCGGGATGTTCTTCTTCCTGACCGTCTTCCTGCAGGCCGTCTGGGGGTACAGCGCACTGAGGACCGGGGTGGCCTACCTGCCCATGATGGCCGCCATCATGGCGATGTCCGCCGCCAGCGCCCAGCTGGTGCCCCGCATCGGTGCCCGGCCCCTGCTGATCGCCGGGTCGGCGACCGCGGCCGCTGGGATGTTCTGGCTGTCGCGTATCAGCCAGCACAGCCACTACACCAGCGGCCTGCTCGGCCCGACTCTCGTGGCCGGGGCCGGCCTGGGCATGCTGTTCATGCCACTGTCCGTCGTCGCCCTGTCCCGCGTCCAGCCCGCCGTCGCCGGGGCGGCCTCCAGCCTGCTCAACACCGGCCAGCAGATCGGTGGCTCCATCGGGCTGGCGGTGCTCGGCACGGTGGCCTGGACCGCCGTCGCCCACAGCATCCACAGCCAGGCCGCAGCCGAAACCGCGAGCAGGGCAGGCCACCCCGCGCGCTCCGCCGCTGGAGAGATACCGGCCGCGATCTACCGGCACGCGCTGGCCACGGGATTCTCCCGGGGATTCGAGGTGGCGGCCGGGGTCCTCCTGCTCGCCCTGGTCGTCGCCGTGTCCGCGATCCGGGTACGGCGCGGCGACCTGGCCGGGGCACGCGCCCCGACCCGCGCGTGACCACCCTCCCTGCAGGTGCCCGGCGCGGTTCACCCGGGCACCTGCGGCACGAGCAGCGGATGGTTTTCGTTGCGGATCAGGTTAAAGGGGTCCAGTCCAGCACGGGCGCGAGGGACCGGGTGAACGATAGCGCCGTCCAGGGACGTGGCGGGCACCACCTGTCGCCTTCCCCGGTCGTGTCAGCTGCTGAAGAGCACCTGCCCGGCGTACGCGGTGTCGAGGTACTCGGTGACCGCGGCGAGGCGCCCGTCGACGACCCGGAAGACACCGGCATAGTCACTCTCGTAACGGCGGCCGTCGCGGGTCCGGGCGCGGGTGGTCCACTCGGCCACGGCATACTCGCCGTCGGCGATGATCCGGTGAACGTCTTGCACCACGGGCACCTCCGGGTCGAGGTGGCCGAAGATCTGCGGGAAGAACCCGTCCAGGATTCCGTCCGCGCCCGTCCACTCCCCCGACGCCGGGAGGCTGCCGCGCAGGAGCCAGGTTGCATCGGGTGCGAAGGTGTTCCTCAGTGTGTCCGTGTCCCCGGTGCGCAGGGCGTTGAAAAAGCTGGCCACCACTGTGCGGCTGGCTTCGGTTGAGACTTCCGGCATGGTTTCTCCTCGTGGTGTGCTGGCGTGGCGGCTCATCGGGATCGCGGTACGCGCCGGTCTCGACGCCGCTCCAGCTCGGCGGCGGGGACCAGGGTCAGCATCGGCTCGCCGGGAACCCCGATCATGACGACGACGAACCGGCTCCAGGCGTGCCTGAGATGGTTCGCCGCCTGATAGTGAATGACGTCACCGCCCGGCTCCCAGAACGCCTCGCCGGCCCGGATCACGCGATCGGGTTCACCCTCGAGCTCGAACGTCATCTCGCCGTCGAGCATGTAGCCGAAAACGGGCCCGGAGTGCCGGTGCGGCGGAGTGCCGGGATCGCCGGGCGGCAGGTCGACGGTCGCGGTCATGACCTCAGCCGGCACCGGGATGGACGGTGGCTGCTGCGCCAGCAGCATGGTGAGGGCAGAACCCGGCAGAGCGTGGGGAGACATGTGGTCACTCTCCTGACTGAACCAGCGGCAGCGACGGTGCCAGCGTGCCCGGACGGGGGACGCGGGGACATCCGCCATCCGGCGGAGAACATGCGAGTGAGCTCACGGCGCTCGGCACTGTGGTCGTGATGATCGTCGCGCCGTCGGCCGCGCCCACCGTGAAGACCGGCTGCCTGCCCCGCGCCGGGTCATGATTCCTGTCGCGGCGCCTGGCGGGCGCATCACGACCCACCGCTTGGGACGCCCGTCGTTCGCCAGGGCTGGGGAATCCTCCACGAGCTCGAAGCCCAGCGCCCCCACGAAGAAGCTGATGGCTGGGTCATACTCGCTGACCACGATGGCGATGAGGCCGCGATGCACCGCGCCAGCATAGGACCCGCGGTAGCCGCGTGGATGATCACCGGGTGTGCCGGGCCCTAGAATCGGAGCATCGCCGGGCGGGCTTGACAAAACAGGCCCGTGCGCAATGCTCGCTGTCTGCCCCAGGGAAGGCGGTGCGGGCTGATGCCTGAGGATTACGGATGCGGCCGGGCCGCTGAGGTGGCAGACCAGCGCCAACCCGCCCGCGCCGACACCGCGCTGACGCACGCGGCGGCGCTTCCGGGCTGGGCCGAGAAGCTCCGTGATATCCAGTCCATCACTGACGCCGCGCTGTCCGCGCTCGATCCGCAGGCCATGCTCCAGACGCTGGCGGACAGGGTCAAGGATGCCCTGCAGGCCGACACCGCCGCGGTGCTGCTGCTGGATCCCCGGTCCGGGCACCTGGTGGCGACCGTGGCGAGCGGCCTGGAAGAGGAGGTGCGGCAGGGGGTGCGGATCCCCCTGGGCCGCGGATTTGCCGGGCGGATCGCGGCGGAAGGCCGGCCGGTGATCATCGATTCGGTGGACCACACCAACGTGGTCAATCCGGTCCTGCTGGACAAGGGCATCCGGTCCCTGATGGGTGCCCCGCTGCTCGCCGACGGGGCGGTGATCGGCGTGCTGCATGTCGGCGCCCTGAGCCCCCGTACCTTTACCAGCGAGGACGCGGACCTGCTGCAACTAGCGGCGGACCGGGCCGCGGTAGCGGTCCAAGCCCTGAGCCACCAGGTGGACCGGGCCGCCACCGCAGCACTCCAGCACAGCCTGCTGCCCTCCGCGCTCCCTGCGATCAGCGGGCTGGACACGGCAGGCCGTTACGTTCCCGGCCGCGGCCATGTCGGCGGCGACTGGTACGACGTGTTCCCGCTGCCCTCCGGCGAGGTGTGCGCCGTGATCGGCGATGTGACCGGGGCCGGCCTGAACGCGGCTGTGATCATGGGGCGGATGCGCAGCGCGCTGCGTGCCTACGCTCTGCAGGCCAGCAGCCCGGGCGAGATCCTGGACTGCCTCGGCCGGAAGATGCGTCATTTCGAGCCGGAGGCGATGGCCACGGTGCTGTGCGCGGTGTTCAGCCCGTCGCTGGACGAGGTCCGCCTGGCCAGCGCAGGCCACCTGCCGCCCCTGCTGGCCAGGCCCGGCCAGCGGGCCGCCCCGGCCGGGGTCTTCCCCGGCGTGCCCATCGGGGTGCGGGGCCCAGCACCCCGGCAGGTGAGCACCGTGGCGTTCCCGCCCGGCACGGTGCTGTGCCTGTACACCGACGGGCTCATCGAGCGCCGCGACCGGCCCCTCGACGACGGCATCGCCCGGCTGTCGGACGCCCTCACCACCACCGACCCCGAGTCCGCGTGCGCCACGGTCATGGCCGCCATGAGCGACTACAGCCCCCACGAAGACGACATCGCGCTGCTCATCCTCCGCCACGCCCCCGGCATCCCCGGCGGCAGCCGCCAGGATCAGGCCGGCGGCGAGGCTCCGCTGAGCAGCCAGGATCCCCGCATCCGCTGGTCTGGCCGCCATGCCCTGGTGAGCATGCCGGAGGAAATCGACGTCACCAACGCACCCGGCGTGGCCGCCCTGCTCACCGCCGTGGCCGGTCAATCCCCCGAGGTGATCACCGCCGACCTGACCGCCACCGGCTTCTGCGACTCCGCGGGCGTCGAGGTCTTCACCCGCGCCAGCCAGCTGGCCGCCACCCGCGGCGCGGAGTTCCGGCTGGCCGTCGGCGACTCACCGGTCGCCCGGATCCTCCAGCTGACCGGCCTGGACGCGGTCATACCCCTCTTCCGGGACGTCGGGCACTCGCTGGCCACACCCCCGGGCCCCGCTGGGCCGCCAGCCTGACCACCCGCAAGCGGCCGGGCCCTGGCGTTCAGGGCAGCCGGGGGCCGCCGCGCCGGGCTCAGCCGGTCGCCACCGGGTGTCTCAGCCCAGCCTGGGCGGCGAGCACGGGAATGACCGGGAACAGAGCACGCGCACATGCCCTTTTCGTCTATACCGGGCCAGGCCAGCCGCATGACAGCGGTTAACCACGAAGAAGATTAGTAGTAGCGTGAGTACGAGCCACATAGTGGGCCGGACTTTCGTGATTCCAGGGGCGGGATACGGCTCATTGCGGGATTATTGCCGCACCCGTCCGGTCCGTAAGGCCCCGCCGTAAGGCCCCGCCGTAAGGCGTCCCGGACGATCACCATATATGGCGGCGGCCCGTGCCATCACCCGGGCCGCCGCCTTACCCAAATGTGTCTTCCTGGCCCGTCAATGCTGGGGCAATGTTTTACCTCTGTGACGCTTTCGCCCCCAGGCCCTGACATGTATCGTTCTCACAGAAAACAGGCCCCATCCGGGGGAGTGTCGGCCTGGCATAATCCCCCCTGGGCCAAGCACCCTTTTAGGGGGGAAAATGCGCAAACTCTCCGCAGCTCTGGGCATTCTCGCCGGAATCGCACTCGCCTTAGGCGCGACCACGGCCGCCAGCGCCGCACCACATCCCGCGGCATCCGCATCGAGCAGCACGGGGACAGTGATCTCCGCGGGGACCACGGCGTACGGGCCAACCGTCGTAGTCGGGTCAGGAGCCTTCAAGGGGTTCAGCACATACATGATCACGTCCGACCACGGAACCCACTTCGGGTGCCCGTCCTACACGGTCAAGACACGAATCGGGCCGATGCTGTGCACCGGGCCATCCAACGACAAGAACGCCGAGTGGCCAGCGGTCACCACCACGGGGGCACCCGTGGCGGGGCCCGGGATCAACGCTGCGCTGCTCGGCACCGTCAAGCGGAGTTTCGGCACGCAGGTCACTTACGCCGGGCACCCGCTGTACCTGTTCGACCAGCGGCCGGGAGAGGTCACCGGGATGGGCTGGGACGAGCCGTCGCTGCCACCGTGGCACGGCGTCTGGAGCCTGCTCCGGCCATCCGGCCGCGCGCTGTGGTGGGAGGGCCAGCTCACCGTCACCCCGATAGGGGCCACGGGAGTCCTGGCGGCACGGATGTACACCGGCGTGGGCTGGATCAATTTCCCCGTCTACACCCGGGCGGCAGCCTGCACCGGAGCCTGCGCGGTGGCCTGGCCACAGATGCTGACCGATGGGGCCCCGGGTGCCGGGCCTGGCGTCCGCGTGGCGGGCATAAGCACCGTGCTGACCCCGCAGGGCCGCCAGGTCACCTACCGGGGGCAGCGGCTGTACTACTACTCCGATGAGGGCCTGAACCCGGCTACGCTCGGCGCGACCGGCAACGGCAATGGCGTGGGCGGATTCCACTTCGTTACCCCGTAGCGGAACGGCAAAGCCGCACTCCCTGAACATGGTGAGTGCGGCTTTGCCGTGCCCGGCGCATTCATCAGGCCCGGAGAGGGTTCTGTACCCGGACTCCGTCGTATCGTTGTTCCGCGTTGAGATCGTCAGAGAACAGCGTCTCACAGCCCAGGCTGACCGCGCTGGAGATGATCATTGCGTCCCAGAACGAAATGTCGTGCCGCCGGTGGCGGTCTATCGCGTTTAGCACATCCTCGGAGCCCGGCGAATGCACGCGCCAGTGCGAGAGGTCAGCGATGATGGCCGCTGCGGAGAGTGTATCGAGCGGTTTGGGAACCTTGCGGGTCACGGTGACGAAGAACTCCTGCAGCACCTGGACGCTAAGGCAGCCGTCGCCGGACTCCCACAATTCCGCCAGCAGGGATCGCGCTCGATGATGCTTCTCGCCGGCGGTCTCGTCGTGCGCGTACACGAGGATATTGGTGTCCACGAACCTGCGGTTACCGCTCATGCAGGTCGTCCCGACTCCACCGGGCCTGACCATCGGTGCCCAGGTCTCGTCCCTCTTCCAGCAGGGCCAGGCTCCGCCCTTTCGCGTGACGGTAACCGGTCTCTTGGTCTGCCAGGTCCCTGATCATTCTTGTCAGTAGCTGCGAGAGCGAGGTACCGCGCTGAATAGCTATGATCTTGGCTCGCTGCAGGTCTTCCTCGGGAAGCGACAGCGTGATGTTCCGGTTGCTCATGCCCACCTCCACGTGAAACAGTGTAGCACGTAAAAGAGTGGACAATCGGATCGAGCCAATCACGAGCGCCGGGGCTGGGTGGCGGCCATGCGCTGGGTGAGTCCGGCCCGGGCGGCTGACTGCGGGTTCGCCCGCCCTGGAACCTGGGCCAGGAACTCGGGCAGCAGTTCCCGTGCTTGATCGGGAGCGCCGATCCTGGTGTACGCCTCGATCAGGTCAGGAATCGGAGAGTAGGAGGGATGGGCGATTCCCGAGCGAACCGCGGATCGCCATCTGCGGCGAGACCCGCCGCGTCCTGCAGATCACGCTGCGCGGCTGTCATCTGGCCAGTGCTCAGGGCCGATACGGCCCTCCGCAGTCACGGCGGCGGGCATCCCTGACCAGGATGCCCGCCTCCTCATCGGTTGTGCGTGGGCCGTGGTAGACACGGGGCATGACCGCCTCGCCGGTGCCAGACCTGGCTGACGTTCTCGCGGCGCGTCAGCGCATCATGCCCTACCTGCCGGTGACTCCGCTGTACCGATACCCGGCGCTGGATGCCATGACCGGGGCCCACGTGTGGGTCAAGCACGAGAACCATCAGCCGGTGGGCGCGTTCAAAGTCCGCGGCGGCGTGAACCTGGTCAGCCAACTGGACGCAGATGAGCGGCGTCGGGGTATCATCTCCGCCTCGACCGGCAACCATGGCCAGTCGGTTGCCTACGCAGCGGACTTGTTCGGCGTGCGGGCGGTGATCTGCATGCCCGAACAGGCCAACCCGGTGAAGGTCGAGTCCATGCGGGCCCTGGGCGCCGAAGTGGTCTTCCACGGCCGTGACTTCGACGAGGCCCGCGAGCACTGCGAGAGGCTGGCCACCGAGCATGGATACCGGTACATCCACTCCGGGAACGAGCCGTCGCTCATCGCCGGCGTGGCCACCTGCACCGTGGAGATCCTCGAGGCCCGGCCAGATACCGGGGTGATCGTCGTCCCGGTCGGCGGCGGCAGCGGGGCCGCGGGGGCCTGTGTGGTCGCCAAGGCCGTCCGCCCGTCGATCGAGGTGATCGGCGTGCAGTCCGAAGCGGCCCCGGCCGCTTACCGCTCCTGGCAGTCGGGCAGCCTCGTCGAGGACACCACCAGCACGTTCGCGGAAGGGCTGGCCACCAGGACCGCGTTCGAACTGCCGCAGCGGATCCTGCGGGACCTGCTGGACGACTTCGTCCTGGTCTCTGAGGATGCGCTGAAGGCCGCGACGCGGGTGATGATCGAGAAAACGCGCAACCTCGTCGAGCGGCAGGCGCGGCCGCCCTGGCGGCGGTGATGGGCGCTCCCCACCGGTTCGCGGGCCGGAACGTGGCGATCGTCTGCAGCGGCGGCAACATCAGCCCCGCACAACTAGCATCACTGTGGCCGCGCGAACCGGCACCCAGCTCACCGGAATCAGGGGAGCGCCGGTCACCTTGATGGCTTCCTGTGCCCGCGGAACCATGCCTGACCCCGGGTTCGTAACGGGCGACCAATGGAAGAAGGCGCCCCGCTGCCTAGGCTCCTGCTGGAGGAGAGATCATGAGCCCTGACAGCGAGACGATCAGATCAGCCGCGGCGGACGCTGCTGGCGGCGCCCCTGGACCTGCTGCTCACTGATGCGGCCATCGGCGCGCTGCGCCGGGTGAACCCGGGTGGTTCCGGCCTGCGCCTGGCCGCGGCACTGGCTGGCCGGCCGCGGCTGGTCGCCGGGCGGGGGCGGCAGCTGCTGGATGAACTGGCCCGTATCGCGGTGGGCACTTCGCAGGTGGAGCCGTCCCGGCGCGACCGCCGGTTCGCCGATCCAGGATGGGCGGGCAATCCGCTGCTGCGCCGCGCGATGCAGGTGTACCTGGCTGCTGCGGGGACCGTGGAAGGCGTGGTGGCCGACGCCGGCCTGGACTGGGCGGACTCCGAACGTGTTGGTCTCGGGGTGACCAACCTGATCGACGCGCTGGCCCCGAGCAATAACCCGCTGCTGAACCCCGCGGCGCTGAAGGCCGCCATCGACACCGGCGGCGGCAGCGCCCTGGCGGGCCTCCGGCATTTCGTCGCCGATATGGCCACCGCGCCGCGGGTGCCGTCGATGGTCGAGCCGGACGCGTTCGAGGTCGGGGTGGACCTCGCTGTCACGCCTGGGTCGGTGATCTTGCGGACGCCGGTGTTCGAGCTGATCCAGTACCGCCCGGCCACGGCCGCAGTGCGGCAGGTCCCGTTGCTGATCGTGCCACCGATGATCAACAAGTTCTACGTGATGGACCTGGCGCCCGGACGGAGCCTGGCGGAGTACCTGACCGGCAGCGGCCTGCAGGTGTTCATGATCTCCTGGCGCAACCCGGACGCCCGGCACGCGGCATGGGACTTCAACACCTACGGGCAGGCGGTCCTGGATGCCATGGACGCGGCGGCGCGGATCACCGGGAGCGAGCAGACCGCGCTCATGGGAGCCTGCTCCGGCGGCATCATCTCCGCGATGGTGGCCGCGCACCTGGCGCACACCGGCCAGCAGGACCGGCTCGCCGCGTTCACCCTCATGGTCACCGTGCTGGACGAGGCGCGGGCGGGCCTGGCCGGCGCCGTGATCGACGAGCGGACCGTGCGGCTGGCCGCGGCCAGCGTCCCGGGCCCGCGGCTACCTGGATGGCCGGTCGCTGGCCGAGGTGTTCGCCTGGCTGCGGCCGAACGACCTGATCTGGAACTACTGGGTCAACAACTACCTGCTCGGACGCAAGCCGCCGCCGTTCGACATCCTGTTCTGGAACGCGGACACCACCCGGATGACCGCGGGCCTGCACCGGGACTTCCTCCAGCTGGGCGTCCGGCAACGCGCTGGTCCGGCCCGGCGGGGTGACCATGCTCGGCTCGCCGGTGGACCTGGCCGCTGATCGACCGCGACAGCTACATGGTCGCCGGGATCACCGACCACATCTGCCCCTGGCAGAGCTGCTACCGGTCCACCCAGCTGCTCGCCGGCCGCAACCGGTTCGTGCTGTCCACCAGCGGGCACGTCGCCGCGATGGTGAACCCGCCCGGAAACGACAAGGCAAGGTACCAGGTGGCCAAGGACTGCCCGGAGGATCCGCAGGAGTGGCTGCGGCGCGCGGAGACCTCTCACGGCTCCTGGTGGCCGGACTACGCGGGCTGGCTGGCCGAGCGCTGCGGGGAGGAGAAGGCCGCCCCGGCCGAGCCCGGCGGTGGCGGGCTGGCGCCGATCTGCGACGCGCCGGGAACCTACGTCTATGACCATTGACCCGTCCTGTCCCGGACCGGCCGGGGAAGACCGCGCGGGAGCTGGCCTGGGCCGGGTCATGAGCCGGCAGCGGCCGGCGCCGGGCCGGCCGAGCGGATGAGGATCGTGAGGGTCGGCGGCCGTGCCCTGCGGGTCGCGGTGCGGGAGGGGACCCCCAGGGCGGGCCGCCGCTGCTGCTGTGCAACGGCATCGGCGCGAGCCTGGAGCTGCTCCAGCCGTTCGTCGACGCGCTCGATCCGCGGCGGGGAGTCATCCGGTTCGACATGCCGGGCATCGGCGGCTCGCCCGCCCCGTTGCTCCCCTATCACGTCGGCACGTCGGCGCCGCTGCTGGCAGGCCTGCTCGACCAGCTCGGCTACCGGCAGGCTGACGTCCTGGGCATCTCCTGGGGCGGCGGCCTCGCGCAGCAGTTCGCGCTGAGCCGCCCGGACCGGGTACGCCGCCTGGTGCTGGTGGCGACCGGGCCAGGCGCGCTGATGGTCCCCGGGCATCCGCGCATCCTGCTGCGCATGCTCACGCCGCGACGCCACCGGGACCCCGGGATACGCGGCCCGCATCGCGGGCGAGCTGTATGGCGGTACCGCGCGGACAGACCCGGTCGTGGCCCGGGACCTGCTGCACGCGACCACCCGCCTGGGCCCGGCCCGGGGCTACTACTACCAGCTGATCTCCAGCCTCGGCTGGACCAGCCTGCCGCGGCTGCTGCGGCTGCGGCCGCCCACCCTGATCCTGGCCGGTGACGACGACCCGATCATCCCGCTGGTCAACGCGCGGATCATGCACCGGCTGATAGCCCACAGTGAGCTGCACATTTATCACGGCGGCCACCTCGAGCTGGCCGCAGACGCCGAACGCCTGGCTCCGGTGGTGGAGGCGTTTCTCGATGCCGGCCCCACCGCACCGGGGAGCCAGGCCAGGAAAGGAAGCCAGCGATGACGCAGGTGACGAGCGTGCACCTCGGGGAATCCCTCGGGACAGACTTCTTCTCCGTCCGCGAGCAGTTCACCGATGAGCAGTGGTCGCACTTCATCACCGTCCGGCGGTTCGTCGACGAGGAGGTCGTGCCGGTCGTCGGCCCGTACTGGGAACGGGCCGAGATCTGCTGGCCGCTGGTCAAGCGGCTGCCCGAGCTCGGCGTCGTCGGCGAGGACATCAAGGGATACGGGTGCGCCGGGATGAGCCCGATGGCGTGCGGGCTGGTCACGATGGAACTGCACCGCGGCGACGGCAGCCTCGGCGTGTTCCTCGGCGTGCACGCGGGCCTGGCCATGCTGTCGATCGCGATGTGCGGCTCGGAGGAGCAGAAGGCGCACTGGCTGCCGGACCTGGCGCGGATGGACAAGCTGGGGGCGTTCGCGTTGACCGAGCCGGATCACGGCTCGGACTCGGTCGCCCTGGAAACCTCGGCCCGCCCAGTGACAGGGCGGGGGCTGGGTGCTGAACGGCCGCAAACGGTGGATCGGGCTGGGTACCGTCGCCGACCTGATCGTGGTCTGGGCCCGCAACACCGACGACGGCCAGGTGAATGCGTTCGTCGTGGAGAAAGGGATCGCCGGGCTACCAGGCGCAGGTCATCGAGGGAAAGGTGTCGCTGCGCTCGGTATGGCAGGCCGACATCACCCTGGACGAGGTGCGGGTGCCGGCTGAGAACCGGCTGCCCGGCGCGCGCTCGTTCAAGGACACCACCCGGGTCCTGGCCACCACCCGCAGCACCTGCGCCTGGGCGGCGCTGGGCCACGCCACCGTCCGTCTACGACACCGCCTTGCAGTACGCGCTGCAGCGGCGGCAGTTCGGCGAGCCGCTGGCCAGCTTCCAGATCATCCAGCAGCGGCTGGTGTCGATGCTCGCGGACCTGACCGCGATGCAGCTGTACTGCCTGCAGATCGGCCGGCTGGCCGAGGCTGGCCGGCTGACCCCTACGGTGGCGGGGCTGGCCAAGATGCACAACACCCGCAAGGCCCGCGTGATAGCCGCCGACGCCCGCGACATGCTCGGCGGCAACGGCATCCTGCTCGACTATCAGGTCGCCCGGCACATGGCCGATCTCGAGGCGATCCACACCTTCGAGGGCACCGAGACCATGCAGACGCTCATCGTCGGCCGCGCCATCACTGGCATCGGAGCTTTCGCGTAGCTGAACACCGGGCACCAGGAGCCGCAGCGAGAACCGCGGAAGGTGCTTCCAGCGGACCAGCCGAGATCCGGACCGCCCCGGCCGGGGCGTCATCACCCGGGCTGCTCGGTTTCCCGCATGCGGCGCCGTGACGCTTCGACCTCGGCCTCGGCGGCGGCACGGCCGGCCCAGGACGCGCCTTCGACGCTCTTGCCTGGCTCCAGCTCCTTGTAGATCAGGAAAAAGTGCTCGATTTCCAGCCGGTCGAACCGGGACAGGTCGTGGAGGTCGTGCAGATGTTCCTGGCGTGGATCGCCCGCGGGCACGCACAGGATCTTGTCGTCGCCGCCCTTCTCGCCGGTCATCCGGAACATGCCGATCGGGCGGTCAAATTCCATGGCCGTCAGCCAGGTAGCGGCCGCCCTTGATGGCCAGGATCTCGTTGCACCCGTCCTCGATCATCGACAGCCGGGCGTCCCGGAAGATCTTCTCGATGGGGCGGTCACGGCGGATGCCTGCGCCGCAGAATATCTGCAGCGCGTCGCTGGCGACCTCGAACGCCGCCTGGGTGCCGGTGATCTTGGACGCCATGGCCGCCTGGAGCGCGGGGACCGGCTGGGTGAAGTTGTACAGCATCGCCCGGCGGGCCAGCGCCCGGGCCGCTTCGACCTTGCGGTACATGTGGAACAGCCGGTAGGCCACGCTCTGGTGCGCCGCGATCGGCACGCCGCCCTGCCTGCGCTCGCGCGCGTAGTCCAGCGCCAGTTCGTAGGCCGCCCGCGCGGTGCCGGTGAAGATGGCGCCCATGCACGCGTTGCCGAGGACGAGGACCTGGTAGGCGGCCCGCTGGTAGTCATCCGGCCCGGCCAGCACGTTCGAGACGGGCAGCACCACGTTGTCGAAGATGACCGCGCCCTGGTTCAGGGCCCGCTGCCCGAGCTTGTCCAGCGGCGCCCCGCGGCTGACGCCCGGGGCATCCATCGGGACGATGACCACGCAGCCCCGTTCCGGATCGGGCCCGGGGCCGGTGTCGGCGGCGCAGTAGAGGATGCAGACCTCGGCGATCGTGCCGTTGGAGATCCAGTCTGCTTTCCGCCCGTTGATCACGACCCGGTCCTCGGAGAGCGTCGCCACGCAGTCGGGCTGGCCGTATTCGCCCCCGGGATGGAAGATCTGGCGGCCGGGATCGAGCTGGTCGGAGCCGTGGCCGGGCTCGGTGGTCGCCCAGCAGCCGAGCTTCGAGCCGGGCGTCAGCTCGAGCAGGTGCTGGTTGCCGAACGCGGCCGCCATCCACCGCGGGAACATGGACACCCCGAGCGAGCTGGCCAGGCCCGCATCGCCCCAGCCCAGTTCCTCGAGGATCAGGCAGGCGGTCCTGGCGGCCTGGGCCGGCTCGAAGGCCAGCAGCTGGTCCACGCCGATGCCCAGCTTGGCGAATTCTGTGAGCACCTGCCACAGCGGCGAGCCCGCCGCGATGACCTCCTCGGGCGTCATGCGGTCCAGCTGCTCCCCGATGGGCCGCATCACCTCGGCGGCGAAGCGGTGCGCCCCGTCCAGCAGGTCCTGCTCCTCCTTGGCGAGGGGGGCCTCGGCCCCGGTCATCTGCAGCGTGCCGTGCGGGTCCTCGTCCCACCGGGCGATCAGGGTCCCCTCGGCGGGACGGGCGATGCTGGCGAACTGAGCCATGGCCTTCGTCTCCTCGATCACGTGAATGCTGGCTGTTCGGCCACCTCGGCCTCGGCGAGGTAGTCCCTGACCGGCGTGCCCAGCGGCAGCGTGATGTCCGCGACCGCGTACAGGGCGCCGAGCGTCCGTACCGGCGCCATCGCGACGAGCGGGTCGAACTCGGAGGCGGAATCCATCGTCACCGAGCACCGGCCGGTCCACAGCTCCGGTGTCCCGTCCGCGCTGATGGCGGGCGCGGCTGAGTAGTCGGTCCGGATCAGCTCGCAGATGCTCGGCTGGCTGGCGCCGAGGCGGCTGTTCGGGATCCGGCGCAGGGTGAGCGCGGGCAGGAAGCTCACCTCCGCCGCTGCCGCCAGGCGTTCGGGGTTCATGGTCACGGTCAGCAGCCGCTTCCCGGCGGGCCGTTCGACCGTGAACATCATCTGCTCGCAGAACGGCTCGCCGGCGGCGGGCCGGGTGTAGCCCATGCTCGCGAACTTCTTGGGAAACCCCCACAGCTCCCGGCCGCACGCCAGCGCGGCGTCGTTGTCGACGTAGATGAACGGGCAGAACGTGTAGGGCTCGCCCTCGAAGCTGACCCGGACCAGCATGATCGCCTCGTTGTAGACGCCCAGCGTGGAGAACGGGTAGTGGACCACCCAGGCCAGGCAGACCGGCGGGTCCTCCAGCGGCGATACGCCCGGGGGGAGCAGGCCGGTGATCGCGGCCGGGTCGGCCTCGTAGGAGGCGATGATCGCGGTGGCGCCGCGGTACAGGTAGGGCGGCGGCGGGTAGAGGCCGCCGCTCACCGGGAGGGCATAACCCTCGGTCAGAACATCCATGACATCTCCAATCGGGTTCCGGGAACTCAGGCCGGCGGCGTGCTGAGCAGCAGCGGGTAGGCCCGGCGGTCCAGCCGGCCGGACAGGTCGACGTGGACGAACTTCTCCTCGGTGTACTCATCGAGGGCGTGCGGTCCGAGCTCGCGGCCCAGCCCGCTCTGCTTGTATCCGCCGAACGGGTAGGCGGCGTTGACCATGTGCCAGTCGTTGACCCAGACCGTGCCGGCCTCGAGCTGGCCGGCCACCTCGAGCGCCCGCTGGTTGTCGGTGCTCCAGACCCCGGCGGACAGCCCGTACTCGGTGTCGTTGGCGATCCGGATCGCCTGGTCGGTGCTCTCGGCGCGGATCACCGCGAGGACCGGGCCGAAGATCTCCTCGCGCGCGATCGTCATGTCGTTGCGGACGTCGGTGAAGATCGTCGGCTCGACCCAGAAACCGCGCTCGAACCGCGGGCAGGCTGGCCTGCCCCCGCCGTAGGCCAGCGTGGCGCCTTCGGCCTGGCCGGAGTCGATGTAGCGCAGGATCCGCATCTGCGCCTCGGCCGAGATGACCGGGCCGAAATCCGTGGCCTGGTCGAGCGGGTCCCCGATCGTGATCGTCCTGGCCCGCTCGATCAGCCGCTCGACGAACTTGTCGTGCACGGCGTCGGCCACGATGATCCGGGTGCCCGACTCACACGCCTGCCCCTGGTTCATCAGGCAGCCGAACAGCGTGCCGTCCGCGGCCAGGTCCAGGTCGGCGTCGTCCAGGACGATGTTCGGCCCCTTGCCGCCGAGCTCCAGCGTCAGCCGTTTGACGTTGCCCGCGGCCATCCGCATGATCTCCCGCCCGACGGCCGTGGAGCCGGTGAAGGCGATCTTCCGCACGTCCGGGTGGCTGGCCAGCCGGGCCCCGACGACGGGGCCCTCGCCGGGCACCACGTTCAGGACGCCGGGCGGCAGCCCGCACTCGGTGCGCGATCCTGGCGAACTCCAGCAGCGTCAGCGGGGTGTGCTCGTCGGGCTTGACCACGATGGTGTTGCCCGCGGCCAGCGCCGGGCCGATCTTCCACATGGCCAGCAGCAGCGGGAAGTTCCACGGCACGATGGCCGCGCACACGCCGACCGGCTCGCGGCGGACGATGCCGCTGGCCAGCGTGGGCACCCGCAGCAGCGGCCCGGTCCGCTCGAAGGCATAGGTGCGGGCCAGGTCGGCGAAGTAGCGCAGGTGGGCGATGGAGAAGCCGATCTGGAAGGCCCCGGCCTGGCGGACCGGCGCGCCGTTCTCCAGCGCCTCGAGGACGGCGAGGTCGCCGGCCCGCTCGGTGAGCCGGTCGGCTATCGCGTCGAGCACGGCGGCCCGCTCCGCGGCGGCGTCCGGCGCCACCGGCCGTCGGCGTGCGCGGCCTTGGCCGCCGCGACCGCCCGGTCGGCGTGCTCGCGGCCGCCCTTGGCCACGCTGGCCACCAGTTCCTCGGTGGCCGGGCTGCGGATCTCGAACCGCTCGTCCGCGTCAACCCAGTCCCCGCCGATGAGCATCGAGTAGCGCCGGATGGTGTCCATCCCGGCCCCTTTCGTGGTGTGATCCACGACGCTAGGCCGCGGCGAACCCGGCGATAACGTGCTGGCAACACGAGGATGGGCCGCTTCCTCGGGCCACCGGCACAACGGTTGTGCCGCCGTACCAACGCCCGGGGACAGGCTTGATACCGGGGACCGACGACCCGCCCGGGTCGCCAGCCGGACAATGAGCAGCGTGACGAACCTGGCCAAGAACCTGACGGACACCACCCGCAGCCACGCCGGACGGGTGGCCGTGCGGGTGGACAACGCGGCGATGACCTACCGGGCCCTGGACGAGGCGAGCGCCCGGGTCGCCGGGCTGCTGCACGAGCGCGGCCTCAAGCCCGGCGACCGGGTCGGCATCATGATGCCCAACGTCGCCGAGGTCCCCGTGGTGTACTACGGCGTGCTCCGGGCCGGCGGCGTGGTCGTCCCGATGAACCCGCTGCTCAAGGCGCGGGAGGTCGCCTATTACCTCGGCGACTCCGGGGCCGGGCTGATCTTCGCCTGGCACGCGTTCGCCGACCAGGCCCGCGCCGGCGCGGAGCAGGCCGAGGCGGAATCCATCGTCGTGGACGGGGTCAGCTTCCCCGATCTGCTGGCCTCCGCCGCCCCGGACTACCAGGTCGCGGACGCCGGCGACGAGGACACCGCGGTGATCCTCTACACCTCCGGCACGACCGGCCACCCGAAGGGCGCCGAGCTCACCCACGGCAACCTCCTCAGCAACACCGAGGTGTCGCGCACCGACATCGTCCAGGCGGGCCCGGACGACGTCATCTTCGGCGGGCTTCCGCTGTTCCACGTGTTCGGGCAGACGGTCGCGCTCAACGTGGCGGTGGCGGCCGGGGCGTGCCTGACCCTGCTGCCGCGGTTCGACGCCGAGCACGCCCTGCGGATCATCGCCGGCCACCGGGTCACCGTCTTCGAAGGCGTGCCGACCATGTACGTGGCGCTGACTGCACGCAGCCTGACCGCGCGGACTACGACACCTCCTCGCTGCGGACGTGCATCTCCGGCGGCGCGGCCCTGCCGGTCGAGGTGCTGCGCGGGTTCGAGGAGGCGTTCGGCGTCCCGGTGCTGGAGGGATACGGCCTGTCGGAGACCTCGCCGGTCGCCTCGTTCAACCTTCCCGGCCGCGAGCGCAAGCCCGGCTCGATCGGCACGCCCATCCGGGACGTCCAGATGCGCGTCGTGGACGGCGAGGACCACGAGGTCCCGCAGGGTGAGGTGGGCGAGATCGTCATCCGCGGGCCGAACGTGATGAAGGGCTACTGGCAGCGCCCCGAGGCCACCGCCGAGGCGATCCGCGATGGCTGGTTCCACAGCGGCGACCTGGCCCGGGTCGACGAGGACGGCTACTTCTACATCGTGGACCGGAAAAAGGACCTGATCATCCGCGGCGGCTACAACGTCTACCCGCGGGAGATCGAGGAGGTGCTCTACGAGCACCCGCGGTCGCCGAGGCCGCCGTGATCGGCCTGCCGCACCCGGCCCTGGGCGAGGAGGTCGGCGCCGCGGTGGCCCTCAAGCCGGGTGCCGTCGATCACGCGCCGAGGAGCTGCGGGACTACGTCAAGGGCCAGGTCGCGGCCTACAAGTACCCGCGCCACGTGTGGATCGTGGACGCGCTGCCCAAGGGCGCGACCGGCAAGATCCAGAAGCGGGATATCGTCATCCCGGCCGACTGACCGGGTGCGGGCCTCGGCCGGCGCCGTGAGACTGCTGCTGCTCGCTCCCCCGGGCGCCGGCAAGGGCACCCAGGGCGAGCGGCTGGCGGCCTGGTCCGGCGTGCGGCACATCGCCGCCGGTGACCTGCTGCGGGCCGAAGCCCGCGCCGGAGGTCCGCAGGCCGCGAGATCGCCGCCTACCAGGCCCGCGGTGATCTCGTCCCCGATCAGATCGTGCTCGACGTGCTGACCCCGGCCGTCGTCGAGGCGGCCGCGGGCGGCGGGTACATCCTGGACGGCTTCCCGCGGACCCTGCCGCAGGCCATCGCCGCAGCGGAACTCGCGGCCCGGCTCGGCGTGACGCTGGACGCGGCGGTCTACCTGCACGCGCCGGACGCGGTGCTGACGCGGCGGCTGCTGGACCGTGCGGGCCAGGGAGGCCGCGCCGACGACAGTGGCCGACGTGATCCGGCACCGTCTCCGGGTATTCGCCGAGACGACGGGGCCCGCTCGTCCCCTACTACACCGAGCGGGGCATCCTGGTCGCGGTCGACGCCGACCAGCCACCCGATTCCGTCACCGCAGACATCCAGGCCCGGCTGTCCGGACTGCGGCTGTCCGGACTGCGGCTGACCCGGCTGCGCGGCCCCGAAGGCGCGCACGCATATGAGTGATATAACGTCGGCGTCGCGGCCACGTCACTGACGACAGCCGCTGTTCGCGGTGCTGGCCGGAGCCCTCGGCGACCTGGTGGACCGGCGCCGGTTACTGCTGATCACCCAGGTCATCCATCTCCCTCGGCGCGGTGAACCAGAAACCTGGCCCGCGCGGTGGGCCCGGCGATCGGCGGGATCATTCCCGCGGCCACCAGCGCCGTCATAGTCAGGGCGCGGCTGGGTCGGAGACGGTCCGCCTGGCGATCCGCCATTGGTCAGCGGCGGTCAGGCTCACGGCCGCAGCCAGCGTGCGACCCGGTCCCGGAGCTCCGCCGGGAAGACGCTCTTGGGGATGACCGCGTGCACGGCCTTGGGCGGCGTGGACGTGTAGGCCGAGCCGGTCTGGTTGGCGTATTGCGTCACCCGGAAACTGACCGCCATGCTGGCCAGCGCGTACGCCTCCGGCTCGGTGATGCCTGTCGCGGCGGACAGCCAGCGGATCACCTCGCGCAGGCAGCCCACCAGAGCGTCATCGAGGCTGCCGGCGAAGCCGATGACGATCCAGGCCGTCGCGGTTTCGCCGAGTGGCCGCGCGCAGCGCCACCTGCTTATGCAGGTCATAGCGGATCTCCAGGTCTTCGGCCGCGGTCTCTATGGCGGTCCTGGTCAGACCACCCCGTCGCCTTGCAGCGCGTGCACGTCGCCGATCCAGACCCGCGCCCCGGGCTTGGCCACGGGCAGGAACAGGTGGCGGCCGACGCCCAGGTCACGCAGCACCAGGTTCCCGCCGTAACTGCCCGACACGATCGCGCTGAACCTCGCGCCGCACCGGCGGGACTCGGCGGCCACGAAACCCAAGGAACGGCGGCCACCGGCAGCGTCAACGTGGTAGAGGCCACCGGCCCGGCGGCCGGGTGACCGGCGAGAGCTATACCCGACCCATGCACCTGTCTGCGGCGTTGATGGGACCGTGTGCGTGACCGCCGCTGCCGACGGAGTCGTCGCGGGGGAACGTGGCTACCTGCCTGATCGCTCATGGCGTGGATTCCGTCTCACTCGTACGGCCGGGCCTGGGCACGCCTATTCATCCCAGAGGGTAGCGCGGGGGAAATCGCTCCCCTCGGCAGGTGCTCCGGAATGTGTAACAATCCGCAGGTGGAGATCGATCGTCCCGCGGTCATCGAGCGGATGGCCGATGTCGCGGCGGCGGTCGCCCGCCGGGGCGCCGCCGTGTCCGAGGATGTCTACGAGGCGATACTCCAGGAGATCCCGCAGCTACGCGGCGACAAGCCGGTGCTCACGCTGCTCGCCTCGAGCGTGGACAGCAACGTGGATACCTGCCTGCAGATCATGCAGCACCGGATCGACCTCACCGAGGTGCGGGCCCCGGCCGCGGCGACCGAGTACGCGCGGCGGCTGGCCCAGCGGGGGACGCCGCTGACCGCGCTGCTGCGCGCCTACCGGGTGGGGCACGCGTGCTTCTCCGGCTGGATGCTCGAGGAACTGGCCCGCCAGGCCGGGGACGCGGAGATGATCAGCGCGGTCACGCTGAGCATGTCCCGGGTGGTGGCTGGTTACATCGACCAGACGTCGGAGGAGATGGTCGTTTCCTATGCGCAGGCCCGGGAGCACTGGCTGCGGAACCGGAGCGCCGCGCGGGCCGCGCGGATCCGTGACCTGCTGGCGGGCGGGCGGATCGATGTGGGTGCCACGGAGGCCACCCTGGGCTACCGGCTGCGCCAGTACCACGTGGGCCTGGTGTGCTGGGTGGGCAAGGCGGCGGGCGCCGCGGATGAGATCACCCGGCTGGAGCAGGCGATCGGGCACGTGGCGGGGAAGGCGCTCTGCCCGGCTGATCCGGTGTTCCTGCCGCGCGACGAATCCAGCGCGTGGGCGTGGCTGCCGCTGGGGATCCGGGACACCTTCGATCCGGCGGCGGCGGCCGGGGTGGACGCGGATGTCCGTTTCGCCTTCGGCGACGCGGCGAAGGGGGCGGCCGGGTTCCGGCTGACCCACCGGCAGGCCCTCGCGGCCCAGGCGGTCGCGCTCGCCACGGGGTCGCACGCGCCACGGGCGGTGGTGTTCGGCGAGGTCGCGCCGATCGCGATGATGCTCGGGTCGGCTGACCTGCTGCGGGCCTGGGTGCTCGGCACGCTGGCGGGCCTGGCCGACGACGACGAGCATCATGCCCGGCTGCGCGAGACCCTGCTGGTCTTCCTGCAGAGCGGGGGGAGCTATAAGACGACTGCCGAGCAGCTGATGCTGCACAAGAACACGGTCCAGTACCGGATCCGCAAGGCGAAGGAGAGCCTGGGCCGCCCGGTGGGCGAGAACCGGTATGAGGTGGAACTGGCCCTGCAGGCCAGCCGCTGGCTCGGCTCGTCCGTGCTGCAGCCCGCCGCCGCCGGTCATGATCACGATCACCGGGAGCGGGCGCACTGACCGGAAACCCGGCCAGCCCAGCGCCCGGATCCGGTGGCCAGGTTCAGGGTCCGGACCCGGCAGCCACCAGGTCGTCGGCAGGCATGACGCCGTGAGCTGTTCCCGCAGGCGCCGAGGCCACCTCCGGCGCACCGGCTGGTGCGGGCGCCGCCTCGAACAGCAGCACGGCCACGTCATCGTCAAGCCGACGGCCGGTGTGGGCCACCAGGCGATCGAGCAGCTCATCGGCCGCGGCCTCCAGGTCGGGGCCACGGAGCATGTCCGGCGCAGTCCTCCAGCCGGAAGTAGCGGCCCGCCCGGTCGCGGGCCTCCAGCAGGCCGTCGGTGTAGAAGACCACACGGTCGGCTGGGCCCACCCAGAAGGTGGATGACTTCATGCCGGGGTGCAGGCCCAGCGGGGTCGCGTACGAGGAAGGAGTCAGGGCCTGCAGGCCGCCGTCCGCGGTCAGCCGCAGCGGCGGCGGGTGGCCGCAGGTGACGAGCTCAAGCCAGCCACGCGGGTCGAACTCGGCGAACAAGGCGGTCACGAAGTCCTCGTCGCCCGCGGCCAGCGTCACTGACCGGTCCACCACGCGGGCGATCTCGGTCAGCGACAGGCCCGGCTGGGAGCAGGCGTCCCGGAAGCTGGTCGTCGCGATGCTGGCCAGGCGCACCGCCGGCAGTCCTTTCCCGCGCGTGTCCCCGATGAGCCAGCGGGTGCGGCCTCCCTCGGAGACGACCTCCAGGATGTCCCCGCCCACCAGGGCCTCCGCCGCGGCCGAGACGTAGCGCGAGGCCATCCGTCCCGCCGTGACCGTCGCCGGGACCTCGCGCAGCAGCGCGCTCTGTGCCACCCGCGCCACCGCGCGGACCCGGCTCAGCCGCCGCTGCGCCGCGGTGCGCAGCGTGGCGTTGGCGACAGCGAAGACGGCCAGCAACACGAATACGCCCAGATGCGACACCAGCGATCCTGGCCTGCCCGGCTGGTCCATGATCAGCCCGAGACCCAGGAGTATCGCCCATCCCGCCAGCACAGCGGTGACCAGCGGGCGCAACAGCAGCGACGCCAGGAGCGGGCCGACCGCCAGCCACGAGACCGCGACGGGACCGCGGACTGTGCGGTACTGGGCCACCGCCACCACCGTGATCGCCAGGAAGAGCAGCACCGCGAGCGCCCGCTTAGCCAGGACACCGGACGGCTGGGACGGTCCCGACACGTTCAGTCGAATGCCACGGCCAGGGCGCTGGTACAAGCGCCGCCACCCGGGCTCAGCATGCCTGTTCATGTGGTTGCCCCTCATCCGCCGCGCCGGCTGGTCCGCGTACTGATACGCAATCATGCAGGTCACGCTCGTGAAGTTACTGAACGTCAGCTCTGCGGAAGCTCACAGAAAAATCGCGGACCGGCGGCCCGTTAGCCGCCGCTGGGTGGGTGCATGAGATCGTGCCATGACTTCTCGGTCATCTGAACATCGAAGTAGGACGCGGCGAGGCGGATATTTTCGAAGGCGAGCGCCCGGTCAGCGTCACTGACGTCGCTGACCTGATCGAATCGGCTGAGCGCGGTTCGCACGTGGCTGGCTGAGCTCAGCGGTTCCTTGCGCTGCCGCGGGAAGGCGTAGGCCGAGGCGGGCAGTTCGCGCCGTTCAGCGGCGTTGAGCTGACCGCCGGACTGCTCGGAATCGGGTGGCGGCTGCCAGGTCGGCGCGGGACTGCTGGTCTGGTCGGGCATCGTGGTTCTCCTTTCCGGCGCGGACGCCGAGCTTGCTGATCGGTGGTGCAGGGCTGGCCATCGGCGGCGGGCCCGGCGCCCACGACGGGGGTCAGCCAGGCCTGGAGCTGCGCGGCGCCATGACGAAGTTCATATCTGATCTGGTGCCCGCTCTGGGTTCTCTCGACGCTCATCTCTTTCCTCCGATCACGGCGGTCGGGGCGGGTGTTCCTAGACCGCGGCGCGGACCCAGGCGGGATTCAGCTTTCCCAGCCTGTGGCTGGTCAGGGCGCCGAGGACGATCGTGACCAGGGCGATGGCGAGCGGATAGCAGGCCGGGGCGTGGCGGACGAGCACGGCCCCGGTGAACGCGCCCGCGAGCATGGTGGCCACGGCGGTCAGCCGGCCGCCCGCTTTCGAGCCCGGCCCGCCGGCCAGGGTGCTGTCGGCGGCTATCCCGGTGATGGTGAGGGTCAGCACCGTGGTGGTGAGGTCGGGTACCGCGATTTTGCGGGCGGCGGCGTTCTGGATTCCCATCGCAGCGCCCAGCACCACAATAAGCGCGTACCGGAAGCCAGTCACGGGCATGCTGCCGCTGAACGCGGCCAGGACGACTGACGCCGCGAGGAACAGGGCCTGGATGGCCGCGGCCGAACTGTGCAGCCGCCCGCGGTGCCCGCTGTGCCGGGAACCGAGCCGCCCGCCGATCAGCGCCCCGGCGAAGAACGACGCCAGGGCGGTCGCTGATGCGCCAATAGAGAATCCGGGGGCGCCCGCCAGCGCGAACCCCAGGAGCACGATGTTGCCTGTCATGTTGGCCACGAACACGTGCCCGAGGACCAGGTAGCTGAACGCGTCCACCAGGCCTGTGACCAGCGTCATCGAGAGCAGCAGCGGCGGCAGCGGGCCATTACGGCCCCGGCGGTCCGGTGCGACCGTGCCGCGGATATCGGCGAGGAAAGCACTCATCGGAACACTCCCTGGAACGGCATCACTTCGCTTACCGGTTCAGGGTCGCCTCCTGACGGTCATCATGTCCAACGATCAATTTAGATAGAGGTCATTGATTTTATTGATGGTCACCGCGCGGGAACGGTAGCGTGGAGCCGTGGAGATCCGCGACCTCGAGTACTTCCTCGCCTGCTACGAGGCCCGGAGCTTCACCGCCGCCGCCCGCTCGATGCACATCGTCCAGTCGGCCATGTCCAGTGCCATCGCCCGCCTCGAGCACGAACTCGGGGTGCCGCTGTTCGACCGGTCCGTCACCCCCGTCGCCGCCACCGAGCACGGAGTGGCCCTGCGGGCCGGGGCCCAGCGGATCCTCGACGCTGCGCAGGCCGCCCGCGATGACGTCGCAGCGGTTTCCGGGCAAGTCCGCGGCACGGTCGTGCTGGGCAGCACCCTGAACACCGGCTCTCTCGACCTTGCTGCCGTCCTGGCCGACGTCCGGCACCACCACCCCGCCATCGTGCTGCACGTCCGCCAGTCCACGGCCGGATCGGCCGGTAACCTGCGCGCGGTCGCCGACGGCACGATGGACATCGCGCTCACCGCCAGCAGCGCGCACCCGGAAGCCGGCCAGCCACCGCGCGGCATCGTCCTGCACCCGCTGGCCAGCGAGGCGCTGGTCTTCGCCTGCCGCCCGGATCACCCGCTCAGCGGGCGGCCCGAGGTCAGCGTCCGCGACCTGGCGGAGGAGACAATCCTGCGGTTCCCGCCCGGCTGGGGCATCCGCGAAACCGTGGACCGCGTTCTCGGCGACGCCCCCGGAGCCACCGAGATCGCCGACTACGCCCTCATGACCAGGCTCATCCAGGCCGGCTTCGGAACCACCCTGATCCCGGCCTCCGCTGTCACCACCGCCCACGGCCTGCGCTCAGTCCCGGTCGCCGACCCCCGGCTCCGGTGGGACCTGTCCGCCGCCATCAGCGCCAGCCGGCGGCCCACCGCCGCCACCAGCGCGCTCCTCGGCGCACTCACCGAGGCATCCGGTGCCCGGAGTCGCCCGGCTATGCGGGCCGCAGGAGGCCGCGTTCCAACACGACCGGCAGGAACAGCTCACGGTAGCCGTGGTCGTCGAAGAGCACCGTGACCTCGTCCTCGTCGTAGCGCTGCACGGTGCCCTCGCCCCAGCGCTCGCTCACGACCCGCTCGCCCACGGCGAACGGGAAGGCCGGCCTGGTCAGCTTCGGTGGACCCGAGGTCGTTATCGCAGTTCCCGCACGGGCCGGGGTAGTCCTGGCCGAAGTAGGTGAGCAGGAACGAACGGCGGCAACCGGTGTGCTCGGCATAGCGGCGCATCATCGTCAGCCGGGTGCGCTCTATCTCGGCTTCGCGAGCGGTCTCCGCGTCCGAGGCCTCCAGGGCCGCCGCGACGCTCATCGTCCCAGTCCACCGGGCACCGCCGTCCGCTTGCCAGGCCGCGGCACCGAGATCAGCCAGCCGGGCCAGCGCGGCGGTCTGCTGCCGGCCCCCCGGTCCGGTCCACTGCCCGGCCGCGAGTGCGGCCGCGACCTGCCCGACAGCCGTGCCGGGCACGCCTCGCGCCGTCAGCCGACGAGCCCGCTCGAAGTCCTCGTAGCGGTAGAGCAGCCGCACCTGCGACGGCTCGTCGTCCCGGCCCGCCCGCCCGAGTTCCTGGTAATACTCGTCCAGCGAGGGCGGCGGGTCGGCGTGCAGCACCCAGCGGACATCTGGCTTGTCGATCCCCATGCCGAACGCCACCGTGGCCGCGATGATGCGGGCCGGGCCATCCAGGAAAGCCGTCATCGCCTCCCGCCGCGCCCGCCCGGACAGCCCGGCGTGATACAGCGCTACCTGCTCCCCGGCCGACGCAAGGGTGTCGTGGGCCGCCTGCGCGCTGGCGTGCGTCGCCGCATAGACGATCCCCGGGCCGGCGAACTCGCGCGCCGCCCGGACCAGCTCAGCCTCCTTGTCTGGGATGGTGCGCTCGTGCACGGCTGACAGGTGGAGGTGCGGCCGGTCAAAATCGCCGATCACCACCACTGGATCGCGCAGCCCCAGCCGCCGGATGATCTCCTGGCGTACCGGCGGTGCGGCGGTCGCGGTCAGCGCCAGCCGGACCGGCACGCCGAGCGCGTCCGCCTGGGCGCCCAGGAACAGGTAGTCGGGGCGGAAGTCGCGTCCCCACTGGCTGATCAGGTGGGCTTCGTCCACGGCGAACAGCCCGGGCTGCGCGTGCCGCAGCGTGTCCCGGGTCTCCCCGTTGGCCAGCTGCTCCGGCGAGAGGAATATGAACGTGTCCGAATCGCACGAGGCGAGCAGCGCAGCGGCGCGCTCGCCGGCTGACAGCTGGGAGTTCAGCACGATCGCCCGCAGGCCAGCCGCGCGCAGGTGGGCGAGCTGATCATCCTGCAGTGCGATCAGCGGAGACACGACCACCGTCGGTCCTGCCCGCAGCAACCCGGCCAGCTCGTAGATGGCTGACTTGCCGCCCCCGGTCGGCAGCACGGCCAGCACATCGCGGTCGCCGGCCAGTGCCTCCACCGCCGGCCGCTGTCCTGGGCGCAGCCGCCCGAAGCCCAGACGATCCCGCGCTAGCTCCTCGATCATGGCTTCCGCATCGTCTTGCCACTCCCCCGCGAGCCTGACCCCACGATCATGCCACGCCGCCAGCCAGCGAAGCAGGTCGCGATCCGTCCAGGCGGGTCCTTTCCCACCGGCCCGCACCGGGGCCGGCGCCTGCCCGGCCCCGGGTGCGGTGTGGTCAGGGGTGGACCGGTCCGCTGGGCCCGCGGTCGAGCCGGAGCGACTGCATGATCGCGAACGTCGTGGTCCTGGTGAACACCTCGATGTCCGCGGCGGCCAGCACGCCGGTGTACTTGGCGATCACGGGCGCGGCGGCGCGCTCGGTGACGGTGTCGAGGTGGGCTTTGACGCCGGCCCAGGCGTTCTCCCCGTAGTGCATGTAGTACGGCACCGGGTTGACGCTCGCCAGGGCCTCCCTGGAGCCGGCCTCGATGTCAGCGATGTACTGCTGGTGCAGCGCGACGTCTTCGCGGGTGGCGAGCCTGCCGAGGTGCCCGCAGATGAAGTGCGTCCACGGGTAGGACAAGGCGGTGCCGGGAGCCTGCATGTACCCCTGCACGTCCTCGGACAAGTTGAGGTTGTAGATCGGCACCCAGCCGGCGTTGACCACGTCGATGAACATCAGGGTGTCGTGGTCGGGGAAATGGATGTAGATGTTGTCCGGCGAGTGGTTGGAGCCGTGCCAGGCCAGCTCGGCGCGCTCTCCGCCCACCTCCAGCGTGTAACGGTCGGCGAAGGTCACCTCCGGCACCGGCCGGGCCGGGTCGTCGTCCCGGAGCAGCAGCCGCCGGGTCTCCTCGTGCCCGATCCGGACGGCGTTCTCGAACAGCGAGGCCCCCGCGCCGTGGTCGGCGTGGTGATGGGAGTAAACCAGGTGCGTCACCGTGTTGCTCACGCCGTTGGCCGCGGCGATCTCGTCCACGGCCCGGCGCAGGTTATGGCCGATGCTCGGGGGCGCGTCGAACAGCACCACGCCGTCGCGGGTGGTCAGGAACGCCGACTGGTAGACCCCGTCGGTCACCCAGTACAGGTTCCGCTCGACCCGCCCGACGTAATACCCCTGATCGTTGAGGGCCGGGCCCAGTGCGGATCGCGGGATCGGCGCGTAATCAGGCAAGGCGGCGGCGCTGTCAGCGCCGAAGGCTGGTGATGTCACGGGATCTCCCTGGAATCTCGCCGCACGTCCCCTGCTGGCCGTGCGAGCCGTCGCGACAAGCCCAGGCTGGCCGCCAGCCAGGTGAATGATCGTCACCGGATCATGATGATTCGTGCCCCCGGCCCTCAGCCGCCGTAGGCCGGGAGTATCGCTCCGCTCACCGGCGCGGCGGCGTCGCTGACCAGGAACGCGATCACGCCGGCGATCGCCTCGGGCGCGACCGCCTGGCCCATCACCTCGTCCGGGAGGCTGGCCCGGTTCGCCGGGGTGTCGAGCAGTTGCGGCGCGACCGCGTTCACCCGGATCCCGTGAGAGCGGAGCTCGAGATCGAGAATGCGAGTCAAGTGGGCGAGAGCGGCCTTGCTCGCGCTGTACGCCGCCATGCCGCCGGATGGCTCAATTCCTGGGCGGGCGGTCACGTGCACGATGGCCCCCGAGCCCTGCTGCCGCATGTGCGGCGCTACCGCCTGGCTCAGCCACAGCGCGGGTCCGAGGTTGACATCGATCATGAGCTGCAGAATCTCGGGCGTCGTGGTGAGCGCGTTTCCCGGGCGGAACGCACCGATGGTGTTCACCAGCACGTCAGGGGGCCCAACCTCGCCGGTGATCCGGTCGATGAGCCGCGCCGCCACGGCGGGGTCGGTGGTGTCGGCCACTTCAGGGCGGACGCTGCCGGGGAGGTCCCGCAACGCATGCTCGTTCCGGTCGACCGCCACCACCGTGAGGCCGCCAGCGGCGAGGACCGCCGTCGTCGCGTGACCAAGCGCACCGGCCCCGGCCACGATCGCCACCTTGGCACTCATGACGTCAACCGACCGGGGAGTGATGTCACGGCGTCTCCTTGAAACTCGGGCACGTCCCTCGCGGCCGTGCGGGCCTTCGCTGCGGATCCACGCTGGCCGGCAGGCAGGTGAGGGGTCGTCACCGGATCCTGGTGATTCGCGCCGTTGCCCGGCGGTCACCTGATCGCGGTGATGCGGTTTCACCTGCTGGCCCCCGACCATGGCGCCATGGACCCGGCACCCGCGTTGTACGCGATCCGGATAAGGGGCCACCTTGGCGCCACGGTCTTGTCTGCTTTCCCGGCGCTGGTGCCACGCCGGGATGGCACGCACACCGTGCTCACCGGGCTCCTCGACCAGTCGGCGCTCTACGGCGTGCTGGCGGAGATCGAGGCGCTCGGCCTCGACCTCCTCGAGCTCCGGCAACTCGAAACACAGCACAAATCACCGGAATCAGGTGACAGCCGCCCACCATGACGGCCGCTACCTTCAGGCACACCCGTACCTCGCTACGAGAAGGAGCCGCTGCCATGACCAGCGCCCCGGTGCGTGACCCGCTCGGCGACCATCTCCTCACGCCGGAAAACGCCGCATTCCTGTTCATCGACTACCAGCCCTCGCAGCTGGCCACGGCCCGCTCGATGGATCCCGCGCTCCTGGTGAAGAACGCCGTCTCGACCGTCAGGACCATCAAGACCTTCGGGGTCCCGGTCGTGCACTCGACCGTCAACGTCGCCTCTGGCCAGGGGCCGACCCTCCCCGAGCTCGCCGACCTGCTGACCGACGACAAGCCGCTGGACCGGACGACGGTCAACTCCTGGGAGGACATCGAATTCGTTGAGGCCGTCCACACGACCGGCCGCCGCAAGCTCATCATCTGCGCCCTGTGGACCGAAGTCTGCATGGCTTTTACCGCCCTGGATGCGCTGCGCGAAGGATACGAGGTCTACCCCGTCGTGAACGCGATCGCCGGCACCTCGCCTGAGGCCCACCGCGCAGGCCTTGACCGCGTGATCCAGGCCGGCGGGCAGCCGGTCAGCTGGGTCTCGCTCGCCTGCGAGCTTCAGCGCGACTGGGCCCGCCAGGACACGGTCGCAGCGATCGTCGAGATCGTCCTGACCGACCGCCTACTGAACAAGCAGTAGCGTGCCCGCCCGCCGATGGATCTGTATGGTGCTCTGCTGTTCCAGGTCACCGGCCAGCAGCTTTCGGTTCCGGCGACCCGCCGGACCCTGGCCCGTATCCAGGCACTATTCGGCGGCCATCTGCCCGCACCTGCCGAACTGCTGGCCGTAGATCCCGGCCAGCTACGCGACGCCGGGCTGTCGTGGCGCAAGATCAGCACGCTCCGTGACCTCGCCCAGCAGCTCTCCGATGGGCGGCTGAACCCGGACGCCGTCTGGGCCGCCTACCAGCTCGGCCACCTCCCCACCGAGCAGAGGTCCTCGCCATAGCTGACAAATGGCGGCCCTACCGCAGCCTCGCGACCAGCTACCTGTTCTCCGCCGCCTTCGACCCCGCCGAGGCACCACCAGGGCCGAAGGAGAGTGCCTGACCAGGAACGGCGGCCCCATGCCGTTCCTGGCGCCGGAGGCTGCGGCGCCGCGCCCAGGACCGGGGTCGGCGCGGCGCGGAGCTCGCGAGACTGAGTGCCGTGTTCACCCCGATGGGGGGATGGCATCCCGGCGTGGCGCTGCTTGCCTGGCATCAGCGCCAGGGGTTCAGCTTCACCGGCACGGTCAAGAAGGTGGTCTTCGACGTGGACCCGCACCCGGACGGCGAGGACGAATCTGAGGGAGTGGTATGGGTTCCGCAGCGAAGCCGTCAGTTCTTTTTGTCTACTTCACGTACACGAACCAGACGCAGAAGGTCATAGACGCGATGGCCGAGGTGCTTCGGGACCGCGACGTCGGCGTGACCCTGGCTGCGATCGGGTTCACCGACCCTCGCTACGCGGGCCGGTTCCAGGAATTCCCCATGCCGCACCCGTTCCGGGAGCTTGTGGGGATGATCCCGGCGGAGTCACCCCGCCGCCGTCCGGCAAAGATCGCCATCCCGGAGGTCGTGACCGAAAGGGAGTACGACCTGGTGTGCATCGGGTCTCCCACCTGGTGGCTGTCAACGGACGTCCCGGTCCGCTCCTTCCTGGAGTCCGACACCGCGAGCCAGGTCCTGAACGGGAAGCCTTTCGCCGTCGCCGTCTGCTGCCGCCGGTACTGGCGTCACAACCTCAAGACAGTCCGCCGACTCGGCACCAAGCGCGGCGGTGCCTTCGCCGACGGCATCCACTTCCGATACCAGGGCGGCCAGGTGCGCTCCCTGCTGTCCCTGCTGAGCTACCTCGGCTCGGGTGAGTACCGCGAGCGCTATCTCGGGGTCAAGATCCCGCCGACCAACATCCAGGACTACCACCTGGACGAGGCACGGACATTCGCGGGCAGGCTGGCAGACCACCTCGCGGGCACTGGCGTGCCGCACTAAGCGAAAGGAACTGGCGCGCCTGCCTGCCCCAGTGCGACATCGCCCGCAGCCAGGAACCTGGCCGCAGCCCATCCGCGCGCGGCGTGGCCAGGCACCCAGGCCCGCGCTTGACCTGATCCGGGACTACGGCGCATCATGGGCCGCAGACCGTTCCGGGGGGGCACTGTCGCAGACATCGGCCAAGGGGACCTGCGGCAGCGGCCCGCCCGATCGCATCGTGCGGCGGGGCCGGCGTTTGACCTTGTCGCGTCGAAGCTTCTGCGTCCGGTACTGCGGCCGGGGACCGTCCGCCGTTCGCCGCTGATCGAACGGCTGGCGCACGGCAGCCGCTGCCCGGTCATCTCGGTGGTCGCGCCGCCGGGTTATGGGAAGACGACGCTGCTGGCGCAGTGGGCCGAGCGGAACGGCCAGCCTTTCGCATGGGTGTCGCTTGACGAAGGGGACAACGACCCGAAGGTCCTGCTCACCTACGTCGCAGAGGCGCTCGATGCCGTGCAGCCCATCGACGGGCGGGTGTTCGACGCGCTGGCCTCCCCGGGCAGTTCGGTGCCTGGCTCGGTTGTCCCCCGGCTGGGGGCGGCTTTCTCGTCGATGACCTCGCCGATCGCGCTGGTCCTGGATGACGTGCACGCGCTGCACAACCCCGAATGCCGCGCCGCGCTGTCGGTGCTGGCCGATCATGTTCCGGACGGCTCGCGGCTGGCGCTGGCCGGCCGGGCTGAGCCGCCGCTGCGTGTCGCGCGGCTGCGGGCCGAGGGCCGGATCCTGGAGATCGGCGCCGGTGATCTGTCGCTGAGCTGCGCGGAGGCGTCGTCGCTTTTCCGCAACGTGGATCTCACGCTGAGCGTGAATGACGTGGCCGGGCTGCACCGGCGGACCGAGGGATGGCCGGCCGGGCTGTACCTTGCCGCTTTGTACCTGAGGGAGGGCGGGCCGCTGGCGAGCGCGGCGGTTTCCTTCGGCGGGGATGACCGGCTGGTGAGTGAGTACATGGAGTCGGAGTTCCTGGCGCGGATCTCGCGGCGGGAACGGGTGTTCCTCACCCGGACCGCGGTGCTGGAGCGCATGTCCGGGCCGCTGTGCGAGGCGGTGCTGGACGCGCCTGGTGCGGCCGCGACCTTGGCGGAGCTGGCCCGGTCGAACTTGCTGCTGGTGCCGCTGGACCGGCGGGGGCAGTGGTACCGCTACCACCACCTATTCCGCGACATGCTCCTGTCAGAGCTGGAACGCCAGGAGCCCGGCCTGATCCCGGTCCTGCGGCGCCGCGCCGTCGGCTGGTGCGTGCGCAACGGCCTGCCCGAGGATGCACTGGAGTACTCCATCGCAGCGGGGGACGTCGACGCGGCCGCTGGCCTGGTGGAGAAACTCGCGGTGCCCGCCCACCGGCAAGGCCGGATCACCACCATCCAGCGGTGGTACCAATGGCTAGAAGATCAGGGCGAGATCGACGGACACCCGATGGCCGCTGTGCTAGCCGCGCTCTTCTGCGCGCTGACAGGGCAGCCCGGCCGGGGCCGAACGGTGGGCCGACGCGGCCGACCGCTGGCAGTACGAGGACCCGGCCCGGCCCGATGACCCTTCCACCGAGGCGTGGGCCGCCCTGCTCCGGGCCTTCTTGTGCCGCCAAGGGGCCGAGCAGATGCGCGCTGATGCCGACGAGGCGGTACGCAGGTTCACGTCACAAAGTTTCGTGACGCCGGCACCTGCGATCCTGCAAGGAATCGCGCGCGTCCTTTGCGGTGACCTCGACGGTGGCGACGCATCCCTGGAAGATGGGATCGGTGTCGGGGAGAAAACCGGCGCGTACGAGGATGCCGCGCTCGCGCTGAGCGAACGGTCCCTGGTTGCGATGGCTCGCAGCGACTGGGGCCGCGCCGAGGACTTCGCCGACCAGGCAGGCGCCGCTTTGCATGGGGCCGGGATCGAGGAAAGCTACGCAACGCCCCTGGTCAGCGCGGTACGGGCCCGCACAGCCATGCACCGGGGAGATGCTCCCGCCGCGCGCCAGCATCTCGTGAGCGCGCAGCGCCTGCGGCACTTGCTGACCTACGCGCTCCCTTACTTTGCCGTCCAGGCCCGGATCGAGCTGGCCCGCGTCCACCTCTCTCTCGCCGACGTTGCCGGGGCCAGGACGCTCATGCGGGAGACCGATGAGTTGCTGAGGCGGCGGCCCGGCCTCGCGAACCTGGCCGGCGACGCCGAGACGCTCCGGGCCCAGCTCGCGAAGGAACGCAGCGGCCCAGGCGCCCCCGGAGCGTCAGCGCTGACCGCTGCCGAACTCCGCCTTCTGCCCCTGCTCGGCACCCACCTGTCCTTCCCCGAGATGGCCGCGCAGATGTTCCTGTCCCGCCACACCATCAAGTCGCAGGCGAACTCGATCTACCGCAAGCTGGGCGCCTCCACCCGCGGCCAGGCAGTGTCGCGATCGCGCGACCTCGGCCTCCTCGATCTGTGAAGACCGGCCCCTCCCCCTTCACCCCCTTGCGAGGATGTCCCGGGGCGATTCAGAATCCTCTGCCGCGTCCACCGGAGCCCAGCGGGCGCTTCTCGCACCGTCGGCCAGTTCCGCGCTCACGTCACCTTCTAGGGGCACCACCATGGAATATCTCGAGTACTCCGTCGCCGGCCACGTCGCCACCCTCACCCTGGCCCGGCCCGCGAAGCTCAATGCGGTCTCACCGGGAATGACCGACGAGATCCGTGTGGCCGCCGGGCAGATCAACGGCGACGACGACGTCCGCGTCATCATCCTCACCGGCCAGGGCAAGGCGTTCTGCGCCGGCAGCGACATCAGGGAACTGACCAGCTACCCCACCGCCTGGAAGTTCCGCGACCGCCCGGACTACTGCGACGCCATCCGCGGCATCCGCAAGCCTGTCATCGCCGCGATCAACGGTTACGCGTTTGGCGGCGGCCTGGAGATGGCGATGAGCTGCGACATCCGGATCGCCGCCACCCCTGCCCAGTTCGGGGCACCCGAGATCACCCTCGGCTGGATCGGCGGCGGCGGCATGAGCGCCTTCCTGACGCACAGCATCGGCCCGTCCAACGCAGCCCTCATGCTGTACACCGGCGAGCCGATCGACTCCGCCACCGCCCTGCGGTGGGGCCTGGTCTCCGACGTAGTGGAGCCCAGCGCCCTGCTGGGGCGGGCGAACGGCATCGCCGCGACGATCGCGAAGCGGGCGCCCATCGCCGCGCAGACCGGGAAGCTGAACCTCCGGGCCGCGCACTCCATGACGCTGGAGGACAGCATCCAGTACGAGCGGGACCTCCAGACGGTGACCTTCGCCACGGCCGACGCGCACGAGGGCATCGCCGCGTTCCAGGAGAAACGCCAGCCGAACTTCGAGGGCCGCTGACCATGACCGTCATGAGCCCGGCCGCCGCACCGGGCCTCCTGTTCTGCATGGCCGACGCCGCCAGGACGCATCAGCGGTGCATGTCGATTCCGTTCGGACTGAAATGTGTCATGCGAGAACCAGGGTCGCACCGCCGACTTGGCATCTTCAGGATTTGCTCCTGTGAAGACGGCTCGACTGCTTTGGTAGCTGGCAACGACATATTTTCAATAGGCCCTATCAACACTCGAACATCTGCACCTTTGAACGCGTCGTGGAGCCGCTTCATATCTGGGTCTGTCCGCAATAGTTGCGGATTGAGCTGATTGCAGGGATTCCTGAGAACCCGCCCAATCTCGCCGACGGCCATGGTCTCACAGCACTCTTGCCAATTCTTGGGCGACCCTGTTTCTGGGGATGCCGGGGAGCCAAACTTGCTAAAGCTAGCCGTATATTTGGCCCAATCCGTCGGAACGGCCCATACAGCCGCTTCAGCTGCGCGGGAGAAATAGCAGGCTGCTGCCCAGTGCGCGAGCCAGCCAATACGCTTTCTCCTTATCAGCCGGATGACCGAACTGACGGATCTATCAATACTGAATTGGTTATCAACCTTCTCGTCGAGCAGAAATTTAAGGATCTCATTGGCTAGAATGGTAACCCTCACTGCACTTACATACTCATAACGCTTGCTACGCCGCAGCAGCATGAGAGGCTGGCGGAAGTTGTCGCGACCCAACCATGAGGCCCAGTACTTACGCTCACCAATGTCCCGGCGACGTGGGAGCCAAGTCTGTAGCCACATTCTCAGGACGTGGAGAAATTGCAGGTCCTTCCTGGTTTGCATCAAGATGCACTGTGCCTGTTCAATGAGACACAGGCCTTCCTCGATTTGAATCGACCTGGTGTCCATCGTAGGCTCATCCGAAGAACGAATTACCGCTTGCTGGCCAAGTAGTTCTTGAGCGCGGTTTACGCGCGTGGCCGAAGAGCGATACAGAATCTCAATATTTTTTTTCCACAGGCAGTGGAGAGCGTCGTATAGCTGGGTTGCTTCCTTGTACTTTCCCTCGATCTCATACAGGCTAGCCCTGTATTCGCCAAGCCGTATATTTCCAGGCGCCAATGCGCTGGCTTTCTCGTAGGCTCCATATGCCGCTCGGAATTCGCCATCATCCTGATATGAAATGGCCCGCCGGAAGATTTCATAGCTTCCGCGGCTTCCCCAATGCTCCCAGCGTGCCGTTCTACGCAGAAATTCAGGCTGAAGCTGGACGCATTCCATGCAGAATCCGCCGATGGCCGACGCGAGGTCGTTGATAGTATGGCCGGTAAATATCTTGGATGCCTTGATCCACTGCTCTGGCGTCTTCACGATCTGAACACTCGCCTGTAGCTGATTTACCCGGCTGTTATGAGGGGTTACATAAATATTATATGCGGCCTGCTTCTGTGGCAGTACCAGATTTAGCAGCCTGGCCGTCCAGTCGAACTGCGAACCATTTGGCGTCGCCGTGGCAATGATTGGGGACGTTGTGCCAGTAACTCCAGGAGCCAATTGGCGGGAGAGTGGAGGGTCCGCCGAAATGTAGTTTCTCAGAAAAGCTGGCAGATCCTCCCAGGCATGAGTATCCTGCCCCGGCGGAGGCTCGGCTGTCCGTGCCGGACTAGCAGAGTTTGAATCGAAATTCATATCTTGGACAATGATCGGTAGCGGCCGCCTATTAAGAAGGACGTACCACACATATGATACGACTCTGACAATAAGCAGAGTGAGAAGCAAGCCAAGTGGCACAAGAACTGCCTTGGCCAGCGCATCTATTGCGTTATGAGTTAGGCTCACGCCCGTATTCCTCTCATGCAGGACCGACCTATGAACCGTGTAAATCATGCAAATGGACGGCGCGTGAATTCAGAATTCCTGGCATCGTCCTGGGTGCGTCCAGGCTCGGGTGTACCCGTCGCGGGGTGCACAGCCACGTGACCAGGCGACGTTCGCCGTAAACGAATTTATATTCGGCGGATCGTGGTGTCAAGACCCAACTACCCGAATAGAGGTTCGATAAGATCTCGTGCGCACCTGCAGCATCCCGGCGCGGCGGAACGGCCAGGTTAGGCGCCCATGAGGGTGGCCCGGTCGGGGAAGGCGCGGGTGATGGCGGCGGCCCGGCTGGATACCTGGAGCCGGGCGAAGATGTTCTCCATGTGCGTGCGCACGGTTCCCTCGGAGATGCCGAGCCTGCGGGCGATCTGCGCGTTGGTGGCACCGGCCGCGACGAGGCGGAGCAGGTCCCACTGCCGGGCGGTCAGGTCGGGGACGCCGCGCCGGTGGCGCTCGGCGTCCAGGAAGGCCTCGTGCAGGTGAGGGCGGAGCAGCGTGAGCAGGGCCCGGTCGCGTTCGGAGAAATCCGGACCCGGGCCACGGAAAAAGACCAGGCGCACGCTCTGCCCTGGCCCGCCGGGCAGGCACACCATGATCTCGTGCTCGACCCGCGGTAGGTAATCGCGGTACATGCCGGTGGCGCGCCATTGCCGCGAACTGTAGAAGTCCGAGATCTTGGTCACGCTGCGCAGATCACCGCTTCGATCGGGGTAGGAGCATGGCTCGGAGTCCCAGTAGTGCGCCCAGAATGCCTGATCGTCCTGCCCCTCGTCCGCGGGCAGGTCCTGGGCGAACCAGGCGGCTTCCTGCCGGCTGTTGAGGCCGAAGAACGACAGGGTGTCGCAGGGGATCTGCTCGTTGAGGTCTCCCAGCAGTGACAACGGCAGCCCCTCCGCGGCATCGTGCTCACGCTCGCCGGTCACAATCCGCAGTAGCGCGCGCACGTCACGGTCGCTGATCCTCACCGGCTCGGTCATGGCCGCCTCCTGCCCAGGTAGTCCCACGTTAGGGGCACAGGGCGCGGCGGGCCATACGCAGAACATCGGATGCAGAACGTCGGATGGCGCACCATACCGGGGCTCACACACAGTGATGGCTCAGTGAACCAACGACAGGAGGACCCTCATGAACCGCATCCGCCGCGTCTCCCCACCGCGTGAGGCTGGCCACAGCGGCCGCCGGGACCGGTTCCCCGCCGGCCGGGCGGCCGCGATGGCTCGCAGCACCCCCGATGACCCCTGGAGGGAGCCCGCGGCGAGGCCGGGCGGGGCCGGAGAGGCCTTCTGCAGGAAGCGCACTCGCCGGCATGTAACGGCAGTTGCGGCGCGCGCAGCGCCCTGATCCACGCACTTCAAGGTCAGGATCTGGGCCGGGTCGGCCTAATCTTGGCTGGTGAACGCGCGACGGGCGGAGGGCGTCCTGCTCACCGGGGTCTACGGGTCCGGCAAGAGTTCGGTTGCCGAGGAGATCGCCTACCTGCTCGAGCAGCGAGGCGAACCGTACGCGCTGCTCGACCTGGACTACCTGAGCTGGGCAGGTACGGGCGCGCATGATCGCGCGGCCGAATTCGGGCTGCTGCGGCAGAACCTGGCCGCGGTGGCGGCGAACTACCGGCGAGCCGGGATCCGGCTGTTCGTGCTCGCTTATTTTGCCCGCAGCCCCGGCGAGGTACAGGCGATACGGGACGCGCTGGGACTGCCGCTGCGGGTCGCCCGCCTGACAGTTCCGCTGCCGGTTATCCAGCGGCGGCTGGCCGGCGATCTCAGCCGCGGCCCGGCCTGCCGCATCACTCACGGCTGCGTGTCAACGGGGTAGGTTGTGCGTCACCCGCGGCGCAAAACCTACCCCGGTCACGGCACGCCCGCAGCCCGGGCCGGCCAGAGCGTGTCCCGTAGAACATGGGCCGGGATGGCGGAGCCAGATCCGGATCGGAGGCCACGCCGGAGCCGGTTGCGGGCCTGGCCGGAGGGTTCGGGGATGGTCGCCTTGATCCCGGGTCTGCGCGCCTGAGCACGGACCGCGCCGCTGGGGTACGCCTTGTCAGCCAGCACCCGGCCCGGCCTGGTCCGCGGCCGGTCCCGGCCCGCCGGGCGACCTTCAGCCGGTCCATCAGCGGGACGAAGGCCGGGGAATCATGGCGCTGCCCGGCGCTGGTCACCCGGGCCAGCGGCCGGCACGCCGGGTCAGCCAGCAGGTGAATCTTGCCGGCCAGCCCGCCCGTGCGCTTCACCGCAGCCAGCGCGGGCCGGCCCAGGATCTTCTCCCACGTCCCGCCGCCGGACCAGCGGCGGTGCCGGTTACAGACGGTCGCCCAGTTCCCGGACCGCTCCGGCAGGTCCCGCCACGGGCACCCCGCCCGGGTCCGGAAGAAGCCCCCGCCGATCACCAGCCAGTGATCATCCCACCCGCGCCCCTGCCGCGGATGCCCCGGCAGCAACGGCCCAGCCGCGCCCACTCCACATCACCCAGATCATGCCGCCTCAGCCGATCCTCACCCACCACCCAATCCAAGCCGAAACGATTATCAAGATCTACGGGACACGCTCCAGGCCGCCGGATAACCTCCATCGCGCCTAGTCACCACCAGCTCAGGGCCGTCAGACCCGATGGTCTGACGGCCCTGCCGGCCGGTTCATGGTCAGGCCTTGTTGAAGGTGTTGTGCTCCTCAGAGGCTGCGGGCGGTGATGTCGCCGTCGGCGGTGGTCGCGTGGATGGTCAGGCCGGGGGTGCCTTCGGTGTTCTTGAGCGAGTTGTGGATCCGGCCGCGGCCGGTGCCGGCGTCCAGGGCGGCCGAGACTCCGGCGGCGGCGCCGACCGAGATCGAGGCCGGCCTGGGTGCCCAGCACGACCGTGCCGCGTACTGCCTCGGCGACCTTGATGTCGCCCTTGGCGGTGCGGATTTCCGCGTCGCCGCCCAGGCGGCCGACCGTGATGTCGCCGGCGAGGGTGGACAGGCGGGCGGTGGCGGCTTCGTCAACCTTGACCGTGGCATGCGGGCCGTCGAAGGTAACGTCACCCAGCCGTCCGACGGTGCGGAACTCGGCGCTGGCTGCTCTCGCCTCGACCCGGGAGCCGACGGGCAGCTGGACCGTCACCTCGATGGATCCGGGGTTGCCGAGGGCCTGGTTCTTCGCCGGGCCCTGGATCCGCAGCACGCCGTCGCCGTATGCGGCCGTGGTCTGCTCCGCCATCTTCACGTCGCGGCCGTGCGAGGCGTCCGCGGGCCGGATCTCGACGGTGGTGTCGGCCCGGTCGGCGGCGATGAACCGCACGCGTCCTGCGGGGATGTCCAGGATGGCGGTAACCGGGGCGGGGGTGTCGAACTTCTGCATCATGCTCTCCTGCGCTCGTTGTTTCCAGTATTGGAAATACTACGTTGCATTCAATGATCTTCCAACAAGTTAGTTGCGTACGATCCACATATAAGCAGCTCAGAGTCATAATATCGTTGCAATGATTCTGAGCTAAATGCAACAACCTACTGTTCACTCGTTGCAATGGATTGAGGGTGAACGCTATAGTGGAGGCATCAAGGACGAGGGAGATCGCGATGCCGGGAGGCAGACTCACCCAGCAGGAACGCCAGCAGATCGCGCTGGGGATGGCCGACGGCCTCGCCTATGCGGAGATCGGCAGACGCATCGATCGTCCGACCTCGACGATCACGCGTGAGGTGATGCGGAATGGCGGCCCCGCCGCCTACCGCGCCGACCTGGCCCACCGCGGCACCGAACGCCGCGCCCGGCGGCGCAGGCAGGCCGCGCCCCGCGGGCCGGAGGCGCCCGCGCAGGCTCACGGACGCGACGCCGAGGCCGTGCGCGAGTACGAGGAGATGTTCACCACCGTCCTCATGGCCTCGGGTCTGCCCAAGATGATGTCCAGGGTGCTTACCTGCCTCTACACCACCGATTCGGGCAGCCTCACCGCGTCCGAACTCGTCCAGCGCCTCCAGGTCAGCCCCGCGTCCATCTCCAAAGCGATCGCGTTCCTCGCGAGCCAGGACCTCATCCGCCGGGAACGCGACGAACGCCGCCGCGAACACTACATCGTTGATAACGACGTCTGGTATCAGGCGATGATCGCCAGCGCCCGGTCCAGCGCCCAGGTCGTCGAGACCGCACGGCAGGGCGTCGCCATCCTCGGCCCCGGCACCCCAGCCGCCGCCCGACTCGAAAACATCGCCCGCTTCCTCGACTTCGTCAGCGAGAGCACCGCCCGTGCCGCCGAGCAGGCCCGCCAGGTCCTCTACACGAAAGCCGAAGCCCACGTGTCTGATGACCAGTGATCAAGAGTACGGGCCCGTTCTGCGGTCTCCGAACAGACAGATCCAGGCCGTGCCCCGCCCGCCGGCAGGCCCGCCGGGCACCGGCATCTGGGCAGACCCTGGTTGAATTGGTGCCCATGGCCGCTCATGAACCTGCTGACCCGGGCGCCGCAGCTCTGGCGGATGTGGGGATGGCTCGCTGGGTCGAGGACCTGCACCAGGCCTACGGGCCGTCAAACCGTGAAGCGGGCGCCGGGCGCCTGCGCCAGGCATCTCAGGCGCGTGCCGCCTCGCGGCCGCCTGGCCCCGAGTTGCCACTGGTCGAGGATCTGACGGCAGCGCCAGGCCTGCGCGTGCGGCTGTACCGCCCGGCGCCGCGGCCACGGCCGCTGACGCTGTCCTTACACGGAGGTGGCTTCGTTAGCGGGGATCTTGAGTCCCACGACGCCATCTGCCGGCGGCTGGCGCAAACTGCTGGCGTTGCTGTGCTGGCAGTGGATTACCGGCGGTCGCCGGAGTACCCCGGACCTGCGGCCGCCGAGGATGCGGTGACCGCGCACGAGTGGGCAGCGGACTACCGGGCACGCGCGCACCTGCACTACCCGGGCCTGGTGCACGGCTTCCTCGGGCTGGACCAGGTGTCTGCGGCGGCGGCGGAAGCCGGGCGCGAGATGTTCGAGCGGTTCGGCTCGCTCGTTCGCGAGCGGTGCGCGCCGGCCGCCGTTGGCGAAACCTGAAACGAGGCCGCGATGAGCGAAGGGACACCCGTCGTGCGGGCCGGGTCCCAGCCGCCCGGATCTGGTCCTGCCGTGCTGCCTGCTCTGGCCATCAAGCCTGTGCTGGCTATCGCGGTCGTGCTCACCGGCCTGCTGATCGCTTTCTCTGATCGCTACGGCTACCACCGGGACGAGCTGTACTTCATCGAGTGCGGCAAGCACCTGGCCTGGGGTTATCCGGATCAGCCGCCGTTCGTGCCCCTGGTCGCCAGGCTGATGACCAGTGTGGCACCGGGATCGCTCGTGGTGCTCCGGCTGCCGTCAGCGCTGGCGGGCGGGGTGCTGGTGCTGCTGACCGGGCTGCTCACCCGCGAGCTTGGCGGGCGGCGCGCTGCCCAGGCGCTGGCCTGTGCCGTCATTGCGCTCGCGCCGGTGGTCACCGGAGCAAGCCATCTGCTCAGCACGACCACCTTTGACCTCCCGGTCTGGGCGCTGCTGTTGTGGCTGCTGGTACGGATCCTGCGTACCGGTGACCAGCGGCTGTGGCTGCCTGCCGGGCTGGCGGCCGGCGCCGGGCTGCTCGACACCGACCTGGTCGCCTTCCTGATCGTCGCGGTCGTTGTGGCGCTGGCCGTGGCCGGGCCCCGGGCGCCGCTGCGGTCTGGCTGGTTCTACGCTGGCGGCGGCATCGCCCTTGGCTTGTGGGCCCCCTACCTGGCCTGGCAGGCCAGCCACGGGTGGCCCGAACTGGCCGTGGCCCATTCGATCGCGGCGGGCGGATCGGGAACATCGGCGCCTTGGTGGCTCATCCTGCCGGAGCAGTTTGTCCTGGTCGCTTGGTATTTCTCGCCGATCTGGGTCACCGGGCTGGTGCGGTTCTTCCGGGATCCGGGACTTCGCTGGTGCCGGGCGGTCGGCGTGGTCTACCCGGTGCTGGCCGTGGCGTTCATGCTGACCGGTGGCAAGCCGTACTACCTGGCTGCGTACTTCCCCGCCCTGCTGGCCGCCGGCGCCCAGCCCGCTGTGGACTGGGCTGGGCGCGCGCACCGCCGGGGCCGGGCCGGGCTGATCACGGCCGGGCTGGTGCTCGCCGTGCTGCAACTGCCGATCACCCTGCCGGTGTTGCCGGTCTCAGTGGTTCACGACACACCGATCGTGGCGCTGAACTACGACGCGGGCGAGACGATCGGCTGGCCTGCCTTCGTGCGCGAGATCGCAACGGCATACCGGTCGCTGCCGCCCGCCCAGCGCTCGGCCACGACCGTATTGACCAGCAACTACGGTGAGGCGGGCGCGGTCGATCAGTTCGGCCCCGCCGATGGGTTGCCGCCCGCTTACAGCGGCCACATGTCCTTCTGGTACTGGGGGCCGCCACCCGCCCGCGCGACCAGCGCGATCGTCGTCGGCTACCAGCGCAGCCAGCTCACCTTCTGCGGCTCAGCCCGCCTCGCCGCACACCTGGACAACCACGCCAGCGTCAACGACGACGAGCAGGGCGCCCCGGTCTGGATCTGCCAGCAGCTCACCAGAACCTGGCGGGCCATCTGGCCTGCGCAGAAGCACTTCAGCTGAGGACGTGACCGGATCGGTCCGGTTCGGGACTTGATCTGGCCTTACGCGGGGTCCGTCCCGGCCAGATGCTTGTCATCATGACTCGTGCTCTTCTCGTCATCGATGTTCAGGAATCGTTCCGGCACGGGCCGCTGTGGCCAGCCATCTCCAATCCCAGCATCGCCAGCGACGTCGCCCGCCTCGTCGACGGCGCACGGGCAAATAGCGACCTCGTCGTGTGGGTGCTGCACTCCGAGCCGGGATCGGGGACTGCCTTCGACCCGGCCAGTGGCCACGTCCGCTACATCGACCCGCTCGGGCCGCAGGCCGGCGAGCCACAGCTCACCAAGACCTCGCACAACGCGTTCACCACGACGAGCCTCCAGCAAACGCTCACCCGGCGAGGCATCACCGAGATCATCGTCTGCGGCATCCGGACCGAGCAATGCTGCGAGACCACGGCGCGGGTCGCATCCGACCTTGGCTACCAGGTCACGTTCGTCACCGAGGCGACCGCCACCAGCCCGATCGCACATCGCGACGCTCCCGAAGGGCAGCGGGTCGAGCAGTTGCTCGCCGACCCGCGCACGCTGCCGGCCGGCGCGGTCATCGATCGGACCGAGTACGCGCTCGCCGGGCGGTTCGCGACCATCGCCACGATCGCGGAGGTCACCGGCCAGGCCACCGGGCCGGCCCCCCTGACCGGCCGGCGCGCCAGCTGAGCCGGTCACGCCGGCCAGTCAGCTATCCTGGCCAGATCGTGACTAAGGTCGTCTTCCTGCTCGTCCCGGGGCTGCACCTGCTGGACCTGGCCGGGCCGGCCCAGGCCTTCGGCACCGCCGCCGACCTCGGCTGCGGCTACGAGCTGGCCTATGTCGCCGGGCAGGAAGATGTCCCCGCCGCCCAGGGCGTCACCCTGAGGGCCAGCACCAGATGGCCCGCGCTCGCCTCGGGCGACCTCATCATCGTCCCCGGCTGGCGGGCCAGCCCCATGATCGCGGGCACAGGCCCGCTAGCCGACGCCACGCTCAGGACGCTCGCCGCCCATCACGCACAGGGCGGCACCGTCGTCAGCGTCTGCGCCGGGGCCGACGCCCTCGGCCGGGCAGGTCTCCTCGACGGCCGCCGCTGCACGACCCACCACGACATCCAGGACGAGCTCGCTAAGCGCTATCCAGGAGCGACGGTCGTCCGCGACGTGCTCTACGTCATCGACGACCGGGTCGCCACCTCCGCCGGGATCGCCAGCGGCATCGACCTGGCCCTGCACCTGATCGCCGTCCGGGACGGCCCGGCCACAGCCGCACGGGTCGCCCGCGAGATGGTCGTCTACGCCCGCCGCAACGGGGACGAGTACCAGGCCAGCGCCATGCTGCGGCACCGCAACCACCTCAGTGGCACCGCGCACCGCGCCCAGGATCACATCGAGGCGCGATTCGCCGACCCGCTGCCGCTCGCGGAGATCGCCAGCAGGTGCGGAGTCAGCCAGCGCACCCTCACCCGCCGGTTCACCGAGGCGACTGGCCTAACCCCGCTGCGCTACCAGCAGCTCATACGGCTCGAGCGAGCCGAGCACCTGATCGGCCACGGCGCCACCGTCGAGACCGCCGCCCGCACCGTGGGCTTCCAGGACGCGCGCATGCTCCGCCGCCTTCGCGCCCGCGACGCAGCCTGAGCGCCGATGAGCAAGCCACGTTGCCCCGGCGGAACCAGGCATCCCGCTGGCCGTGGCGCTCTGCCGCCCCTTGCTTCCGGCTCTGCGAGGACGCGGGCTGCCTCCCGAGGCTGGACGCAGCCGACGCCTGAAGCGGGTCCGGCAGCCCGTCTGCAGTGAGCTTCGGAGGTTCACGCTGTCGTTGTGGCTGCTAGGGACTGACCAACCGGCAGATCGCCACGGCCCTGTACGTCTCCGAGCGCACCGCGCAGAACCACGTCCAGCACATCCTGACCAAACTTGGCTTCGCCAACCGCAGTCAGATCGCCGTCTGGTCGAGCGCGTCGCCCACGGAATGAGTACCGGGGGTGAGTAATCCGGCTGATGGCGCAGCCGCGGCCGCCCCGTAACGTCCGTCGTATCCAGTGACACGTACAGAAAGGCAGGACATCATGACCTACGTTCACATCACTGCCGCACCCGGCTACACGGTCGATGACTTCCGCAAGGTCAACGCCAGGACCAACCCGCCCCAGGACATCGACGGCCTGATCACCTGGGCGGCCGGCTCGGACGCCAGCGGCCTGCACGTGGTGGCGGTGTGGGAGTCGAGCGCACACGCGGACAGGTACGGGGCTGAGCAGCTGTTCCCGGCGTTCCAGGAGTTCGGCCTGGCGCCCGGCATGATGGAGATGACCACGTACGACGCGGACGAGTTCTACCTCCGGTCGTAGGATGCTCCGGGTTCACGGGCCGGGGCGGACGCGGACCGCCCCGGCCGTCGGCGGCGAGCGCGGCATCGAGGAACTTCCCGTCGGAGGATCCCCGGATACTGGAATCCCGGTTGGTGGCGGAGACAATTGGAGGCGAAGACAAGCGCGGGACCTGGGAAGTGTGCCGGGCATAGAATGCTGGGCAGGCGCCCAGCCAGAATGGTGGTCAGCCAGAATGGTGGCCAGCGGCCCGCGGGTACGCGTGCACTGATGATCAACGGGGGGCACGACTATGGCGTCGCAGGTCGTTAACTACGAACTGGATAACGCTACGGTCGTCAGGTTCGAGATCGAGGCGACTCCTGATTTCCGGGTAGCGGGTCCCGATGAGATCATTGGGAGGGTCCAGGAGGCGGTGCGTCCCGCGGTCGAAGCGGCAAAGGCCGTACTCGACAAGGCTAAGGACGCCAGGCCCGACGGGGTCGAGGTCAAGTTCGGCATCAAAGTAAACGGCACGATGAACTGGCTGGTCGCGAAGGCCGCGACCGAGGGAAACTTCGAGATCACATTGACCTGGAAGCCTGGCGGGCGTAGTCGTAGCCGGGCCGACGCCCCCAGCATCGCGAATGACAACTGAGCATGCTTGCTGGCAGGGCGGATGAGTCGTGGGTTGCCGCGATCCACGGCGGCAGGGAGGACTTCGCGCCAATCGGGGCAGGCGTGCTCATCGACCATCGGCGTGTGCTCACCTGCGCGCATATCGTCACCAACCGTGCTCCTGACCGGTTGCTGGTGGCGTTTCCCAAGGCCGAGGATGCGCTCCAGCCCAGGTGCCGCGTCGCTTCGGTGCAGATAGCTACCCCCCCGGGCATCGCCGACCTGGCCCTGCTCGTGCTCGCTGACGAGGCGCCTCCCGGCGCTTCCCCGGCACCCCTCCGGAGCCCGAGGCCGGCGAACCTGGTGAAATGCTCGTGGACGGCATTCGGCTTCGCAGGCGGAGACCCACTCGGCAATTCCGCTGACGGCACGATCGGGGCCTCTCTTGGCTACGGGTGGGTGCGCCTTGACACCGGATCGCGCTACCCAGTCGAACAGGGCTTCAGCGGTGGCGGTCTATGGTCACCGGACTACCGAGCCGTTGTCGGCGTCGTCGGCCAGGCAAGCTCATTGCATGGCGATGGCCGCGCGATCACCCTCCATCAGGCGGCCACGTGCTTTCCGGGAGAGAACCTCGATGCGCTGACCCACTGGTCAGCCGAGGCCGCCGGAGAACTGGCTTTGTCAGCATGGGGCTGGACCCTGGAGAGAGATCCCGGAACAGGTTGGGGCTGGCGTCCGCAGGTGCGCGGGGTGAGCGCCGATAGCGAGCGCGGCCGTGGCCTCCAGGTGCGTTCAGCTGCGCTGGCGGCCATCATCAGCTGGCTGGACCGGAAGAAGCCGGATCGCCGGGCTCTGGTCGTCACCGGTTCTCCTGGGGTGGGCAAGTCAACGGTGCTTGGTCGTGTCGTGACCACTGCCGATGCTGGGATTCGCGCTGTGCTGCCCCTCGATGACACCGCCGCTTGTGCCAGTGAGGGCTCGGTAGACTGCGCCATTCACGCTAAGGGCAAGACAGCCCTGGATGTGGCGACAGAAATCGCGCGCGCCGTCTCGTCTGCCCTGCCCGAGCATATTGATGAACTCACGGCGATGCTCCGTGAGGCCTTGCATGAACGGCACAGGAAACGATTCAACGTGATCATTGATGCTCTGGACGAGGCGACAACCCCGACAGAGGCCCGGGCCATCGTGACAGAGATCGTGCTGCCGCTCGTGGAGGATTTCGCCAGCCTTGGCGTCCAAGTTGTGATAGGCACACGGCGCGACGACGCCGACGGAAATCTTCTCGCGGAGTTCGGTGCGGCTCAGCTCACCGTCGATCTGGACCACCCGGACTACTTCGCTAAAGACGACCTTGCCGAATACACCCTTGCCGCGCTGCAGCTGGGGGATGACGAACGGGAGAGCAACCCATACAAGGGCAGCTCGGGCGGCGGTGCTCCGGGTGCGCCCCGGGTGGCACACCGCATTGCGGAGCTGGCCGACCGGAACTTCCTGGTCGCCGGCCTGGTCGCGCGTACTCACGCGCTGCACGACGATAAATCAGCAGATCCCGCCACCCTATCGTTTACTCCCACGGTGGACGTGGTCTTGCGTGACTATGTCGAACGGCTCGACCCAGTTGATGGGATACCCGCGGAGACCTTGCTCGGGGCCTTGGCCTTCGCCGAAGCACCGGGCATCTCCATCGAGCTCTGGCGGGCAGCCGTGGACGCTATCGCCGGGAGGGCACCAACTACCGAAGGGCTGTCATGGTTTGCGGAATCGGCTGCCGCTAAATACCTCATCGACTGGACCGGTCCGGAAACCGCGCGGGTATGCCGGCTTTTCCATCAGGCTCTGAACGACGCACTGCTGGCCGCTCGTGCTGAGATGGTACCGCGGGGGACGGATGAGGAGGCCATCACCAGAGCCTTCCTCGAGTTGGGCAGACGACACGGCTGGGGCTCGGCGCCGCAATACCTGCTGCGCTCACTTCCCGGGCACGCCGCACGCGGCGGGATGATTGACGCACTGCTCGCCGATGACGAATACCTGCTGCACGCCGACCTTCTCCGGCTCATGCCGTTCACGGAACAAGCAAGATCAGCCGCGGGGCGTGACCGGGCCCGGCTGCTGCAGCTTACCCCGCGCGCAATCAGCGCCAGCGCCATGATGCGCATCGCGCTATTCAGCGTGACAGAAGCCCTCGAGAAGTTCGGGCGCGCTTATGCTAAGACCGATCAGCCAGTGCCCTACCGCGCGGCTTGGGCCTCAGCCGCACCACATGCGGAGAGAGCGATCCTGGAGGGTCACACACGTGCGGTCCATGACGTGTGCGCCTTCACCCTGGACCGGCGAGCGTTGCTAGCCAGCGTGGGAGAGGATGCAGTCCGGATCTGGGACCCCGTTACCGGCCAGCAGCAGCGAGCACTTGAAGGCGAACAAGACGGTGGAACTGGGCTGTGCGCGTTCACCCTCGGTGAGAAAGCCTTACTTGCCGTTCACCGGGAAGAGATGATCCGGATTCTTGACCCTGCCACCGGGCAGGTGATCCGCACCCTGGAAGGCCATACTCGGCCGGATCATATCGGCGAGAGTCACGGAGTGCGAGCCTTCAGGCTCGACAGTCGGACTCTGCTCGCTGCCGTTGATCCTGGGGGCATAGAAATCTGGGACCCTGCGACGGGCCAGCAGATACATGAAATCCAGGATTATTACTACTACGCCAAGACCCTCTTGCCATTCAGCCTCAACGGGAGGGTCTTGCTTGCCAGTTATAATTGGAGCGATATAAAGATCTGGAATCCGGCGACGGGCCTGCTCCATCAGACCTTGCAAGCCAGTAACGGCCGGGTCATTGCAGCCTGCCTACTCGCCGCGAATGGCCAGACTCTCCTAGCGAGCATAAGTGACGAGGGTATGGTGCATATCTGGGATCTCGCGACGGGACAACAAGCGCGCACCCTGGACACGCACACCAATTGGGGCGACGCATTCTGCGCGCTGCCCTCAGCTGACGGGCGCGCCCGGCTCGCCATCGCTGACTCCGCCGGCGCGCTGCGGATATGTGATCCGGCAACCGGGCAGCAGGAGCGTATTCTCCAAGGCCACACCAGGCCGGTCAATGCGATTTGCAGCTTCACCCTCAATGAGCACTCTCTGATCGCCAGCGTCAGTAACGACCGCACCGTCCGCATCTGGGACCCCGCCGCCGAACTCAGGGAGCCCCTCCCAGAGGATCACGGCGGGCCGGTCAATGCGGTCTGCGGCTTCACCCTCGACGGCCATCCGCTGATCGCCAGCGCCAGCAGCGACCGCACCGTCCGCATCTGGGACCCAGCAACCGGGCAGCCGGAGCGCATGCTGCAAGGCCACACCGGCCCGGTCAACGGAGTATGCGCATTCACCCTGGACCGCCATACTCTGCTCGCCAGCGCCAGCAGTGACCGCACTGTCCGCATCTGGGACGCGGTCACCGGGCAGCATCAGCGCACCTCGGACAGTCATTCTGGCTGGGATTCCGTGCGCGCCATTTGCGCGATCACGGCCCGGGGCCAGGTTCTGCTCGCCAGCGCGAGCGACCATTCAGTGCGAATCTGGGATCCAACCACCGGCCAACGGCACCGCACCCTCGTAGGTCACACAACCTGGGTGCGTGCGCTGTGCCCATTTACGCTCGATGGCCATGGCCTTCTCGCCACGGCCGGCGATGACCGCACCATCCGGATCTGGGACCCGGCCACCGGGGAGCAGCACCGCACACTGCAAGGCCACGCCGGTCCCGTCAACGGGGTATGCGCATTCACCTTCGACGGCCATACCCTGCTCGCCACCGTCAGCGACGACCACACGGTGCGCATCTGGGACCCGCACGCTCATGGGCAGCCGCCCCGGACGCTGCACGGCCACACCCAATGGGACCTGGTCCGGGCGGTCTGCACGGTCACCCTCGACGGCCACGATCTCCTCGCTACCGCTGGCAGTGATCACACGGTCCGGATCTGGGATCCCCAGGACGGTTCGTGCTTGCTGGCGATCCCTGTCCACCATTCCGTGTACTCACTCACCTGGGTGGCTAACGCACTGATTGTCGGAGGCGCGGGAGGCTTGCTCGCACTCGATCTCAAGACACCGCCCCAAGCTCGTACTGATTGATCAACTCGAAGACCGACGTGCTCGCCGGCAGCAGCCTCTCAGCCACGCCGGGCTGGAACCGGCCAGGGCCTGGCGGCGGGCCGCCATCGGCGGTTATCCGGCCTGGGGCGCCTGGCCGCCGGGGGGCTGGCCGGCGTCGGTCTGGGCGTCGGTGGTCCAGTGGGCGCCGGTTTGGCTGCGGAAGGCGGTGATGGCGGCGCCGATCGTCGGGTAGAAGTGGTGTGGGTCGATGGTGCGGGTGAGTCCGTAGCGTTCGATCTTGGCCCGTACCGGGTCCTTGAGTTCGGCGAACACCAGGCTGATGCCGCGGGTGTTCAGCGCCTCGTCGAGTTCGGTCAGCATGTCGGAGGCGGTGGTGTCCACGTCGGTCACGGGCTCGGCTGCGATGAGGATCCAGGCGGGCTTGGGGTCTGCCTTGGCCAGCCGGCGGATCTGGTCGCGGAATGTGGTGGCGTTGGCGAAGAACAGCGGGCCGTCGAATCGGTAGATGACCAGGCCGGGCAGGTGCCCGGCGCCTGGATAGTTGCGGATGTCGTGGTAGCCCTCCACTCCCTCGACGCGCCCGAGGACGGTGGCGTAGGGCCACCAGGCCCGCCGGAAGACGTTCAGGATGGACAGCGCGACCGCGATCGCGATCCCGGGCAGCACGCCGAGCAGGGCGACACCGCCGAACGCGGCGATCGACAGCAGGAACTCGGCCTTGCGCTGCCGCCACAGCCGCATGGTGGCGGGAAGGTCGGCCAGCGACAGTGACGCCGTGATCACCACCGCGGCGAGGGCCGGCTGGGGCAGGTTCCGGAACAGGCCCGGGACCAGCACGATCATCAAGATGATCAGCGCTGCGCCGGTCACCCCGGTCAGCTGCGTCTTCGCGCCGGAGCGTTCGGCCACCGCGGTCCGGGACCCGCTGGTGCTGACCGGGAACCCCTGGAACAGGCCGGCCGCCAGGTTCGCCGCGCCGATGCCGATCATCTCGCCGTTGCCGCGGACCTCCTGCCCGGTGCGGGCCGCGAACGCTGACGCCGTGGAGATCGTGTCGGCCAGCGAGACCAGCGCGATCCCCAGCGCCCCGGCGAGCAACGGCCCGAGGTCAGACAGGCGGACCGACGGGATGGTGAACGGCGGGAAACCCTTGGGCAGCACGCCGACCAGGCTGACACCGTGACCGGCCAGGCTGAACACCGACGTCGCGGCGATCGCCGCCACCACGGCGATCAGCACCGCCGGGACCTTCGGCAGCCAGCGCTGCAGCACCAGGATGACCGCGACCGCCGCGATCCCGACCGCGGCCGCCGCCGGGACCGCCTCGCCGTCCGCCAGGCCCCTGGCGAACCCGGTGATCTCGCCAATCAGGCCATCAGCCTCGACTTTGAACCCGAGCAGCTTCGGCAGCTGCCCGATCAAGATGGTCAGCGCCAGGCCGTTCATATAGCCGATCATCGTCGGCTTGGAGATCAGGTCAGCGATGAAGCCCAGCTTCGCCACGGCCGCCAGGATCATGATCGCCGCGACCATGATCGCCAGGACCGACGCCAGCGCGACCGCACGCTCCGGGTCGCCCTTCGCGGCCATCAGCGGCAGGATAGTCGCGGCGATCATCGGCCCCAGCGAAGAATCCGGGCCCAGCACCAGGATCCGCGACGGCCCGAACACCGCATAGCCGAGCAGGCACAAGATGGACGTATACAAGCCAGTGATCGGCGGCAGCCCCGCCAGCTCCGCATACGCCATGCCCTGCGGGACCAGCAGCGTGGTGAGCACCACCCCAGCCACGACGTCCTTGACCAGCCACTGCCGGCGATAGGACGAGATCACCTGAAGCCCGGGCACCCACTGGAACACCGACACCCCCAAGGGCCCACGCTGCTAAGCGTCATGCCGTCATCGCAATCTCGCCCGTCCGGACAAATCCGGCATCACCCCTGCCGGGTGACGGCCTGGGCAGGGAAGCAGGCGATGGTGGCGGGATGACTCTCCCCCAGAGCCAGCCGCCAGGTCCGCCGGGCGCAGCCCGGCTGGAGGCTGAGGCTGGGCCGCCTCCGAAGATGAAGCGCAAGGAGTACGAGCGGGAGATGAAGCTCCTGCACGGTGAGCTGGTGGCCATGCAGGAGTGGGTCAAGGCGGCCGGGGCGAAGATCTGCATCGTGTTCGAGGGCCGGGACACCGCCGGGAAGGGAGGGACGATCAAGCGGATCACCGAGCGGGTGAGCCCGCGCGTGTTCCGGGTCGTGGCCCTGCCCGCCCCGACCGAGCGCGAGAAGTCGCAGATGTACATCCAGCGCTACCTCCCGCACTTCCCGGCCGCCGGTGAGGTCGTGATCTTCGACCGCAGCTGGTACAACCGGGCCGGCGTTGAGCCGGTCATGGGCTTCTGCACGCCGCAGGACACCGAGCGGTTCCTCCAGCTCACGCCCGGGGTCGAGAAGGCCATGGCCGATGACGGGATCCTGCTGCTGAAGTACTGGCTGGAGGTCAGCGCCGGTGAGCAGACGCGGCGGCTGAAGAGCCGCATCAACGACCCGCGGAAGATCTGGAAGCTGTCGGACCTGGACCTGAAGTCCTACCGCCGCTGGTATGACTACTCCCGGGCCAGGGACGCGATGTTCGCCGCGACCGACACCGCGTGGGCGCCCTGGTACATCGCGCACACCGACAACAAGAGGCGCGGCCGGCTCAACATCATCAGCCACCTGCTCAGCCAGGTTCCCTACCAACCGCTCGCCCCCCGGGACGTCACGCTGCCCAAACGGCAACCGGCCCACGGCTACCAGGAGCCCGATCAGCCTGTGCGGTACATCCCGGCACCGTTCTAGGGAGGCCGGCCCCGGACTGGTCGCGGTGGCGCCGGCCTGGCACCTTCCCCCCGGTGGGTGATCAAATAGCTTATCGCTGTGGATTGACTCAGACTCAGGCCGGCCGGGCCGCCGGCCAGCTAGATGGAGGGCGGGCGGATGGCGCTGACGGAGTACGAGCCAGGCACGGCATTCCCGGGCGAGATCGGGCGGACCGCGGAGGAGTCGAGCCCGGCGTGGCCGGCCCGTTGCGGGCTGCCGCTGGTGCGCCGAATGTGCTGTTCGTCGTGCTGGATGATGTCGGGTTCGGGCAGCTCGGCTGTTACGGCAGCCCGATCAGCACGCCGAACTTCGACCGCCTCGCCGCAGGCGGGTTGCTGTACACGAACATGCACACGACGGCGTTGTGCTCACCGTCGCGGTCCTGCATCGTCACCGGGCGTAATCACCACGCCAACGCGATGGCTTCGATCAACGAGGCGGCAACCGGCTACCCGGGCTACAACGGCAGCATGCCGTTTGAGAACGGCTTCTTGTCGGAGATGCTGCAGCAGCGGGGCTACAGCACCTATCTGGTCGGCAAGTACCATCTGCTTCCCTCGGAGTTCGAGTCCCCGGCGGGCCCGTTCGACCGCTGGCCGCTGGGGCGCGGGTTCGAGCGGTTCTACGGGTTCCTGGGCGGCGACACCAGCCAGTGGTTCCCGGACCTGATCTACGACAACCACCAGGTTGAGCCGCCCCGCACCCCGGAGCAGGGCTATCACCTGACCGAGGACCTGGCGGACAGGGCGATCGAGTTCATCGCCGACGCCAAGCAGATCGCCCCGAACAAGCCCTTCTACCTGCATTTCTGCACAGGTGCCGGGCACGCGCCGCACCACGTGGCGAAGGAGTGGGCGGATAGGTACGCCGGCCAGTTCGATGACGGCTGGGACGCCTACCGGGAACGGGTGTTCGCACGGCAGAAGGAACTCGGCGTCATGCCGGCCGACGCCGAATTGTCCCGCCACGACCCGGACGTGCCGGAATGGGAATCCCTGTCCCCGGACGCCCGCCGGCTGGCCGTGCGCTTGATGGAGGTGTACGCCGGGTTCCTGTCGCACACCGACCACCAGCTCGGCCGGATCCTTGACTTCCTGCAGGAGACCGGCCAGCTCGACAACACGCTGATCATGGTGGTGTCCGACAACGGGGCGAGCGCCGAGGGCGGCCCCACCGGGACCACGAACGAACTGCAGTTCTTCAATAACGCCCCCGAGCCGCTGGAGGACAGCATCCGGGCCATTGATGAGCTCGGTGGCCCGACGACCTTCAACCACTACCCGTGGGGCTGGACCTGGGCCGGGAACACGCCGTTCCGGCGGTGGAAGCGGGAAACCTACCGCGGCGGCTCCAGCGACCCGTTCCTGGTGCACTGGCCGGACGGCATCCAGGCCCGCGGTGAGATCCGGGATCAGTACGCGCACATCATCGACATGGTCCCGACCGTCCTGGATGTGCTGGGCGCCGAGCCACCCGCAACGATCCGCGGAGTGACCCAGGCGCCGATCCACGGGGTCAGCTTTGCCCACACCTTCGACGACCCGGCCGCCCCGACCCGGCACCATACCCAGTACTTCGAGATGTTCGGCCACCGCTCCATCGACCACGACGGATGGCGGGCCGTGTGCCCATGGCCGGGTCCTTCGTTCGCCGAGGCGGGCATGCCGTTCGGCACGCCGATCACGCCCGAGACGCTGACCGACCTCGACGCCCACCACTGGGAGCTGTACCACGTCGCCGAAGACCCGGCGGAGAATCACGACCTCGCCGACGAGCACCGGGACAAGCTGATCGAGATGATCGCGCAGTGGTACGTGGAGGCGGGTAAGTACAACGTGCTGCCCATCGACGGCAGCGCGCTGCAGCGGTTCATGGCCGAGCGACCGCAGATCGCCGAGGCACGAGAGCAGTACATCTACCGGCCCGGTACCCAGGCCGTGCCGTTCTTCGCCGGGCCCCGGGTGCTGAACCGGGCGCATGCCATCACCGCGGACGCGGAGATCCCGGCCGGCGGCGCGGACGGCGTCCTGCTGTGCCAGGGCTCCGGCGTCGGCGGCTGGTCGTTCTACCTCCAGGACGGGAAGCTGCACTACGTCCACAACTACGTCCGCCGGGCCCGCTACCAGGTCTCATCACCCGACCCGGTACCCGCGGGGCGGCATCAGCTGCGCTTCGAGTTTGAGCCCACCGGCAAACCGGACATCCCCCAGGGTAAAGGCACGCCCGGCCGGGCCCAGCTCTACGTCAACGGCGAACTGGTTGCCCAGGAGGAGTTCCCGGTCACCACGCCCATCGCCTTCAACCCGGGCGCCCTGGTCTGCGGCGCCAACCCCGGCTCCCCCATCACCCCGGACTACCAGGCCCCGTTCCGGTTCACCGGCACCCTGTACACCGCCACCATCGACCTGTCTGGCGACCTCATCACCGACACCGAAAGCGAAATGCGGGTGGCCATGGCCCGGCAATAACCGGCCGGCGAGCTGATCGCGGCTTATCGTGCTTCGCCGTCGGTCGGGTCATGCCAGGTCACCGGGAAGTTGGCGGCCCACAGCTCCGCTGCGCGGTGGAGCCGCCGGGCGACCGGCGGCTGGCGCGACGGCGGTGCCGCGTTGAGCAGGCTGGAGAGCAGCGCCCGGGCCCGGAGCAGGACCATGGGTGACCGGGACGCGGCCTCGATGAGATCGTCCAGGCCGGTGCGCAGGTAGTCCTCCCAGGACGGAAGGGCCAGCACCACCCGGACGGCCCCGGCGCTGTCGGCCACGTCGGCCACGTCCAGGTCACGTGATACCAGCGGCCGGAGAAGGCTCTCGATCGTATCCAGGACCTGGACGGCAGTCGCCGGATCGTTGACTGCCGCCGACAGCGCCCGGAGGCCGATGTCGGCCAGGAGCCGGAACGCGAACAGCGGATCCTGGTGGAAGGTTCGCTCCTGCCCGGTGACCAGCCCGCCGAGTACCGCCGCGTCGGTCACCTCGCCGCCGTGCAGGTCGGCGACCGTAGCCCCTTCCTGCAGCGTGTCGCCGATACCGGCCCGCAGCACGATCACGATGCCGTCGGCGGCCCTGAGCAGCCGGCCCAGGTCGAGTTGCTGCAAGGTCACCTGTCGGTCCGGCCAGATGACCGACCTGTGCCGCGGCGGCAGGGGAGCATCCGGGCGGCGGTCCGCCGGGCACGGCCGGCGGTACAGGTCGTCGAGGATGCCGCGGCCCTGCCCGGCGATGGCCGCCAGCGTGGGCGCCAGCTGAATGGAGGCGAAGGCCCTGACCTGCAGGCTGCGGATCATCGCCAGGGCGGCGAGCACCGCCACCACCTCAGCAGCTGGCACGATCACGGACACCTTCGTCTGGTCGCCGATGACCAGGGCCGTGGTGACCGAGAACACGAATACGCCGATGGCGAACCCGAACGTGCGCCACACGATCGGGTCGTCACGGAACAGGTTCAGCCGGGGCGAGAGGCTGCTGAACGCCCACTGCACGACCAGGAAAAGCAGCGAGAAAATGATGCTCACCAGGCCCAGGACGCCGAAGCCCACCGCCACCAGCGCCTCCGACACGCGGACGCTGGACACCGTCGATTCCACGGTGATCCTGGGCAGCAGCAGGCCGAGCGCCAGCCCGGCCACCGCACAGAGCAACTGCAGCAGCCCCGCCCGCAAACTGCGGCGGGGGCGAGAAAACCGCCCCCGCGGACGTGCCCTGAGCCCCTCCATCACCACCCCCGAGCCATGTCACGCGAGAAGACCAGCAAGCCGCCAACCAGTCGAGCGGGACCAACGTTAGGGCAGCGACGCGGGTCCAGCCAGCGCCTCCTGACGGCAACGTACCCGGCCACCTCCGGAGGGCACACGATGGCTCATGCGCTCAGCCCCGGGGCCTGTGAAAGCATCGCTGTCGCCCCGTCGTCGTCCAGGAAGCCGCCCGACTGGTGCCGCCACAGCCTGGCGTAGGTTCCGCCGCGACGGAGCAGGTCTTCGTGCGTGCCCTTCTCGGCGATCCGGCCGCGGTCGAGCACGACAAGCTGGTCCATGCGCGCGACCGTGCTCAGCCGATGCGCGACCACGAGCGCGGTCCGGCCCTCCATGAGTTGCCACAGCGCCTGCTGGACAAGGATCTCGCTCTCCGAGTCCAGCGCGCTGGTGGCCTCGTCGAGCAGCAGGATCGGCGCGTCACGCAGGATCGCCCGGGCCAGCGCGACCCGCTGCTGCTGCCCGCCGGACAACTTCACGCCACGCTCGCCGACCATCGTGTCGAATCCGTCCGGCAGGGCGTCAGCGAACTCCGTCACGTGCGCCACCTGCGCCGCCCGGTGGATCTCCGCGTCGGTCGCGTGCGGACGCGCGAACGCGATGTTGTCGCGCAGCGTCCGGTGGAACAACGCGGGAACCTGCGGCACGTAGGCGATCAGGCTGCGCAGGTCCGACTGGCGCAGCTTGCTGATGTCCTGGCCGCCGATCAGGATCCGGCCCTCCTTGACATCCATCATCCGCAGCAGAAGGCGGGTCAGCGTGGTCTTGCCACCACCTGACCGGCCGACCAGACCGAGCGTGGTCCCGCTCGGCACAGCCAGGTCGAGGCCGGTGAATAACGGCGGTGCGCCCGGGTGCGCGAACGTCACGTGCTCGAAGCGGACGTCGCTCGCCTTCGGCTGCAGCGGCTCGGGCGCGACCGGGTCGACCACGGCCGGCTGTGTGAGCAGCAACTCGGTGAACTGCGCGGCTTCAGTCAGCGAGCTCTCCAGAGAGCGGTAGATCTGGTTGAACTCGAACATGATCCGCGTCGCATTGGAGTAGTACGTGAAGGCCACGATGATCGCCTCGATTCCGTGCTTGCCCCCGCCGAGTGCGACCGCAAGCAGCAGACCGAACACGTTGGTCAGCACGGAGACGGGCGCGACCAGCGTGTCGATGCGCAGGTTCGCGTAGTCCCATGACCGCACCGACTTGCGCCGCTGGTCGGCGACGCGCGACCTGTGCTCGGCGGCCTCCCGGTCCCCGGCAGCGAACGCGCGGATCGTGTCCATGTTCATCAGGCTGTCTGCGACGTGCCCGGACACACGCGCGATCGCTTCCTCGCGCTGGTCGACGAGCCTCTGGCGACGGCGAATCAGCGGTGCGATGCCGGCGCCGGTGATCGCGATCAGGCCGATGAGCCCGGCAACGAGCAACGGATCGTAGCGCCACAACACCACCGACGCGAACACGAGCGGCACAAGGCTGCCGACGATGTTGAACACCAGATTGTCGGCGAAATCCTCGAACCGGGAGGCGAAGCTCAGCACCCGCTTGGTCAGCGACCCGGCGAAGTTATCGTGGAAGAACGCCGCATCCTTCGCCAGCAGCTCGTCCATGCCGATCACGTAGAGGTTCTCGATTCCGCGACCGTCGAGGCGATTCAGGCAGTGGATGCCGATCCGCCACAAGATCTCGGCGAAAAGAAGCACGCCCGCGAAGCCGAGCACATACGGCATCGCCGCACCGATGCCGACCGGCCCGTGGCCGACCAAACGGCCGACCAGTTGAGCGACTATCAGCGGCGCGACGTAGAAGATGCACGTGTTTCCCAGCGCGGGCAGCAGCATCGCAGGCACCGTGAAGCGCCGGAGCCGGGCCATCTGGCGGCCGTAGTAGCGCAGCGCGAGCAGCACCGCCCGTTTCCGGGCCGGTGAACCGCGACCATGTTCAGGGGCAGTCATTTGGTCCCATTCCGAGCAACCAGCCTGGCTATGCTGCCCGACGGAAGGCCTTTGCCGCGACTGGTTTTCCGGCCGCTACGGCCAGCCTTCAGGCAGGTGAATGCCGAGATCGATCCGCCCTGTCACACTGAGCGTTGCCTGAGTACCTTGTCCCGCCGCTGGCATCGGCCCGGATCGCGGTTACGCTCGCAAGACCAACCCAGGTTACGGAACGGCGTGCGGGGGGGGACTGTGTGGCTGAGCGGTGCCGGTGGCCGGGCAGGTGGCAGAGCCGCCGGCCCGGGCGGTACCGCACTGGTCCCGGCGGCCGCGGCGGAGCGGGCGGGCGGTTCGCGGCCAGGGTCGGCGTGCGGTGGCCTGGCGTTGCGCTGGGCTCTGCCTGTCGCGCTGGCGGGCGGCCTTGCCCTGGCGGCCGCGTTCCCGCCTGCGGGCGTCTGGCCGCTGGCTGTCGCCGGGCCGGCACTGCTCACGGTGGCGCTGTGGCGCAGGAGCCTGCGGGCTAGCCTCGTCGTGGGCCTCGTGTTCGGCGCCGCTTTTTTCGTTCCGCTTACTTCCTGGCTGGTCAACGTCGCCTGGTATGTCTGGGCGGCTCTCGCGGTCGCCCAGGCGGTGAGTTTCGCGGTGCTCGCTGTGGGCCAGCGGCTCCTGCTGCGGCTCCGGGCGTGGCCGGTAGCGGTGGCGGGCTGGTGGGTGGCCGCCGAGGCCGTGCGGGACCGCTGGCCGTACGCGTTTCCCTGGGGCAGGCTGGCGATGAGCCAGGCCGGCGCGCCCGCCGCGCACTGGGTCGCGGTCGGGGGCGCCCCGCTGCTGACGTTCCTGCTGGCCCTGGCGGGCGCCTGCCTGGCCTGGCTGCTGCTCGGGCCCGCGCAGCGGCCGGAGCAGCAGATGGCGCTGCGGCGCCAGCAACGGCCGCCGGCCCTGCGCGGCCGCGCTCTGCCGGCGCTGGCCTTCGCCGGCGCCGCGGGGCTGGCGCTGGCTGGCCGCCTGCTTCCGGTGGACCAGGGCCTTCCCGGTGGCCCTGCTGTCACCGTCGCCGCCATCCAGGGGGATGTGCCGCACGCGCGGAACCTGCCTGACCTGTGGCGCGCCGCTAGGGTCACGCAGTATCACGCCGAGGCCACGCAGGAACTAGCCGCCGAGGTCAGGGCGGGCTCCCGGCCGGTGCCTGATGTGGTGATCTGGCCGGAGAACTCCGCCGACCTGGACCCCAGCCTTAACCCGGCCATCTACGCCACGATCCAGGGCGCCGTCGACGCTATCGGCCGGCCAGTGCTGGTTGGCGCCGTGCTGCACAGCCCGCGGCGCAACGCGGGCCAGCTGTGGCTGCCGCGCCGCGGCCCCGTCGCCGTCTACGTCAAGCGCCAGCTTGTCCCGTTCGGCGAGTACATCCCGTTCCGCGGCCTGCTGTCGCACATCACGTCGCTGACCGCGCTGCAGCCAGTTAACTACACCCCCGGCCACAAGGCGGTTGTGTTCCGCATCGGGAAGATCAGGCTCGGCGACGTGATCTGCTACGAGGTCGGCTTCGACGGCCTGGTGAGGTCCGAGGTGACCGCCGGGGCGAACCTGCTCGCGGTGCAGTCCAATGACGCGGACTTCGAGCTGGATGGCCAGCCGGGCGAGACGCAACAGCAGGTTGCGATGGCGCGGATCCGTGCGATCGAAAGTGACCGCGCCGTGGTCTACGTCTCCACCACGGGACAGAGCGCGATCATCTCGCCAGATGGATCCCTGATCGCCAGCACGGGGATCTGGCGCCGCGCCGAACTCGACGCGCGGGTGCCGTTGCGCACGAACGTGACCCTCGCCGACCGGCTGGGCGGCTGGCCAGAGGGCGCGATCAGCGCGGCCACAGCGGCCGCGCTGGCCTGGGCGCTGGCCCGCGCGGCACTGGCCTGCAGGCGTCCGCGCCGCGACCGGCTGCCGCCAGCAGGCTGACCTCACGTCAACGGTGGAACCGGCGTGGCGCGGCTGGGTGCGCTGGCACCGACGGCCAGGCAGCGGATGGGCCAGGATGCTGTCATGAGGGTGCGGTTTGTGGGCAGCGGTGACGCGTTCGGAAGCGGCGGGCGCTGGCAGACGTGCATTCACCTGGCCGCCGAAGGGCAGGTAGTGCTGGTCAACTGCGGCGCCACCAGCCTGACCGCGCTCAAGGCACAAGGCCTGGACCCGGGCCACGTCGGTGCGGTTGCGGTGACTCACCTGCATGGTGACCATTTCGCTGGGCTGCCGTTCCTGATCCTGGATGGCCAGTTCTCCCGCCGGACTTCGCCGTTGCTGGTGGCCGGGCCGCCCGGAATCCGGGCGCGGCTGGCCGAGGCGATGGAGACGTTGTTCCCGGGATCCAGCCGGGCGGGCCGGCGTTTCCCAGTGGAGGTGACCGAACTGGAGACCGATGGGACACCCGCCCGATTGGGTCCAGCGACCGTGCGCGGGTGGGAGGTCGAGCACGCCTGCGGCGCCCCGCCCCTGGCCCTGCGCGTGGAACTCGGCGGCGCAAGCTTCGCCTACTCCGGGGACACTCAGTGGACGCCCGTGCTGGCCACACCAGCGCGCGGAGTGGACCTTTTCGCCGTGGAGGCCTATACATTCGACCGGCCTGTCCGCTATCACCTCGACTACCAGACACTGCGTGCGCACCGTGAGGAGATCCGCGCCCACCGGGTCGTGCTGACCCACATGTCCGCAGCGATGCTCAGCAGGCTCGCCGACGCCGAACTGCCCGCGGCCTACGACGGCATGATCATCGACCTCTGACCCATCCATCCGGGCCAGCCTGCCGGCTCGCGCCCCGGCTATGCCCAGCCATCCGGTTCCGCCCGATGAGCGGCCGTCAGGGGCGGGCCCGTGGAGACCACGAAAGACCTCACCTCTATGGTGGACCGATGGCGTCGGTCAAGCAGGTCCAGGTCACCTTCGACTGCGCAGAGCCTGAGCGCGTCGCCTGTTTCTGGTGCGAGGTGCTGGGGTACGTCGTACCGCCGCCACCGGAGGGGTTTGCTACCTGGGACGATTTCGATCGCACGCTGCCGCCTGAGGATCAGGGTTCATGGTTCGCATGTGTTGATCCCTCAGGTGTGGGCCCCCGACTGTACTTCCAGCGCGTTCCCGAAGGCAAGGTCGTCAAGAACCGGCTGCATCTTGACGTGCGGGTCGGCACCGGGCTCGTGGGTGAAGAGCGCCTGGCCGCACTTGAGGCCGAATGCGCACGACTGGTCGCGCTCGGCGCGGTACGCGTGCGGCTACTGCTTGCCGATGGTGACAACGAGTCGTGCCTCGTGATGCAGGACATCGAGGGCAACGAGTTCGATCTCGACTGAGTGACCGCGAACGTGGCACCAATCCTCACGGTCAGGAATTCAGGGCGTTGCCATGTCCGGAAGACGCGCGCAGCGCA
>CAVQEM010000029.1:0-7638 GCA_963711485.1 uncultured Actinomycetes bacterium
GCCACGAAGTCCCCGATGTGGCCGTACTCGGGCAGCACGGCCATGAAGTCGGCGATGTCATAGCCGCCGTCGCGCAGCGGCGAGGCGTAGATGGGCAGCAGCCAGATGCAGTCGATGCCCAGCCACTCCAGGTAGTCCAGCCGGGAGATCAGCCCGCGCAGGTCGCCGGTCCCGTCGCCGCTCGAATCCTGGAAACCCCGGATCAGCACCTCGTAGAACACCGCGCGCTTGTACCACTCCGGGTCGCGCGGCTGGTCAGCGGCGAACGAGTCGGCAATCGCCTCGTGATGCTCGGTCACTGGGAAATCTCCTGGCTGTACGGTTCCGTGCTGGGTGGCACCAATGGTCTGTTACGGGTGGGGTGTGACGGTAAAGATGTGGGCTGGCCGCGTAGCCGGGTCCAGCCGGACGTAGTTGGCGGGTCCCCACCGGAAGGACTCGCCGGTCAGCTCGTCTGTGACCGTGAACTCGCCGTCCACGCCAAGTGCGGGCAGATCGAGCCAGACCGTCGCCTCCCTGGTCTGGTACGGGTCCAGGTCGACGACCACCAGCACGATGTCGTCCCCCGCCCGCTTAGAGAAGCACATAAGTTCCGGCTGGTCAACGGGGTGAAACCGGAGGTTTCTGAGCCAGTGCAGAGCCGGGTGGTTCCGCCTGATCCGGTTGAGCTCGGTGATGTAGTCGGCGATGCCGAAACCGGCCCTGGCCGCCCCGTCCCAGTCGCGCGGCCGGTACTGGTACTTCTCCGAATCCATGTACTCCTCGCTGCCCGGCCGGACCGGGATGTTTTCGCACAGTTCGTACCCCGAGTAGATACCCCAGGTCGGCGACAGCATGGCGGCCAGCACGGCCCGGATCTTGAACGCGGGCAGGCCCCCGTGCTGCAGGTAGGCGTGCAGGATGTCGGGCGTGTTGGTGAAGAAGTTGGGCCGCATGTAGGGGGCGGTCTCAGCCGACAGCTCACGCATGTACTCGGTGAGCTCCCACACCGCGTTGCGCCAGGTGAAGTACGTATAGGACTGGTGGAAGCCGATCTTGGCCAGGGCCCGCATCATGGCCGGGCGGGTGAACGCCTCGGCCAGGAACAGCACGTCCGGGTCGCTGACCCGGATCTCGGTCAGCAGCCTCTCCCAGAACCGCAGCGGCTTGGTGTGCGGGTTGTCGACGCGGAAGATCCGGACCCCGTGGTCCATCCACACCCGGACGATGCGCAGCACCTCGGCGTAGATGCCCTCGGGGTCGTTGTCGAAGTTGATCGGGTAGATGTCCTGGTACTTCTTGGGCGGGTTCTCGGCGTAGGCGATGGAGCCGTCGGCCCGGGTGGTGAACCACTCCGGGTGCTCCTTGACCCACGGGTGGTCCGGCGAGGCGTTCAGGGCCAGGTCGAGCGCCACCTCCATGCCCAGCTCCCTGGTCCGGCCGACGAACGCGTCGAAGTCCTCGAACGTGCCCAGGTCCGGGTGGATCGCGTCGTGACCGCCCTCGGCGGCGCCGATCGCCCAGGGCGAGCCGGGATCACCGTCGGCCGGGGTCATGGTGTTGTTCCGGCCCTTGCGGAAGGTGATGCCGATCGGGTGCACCGGCGGCAGGTACACCACGTCGAAGCCCATGGCCGCCACCGCGTCCAGCCGTTTGGCCGCGGTGCGCAGCGTGCCGGAAACCGGCGGCCGGTATCCTTCGGGGTCGACCTGGGCCCCCTCGGACCGGGGGAAGAACTCATACCACGACCCGTACAGCGCCCGCTGCCGGTCCACCTGCACGGTCAGCGCCCGGGACCGGGTCACCTGCGCGCGCAGCGGCCACTGGGCCAGGATGGCGGCGATGTCCGGATCCTCGGTCCCGGCGAACCGCTCCCATGGCGTCAGGTCCCGGTTACGCAGCCGGGCCACCAGCGCGCGCAGCCGGGCGCGGGCGGCGGCCGGGCGGCTCGCGCCGGGCGGCTGCGGGATCCGCCGGGCCGCCTTCCCGTACAGCAGCGCGCCCTCGGTGAACATCAGTTCCACGTCCTGGCCGGCCGGGATCTTGATCGCCGCGTCGTGGTGCCAGCTCGCGATCGGGTCGCCCCAGGCCTCCACGTGGAAACGCCACAGTCCCTCGCGGGTCACGGTCACGTCCGCGCCGTACCGGTCGGTGCCCGGGGCCAGCTCGCGCATCGGGGTGATCGGGCCCAGCTTGCGCTCCGGGTCTCTCAGCACCGCGCCGACCCCGATAAGGCCGTGCCCCTCGCGGAATACCGTCGCACTGACCTGAAATGTCTCGCCCGCCACGGCCTTGGCCGGGCGGCTGCCCGCACTCGACCACGGGCTCGACATCAAGGATCGGGATTCGTCCAATCACCCCCGTTACGCTACCGAGCGCAGGGCCCTTCATGCCAGCGCGGGGGGCGGTATACAACGCGTGCCGCGGCGGCGGATCCGCGCAAGTGGGTGGGCGGTCAGCGCACTGTTCGTTCGGCATAATTTGAATCCATTTTCCCTGCCCGAGCCGACGGTCGGCGGGATCGGTGCGGCGCCGGTTCGGCGTGGCGGGCGCGGACCTGTTAGGGTCTGCCCGTGAGAGCGATTCGCCGGTTCACCGTCCGCGTCAGCCTGCCCGAGCCGCTGGCTCCGCTGCAGGGTCTGATGCTGAACCTACGCTGGTCCTGGCACGCCCCGACCGCTGACCTGTTCGCGTCGATCGACCCGGCCGCCTGGGCGGCGTCGGGCGGCGACCCGATCGCGATGCTCAGCGCGCTGCCGCCGGAGCGGATCGCCGCCCTCGCGGCCGACGCGGAGTTCCTCGGCGGGCTGCGCGAGGCCGAGCAGGACCTGACGCGGTACATGTCCGATCCGCGCTGGTACGCCGACGGCCGGGCCTGGGCCGGTGCGGGCCGGCCGCGGTCGCCTACTTCTCGCCCGAGTACGGCATCACCGCCGCGCTGCCGCAGTACTCCGGCGGCCTGGGCATCCTGGCCGGCGATCACCTGAAGTCGGCCAGCGACCTCGGCGTGCCGCTGATCGGGGTCGGGCTGCTGTACCGGCACGGGTACTTCACCCAGTCGCTGTCCGCCGACGGCTGGCAGGCCGAGCGCTACCCGGCGGGCGACCCGAACGGGCTGCCGCTCGAGCTGCTGCGCGACGCCGGCGGTGCCGCCGTGCACGTGTCGGTCGGCCTGCCCGCGGGCAGGCAGCTGGCCGCGCAGGTCTGGGTGGCCCAGGTGGGGCGGATCCCGCTGCTGCTGCTCGACTCCTACGTGGAGGAGAACGAGGCCGACCTGCACGAGGTCACCGACCGGCTGTACGGCGGCGGCAGCGAGCACCGGCTGCGCCAGGAACTGCTGCTCGGCATCGGCGGCATGCGGGCGGTCCGCGCGTTCTGCGCGCTGACCGGGCACCCGGAGCCCGAGGTGTTCCACACCAACGAGGGCCACGCCGGGTTCCTCGGCCTGGAGCGGATCCGCGAGTACGCCGAGCAGGGGCTGAGCTTCGACGAGGCCATCGAGGTCTGCCGGGCCGGCACGGTGTTCACCACGCACACCCCGGTCCCGGCGGGCATCGACCGGTTCGACCGCGGACCTGGTGCGGCAGCACTTCGACGACGACCCGCTGCTGCCCATCGACCAGGTGCTCGCGCTCGGCGCGGAGACCTATCCCGGCGGCGACCCGGACGTGTTCAACATGGCCGTGATGGGCATGCGCCTGGCCCAGCGGGTCAACGGCGTGTCCCTGCTGCACGGCCAGGTCAGCCGGGAGATGTTCGCGGGCCTGTGGCCCGGGTTCGACACCCGCGAGGTGCCCATCGGCTCGGTCACCAACGGCGTGCACACCCCGACCTGGGTGGCGCCCGAGGTGCAGGCTCTGCTGGCCGGGGGACGACCCCCAGACCCCGCCCGCGGGGGACCGCGGCCGAGGCGGACGCGGCTGGGACTGGGACCGGGCCGCGGCCGCCCCGGCCGAGGCGATCTGGCGCACCAGGAACCGGCTGCGGGCCCGGCTGGTGGCCGAGACCCGGCGGCGGCTGCGCACCTCGTGGCGCCAGCGCGGCGCCTCGGAAGCCGAGCTGACCTGGATCGACGACGTGCTGGACGAGAACGTGCTGACCATCGGGTTCGCCCGGCGGGTGCCGTCCTACAAGCGGCTCACGCTGATGCTGAACGATCCCGAGCAGCTGGCCCGGCTGCTGAACGACCCGGCCCGGCCGGTGCAGATCATCGTGGCGGGCAAGGCGCACCCGGCCGACGACGGCGGCAAGGCGCTGATCCAGCAGATGGTCCAGTTCAGCGACACCCCGGACGTGCGGCGCCGGATCGTGTTCCTGCCCGGCTACGACATGGCCATGGCCGACAGCCTGGTCCAGGGCTGCGACGTGTGGCTGAACAACCCGCTGCGCCCGCTGGAGGCCTGCGGCACCTCGGGCATGAAGGCGGCCCTGAACGGCGGCCTCAACCTCTCGGTCCGGGACGGCTGGTGGGACGAGTGGTACGACGGCGGCAACGGCTGGGATATCCCGTCGGCCGACGGCGTGGCCGACACCAGCCGCCGGGACGAGCTGGAGGCCCAGGCCCTGTACGAGCTGCTCGGCAAGTCGGTGGCGCCGCTGTTCTACGACCAGGACGCGGACGGCGTCCCGCTGGGCTGGGTGGAGCGGATCAGGCACACGCTGCGCTCGCTCGGGCCCAAGGTGCAGGCCGAGCGGATGGTCAGGCAGTACGTGACCGAGCTGTACGCGCCTGCCGCGCGGGCCTCCGCGCAGCTGACCGACGACGACGGGTTCGGGCCCGCGCGCGAGCTGGCCGCCTGGAAGCAGCGCGTGGTGGCCGCCTGGCCGGCGGTCCGGATCGAGCACGTGGAGTCCGAGGCGGCCGGGCAGCTGCTCGGCACGGCGCTGACCGTGCGGGTCACGGTGGCGCTGGGCGAGCTGAGCCCGGATGATGTCACGGTGGAGGTGGTGTACGGGCGGCCCGACGAGGACGGCGAGATCGCCGCGCCCGCCTACGCCCCGCTGTCGGCCGAGGGCGCCTCCGAGGCCACCGGCCTGCAGCGGTACAGCGGTGAGGTCCCGCTCGACCGGCCCGGGCCGTTCGGCTACACGGTGCGGGTGCTGCCGCGGCACGGCTGCTCGACAGCCGGGCCGAGATGGGCCTGGTCACCTTCCCGCAGGCGCCGGCCGGGATGGTCAACGGCGACTTGCGCTAGACGAGAAAGGAGCGCCGCTTATGGCAGAGTTCGTCCGGCTGAGGTCGCGGACGGCATCGGCACGATCCGGCTGGACCGGCCGCCCGTCAACGCGCTGAACGACCAGCTGACCGGGGAACTGGCGGCCGCCGCCAGTGCGGCCGCGGACTCGGACGAGGTCCGCGCGGTGATCATCTACGGCGGCGAGAAGGTGCTTCGCCGGCGGGGCGGACATCAAGCAGATGGCCGAGGCGAGCTACGCCGAGATGGCCGCGCGGTCCGGGCGTACTGCAGTCGGCCATTCGCTGGTGGCCGCCATCCCCAAGCCGGTGGTGGCCGCCATCACCGGTTACGCCCTGGGCGGCGGCCTGGAGCTCGCGCTGGCCGCGGACTTCCGGGTCGCGGGGGAGAAGGCCAGGGTGGGCCAGCCGGAGATCCAGCTCGGCATCATCCCCGGGGCGGGCGGCACCCAGCGGCTGCCCCGCCTGATCGGCCCGGCCAAGGCCAAGGACCTCGTGTTCTCCGGGCGCATGGTGGCGGCCGCCGAGGCGCTGGCCATCGGCCTGGTGGACCAGGTGGTCCCGGACGAGTCCGTCTACACCGCGGCCCTGGACCTGGTCAAGCAGTACGCCCACGGCCCCGCGCTGGCCCTGGCCGCCGCCAAGCAGGCCATCGACCATGGCCTGGACGTCGACCTGGCCACCGGCCTGGAAATCGAGCGGGTCCAGTTCGCCGCCCTGTTCGCCACCGAAGACCAGCGCCACGGCATGCGCAGCTTCATCGACAACGGCCCCGGCAAAGCCACCTTCACCGGCCGCTAACCCCGCGCCCCCCGGCCGCCCCGGGCCCCGGCCCCCCGAGCGGAATGAAACCCGCTTTCAGCACCTCCCAGTGTGCTGAAACCTGGGTCCGGGGTATGCGGTTAACCGGAGTGGATACCCCGGACTGGACTAAGTAAGCGTTAAAGATTAACTGCTACAGTTCTGTTATGAGTGCCTACGCTTGTGCTATGGTCACCGCCGCTGACCGCGAGGCCGAGATCGCGCGCAAGTGGAAGCTGCTGTCGCCGTTCCTGGATGAGCGGCAGCGTCGGCTGTGGATGGGCACCGAGGCGCGGGAGGGCGGCCATGGCGGGGTGAGCCTGGTCGCCCGCGCCACCGGGCTGGCCCGCTCGACGGTGACCCGCGGGGTGTTTGAGCTGGAGAACCGCGATGAGCCTGCGGGCCGTGCGCGGCGGCCGGGCGCGGGGCGCAAGCGCGCGGATGACAGCGACCCCGGCCTCGCGCGGGCGCTGCGGGCACTGGTGGAGCCGGACGCGCGCGGTGACCCCGAGTCCCCGCTGCAGTGGACCACCAAATCGGTGCGCACCCTCGCAGATGAGCTCGCCACGGCGGGGCACAAGGTATCGCCGCCGACGGTGGCGCGGCTGCTGAAGGATCAGGGGTTCAGCCTGCAATCGAACGTGAAGACCCTGGAGGGCGCCCAGCACCCTGACCGGGACGCCCAGTTCCGGCACATCAGCACCCAGGCTGAGGAGTTCCTGGCCGCCGGGGACCCGGTGATCAGCGTGGATGCGAAGAAGAAGGAGAAGGTGGGCCAGTTCAAGCAGGCCGGGCGGACCTGGCGGCCCAAGGGCCAGCCGGAGAAGACGAACGTGCACGACTTCCTGGACAAAGACAAGGGCAAGGTCACCCCGTACGGGATCTACGACATCGGCGCGAACTCCGGCTGGGTGGCCGTCGGCACCGACCACGACACCGCCGCAGTTCGCCGTCCACACGATCCGCACGTGGTGGGACGAGCAGGCCAAGGCCTACCCGGACGCGGCGGCTGCTGATCACCGCCGACGGCGGCGGTTCCAACGGGTAGCGGACCCGGCTGTGGAAGACCGAGCTGGCCCGCTTCGCCGCAGACACCGGGCTCACCGTGACGGTGTGCCACCTGCCGCCCGGCACCAGCAAGTGGAACCGGATCGAGCACCGGCTGTTCTCCCAGATCTCCCTGGCCTGGCGCGGTCCCCTCACCAGCCACGAAGTCATCGTGAACACGATCGCCGCGGTCAGCACCCGCACCGCCTGACCGTCACCGCCGAACTCGACACCGGTGACTACCCCAAGGGCATCAAGGTCAGCGACCGGGAGATGAAAGACCTCGAAAAGAGCACAACCCTCCACCGGCACGACTTCCACGGCGAGTGGAACTACACGGTCAACCCGGGCACACAAGTGCGCGTGTTATTTTTTCACGCGGACTAAGCAGCGCCGGCGGGTTCAAGGCGTGTCTTGCGGATCTGCCGAAGTCAGCTGCCCGCGACCAGTTTGCGCAGGGCCTGGGCGGCCTGGGCGTTCTGCTGGGCGTAGCCGACCAGGGCGCTGGCCAGGGCGGCGGCCCACTCGCCGATGGGGACGGTCTGCCGGGACAGCACCACGCCGCGCACCGCGCGGCAGATCTCGGCCACGGCCTTGCCGTTCTTGACCAACAGCGT
>CAVQEM010000030.1:0-3503 GCA_963711485.1 uncultured Actinomycetes bacterium
CGCTTGCGGACAGGGCGGTCCCCATGAAGAGATAGCCAGAGCGCCCGACGTTGGGCCGGCGACGCGTGTCCAGGCCGTGCCGTTCCAGGTTTGGATCAGGGGCTTGCCGTCGGTGCCGCCGACGGCCCAGGCGGGTATCGGCGGATGGGGCGGCGACGTCGATTACCTGGCTGTCCGGTCCGGGGCCGGGGCTGGGCACCCGTGTCCACGTCGCTGCCGTTCCAGTGCATGAGCACGAGCCCGGGGGGGAGGGTTTGGTGTTGTCGCGGCTTATGTAGCCCACCGCCCAGGCGCTGTCGGCGGAGGCGGCGGCCACGCCGGTGAGGAGGGAGTCCTCTCTCCGGGGCTCGGGCTGGGTACCCGCGTCCAGGTGCTCTCCGTTCCAGTGCATGATCAGCGTGCTCGAGGATGTCGTGCGTCGGCGTTCCCTTCGGGTGTAGCCGACCGCCCAGGCGCTGTCGGGCCGAGACGGCTCGTCCACGTCTGTAAATTTCCAGCTATGCCCCGGGCCAGAGCCAGGGGTTGGCACCTCTCGTCCAGGCCGTGCCGTTCCAGTGCAGGATCAGCTCCGTATCGCTGGTTTGTCGGGAGGCCTGTGTTCTACTAGGCTCGTACGCCCAGGCATCACCCTGGGTGACGGACACGGTGAGGAGCTGGCTGTCGCGTCGGGGCTCGGGCTGGGCACCCGGGTCCAGGCGTGCCGTTCCAGTGCAGGATCACCGTACTGGCGTTGGTGTCGGTGCCGTTGCCGGTCTATCCAACCGCCCAGGCGCTGCCAGCGGACGCGGCGGCCACGCTGCGAGTGCATAGTCCGTGCCCAGGCCCGGGCTGGGCACCTGCGCCCAGGTCGTGCCGTTCCAGTGCACGATCAGTGGCTTGGCGCATTCGGTCTCCGTGCAGCCGACCGCCCAGGCGCTGTCGGCGGATGCGGCGGCCACGCCGAGGAAGCCGCCGCTGATGGTGAAGGAGGCGGCAGGCGGTGCGACCTGGTCTGGGCCGCGACCGCGACCGCGACGCCGACCGCGACCGCGACGCCGACCGCGACCGCGGCCTTGACCGCGCTGACATGCCCGTGCCGGAGGCGGCGGCGCAGCCAGATCCGGTGCACGGCGCTGCCCTGCACGGCGGGCGGCCCGCCCGACGGCCACAGCGCGGCCAGCAGCAGCGCCGCCGCGGCCAGGCCGGACCGGCCGCGGTCCTCCCAGTCCGGGCCGTAGGCGCCGCCCGGCGACCGTCCGCAGCTCGGCGACCAGCGCGGTCGCATCGGCCGGGCGGCGGCCGGGGTCCTTGGCCATCCCGGCTGCGATCAGCGGCCGCAGCGGCCCGGGCACCGGCTCCAGCGGCACCGGCTCGGCCAGATGCTGGTGCATCAGCCTCTCCGCGGTATCCCCGCTGAACGGCGGACGGCCGGTCAGGCACTCATAAAACGTCGCCGTGGCCGCGTACACATCGCCGGACGGGGTGGCCGGGCCGCCGCCGAACTGCTCCGGCGGCGCGTACGCCAGCGTGCCCGCCGCCATCGCCCGGTCCCCGGCCCGCGCGGCGATGCCGAAGTCGGTCAGCTTGCTCGCCCCGGCCCCGTCGACCAGCACGTTCTCCGGCTTGTAATCCCGGTGCACCACCCCGCGCGCATGCGCCGCCGCCAGCCCCAGCAGCGAGCCCTGCAGCACCACCAGCGCCGCCTCCGCCGTGGTCTGGCCCTGCCGGGCCAGGATCTCCCGCAGCGAGACCCCGTCGATGAGCTCCATCACGATCGCCGCCCCGGCCGGCGATTCCACGTACTCATACAGCCGGACGACGTTCGGGTCGTCCAGCGAGGCCAGCACCGCCGCCTCGGCCCGGAACATCGCCGCGAACTCCGGGTCCGCCAGCAGCTCACGGCGCAGGTACTTGATCGCCACCCGGGTGCCGGAGGCATCATGCCGGGCCAGCACCACATCGCCGAACCCGCCCGAGCCCAGCGCCTTCACCCCGGTATAACCCGGAACATCCCACTGCTCGCGCCATCAGGTCCCCACCCATCGCCCGCCGACCCAGATCCGGCATCCGGCCGGAGGCAGTCCCCTGCCCAGGCTCCCGGCCAGCCCGCATCCGGGCCCGGCACGACCCCCACCTGATGACCGGCTCAGCATGAAGCGGGCGCAGGTGCCCTGTCAATCCCCGGATCGCGGCCAAAAGGTGAGGCCGTTATGGACTGATCCCGGCCCGGCCGACCGCCGACGGGCGGGCTCACCTGGCCAGCCAGGAACACTCCCAAGGCAGGTCCGCGGCCCACGACCCGCCCCGTCCGGGCGGCCTGGCCTGACAGCCGGGCCGGCACCATCAGCCGGTGCTTGCCGCGGGCCCGCAACAGCCAGCACGCCCCCTACGTCACCGGCTCTCCCGGCCGACGGCGCTGGACGTCGGGTGCGATCACGCGTCCCACGCCCGCCAGCACGTGGCCCTCGCGGCACCGCAGCACGGGCTCGGGCATCCACGCCCGCCACGTCCGCGCCTCAGCGACGCCCGGCCCCACCAGCTCCAGCCCGGCGAAGAACGACTCGACGTCGGTAAGCGAATGGTTGTGCCAGTTGGCGCGGTGTATTCGGTCGACAGCTGCTTGCCCAGCGCCTGGTCGTCGATAGCAGGCCACCGAGACCGCCATGCAGCTGCCGGGCGCGATGAGGCGCGCGTACCCTGCGGTCACCTGCCGGGCGGCATCGGCGTCCAGAAAGTGCAGGACTGCGGCGAGGATGACGCACACCGGCTCGCGGAGATCGATGACGGCCCGCAGCTGCGGGTCCGTCAGCACCGCCGCCGGGTCACGCAGGTCCGCCTCGACGGCGGCCACCCCGATGCTTGTTGCCAGGAGCGCCTGGTACATGAGACAGCACGACGGGGTCGATGTCGACGTAGGCGACCCGGGCCGTGGGGAGGACCTCCCGCGCGGCTTGGTGGACCGAGGGGGAGGCGGGCAGTCCGGCGCCTAGGTCAATGAACTGGCCGATCCCCTGCTGGGCGGCCCAGGTGACAGCCTGGGTCACGAACGTCCGGTTCTCCCGGACCAGATCCTGCAGCGGCGGGTAGATCGCCAGCAGCCGCTCGGCCTCGGCCCGGTCGGCGGCGAGGTGCTCCTTGGCGCCGAGCCAGTGGTCGTAGACCCGGGCCATGTTCGGCGTGCTGCTATCAAACCCGATGGTCACTGCGGGGACCCTGCTTGGCGGTCCTGCGCGTCCGGCGTGAAAATCTCCTCCAGTTCGTCGAGCAGGCCGCGCAGTGTGGAGCACTCGATCTTCCGACTGCCCACCCACGCCCTGGGCAGGGCGCCCCGCAGCAAGATGACCACCTCCGGATGCGTCGTACGGAATCGCGCCAGCCGTGGCACCTGGTCCTCTTCATCGGGGGACCAGGGACAGCGCGGCCCGGTTGCCGGGCATCACTGCATCGCCTGCCAGTGCGCGCGGATCTTCCTGGTCCAGCTCATCCGGGGTGGTCCCCGGTCAGCACCTGCCCGGCGCTGCTGA